>OZ242335.1:4800000-6807964 GCA_965208425.1 Candidatus Poribacteria bacterium | reverse complement strand
GTAACTATCTACTGAATCCCCGTGTTTACGAAGCTCATCATCAAGAAATAAATCACCAAAAACCAGAAAAAGATGCCCGATAAAATCCGAGATAACATTGTTATTTGATTGAGGTATACCGGAGGTTCCACCTGACATAAAATGAAAAAACGAAACAATCTGGGCTTGAGTTGTTTCATCGTAGCGCATTTCTGCCTGAATACTTGGCTTGACGCGTTCTGCCAGTAAATCTAAGAGACTAGGAATATTGAGTTCATCAAAATAGTGTTCTATGTCTAATGAGCTTACCCCCATCCTTTAGACAGCGCTGAATGGGATTTAAGATATAAAATCTGAGCAATGTAGTCAAGTGTAAACGCCTGATTTTACTGGAAATAGACCTCGTGAGGTGTTCGATAGTTTAGTGCTTGATGAAACCGGTGTTGATTGTAAAAGTTGAAATAATCTCTCAATCGACAAGAAGCCGTAGTCACCGAATCATAGTCGTTGAGATAAACCTCCTCATACTTGACACTGCGCCAAAGCCGTTCAATGAAGATATTGTCAAAATAGCTGCCTCTGCTGTCCCAACTGATGGCAATATCAGCGGCTTTGAGTCGATTAGTAAAGGCATCAGAAGTGAACTGACTGCCTTGGTCATTATTGAATATCAACGGTCTCGATTGGCTAAGAGCGCGTTCGAGAGCCGATAGACAAAAGTATACATCCAGTGAGTTTGACAGTTCCCACGATAACACATACCGGGAGAACCAATCCATAACGGCTACCAGATACACAAACCCACCGGTCAAGCGAATATAGGTGATATCCGTTGCCCACACTTGGTTGGGTCTAATGATACTTAATCCCCTCAGTAAATAGGGATACGTTTTCGATGGCTTGCCCATAGCTGAAGTGGTGGGCTTGGGATAGATGGCAGCTAATCCCATCTTCCGCATCAACCGTGCCACCCGTTTTGGGTTGATACGATAGCCTTCAGAACGCAACCATGCGGTCAATCGAGGGACACCGTAGAATGGCGTTTTTGTATACTGCTCATCTATCAGCCGCATGTAGCGTAGATTTTGTTCTGATTCGCCTACAGGCTGGTAATAGAAGGAGGCTCTAGCCAAGCCTAACAGTTCACATTGTCTGACAACCGATGGACAATGGCACGTCTTGTCAATCAACTGGCGTTTCTGTTCAACCGAAAGGGTGCGTTTTTTTTTCAAGCCAGTCCAATTCCACCTTCAACTGGCCGATTTGCCGATACAGTTCTGCGACTAACTGGTCGGTGTCAGCCGCCGCTTTTGAGCGTCCGTTAGTAAACAATTGAGGCAATTGCTCAAGGACCTGTTTCTTCCATTGGTTGACTTGAGTCGGGTGGACGCCATATTCACTGGCTATCTGACCGACCGTTTGTTGATTTTTTATCGCCTCAATAGCCACCTGTGCTTTGAATTGACTGGTGTACTGCTTTCTACGGGACATCGGGGTGAAAACTCCTTTCTTGTTTAGGCGTTTCTGACCCATATTGTCGCACAGATGACGACTGTTTTATAGTCCAAAATATATCTTATTCAGGTGCCCAGGTTTTGGGGGTAATTACACTAAGTAAATAACAACCTTGTGCTGCGGGTCACCTTTAATTTCCTGTCTTAGCCTTTTACGAAAGTCCTTATAGTGTGATTGATAGCAAATACTATTGAAATTAAGCTCCAGTTTGTTAGCCTTAAAGTACAGATTTCCTCCATGTTTTGCATAAATACGCTGCTTGTGCAATTTATAGTCTTTAAGATACTCGTCAGAAAGTTTAAGTAAATAAAGCCCAACAGCATAGTAAAGGACTCGCATAGGGAGAGTCATAAACTTGTGCCGGCGTAAACCAAGGTTGGACTTTGGTATTGTATAGGGAACAACCATAAACTCTTGCAAGCCGTAAAAAAGGTTATTAGCTATTCTAGTGTCGAAGTATTCTTTACTCTCTAATTCCTTAAAGGATTTTTCAAGTTTCTCGTAATAGAACATCTCAAGAGTATTGAAATGTCTATTCCCCTTCTTTCGCTTATTCCCCTTCTTCGTCTTAAGCTGATACTTCAACAATTTCAATGCTTCTACCCAATGGAGATTGTATTTTAAAAAGTAACCTAGTTGAGGCGCATTATCTGAATTGTTATGATTCATAGTTGTTTCCTATTATAAAATCTATTGGCTAAATCTTTCTTTTTAGAATAATCCAAATAGTCTTTTTAGCCACTCAGAGATTTTTCGTTGAACCGATTCTGTGGCTCGTTGGACGGGACCCACATCGGCAACCGCCCGAACACAACCTTTATCATCGAAAGTAAAATCCCCGCGATACGCCCGATTACAAAACTAGCATTGCGGAATGATATTGTCTTTATCTGTAGCGGATTTTGACGGGTCTTTATGCCCCTATTGCAATTGCACTATATCCTCTCCGTATCGTGGGCTTGCCTTCCTCCGCACCATCTGTGTCATACATGTCTCCTTTGCGATGGCTGCGATAGCTGATAAAAGATTGTTGTTGCATCGTTAGATGGGTCTGTTATGAGCAGAAGTGCCTGATACTTTCCTTTCTTGTATTTCCTAAAAGCATAAAACCTTCCAAATATCTCACCCGTTTGCCAACGTTGTTTTTCAAACAGATCCCTCAAATCTTCACGTAGAACATTATTTAGTGCTTTTTTCCGTGCTTTTTGCAAAATATGATTCTTTGTGTTGCCTGTAACCTCAAACACCTCAGATTGGACGACACAACTGGAATCGAGGACCATCTCCATCTCCGCCTCAAAGACTTGCAAGAGAAACGTCATTTTGTCCCCTGCTGACAGTCGTTCACACAAGTCACATCGTTCACCATCGTTTATAACTTTCAGTGCCTGTCCATTATAGGTGTCAATGTTGCTTGAGTTATATGGCGGTGAGTGCCAGTAGATTGTAAGTGCCTCCGTATCCTTGATAACCTGCTGCCTATCTGCCCCATTATAACCTTCCTTGTTAATTCGACCGACATGAACAAAAACTCCTTCTTCCTCCTCCAACCACCCGGCGTGTTCAGCAAATCGATGGCTAAAAGTTTGTTGTGTCATTCCAATATAGAGCAGGGAATCGTCTCCGAAGATGATGTGGCGACCGTAGATTTGGTATAAACCGCAGTCATCGTCATCGTCATCCAGTTCTTTCACGTTGTCAAGAGAGAGCGGTCCTTTCCATTTAACGCGGACAGTTCGCATATTGACACTCCTTTTCAATTCAGCCTTTGGGGACGATTTCCACTTTCAGCTTGACCCTAAGAGCAGAGGCAATTTCCTCAAGGATCCTTTTTTTTCTTTGTGTTGCAAAGTGAGTTATTATGAAATACTTACCGAGTTTGCGCGTTGTGTATGTGGGGTTATCAGAAGTTGATATTAGAGGACGGTTGTTGTACATCTTGTTAAGGTTTTTTACCTTCACTTTTCCTAGCTTCCGAATTACTTCAACGAAAGTATCTGACGCATTACTATGAGCAATCTTTTCGCCGTTGGGCATAGTTACGACAAGATGTGTCGGACGATTATCATCTCCGTTGGGCTTCGGGGGAACTGGTTTTATCGGTTTCTTTGGATCGTCAGAGGCAAAGTTGGACCTCCATATCCGCGACGCTTGTAACACGCATTCTTGGGGCAAATGTTCAGACAACTGGAATTCCATCAACTTCTTATCTTCCATTGTCCCTGGTTTGAGCACCTCATACATCTCCCACCTATCTCCGTTGGTGACGATTATGTAGAGAATGTTATTCTCAATTGCATAGGCAATAGCCTGCGTTATCGCCTTCTTTTCCAAGGATTCCCCAAGAGGCTTCGCTTCAATTGCGGCAACTGGAACGGCATTTGGAGTCGCATTCGACATCAGGGCATAATCCATCTTATTATGTTCAATATAGACAGCACCGGGATCCGATACGTCCCAACCCAACGCCCCCAACAACGGATCAATCAACACTTGCCGAGTGCGTCTCTCCTTTCCAGACAGATAATCGCGGCGAGTATTGATCAGCCCTTGCAATTTCTCAATAACCTCTTTCAAGTCATCCAAACCCCATAATTTACTCCTTTCTGGTTATGATAGAGTTATCGGACATATTTTTTGCTTATTGAGACTAGCGGAATCCCCGCTATGACTGGATCTTGATTTTCAGATTTTCCTAAAATGAACGTCAAAATGTCCAATAACAGATTTTATCAGACACTTTCATCTTCCCATTCTTTCTTTCTAATTGCTGGCATTAAAGGCTTCAATCTGTGACATAAAGACTTGAGGAAAGGTTTCAAGTTTCTCACAAAGCCACTGATGCTGTCGTTCCCAATCTTGGCAGTTTTCAAAATTGGTGTTGTGCAGGTAGACGCAGTTCAAATCCGCTACGAAAGACAAATGCATTATACCACAAAATGTTTAGCTGACCCCAATCTATTGGGCTTTAGCTCTAAAGGAGTTTTTAGTAAATCAGGATTAAATTCGGGTCAGGATTAGGTTTCCAAACCTGTTAACCTGCGCCCGGTAGCCGGGGTGGAGGACGGTGGCAGAATCAATCTCCTCGACGATTGCCGGTCCTGTCAAGACGCAGCCGGGCCCCAAGCGATAACCATCCCCGCCCACTTTATTTCATTCAAAGTCCACGAGCAGCTGCGAGTCATCACCGCTCTGCTCTTGAAGAATAATGCCAGGGGTCGATGAAGATTGAACATCGTCGGAAAGTATAACCGAAAAAATTTCATCTAACGCTGCCTGCATATCTCCTTCAAAGGGTTGACAAGGGATTGATAATGCTGTTAAGACCTGCTCAAACCGCTTGTAACCGTTTTCATCTCGTAGCTCTACCCAATGGATGCCTGAATCATCGAGTTGTGCTTTATTCAGGTCGGAGAGTTTATCCGCAACAAAAACTTGGCTGCTACGAGCATGGACGGCATCCGCACTTTCCGGATTCCCTTTGCCCATCAGCTTCACTTCGCAACGGTGCCTCAATCCAGCGTTATCGACCAGATAGAAATCCGCTTCGCGTTCCACTTCATTTGTTGGAATAGGAAGAACCGATTGATTAAAATACCTCAGTGGAACACGGAACAGGGCACAAAGTGTTGTCATCAACGGTTTCTCAACCTGTTTTCCCGCTGTACTCCATAATCCACCTCGCAACGCGGCGCGTTTGACAGCAAGTGTATTAATAACGATTAAACTTTCGTTAATGTTGAGATCAACACTGACCGTCCGAAATTTTATCGTCAACGAGACATCAACATCGCTTTGTTCCGTCAAATCCTGAATCGCATTAAGTAAGACATCATAATGCTCTATAGAGGCATCAAGTACAATCTGTTTCGCTGAAGATTCGTACATATTCGTGATTGTTTCCATGTTCAAACCTAAATGTACAGCAATATTCAATTTGTCCAGCTTTGGATTGAGGAATTCCTCTTTGTACCAATCAACTGTCACGGCGTGATTTTTTAACTTTGCATCAACAACGCGACCGAAAAAATCGACAATATATTGCAAAAATTCGGCATCAATAAGCGCGACGATTTCAGCGCGGTAATCCTCACCTGCCAACAATTTACGTATAATATTTTTTATAACAGCACTAGTGATAGTCATCGTTCTTTTTCCTTGTTGAGTGTCGCTCTGAATTCAGCCAAGTTAAAACATCTTCTCAAAATCCTTAATGCTCATGCCGAGCCTCAATCCATAGTATGCCTCTGGAAATGGGGTTCGCGGAGAAGGACCACGACTTTGCATAAGCAGGAGAAACATCACTATCACTATTCTAATCATCTTTCACCTCATCAGAACCACATAGCGATGAAAGGTTCAACTCTGTCTCAATAGCCGTCACCTCGTCCATCACGATGGGGAGGCGATCATCCGGTTGCTTAGGGCGATACCGCCCCTGTGCATCCTGCACAAATGGCATCCGTTTAAGTTTGCCCACGCGACATACCAATGTTCGCATCCGTTCCGGTTGTTTCAGAGTGGCTCGGACAATACGAGTCATTTGCAGCACCGTGACATCCATTCCATGCCAACCCCTCTTGATGATATGTTCATCAAGTTCCCCACCTTTCCCTCGGACAGAATAGATAGAGCCACGATCTTGAGGATAACTATCGGCTGTCTTTCCATTATGCTCAACCGGTGAAGCGGTAGGAAGCAACTTGAGAAAAACACGCTCGCCCCGTTTAACGTAGTCAACACCTACGGCTGTGACCCAATCGCCACTAGGGAAGGGAAGGAAATCGAACAAGCGGTATGGACCCCCTATCTGAACGAAGGTTACTAGTTGTGCCGGTGTTTTACGATCTTTTTCTGATACCTGCCGTTGTGGAGAATCTGTTTCTTGATTATCAACACGCTCAATCTCTCGTTTTATATCCTTATCAACACGGACGGTTACAAGGCTCTGGGGACCAGAGAACCCCTGCTCAAAGACAAAGGAAACATGAACGACTTTACCAACGATGATATGTCTTGCCTCAAGCGTCATATCCGTTGTCGTTTTGGGGTAACCTTCACCATAACTGGCCATACTCGCGCAATTAACGAGACAGAGCCCAATGATAAGTAGGGCACAGCCTAACGTCTTGTATGGGTAGACAGGATAATGCGTTGGGTCAGTCAAATTCCCACTCTCCTTTGCTCATGTAGTATTCCACTTCATGGGAGGTAGGTTGTCTCATGGTTATCTGCCAAGCCCCTTTTTTTTCGTCATAACGAGCCATTAAGATTCTGCCATTGAGCGTGAGGTATTTGACATAGTTGCCGTGCTGACTTCTGCCTAACTCCTTGATGTTAGGATAGTCTGTTTTGAAGGTTTCCAGACTCAGGTACTGCCCAATGAATTGGGGTTCAGGTTCAGGTGGCATCGCACAACCTATAAGCAATACAAGAATTACTATCGCTATTCTAATCATCTTTCCCTCCTTCTGAACCGTGCGTGCCACTTTCACCGCACACGGTTTGCCCAATCATAAATGATGATTATTGATCGCCATCTTGTAGTTCAGAATTAAATGCGGGTCAGGATCAGGTTGCCAAACCTGTCAACCTGATCCCGGTAGGCGGGGCATCTTGCCCCGCCGTTGGTCGTCGCGCGTTCATTGCACATTGTTAAGGTAGGTATGGCTGTCGTCTTTAATCCGTGTAATCCGTTAATCCGTGTTAATCCGCGATTCAGATGGCTTTGCATCCCGATTTATCGGGGCAATAATATCCGGAGAATTAAATGACCCTAAATTCGAGTCAGGATCAGGTTACCGAATCTATCAACCTGTGCACTGTAGCCGGGGTGGATAACGGTGGTAGAATCGATCTCCTCGACGATTGCCGGTCCTGCCAAGACGCAGCCGGGACCTAGGAGATAACGGTCATAGATGGGGCATTCAACATAGCCGTCACTTTCGGCAAAGTAGACGGATCGAGTGGTTTTCTGAGCTGCATCGATGTCTGTGTTGTTTCCTTCCAATTCGCGCAGCCGGGGCTTGACGATTTTGCCGATCGCGGTGAGCCGCAGATTCACGAACTCGACCGGTTCTGTCGGCGCACTATAGCCATAGGCGCGGTCATGCTCGATATGAAACTGTTCAAGTACACGGTCAATCTTTGAAGCGTCTAACTGTTCCGCCGGTAACGGCACTGTCAACTCGTAACTTTGTCCGACATAGCGCGTATCTACCTGCCGGAGGAAGCTGATGTCTTCAGGACGCACGCCCTCCCGTTCCAGACTCGCGCCTCCCTGCGCTTCTAGGTCTTGGTAGGTCTCCTCCACCGCCGCCGTATCCAGTTGATCGACATGTTGGATGAGGGTCGTGGAGTAGTCATGCTTGAGGTCAGTCACTAACAAGCCCATAGCTGAAGTTGTACCGGGACTCATGGGGATAATAGTGGTGGGTGCCTCAATCTCTGCCGCCAAACGGTTGGCGTGTACCGGACCCGCACCGCCAAACGCCGTCAATACAAAATCTCTGGGGTCGTAACCGCGCTGGACGGAGACAAGTCGTAAGGCATTGACCATTGCAGCGTTGGCAATCTCCACAATACCGTGAGCAGCTTCCACAAGATCAAGGTTCAACGGATCCGCACATTTCTCTTGGATTGCCCGGCGCGCTGCCTCAACGTCCAATTCAATCTCACCGCCCAAGAAAAAGCTGGGATTGAGCCGTCCCAATACCAGATTGGCATCGGTGATGGTCGGTTCTGCCCCGCCTGCTCCGTAGCATACGGGTCCCGGATCCGCACCCGCGCTCTGCGGTCCCACCCGCAGCACCCCGCCGGAATCCACCCATGCAATAGAGCCTCCACCCGCACCAATCTCCACAAGGTCGATGACAGGAGTACGGATGGGATAGCCCGTGCCGCGGGAGGCACCCACGCCGGTTTGAGCGGCTGTTCCTACCTCGTAGTCCTTGGTTATCGTTGGTGTGCCGTTCTGAATAAGCCCCGCCTTCGCTGTGGTGCCGCCCATGTCGAAGGAGATGACATCCGGGCAGTCCAACGTCGTACCGAGATAGGTCGCGGCAATAACGCCCGCTGCGGGTCCCGATTCCACCATGAAGACCGGTTTTTCGCTCGCCGCTTCAAATGTGAAAACCCCGCCGCTGCTCTGCATCACAAGCAGTTCCGCTTCTAACCCTTCCGCACGTAGCCGCGCTTCAATGCTCTGGAGGTAACGCCCGACGACGGGCCTGATGGAAGCGTTGATCACTGTCGTACTTGCCCGGAAATACTCCCGAAACTCCGGCGCGACCTCTGACGAAAGGGAGATGATAGTGTCGGGGAGGGCTTCACGTAGAATCTCTCCCGTCCGTTTCTCATGGCTCGGATTGATATAGGCGTGAAGGAAGCAGACAGCGATGGATTCCACCTCCTCTTGACGGAGTTGGTCTGCCGCATTCCTGACTGCGGACTCATCAAGCGGCGTGAGCACATTCCCTTGAGCATCCAACCGTTCAGGTACGCCAAAGCACAGGTAACGCGGCGTCAGGGGACGAGGCTTTTCAAAGTGTAAGTCGTAGAGCGATGGTCGTATCTGTCGCTGAATCTCTAGCAGATCGCGAAAACCGTCGGTTGTAATGAAGCCCGTGCGGGCGACCTTGCCTTCAATGATCGAGTTGGTTGCCACAGTTGTGCCGTGAACGACATAGCCGACCTCATCCGGCGACACATCGGCTTCGCGTAGTATGCGATGCGTCGCCTCCATGAAACCGTGTGACGGGTCTTGGGGTGTTGAAGGCACTTTGCCGACGCGGATCTCACCTGTTTCCTCATTGATCAGGGTTGCATCGGTGAACGTTCCCCCGATGTCTACTCCCAGACGATACCTAAAAGCCATGCGTACTCCCTCTTATGTTCGCTATCATCAAAAACTATGGTGAATACTAAAATAAGTAGACATGTGCCAATAACTCCGACCTTCACGCAGTCTCAAAAGTCCCCCTGATAAGGGGGATTTAGGGGGTTAGCTGTGCATTGAGAGTGTCTAAATAATTCTAAAATCCACTATAAATCCACACTGCCATGCTCAACCAAATGTGCTATACACAACGGTTGATTCGTACACCATCTTAGTTCCCATTGGTCATTGAAGTTAGGGTCTGTTTGAATTCATCAAGGTTTGGTGCCTGCACGGCCGAACGAAATAACTGCTTGAGATGTTGCAAATCTTCGATCGTCTCAATGGCCGGCTTTAAGGTTTCAGCCGCACTTGAGTCAAATCGCATTCCCAAAATGTCAAGAATAGATTCAATACCTTGTTGTCTTTGTCCTTGTTGAATACCTCTTTCGGTAAAGTGTTGGACAATAGATGATTCGTACATGGTTTCCTCCGAAGACTTGGCACTGTTACACGGATCATCCCGCGTTAAGCAAAGGGGCCCGGACGATGTTCGCCCAACAGCCGACGCTGGCGCGGCGTTGTTTTCGATAGAATTTCCGGGTCAAACTGAAAACTCAGAAAGGGTGGAAATCGTTGCGCGATCCACCGATTCGCGTAATGCACCTGCAGCAGATAGCGAACCTGATCGGTACGATTGGCACCGCCGCGATGCCACACATCGCTCCTGAAAACGATCACATCACCCGCTTGGCAGAGAATTGATTGCTCCTCAGTGTCATTCCATTTATCCTGATCCCGTTCAGGTCTCACGCCCGCCCGGTGACTGCCGGGGACGACACGCGTGGGTCCAAGGGCTTCATACATATCATCCAGATAAAAATGAGCGGTCATAATCAGTGGCGGGATCTTGACCCGGGGATCAATTGCCACGTCATCGGGCAGCAGGATTGGCTTCCAATCCGCGTGCATTTTCTGTTCCTCCCGCTTCCCCGTGTTCCACTGGGTCATCTGGATGATATGGCAGTCTTCGCCCAGAGTGTCTTCAACCAATTCGATGACGCCCGGTTTGTCTAGGAAATCGAGATAGAGCGGATCTCGATTAAACGCATTCTGAATCGTTTTAATCCCACTCCCATCAGGATCGATAAAATCCCACCTCGGCGTTGCGACGGTTTTGATGCGGTCAGAACATTCGCGCAATTCTTGAACCTGTTCGGGACTGAGAACCGCGGGAAGAAAAACAAAGCCATCACGCTCCATCGCCTGTGCGCGTTCTTCTCGACTATCGTAAGGGTTCAATTCGGCGGCTAACTTTGAGGGCACTTCTACTGTGGAGGTCTGCTGCGTCGATTTCATTCATTAATGCTCCTTCCTATGATCTCTTAAGCCCCGATTTATCGAGAATTCTCGTTCCGCGGAACCAGTCCGGGCGGTAAGCCTTCGGTCGTATTATAGCCGCCCCCAGCGGTGATGGGCCAAGATTGACCTCCCTTGAACTCAAAATCATCGCCAAGACCGCACAACCACTGGAACAAGCGGGCGACGTGGATAGAGTCGTACCACTTTTCAAGCACTGAAACATCTGGCATAAACTTCATCTTCATAAAGTCAGTAGAGGGATCAACCACCCAATCGCGTTGCGGCGGAACCGTCCGCCAATAGTTGTATTTAAGCAGATTGCGGATACCGCTGCCGGTGGAAGAGGTGGCGCGATGCCAAATACTGTAGTGCGTAATAAAAATTGAGCCTGCCGGTGCCGCCGTTTTCACGCCTACTCGGATGTTGCCGTAGTGGCTCATGAAGCGGCGTTTAGCGCGGACTAAGTGTGAACTCGGCACCAATTCGGTCGGTCCCATCTCTTTCGGTGTGTCTTGGGGATAGTAAAACACCTGTAAAAATTCGAGCCGTGTTGCGTCGATGGCTCCGCCGTCACGGTGCCAACCGCAGCTCAATGTCCTTGGACACTCGACACGGTGGTTGCTCATAATCATCGGCAGCTTGAAGTTCTTACCCAGCAGTGACCGCACAGCACCCGCCGCCTGCGGGTTTTTGAGAACGGCTTCGACAAACCAGTCTTCAGCGAGGATTTCGACCGGTTCTAAGTGGGTATGCTCATCCAGAAAATCCGAGACACGGTGATTAATTTCATCCGATACTACACCTTCGAGGATGAGAAATCCCTTCTGACAAAATTCGATTACCTGCTGATCCGTTAGCGTCGGTTCGCAATCGTATGTTTTATCGATCATCGGTAAAATCCTTTCGTGGAAATGCTACGGTTGTGGGGTCACTTTTCGAGGATAAATTCGCAACCGAGGCCATAGGTTTCGTTTTCCCCTACCAGCATCAGTGTCATTTCGGGAAACTTGACGATACGCCAACCGTCAAGCATTGCCTCATGCACAGTCTGGTAGGGCCAATCATCAGGTTCGTCGGGACCGTTGTGCACGCCGTCACCATCAACGATTGACATCCCCTCAACCGCCGAGGTAACTGACGTATTTGTGGCTTGAAGATATAGCAAGCGTTGGGGTTTTGCCGCCGCAGCCAACTCACCGTTAACGTTTTCCAATGCCTGCTGCAGATCCTGCTCTGTCAGCGTACCCTCGCGAAATTTGTCCAAGCACTGCTCTAGTTGTTCCTTCACTTGAATCATGTCTAAGCCTCCAGATCATTTTATGATGAATTATAGAAATAAGTAGCGGTTCAGCAGCAGCTCCCTTCAGCGCAGTCTCAAAAGTCCCCCTGATAAGGGGGATTTAGGGGGTTGGCTGTGCATCGAATATGTATAAGTAATTATAGAATTCACCATAGTTTAATGACTTTTATGATCAGTAACATACCGTTGTTTTGCTATCCACTTATAAACCGCTCCGGACGATATGGAGCAAGCATTTCAACATCGGCACCATCAACGATTTCTACCGTTGCTAGTTCTCCCACCAAGGGTGCCAACGTGACCCCGCTGTGCATCAAAGCGATATACAGATTCGGTGCTGCTGCACAAAATCCTATGACCGGCAACTCATCAATCGGCATTGGACGATAACCCACGGGCGTTGGAATTGCTCGCGCACCTACGAGGTCTGGCAGGTAATGGACAGCGCGACTCAACAGGTCATCAGCGTGTTCTTGGGAGTCGTCTTGGTCTACACTTTCCTGTGAGCCTTGACCGATGGCAAGCGTCCCATCGGCGGATTGTCGCAGGTGAATTTCATGCCGGTTTTTGTCGATGGGTGGCAGATGAAGCACTGAAACGTTTTGTAATATCGGTGGCTGTGGATCGGTGCGAACCACCACCCCGGGACTATGCTGTTGAGGAATATGAACATCAGCAGTGGCTGCGAGTTCCGTTACGGCAGTCCCGTTTGCCAGTACCACCGTATCACAACTGATCTCTCCGTTGGGGGTATTGACCGTCGCTATCCTTCCCCGTCCATCAAGACACAGTTCGTTGACCGGGGTATGGGTGTGCACCACCGTTCCCGCCTCGCACGTACGTTGTAAACAAGCCTCAATTACTTTGAATGGATCCACCCGTCCGTCAATCTCCGAAAAGGAAGCTGTCGTCACGGGACCGGGGGAAAGACCGGGTTCAAGTTCGCAGAGTTCGCCGCTCGAAATGATACGGATAGGATACCCCCACGCCTGCAGCTGCTTGATACGTTGATGCAGTGTCTCAACTCGCTCCGGCGTGTATTCCCACCGAAGTTCACCACCCCAATGGAGGTCGAGATCCCCACCTAATCTGCGAGCAAATCGATCCCAGATGTCCATCGATCGGCGGTTGAAATGGTGATAGCTCACAGGATCTTTGCCGAAAGAATTCAGCCACGCAAAGGAGTGTCCCGACGCTCCCGTGCACAGTTTAGCCCGCTCTAGGACGGTCACGGCAACATCTTTGCGACGCGACAGGTGATAGGCTATCGATGCCCCAACAATCCCCGCGCCTACCACGACAACTCTTAACTTTTTCGCGTCGGAATAATCTCGCTCGATTGTTGCCATTTTAATCTTTCACGATAACAGACAATCCGATTTTTTATCCGCTAATCTACACGAATTTTCATCAATTATGGTAGATTTTAGAATTAATGGAACACTATGAACGAACCCTGATAGATCGAGGGTCGCAGAGTTACGGCACACGGAGTGTGCCTACTACTATTAATGTCCACTTATTTGTCTAATTCACCATAAAAAAGATTCGCTTAGATTCGTGTGATTCGTGGATGTCTTCACTAATCCTTCAGGTCACTTTAGCACGACTGTTCATCCCAACATCTCTATATTCGTTGCCAACTTCTCCTGCTCCGATTCAAGGACTGCAAGCCGGGCGCGTTTCTGCTCAACAACCGCTTCCGGCGCGCGATTGACAAAATTCGGATTGTCTAACGTTTTCTGGGTGCCGGTGAGTTCTTTGACTACCTTGTCCAACCGCTTCTGCAAACGGTCTTTTTCCTTTTCGATGTCGATGATTCCCGCAAGCGGGATATAGATCACGATGTCACCGATCACCGCTACGGCGGCGGCGGCAGGCTTCTCCTGATGTTCAGCGATGGAAATCTGTGAGAACCGTGTAAACGCCGGCAGGTATTCTTCCAAATGTTCGCCGAGGAGTTCAGCCGTTTCCGGGGTCGGAGTTTGAATCCGGACTTCGACTTCGCTGGAAGGTGGTACATTCATTTCACCACGGACGCTGCGGATGCCATCAATAACGTCCATGATTGTCTGCATAGCCTCATCTGCCTTCGGATCTGTCTCAGCTGCTTGTGGCTTGGGCCAAGGGGCGACCATGATGCTATCACCTTCATGCGGGAGCCGCTGCCAGATCTCCTCTGTGATGAACGGCATGATTGGATGCAGCATTCGCAACGTGCCTTCAAGGATTTCAGAGGCAACCCTCTGTGCAGTATGTTTCGCCGTTGAATCGTCGGTATAGTAGAGGCGCTGCTTGATGAGTTCAACGTACCAATCACAATACTCATGCCAGAGGAATTCATAGATCGCGTGTGCTGCGTCATTAAAGCGGAACTCCTCAAGGCAGGTCGTCACCGTCTCCACAGTTGTGTTATAGCGGCTGCGAATCCACTGATCGCACAAGATAGGATTCGTCGGCTGTCCGGGCTGAAAGTCATCGAGGTTCATTAGTAACAGACGCGAAGCGTTCCAGATCTTATTGGCGAACCGTTTCCCCGCCTCGATTTGGGATTCAGCCAAGGCGATATATGGATTCGGCGCAGCAGAGAACACCAGCGCAAAGCGGAACGCATCGGCACCGTACTCGTGGATGGTTGGCACAGGGTCGATTGCGTTACCTTTCGACTTGCTCTGTTTCTGTCCGTGCTCATCCGCAACTAGGGCGTGAAGGTAGACATGGCGGAACGGCACTTCGTCCATACACTGAAGACCGAGCATAATCATTCGAGCTACCCAAAAGAAGAGGATATCCCAGCCTGTTACTAGAACAGAAGTCGGGTAGAACGTCTTGAGCGCTTCTGTTTCATCGGGCCAACCCATCGTGGAGAATGGCCAAAGCCCCGAACTGAACCATGTATCGAGCACCTCCTCGTCTTGCCAAATCCTTTCAGAGTTGCAGTGCGCACATTGAGAAGGAGGAGTTACCGCTACCGTGAGTTCTCCGCAAGCATCGCAGTGCCAGATTGGAAGTTGATGCCCCCACCAGCGTTGACGGGAGATGGGCCACGGTTCGATATTTTCCATCCATTGATAAAACCGCTTGGTCTCACGCTCTGGGAGAAACACCACATCCCCGCGTTGTGCAGCTTCAAGTGAACGTTCTGCGAGTGGTTTGACATTAAGGTACCACTGCGGCGAGATGTACGGTTCAATAATCTGATTGCACCGGTCGTGGTGTCCGACCGCATGGGGGTGTGGTACAACCTTAAGTAGGGACCCCTGTTCGCGCAGATCTTCAACCAACGCCTCACGACATTCAAACCGATCCGTGCCTTGATACTTCGTTCCTGCGTTCTCATTCAAACTTCCGTCCGGATTCAGTATGTTGATCTGCTCAAGTTCATGTCGTTGCCCGATTTCATAGTCGTTTGGATCGTGGGCGGGTGTGACTTTCAGTGCGCCCGTGCCAAATTCCAAGTCGACATATTCATCCGCGATAATCGGGAGTTCACGTCCAAGAATCGGTAGGATTGCTGTCTTACCGATGAGGTGCTGATAGCGTGTATCTTCCGGGTGAACGGCAACCGCCGTGTCGCCGAGCATCGTCTCCGGGCGCGTTGTCGCAATTTCAACGGATTCCTCTGAATCCTTGATTGGATATTTGATGTGATAGAAATTTCCGTCAATCTCAACCGGCTCGACTTCAAGATCGGAAACTACCGTTTGGCAGTTCGGGCACCAGTTGACCATGTATTCACCACGATAGATCAAACCATCGTTGTACAGCTGAACAAATGCGGTGCGGACAGCTTTGGAGAGTCCTTCATCCATCGTGAATCGTTCGCGCTCCCAATCGCAAGAACAGCCGAGCTGTTCCAACTGATCGATGATTGTCCCACGAGATTCATCTTTCCAGTTCCACATCCGGGCGATGAACTTCTCGCGTCCGAGTTCTTCACGGCTTGTTCCCCAGGTGGCGAGCTGCTTCTCCATGATAATTTCGGTGACGATCCCTGCATGGTCTGTCCCCGGCATCCAGAGCGCGTTGTAACCCTGCATCCGCCGCCAACGGATTAGTACATCCTGTAAGGCGTTATCGAGTGCGTGTCCGATATGTAAACTTCCCGTGATATTCGGGGGCGGAATCACAATCGAGTATGGAGGTTTGTCAGATGTATCAGCAGCATGGAAATAGTCCTTGTCCCGCCAGAATTTGTACCACTTTTCTTCGATGTCCTGTGGCGCGTATGTTTTTGGAATATCGGTCATAGATTTTAATCCTCAGCTTGTTTATGTTTGATAAAATTCGTCTTCAGTTAGATCAAAGGCTCTCCTGATTCCTTCAAGAGCTTTGATGCTTAGTTGTTGATTTAGATTATGGCACTTTACAGGATAGAAACGGGACCTTCCACGAAAATTTGGATGAAGGAATACACGATGGCTTCCCTTACCACGCTTGGGATTTTCCATTATTCCAAACCGTCGCAAATTTTGCCTAACTTGACGGTAATTAAGTCGTGGTTTCCGTGGCATTTGGTTCTACTTCGGTAAAATCAATCTCAGAAATTAAAGGAGGATCAACTTCCGAATCTAAGGTCACTTTTTTTGTGTGGTTACTATACAAAAGTTTCCGCCACTCTGCCGGGGCAGCCGGTTGAAAAAGATTATCCATTAAGTTATTTTCAATCGCAAAAGTGATTTGCTCAGAAATCGCATCAATAATCATTGCTTCTACTTCTGCCTTTGTATCGCCATCAGTGACCACATCCAATTGTAAACAGTGGGCAGTATAACAGTCTGTCTGTTTTTCAATAAGCACATCAAGGTGAAATAATTTTCGCTTGAATTTTGGATTGTCAGTTTCCATTGGTCTCTCCAGTATTGCTGGGTTTTACATGTTTATTGTAAAGGCCTCTAAATACGGTGAACAACACATCACACTTCCCGCTTTGTCACCTCTAGCAAACCCATCGTCACAAGCAGCAACGGCACAATCACAAGCGCAGAAGCCCACAAGGAAATCTGAACGCCGATGAGACAGGGGAAAAAGATGATGGCACCTACCATTGAACCCTTCAGTGCGCGATAACCGTTTTGCTCAGTTGGATTCAGGTAAAGGGGCAGACGGGTAATGCTCGTTGTGAGCAGCGCGAAGACCACCCATAGGGTATAATGCCAACCGATCCCTTCAAGCCAATGTGGCAACACGGCGACGATAAAGGATAGTATAGTCGATACGGCAGCGCAGACGAGGGCTGGCTTGATTCCCAGTTGCAACGGAGTGGTGGTAATACCGAGTTTTTCATCCCGTTCGAGATCTTTGAAGGTCGTTGTAATGTGTGTTCCACAATCGTAGAGTGTCGTAGCAGCAAACGCATACCAGACCAAACGCGGTACACCCCCGCTTACAGCGAGCGCACCAAACACATTGAGCAGACCGATACCAAGGGGCAAGCTAATGCTTCCCAATATTCCGCGTTCCTTGAAGAAAGCGTTGTATAAGTGGGAAATCATCACGAGAGCAATCACCAGGAGCCCTGCTTTAACGTGGAGCGTGAATCCCAAGATGACACAGATGATGTAGGTGCTACTTGCGGTGATCAGTACCTGCCGAGGCGTGAGCCGGTCGGAAGGGAGTGGACGGTCAGGATTCACAACGGCATCCTGCTCACGGTGGAAGTAGTCGTTCTTCATCATACCTGCGAAGTAGCCTAGCAATGCGATGAGCAACGTCAGCGCAACCCGCCAATTCCATTCTCCCTCTGAAGCGATCAGTGCGCCGGGTAGCGTCGCAGCGATCGGAATGGCGAAGAGGGGATAGCGGATTAATTCAAGATAGGCCTTTAATGTGTTCATGATGACTTCTTTTCAAGTAAAAAGAGTTGCTTGGATGTAACGGTGATTGATTGTAGTAGTGGATCATCGGGTAACGGCACTCGCGCAAGTTCTTTGGGTTCAATCTTATTAAGTCCCCCTCCATAGGTTCGTCCTTCGTAAAGCAGATATTCATCCTTAGCCTGCTTCAGCAAATTGAATAATTGAGCGAGGAGGTCCAAGTTATTTTTACAAGCCTGCTGTACCTCCTGAGTTGGATACAGCATCAGATAAACGTTTGGGGTTGTTGCCTGCGAATAGTTTCGGAAAAATCGCAATCCAGAGTCCCCCGATTTGGTGCGAGACATATAGCTGCATAAAATAGGGGCCGCCGGTCGATTTTCCTGCTTGAACCATGGACGGCGATGGCGGGTAATGTACCGGTCCGCAAACCCTTGTGATTTGCCCCAATCGAGATAAGCTTTTAGTCGTGGGTAAGTTTCGATTTCGCTTTCGTCCAAATCACAATCTAACAATACCAAAGATGGCTGAACGAGTGGAAAACCGTCACCGGCAGCCAATATTTTTTCATTATTCAGATATCTAGGACTTGGCAAGATTGGTCGTAGAAATTGTTCGGGTAGACCTTTCTCACCGGCAACATCACGACGTAAAATAAAAAACTGATTTGCACCGGTTGCTAGTCCTCGACGGATTTCAAAAAGATCTCCAATCGTTGTTGTTTTATTAAGTTGATGGACATCGCGCATAGCATACCGCATTGATTTGCTCGGAAGTGAGGTCCACTTACTTACCTGTGCTAGCTGCCGTTGACGAATGTGTGCACAGATACGCGGAACCTTCAGGGTGCCGCCTAGGGAAAAAGTTACCTCACCTTCCTGTTCAGGCTTGCGATTTTGAAAAATTAGCACGGTTGAGGAAACAAGGGCATCGTCAAATTGCAGTGTTTCTGCATCAAAACGATGTATATGTTGCAAGGTGACTTGTTCAACTAAATAGCGTTTGACAACTTCTCCATATTTAACATCCATAAACTCAGAAGGGATAAGCCAGACACCAAACCCATCTTGAGCTAGCCACCTATGGGCTATCAAAAGAAAATAACAATATAGACCTGCCAGACCGTTCAGGTTGAGTCCGACTGCGACTTTGATTTTTTCTTGAAGATTCTGCTTTGTCTCCGGATCGAGATGGTGGTGTCGAACATAAGGGGGATTGACAAGATGCAAATTGAACATGGGGGAGGTTGGAAAAGGCAATTGTGCAAAATCTGCTTCAACTACATCCAATCCCCATGCTGTCCATAAATTTTTAGCGATTGAAGCAATTTGTGGGTCAAGCTCGACTCCAACAGCGTTTTCAATCCGCGTTTTCGGGAAAGCATGAAGCATTGCCGAGAAAAAAGCCCCCGTGCCCACAGCCGGATCTAGAAAACGAATCCTATCTGTTTCGGTAAAATATGTATCCCTGACAAATTCAACAATCTCGCGTGCAAGAGAGAAAGGGGTGGCGTATTGGTCCATTTTGTTGCGTTCAGAGGCACTTTTTAGACTATCTAACTTTATCTGTATATTCTGCCGGTCAGGTTCGATCTGTTGGAATGTTTGCATTTTCATATTCCAAGTAACTCCATATCCTCAATTCGGTGTTCCCAAATCCAATCTATTCCCTCAGCTGCTTCGTAGCCTAGGTATCCAGCATCAAAATATCCACAGAGAAACAGAATAAATTGGAGATTTTCTCCATAACGCGCACGTAGCTGATTAACTTTGGTTGCCTCTTCTTTTCGCCGCTTGTTTGTATTGGTAAAATCGCCCGCGGATTTGGCTTCAACCAAGATTGGCAAATCACCTGAATGATGCCCATGCGGCTGAATGACAACATCAACAGGTACATTGACGGTTCTATCTCTACCAGCAAGTACATTCAAACGAAAAGCAAACGTGCCGGGCGGTAGATCTCTGAAGGAGAGTCCAAGTTTGTGGAGCTGTTCGGTATAGTTACGTTTCTTCAGATACGACCCAATCAAGGCGAGTTGTCTTTGTTCTTGAGCGTTACGGATAATCGGATCAGAGACAGTACCACACAACCGATCTGCCACAATGGTAGCCGCCCGATGTTGTTCCAAATCTGTAGGAGCAGTTTTCCTCTCTAGCCAAGGGAAGATGTCGTAGTCGAGCAGCTTAGTCAAGATTTCGGTTATGGATAACAACCCTTCAATTAGTTTTTTTTCGTTCATGCGGGGTGGAATCTTCCCCCGTTCCATTGAGAGAACCAAATGTTTACTCACATAAGCCAATCCTGCTAACCGATCTCTTGCTATCGGTGGCGCAGTGCACCTCCGCAAGGTTGGAAGTATTGACGGATTCGCCTTTAAGGTCTCCGCATCCAAAAGGGTGAGATTCTTCGTTAATTGAATCGTCTCTTGTACACGGTTGATTGTTTCTGTCCGTACCTCCCGATCCGTTTTTGGTGCAGAACGCATGAACCAATCATTGTAGAGGTCTATTGACGCTGTGACATCATTTTTCCATAGACGTGGTTTATCGGCGTTGACGAGCATACCCTTACTCATTGATAACAATAACCAGATTTCGGTCGTAGTTTGATTCTATCTTTGAGAATGAACCTATCCATCTAGCACGCTTTTAGGTATTGCCCTATTTTGTGTGTTTACTCACCGACTAGGACACTTTTCACACCGCGTTGCTGCCGGGCATTTTCAAATCCTGCAATGACCCCCTCAATCGGAAACCGATCCGTCAACAGCGGCTTGAGGTTAATCGCGTCGTCGATAAGCATTTGACGGGATTCGATCAAACTCCAGCGCGAAAACGCCCACGATGCCATCAGCTTGTGTCCCATGTAATGAAAATGCTCCAGGTTAATCCGCAGCTCCTGCCCGCCCGGCGCGAGTCCGAAGAAATTCACACAACCGCCGCGCCGCACAACCTTAAAGGCGAGATCTATCGCACGCTGATCGTTGACTGTCGCAGAAATAACGGTATCCACACCGCCGTTGGTCTGCTCGATGAGTGCCTCCACCTGCTCCACTGTAATATCGGATGTAGTGTCTGCGCCAACTTCATCTGCTGCACTCCGCCGATGTGCCAGCGGCTCAAGAACGAATGTCTCCAATCCTGCTCTTTTCGTCAGCTGCGCAAACATCAAGCCGATGGGACCTGCGCCGAGGATAGCGACGCTTTTGTCGAGGATTGTTTCACGCATCGCGTTGATGCAACAGCCCAACGGTTCCAGAAAGATCAATTCTTCCGGCGGAATCGTATCTGGTACAGAGATGAGTTTGCCCGTATCAATGCCGTGTTTCGACATCCGGAGATATTCGGCATATCCGCCATCAATGTCATGTCCAATTCCCTCAATGTTCGAGCAATACTTGTCGAGGTCTGCCCGGCAGTACTCGCAGTTTCCACAGGAGAGCATCGGATTCACTGTTACCTTCTCTCCAACTTTCACATCAGGGTGTCGGCTTTCAACAACGATCCCGGCGAGTTCGTGTCCCATCACGACAGGGGGCGAGTAGTCGGTGATATCCCCGTTAAGTGCTGCCAAGTCAGACGCACAGATACCGCATAGCTCGACTTTAATCAAGACATCACCTGAATCGAGAGTCGGGACCGGCTTATCCTGTACACTTAATTTTCCAGTTTCTTCAAAGACAGCAGCTTTCATTATATTCTCCTTGGGGTTATCCTACGATCTATTCAATGGGTCAGAAACTCGTCAAACTGCCTGAGCAGCACATCCGGGCTTTCATCAACCAGTATCAGCGAACGGTGAGGTTCCCTGATAAATCCTTCCGAAACCGCATAATCGAGGAAATTCGCTAACTCCCTATAATACCCACATACATTCAGAAGGCCGCACGGTTTACGGTGTATACCAAGCTGTGTCCACGTTATCATCTCAAAAATTTCATCGATCGTACCGAGTCCGCCGGGTAGCGCGATGAAAGCGTCCGAAAGTTCAGCCATCAATCCCTTTCGCTCGTGCATCGCATCAACGACTCGTAGATCAGCAAGCGCGGCGTGGGCGATTTTCCTTTCGATGAATATCCTAGGTACAACGCCGATCACTTCACCGCCGCCTTCAAGGGCGGCGTTAGCAAGCTCCCCCATTGTACCGACATCTGTACCGCCGTAGACAAGCCCCAAGTTTCTGCTTGCCAAGGCGTTGCCTAGCTGCCTTGCGGCTTGGGCATACGCCGGTTTACTTCCCATGCTTGATCCACAGAATACACAAACCCGTTTCATTCCAACACACTTTCTTAGTTAGATCCGGTTCAATTTAGTTCATAGATTTTATCAGAAACCTCAGTCGCAATGCAAGGCAATTGTCAATTCCAACGGGCATCTGTTTTTCTATTGACAGTAGCAGACCTTCGTTTTATCATGTCTAGGACTTACACAATTGAACTCTTGAAACTCCCGATGTTGTTGCGTTGGAACAACGCTTACAAAATCGTGGATTCACGGTTCTGCTGTCCCGATCGAGACGACAGAACCGGAACTTTGAGCTTACCCCCATCCTTTAGACAGCGCTGAATGGGATTTAAGATATAAAATCTGAGCAATGTAGTCAAGTGTAAACGCCTGATTTTACTGGAAATAGACCTCGTGAGGTGTTCGATAGTTTAGTGCTTGATGAAACCGGTGTTGATTGTAAAAGTTGAAATAATCTCTCAATCGACAAGAAGCCGTAGTCACCGAATCATAGTCGTTGAGATAAACCTCCTCATACTTGACACTGCGCCAAAGCCGTTCAATGAAGATATTGTCAAAATAGCTGCCTCTGCTGTCCCAACTGATGGCAATATCAGCGGCTTTGAGTCGATTAGTAAAGGCATCAGAAGTGAACTGACTGCCTTGGTCATTATTGAATATCAACGGTCTCGATTGGCTAAGAGCGCGTTCGAGAGCCGATAGACAAAAGTATACATCCAGTGAGTTTGACAGTTCCCACGATAACACATACCGGGAGAACCAATCCATAACGGCTACCAGATACACAAACCCACCGGTCAAGCGAATATAGGTGATATCCGTTGCCCACACTTGGTTGGGTCTAATGATACTTAATCCCCTCAGTAAATAGGGATACGTTTTCGATGGCTTGCCCATAGCTGAAGTGGTGGGCTTGGGATAGATGGCAGCTAATCCCATCTTCCGCATCAACCGTGCCACCCGTTTTGGGTTGATACGATAGCCTTCAGAACGCAACCATGCGGTCAATCGAGGGACACCGTAGAATGGCGTTTTTGTATACTGCTCATCTATCAGCCGCATGTAGCGTAGATTTTGTTCTGATTCGCCTACAGGCTGGTAATAGAAGGAGGCTCTAGCCAAGCCTAACAGTTCACATTGTCTGACAACCGATGGACAATGGCACGTCTTGTCAATCAACTGGCGTTTCTGTTCAACCGAAAGGGTGCGTTTTTTTTTCAAGCCAGTCCAATTCCACCTTCAACTGGCCGATTTGCCGATACAGTTCTGCGACTAACTGGTCGGTGTCAGCCGCCGCTTTTGAGCGTCCGTTAGTAAACAATTGAGGCAATTGCTCAAGGACCTGTTTCTTCCATTGGTTGACTTGAGTCGGGTGGACGCCATATTCACTGGCTATCTGACCGACCGTTTGTTGATTTTTTATCGCCTCAATAGCCACCTGTGCTTTGAATTGACTGGTGTACTGCTTTCTACGGGACATCGGGGTGAAAACTCCTTTCTTGTTTAGGCGTTTCTGACCCATATTGTCGCACAGATGACGACTGTTTTATAGTCCAAAATATATCTTATTCAGGTGCCCAGGTTTTGGGGGTAATTACACTTGTAGTTCGGCGATTCATCGCCGAGAACACACGCCCTTGATGCCCGATAAATTGGGCAACTACAATCTGATGTTTGTAAGTTCTAATATCAATTAACATACGACCTCTTGCCATCGTGTTTCAATTCCCGTCAAACGGGAAAGCGCATTATCATGTCAATTAACATATGACCGCTTTAGCGATTGTTTTGTTAACCACACACTTGTCGTTAGACAACAGAAAGGAAACATTTTAATGAAAAAAGTATTGTTAAGCATCACAGTTTTAGTTCTTTTTCTGTTTTCCACAATCGCTGTGGTAGACGCACAGACTGTCAATAAAGCCTTTGATGTTAGACCTGACGGTTGGTTGACGCTTAATTCGGAATTCGGCATGATTGACGTGAAAGCTACTAACCGGAATAGAGTTGATGTTGTCTTCACGAAATCATTAAAGAGATTAGAGGGTTACGTTAGAATTGGGGGATTAACCAACTTAGAAATCGATAGATTGGGGCAGGAAGCACTTGCCGATTTTGAACCCACGTTTGAAAAAACAGGTTCCAATGTGGTTATCACAGGGAAGTTCAGACGAGGTAGGGAATACTGGATGAGAAGATCTCAACACATATCCTTAATACTATCGCTGAAAGCGAAAATTGAGTTCCAAGTAATGGTGCCACGCCGGTATAATCTTGACTTAAACACATCAAGTAATGATATTGCTGTATCTGACCTTGATGGCGCATTGAAGGCGCAAACTTCGATCGGCGATCTCCGTTTCGGCGAGGTTAAGGGTGTAGTCTGGGGAAGAACCTCCTCTGGTGGTACAATCACGCTGCAAGGGTGCCAAAACAAAGTTGATGTGAAAACCTCCATAGGGAATATAGATTTGGGTAATATTGAAGGACCTGTGAAAGCAGAAACGTCCAGCGGAGGCAACATTCTACTGCAAGGGTGCCAAAACAAAGTTGATGTGAAAACCTCCATAGGGAATATAGATTTGGGTAATATTGAAGGACCTGTGAAAGCAGAAACGTCCAGCGGAGGCAACATTCTACTGCAAGGGTGCCAAAACAAAGTTGATGTGAAAACCTCTATAGGGAACATAAATCTGGGCAACGTTGCAGGAAATGTGAAAGCGAAAACAGCCAGCGGAGGGGATATTCAGGTTGGCAACGTTGGAGGAACAGTAAATGCGGAGACTTCTATTGGCAATTTACGCTTCGGTCAAGTTAAGGGTGCCGTCTGGGGAAAAACTTCCTCTGGTGGCACAATTACGCTACAAAATTGTCAAGGTAAAGTTGACATGAAAACCTCCTTGGGGGATATCCATGCCGAAATGACAACACAACCCCGACAACAGTGGGCTTTGCAGACGACATCGGGTGGTAAAATAGTTGTCAAACTTATCTCTAATATCGCTGTGTTAGTAGATGCCCAAACTAGCAGTAGTGGACGCGTTTCAAGCGAATTTCCCGTCCAAGGTTCTATATCGAAAAATAGCTTGAAGGGAACTATCAATGGTGGCGGGCCGTTGCTGAAATTGCGTACCTCGATAGGTGACATTCGTTTGCTGAGAAAAGGTAGATAAAGTCAGCTACCTCCTCCTGAAGTTATTGAGGGTGTCCTCTATATCACTATCAACGATGTAGGAAAGGTTGGCTTTAAGGTTGATGAGTACGGTAATCCCCGGGCGATTGATTCCCCCAAGAATCGTTAGGGGGTTTTAGATACTGAAACTTACACAGACAGGCCAAGATGTTTGCGTAAGGTTAATTAACAGAAAATTGAACCCAAAACTCAGCTTAGGAGGAGAAAATTATGAAAAATAGAGACGTAATAGGCCATAGAATTTTGGGTATCATGGGTACGATTGTTCTGACAGTTACTTTATTATCGCTTTCTATGATGGGTTGCTCAAAAGAGGAAAACCAGCTCTCTAAAGAGGAAAACCAGCTTTTTCAAAATGCCGAAGATTTGCTCCTTCAAAAAGACTACAAGGGAGCAATAGAGAAATGGGAACAATTTATTAAAGAACACCCGAACAATCCCTCTGTAAGGGAGGCTCTGTTAGAAATCGGTAACACTCACTTGTTATTTTTGGCAAACTACAAAGAAGCTCTATCTTCATATCACAAGATTTTGGAAGGTTTTCCTGACGACAAGTCTGCCCAGCACCGTATTGGGGTTATACAGGATTTGGTTTTTAACGAGGCAATCGCGTTGTTCAACGAGAAACAATACAAAAAAGCCTATGAAGCATTTTATAGATTTGCTGACGACGAACAGCTTAAAGGCTATAGGCAGGCAGACGCGGCAATGTATAATACCGCTATATGTCTACACAAGCAGGGCGAATACGATGATGCGCTCAAACATTATGAAACTTTCACTAAGAACTTTCCCACCAGCGAATTGATGCCGAAAGCATTATTTCAAATTGGATTTCTCAACCATACAATCACGAAGGATAAGGATTACGATAAGAATAAGGATTACAAACAATCCCTACTTGATTTTCGGAAAATTCTTAAACAATTTCCTAGAAATGATCGTGTAGACAAAGCAACTGTTGGCATCGTTCTGAATTTAAGCAAACTCAAAAGATTCGATGAAATACCGGATCAGGTTGATAATTTCACAGAGCAATTTCCGACAAACAAGTGGCTAGCGATTCTTGAATCGTATAAAAAAGGGACAAAGTTGTTTGATTACGCTATGCCCGAACTCATGCCTTGGGAGCGGAAACTGGAATGGGAGAATGCCCGGAATGCGTTTAAGGAAATTTTGAGTAATAAGGAACTTTTACAGGGAACCTCCTTTAATCTTAAAGAAGATGTAGAGTCCCACATTACACGGTCGTATCTTGATGAAGGGAAGGACGACTATAAACGAGAAGCCTACAAAGCCGCCCGCAAAACCCTTGACAAGCTACTCAAACAATTTCCCGACTCCGATTCCACAGGCGAGGCACGGAGTTTGATTGCACAGTCGTATCTTGATGAGAAGAAATATAATCAAGCATTTATCAATTTTGATACGCTGACCAGCACGGAGTTTGATGGCTCTCCTCAACTTCAAGCCGAAGCGATGTATAAAGCCGCGTACAGCTTAAAATCGCTCAGTATAGACAGCAATTATGAAATACTCAGCAAGGCACTCAGCGACGAGGCACTCGTCCGGTATACGGAATTCCTGACGCGATTCCCCGACAGTAAATACGTCTCGGACGCATATTTTGATCAAGGGAAGATTTATGCCGCCCAAAAAAATTATGAGTTTGCACTACATCGCTACGAAGATGCCTTGAGGAATACGGATGATCCAGAACGCCGTGCCGAAATTCAGTTACATATTGGTGGGGCTTATCAAGGACTAGGCTCTGATAACAAAGCAATTGAGACTTTTGAAAAAGCAGTCAATGCTGCGGACGAAGCCATTAAGGAGAAGGAGGATATTGAGAATGCTAAACTTAGCTGGGTAAGGGCCATGTACTTTATCGTTGGAATCCATATCCAGCGGAAAGAATGGGATGTGGTACGTGATATTTACAACCGCTTCATTGAGAAGTATGGCGAAGCCGAGTATGAGAAGACCACATCTGAATTCGGGGAACCGATAAAGACAGATTTTATGATCTTTTGCGCCTATCAGATTGGCAAAGCTTATGATGAAATGAAAGATTTTCGTAAAGCTTTAGAATGGTATGAGAAAATTGTAAAGGAAAAGGGGTTCCAGGCAGATGATAGCATTTCCGATTCGCTGAAGGAAAAGGACTTTCGGACAGATGCGCTCGCCCCCCAGGCTCTGTACAGAGCTCTTTTGGTTCGCAATCAACTTGAGGGGGCAGAGAAGTTGGAAGGTATTGCTAATACGTATATTAATGATATGCGTGGTGGTAATTCACTCCTTTCTGCAAAGGCTCGGTTCAATTTTGCAAAAATGAAGCGCGAAGTGTTTCAGGATTACGAGGGAGCCGCAAAGGAATTCGCCAAATTGGCGACTTACCGCGGTTCGGATCCGAGTCTCAACCTCGTCAAGCTACAGGGAAAGTATTACGAGGGTCTTTGCCACGAGCAGTCAGCCTCTAGCGAGGACGCGGAGGCTGCATATAAAAAAGTTATAATGCTGTTTAACTTAAATTTCCAGCGTCTCATTGATGCCCCACACATTAAGCCCCCGAACATCTCTGAAAAGGTATTTGATTACTGGATTCAAACCGCGTTGGAATATGCTGAGAAGGCTTGCGCTGAGATAAGGGACACAGAATACACTAACAAAGCATGTGCTGAGATAAAGCAAGCACGTCAAAAATTAGAAAGTAAAGATAAGACAACGCAAAAATCTGATGCGTCAAACAATTCTAACTCGTCAGAGGCATCCCAAACGAAAAGGCACCTGACCCCCGAACAAATTGCCCAAAAAGCTTCAGGTTCTACGGTGTTTATAACAATGGAAGGGACCGTGGAATATGAAATGGGCGAGATTGTTGAGGCTCACCTTGGAACGGGTAGTGGATTCTTTGTTAAGCCTAACCAGATCGCAACTAACTATCATGTGATTACACCTAAGCACCGGACCCATAACAAAGATGATGACAAAAATGAGATCGTTTTCACACAGCCACTAAGGGGTACTGCCCGGATAGTTGGAACAGACAGGGAATACGCCATCATTGGCTACACCGCGATTAATCCAGATCGAGATCTGGCAATCTTAAAGGTCAGGGCTTTGGATGTAGAGCCATTAGTGCTTGGCGACAGCGATCCTGATTCTATTAAGCAGGGCACACCAGCTTACCCTATAGGTAATCCACGAGGCTTGGTAAACGTAGTCTCAGATGGAAAGATAAGTAGTGTCCAATGGGTCAAAAGTACTCGAGATTTTTTCAATGACAAATCAAAGCCGAAGGATGTCCAGCGAGCTGATACCCCTCAACAATTGCTCATGATGACTGCTCCAATTTCTCCGGGGAGTAGTGGGGGACCGGTGTTAGATGGTAAAGGCAGAGTAATAGGGGTTTCTGTCGGATATAGGGTTGATGGGCAGAATCTTAATTATGCTGTTCCTGTCAATTATCTCAAGGCATTACTCAATTTGGTCGGACCTCCAAAGCCCTTGAGCGATCTAGAGATCATATACTGAAAGAGATCGAGTAAAGAAAGGTAACCACAATAATGTCAACACGCCCTAACAACTGGGTTACTTTATATCAACCATGTAAGTTCTGAGATAGAAACTTGCACTAACCCTCAAACGAAAGGGAGATACATAATGAAAGTCGCACTGACGTTTCTAATAATTTGTTTTTTAGCTATGGGGTCTTTCCTAATTGGCATAGGGTGCAAAGGACAACAGCAATCGGAATCTGAGTCGGTACAGCAGCAACCGGAACCTAAGTCAGTACAGCAACCACCGGAACCTGCGTCGGCACAACAGCAGACTCTCGATATGCACGATATGCGGCTTTCGGCAGATTCGGAGAAGGAGCCGTTGGAAGCTCTGGACGAAAAGGAGCCGTTGGAAGGATACATGACACCAGCAGAGTCAAAGAGATGGTTGGAGAATAACCACTATCAAGTTCAAAAACAGGCAAATGGTAACGGATACATAATCACCAGAAGCAGCGACAACTCACGTTTTGTTATCAGTAATGGTAGCACAGTGGAAGTAAGAAAGGTTCTCATGACTATCGATCAAAGCGGCGAGATTCGGGTAAAGGTGAACGGTGCTCAACGATGAAATGTGTAGTCTGCCTTCGCGCTGCTCCTCAATGTGCGGAGTCAGACAACTACTAATGATAGTAGGAGACATTTATGAGGCAATCTTTTTTACCTTGTATGTGAAACAATCTTTTTTACCTGTTAGGATTGACACGCTCAATGATTTGCGCGCCTTAACTTTATTCAAACTTTAGATTTTATGCCATAGGAGGGTAATATGGACGAGAAAGAATTGATGAAACAGGCACAAGACGATTTAAGAAATTTTCTTGATGAAGCGCAGGTCCGCTTGGCAGAATTCCTTGAAGAAAAACTACCTGGGCGCGGCGAACGAGACAGGTGGAACCTTTATGTTCGCGACGGACTGTCGTCTGATCAAAGAGAAAGTATCGGTAATGAAAAAGAGATAGACAACCTTGATTTAGCGGGACTTCTTGGTGTCCTAAAATACAGTTGGCACAATATACATGCTGGTAGAGTCAACCGCCATAAAATGGACAACAACTACAGTGCAATGATGGACATCCGAAATTCCTTTCAGGCTCACCGGACAACCGCAGAAATCAAAAATCCTTCAGTTGAAGTTATTGATCGGCATCTGGGCACAGTTTGGCGATTTTTGGAGTTAATAGAAGGCGACGAGTTCCTAATCGAGCGAGTGAAAAGTATACAAGACAAGTTGAAGGAAGATCCACATAAGGGCACGGTAGAGGAACAACCAGAGGGCATAAACAAGGAAGACGGTCCGCCCGAAGAAGAGACTATTGCCCCTCCCCCACCTCCCCCGCCTCCACCATCTCACTCTGTCGAGGTCTACTTCGATCGAGGTCTGCCAAAACTCACCGATGAACAGTATAAAGCTGAACTAGAACGCTGTAAAACCGTCGTAAAGCGAAACGAGAAGTCCGCTGATGCCTACAACAGTCGAGGCATTCTAAGACTTAGCCATGGGCAGCATGAGGCTGCGAAAAAAGACTTTACCACAGCCATCAGCCACGACTGCAAATATGCCCCTGCCTACACCAATCGAGCTGGTGCCAACATCGGGTTAGGTTACTATAGATCTGCCATTAAGGACTGCGAGAAGGCAATTAGGCTAAGTGCTGATGCTTGTGCTTACACCCGTCTAGGCGACGTAAAACGCCTAAAGGGTGAATATACCGAGGCGATAGACGACTATAACACCGCTCTCGACAAAGATCCCGATTTCGCGCCTGCATATAATGGACGAGGTTATGCAAACCACCAGTTAGGTAAATATGAGGATGCAAAAGCGGATTATGTCGCCGCTGTCGGCATAGAGCCAAATTATGTCATTGCCTACCACAATCATGGCTATGCCAACGCAGGGTTGGGTCTATATGAGGATGCGATAGAGGAATATAATAAAGCCATTGGAATTAATTTCTATTATGTGACTTCCTACCTTTATCGAGCTTATGCAAACGACTGCTTGGGGCAGGATGAAGCCGCTAAAAAAGATTATAACCAAATCCTCCGTATCTCTATTCCCAAGGATGATGCCGATGGCTATCGCAGGCGAGGCTATGCACATTTTCGGCTGGGGCAATATGACGAGGCGATAAAGAATTGCACTAAAGCCATTAACATCAAGACCAATAAGAATGATGCCTCTGCCCTCCTTTACCGAGCCTATGCAAGGGTGGAGTTGGGTGAGTATACCAAAGCGATAGAGGACTTTGATGAAGCCATTAAAATAAACCCCACTGCCCTTATCTTCCTTAATCGAGGTTCTGCACAACTCCTTTCAAGTAAATATGAGAAGGCAAAAGCGGATTATAAAAAAGCCATTGACATCAACCCCAACTATGCCACAGCATACAACAAGCTGGGGATTGCAAGAACGAAGTTGGGGGAATATGCCGAGGCGATAGAGGACTTTGATGAAGCCATTAAAATAAACCTCAACTATGCTGAAGCCTACTCCAATCGTGGTATGGCGAAGAAAGCCAATGGTCAGGTTGATGAAGCCATTGCCGATTTTAACGAGGCAATTCGTCTCAACCCGGCTGATACCGAAGCCCACAAAAATCTTGACACAATGAGATCGAAAAAAGGAAATCTTCGTGGTGCCATCGCTGCCTTTAAGCGGCGGATTTGGAGATAGGACTTACGCAGTAAAAGAGAATTCCAATTCCCGACAAAATGTTGCGAGGCAAGTCCGAGAGAATCCCGTGACCGGGGCTACTCCGCCTGCGACGGTGTAGATTCAAAGGGAGTTGAAGGATAGGCTGCACACAACATCAACATGGAGGCGAAGAAACGCTATGAGCTACCGTAATCTATTAGACAAAATTCGCCTAACCTCTTCGCAACCGGTCTCCGATGTGATACATAACCCATACTTCGTGCATTCGGAGGCGATGGCGGGTCAAGGGGTTGTGCTCTCCTCAACCGACTGCTATCGTCAAACGACATGCGGCGAACCGATTGTGGCGTTAAAATCGTTTATTATGTCTCCGTTTGTCGATGAAGCCGATGTTGAAATAGTCGTTTCAAAGGTTATCGAAGCGAGGACAAAGGTGAGGTGAAATATTCGGTTATGCCTGAATTAATCAGTTCCCCACCATTTTTGATAATTGTAACTATATTCGCCATATTGCTTGTCATTGGGATTATCAAACGTGCGGGGCGTCTCCTAATCTGGATCTCTGTTATTTTTGTGATTCTTGTCTGTCTCGGTATTGCGAAACAATCTGACCTACTTAGTTGGTTTAACAATCTCCTCCAGACGATAAAGTGACGGGACTCCGACTCCTGCTGAAGATGACCGAGGCGAAAGAGATAGCGGCTCAACTCCGAGAAAAAAGTGCGAACAAGTAAGTGGTTTGACAATCACCCGCTCGTCCTTGGACTGTTTGTGATAGCGAATCCGGTATTTCTTGCCGTCGGTGTGTTTCTTGCCCACTCGGTCAACGGTTTTGCCCATCTAGGTGAGTAGATTCCGGTTCTATTTTCGATTATCGCATCGTTGTTGATGTTGTTGACGCTATTCATAGGGGGAGGCGGTGTGAACCGTTTGGTTGGCTTAGGCTCAATCGGTGTATGAACGCTCTGCTGAAACCGTTGAAGCGATGGCGTACATTGCTTCCATTTGATTGATGCAAAACCGGATCAAATGACTTTTCAAACAGGCTCTTAGCGGTGATTTGGTTAACCTCCATAAATTTGTCGCTAAACGACAGAAAGGAAATATTTTCATGAAAAAAGTATTGTTGCACATCACAGCTTGGGGAATTATCCTGTTTTTCGGCATGGCTGCCGCAAATGCGCAGACTACACAAGATATTGCCAAGAAAGGTTTAGCATCTACGGTGAGCTTGGTCATGGATAACGATGGCTATGGCAGTGGATTCTTTATACTACCTGATCAGATCGCGACAGCTTATCACGTTGTCGAAGGGGCCTCAAGCGGTTATGTTAGTCCGGTTCACCAAGAAGATAAGTATCCTATAGTAGGTATCACCGCGATTGATAAAGACAACGATCTGGTTATATTAAAGGTTTCGGGTGCTCGCGGCACACCACTTCCTATTGGTGATAGCGAGAAGGTTGAGATTCAACATGAGGTTATCGTGGTGGGGAACCCATTAGGATATGAGGGTACGGTCACGGATGGCAAAATAATTAACAACAGCCTAGGGAACCGGCTCCTGACGGATGCCGCGATCAATAGAGGAAACAGTGGAGGTGCTTTGCTAAATAGCAAGGGCGAAGTTATAGGGATTGCGATAGAAAAAAAACTTGACATAATCTCGATACGAGATCCCAAAAATGATGATCCCAAAGAGGTTAATATTGGGGACGGTCTCAATGTTGCGGTTCCTTCAAAATATCTCACGCCGCTAGTAGAAAAGGCAAAGGACAATCAAGGAATCCTGAAGCCCTTAAGCGTGGAAGGAGTAACCGGGACCCATTTGACTTGGAGCCCCAACGGGCACCTTTATACATTTACCCTGCACAACCAACGCAATGAGACTATAATGAACCTTCATTGCCTCGTCATCTTTAAGGATAAAAGAGGTATTATCTGTGCGGATCAGTTTAAGCCCGTGATTCCTTATTTATTTGATCGGGGTCTCAATCGGACAACTCGTATTGTTTTCGATGGATTGTATGTTCCTGACATTGATAACCGTAATTTTTCCCATGTTGGTACTCGCGTCCAACAACTGATGAAGAGCTATGAGATAAAAATCCTTGACTTTGATATAGCTCCACCGCACATGGTAAGAGGCTGGGGTTTTCCGCTGGTCCCATTGGAAGGAGTAACTGGCAGCGGGTTTACCTGGCTTGGGGAGAGAGATATTTCCTATACCCTGCAAAACCATCTTAGCCAGGACGTGAAAAATGTTCTTTCTTATATCGTCTTCTATGACAAGAAAGGGAACCCGATAGACGAGTCAGGAGAAGATATAGTGGAAATACCTACTATGGGAACCCTGCGAGTAGAAAATCGGGTCATCGGTTATGATGTCAAACAATTGACAAATCGGGTGGAGTACAGAATCTATCAACATAAATCCGGTGAATGAAGTGTGGGGATATCAGAATTCTCGGTTTCAATGTAGAGACAGGTTTTTGTAGGGAACGCAGATCTGCGTTCCCTACTACAGGGTTCCAAATCTGTCCCTACAAAATATACCCATTTGTGAAAATTTGCCTTAATCTCGGTCTGAAGGGAGGAAAACAGTGAGTGAGAAGATTCGATTAGCCATTGTTGGCTGTGGGGGTATGGGGCACCGGCACCTATACGGGCTCGCCGAGCTGCATCGTGTCGGATGGGAACGGTTTGAGCTCGTTGGGGCGTGCGATCCGGTACGCGATAACGCCGAATCCCTCGCCGATCAAGCGGCAACACATTTCGGAGAGCGACCAACCGTCGTTGAAGATCTGGATGGACTCGCAGCGCTAAATGTTGAAGCGGTTGATGTGACGACGACACCGCGATACCACCACACAGTTGCTGTCGAAACGCTGGAGCGGGGTTGGCACACGATGGTCGAGAAGCCGATGGGACTGACCGTCCGTGCTTGTAACCTCATCGCACGTGCAGCGGAGGGATCTGACGCGATTTTAAGCGTGGCAGAGAACTATCGACGAGATCCCATCAACCGCTTGGCGAGGGCGTTGATAGATGCCGGCATCATTGGTACGCCACGCTTTCTCATCCATCACGCTATCGGTGGTGGTGACCGCATGTTGATCTCTGTATGGCGTCACCAAAAAGACCAAAGTGGTATACTGCTCGATGTGGGTGTCCACCACTCCGATATGATGGAGTACCTGCTCGGCGATATTGAAACAGTTTACGCAAAGACAAGACTCCATGAACCCATCCGCAAGAATCCCGCAGCCGGCGGTGACGAGGCAGGATCGAATCCCGGCGGTGTCTATGGTCGCTGGCAGGTAAAGATGCCCGCCGAATTTGAAGCGACCGCCGAAGATGCCGCTTACGCAACATTGACTTTCAAAAACGGTGCGGTAGGTCAGTACATCGAAGATCACGCCGGGCGTGGTCAGGGTGTGTGGTCACGACAAGTTTACGGTTCTGGTGGTTCGATGAGTTTGCCGGGCGATCGCAGCGGCGGGAATATCGTACTAAACATTGATGGCGAATCTCCTATTGATGATGAAAAGATCCTAGAGTATGTCCCCGACTTTCGACTTGATGCAGTCACGTCAGACTTGTGGGGCGAAAATCGACTGTGGCGTTACGAATTCCCATTCCCTGAAATAGATCGAAAAATTATCGCTATCGAATATGGGGATTTTGCACAAGCGATAGCAGGAAAGCAGCCGGTCGAAGTGGACGCTGCGCAGGGAACACGATCTGTGGCTGTCTCTTACGGGATATTGGAGTCCGGTGAAATTGGACGTATCGTCACCATTGACGAAATGCTTGCCGAGCAAATTGATGACTATCAGAGTGAGATTAACGAAAGCCTAGGAATATAGTTAGGAGTTACGCATTTCGGTAGGGAACAACGATCGTTGTTCCCTACAGGCTCTTTATAGAGTCTCCGCTGTAGTTGCCCGTTTCTTAATCCCGATTTATCGGGGATTCATCGGGCGCTGGGAACGGTGTCCAGTTGCTTTGAATCCCGATTTATCGGAGCGGCGATAAATCGCCGAACTACAGATCAAAGACTCTCAGAACAGAGGCTTTGAGCATTCAACTGCGTAAATCCTAATAGTATTAGAAATTGGGATAGAGGTGAAATATGGCAACTCGATCGGCGGAAGAGTACAAGACGGGCTTAAACGATGGTCGTACCCTGTTCTTTAAGGGGGATCGTGTGGAAGATGTCACCAACCATCTAGATTTGGGTGTTGGAGCGGAACACGCCTCGCTCGATTTCGCACTCGCTGAGGACCCTACTTATCAGGATTTGATGACCGTCAAAATTCCTGATACGAACGAAACAATCAGCCGGTATTTTGTAAGTCCTTCCAACACGGACGATCTGCTAAAACGGCGCGAAATGATCGAAACCAGCACCCGGCTCGGCGGCGGGGTGGTGCTGCTGATCAAAGAGATTGGAACAGACGCGCTCTTTGCCCTCTCATTGGTCGCCAAACGGATTGATGAGCAGTATGGTACGGACTACCTCAAACGGGTGGAGACGTACCACCAGCGCTGTCAGCGGGAAGACTTCAGTATGGCGGTTGCCCAAACCGATGTGAAGGGCGATCGAAGCCTTGCTCCCTCCGAGCAGACGCATCCGGATTACTATGTGCGTGTCGTTGAAGAGCGAGAGGATGGAATCGTTGTCCGAGGCGCAAAAGCGCATACCACCTGCGCGCCCTATGTGGATGAGATTATTGTACTGCCAACACGGAATCTGACAGAGCAGGATAAAGATTACGCCCTCGCCTTTGCTGTCCCTGCCAATACCCCCGGCTTGAAAATGATTGTCAGTCCCTTTGGTGCCTCGTCAGCCAGCGATTTTCATAACCCCGTCAGTTCCAATCACCGGATGATCGAAAGTCTTACAATCTTCGACGATGTTTTCGTTCCAAAGGAGCGGGTCTTCATGAACGGGGAATGGGATTTTGCAGGCGGTTTAGCCACTACCTTCGTCCAATTCCACCGATTTACTGCGGTTTCCTATAAGCCGCCACTATGTGACCTCCTGACCGGTGCTGCTGCACTAATCGCCGAGCACAACGGCATCAGTCGCGCAAGCCATGTTCGTGAGAAGTTGATGCACCTCATTAACTACGCCGAAACGGTTCGCGCTCTAAGTAAAGCTGCCGCTGTCGATTGTGTCCAGATCGATGGGGTGGCGATTCCCAATTCGATTATCACCAACGTTGCTAAGTTTTACTTTGCTAGCAACTACCACCAGATGGTTAGTTATGTGCAGGATATCGCCGGGGGGCTTGTGGTCACTGGACCTTCGGAGGAGGATGTCATACACCCTGAAACCCGAGATTATATCGAAAAATACTTGGGTGGAGCCGCGGGAGTTCCAACGTTAGATCGCCTCAAGTTGGTAAATCTGATTCGGGACCTGACTGCCTCTGATTTTGGTGGTTATAATGAACTGCTTGCGATCCACGCCGAAGGTTCCCTCGAAGCGCAGAAGATTACCATCTATCGGGAGTATGACCTGGAACGGTGCAAATCCTTGGCTAAACAAGCCGCGGGGATAGAAGAGGGGTCGTAATAAAGGATAGGAGGTTGGAAATATGGAAGGGGCGGGAACTCCGTCTATGTTTGACCTCACCGGTCAGCATGCAATCGTAACCGGCGCATCGCGGGGACTAGGTCGTCATTTCGCCATAACACTGGCGCGAGCGGGAGCACAAGTGGCTCTGGCTGCCCGTGGAATTGACCGATTGGAGACCGCTGTCAAGGCAATCGAAGGATTAGGTGGTTGTGCTGTTGCGGTGCAGGTTGATGTGGTTGACAGAGAGAGCATCGGGGAAGGCATCGAAACAGCGGAGAATGCGTTCGGTCCCATTAATATTCTCGTCAATAATGCCGGTATTGCCGTGACCAAGCCGATGCTCGAACACACCGAAGAGGACTGGGACTCGGTGCTAGACACCAATCTCAAAGGTGTTTGGCTGATAGCGCAGGAGGTCGCACGACGTATGATTCGCCGGGAACAGAGCGGGAGCATCATCAATATCGCGTCGGTACTCGGAGAACGTGGGATCGCCCAATTGCCGGGGTACTGCGCTTCCAAGGGTGGGATTATCAACCTAACGCGAGCGATGGCGGTCGAGTTGGCACCGCATGGAATACGGGTCAACACTATTGCACCCGGTTATATTGAAACCGATATGAACCGGGAATTCTTCGCCACGCAGGCCGGTCAACGTCTGATTAAGCGCATTCCTCAGCGCCGAGTTGGGCAGGCTGAAGACCTTGACGGGGCATTGCTATTGCTGGCTTCTGATGTGTCTCGCTATATGACCGGCAGCGTTATTACCATTGACGGTGGTCAGTCTGCTGCCCTGTAAGCGGCGTACCCTCCGAATCGCGACAACCACCGTATGAACGATCTCCGAATCGCAACAGATAAGAAATTGGAATCCCCTTCTACTTCGGTTTGTCTGATGAACGACGCAATCTTGCAACGAAAATCACAAGAAGGGCAGCTGCATTACCAGCAAGAAGCGCACTCAAAATACCTGTCAACAGAACAAACACACCGATGCGTATCACACCCTCCCCAAATGGGCACGACCAGTACCCCTTACCGAAAGCAAACACAGGAATTAACACTCCTAACAAAAACCCTACCACGGCAGCAATAACTGTAATATTTTGATATTTTTTTATCGGTAGATGAACTTCTTGCATTCTAGTTTTCGCGCCCTCTTTCTAATTTATATTTTTTGCTCATGTTAAGAAATGGTGCAACAGAAACCGTAGGGAACAACGATCGTTGTTCCTTACCGTCAAAAACTCGGTTTCTCTGAGCGTTTTGCACTTTTTTTATATGAGCCCCGCAGGTTGGACGCCGATGAACTATTAACAAATTATTTTCACGTTTCACGCATCACGTTTCACGTGCTCACTATTTTGCACTCTCTTTTTACATGAGCCATATTTTTTTATCCTGACGGTCTTGTGCGGGTTAGTGTCAGGACATCGACGCCGTCAGGACTAGCAACCTGTAGAACCTTGAGAGCTTCATTAATCGTTGTCCCCGTTGTGAAAATATCATCAATCAGTAGAATCTTCCGACCCTGAATAGAATCCGGCGACCGAATTTCAAAAGCCCCGGCGATGTTTTTCAGCCGCTCTTCGTGCGATCCCAGACTACTCAATGGGACTGTGTCCCTAATGCGAAAGAGAATATCAGTCCGGACTGGCACACCCCAAACCTGAGCGACGCCTTGAGCAATTTGTTCAGCTTGGTTAAATCCTCGCTGCCGAAGACGGTTTGTATGGAGAGGGATTGGGAGCAGGAAATCGTAGCCTGTAGAGGCTAGATCTTCAGGAAGGTGCGTTTGCAGCAATTGGTTCAGGTGTTTTGAGATCACCTGTTTCTTCTCATATTTCATCAGATGGACGGCTTCGCGAAGAGTGGGTTCGTAAAAGGCAACCGCTCGGAGTTTCCCGAATAGAGGGGGCTGCTCGCGGCAATCTGCACAAACGGTACTCCAGCAAGGCAGCCCGCAAATCTGACACCAAGGTGGCTTGAGCAATTCGATCTGCTCCCAACAAGCATCACAGAGGTAGTGTACCTTACCTACGCCCATTGGTGTCTCACAGCGTCGGCACTTTGCAGGGAATATAAATGTGATCAAAGGTGTCAACCATCGGTTCATGTTTTTCCTTCAATCCCCAATTTTTTAATCTTCTGCAGTAATGTTGTACGGCTGATTCCTAGGAGTTTCGCCGATTTTGTCTGGTTGTCTTCGACCTCCTCAAGAATGCACTGAATTAACGTGCGGTCAACGGCATCAATGACTTCATCGTAGAGCGCTTCATGCGCTTGTGCTACAGCGTCTTTGGCGGTTTCTTTCAATACCGATTCAAGGACTATTTCGAGACGGGTTTGGGTCGATTCGCGCATCCCTTTGTAATTCAAAATTTCTGGTGGAAGATGTTCTGGCAGAATGACATCTGCCCGTGAAAGGACAGCTGCACTTTTAACAGTGTTCTCTAGCTCCCGCACATTTCCGGGCCAACCGTACTGTTGTAAGAGTTCCATACATTGCGGCGAGATCCCTCGAACGTTTTGCCCAAGCTCGGCGCTAGCGGCTTGTAGAAAGTGATCGACCAGCAGTGGAATATCTGCAGCCCGTTCGCGCAAGGGTGGGAGGTTAATGGAAAGCAGGTTGAAGCGATAGTAGAGATCTTCACGGAACTTGCCCAGTCGAACCTCTTCAGCGAGGTCCTGATTTGTTGCAGCGATAATACGGACATCCACCTTCAGCGGACGGGTGCCGCCCAGCCTTTCTATCTCCTGTTCTTGCAAAGCCCGTTGCAGTTTTACCTGTAACACCGGGCTCATATTACTGACCTCATCAAGAAACAACGTACCCCGATCTGCGAGTTCAAACCTGCCGGGTTTGCCTTTAGCATTTGCTCCTGTGAATGCGCCCGCTTCATAGCCGAAGAGCTCGCTCTCAAGTAGGTCGTCGGGAAGGGCACCACAGTTGACAGGGACGAAGTTTTTATCCTGTCGTGAACTGTTGAAATGGATTGAGCGTGCGATTAACTCTTTTCCTGTTCCACTTTCACCTTCTATCAACACTGTGACAGTGTTATTCGCTATCATCCCTATTAGTTTATAAATCTCCTGCATCTGTGGACTTCTACCGATCAAGCGATGTTCCTGTGGCTGCGCTGGTAATTCGACCTCTTCCGAGGGGAGTTCAGTAGACGGCATTTTACTGCGCTCAACTTGCATCTGTGTAGCGCGGTCGATAATTGCTTTTACCTGATCCAGATCGATTGGCTTGGGAATGAAATCGAACGCATGCAGCTGCATCGCTTGGATGGTTGTTTCCACATTGTCATACGCTGTCATTACGATCACGACTGCATCCGGCTGCAAAGTTTTGATCTGCTTCAACGCTTCAAGCCCATTCATGCCGGGCAATCGTACATCGAGCAGAACAATATCGGGCGTTTCCGACTGAATCTTTCGCAAACCTTCCTCTGCATTGTTGGCGATAATGGATTGGTGCCCCTCATCTATCAAAAATTGCTCGAAAGCCCAACAGATTTTCTCATCATCATCGATGACTAAGACATTTTTCATGGCAAATCCCTTTGTTTGGTTTGTTGTTTCGGTGATTCTTTTATTTTATTATTTTTACGGATACCGAGCCTGAATCCGGAAAATCCGACTCCATTATCTGATTAGCATACCCCGCTGCCTCAACCGCAATACAATACCGGCGCGCATGAACCCTGTGGAAGGTGACTATTCCAGCTTGATTCGTTGCCAACGGAAAGGTGTCATCTAAGGCGACTCTTGCCCCAGCGACCGGCTGCCGTGAAGTCCCATCAACAACCTGAATTTCAAGTTTCTTTTGAGGTAAGACTTCATCTATTGTACCGGAGTTGAGTTCTTCGTCAGACAATCTAGCTTTTTTCAAAAATTTCCACGTTCCCAAAAAGATTGCATACGCCTCCCGTGCGATCAGAGCAGGCGAGTCCACAGGTTCGTGGAGATGTGGATGATCGACAGAACGGATCTCGAGCGCAAGTGCTATTTTGTTAGTTGACCGGATCTCCGGCGATTCCTCATCTCCAAATGTTTCAATTGGTGTCTGAAAAAGGGTCATGTTAAATCCCTCAAGTATCGCCTTTAGGTAGTCTTCCGCGACCTGATTCCCCGGATAACCTGTAGCGATTACCGATGGTTCGCCTTCGACCCGAGCACCATGATCAATTCGAAGGTAGTATCCATCATGTTTAACAGCGTTGATTATTTTGACCCGTTTCGAGACGGGAATCTTTTCATCTTTTTCTCGAACGAGGTGAACACTTGCTCCAGCAAGTTCTAGCATCTGCTTGAGTGCTTTTGCCACGGCGAGATTCAGATCTGCGGGAGCAACAGAATTGATGATAGGTGTTCCTCGTTCTGAACCGCCGTAGCGGGCATCGAGGACAAAGACTTCCCCAATAAGTGTACCGTCTGCAATCGGATGCAATTGCGGATGGAGGACCTGTGCACTATTTGAAGTTGCGTTGGTCTCCAGTCGGCGGTTGTAGTAGCCGGCTTTTGAAATGTCAAGGGTTGCGTCCCCCGGCAAAACGTTATCGAAAAAGAAGTGACCATCTGGGTTAGTCATTGTTGTTCTATTCTTTTTTTTCACCAACTGTACCGCTGCATCTGAGATGGTGTTTCCAAAAACATCGTGGACGCTGCCCTGAACAATCCCACCGCGAATTTTCGCAAAACGGATAGCAATGACTTCTGATTTGTTTTTGTAAGTTACTTTCACCCGTGCGAGGTTCTCCCCTGACTGTGTTCCATCTGTGTGCAGGTAAAATCGTACTTCTCCATTCTGTGAGAGGTTTTCGGTCTTAGCAAGTCGCCCAATTGATGTCTGAGCATGAATCGGTTCGTCATCTGCGATTGGTAGACTATTTTTGTCCAGAGCGGTGGCGGTAATACCGACATAGCTTGTACCATCAGGGGGAAGGGTTTTCGTCCATGCACGGAGTTTCAACTTTGCGGCGGGTGGAGCAACTTTGAACCACTGTCCACCCGGTAGACTGTGATTCCCGTAATAGTTGACGAGACTGGTTTCGACAAGGTGTATCCCGTTGGAGAGTGGCTTCGGCAGGGCGATCACAATGAGATCCTCGGCGCGGAGATACTCGTGGGGAACAACAACGCCATCGAGTTTGACACGGATGGAATCGGAAAAGACCTGTTGCCTTTTAAGCATCCACGCACCGCGCTCATGCAAGCCATCCTCTACACGAATCTCAATTCGCGGTTTCCTGATCTCGATGGACGATTCTGGTGCTGGCGTCAGCAGGATGCCCTTCGGAAATCCCGCTGCAACGTAACGTGCAATACCCATGAAATAGCCGTAAGCCTCACGCTGGTTGTAGGCCTTCTGTTTCAAACGCTGCTCTTCTTCCGGGTTGGAATAAAACGAGGCTTCAACCAAAATAGCGGGTTGCTTCGTCTGACGTAGTACGCCGAAGCCCGATGGTATTACCAATCGGTCCGAATAAAGTCCTGTTGGCGGAAATTGCGGCAAATTGAGCGTGTCGGCGACGCTCTGCTGCACATAACGGGCGAGGTCTAAACTTGCGCGGGAATCATCTGCATCTTGATGATACCATGTGGAGGTGTAATTGGTTTCGGGGTTGCTGAAAAAGTTGTGATGGAGGGAAATGAAAAAATCGACAGCGTTCTTATTGGCGATTTCACTGCGGTCTGGGAGGCTAACGAAGGAATCATCGGTGCGTGTCATGAAAACAATCGCGCCTACCTCCTTCAGAAATTCGCGCAGATACAGTGCCACGTGCAGGTTTGCTTCTGCCTCGCGGAAACCGGTTGGCCCACGCTTGTAATTCAGCAGATGAGCTTGGCCACCATGTCCTGCGTCTAGGCAGATTCTGATACCTTCGAGGTAACGGGCGTAAGGCGGAATGGCGAAATCGCCTAGGGGGAGTTTATGCGATTCATCAGGTTTCTTATCTTTTTCGATTGCTACCTGTTTTTCGTGTCTTTCGCCGCAGCCGGTTAATACGATTAATGCAATACAGATGAAAGCTAGAAGAGGTTTCAGACCGATCATTTTACAGTCTCGCTGGGAAAGCGTGTCGCCTCTTAAACCTCACGAATCTATTTTTGTAGTGCTTTCTGGTAGAGTGCAGTTCCATAAAACTCATACGAAGCTGCTGTGTCTGGAACATCAACTACATGGACCGTGAAGCGAGCGGGCACACCGTTTTCTGATAGGTAGTCACGGAAAAAGTTACTATACGCTTGCGCATAGGCTTTACGTAGCCGTTCCTGCTCCGCTGCGTAACCCGCTGGATCAACAATTGGATTTGGCGCTTTGGGTTGACAACCGAAGGCGTGAACCTCAATAAAATCTACATCTTTCAAGGAATCACAAATACCCGCCTCCTGCAACCAAGATTCCCAACTTTTGAATACCAATGGGATTTCCTGCTCTGGATCCATCGAAACCAGTTCATCGAGGTTCAGGACTCCTTTTGCCGAGTATCCTCCCGTTAGCCCCGAAAAATAGATTTTCAAATCCCCGTCCGGTAACGTCTCGGTGACTAAAGGAGACAACACCGGATGATCGCCTTGATAGTAATAGGTCAGTTTCCCGCGCTTTTTGACATTAAACGCCATCCTATTTTCCTCCGCTAAATATGAACATTAAAAAAGCATCGAGGAGATGCGCTCGATGCTTGAGTATGTTTGACGTACTCCAAAAGCTGAAGCATTTGTTCCGATCCTATCGGAACGCTTTCTAATTGTGCGGTCAACACGGCTGTCCCGATAAATCGGGATCTTATACCGCTCTCACAATGGACAACGTCCTGCCCATTTGTCAGCGTCTATATCCTGCTTCTCGGTGCTGACAACTGCATGAATGGTATTATATTTTGACTGAAAAATCAAGAAAAAATGCTAAAGCAATCTGTATCCCAAACATAAATGCTTGGGCTTTAGACCTAAAGGATTTTCGGTAAGTGCTGAAATAGATCTTTAACTTCAAAAGGTTCCGTTCGTAAAAAGCTAGTATGCCGTGCGAGCACGATTAACGTTTCTCTATCGTTCTGCCTATGAAGAAGATTAAAATTCCTACTGCGAGGGAAGTTACCTCTACACCCATAGCACCACCTTCACTCAAGCCGTAGGGTTTGGCACAGCCAACATATAACCCCGCTCCCAGAAGCGTCATTCCTATCAACTCCAATACTTTACCGATGATTAACACTGTGAGCTCCGCACATCTGAGTCTTGAGATATCGGTGTCAATTGCCTAACTACATCGGGCTATTGCATGATGACTAATAAAGTTGTTTAATACGTCCCCATTGTACCGCTTTTTGGTTTGCATTTAGCTTGATATTTGCAGTAAATACCAGATCCGCAAGGGCATCTTCTGGTTCGCTTTGGCCGGTGGGCCCCCAGCGAAATTTGTGATTCAGACGATCATCATCTACATCATAATAGTAAATCCCAAAACTGATGGTATCTTCTTTCCTCGGTGTCTGCATCAAGTCAAAACTCAATTCTACGGATTGCCCTCCATTGCCCCAATTAACCAACAGTCCTTGATTGCCAGCAACCATAATATCTTCTCCAACGGGAAGTGTGTGACGATATAGGTCGCTCTGTTGACCTGAATGTCCTGTATCTATATAAATTTCTAGATGATCTTGGAGGTTGATTTTTTCGTGGGCGGTTTCAATTTGGTCATCGGTCAGTTCAATGGCTATGTAAAGAGACGCGTTGCGCCATACAGCAGCGAAGGTCGCTTTGAAGTCACTAAAGTCTCCCCAACGCTGGTCTCCTTTGACATCATGGTCTAGGGGCGCAGATATAGCGTCGTCCCATGCTGGATCGTCAAGAAAGCCATCAACCACAGGAGCAATCTCTACCAGTCTTGCTTTATATCTGAACTCGGCGCCTGTCTTCGGATCTATAATGCGTGCAAAGCTATAACTGGCTGCAATCAATATGATTAGTGTGCAAAGGAACAGCTTTTTCACCATTTGGATCGCCTGCCTTGGATAAAAAGTTAAACTTTTGAGCTCAGTGACGCTAATTGGTAGTATACTAGCTAGTGTACCGAGTGTCAAGAAAAAATGACTTTCTTGGTTAGTGTGGGGGTATGGCGACAATCTTCTCTAGACTTACAGTTCACTAAACTTGACTTCGGTATCCGATACAAAAAAAGGGGAAACAACAGATTGCCTGCTGTTTCCCCTTGTATAAATCAAACATTGACTAATATACACTACTGCTGTCCCGCCACCCGTAATCGATTTGTAGCGCGAGCCAATGCCGCTTCTGCTCGCCCACGGTTAATATTTGGATCGTGTGAAGCAAGGAGTTCTTGTGCACGTTGGCGCGCCGCTTCTGCACGTTCGACGTCAATTTCATACGCCCATTCAGCGGTATCTGCCAACACGGTAACGCCGGTGCGTAAGACCTCAAAGACACCTCCACTGGTTGCGATGGATTGGGGCGTATCAGCTTCGCGGATGCGAATTTCGCCAATATCCAGCACAGTCAGAAAGGGGAGATGCCCGGCCAGGATCTCAAACAATCCCAGTTCACCGGGAGCTCTCACGCTGGTAACGTCGCCCTCATAAATCAACTGTTCGGGTGTTCGGATTTCTATATGTAATCTTTTTTCAAGCATAGTTATCTGGTTGATTAATCAGCTGCTTCTTGTAATTCCTCGGATTTTGCCTGCTCAAATGCTTCATCAATCGTACCGATGTACGCCAGCGCTTGCTCGGGAATCTCGTCGCAATCGCCTCTGAGTATTGCTTGGCATCCCTCAACGGTATCTGCAATCCTGACGTATTTACCCGGTTTGCCAGTAAAGCGTTGTGCAACAAACATCGGCTGCGTTAGATATTTCTCTAACTTTCTTGCCCGTGTGACTGTCAGTCTTTGGTCGTCTGAGAGTTCGTCCACGCCGAGAATTGCGATAATATCCTTTAAGCTCTCATACTCCTGAAGTACTGCCTTCACTTGACGCGTTGTATCGTAGTGTTCTTGACCGATGACGTCCGGGTTCAAAATACGGGAGGTAGAGGTCAGCGGATCGACAGCAGGGAAGCGTCCCATCTGCTGGATTGACCGTTCCAGTCGTGTTACAGCGTCAAGATGTCCAAAAACGGCGACAACGGCTGGGTCTGTATAATCGTCAGCCGGAACATAGACAGCTTGGAACGAGGTAATCGAGCCGTGTTGCGTTGATGTAATCCGCTCTTGTAATTCTCCCATCTCCGTTGCTAGCGTCGGCTGGTATCCTACTGCGGAAGGCATACGACCTAGAAGCGCGGAGACCTCACCACCTGCGAGGGTGAAACGAAAAACATTGTCGATGAAAATCAACACATCTTGTCCGCCCTCATCACGGAAATATTCCGCCATAGAGAGTCCTGCAAGTCCTACGCGCAACCGCGCGCCCGGCGGTTCGTTCATCTGTCCGAAGACCATGGCGGTTTTATCAATTACGCCGTATTCGTCCATCTCCAACCAAAACTGGTTTCCTTCGCGAGTCCGCTCCCCGATTCCACAGAAAACGGAGTAACCGCCGTGTTGGGTTGCGATATTATAAATCAGTTCGGCGACCAATACCGTCTTTCCGACACCTGCCCCACCGAGGAAACCGACCTTTCCACCTCTTGCAACCGGTTGAATCAGGTCAATCACCTTGATGCCAGTTTCCAACATCTCCGAAACGGTGCTCAATTCTTCTGGAGGCGGTGGATGGCGGTGGATGGGATACCGTTGTGTGGTGTCTACCTCACCTGCCTCATCAATCGGTTGTCCGGTAACGTCAAAAACACGACCGAGCACGGCGTCACCGACAGGCACAGAAATCGGTTCACCACTATCAATGGCACGTGTGCCACGTACTAGCCCGTCGGTTGTATCCATTGCGATAGCACGAACTCGATTTTCGCCCAAGTGTTGTTGGACCTCAAGCACCAATGTCGTTCCGTCTTCACGCTGGACTTCAATTGCGTTGAGAATATCGGGCAACTTCCCTTCCGAAAAATCGAGGTCAACACGTGCGCCAACGATTTCTAAAACTTTACCTTCGTTCATTGTTTATCTCTCTTTCCATCAATTATCTATATTGCCAATTCCATCGGTAGGAGTTCCTTTATAAGTCATTTTACGATGTACCCGTACATGATTAACTTCCATTATATATAGGACTTACGCACTTCAATAGGAAACAACGATCTTCCGGTCTATGACCGAGTGTCCGAGAGTTGTTCTCTACGGGCTCCTTAATGGAAATCTCCACTGTAGTTGCCTGATTCATCGGGCATTGAGACGCATATTCACCGACGATGAATCGCCGAACTACGAGTCGAAAACTCTCGAAACGGAGGCTTTGAGGGTTCAACTGCGTAGGTCCTAATATAGTTATGGTGAATTCTAAAAATAAATAGACACTTTCGCGCCCCGGTAGGTGCGGTTTTCAACCGCCCCGGTTTGGAGTGTTTTATTAATTCTAAAATCCACTATAGTTGGCTACTAAGCCACACGAGTTTGAGTTTTCGACATAGCATCCGCAAGCCGGAATTGTGCCGCGGCACGTCCGCCCTCTGGTAGTCCTAGCGGCAAGCGAATATTCAAGAGAAATGGGTGCCTTTCCCTTTCAACCACGTTCAACCCATGTTCAATTGCCGCAGCAAGACGAGACTCCTCTTGGACGTGCATCCCCTCAATGCCGACCCCCTCTGCGAGTTTCACAGGATCAATTCCGTCTAGAACGACTCCAGCATATTTCCCGGTCTCCTTCATCACCCCATCCACGTTTCCGAAGGAGGAAGCAACCGCGCCATAGGATTGGTTGTTGGGAATAATGTATAGGACCGGTACGGCATGATGTGCTGCGGTCCACAACCCTGACTCCGCGTACAACAGCGAACCATCACCGACCAACCCAACGACCGGCTTTTCAGGGGCTGCGAGTTTCAAGCCGACCGCTCCGCCAACCCCGTAGCCCTCAGACCCACCGGCAGCCCGGATATATCTGTTCCTGCCAGTGGCTGTTCCGTCTACGGCATCCGATGAAAGCGTATATCCGCCCACAGTGTCCCAAGGTATCGCATATTGTTCGAGCATAATCAGACCGCCGCCCCGACGCTCTAGAGCGTTGTCGAGCGTCTCTGCAACTATCCATGATCGGATCTGATTTGGTCGAGTCTCAGTCCTCCACACCTCGTTTATTCGCTGTACGTGAAGTGCGGCGGCTTGTTCAATTACCCAAGCACGTCGCTCGTCAAAGTGGTTCGGGGTTGAATGGCTCGACGCCAATTCAAGAAGCCGCTCAAAGGTCCGGCACTCATCCGCCAGAATCGCCATAGACAGATACGGGATATTTTTGATATGCTCAATATCGGATCCAATGGCGATAACCTGCCGCGCTTTAGAAAATACATCGAAATCTCCCGGCCTTCCGCCACCCCTATGATGTATACCGATACAAACGATCAGGTCGGGTTGAAGGACATCTACCACCTGATCCAACCGTCCACAATTGAGTTGATGTTTCGTTGCGATGCTTCTTTCCCAAGTCCCGACGGGGACGTAGCTGCTGACACAGGGAACGCCAAAGTGTTCAGCGACCGCGATAATTTGGTCTTCCGCCCCACTTTTCCAGACACCATTCCCAATATAAAACAGCGGGAACTTCGCGTCGTGCAAGGCAGATTCAATCTTCTCGACATCACTATCTGATGGATAACCCGCGTGAAGGTCTGGGATGCTACCTTCAATAATGTTTGTGGTTATCTGCTCAGATCCAAGTGCCCGGTCATACACAGCGAGATGGACGGGCCCCACCGGCGGCGTTTTGGCGACTAGTAACGCACGGTGAATGGCTTGCGGCAGCCCTTCGGGTTCGATCACGGTCCAGTTTTGCTTTGTGAAAGGTGCGGCGATACAGGTCGGTCCGAAGTTGTGACTGAGATCGAGTTCAATCCGATCCACGAAACTACCGGTGTCACCTGCAAAGCTGATGACCACGACAGGTAAACCGCCGGACCAAATGTTGATTAGCTGCCCTAAACATTGGGCAAGTCCCGCAGCGAGATGGACCACCATGACCGCCGGGTCGAGATTTGCCTGCGTATAGCCGCCAGCTTGTGCTGCGACGGTGCCCTCATGAAGTGCCAAAATGCCATGTATATCTGAGTGAGCATGCAGTGCGTCGAAAAAGCGTGCCTCGCGCGAGCCTGAATTATAAAACAGATATTTCACATCCAATGCTGCAAGTTGCTCTACCATAACCTGAGACGGATTCGCTGTGATAGACCGCATTTGCATAAAGTGGCATTTCGCTTTCTTTGTTCAATGGTAAAAAACTTGGTTCTCGCTCCTTAGTTTCGTCAAGGGGATTAATCGAACCGCCCCCAACTACCGTTTTTGACAATGCGAATCTTGCATTTTGTGTGAGTAGAAGCACGGCTCTCTAAGTCCCGTAGGTTCGCTTGAGGATCCGATGCCGATTTTAGGATTATTCGCTGACGTAATCCGGACGTTGCTCAAACATTAGTTGAGCCACACGAGTTGCTCGGTTTGGAAGTTCAATATTAACAGCATGTATCTCTTCCCGTTCTAGGTACGTATTGGCTTCTTCGATGCTCTCGAACTCAAATTCAACGAACCTATGTGGAGATGCACCGTGGAGGTTGTCGTAAGATGCTATCCGTTTTACCTCTTTGGGTGCCTGTAGCGACGGTGCAATAGATGCAATATACTCCAGATACGCGTCCTTTCCGCCAAGCGGGTAGTCAACTAAGTAAACCATTTTAACCGTCCGGCTGGGATTTTCGTCTTTTGAATAATCAGCGGAGCGTTGGGCAAATACATGCGTACTTACCTCGCTACTGTGATCTGGAAGTGCCTCAAAAACGGCAGCAACATCGGGACGACTCAGATAGGTCGCCGCGTCTACATAGCTATCAAATTCAAACTCCACGAGCCGATGCGGATTCTCACCACGGGCGTTATCGTAAGATGCTACCCGATTGACCTCTTCAGGTGCTAGTAGTGTCGGGGCAACAGCCGCAATCCATGCAAGATAGTCAGCTTTTCTACCGACCGGATAGTTGACCAACCACACCAACTTCACCGGAACCGCTTCCATATCAGCCATCTCAGTACCTGTAGATGACATCATGTCCATCATATCCTCCACCCCGGTATCTGTGGATGACATCATCTCCATTGCATCGGTCATTCCGGTATCCGTGGACGGTATCATCTCCATTATCGTATCTTGGCCAATGTCACAACCGACTAGAACAACTAGCGCTATCAAAGTAACTAGAAACATGCATCCTAATTTGAATTGCATCAGTTAGTTTCCTTTAGTGTAAGGTAGATTAACGGTTAGATGTAAGCCCTTGGCTCACATAATTCTTTGGGTATTACGGGTTCGTTATAGTAAAATTAAAGTCCGGGGCATTCCTTAGAAAAATAAGCGGTTGCTGCGTTAAGACTATGCAGTGGGTATTGTTTATCGCGTAGTGGCATCATGAGGTTCCACTGCTGGATTTTCCGATTGAGTTGCTGTAACTGAACGGTGTAGGCTTCCAATGCCCGTGTGCGCTCCAGTTCAAAGACTGATCGAATCGCGTCACGTCTTAGCGGTTGCGCTCGGAGTTGCGCTTCCAAACGGCTCCGCCGTCGCTTTAGATTCTTGATTAATTTTTCTGCCTGCTCAGTCTCGGCGCGAATTTCTTTATCGACTTCGATCCAACGAGGTGCGAAGCCGTTATCCTTGAGCATCTGATTGACCGTACGGACTGCTGGTGGAATGTAAGGATTATCGTCGCGTCGCTGGGGCTTCCCCTTACCGGGCAGGTCCTTGAAATCGCCCCGCTCCATCGCTTCTTGGATCTGTTTGGTAACGTTGTAAGGCATGTCTGCACCTCCAAAAATATCATCCATGAACCGGCTGCTACTCATCGAAATGATAAACTATTTGGTCAAAGCGGTCACATGCGAAGGAGAACACAAAAACTAGCGGCTCGGTGCTGGTGCAGTGGACAGCATGTTTGGCGTTGGACGGGATGTAGATCGCTGAACCCGGCCCAATTTCCGCTTCGTGATCGTCAATTACCATGCGACCGTTGCCACTGACGACGTAATATGTCTCTACTAGTTCATGGTGGTGCAGAGGGAGTCGGGTGTCAGGTGGAAACTCCGCCACACCCATCACAAGCCCGCTGCTCGGTCCTCTTTCTCCGGTAACCAGAAGTTTCCAGCGGATTTCACTCTTGGCGGCGAGGTCGGCGTCCTCCCAACCTTCCCAATCGAGTTCCCCTTGATTGATGATGATGGGTTTCTGCACGCTCATAACTCGCTTCTGCCTCCGGCATTAAGGGCACTCGCACTTCGCAGATTTTAACCCTCTAGTGCCGCTGCACCGCTCACAATCTCAGAAATCTCTGTAGTAATCTGGGTCTGGCGAGCACGGTTACGCTGGAGAATTAAATCATCAATAAGCTCGTTGGCGTTGCGTGTTGCGTTTTCCATCGCTGCCATCCGCGCTGCTTGCTCTGCGGCGTTAGAGTCCAACAGAACCTTCCACATCTGCATATTCAGGTGTTTTGCCAATACAGACTGAAAAATTGCCTCTTGCTCTGGCTCATACAGGTAGTCGAGGAAGAGTTCATCGCCGGTTGGCACTTCAGGGGTGAGCGGCAGCAATTGTTCGACCAAAACTTCTTGAAGAATCGCAGATTTGAAATCGTTAAAAATCACTTCTACCCTGTCAACCTGCTTGTCTCGATACAGATGTTCAAACTCCTCCACAATCTCAACAGCGTTTTCAAATGCCAGTTGCCGAAAAATGTTCACATATTCGGCGATAACGTTATAATCTCGCCGTGCAAAATGGTCTCGGGTGCGTCTGCCAACGCAGATAACCATCACTTCCGCTCCCTGTTCTTGATAATGTTGTGCCCGCTGTGTTGTTGTTCGGATCACGTTGCTGTTAAAACTACCACATAGCCCACGGTCTGCGGAGACAGAGATCAAGCAAACGCGCTTCAGCTCACGTGATTCCAGCAAGGGATGGGAGGGATTCTCAATCTGGGCGATCAGGTGCCCTAGGATTGTGTTGAATTTTTCGGCGAACGGACGGGTGGCGAGGATATTTTCCTGCGCCCGGCGTAATCTCGCTGCAGCAACCACCCGCATTGCGTCCGTTACCTGCGCGATATTCTCAATACTTGTGATCCGCCGTCTAATTTCACGTAATGTTGCCATGATAAGCCTCTAATGAGTAATGCGTAATACGTAAAGAAGATGTATACCTTCTTTACACGAGTGGAGGTGATTCCATATCTGTTATATCTACTTCGTACGCTTCAACTTCTTCTCTCAGATCTGACTTCCGTTGACTTGAGATCATCACGAGCAATAGTCGAATGATCTCAGTCATCAAGTTTAAGCGATGAGAGGTAACAGACTCACTTAAAATATGACTCCCTTTATAATACCAATCCTGGCTTTCTCTAGCAGAACCAAGCGCGTATTCATAGAATCGACTGCGGTCTTTATTACTACTTCGACTGTATCCTTCGGCGATATTAGCACTGATTGAACCGAGGGATCTGTAAAGCTGATCTGATAGAGAAACAGTGCGTCTATCTTGAGCCAATTTTGTTATATCATGCCAGCCGAAATTCGCGGCAAACAAAGCCAACCGATAGACCTTCATTTTCCATAATACATCGCCTATAATTGCTTCAGGTACTTCCCGTTTCCAGTCCTCGTAATTCATTGTTTTTGATATTACGCATTACGTATTACGTATTATTCTTCAGATTTGAACCCGTCCTTAAAACTCTTCGCAGCGGCGTGAAGCTGTTCAATCAGTTCATCGCTGAGTTCCCCTGTGTCAACAATCGCCTTGAGAATGTCTGCGTGGTTTCTTTCCATATATGCCAAAAAATCAGATTCAAACTGCGCCACGTCAGTTGTTTCAATGTCATCCAGATAACCGTTTGAGCCACAGAAAATTGATGCAACCTGTCTTTCAACGGACATTGGCTCGTATTGGGGCTGTTTCAGCAATTCAACGAGTCGTTCTCCACGCCGAAGTTGAGATTGCGTAGAAGCATCCAGATCAGATCCAAACTGTGCGAAAGCGGCAACCTCCCGGAAGCTAGCTAAGTCGAGTTTCAGTGTACCTGCGACTTCATCTGATTTCATCGCTCGCGTTTGTGCATCGCCACCAACGCGGGATACCGAGGTGCCGACATCGATCGCTGGACGAACGCCTTGGTTGAAGAGTTCCGATGTCAGGTAGATCTGTCCATCGGTAATTGAAATCACGTTCGTTGGGATATAGGTCGTGAGGTCGCCCTCAAAAATTTCGATAATCGGTAGAGAGGTCAACGAACCGCCGCCTAATTCATCGCTGAGTTTTGCCGCGCGCTCCAACAAACGGGAGTGGAGGTAAAAGACATCGCCCGGATACGCTTCACGGCCCGGTGGTCGCCGTGAGAGCAGCGACATCTGACGATACGCCCACGCATGTTTGGTCAGGTCATCATAAATAACCAGTGCGTGTTGTCCTTTATCGCGGAAGTATTCTCCCATCGAAGTTCCTGTATAGGGGGCAAGGTATTGGAGCGGAGAAGGTTCACTCGCCGGCGCAGAAACGACAACCGTGTAATCCATTGCGCCATACTGTTCTAGGGTATTCACAACCTGTGCAACTGTCGAACCTTTCTGCCCCACCGCCACGTAAATGCAAAATACATCGGTGTTCTTTTGGTTAATGATGGTGTCGATTGGGATAGCCGTTTTACCTGTTTGACGGTCGCCGATGATTAGCTCCCGCTGCCCCCGCCCGATTGGTGTCATACTGTCAATCGCCTTCAAACCGGTGTAAAGTGGTTCATTCACCGGCTGACGTTGTACGATGCCCAATCCCTTCCGTTCAACGGGGAGGGTGTGGTCAGTCTGAATTTCGCCCTTGCCATCGATAGGTTGCCCAAGGGCGTTTACGACGCGCCCAAGCAAGGCTTCGCCGACAGGCACTTCGAGCAATCTATTCGTCCGCTTGGCGAGGTCTCCTTCATGGATTAGTTTATCCTCGCCGAAAAGGACACAACCTACGTTATCCTCTTCAAGGTTAAAGGCCATACCGGCAACGCCGTTGGGAAATTCAATCATTTCACTCGCCATGACGTTGGCAAGTCCGTGGACACGAGCGATTCCGTCGCCGACTTCAAGCACGGTTCCTGAATCGTATACGTCAACCTGTTGGCTATATTGCAGTAGTTGTTGTTTTAGAATGTTCGATACTTCGTCGGGTCTGACTTCTCTTGCCATGAATTATATTCTCCCTTTGGGGTGAGCGCATGTAAATCGCGTAGCAATTTACCTAGCGAACCCCTATCCCCTCGCGAGTAGTGTTCTCATTTGTTGAAGCTGTGATGTAATACTTCCATCAAATACGGTATCCCCTAATCGCACGATGACGCCTCCTTGAATCGCGGCATCTTCGCTCAATTCAAGCCGGACTTCCGCCCCTGAATAGTCGCTCAATTGCTGAGAGAGAGTAGTTTTTTGCGCGTCAGTGAGCGGGACCGCCGATGTTACCTGTGCAACGACGCGACCCGCCTGCAAATCAACGATCTCCAGAAACATCTGTAAAATTGCAACTAAGAACCTCTCTCGTTGTTTCAATGCTAGCAAGAGCAGAAAATTAAGCGTAAGCGGATGAACAGTTTCAGATAGAAGTTGTTGGAACATCTCGCTCTTGAACTGCGGTGATAGAATTGGGTTGGTCAGAAACTGATCAAAATCTTCCGAGTCCTGCGTCAGCTGGAGGACTTGATTCACATCTGTAACGATCTGATCTAAAATATCCTGCTCCGTCGCCGCGCTATACAACGCTTGTGCGTAGGGTTTAGCAATGCGAGTTTCTCTCATCGTATATTCTTTATGTTAAACGTTCTGTGTGGGAAGACGACTGATAGATTCATCAATGATATGCTGATGTTTCTCGGCATCGAGGGTCTGATCGATAATTTTGCTTGCAGCATCAATCGCAATCTCTGCAACAGTGCCTCGTAGTTCAAGGATGGCTTCGTCCTTTTCGCGCTGAATCTCGGCGCGCGCCCGTTCAAGTTCAGCACTCGCTTCCTGACGTGCTTGATCAAGAATCCGCTGTCGTTCAGCGTTACCCTCATCAATGGCGGTTTGGATTTTTGCCTGTCCTTCCGTTTCAATTTCGTTGAGCCGTTGACGGGTTTCGGCATTCAGTCGATCCAGTTCGCTTTGGTCCGCCTCGAGTTTCTCCATGCGTGATGTTATTTCCTGTTGCCGTTCTTCTAATAGTCCGCCAATTCGTCCAAAGACGAATTTCCAGAGCACGAGTAGCACGACAAGAAAGCCTAGGGCTTGGAGGATAATGGTCTGAAAATCGATGCCAATCTGTGCTAAAATCCCCTTTTTCTCGGCGTCATCGGCACTTGCCTCTGCAGCGAACCCACTTGCGGGGACAATTAGTATTACGTTGATAATTATCAGTAAAAGGAGCCACATTAATTTTGTCATTATCTTTTTTCTTTAAGTTAGGTTATCGTGTATAGTCTTAAAAAAATAATGCGTGTGTAACGTAAAACGTAAAACGTTAATAAAATCACGTTTCACGTTTCACGTTTCACGTCTTATTCATTGGCTAGTTTGTACTTGTTTCTGAGCATCAGCCTCAATCATACTTTGAAGCATCTGTCCCTCTGGGAGTTTTCCCATAAGCAGGAAAAAGATTAGCAGCGAGTAGATCACGAGTGATTCGATAAGAGCCAAACCGATGATCATTGCTGTCTGAATCCGAGGGGCCGCTTCAGGTTGCCGCGCAATACCTTCAAGAGCGGTGCTCGTTGCTCTTGCTTGTGCGGTGGATGCAAAAATCACGGCAATCGGTAGACCCAGTGCCGTCCCGAAAGCTAAAACTGCAAGATAAATCATGAAACTTCCTCCTTTAATTTTGATCCCAAAACTGGGATTAGAAAACTGAAAACAATATTAACTGAGCGATAATAATCGCCCATCAATCAATGATGTGCCTCCGCGCCATGTCCTTCCTCATCATGTTCTAGGAACGTAACAATATAAATGGATGTGAGAATTGAGAAGACGAGTGCTTGCAGAAACCCACCAAATAGCCCGAAAAACAGCATTGGCACCTGAACTGGCATCCATGGGATAAGCCCGGCGATTGCCGGAATTGCCAGCCCCAAAAGGGTTAGGTTAATAATAACAGATTCCTCACCGAAGATATTTCCGAAAAGTCGAATTGCCAGAGAACCGGCGCGTGCGACTTCGCCGATGATGTGCAACGGAAACATCAGCGGTCCCAACCACGGTGGATCACCAATAAAGTGTTTCAGGTAGCCAACCAATCCATTCTCTTTAATCGCAATGATGTGAACCCCGATTACTGCGCTGATTCCGAGCGCAAGTGTCGTGTTCAAATCCGCTGTTGGAGATTGAAAACCGGGTATGAGGCCAAGATAGTTTAAAAATAGGATAAAGATGAAGAAAGATCCGACGAATGGGACATATTTCTTCCCATGTTCTCCCAAAATTCCGCCAAAGAAATTGATTAGCCCGCCCACGAACAACTCAAGAAGTGTTTGCCCTTTGCCTTCGGGGAGTCGTTTAAGTTTGCGTGTCGAAATAATGAAAAGCAGCGCGATAATCAGTACTATGAAGTAAGCGTTGGGGATGAGATCTGGCTGATGCCAACGCTGTGGCTCTGGAACTATATCATCTGGAAGAATTTTTGATATTGGACTTAACCACGAACGATGCGCCTCTTCAGCCGCCAAGCCGACACTGCAAGCGAGCAGCGATAGCAGTAAAATAGAAAATAGTGTGTGAAATATTTTTTTCATTTAATTCCTGTTTATTCTTTTTTCGATAGAACACCTATCATCATCACGATTGCTTTGAGGATAATCACAAGTTGCACCAATCCAATTCCCGCTGCAAGGGTATAGACATTCAGCCAATTCGCTTTTGTCAAAAGATAAAATCCGACAAAGATAACTGTGTACTTCCCTAGCGCGATGAATCCCAGCCAACGCTTTGTCTGTGCCGAACCGCCCGGCTTAACCATACGGCGGATGATAAACTCTAGTGACAAGATCGCGCTCAAACTCAAAAGACTGCCGATAGCAAAGCTCAAACCGGCTGGCAAACCGTACACCGCCCAAAGGATTGGCATTGCAATGAGTGCAAGAACAGTCGTTAGACGATAGACCTGCAGTAGAAATCGATCATCGATTTCAAAGGGGGCGCGCGCAATCACCTTATGAATCCTCCTCCGAATCTTTTGCAGCTGCCGGATCTGCTTCTTGCTCTTGGCGTTCCATGCGTTTATTCCACCGAGAAACAGCACGAAACATCTCAATAAATCCTGCTGCAGTTCCCACAATGAAGCCGACAATTAAACCTATTGTTTGGTTGCCTAATTTGTCGCCGATCCACCAACCTAACCCAGATCCGATGCCAATTGCCAACACAAGGGTAATGCCAATTGAAGCCAGATCCATACTATTCCAATCGCTACCCCGTCTCAACTTAGCCATTGTCGTGTTCCTATAAGAACGTGCTAATTTGGGCTGGACTTAGGAAGTATGATGGCAGAATACCAATTAGGAGGACACCGATCGCTGCGAGGGTCAACGCAACGATGAGTAGACGTGGATAAGCGAGAAAGTCGAGTTCCGCTTCCGGCTCTCTCATGTACATCGCTACAACAACACGGAGATAGTAGAACGCAGAGATTGCAGTGTTAATCGCGCCAATAATTACAAGCCAGATCTGCCCAGATTCGACCGCAGATCGGAAAATGTAGAACTTACCGACAAATCCCGCTGTCGGTGGAAACCCAGCGAGAGATAACAACATTATGGTCATGAACAGAGCAAGTAGCGGTCTTTTGAACCCCAGTCCGGCGTAATCGGAAATCATAAGGCTTTCGCCATCTTCCGTCCTTGCGAGAATCACCACCCCAAAAGCCCCAATATTCATGACACAGTAAACAAACAGGTAAAACATCGCGCCGGAGATTCCATCTTTGTTTGCTGCTGCCAATCCGACCAAAACGTATCCAGCATGCGCGATACTTGAATATGCGAGCATACGCTTAATATTTCGCTGGGCGATAGCAACTAGGTTGCCGACAGTCATCGTGAGTGCGGCAAGGACGGTAATAAGGATAATCCACTCGGATTGGAGGTTCTGTAGCGCGTCCATGAAGATTCTCAAGAAAGCAGCGAATCCCGCCGCTTTCGGACCAGCTGAGATAAATGCAGCGATTGAAGTGGGTGCACCTTCGTAGACATCGGGTGCCCATTGATGAAACGGCACAAGCGCCACCTTGAATCCGAATCCTACAACAAGCAGAAACATACCAGATAACAGTAGTGGCGACCTGGCATCTACGGTTAAAGCAGAGGCAATTTGAGGAATACTGGTTGTCCCCGCGCCTCCATAGATTAACGCAATACCGTACAAGAAAAATCCACTCGCAAATGCGCCAAGTAGCAGATACTTCATTCCGGCTTCGCTTGATGCCATACTCCTTTGGAAGTAACCCGCTAGGACATAAAGCGATAACGACATCAGTTCTAAGCCGAGGAAGACGACAATTAACTCATTGCCCGAAGCCATTAACATCATGCCCAACGTTGCCAAAAGAATTAACAGGTAATACTCCCCCTGCCGTCTATCTTGTCGGCCCAAGTAGTTCATTGAAATGAGAACAACCAGAATCGTTGAAACCAAGAATATGACGTTGAAAAAGAGGGAATATTTATCCACCTGAATCATATTACTAAATTCTGTGCCTTCTGTACCAATTTGCAGCATATTGATGGACACATATAAAGCGATGGCAGAGCCTATGATTGTGATCCAAGCGGTAAGCGTCTTTTGAAGTGAATTGAACAGATCAAAAATTACAACGAGGATAAAGGTTAGAATAATGATCAATTCGGGCATCAGTAGTTGCCAGTTAATTGTCATTCAAATCCTCCAATCTTAGATGAACAGAGAAGTCCATCCTTACACAAAGAACACAAACGTTACAAGCACAAATATGGGAACTAAAATCACCACCGACCAAATCATGTATCCGAAGAAACTTGGCATCCTGACACCGTTTTCCTCGGCAATTGCTTTGACCATGAAGTTCGGTGCGTTGCCGATATAAGTGTTAGCTCCCATAAACACTGCCCCACAACTGATGGCTAACAGTGTTTGCGACATTGGACCCATAAGCGATGTTGGATCTCCACCCGCTGTGTTGAAGAAGACAACGTAAGTAGGTGCGTTATCTAGGAAACTTGAGAGCACGCCTGTCAACCAGAAATACATCGCATTGACCGGATCATTCGTTGTCGTTTGAACTGCAAGCACAATGCTGCTAAGGCTTCCATCAATGCCCGCCTGTAAAATTTTCAAAGCTGGAATCATACAAACGAAGATGCCGATAAACAGTTTGGCAACCTCTAGAATTGGTTCCCACGTAAAACCGTTTGCCGCACGGACATTTGTTTCCAACTCACTCAATTCAGGCAGATTATGTCCGTGCTCATCTTTCACGGTTTTATACATCGGCGTGTACAACAGACTGATGATTGCAATCAAGATTAGCAAACCATCTCGCACCAAATTAAAATACGGTACAGTTACGCCAAAGATTGAGATGCCACGGTTCTCATCATGTGATTTTTGGGCGCGCAAGCCGTTGACTGCAGCCACAGCGTGGAGGTGGTTTGCTCGCAATTCATAGTGTTCGTGATTAGATTTGTCGAATTTTATCGTTGTGTCATTCTCGTGTTTCTTGACATACGTTTCGAGTTTTGCTTTTGTTGCGTTCATCTTTTCTTCTGCGGCTTCGATTTGTGGTGCCATTTTTTGTGCAACTGAATGATCCTTAAAAGGACCATCAGCGAGTGATTTGGACCACAGAATCGCACCGATGATACCAGCGATAAGCACAAAATTCCAAACACCTTGGAGGCGGAGTGGCTCTTTTTCCCCATCGTCCGGGGGCGCGCCTTCTTTCCTGAACATGACTGTGTCGAAAATGAAGAATATGATCAGTAGTAAAATTACCACCGGCAACATCGCAGGGAGCAATGCCATTGTCCAGAAGAAGTCAATCCCTTTGAGGAATCCGAGAAACAGCGGCGGGTCACCCAACGGGGTCAGTGAGCCACCGATATTTGCTACGAGAAATATAAAAAAGACGACAACGTGGATACGATGCTTACGCCATTCGTTAGCCCGGAGTATCGGACGAATCAGCAACATTGCCGCTCCCGTTGTTCCCATCCAACTTGCCAAAGCAGTTCCTATGGCGATCAGTATGGTATTTACGACGGGCGACCCACGCAAGGAGCCCTTCAGACAAATTCCACCTGCACATGTGAAGAGTGCAGCCAATAGGATAATGAAAGGAACGTAATCAAGCAGGACGATATGAACAATTTCATACCAGCCATCGGCTTTGTAGCCGATAAGGAAAGGGATAGAGAAAATGGCAATCCACGCTAATGAGAATTTCCCGTAGTGATGTTCCCAGAAATGGAAGTTAATCAGTGGGACAATTGCAATGGAGAGCAGCAGCCCAACAAATGGAATAATGCTCCAGAGGGGTAACTTGGCTCCGTCCACACCGTGATGGCCGGCGTGGTCATCGTGTCCATCGCCACCTGCGGCTGCTGCTAAACCAATTGTCGGTAAAAGAACAAGTCCAATGACACCTAGAAGTGCCAAGGGAAAAAATAGGTGTTTATTCGTCAATCTTTTTTGCCTCTTTTGTTGTTGTGTCCAGCACAATTGCGGGGGCAGCTGCCTCTACCGCAGCCGTGGATCTGCTCTGTTGTAACACTTGACTAACTGATTGTTCCATTCGGCTCAGAAACGGTTTGGGGTAAACGCCGATCCAGATGATGAACACCACTATAGGAACCAGTACAACGATTTCGCGTAGACTCAAATCGGTCAAGGTTTGATTTTTTGGGTTATCGAGTTTGCCAAACATAACGCGTTGGAACATCCAGAGCATATACACCGCTGCCAAAATAACGCCGGTTGCAGCGATGATGGCATACACTTTAGAGAATGAATCGGACATGAAGCCGCCGAGCAAAATCATAAACTCCCCGACAAATCCGTTCAAACCGGGTAACCCAATTGATGAAAGCGTCACAATCATAAAAAATACGGCGAAAATCGGCATCTGTTTTGACAGCCCGCCGAAGTCAGCAATCATACGGGTATGCCTACGTTCATAGATCATCCCAACGAGCAAGAAAAGTGCGCCGGTGCTTAATCCGTGATTAATCATTTGGAGGATACCGCCCTGTACCCCTTGATGGTTGAGGGCGAAAAGTCCAAGCACAACAAACCCCAAATGACTCACACTCGAATAGGCGACCAGTTTTTTAAGGTCCGGCTGTACCATTGCGACCAATGCGCCGTAAATTATACCAATCACTGACAGCGTTACGATAAGCGGCGTATAGGCTGCAACCCCTTCCGGGAAAAGCGGCATACAGAAACGCACGATGCCGTATGTTCCCATTTTGAGCAATACGCCAGCAAGAATAACGCTGCCAACCGTTGGTGCTTCAACGTGTGCATCGGGAAGCCAAGTATGGAAGGGGAAAAGCGGCACTTTGATGGCAAAGGCGATGAAAAACGCTAAGAATAGCAGGTTCTGGTGCGATAATGATCTACCGTACAATGTCATCAGATTGAAACTATTATCATTTTGGAAATAGAGGTATAAAATCCCAACAAGCATCAACGCGCTGCCCGCCATCGTGTAGAGGACAAACTTAATAGTCGCGTAGATGCGCCGATGTCCACCCCAGATGCCGATTAGTAGATACATCGGGATGAGCATCGCCTCCCAAAACACAAAAAAGAGGAAGAGGTCTAACGCACAAAACACGCCGAGCATTGCCGTTTCGAGCATGAGCAAGGAGATCATGAATCCGCTGGCACCCTTTTCTATCGAATTCCATGCTGCCAGCACACAAATCGGTGTCATAAAAGTGGTCAACAGAACCAGCCAGAGCGAGATGCCGTCAATACCGAGGTGGTAGCTTATGCCAAGCCCCTCAATCCAGGTGCGTTCCTCCTTAAACTGCATCTCATGCGTGCTTGCGTCGAACCCTGTGTAGAGGGCTAGCGACACAGCAAAGGTGAGCAGCGTGACAATTAAGGCAATCCATTTAAGTCCTGACTCGCCTAAGATTTGCCTCGCAAGGGCAATTAAAATTGCGCCGAGTAGTGGTAAAAAGATAACTGCGGAAAGTAGCAAGTATGACCTCCGAAGTGTAACGCGTAACTCATGAAAGTTAATGTTAGTTAACCAGTGTTGCTAATACCTTTTATCGAATAAATAGATAATATCCCAAGAAAATGATGATACCGATGACCATTGACACAACGTACGCTTGAACAACACCTGTTTGAAGTCGTCGAATCGAACCGCCGACACCGCGAATAACAAATGCGGTTAGATTCACAAGCCCGTCAATGATTCCGACATCCATGATCTTCCAGAATAGGTAGTGGGACACGCCTCGTATCGGCTGCACAATAGCAGCGTTATAGATTTCGTCGATGTAGTATTTGTTCGCGAGAAGTTTATGCAGTGGGTTTGTCGGTTCATCAAGGGGTGCTTTGCTGCGATATATGAACCAAGCGACCAGAATACCTGCAATGCCAACGATTGATGAAATAATCATAAAGGGGATCGGATTGCTGTGATCTGCTATGCCATGATGTTTGAATCCCTTCACGCCTTCCAAGAAATGATGCATCGCGCTATGCTCTCCGCCCCAGCCGACAATTGCACCGATAATTAGGGAAGGAATTGCTAACAACACGAGTGGAATCCACATCACCGGCGGCGATTCGTGGAGGTGCGATTCAACCTCTGAATCGACTCGCGACTCACCGTGAAAGACGACGAAGATTAGACGGAACATATAGAACGCCGTGAGGAACGCCGTGAGCAGCCCAATCCCGAAAATTACTTGGTGTCCACCATCCCAAGCGTTGTGCAAAATCTCATCCTTACTCCAGAACCCACTCAAGAGTGGGAAACCCGCAATTGCAAGGGCACCGATGAGGAATGTCCAGTAGGTAATCGGTAGCTTCGATTTCAACCCGCCCATTCTCCGCATGTCCAGTTCATCTGCCATGGCGTGCATCACGCTGCCAGCCGTGAGGAACATCAGCCCTTTGAAGAAGGCATGCGTCATCAGGTGGAAGATTCCAGAGGTATACGCACCAACTCCAACACCCACGAACATATAACCGAGTTGGCTCACGGTCGAATATGCTAACACCCGCTTGATGTCATTCGCAGCCAACGCCATCGTTGCAGCGAACAGGGCAGTGAGAACGCCAATCCAAGCGACGACAACACCTGTGTGTGCTAGGTTAAACAGAATTGATGAGCGTGCGACCATGTAGACACCAGCCGTGACCATCGTGGCGGCATGGATCAACGCACTAACGGGCGTCGGACCCTCCATCGCATCGGGAAGCCAGACATAAAGGGGAATTTGTGCGGACTTGCCTACCGCGCCGACAAAGAGAAGCAGCGTCGCAACGATAAGTGTGCTTGCTCCGAAAACCTGCTCATAGGTGTTAGTTTCGGCGAGGCCAAACATCTGGTCAAAATTCAATGTGCCAAACGCTGCAAACAGCGTGAACATCCCAAGCAGGAATCCAAAATCGCCGATTCGGTTAACGATAAAAGCCTTCTTCCCGGCATCGGTGGCAGATTTTCTGTCAAACCAATAACCGATCAATAGATAAGAACAGAGTCCAACGCCTTCCCAACCGATGAACATCATCAGATAATTATTCCCCAAAACGAGGATTAACATCGCGAACACAAACAGGTTGAGATAGGCAAAATAACGCGCTCTCCCCGAATCATGGTTCATGTAGCCGATTGAATAGATATGAATGAGGAAGCCGACCCCTGTAATCACGAGGAGCATCACTGTAGTCAACGCATCGACGTGGAAGCCGATATTAAGAGATTCGATTGGGATCCATTCGTAGAGCGTTTCCTTTAGCTCTTCACCAGCAAGGACCGCGGGAAATACGAAGAACGCACTGATAATGAACGATATGAGCACTGCGAGCGATGCGATCCAACCACTCACATTTTTCAGCCATTTCCCGAACAATCCGTTGATTAAAAATCCAATCAATGGGGAAATCAGAAGTAAAGTTATTAGATCTTTCGACATTTCAGATATGCCTATCCCTTCATCGAATTGATTTCATCGATGTTAATCGTTTCACGATGTCTGAAAACACTCACGATAATAGCGAGTCCAATAGCAACTTCGGCGGCAGCGACAGTCATAACGAAGAACACAAAAATCTGCCCCGAAGCATCACCCAATTCTCGACCAATTGCAACGAAAGCGAGATTTGCCGCGTTGAGCATCAGTTCAATACACATAAAGATAATGATTGCGTTTCTGCGGATGAGCACACCGATCACCCCGATAGTAAAGAGCAACGCGCTTAAAATAAGATAATATTGCAGAGCCATGTTTCAACCCCTAAGTTTACAATTAAGCAGCCGGATCCGGATCCTCACGTTTAACGAGCACGATGACACCGATTAAAGCCGCAAGCAATACAAGCGATGTGACCTCAAAAGGCAGTAGGAACTTCGTAAATAGTATCGTACCAATACGGTCAGGTTTACCCATCTCTCCCTGAAGTTTTTTGATAAGTTGATTCGCTTCGCTTGCAGTGAGTGTTTCTACGGTACTTTTTTGTTCAGAAATCGCCGGCACGTAGGTGCTATTGATTTCTGCGCGGTCAAGCTGGTAGGTGGATTCAATCGCCACAATCTGGTTCAGTTGTTCTGAAGTAATCGCTGCACCGACCTCTTGGATTTCGCCTTGAGAAGGTGAGACAGCGGTGCCATCATACGCTTTGATTCCGATGTAGATTGCCTCCGCTGCTAGTAGAATCCCCACAATGACAGCGAACACCTTTGCCTTGTTGATTTGGCGGGTTGTTTGAAGCCTCCCTAAATTGAGCAACATAATCACAAACAGGAACAGCACCATAATTGCGCCGGCATAGACAATTACCTGCACGGCGGCAACAAAGTACGCTCCCAACGAGATAAACAACCCCGCTAATGAGAAGAAGGTCAGGACCAATGCCAGCGCACTGTGGATCGGATTCCTAAATGCGATGACGCATATCGCAGAACCAACGGCTAGGATGCCAAAAATAATAAACAGAATCTGTTCAGCCATGTGTATCCTTGCAAATCAGAGGCTTGCTAAAGCCTGCGGTAATTATTAAGATGAAGACTCTTCGTTAAAGCTCAGAATACCTCTATCATCAACCGGTTCAGGTTCCCGCGTCATTACCAGTGTAGTTGCTACGATTGCAACAACGATGGCGGCAGCGACGACATTTAATATGCCCACAAGGAGTTTCGATTGTGTGAATGCCCAAACTGTTCCCGTTACAACAATTGTTGTCAGGGCAATGGGTAGTAGAAATTTCCAACCGAGATTCATAAGCTGATCATACCGGAAGCGGGGCAGTGTCCATCTAACCCAGATAAAGACAAAGAGGAAAAATGCGGTTTTGGCGAAGAAGATTCCGAATGAAATCACGCCACTCCAGATGGGACCGCCAACGTTTTCCAATCCGAAGAAATGCCAACCGCCCAAGAAGAGTGTAACAGCCACCGCCGAGCCGACAATCATGTGCATATACTCCGCCATGAAATACATAGCGAATTTCATGCTACTGTATTCTGTATGATATCCACCGACAAGCTCCTGTTCCGCTTCGGCGAGATCGAAGGGGAGGCGATTAGTTTCTGCGAAAGCAGCGGTGGTAAAGGCTAAAAAGGCTGGAAAATGGATGAGGAAATTCCAGGTCCAAGGATAGCTTCCTTGTTGGATTGCGATGTCTCGAAGGCTCAATGAACTTGAAAGCATAAGAACGCCGATAAGCGAAAGCCCCAATGTCAACTCGTAGCTAATCATCTGTGCGGAAGAACGTAAGCCACCGAGCAGCGAATACTTATTGTTCGATGCCCATGCGCCAAGCACGACACCATAGACTCCCAACGAAGTGATTGCTAGAATATAAAGGACCCCAATATTAATATCGGCGATTTGAAGGGGGATTTCGTAGCCTGAGATCGTTATTGAACTGCCGAAGGGCACAACCCCGCAGGTCACTAGGGCTGGTACCAAAATAATCGCAGGTGCTAGTAGATAGATCGGCTTATCCACATGGTCTGGAACCAAGTCCTCTTTCAGCAGAAATTTTATGCCGTCGGCAATCGGCTGCAGAACACCCCAAGGTCCGACACGGTTGGGACCGTGTCGATTTTGGATCCATCCACTCACTTTCCGCTCGGCGAGAATCATTGCCATAACGCCGATAAGCAGCAGATGAACGACGACAACAATTTTGATGAGTGAGCTAATGATTAAAACGTGAAATGGTAAGTCCATATCCCTCCCTATCAGGTTTTCAAATCGGTGTGGCAAACGACGAAAAATAGTGTTCCTATGTCAGGTAATCCCCATTGTGAACAAGACACAATTTTCAATTGTTGGAAGTGTGTCTTGTTTCACGGTTCCTAGTTTACGTCGGAGCCGCATTTGATCTAATGCTCGCAATTGATGACAAAGTGCAACAGAATCACTTGTTAACCCACCGTCGCCTTTGGACATTCGCACGCATGAAGGCAGAGAAGCACGGCGTAAATTTGTCGTGAATGGGATGGTCAACACGGTTGTCGTAAACCTATTGATTGCGTCACTTTGAAAGATAAGCACCGGACGAACACCCGCTTGTTCTGAACCTCGGCTGGGATTCAGATCTGCAAGCCAGATTTCACCGCGCTTAACAATCATAAAGTGTCCTCTTTTGTCAATCCTTCGTTATAATCTGACAACCCTTCATCAGCGAGTTTTCGGTCCTCAGCAGCGAATTCAGCGTAAAGAGCAGCTAAATGTATTTCATCCTTTAGCTTTTCAAGTCTATCATCAATTACTTCTGAAACAACCTGTTTTACAATCTCATAGAGTCTTTGTTCTGGAATTTCTAGTTGCATTTTGATCTCCTCAGCACACTCTCCAAATCTGTTCCAAAATGAGCCAAGCCTCAAAATTTCTCAGAATAATCCTTCATCATGAGGGTCATCAACTGTCCTCGCTAGCGAGATTGACTCCACCATCCCCAATATTCTGGTGCGTAGTATCTTGATAATCGGGCACATTTTCTGCAATGTCCAGCGCAATCTCACCAGCAAAATGATAATCCATCTCACCACCCAACCGCTTGGCTAACTGCTGGATGATCTCCCAATCAACACGCGCCTCGCCGGGGGGATCAACAGCCCGATGTATCCGTTGCACCCAACCCTTTGCGTTAGTGAAACTGCCATCCTTCTCCGCAAAAGTAACCCCTGGAAGAACCACATCAGCCAATTGCGCTACATCAGATTCAAAGATGTCCTGCACGACTAGAAAATCAACCGCTGCCAACGCTTGCTTCGCCGTTTCATCAAGCGGGCGTTCAGGTGCACCATTCACGAGATACACAACCTTTGCATCTGCGACTCCACTCCAAAGCGCATCCCCCGTCAAGGATTTATCATCTCCTAGCTTGAGCATATCCCGTGCCCCGCGAGTGTTCGGGTTTTTGTCAGCATCAATGGTGAATTGTGGGAATTTGTGTTCCTCACCCGGTTCGCGTCCAAACAGACCGATCAACTCCGTTTTGAGGACTTCACGAGCTAATTTGTCTAGCAGGTAATTCTCTTCATTGGTGCCTTGTGCAGAGCCAACGACGACAATGGATTCGGGATCGGTCTCAGAGAATTTCTCGACGATAAGGTTCAGCGCATCCGCCCACGAGGTTGGAACGAGTTCGCCATCTACGCGCTTCATCGGAATCTTGAGCCGATCTTCGCTATTAACGTAATGATAACCGAGCCGTCCGTCATCGCACATCCAGTGTTGATTGATGTCCTCGTGGAATCGTGGCTTAATTCGATAGAGCCCATCCTCTTTATAGTCAATAGTAATATTACAGCCGACACTACACCCCGGACAGACGCTATTAACCTGCTTCATAAACCAAGGACGGGATTTGAAAAGGAAATCTTTGCTAATCAGTGCTCCAACGGGACAGATATCCACAACATTGCCAGCGAGTTTATTATCGAGCAATCGGAGCGGGTTTTCATCGTGGTCGCGTGGAATATCAATTTCGTCGTGTGAACCCCGGTGGATCAGTCCAAGCTCCCCGGTGCCTGCCACTTCATCGCAGAAACGGATGCAACGGGTACAGACGATACATCGTGTCGAGTAGAGCAGCACATCGGGACCGAGATCTTTCTTTGGGGGAACGTTCTTAACCTCAAGGTATCGGCTCTTGCCGCTACCATGATTATAGCTGAAATCTTGGAGGTCGCACTCACCCGCTTGGTCACAGACGGGGCAATCAAGCGGGTGATGGACGAGTAGAAACTCAAGGATGTCCTCCCGTGCTTTCTTTACACGTGGTGAATCGGTCCGGACAATAAAGTCATATTTCCCATCTAATTTTCGATCCGGAGGGGCGGTGCGCACTGTGGTTGTGCAGCCGGTTGCGAGTTGACGGTCTGGAACAACCTTGCCCGCAGGCGGAAAGAAGACATGAGGCTCCACAAGACACATACGGCAGTTTGCCGGACGAGTCAACCCCGGATGGTAACAGTAGTGCGGCACTTCAATACCGTGTTGTCTCGCAGCCTCAATGATATTAGTTCCGTCTTCAACTTCAATCTCAAGGTCGTTCAGTTTAATGAATGCCATGATGTCCTCATTATGCAACGCGTAAGGTGTGGTAGTACATTCTTATGTTGAGTGTTTCTGTTGGGGCTGCTTTCAGCATTATCCGGTTTTTGAATTTTTGAAAGATGGAGACAGTTGAGAGAAGCAAAAGAGCTAGCGCAAAGAGAAACCAACATCTTATACCGGCGCTTCAAACAGGCTTGGAACTATCCGCTGCTGATAAGCATAATTTTCTTCCGGCGGCACTGTCGCCTCTTCCACAGGCAATGTGACTAATTTCCCCTCACGAATCGCAGCCTCAAACTCTGGACGGAATTTCCGCAGATAACTCACAGCGGGCCACGACACAGCGATTCCAAAGACACAGATGGTATTCCACGTCATCGTATCCACATTTGCGATGTTGTTTGCGACACTCTCCAATAGGTCGAGGTCTTCATAAACCTCTTCCATCTCACCGGTATCACCCCATCTGCCGCCCTCTGCAATCCCAAACTTAGGTCGCTGAATCGTTGTTTGCCGTCCCTCACCGTCGGCGATTCGTTGGACAATATCGCGCACCCAAGGTGTGCCCCAGCGACACGGCGTGCACTGCCCACACGATTCATGCGCGTAAAACTTCATGATGTTGAGGAGACAATCGACAATGTTCCGCGTTTCGTTCATGACGATAATGCCTCCAGAACCGAGCATCGACTTCCAGAGTGTCAATGAAGTAAAGTCGAGGCGACATTCCAATTCATAGTGCGTCAAAATCGGCGCAGAACTACCGCCGGGGATAACAGCTTTTACACGCTCACCCCTGACACCGCCCGCAACTTCGATTAACTCCTCGGCGGTCAGACCGAGATCGAGTTCATAGACGCCCGGCTCGTTCACATCCCCACTGATGCAGTACAGTTTTGTCCCTGTATTTGGATCCGATTGTGGTGGATCAAATCGGGTATCCCCATAGGTACGTCCCATGCTGGTATACCATTCGACCCCGTTCCCCATTAGGAAAGGCAGGTTACACAGCGTTTCCACATTCTGAACAACTGTTGGTTTATGGAACAATCCTTCAACTGCGGGGAAGGGCGGTTTCACGCGTGGTTGTCCGCGTTTGCCTTCAAGAGATTCAATGAGTCCTGTCTCTTCGCCACAGATATACGCTCCCGCTCCCGGGTGAGAATAAATATCCAAATCAAAGCCACTCCCTTGGATATTTTTTCCTAGATAACCTTGCTGATATGCTTCTTCGATGGCGGCGTCTAACATACGCTTACCGAGTGTAAATTCGCCACGAATGTAGACGTATGCGGTGCTAATACCCATGGCATAACAACAGATCAAAATGCCTTCAATCAACAGATGTGGGTTCTTCTCCAGAACGTAGCGGTTGCTAAACGTCCCCGGCTCGCTCTCGTCGGCGTTGCAACAAAGGTAACGAGGCTCTATATCTCTGGGCACAAAACTCCATTTCAGTCCGGTTGCAAACCCTGCACCGCCACGTCCCTTCAGACCGGATTGGGTCACCATTTCGCAAATTTCTTCCGGCTGATACTCCTTGATTGCCTTCTCGAAGTGTTTATAGCCGTCGTGCTGACGAAATATATCAAATGTGTTGATGTCTGGTACATCCAGATGTTCGTAGAGAATGCGTCTTTCTTGAACCATGAGTCGTTACCAACCTTTTGCCTCTACTCTAAGCTATCCAAAACCTCATCCATCTTTTGCGGAGTAAGGTTCTTATACAAGTCATCGTTAACCATTACGACAGGTGCTACATCGCAAGATGCTAGACACTCTGATTTCAGTACGGTAAATTTTCCGTCCGGTGTGGTTCCTTTTGCCAAGTCTGTTTCGGAAGCAACATCTATATTGAATTTTTGTTTGATATGCTCTAACACCAATTTGCAGTCTCTCAACGCACAGGGGAGTGTGTAACAGACGCGGATAACATATTTGCCGACAGGTTCCTCGAAGAACATCGGGTAAAATGTTACTACATCCTTAACCTTCATCACCGGCAATTCCAAGAGTTCAGCGACATGCTCCATCACGGCAGGACTGATATAACCTGCCTGTTTTTGTGCTAGATGCAGCGTGGGGAGCATTGCGGCTTCCTTCACCGGATAACGCTGAATCAGTTTATCAAACTCCTGCTGATTCTCCTCTGAAAATTGGAATGGCGTTTCTATTTGAATAAGTTCATTGGACATCTACTCATTCCTTCTGATTTGGCTCATTGATTCACTAGTTCATTAATGAACAAATTTACTCATGAACTCGAAGGCATTGCGACTTTGCGCTAAAGTCCGCTTCTTTTTTCATCTTCTGGTTTTCTGCGTTATCCCTGTTAGTCCGAAGGGCGATCGCGCAAGCCCACAACAATCGCTATACCAACAATCAAGACCGCAGCGACACCTAAACAGATAAGCAATAGCCAAGGAGGTTCTTGTGCGATCATTTTAATCGGCACGTAGTGTTCGCCACCGACAATGACTGTGACCGGTTTGCCAACACGGTCATCGTATCCCTTTTTATAACAACTCAGCAGGTAGCGACCGGGAGCCAAGCCGACTATCTTGAAGTCGCCGTTGCTGGCTGTTTCATCTTCAGTTTCGAGTCCGCTAGCTGCGACAACAACGACTCGGACTCCTTTGATTGGGAGCTGCGCTGTTGAGGTGTCAGAGACATTACCACGAACTGCCCCCGTTTTTGCTGCTTCAGCTGTCCTGAGCGACACATTGTGGTTACCACCGGCAATGACTGTAACCGGTTTGCCGACAATATCCCAGTACCTGTCTTTATAACAACTCAGCAGGTAACGACCGGGAGTCAACCCGACCATCTCAAATGCGCCATTGTTGTCTGTCTCTGTGACAGTTTCAGATCCGTCACCATCGACGAGAACAATTCGAACTCCTTCGATTGGGAGCTGCGTTGTTGAGGTATCAATGACATGTCCCCGGACCGCCCCTGTTATTAGATTTTGCGAAAGAACAGTTCCGGGAATAAACCACAGACAGCATAATAAAAGAAGGGTCAACTGTTTCATGCCCTTACCCCAACCTATGATGTGTCTTTATTGAATAGTTCCCTATAGATACCGGCTAATCCGATTGCGCGGTGGTTTCCTCCACTGTACTCTTGGAGGTTAAGCCTTCGTGGCGCAGCGATTTCCTTCATAATATCGCGAGACCTCAAACCTTTTGATATTATCGATCCAATTCTCCGGCGATAATATTTAAGCTGCCTAGTACAGCGACGATGTCTGATACCATACCGCCTTCAATCATGTGAGGCAATGCTTGAAAGTGTATAAAACTGGGTGGACGGATACGAATTCGATACGCTTTACCGCTGCCGTCACTGACGATGTAAAATCCTAGCTCACCGTTCGGGGACTCGGTGGCACAATAGACTTCACCCGCAGGAGGCTGAACCCCATGTCCATCCATAATGATCTTGAAATGGTGAATCAAACCTTCAATATTTCCGTAGGCGTCCTCTTTCGTCGGAAGGCTAATCTTATAGTCATCCACGTTGATAGGTCCATCGGGAAGATTATCCAGCGCCTGCTGCACAATCCGACCGCTCTGAATCATCTCTTCCATCCGCACGAGGTAACGATCATAAACGTCACCGTTTGCACCTACCGGAACGTCAAAATCAAAGTTCTCATAATAGGAATAAGGCTCGGCTTTTCGTAAATCCCAATCTACCCCAGAGGCTCGCAGACATGGTCCTGTAAACCCGTAATCAATTGCGTCTTCGGCTGATACCACCCCAACGTCTTTGGTGCGATCCATCCAAATACGGTTTCGGGTTAGCAGCGTGTGAACCTCTTTCAAGGTCTTCGGAAAGGTACTCAGGAACGCTCGGACATCTTCCTCAAAGCCGTCGTAAATATCTCTCAGTAGGCCTCCAACGCGGGTATAGCTGGTGGTCAAGCGGGCACCGGTGGTTTTCTCAAAGATACTGTACAATTTCTCGCGTTCTTCAAAGCCGTATAACATCACCGTAAATGCCCCGAGATCTAATGCCCCCATACCGAGCCAAACCATGTGATCCGCGATGCGGGAGAGTTCGGCAAGAATCACACGAATGTATTCACAACGCTCCGGAACTTGGATATCCAGCAGCTTTTCGATAGCGAGTACATAACCGAAGTTGTTAGACAACGGTGAGAGATAATTCATCCGGTCAGTTACAACGATATACTGGTTGTAGTCGTGGTGTTCTCCTAGCTTCTCAAAACCGGTATGCAGGTAACCGAGATGGGGTGTCGCTTTCAGGACAGTTTCACCATCGAGTTCTACAACAATTCTAAGTGTGCCATGAGTTGCCGGATGCTGGGGGCCGAAATTCAGGGTCATTGGTTCGCCGGGCACTCGATTTGGATCTGTAGGCATCTCTTTTGCTCCAATGGAGAGTCGGAATTGTCTCTTGATAATTAAAAAGTACGCTCATATTAAGGAATCGTGCAACAGAAACCGAGTTTTTGTCAGATTCCCACAGGTCAAGCATCAATGAACTAATTACGTTTCACGCATCACGTTTCACGCTCTTAGCATTTTGCACTTTCTTTTTACATGAGCCAAAAAGTGGGTGTACTACACATTCTGTTCTTCAAAGTTAAAAGTTTCGCGTTCCCCGCGGCCACGCAGGGGATAATCCTTACGAAGTGGATACCCCTCATAATCATCGGGCATCAGGATTCGGCGAAGATCTGGATGGTCATCGAAGGCAATCCCGAACATATCGTACGTTTCACGCTCTAGCCAATTCGCTACCTTCCAGATAGATGCCATTGATGGGATGTTAAGCTCTTTTTCATGGACGGGAACCTTGACACGCAAACGTACTTTCTTTTCTGTTGAAAGCAGATGATAAACCACCATGAATCGTGCGTAGTCGTATTTCGTGAGAACATCTTCCATTAAAGAATAATCAACCGCTGTAACATCAGCAAGGAAGTTGTATGCGAGTTCTGAATCGTTTTTCAAGAACGCCATCAACTCATAGATGCCATCTTTAAGCACCGTGATTGTCAGTTCGCCTCGTGTGTCAGAGATATCAAGGATCGCGTCAGGATATTGTTCTTGAACTTTTTGAACGACAAGCGGCTGTTGTTCTTCAGCAATTACTTCCCCGTCTGCATCGGGATTTGAAACCTGCTCTTCACTCATTGGGTTTAGTCCTCATCGGTCAAGTTAGCTAGCAATCACTCCACTCTGCCTTTTGGGGGAGATGCTTTCTTGTTCCACGATGCGTTGAATCTGCAGCACAGCATCAATGAGATCTTCAGGACGCGGTGGGCAGCCGGGGAGGTAAATGTCAACGGGGATGAACCCATCCACACCTTGTACTAGGGTATAGGTATCAAAAACACCACCGGTCGAAGCACATGCCCCCATTGAGATGACCCACTTTGGGTCAGGCATTTGGTCGTAGATTTTTTTCAGGACCGGCATCATCTTGATAGAGATGCGTCCTGAAACAATCAACAAATCGGATTGACGTGGCGAAAATCGAATAGCTTCTGCACCGAAACGGGAAAGGTCGAATTTCGACGCTAGGGTTGCCATCATTTCAATGGCACAGCAGGCAGTGCCAAACGGCATTGGCCAGAGGGAGTTTTTTCGTCCCCAGTTCACAAACTTATCAATGGTGGTGGTGAATATATTATCTCCAAGTTGACTTTCTAATCCCACGATAGACCGCCTTTCTTCCAAGCATAGATGTAACCTAAAAAGAGAATACCAATGAAGACCAGCATTTCGACGAGGATAAAATAGCCGCTGCTCTCTGTGAATTTCTTAAAGACAACTGCCCATGGATAGAGGAAAACGACCTCAATATCAAAAATGATAAAGAGCATCGCAATGAGACCAAAGCGGATGGAAATCCTTTGCCGAGTATCTCCGACCGGTTGGACACCAGATTCGTAAACCGAGAGTTTGGATTGTGTTGATTTTTTTGGCCCAATCAGGTGGGTCAAGGCGAGATTGACTGCCGCAAAACCGATGGCAAAAACGAGTAACAACAGTATGGGTAAGTAATCAGTCAACATTTTTTAATTTTCGCAGCATTTTCAGCCGAAAATAAGGTTAGGGAATATTCGCTTGTGAAATTTTTCACATACTCAAGCCAAAAAAGAGTGGGCTCCTTCTCAGCCCATATCATTTTATAAACCGCTATATTTTCTCACATTTTGAAAAGAGTGTCAAGTCTTTTTTTAGGAGAAAAGCATAGAATTTCCAGCTAATCATCCAACACAATCAGCGGACGGTTAGAGCGTGCTCGAATCCGATTTATCGTAGATAGCACAGGCGGGCGGGCAATAATTTTCCGCTCTATCCTGCGTTTGCCGGGAAAATCACAGAGAATGATACCGACAAGTAGGCTCAAGATACCTTGTCCCGGCGTAAATAGCATGATGAATCCGCCTATCAAAAAGACTAAACCGGCCGCATTTTTCAGGAGATACAGAAATAGGCGTAAAACGGGATTCTTTATGCGTCTCACCCGCTTCTTTCGACTGAAATAGTCAGATGGCAGCGAAATGAGCAGCACCGAAACGCTGGTAAGGCTTACAATGATGGTGATTATCGATAAAATTAAGAATAGCATCCAGTAGGTTTTAAGCTGAAAGGCAATAAATTCAATCACAGATAATTTTGGGGATCTCCGTTTGGGTTTCCGTGCAGCCAACCGACACTTATCGACGGGCAACCGCACCTCCATCAATTGTCATGATATCGCCACTTATATAAGCTGCTTCATCAGACGCTAGGAATAGTACCGCGCCGATATAGTCCCATACAGTTGCGCGCCGATCCAGCGGAGGCACATCGGCGGGAGTAGGAAGCAGATCTGGCAACGAGTCATCCTGCGGCAGATTTTGTGGGGAATTGATACCTGTGGGAGCACCGCCACCGGGGGCAATTGCATTGACAGTAATTCCATAGGGACGCAGCTCAAGGGCGAGGCTACGGGTCAATCGGTTCAACGCTGCTTTGCTCACACAGTAACTGAGAACGCCTTCGTGGGACTCTTCTGCATAAATCGACGAGTTGTTGATAATGCGTCCACGAATCTCCTGCTCGCGCATTACCTTCGCTGCGGCTTGAGCACATAGCAGACACCCTGTAACGTTAACAGCCATGACGCGATTGAAATCTTCAGCCGTTACTTCAAACAATTTACTTCTGCCCAGAATCCCTGCATTATTGAACAGGATGTCCAATCGTCCGAATGTTTCAACGGTGGTATCGACAGCCGCTTGCACCTGTTCAGGCACAGTCACATCTAACGGTATGGCAATTGCCTTTCCGCCTTCGTTTTGAACCTCTGTGGCAACTGCATCCGCCATCCGTCCACCCGCAACGACAACTGCTGCGCCTTCGCGCGCAAATGCTATACACGCTGCCCTGCCAATCCCAAGTGGACCGCCACCACCAGTTACAAAAGCAACCCGGTTTTCAAAGCGCATCTTTCCCTCCATCTTATATCAACAAACCGCCGTTATGATACCATGTATGACTGCTAATATGCAATCAAAAATCAAGGTAATTCGTTGACGTTTTGGTGGTAGTGTGATAGGATAAAAAAAAGACTGTTGCATGTAAAAAGAAAGTGTAAAATACAAAGAGAACCCGTAGGGACGGCACCCCGCCTGGCCTTCACTTTACAAAACCGTAGGCGGGGCATCCCCGATAATTATAGTAAATTCTAAAAATAAAGGGACACTTTCGCCTCCCGGTAGGTGCGGTTTTCAACCGCACCGCATAGATGCCGTGGTCGGTTGAAACGGCGCAGTTGGAAACTCTGCTTGCGATCCCGATTTATCGGGGAGCGCCTACCCATTTGGAGTGTTCCATTAATTCTAAGATCTACTATAGTTTACCCCGATTTATCGGAGGGATCCAAAGCGACTTGCCCCACCCGTACTTGCTAAAGGCTCGGATTCTGTTGCACCATTTCTTAACATGGGTCAAAAGATTAAAGGAAGGAAATAGCAGCGTTGAAAACATTTGCGGAAACATTCATCCAGATGTTAGATGATTTTGGTATTCGACACATTTTTGGTATCCCTAGCGGTCCTTGGACGCCGTTTATGGAAGCGATGCGTCAGAGCAATGTGGAGTTTGCTCTGGTTAGCAATGAGGCGTCTGCGGGCTTCATGGCTGACGTTTGTGCTCGATTAACAGGCAAACCGGGCGTCTGTTACGGTACTTTTGGACCCGGTGCCACGAACCTAAGCACAGGAATCGCAAACGCGCTGCTGGATCGCTCCCCAGTGCTCGCCTTGACCTCACAAGTTCCAACGGCGATGCGAACGCGGATGACTCAAATGAAGATCGATCATCAGGCACTGTTTGAACCGATCTCGAAATGGACCGCGGAGCTTTCCGCAGACAACCTGTGCGAAACGGTGGTCAAAGCCATTGATATTGCTTGCCAAGAGGTTCCGGGGCCCGTCCATCTCGGCATCCCAGCGGAACTTGGGGATGCACCTGTACCGGATTCTGAAAACGTTGTCAAGGACATAATCGGTCATCAACACCGAGCTGTTGCGCCTGCCACTGAATCAATACAACGGGTAGAGCAGTTGATGAGATCGGCGAGAAAACCGATTATCGCGCTGGGCTTGAGTGTGACGCGTGCTGACGCCGAAACAATTGTGAACCAATTTGTGGAAAGGCAGGGCATCCCTGTCGTCCTCACACCGATGGCGAAAGGGATAATCTCTGAAGATAGTCCTTACTACGCCGGGGTCTTGTTCCATGCTCTCTCCGATCAGGTTGCAAAAACACACAGTGAAGCCGATTTGGTCATCGGTGTCGGCTACGATGTCGTAGAATTCAATTACGAGGAGTGGCTACCAAACGCCCCTGTCGTTCATATTGATACTGTTTCTGCTGATATTGATCCCAGTTATGAAGTCTACGAGGTTATCGGCGATATCCGAAAAACGCTCGAGGCGATGCTGCATTTCCCAAAGTATGACTACGACTGGTGCCTTGAGGAACTCCAGGACCGCAAAAAGAAATTGTTTGCTAACCTTTCGCCTGACATGCCAAATTTCTCGCCACATCATACTTTGAACATTTTGCGGGAGGTGCTCCCTGACGATGGAATTATGACGTGCGATGTCGGAGCGCATACCCACCTCATCGGGCAGCTCTGGAAGACCTATCGTTGGGGCAATCAAATCATGACAAATGGGGGATCGTCGATGGGATTCGGGATTCCCGCGGCGATTGCTGCCAAGCTGTGCTATCCGGATCGGCAGGTAGCCTGCGTGACCGGCGATGGTGGGTTTTTGATGATGGCAGGAGAGATGGTGACCGCTATCAATTTAGGGACTCCCATCGTTTTTGTGATACTGACGGATCAAAATCTTCAGTTAATCAAGATTAAACAGGAACGGAAAGGCTTTCCGCAATACGGCACGCGTCTTTTCGGAGATGCCTATAACCCCGCCCATACCTATTTTGGTGTCCCGGTCCTTGTCGCAAAGGATGAAGAGACGTATCGATCCGCACTGATTAAGGCATTTGACATGAATGCGCCTGTCATTGTTGAAGCATTTGTCGATCCAGCGGAATACGATGATTTAATCCTCAAACCCCATCGGGTGGAAGAATAAGGCGTAACAAGTAACGAGTAAAATCTTTTCTTTACGTATTACGCTTTACTTGTTACGTGTTAGATTATGTATGTATTTCAGACATCGCCTATCTAGGAAGGGAAAACCATGATTCCGTTGGTCTTCGGTTTTATTGTGATAGTGATAATCGGGGCGGGGGTGCTCATTTCGAGGTTGGCGGAGATTGCCAAAACGGACAAAGGCAAGAAAACGTGGATCTGGGGGATTATCATACTGATTGCGCTTATTGCGGTGCCGCTCCTTTTGTTGGGCGTCATCGTCAAGTTCGCGCAGTATTCATCGGTAGCAGGCGTCTTTGAGAGTTTTGGTGGCTCTGATAATTAGGGCGTGTTGACATTTTACAGCAGTTGTAGGAAACAACTCTCGGACTCTCGCCTGTCCCCCTGGTCTCGATTTATCGGACGATTGAATCGGGGGAACGGAGATCTCCGTTCCATCTACGCTCCTGTAGGTCGAGATTTATATCTCGACAAAATACTGATGTGCGATCAAAGGGCTGGAAAACCTAACTCCTACGAAGAATTTGACGTCTGTGCACATCCTTGATTGTCTGGCTGCGATGAAATGTCAACAGAGCCTAGTGATGGAAAATGTCGTAAAACGGGAGAATAGGAACTGAGTAAAGCCCATTACCGCTCGCAGTGGATTGCCAAATCCACTGCACACCTACAAGGCTGGCTTGGATATGTCTATCCAAGCCGAGCGAGTTGGACGACTAGCAACTTAGGTTATTTTAGAATCACCATCCGCCGCGTTGCTGTAAACCCACCCGCCTTGGTCTCGGAACGGACTGTCAACGTATAAAAGTAGAGACCACTTGTAACAAATTCACTAAGCTGATTCCGGCCGTCCCAATATATTGCACGACTGCGACTCTGATACATACCCGCTGCTTGATATCCCAACGCTATATGGCGAACTAGCTGCCCGTTCATATCATAGATTGTCAGCGTTACCTCTGCGGGGACCGCCAGTTGATACGGTATCCATGTCTCTGGATTAAATGGATTCGGATAGTTGTGTAGCAATGCAGTCTCTTCAGGAATCAACGAAGCTAACAAACTTTCAAGATTCTCTATACCCTGTTTGAAAGCAAGTGAGCCGTCATCTTCTAACCGTGCCTGCGCTATCCACGTCTCTATCATCGCAGGATCTATGCCTTCTGTGACAACTGTCGGCGCACCGGAAGTTGTGTTTTTACCAAGTCCCTGTGCTGCGAGAATAAGGTCGAGGATGCTGACGACACCATCACGGTTAAGATCTACCGGTGAGTTGGCTGGCACCCTTTTCCCCAACTGCTGTGCGATGAGAATCAGGTCCAGAATGCTCACCCGTCCATCCCGGTTTACGTCCCCGGTCGTAAGTTGTCCTTCTACAACGATGCGGACCTGATGCGGACCTGCGGGGATGAGGTCCCCGGTGGTAGCACCAAACTCGAAGTTCTGCAGCACTAACTTCGTTTCACCGTCCGACTTTGCCTTGAACCTCACCTGAAGCAATGTGCCGGTGCCGGTCACACCTTGAGCACTGAGCCTCGCCGCACCGAGTCCCGTGATTTTTCCCGCTGCATTGTCAATGCTGCCGCTCTGAAAGAAGGTCGTTCCGCCTGTCTTTAGGAAATTGCCTTCGCTTACACTGACGGCTTCAAGTATAGTAGAATCGAAAGCAATATCGAACTGCCAGCCTGCCAAGTCAAAGACATCTTTCGCACCGATGTCGAGGGTAAAGGTATCACCCGTATGAATTGGTGTCTTGGAAAAGGTGTAGCCGACACCGGGGTTTGTCACCGTGTATTCCGTGCCGGGGTCAAATCCAAAAAATCCGTTACCCCAAGTATAAACCGCGACTAACAGGACATTGGTCCCCTGCTCAAGTGTGACAGGGAAAAAATCACCGTAATCCTCAACCCCGACGCTTCGGAGCCCGTAAATCAAAGTTCCATTGAGCCAGACTTTTACGCCATCATCACCACCGACGTACATCGTTGTGTTCTGCTCCCGTGGCGAATAAAGGGACACAGAGCCGTAGAGCGCTGCTCCAGGATTGGGATGGACACTGTCTTGGTAGATGCTGTCTCTCAACATATGTGAGAGGTTATCCCTACCTGTGGGCGGGAGGTTATAGGCTGTCCACACGCTATCACCAACAGACTGTCCTACTATCGCCCCGTGGGTCGCAATCTCCGTCTCTGTCACTGCGCCGCCACTTGCTTCCGCTAGCAAATCGGTATCATTGCTCAGTCTGGTGCTGGGTAACGCCACCCATAACCAGGGCCCCTCTATCTTTGGACCTCCCTTTGGGAATGCTGGGTTGGAGTGCCAAACGAATCTTATATTCTTGCGTAACTCATCCAAAGGTGAGAAGTCGGAGATGTTGTTTTCATGGACCTCTAGCCATTTCAAGTTAGTTAATTTTGCGAGTGGGGATATGTCTGATATTTTGTTATCTCCAAGATCTGCCCCTTCTAATGTGATTAGTCCTGCAAGAGGGGATATGTCTGATATTTTGCATCCTGAAACCCATAGTACTCTTAGACTGGTTAATCCTGCTAAGGGTGTAAGGTCAGAGATGTTGGTGTCTCTAAGGTTTAGTTCCCTTAATTTAGTTAATTTTGTGAGGGGTGATAGATCTGATATGTTTTCGTTGTGGTGAAGGTATATTTCTTCTAACTCGGTTAGGTCTGCTAATGGGGTGAGGTCTGATATTTCTCCACCAGGAAGATATAGATGCCACAGTTTTGTTAATCTTGCCAAGGGGGATAAATCGGATACGGAGCTGCCCCCCATGTGAATCAGTGTCAGGTTAGTTAACTCCGCTAGTGGCTTTAGATCATGTATGTTAGAGTCACTCACAAAAAGAGCCTCTAAGTTGGGGAACCTAGCAAGGGGCGTAAGGTCATCTGCTCCATCAAGTGCTAAAAAAGTTAGATTAACTAATCCGGAAAGCTGTTTTGTGTCATGAATAACGGGGACAGGGGAATCAATAAAGTCAATATCGATACTTTTCAACTGGATGAGTCCGGATATGGGTGAGAGGTCAGACACCTGAGATCTAGTACCGCTTATAGCGGTAAGATTTTTCAGTCCCTTAAGCGGAGAGAGATCGGATACAGGGTTGTTCATGAAATTTATACTTCTTAGATTGATTAAGCCCGCTATTGGTGAGAGATCGGAAATTTTATTGTCGCGAAGATGTAATTTGTCCAGATTTGTTGCAAACTGAAGCCCTGTTAAATCTTGGATACCTCTGCTTTCTACATCAAGTCTTCCCAACCCTGCCATTTCCTCAGCAGTAATAGGGGCATTGGGACTTTTACCCAGTGCCTCCGCTATCGCTGTCCGGAGGTTTGTGTCAGGGATATGAACAAACGCACCCGGTAGCCTGTCCGGTTCCGGGGTAATGGGAGTCTTGTCAACTAACTGTGGGAAATCGAGCGCGAAAAGTATATCCTTAAAACTTGATGTCCATGCGTCCCGTTTCATACTCCCATTTGGGCTGTCCAACACCAACAGACCGATGTTCTGTAGCCCTATATTCTCACGTATCTTCTCAAGGAAAGCGTCAGTCTCTATCCCAACCACCGCAGCGGCATACGCAGCGTCCACAGTTCCCTGAAACACCTCATGGAAACGGGATATGGGCTCAATCCCACCAAACGCACCTCCCGTCGCTTCAAGGGCTTGTTTATAGTGATTCGTATCTTCTTGAAGCAGTGCATCCATCTCTAACTGTTCAACATACAGGCGTAGTGCCTGTTCCTTGTCATACGCTGGGGTAGCATTACTCTCTATCACGGTACGCACCTCGTCCTCAAACGTCTTCATACCCTCTGTATGACAACCGAAACAGGAAAGTCCATTACGCACTGTTGGGTCACTCGCTGCGGGGTTGGATACGATGTTTATCGGCGCATCGTCCAGACGGAAGCCAGACGCATTGGTAACGTAGTAGGCTTGTAACCCGTTGGGAAGATTAAAGATAACCTCCCCACCATCATGGGTGAATGAAAGCGGGTGGGTGAAGATGTTCTGTGTCCCAACACTGCCAGCAAAGTCATAACTCTTCCAATACGCGCCATAGCGAGAGGTATGTCGCTCTATGACCCTGTTGTTATTAGAGACCCCTGAGTTGTTGGTCCCTGCCCGCCAGACACGCACCCCCGGTGCATTGGTAAGATTACGAATAACATCCACCTCCAGTCGGGTCTCTAACTCCCTATCTGTCAATGGGAGAGACAGTAGATCATGGTATAGTGGGGGTAGAGATGCTTGTGCGACGAACCAATCGACATGAATAGCCGGTATATCAGCCTTCATCTCCCCCTGTAACCGCGTCAGTTGTTCTTTTAGCGCGGTCTGTGCCGGCGCATCAAATGGGATATGATACGGATATTCTGCTTCTATCTGCGTCCAAGCGTTATTGACATCCCACTCATAGTGTCTCAGGTCGATATAGAAGATAGTTCCTTGGGAGTCAATCGGTTGTGGATTGGTGACTGTGCTCCCCCATGAGAGGCTGTTGACTAATTTATAGAGTGCTTTGCGGTATTCTTGAAGTATCTGTGATGACTCTCCTGCGTTATAGAGATGTGTCATTGTGAAGTAACGGGCATAGGCACGGTCAAATGGTGCAAGGGACATCAGGTGAGTCTCAATGGTACTAAGTACTTCACTAGGAGAGATGAAGTCGGCATCGGTTGTGGAAGTTACTGCCCAATCAGGAGCACCGGCTAATATCCAGTTACGGATTGTGGCAATCGACTGAGTGGGTAGTTGGGGTTGTCCAAGTGGCATCCGTTTGGCTGCGTTGGTGGTAATGAGTCTATTATACAGTTCAGAGGCATCGGGGTTGCCCGGTACAACGCTTCCTTTTTCGATGAGTGCATTGTGTTCCATTAAGAGGGATTCTTTATAAGCACCGTCAGGACCGTGGCAGATATTACAGCTTTGTTGGAAGATAGCGTGGGTATCTACGGCTATCTGTTGTTGGGCGGATATGTTTTGAGAACCTATGAGAAACATCAATAGACCGATGAGTGCGATGCGATGCTGTTGCTTACAAATCCGAATCAAGTCAGGGACTAGGTGCCGCTTAAATATCATAATAAAATACTCCTTAGAAGTTCAAGATCTGCTATTGTACATGAAGCGGAGTAAATCGGAGACTGAGTTTCAATAACCCAAGTTGCTAGTTGGTAAACCGCAAGTTGAGCGTAAGCGAAATCCCGATTTATCGGGACACTATAAACCGAGTTTTTTCTTCAAAACTCGGTTTCTCTCTGATCCTAACAATTTGGATTATGTTATAGGATAGCAGTTGTGGTGCAAATGTTGCCAATCGTGGCGCAGATTGCCTAATCTGCCATCCACCTCCCGATGCAAAATCGGACGAAGGTGTGTCTTAGGCAGGTAAGTACTCCACCTAGGGCTGACTAGCAACTTACATTTCAATAGATAGTCTCGAACACTCTCGGCTCAGAAGTTCCCTCATTCCCCCATCTGTCGGATTGCTTCTTCATAGACCTCTCTAAGTGGCACACCGTGTTGCTCCGCAAGTCCCTTGCAATCTTCATATTCGGGGACTTTTTTAATTAACTGACCCTCCAAATATCCGCACTTCGCACGAACGGTTCCCCATCGCGTTTGGATATCGACAAAGTCACGGGTGAGTTTTAGGCGGTCAACGGTGTAGGATCTGACGCCAAACGTGGTTGTTTCTAGGAGAAGCATTTCACTCAGGGTATCACGGAGGGAGGGCGTAGAAAGGACACTCAGCTTTGTCGCCGGACGACCTTTCTTCATGAAAATTGGTGTCATGAAGACATCAAGAGCACCACGTTCAAAGAGTTGCTCCATCAGGTAGCCCGCAATCTCTGGCGACATATCGTCGAGATTGGTTTCAATTACGCAGACCTGATCATGCTCGATAGTTTTTTTTTACCGACGCAGAGTCGTAAGAGGTTCGGTTGTTCCTCAAGGTTACGTGTTCCGGCACCATAGCCGATTTGGTCAATGGTCATCTCTGGCATTGTTCCGAATCCATCTGCGAGCGTCGTGATAATGGCTGCGCCGGTGGGTGTCACTAGCTCTTTTCGGATTTCGGTCTGTCGGACGGGCACGCCGCACAACAACTCCATCGTTCCCGGTGCGGGGACAGGCATAAGTCCGTGAGCGCATCGGATGAAACCACCGCCGAGTGATAACGGAGAGGCATAAATCTCATCGACAGCCAGAAGGTGTAGTCCAACGACGGCACCAACGATATCCACAATTGCATCAATGCCGCTAACTTCGTGCAGGTGTACCTGATCTTTGGAGGTATTGTGGACTTTCGCTTCCGCCGCTGCCAGTCGATCAAAAATCCGCTTTGCACGGTCAATGATTACTTCCTCAAGGTCACTATTGTCCAAGACGGCAAAAATATCGGAGAGATGGCGACTTGGACCATGTGTATGCGGGTGATCATGATGCTCGTGGGTGTGTTCATGACTATGATCGTGGGTGTGATGGTGATGTGGTTCCGGGGAATCGTTGTGGTCATGTGCATCCCCAGTCGAATCAGCGGTTTCCACAACTGCCCGTGTGCCACTGATACTGTGTTTTGTGGCTTCCTCAAAGCACAAAGTAAATTCGTCCAGTTTCAATTTTGCCAATTCTGTCTTCAGCGCGTCTGAATCGACACCTGCATCGACCAAGGCACCGAGCACCATATCTCCACTGATACCTGAGAAACAATCGAAATATGCGATCTTCAATTTATTTTCCTTTTGATTGGCGAACTTGAATGGAAGCTTTGATGGGTTTCTCAAACAGTTCCGACTCACGTGGGGGTTACGCACTTCAGAACGATCGTTGTTCCCTACGAAACAGAACCGGTGCCTAAGGACTAACTGTAGTTGCCCGATTCATCGGGGGGCTGCGGCGATAAATCGCCGAACTACAGGGGTTAAACATTCAATTGCGTAAGTGTCAGTGTTAGTACCCTAGCAACTCAATCCCTTCCCTATACGTCTGAGCCGATGTTTGCAACGCTTGGATCTCATCATCGGTCAATTCGACTTCGATAATCTGTTCAACGCCATCCGCTCCCAATTTAATTGGAACGCCAATATATAGGTCATCAATACCGAACTGTCCGGTCAGATGTGCTGCACAGGGGATGAGCCGTTTTTTGTCACGGATTATGGCATCAGCCATCTGAGCAAGCGAGGCACCCGCTGCATAATAACCACTTGTTTTTAGTAGGTCAACTACTTCCGCGCCGCCGTCTCGTGTGCGCTGTGCCATTTCCTCAATCCGTTCCGCAGATATGAGTTGTGTAATTGGGATTCCGCCGACCGTTGTGTAACGCGGCAGGGGCACCATCGTATCTCCATGTCCCCCCATCACGAGGGCGCTGATATCTTCAACGGACACACCGAGTTCAAGGGAGATGAAATAACGGAAACGCGCCGAATCGAGTATGCCTGCCTGTCCAACCACTCGATTGGACGGAAATCCCGAAACCTTCCACGCATGGTAGGTCATGATGTCCAGCGGATTGGTCAACATCACAATAATGCAGTCCGGTGAGTGCTTCACAACACTTTCTGTGACGCTGCCAACGATGTTTGCGTTTGTTTGCAATAGGTCTTCGCGAGTCATTCCCGGCTTGCGCGGCGATCCAGAGGTGATAATCACCACATCAGAGCCCGCCGTTTCTTCGTAGCCTGTTGAACCCGTGACACCTGCATCGAACATTTCGACAGGTGATGCCTGTGCCATATCCAAGCTCTTGCCTTGTGGGACACCATCAATGATATCCACCATCACGACATCCCCAAGCTGCTTTTGTGCAATAAATAGTGCGGCAGTCGCGCCGACATTTCCAGCACCGATCACACTAATTTTTTTTCTAGCCATTCGTTTTCCCTATGATAAATTAAAGATGAAACATTGTAGCAATAAATTACTACTGATTGCTCTGTATTCTCTGAAAAACAATACGTAGTGCGTAATGCGTAAAAAGCTGTGGCTCATGTTAAAAAATCGTGCAATAGAAACCGATTGAGTCCATTAGGTCACTAGTTCATTAATGAAACAATGTACTAATGAACACATGGCTTTCACATAAACTAATGAACCAATGATAGTTTGATGGTTTTCACGTTTCACGCATCACGTTTTACGCTTCTGCGTTCACATATTCTTCCCACCGTGCCTCAACGCTAGCATCCTCGACTGTCTCCATGATGTAGTCACCGAATGCTTCACTGGTCGCACCGGTGCTACGTCCAGTCATAACAACCTTGCGCTCATACTGTCCGCAGATATCGAGGGCTTTGTGCAGTTTTTGACCGAGTTCATCGAATCCGATATGTTCAAGCATCATCGCACCTGCACGGATAAGAGAACTTGGATCTGCATACTGCGCCCTTCCTTCTTGGACCATACGCGGGGCACTCCCGTGAATTGCCTCAAACATGGCAGCTTGTTTGCCGATATTCGCACTACCAGCGGTGCCGACGCCGCCTTGGATCTGGGCTGCCTCGTCAGTTAAGATATCGCCGTAAAGGTTGGGGAGCACAAGCACCTGAAAATCTTGTTGACGCGCTGGATTTATCAGTGCTGCGGTCATGATGTCGATGTACCAGCTATCCCATTCAATTTCTGGATACCGTTGCGCGATCTGACGGCCAAAGTCGAGGAACTTACCATCCGTTGTTTTGACAATATTTGCTTTTGTGACGACCGTTACCTTAGTTCTACCAGTACGTTTCGCGTGAGCGAATGCTGCCTCAATAATCCGTTCAGACCCTTGGCTGGTGATGACGCGAAAATCTATCCCCAAGTCATCGGTGACATTGATGCCTTGGCTGCCAAGTGCATACATATCTTCAGTATTTTCGCGGAAGAAGGTCCAGTCAATGTTTTCAGCAGGCACACGCACCGGGCGGACGTTGGCGAATAGGTCAAGTGCCTTACGCATAGAGACGTTCGCGCTCTCTATATTGGGCCACCCATCCCCCTGCTCAGGCGTGTGCGTCGGTCCCTTTAGCGTTACGTGACACCCCTTGATCTCTTCAAGTACATCGTCCGGTATTGACTGCATCTTTTCGGCGCGGTTTTCAATGGTGAGCCCTTCTATTACCCGAAACTCGAGTTTCCCACTGCTAACTGGGTCCCGTAGAAGATATTCAAGTACGCGTTGAGTTTCGGCGTTGATTGTTGGACCGATGCCGTCCCCGCCGAGCATACCAACGATAATAGGCGAAATAGAGCTATAATCTGTCCAATCAGGTGCTTGTTTGAGTTGCTCGACTCTCTCAAGTTGTTGCTGCAAAACGTTTCCGAAATGTTCTTTTGCGGTCTCAATTGCTTCTGAGTTGACCACTCTGTACTCCTTTCTAAAAACAGTGGCTCAGATCGCATGGGAAAGATTCCACTACGAAGATTAGGTGAGCCTGACTACTAGTGAACTCTTAGATTCAGGTCTTGGGAAACCGTGTGCATGTTCCCATGTGCCATCGCTCAAAGCGCGGAAAAGGCCTCCCCCTGAACCAGTCGATTATGGGTTGAAACGACTATATCCGGTATTGTTGAATCACTGCTATCTGTGGGGATAATCTGGGGATCGGGAGGAATGACCGGACGGATAATGTGACGATCTTGCAACTGTTCCCGTGCATCCATTATCCAACCAAACCCCCTAAAAATATAGGTAAGCAGCGTTCGATCCAATTCATGGATGCCTAACGCTTCTTGAACCGCCCAGCCACCGAAATCTGTGTTTGGTGTCAAACGAAGCGGCGGATCGTTTTCTCGTCCCGGCTTAATTACACCTTCCACAAACGCAATTTGGTAGATACGTTGAATTATGCCAAGCCGCTGCTGTTGCTTATCGCCAAGCGTGAGATCTCCACTATCTATTGCCTGCAAAATAGGTTCGATATAAATTGCGGGTCTCGGGTCTTGTTGAATTTCGTCAATTCTACCGGCGGCAGCAATTTCCGGATGACCAAACGTCGGGATCCCACCACCTAGCACTTCATTCTGGATGGCTGCTTCCCGCTTTTCTGGATCAAGTTGCTCAAGTGCATTAATAAAGTGTGTCATGTCGTGAATCGCGCCAAAATGGCGGTCGCCATCAAGATTCATGTGGGCAGCTGTCAAGAAGTCAGAGATGGAAGGAGTGTGTAGCGTTGCCATGTATCGGGCAACCATGTTGGATCCGGCAGATCCGTGGTGAGTTTGTATGATTCCCATGCGTTCCAAGGCTTTATTCTCAAATTCATTGGCACGATGGCCTAGGAGAAGACTGTAGCAGGTCTGAAACGCTGTTTTCCCCACATTCTTTTCTTTGGTAATAAGTTCGTCCGTCTGACGGACGAGCTGCTCTGTGGTTAAATTTGCGTCCATTTCCAGTAAGCCACGCATGTAAGTTGACATCGCCCCTACTGCGACATTCTCCATGTGTGTTCCAATCATTTGGAACAGAAGGCGACCCGCACGCCTTTCGTCGTTCAGTCCAGGCTGTGGGATATGGTTTTTCGCACGGTTCGCTTTTCTCAATGCCGAAAAGTGCTGAATTGTAAGTTCGGGACCCGACTGTGGAAATGTATGCACAAAATTGGCGACCTGATCGATTAATGCCCTGTGCCCCGAAGTGTCTTCCCTGACAATCCTGCTGGCTCGATAAAATTTACGATTGATCAGTTCCCTAAGCACTACCTCTTCATCGAAACCGTTGTCAACCTTTTGGGGTCTTCTGCCGAACAGACCAACAAAGATTACATACGCAGGCGAAAGTCCATTGGCAACAATTTCGCTCTCCGGAAGCACACCGCGGAGCGCGAAACTGCGGATGTTCAATGTTATACCTGCGCCGTTGCAATCGACTTTTGCGTTATGCAAAACTGGATTTGCAAAGACCTTCGTTGACTGAGGCATAGTGCTAAACGCTGTGAGAACACTTGTGATGTCCTGTTCATCCAATTGCCCCGCGGTTTGCAACGCAGCCGTCACCGGGCTGTAGGTTGAGGTTTCAGGGAGCTCTGAGAACATCTTTAGCATAGCTCCTATCTTCTGCGCCATTAAAATCTCCTTCGTTGAGGACTGATCAGAACTGGAAGTGTGGGGTGCTGTGGCAGGGAGGACTCTTTGCTCAAGCTGCTAATATATGGCGTTGCGATTCTATTTTGGTATATTTGTGGGTCGTTCATTTCTCTATTGTAAAGGCAAAATTTCCTCAATGCTGAACTGGCAGATGCTATGCCTGACTATAGGTTGTTACAATTACGAGTCATTATGAAAAGAGGGTTTAAACAAAAAAATGAGGAAGGTACCAAAAATTTGCACATTCATCAGAAAACCTCAAACCACTCAATTGGGCGATACCAATAGGTACATTTTGGTATGCCCATTATTTCAAGTGGTAAGGACAACCAATCGTTTGGTATTGTAGCAAAGGCGTCCCTTTGACATACTCCCAAAGCTGAAGCATTGAGCTTCTTACGAGCCCGGACTTTGGAATTGTGCAATCAAACGACGGTGCGGATTTTATTCCGTCTTAATCCGTCTACTGCAAGCCGACAATGCCCTGCCGCCCCAGTCCCTCTCAAAGGCTGCTTCTCGCTGAACTAGCAAAATTATTATACTATGAAACGCTTTGAAAAACAAGGCTAAAGCGTTCTGTATCCCAAGTATAAATGTTTCTTAATCCCGATCGACCAGGGCTTGGATTTTAGACCTAAAGGAGTTTTCGATGAAGTCAAGACCAAACAAGGGAATGATGTCTTAGTAGATCGTGATGGGAATTGTCCTAAGATTTATCAGAAAGGCAAGAAAAATACCGCTGCCGTTGATACACTGCTATGTCAAAAATTAATCCACGAAGTGGCAACTGAAATCTTCATCAAAGGTGCTGGAAAAACGGGGCAAAAAACAGTATACTTTAATTATCTTTCTCTATTCGGACAGGTGTGCATATGGTTAAAGGTTACTTATTCTTTGACGAATTGGTTTTCATCTCGGATCAGTTGCTGTCTGTTTTTAATAGATGTGCGGTGGATCTAGCATACCAAATTTCTTTCAAAGATGTCCAGCAATTTCGGAGGCAACTCTGCACATGGGACAGCAATTTCATAAAGCCTCCTATGTCGCTGATTGCTGCCTTTCACTTAGGGAGGTTAAGCGATTTCTACCGGCACAAGTTAGATTTCTCTGTCTTCCAAGGCTTTGATGCAGCGGATCAGGAACTAATTCGAAAGGAGATCGCTGCATACGCTGCCCGCGAGGCGCTCGATGCTCTAATCGGCTATCGGCTACGAAACTGGGCATCAATCGGTCTACAGGTTCCCAAGTGGAAACTTTACCAGAACCTCGTTCGAGATTACTACGAGCGAACCGTTTCTCAAGAGAGACGTACACAGATCAAAGACGTTGAAGGAACCCTTGCTCAAAGGACGTACTTAACACCAGCGGCGATCCATATCAGATGTGTTGGAGAACTATTTTTTGAGGTGGATGAGATTCGATTAATGTCTAAGGTTCGACTGGATAAATACTTGGAAGGAGTTTGTCGACAGATCACTGGGCAGAAAGATCCGGGCGGAACGAGACATCAGCCATTAAGTATGCCTGATGTACTACATGACAGCTTTCAGTTCTTCGGCTTGACCTATCCAACTGATCTAAATGCGTTGAGGGAACGCTATCATCAGCTTGCGTTGAGCTATCATCCGGATAAAGGTGGGAGTCTTGAAATGATGCAGCAACTTAACACCGCATATCGACGAATTTCGGATTATTTGCGTCAAACAGAAACGGACTAGCTCTCATGAGTCTCAAGCAAAGATTGCATCCACAGTCAATCGGAAGTCTGTAATTGCTTCACTACTGATGGTTTCGCCGAGACCATAGATGCCCGCTCGCTCAGACTTCTCTGCTGATAATCGCAATACCTCAACCGAGCGGGTTTCCCGGCTGACCAGCCAACACTCTTTGACACCAATCCGTCGATAATCTGTCAATTTTCCAGTTAGCACCTTTTTTGTATCCGAAGGTGAAAGCACCTCGATGACCAAATCCGGGGTAATCTCAAGGAGTTGCAATCCTTCAAGGTCATCAAGGCTGGTGCCGGGTAAGTTGTCTTTGTGGATAAACAACACATCAGGTTGGCGTGTCCGTAGCGGATCGCGTCGGAGGATAATATCAACCGGTGCAAAGAGCACCACACCAAGTTCTTTTGTTTTCACATGCTGACTTAGTGGACTAAAGATATTCGCACCTATTATTTGATGTGCGGGTGTTGGAGCCGGGGAAGGCATCATTTCTCCATCAATGATTTCATACGGATGATTGAGTTGGGGCATCAACAGATAGTCCGCAAGGGTAATTTTCTGTTTTTTCAGTTCATCCCAAGTCGTTGGTGTTGCGTGCATCGGTGCACCTCCAAATTCATCCGATCCGATTAGAGAATCTCACGGCAAATCCGTTGTTCCCATTAAGTATCGATCCGCTTCACGGGCAGCACCGCGCCCTTCTTTGAACGCCCAAACAACGAGACTCTGCCCACGCCGCATGTCGCCAGCAGCAAATACACCGGGGATGCTGGTCGCGTATTTATCCTCCTCTGCTTTGACGTTGGAACGTTCATCGCGCTCGATGTCCAACTCTTCCAGAATAGTATCTTCAGGACCGAGGAAACCCATTGCTAAAAGCACTATATCGGCGGGCCAGACTTTCTCAGTGCCTTCAATCGGCTTCGGGAAAGGGCGTCCACCGTCCCCCGGAACCCATTCGACTTCAGCAGTGTGGAGTTCTTTTACGTGACCCTTTTCGTCGCCGACAAATTTCATAGTGTTGATCAGATAGGTGCGCGGATCCGCCCCAAATTTGGCGGCGGCTTCTTCCTGCCCGTAGTCGAGTTGATAAACACGTGGGTACTCGGGCCACGGATTATTTGGGGCGCGTTCATCGGGTGGACGTTCTAGAATCTCAAACTGGGTGAGACTTTTGCACCCGTGGCGCATCGAGGTTCCCACACAGTCGGTGCCTGTGTCTCCGCCCCCGATGACGATGACATGTTTGTCTTTGGCAGAGATATAATTCCCATCTTCGTGATTAGAATCGAGAAGGCTCTTGGTGTTTGCGTGAAGGAACGGCACGGCAAAATGGATGCCGTCCAAATCCCGACCTTCGATAGGGAGGTCACGCGGCTTGGTAGCACCGCCGCAGAGAACAACCGCATCAAACCCGTCAACTAATTCTTTTGCCGAGATGTCCTTGCCGATTTCGGTGCTGGTAACAAAATTGACCCCTTCCGCTTCCATTAAGTCGATGCGGCGTTGGACGACTCTTTTTTTGTCCAATTTCATGTTAGGGATGCCGTACATCAATAATCCCCCGACGCGATCTGCCCGTTCGTAAACCGTAACGAGATGCCCTGCCCTGTTAAGTTGAGCCGCACACGACAGACCTGCCGGACCAGACCCCACGACCGCAACACTCTTACCCGTACGTTTGGCGGGTGGTTCAGGAACGACCCAACCTTCGTCCCAGCCCTTATCGATGATTGAGACCTCAATATTTTTGATTGTCACCGGCGGTTCAATCATGCTCAAAACGCAAGCACCCTCGCAAGGTGCTGGACACACTCGACCTGTGAACTCAGGGAAGTTATTGGTTTTATGCAGCCGTTCTAACGCCTCTTTCCACAAACCGCGATAGACGAGATCATTCCATTCCGGTATCAGGTTATTGATCGGACAACCCGATGCAGCGGGACTATTTTCCGGTAATCGCATTCCCGTATGACAGAACGGGATGCCGCAATCCATGCAACGCGCCCCTTGGGTCTGAAGTTTTTCTACAGTAAAGTGTTCGTGAAATTCGTTCCAGTCTTTGATACGCTCTAATGGTGAACGATCGGGCGGAAGTTCTCTATCATACTCCATAAATCCCGTTGGTTTTGCCATGCTGTCTCCTTGAATCCTATCTTTCTAAGCCGCTTCTTCAGCAGCGACGCCACGCCGAAACGCTTCTATCCAAGCGTCCTCTCCCTCAAATCCTTCTAGTTCTATTTCTTTGAGTGAGTTAAAAATCTTGGCTCATATAAAAGAAAAGTGCAGAGCATGAGGAGAAACCGAGTTTTTTCTTGAAAACTCGGTTTCTATTGCACCATTTCTTAACATGAGCCAAAATCTTTTTACTGTTTTGCTGTCGATGAGTAACCGAGTATTAAAACGAAGGTATGGGACGTTAGCGATGCGCTTCGACATAATCTCTTAGTACCGCATTGATGCGAGCGTGATAGTCTGTTCCTTGCATTTTGAACCATGCTGTAATATCTTCGTCTACAAGGATAGTTTCCTGATCAAGCCCAAGTGATTGCGCCATGATACGGTTACGATATTCTATGAACTCCCTTTTCTCTTGAGGGGTCAATTTGTTAATTGGCTTTCCTTTGAAGGATAATGTCGCGTTTTCCCAGAAGTCAGCGTCTAGCTCAGGGATGTCTTTAGTATCAATCTCTTCATCAGGAATTAATGCAATTTCACGTAGCCGTTCTTGCGAGATGGTCATAATATGCCTTCCTCTCTCTCGGTGTTGCTTTTCGGGCAGATATGATGCGTTTCCGACCATTTCGGTCTGTGTGAACAACCGTGACTAGGACGAAATTGCCAATATCACCAACCGAGACTTCCCTCAACTCTCCGTAATCGTTTCGATCATCAATGCGAGTCCACACAGGACGATCAAAAATGGCTTTGGCTTCCTCAAAGCGGATCTTATGGTCCCTGAAATTCTCTTGATTCTTCTTTTCGTCCCATTCAAACCGGTCGGAAGGTCTCATCTTAAGCTGCTGCCTCAGCAGCAACGCCGCGCCGAAACGCCTCTAGCCAAGCGTCCTCTCCCTCAAATCCTTCTGACTCTGCCTCTTGAAGGGCGTCAAGAATCCGTCTGTAGTCTTGCGGCATAACCTTGACGAATTGGGGGAGTATATCCTCCCAGTCCTCCAAAATTTCTAACGCAAGTTCGCTCCCGGTATACTCGGCGTGCCGCTGAATCATCCCTTTGACCTCCAAGATCTCTACCGGATCCTCCAAGCGTTCAAGGTCGCACTGTTCCTGATTACAACGGATATGGAAATCACCGTCGCGGTCGAGTACATAAGCGATTCCGCCGGACATCCCACCAGCGAAGTTACGCCCCGTTTTGCCGAGAACAACGACCCTGCCGCCCGTCATATACTCACAGCCGTGATCTCCTACAGCTTCGACGACAGCGCGGACCCCACTGTTGCGCACACAGAACCGCTCACCCGCCATGCCACGGATATAGGCTTCACCGTTGGTGGCACCATAGAAAGCGACATTGCCGATAATGATGTTCTCTTCAGGCTTGAATGTAGATTTTTGCGGTGGATAAACAATCAACTTACTGCCGGAGAGCCCTTTGCCAAAATAGTCATTTGCATCCCCTTCAAGGCGAAACGTGACGCCAGAAGGTGTAAACGCGCCAAAGGATTGGCCCGCAGACCCTTCAAAATGAATGTCGATGGTATCGTCGGGCAGCCCATCGGGTCCATGACGTCGGGTCAGTTCGCTGCCCATAATTGTACCGACAACCCGATTAGTATTCTTAATCGGCAAAGATCCCGTAACTTTTGTCCCATCCTGTAAAGCAGGCTCACAAAAATCTAAAAGAACTTCGTTATCTAGTGCCTTATCCAAACCGTGGTCTTGATCAATTTGGCAATAGCGACCAATTTCCGGTCCAACTTGAGGCTGGTAGAGAATCGGTGAAAGATCGATTCCCTTCGCTTTCCAGTGGTCGACTGCCTTTGTCGGCTCAAGTAGGTCGGTGCGACCAATCAGTTCATTGACAGTGCGAACCCCCAACTGTGCCATGATTTCACGCATGTCCTGTGCGATGAAACGCATGAAATTCACGACGTGGGACGGGTCGCCCATGAATTTCTCGCGCAACTCTGGATTTTGTGTCGCCACGCCTACCGGGCAGGTATCGAGATGACACACACGCATCATAATGCAGCCAAGCGTCACCAGTGCTGTAGTTGCAAAACCGAACTCTTCGGCACCCAACAACGCGGCGACAATAACATCTCGACCAGTTTTGAGTTGCCCATCCGTTTCCACGATAATACGAGAACGCAGGTTATTCAATACCAAGGTTTGATGAGTTTCCGCTACGCCAAGCTCCCAAGGCAAGCCAGCGTGTTTAATGCTGGTCTGTGGCGAAGCCCCCGTACCGCCGTCAAGTCCGCTGATCAGAACGACATCCGCGTGTCCTTTTGCTACACCAGCAGCGATAGTACCAACACCGACCTCGGATACTAACTTAACGTTAATCCGGGCATGGTGGTTCGAGTTTTTCAGATCGTGGATGAGTTGGGCGAGGTCTTCAATCGAATAGATGTCGTGGTGTGGCGGCGGTGAAATGAGTTCGACCCCCGGCGTCGAGTGACGCACCGTGGCGATCCACGGGTAAACTTTTCTACCGGGCAACTCACCGCCCTCACCGGGCTTGGCACCTTGCGCCATTTTGATCTGAAGTTCCTTCGCATTCACGAGGTAATTGCTGGTAACGCCGAATCTACCGGAAGCGACCTGTTTAATCGCGCTGTTTTTAGAGTCGCCGTTGGGTTCGAGAAAATACCGCGCCGGATCCTCTCCCCCTTCACCGGTGTTACTCTTTCCACCAATACGATTCATCGCAATTGCCAGTGCCTCGTGTGCCTCCTTACTGATGGAGCCGTAAGACATCGCACCGCTCTTGAAACGCTTGCAGATTTCTTCAACCGGTTCTACTTCGTCGATCGGAATCGGTTCATTGGGAAACTTCAATTCCAAGAGTCCGCGTAGCGTCGCCATATTCTGAGCGTAATCATTAATCAGCTTCGCGTAGTCTTTATAGACCTCGTAGCTATTGGTACGGGCAGCCAATTGCAGTTTGTGGATCGTGGCTGGATTAAACAGATGGTACTCGCCATCTTGTCGCCATTGGAAATGCCCGCCGACATCCAAGGTGCGATTGTCAACCGGAATCTCTGGGAAGGCTGCGCGGTGACGCATCAGGGCTTCACGAGCGATAACGTCAAGCCCAACCCCTTCCACGCGAGTTTCCGTCCAAGTAAAGTAACGGTCAACAACCTCTTGCTTAATACCGATGGCTTCAAAGATTTGCGCCCCTCGATACGACTTGATGGTCGAAATTCCCATCTTCGCCATCACCTTGACGACGCCTTTGGTCGCTGATTTGATGTATCCCTTGACGGCATCTTGATACCCGATATCCGTCAGTTGTCCTTCGGCGATCATATCCGCTAGGCTCTCGAATGCCATGTACGGATTCACCGCTTGGACACCATACCCGGTGAGTAGACAGAAATGATGCACTTCGCGCGGTTCACCCGATTCAAGTGCGATACCGACCTTCGTGCGCGTGCCACACCGGATGAGATGGTGATGAAGTCCCGCAACAGCCAGCAGTGCGGGGATAGGTGCAGACTCCTCGTCAACGCCGCGGTCGGACAAGATGATAATAGTGTAACCATCTTCAATAGCGCGATCAGCAGCTTCAAAGAGTCCGTCCATCGCTTTTTCAAGCCCACCTTCTCCATCGGCGACGTTAAACAGGATTGGAAGGGTAACTGACTTGAACCCCGGTTGATCTACCTGACGCAGCTGCTCTAGCTCCTCATCTGAAATAACCGGGGTGTCGAGCCGAATCTGACGGCAACTCTCCGGCTCCGGCACGAGCAGGTTACGTTCAGTACCTATTGTTGTTTCAGACGAAGTGATAATCTCTTCCTTAAGCGGATCCAGCGGGGGATTGGTAACTTGTGCGAATAGCTGCTTAAAATAGTTGTAAAGCAGCTGCGGTCGGTTAGACAGTACCGCCAAAGCGGCGTCGTTCCCCATTGAACCAACGGGGTCTCGACCGATTTTCGACATGGGCCCAAGGAAGATGCGCTGATCTTCAAATGTATACCCGAACGCCTGTTGACGTTGTAAAATCTTGTTGTGGTCTTTTGGCGGTTCCTTCGGTTCGACTGCCGGTAGATCTTTCAATGTAATGAGGTGTTCGTCTAGCCACTGACCATACGGATACTCAGAAGCGATTTCATCCTTAGCTTCATCATCGCTGATGATACGTCCCTCCTCCGTATCAATCAGAAGAATTCGACCCGGTTGGAGACGCCCTTTAGAGACAACCCGCTCAGGAGGAATGTCCAGCACCCCAGTTTCCGAAGCCAACACAAGTATGTCATCATTCGTGATGTAATAGCGGGACGGACGGAAACCGTTCCGGTCTAGAGATGCCCCAACAACTGTGCCATCGGTAAAAGCGATAGAGGCAGGACCATCCCACGGCTCCATTAAACAGCTATGATACTCATAAAATGCACGTTTCTCTGCGCTCATGCTCTCGTGGTTTTCCCACGGTTCAGGGATCATCATCATCACTGAATGCGGGAGCGACCTTCCAGAGAGTGCGAGAAATTCCAGACAGTTATCGAAAATAGCGGTATCACTCCCGTCCTCATCGAGGATGGGGAAAAGTTTCGGAAGGTCATCGCCGAACAACTCAGATGCCAACATTGCCTGACGGGTTTTCATCCAGTTCTGGTTCCCGCGCACGGTGTTGATTTCGCCATTATGAATCATGTATCGGTACGGGTGTGATCGCGCCCAACTTGGGAAGGTGTTCGTCGAAAAACGAGAATGAAGCAGAGCAATCGATGCCTCCATCCGAGGGTCTTTCAGCTCGGGATAGAATTCGGGGACCTGCATCGGTGTGAGCATCCCCTTATAGACGATGGTTCGGCTAGACAGACTCGGAATATAGAAATCTTCATCCATCCCACCGTATCGGATGATATTGGATGCACGCTTCCGAATCACATACAACTTGCGCTCAAAGGCGAGGTCATCTTCGATATTGGAGCTCCTACCGATAAAGATCTGCCATACAACAGGCTCAGAAGAACGGGAAGTCGGTCCCAGATAGGAATTATCAGTAGGAACTTCTCGCCAACCCAAAACCGTTTGTCCCTCTTCGCTAACAATTTCCTCAAGTTTTTGCTGACAGCGTTGAAGCAGTTCACCGTCTTCGGTCTTGGTGAAAAACACCATGCCAACGCCGTACTGTTTTGGATCGGGCAGATCAATTCCTACGTCCTTGCAAGCGTGTTGAAGGAAGTTGTGCGGGACCTGCATCAGAATACCCGCTCCGTCGCCGGTGCTTTCTTCGGCACCGCGAGCACCCCGATGGTCAAGACAAACCAGCGCATCTAGTGATTGGCGCACGAGCGTATTCGATTTTTGACCTTTGATGTTGACGATAAAACCAATACCACAGGCATCATGTTCGTAGGCGGGGTTATAAAGTCCTTGCTTTTTCGGAATCCCTATCTTTCCTTTCATGTTAGCCTTTCTTGTTCTACTGCATTCCAAGAATCTGTATCCCTTTGTTACTCTTGCTGCGGTTTTTGTTTACTTTATTTCTGACTTACGCAGCCAACTGTAGGCGGGGCATCTTGCCCCGCGCCTAAATGCGTAAATCCTATTTCTTTTCCTCTAATAGTGTCCTGACCATGTCTCCTCGAATCAATGATAAACACTTTTTCGGAATGGATCGGCATACACAGGAGAATGTCCTCCCAATAGTCCGAACCCTAATGATTACTTGCTGAAACAGTTCTATAAGATGAAGGTTCAGGAAGGGAAATCATTTTGGTGGGAATCTGTTACGCTCACTCCGAGAACACTACATTTGATGAAAAATTGTCGCAAGCAAATAGACTTGTTATAATACATTACATAAGTGTCCATGTCAAGTAAATTTCCTTGACACCCGTCCAAACAATTTTGGTTGACAACCCCACCTCAAATTTGCATAATAAAAATCTTAAAACATGAATGTGGAGGGAGAAGGCAATGATTAACCTGAGCGTGAACGTGAATAAGGTCGCAACGCTAAGAAATTCCAGAGGCGAAGATGTCCCAAATGTCATCCAAGCAGTACAGACCTGCATCAATACCGGCGTACAGGGAATTACAGTGCACCCGCGAGAAGATCAACGACACATCAAACCCCACGATGTCTACGAAATCGCCGAGATGGTTACCGTCGAATATAATATTGAGGGCGACCCCCGACCCGATCTGTTGGATATGGTGATAGAGGTGCGTCCCGATCAGTGCACACTCGTGCCTGTCACGCCGGGCGAAGTGACGAGCGACCACGGTTGGAATTTAACGGCGGAAGGTGAAGGGCTTAAACCGGTCATTCAGCGGCTCAAGGAGGCCGGCATCCGTGTCAGTCTATTCAGCGGAACAGACCTCCATCAAGTTGAATTGGCGAAGGAAGTGGGGGCAGATCGGGTTGAATTCTATACCGCACCTTATGCGTGGGCGAAAACAGAGCAGGAGATCGAGCACGAATTTGGCTTACTGACCAAAGCCGCTGAAAAGGCGGTCAGCTTGGGGCTTGGCATCAACGCAGGACATGATCTCAATCTGGAAAATCTGCCGCGCATGAGAAATCTCCCCGGCTTACTTGAAGTTTCAATCGGCCATCACCTGATGGCGCACGCCCTGTATGTCGGCCTTGAGCAATCCGTCAAGGACTATCGGACTGCGTTAGGTCAAGAGGTGGCATGACCATTTTTTTAAATGGTAAATGCTGATGAGGGTTAAAGAAGTTGGACGGGAATATCCAAGCGATATTAGGGTAAGAAACGATGCGTTTAAAGATCCTGAGAATCCAGATTTAGACGGAGGGAAAAAATGAATAAGCCCTTAAAGATATTCATTACCTATGCACATAAAGATAAAGCAGCAAAGGACAAATTGATCGCCTGCTTTGGTGTAATGGAAAGGAAAGGCGAGATAAAATTTTGGGACGATAACGAAATCCGCCCAGGCGACGAGTGGTATAAGAAGATTTCCAATAACCTTACCACTTCGGACATTCTGTTCTACCTCGTTTCTGCTGCAAGTCTTGCGTCTGAAAACTGTAACAGGGAACTGGCTGAAGCATTGAACGCAAAGATAAGAGTCATTCCCATTATCCTTGAGCGTTGTGATTGGCTAAATCATCAACTCAGCGACTTCCAAGTTCTACCTGCCGAAGGTAAGCCTATTAACGAATGGTTTCCTGATAGAATGGGTTGGCAAAATGTGGCAAAAAGCATTCAAGAAGCCATTGACAAAATACAGTTTGAAGTGGATGCACCGTCCGGGAGAGCTAAAAAAGAACTACGCGCTGAATTGGCATTCCAACAAGGCAACGTTTTAATGATACTTGGGCAAGTAGACAGGGCGATAGAAACTTACTCACATGCGATCAAACTCAATCCGAATAATACCTATACCTATAATAATCGAGGTTCCGCTTATGAGAGCAAGAATAGCTTTGACTGTGCCATCGCGGACTATACCAAAGCGATACAACTGAATCCCAATTATGCTGACGCCTATTTCAATCGTGGAGTTGCTTACGGGAAAAAAGGCGATTATGACCATGCTATTGTAGATTATGCCAAAGCGATAGAACTCAAACCGGACTTTGTTGAGGCATACACCAATCGCGGTGCTGCTTATCTTAAAATAGGTAAGCTTGAGCAGGTTATTAACGACCATAACAGAGCAATAGAGCTCAAACCGGATTATACTGACGCCTATTTCAATCGTGGAGTTGCTTACGGGAAAAAAGGCGATTATGACCGTGCCATCGCGGACTATACCAAAGCGATACAACTGAATCCCAATTATGCTGACGCCTATTTCAATCGTGGGGTTGCTTACGGGGCAAAAGGCGATTATGACCATGCTATTGTAGACTATACCAAAGCGATACAACTGAATCCCAATTATGCTAACGCTTATACCCATCGTGGGGTGGCTTATCACAAAAAAGGGGAGATTATTTATGCCATCCAAGACTATAGTACAGCGATAGGGCTGAATCCAGAGCTTGCTGAAGCATATACCCATCGTGGTAATGTCTACCTCAGTAAAATTGATATTCACCGTGCCATTGAAGACTATAGTACGGCGATAAAGCTGAATCCAGATGGTGGACTCGCCTATGGCAATTGCGGCGTGGCGTGGTTACATCTGCAGCACTGGGGAAATGCCAAAGTGGATTTGACCGTTGCCGCAATTTTGGGGGTAAATATCATTGCGTTATTTCACAACATCTACAAAGGCGTCGCAGATTTTGAACGGAAAACACGGATTCAGTTGCCGGAAGACATCGCTGCCATGCTGAACCCCAAAGCAGAACCTATTGAACTTGAAAAAGAGACCCGTCTCGCATTAGCATTGAAAGGTTACGAAACCGGCGAACTCAGCACCGGGCTTGCTGCCCGACTGGCGGGTATGCCATATTCCGAGTTTCTCCTTCTTATGGGGCAGCACGAGCTCTCTCCTGTTGGAGAAACGGCAGAGGAACTTGCATCGGATTTTGCCAATGCCCACAAGGCCAGTTATCGTCAATAATAGTCCACTTGTTTTTCTTTCGATACTCAACCTCCTTCCCCTGTTGCGGGAACTCTATACAGATGTGTGGATACCAGAAGAGGTCCAAGAGGAGTTTCTCAGAACCGAAACAACGCTTCGCCGCTCCTCACTCAATAACGCACCGTGGATTAGAACTGTATCGTTGACTGATTCACAAAGTGCATCAGTTTATGGTAGACTCGATCGGGGTGAAGCATCAGTTTTAGCCCTTGCAAAAGAACACGATGCACATCTCATAATTATTGATGAAAAGAAGGCACGAGAAGAGGCCAAACAGATCGGATTGACAGTCAAGGGCACGGTTGGGGTTTTGCTGGAGGCAAAAAAAAAAGGGTTAATTGATACCATCAAGCCGCTTTTAGAAACGTTGCGTGATAACGGTATGTATCTAGATCAATCGTTCATTGATAATGTGTTACAAATTGCAGGAGAAACGCATTGATACCATTGCTACCACTTTACCAACTCAAACAATCTGTGCCAGTTTATAACCTGTCCTGTTTGGATAGGCATATCCAAGAGGTATAAGAAAAGGAAACGACACCTTCAAAAATCTTGAGAATCCCCAAATCCTGATCCAGACAATAGGGAAAATTAGCTGGTGTCCATAGCGGGTTCTTTTGAATTCGTATAATCCTTTAATCCGCTTAATCCGCGATTCAGACTATTAACTGTCAACCCAGATCAAGGAGACCTTAATGAAAATTTTAGTTGTTGGGAGCGGTGCTAGAGAGCATACGTTCGTCTGGAAGATTGTACAAAGTCCGCTTGTCGAAAAAGTGTACTGTGTACCGGGGAATCCGGGTATCGCCCAAATCGCCGAATGTCGATCGATTTCCCTAGAGGACAACTTCTCGGCAATCGCGGACTTTGCAGAAACGGAAAAGATAGACCTGACCGTCGTTGGTCCTGAAGATCCACTGGCGGAGGGCATCGTTGATATCTTCCAAGCACGAGGACTTCGAGCATTTGGACCAGATCGGAAAGCCGCAATTCTTGAAGCGAGCAAAAATTTTGCAAAACAGTTGATGGCAAAAAATGACATCCCCACCGCCACCCATCACACATTCGAGGACGCAGACGCAGCAATCGCTTACCTTGAAGAAATTAAGGCACCGGTCTTTGTCAAAGCGGACGGGTTGGCTGCAGGGAAAGGCGTAATTCCGGGACTAACACTTGATGCAGCCGTTAGAGCGATTCAGGAAATCATGGTTGATCGCAACTTCGGAAATGCCGGGGATAAGGTAGTGATCGAGGAGGCGTTATTCGGCGAAGAGGCTTCTTTCACCGTCTTAACAGATGGAATATCCTGTCTCCCCTTTGTGAGTTCGCAGGATCACAAGATGTCCTTAGATGGCGACAAAGGCAAGAACACCGGAGGAATGGGCGCGTACTCGCCGGCACCGGTCATGACACCCGAACTCAGTGATCAGGTTATGAATACGATTGTGCGACCGGCTATCAGCGGAATGGCATCGGAGGGACGCACCTTCAAAGGCATTTTATACATTGGGTTGATGATTACTGACGCTGGTCCAAAAGTGATAGAGTTTAATTGCCGGCTTGGCGACCCCGAAGCACAGGTATTGCTAACCCGCATGGAGAGCGATCTTGTGCCGATGCTGGATGCCTGCATTGATGGAACGCTGGACAAGGTTGAATGCAAGTGGAAACCCGAAGTGGCGACGTGTGTGGTAATGGCGTCAGGCGGATATCCGGACCCCTACGAAACAGGCAAAGTGATTACCGGGCTAGACCAAGCCAACGCGCTGGAGAACGTGACAGTCTTCCATGCAGGGACACAGTTGCAAAACGGAAACATCGCTACGGGAGGTGGCAGGGTCCTCGGCGTCACCGCACTCGCCCCTGACATCAAATCTGCAATCGAAGGCGCGTATCGCGGAGTGAAGGAAATCCACTTTGATCAAGCCCACTTCCGGACTGACATCGGATACCGGGCATTAGACCGGACTTCATAGCATAGTAGGGAGCGCAGCTAACTGTAGGCGGGGCATCTTGCCCCGCGTCAACTATGCTGAAATGCGTAAGTCCTAAGATAGTAGGGAACGCAGATCTGCATTCCCTGTAGGTGAGCAGCCGTGCCAACCTCCGAATTTCAATTTCTTGGCGTTCCTCATGTCGTTGCGCTAGTCCTAACAATAGTGCTCCCTGTTGCGCTATCAGTACTCGTGAGGAAGGCAGATTCATCTGTTCTGACAAATGCGGTTTGCTACCTTTTGGCTGGAATACTAATCATCAATGAAATTGGGGGTTGGATTTACCGGGCGGCAACGGTGCAATCGTTCAGTGTTTTTGTGCAGAACCACCTGCCCCTCCACATCTGCGGAGTTGCACTCTTTATCGTGGTGTTTGCGCTATTGCGTCGGAACCAGATCCTCTATGAAATCGGTTATTTTTGGGGGATCGTCGGCACACTAAACGCCGTTATCACACCTCAACTGGCGGTCGGTTTTCCGCACTACCGTTTTTTTCAATATTTTATTGTACACGGCGGCATTGTCGCCAGTGTGCTGTTTGCGACGTGGGGGTTGGGAATGCGCCCTACCTTCAAAGGCTTATGGCGTTCATTCCTGCTTGCTAATCTTTACATGGTGGTTATCGCAGGCGTCAATCTGCTGCTGAAATCCAACTACATGTTCATTTGCCATCCACCGCATACGAAATCCCCCTTCTTCTTTGCACCTTGGCCCTGGTACATACCCATTTTAGATGCGGTAGCTTTTGTCCTTTTCTTCCTTGTTTACTTCCCTTTCTTGGTTGGCGATTGGTTGAAATCCTTTTCCTCAAGAACAGTCACAGATAAAAAAACTGGTTCATGTTAAAAGTAAAGTGTAGGGCAGCTCAGAGAAACCGAGTTTTTTCTTGAAAACTTGGTTTCTGTTACATCATTTCTTAGCATGAGTTAAAACACTAATAGGTGACACAGATGCAGCAGAAAAATCAGCACAATACTACAGGTGGTCCCCAAATTTTCGGCTGGTGTATGTATGACTGGGCAAATTCTGCTTATGTAACCACGGTAGTGGCAGGAGTTTTACCGATCTATTTTGCCACCGCGGTTGTGGGCAAAGGGGGTGTCCAAATCGGCAGCACCGTTGTCAGCGCAGATGCCCTCTGGGGATATCTGGTCAGCATCTCAGCGATGTTCGTATTTCTGTTTGCCCCCGTTCTCGGTGCGATCTCAGACTTTTCTTCATCCAAGAAAAAGTTCCTGATTACACTTGCTTATACGGGCAGCATCAGCGCAACGCTTCTCTACTTCTGTCAATCAGGAGATGTATGGCGAACCGCCATCCTATTTCTGATCGCACAGATTGGGTATGTAGGAGCGAATGTTTTCTACGATGCGTTTCTGCCTCAGATCGCCTCCGAAGATAAGATAGACTGGGTATCCAGTAAAGGGTTTTCCTACGGGTACATCGGCGGTGGATTGCAATTTGCTATTGCGTTGGGATTGGTTGCTGGCGGCGGAATCATCGGGATTGGTCAAGGACTCGCAGCCCGCATCGGGATGGGAATGGCAGGCTTATGGTGGGCGGGATTTACGCTCTTTACGCTAAAAAAACTGAAAGAGGCGGAAGCGATAGAGGAGATACCAGAAAAGTACCAATCGCAACCGAAGATAGTCGCTTATGTCGCTATTGGCATAACGCGAACGCTCGCAACGATTAGAACGGTTCGACGTTTCAAACATCTGCTGCTGTTCTTAATCGCTTTCATGATCTATAACGATGGCGTTCAGACAGTCATCAGTATGGCAACGATTTATGGGACGGAAGAGTTGAAATTTTCTGCAACGGTCCTGATGGTCACGTTGCTGATGATTCAGATTATCGCTGCCGGCGGTGCCTTACTATTCGGTCGAATCGCCAGCAAGATCGGGGCAAAACGGGCTTTGATGTTAGCGTTACTCCTCTGGAGCGGGGTTGTCACCTACGCTTATTTTCTGCATACCGTTACGGAATTTTTCATCTTGGGTGTCGTCGTGGGAATCGTACTCGGCGGTTCGCAGGCACTCAGTCGTTCCTTTTACGGGGCGATGATTCCCAAAGAGGCTTCTGCTGAGTTTTACGGGTTCTATTCCGTCTTTAGCAAGTTCTCAGCGATTTGGGGGCCTTTGGTGTTTGCCATCATACGCCAAATTACCGGAACCCCACGGTTAGCTATCATTTCGCTAATGGTCTTCTTCATTGTCGGTCTAATTCTGCTCGCCTTTGTAGATGAGGAGAAAGCCAAAGAAGCCAAACGTTCCGGGGCATTCTAGACGCTTATCGATCTCCTATTGTATAAATTCAATTGTTTTAACATTAGGAGCGATCAAAGGAGGCTAACGTTGGCACTTTAGTTAATCGGGGGCGGGAATCGAAATTCCATCCTACGGTTAGCTGATTGTGCATGTCATGGCAAATTATCAAATTACAGAAGGAGATTCAATAACCGCATGAACTACATAAGGAAAATCACGATTTTAGCTGTTGTTGTGCTTCTCATTGGAGGACTTAGTGCCTGTGATGAGTTGGTTTCGATTCTCTCCGAGGATAGAGAGATGCCGGTCCAGATACCCGACGAGATTCGAGTCGGGATTGTCTTGCCCTTTTCAGGAAAATATGTCGAATCGCCGGACGATCCGCTGATACAACGCTACCTCAACGGGTTTTTGATGGCGCGAGACGAGATTAACGCGGCGCAGCTCGCACCGACTCGTCTTAAATTCATTATTGAGGACGATCAGAGCACGATTGAAGGTGCCATAGCAGCCTACAACAAGTTGATTCATGAAGATAGGGTCGCTGCTATCTTGGGCCCCGCCAGTTCAACCCAAGTGGAAATGGCGTTCCCCGTTGCGGAAGAAAACCAGAAGGTGGCAATTGGTCCGTCCTCCGCCGCGCAGGGGTTGAGCGCGATAGGGGATTATGTGTTCAGGGTCAACCAGCCGGTGGACAAACTCATACCCCGCGGCGTGCGACTCACCCATGAAAGACTGAAATATCAGCGCGTTGCCAAACTTGTCACGAGCGATGATGTTTACTCAACGAGTGCTGACTCACTCTTTGCCGAATCGCTTGATGTAATCGGTGTCGAGGTCTTGACTACCGAAACGTCCCTGCTCCGCGCCAGCGATTACACTGAGCAGCTCACACGCATCAAAGCGTTAAACCCTGATGCTATCTTCGTCTCAGCACAACCGTTGGATATGCCGGACATTATGATTCAAGCGCGTCAGATCGGCATCGGCACAGACATTCCCATAATTGCACCATTGCTCAGTTCCACTGAGATACAGGAGGCGGGCGATGCCGCCGAAGGCACAATTACGTTTACCTCATGGTCAATCAAAGCGGAAACACCTCGGAACAAGGCGTTTGTTCGCGACTTCCGTGCAAAATACGAATTGGAGCCTAACCTGTTCAGCGCGCTGGCTTACACGTCGGTCTATCTCTTGACCAATGCGATCTCCAATGCCGGGTCAATCGAATCGGACGCCATCCGTGATGCGCTCGCTGAGACGGAGGATTTTGATACCGTGTTAGGCAAGTTCGCTTTTGACGCGGTGGGTGATCCTGTGTATGATCCCATCATGTTGATTGTGCGTGATGGCGTATTGGAGGCATTTGAATAAGTGACATTCCCCTGCGCGGTTGAGCAGAGAGATTTGTTACGGCACAGCACCCAACGGGTTGGGGACACAACACCTATGGATTGAGCCGCGTCCACTGGAGCATGTCACCTATGCTTATTTTCTACATACCGTTACGGAATCTTTCATCTTATCAGAATCGTTGCGATTCAAATCCCTTGGTGCCTTGGGGTTACAAACGATTCCCTAATCAACGAAAGGATAATAAATATGGCAGGTTTGCATGGCTCACATTCCGAGGCGGGCAGCATGACGTTCAAATCTGTCTTTATTGCCGTTTTTTTGGGAAGTGCGCTGATCATCGCAGCACTGATTTTCAACGCCAAACGACCAGCTCACGAAACGGAACAACCGAAAGCCGAGTTTGTCAGAAGCACAGGCAAGTGTGCAGCGTGCCATCGGAAGGAAACATCAGCCGTTGTGCATCAATTTGAGCGGAGTCGCCACGCCAAAGAAGGGATTAACTGCCTAGACTGCCACGGTGCATTAGAAGGGCAGCAGAAGCAAGCGCATCGTGGATTCACAATCGCCAAACATCTCACCGCCAAAAACTGTAGTCAGTGTCACTCGACCGAATATGAACAGTTTCTCAGGAGCCGTCACGCCGCGCCTGCTTGGGCAGCGGTGCTAGGGACAGAAGGTTTTACCGATGAGCAGATTACGTATGCCGAAACCTATCATAAGGGGGCGGTGAATCGTCCCCCGAATCAACTCGCCGCCAAAGAAGGGGAAAGCGCGACCGTTGTCGGTTGTCTCGGTTGCCACGACATCGGTAAACCTAACGAAGATGGCTCGATTGGCTCATGCACCGATTGTCACGCACGACACTCTACATCCATCGCGCTCGCCCGTGAACCAGAAACGTGCGGGCAGTGCCACATGGGTCCTGACCATTCACAAATCGAGATTTATCATGAGTCGAAACACGGAGTGCTTTACAACGCTCAGAAACGCGAGATGAATCTCAACGCTGATCCGAAAAAACTCACCACCGCAGATATGTCCGTGCCGACCTGTGCTACCTGCCACATGAGCGGATTGGAAGGATTGAAGGTAACGCATGATACGACAGAACGCCTCTCCTATTGGCTCTTTGCCGCTGTCTCCGATAAGCGTCCGACGTATCAGCGGGGACAAGACGCGATGAAAGAAACCTGTTTGAAGTGCCATACTCAGCCGCACGTAGACAGATACTACCAGGAAGCCGAAGGGGTTGTCCAAGCCACCAATGTCAAAATTGCCGAAGCCGAAACGCTGATGGCATCCCTCCACAAAGAAGGGTTACTCACACCGGAACCCTTCGATGAAGCGATTGAGTTTCTCTATTTTGACCTGTGGCATTACTATGGACGAACCGCAAAACATGGGGCTTTCATGGGCGGGGCGGACTTTGTGCAGTGGCATGGAAATTACGAACTCCTGTTGAAAATGACCGAAATGAAAGAGATAGCGGCCCAACTCCGAGAAAACCGTGCGAAAAAGTAAGTGGTTTCACAAATACGCGCTCGCTCTTGAACTTTTTGTGACGGCGAATCTGGCATTTCTTGCCTTTGATGTGTTCATTGCTCACTCGGCCAACGCCTTTGCCCATTGGGGTGAGTGGGTTCCGTTTCTATTTTCGATCATCGCTTCACTGTTCCTGTTTTTGACACAGTTGATCGGGAGTAGCGGCCTGTGGTATCTGGGCGGATTAGGCGTTGGCTGGAGCTCAGTCGGCATTGGCATCGGAGGGCTGCTGTTTCATCTTGAGAGCCAATTTTTCGCTGATTTTACCATCAAGAGTCTTGTTTATACCGCGCCCTTTGTCGCGCCACTCGCTTTTTGCGGATTAGGACTGCTCTTGATCATGAACCGTATGGTTCATGGAGAATCAATCGAGTGGGGACAATGGATTGTGTTCATGGTGCTGGGTGGATTTTTCGGTAATTTTGTGCTTTCACTTTGTGACCACGCACAGAATGGGTTCTTCAACCGGAGCGAGTGGATTCCGATATTTACCAGCGCAATCGCTGTCGGGTTCTTGATGACGGCTCTCCTACAACCGATTCACCCCCCGTTTCTTAAAGTCTGTGTCGTTATCTTGATAATAAACGGGCTCGTCGGTGTGTTAGGATTTTTCCTGCACCTCTTGGTCGATTTGCGAAGTGCTGAATTGAGCATGAGGGATAAATTGATTTACGGGCCTCCCCTGTTCGCACCACTGCTATTCACAGACCTCGCACTGCTTGGGCTGCTAGGGATCTGGCATCTTGCTCGTAAAGTGCGGGAAATTCGATAGTGAGAAAATACGGCGGTACACTGACAGGACGAATCGGCCTTCATCTAGGATAACCTGCCCATAATTCAGAGGAGATAATTCATAAAAATCCCGTTTCGCATGTTCTATATCCTCAAAGCGATTTTCATCTGTTTGCTTATTGGTTAGGACTTACGCAGCTGGTTTATAAGTCCCCCTGATTTTCCAAAGTCCCCCTGACAAGGGGGATTTAGGGGGTTGGAGATTTAGGGGATTAAAAATAAAAAAATCTCGCGCTGCGTGCTAAATTTGCGTAAGTCCTGTCTTTTTAAAACAGGTTCTAAAACTCAAGTTTATCCCACCGTTCTCTAACACCCCCTGCTAAAATAGAACAATCACTCTCAAAAAGCAAAAACAAGTAAAAAAGTATTGACAGCATTTTGAATATAGTATAGTATAGATAATTGTGTGGGCTCCGAGTTGTCGGCTCGAAACCCACTGAAGCAAAACGAGCTGCAATCTCGAATCGCTTCGTGATTGTTAGACGGGAATCTAACAATCTTCTATAGTATAACCCTTTACGCTATTAGTTTCGATCTAAATAAAAAGGGGCTGCACGATTCGGGACCATCCGACCATGCAGCCCCTTTTTTTTAGGTCAACTAGCAGCTGCAAGGAAAGTAACAACTTGAACAGAAAAACAGCAGATAGGATTCATCACCCAGAGCACGATTCCAACCTCACGCGAAGACAATTTATAGAACAATTTTCCGCCGCGGGATTAGCTCTTAGCGGTTTAGGGCTTTTAGGTTGTGATGTTGGAGATATAATTTCGCCGGTTCGTACGCCTACAGAGACTGCCAACAACGTGCCTGCTCTCATTATTGGCAGTGGATTTGGCGGCGCGGTAACAGCGTTAAGATTGGGGCAAGCTGGGATTCGCACGATGGTCATTGAACAAGGCAAACGGTGGCCGATTACACCGAATACGTTCAGCCCCTCTTTTCCACCAGATGGGCGATCAACGTGGTTGCGAACACGAACCATTTTGCCGTTCGGTCCCTCATTACCGATCAACAGACACACCGGCGTGTTAGATCGTGTTGACTATGAAAATATGCAGGTATATCGGGGGACAGCAGTAGGGGGAGGATCGATTGTATACGGTGGGATCACCGTGCAACCGCCCGAAGACCTGTTCTATGAGATTTTCCCTCGTGGTATCTCTTATCAGGAGTTAGCACCTTACTATGATCGAGTCCGGCACATACTCCGTATCACAACGGTGCCGGCTGACATTGAGGCGCAGTCATACTACGATTACGCCCGTGTCTTCGCCGAGCATGGGGCTAACGCCGGATTAGAAGTCCAATCTGTGGGGCAAGCGACCGACTGGGATGTTATTCGATCCGAAATCGCTGGCACCGTCAGCCCCTCTGCCATCATCGGAGAGGTATATTATGGCAATAATAGCGGCAGCAAAAACAGTCTGGATCAAAATTATCTGCCAATGGCTGAAGCCACAGGTTATGTGACTATCCATCCCTTGCACCGTGTGATTGACATCGTTCAAAAAACCAATGGAAACTACGGGGTAACGGTTGAAGAGATCGACGAGACAGGCAGGGTTCTGCAAACGAAGGAAATCACCACGACCTATCTGTTTTTAGCCGCAGGCTCTGTGGGCACAACGGAGTTGTTGGTGAAAGCCCGCGAGTTAGGAAATTTGCCGAACCTCAATGAAACAGTTGGGCAAGGGTGGGGCACCAATGGGACCGCCCTGTTCATGCGTTCCGTGAACGAATTAACTGGAAGAATGCAGGGCGGTCCCGTAATCAAAGTGATTTTAGATTATAATAATGCAGCAAGTCCATCGAGTATCGAATCAATCTTCTTTCCCATCGGGCAGGAATGTGGATGTCTGTTGCACCTTTTGCTCTCTTTAGACACCGAGCGTGGGCAATTTTCATATGATTCAGGTGCAAACAAAGTGGAGTTGATGTGGTCTGTATCGGGGAGTGATCAGGCGGCAAGAGCAGCAATGGATTTTGTGGAACGCGTGAACGCAGCCAACGGAGGTCACCTTGGTCCACCCGCAGGACTGCCTTTTGAATTGCCTGATGTGTTGAAAGATTCTACATACCACCCGTTGGGTGGGATGGTGATGGGCAAAGCCTGTGATTTGAACGGGCGAGTTCACGGCTATTCCAAAATGTATGTAATGGACGGTTCTGCATTACCTGGGTCGTGTGCCGCCGCCAGTCCGTCATTGACGATTGCGGCTTTAGCCGAGCGCAACATAGAAACCATTCTCGCAGAAGATTTTATTTCCACAGGTTAGGGCTTATAGTGAATTCAAAAAATAAAGAGACACTTTTGCTTCCCATGTTTGGTAGGCACTGTTTTCAACTGCGCCGATTTGGAGTGTTTCATTAATTCTAAGGTCCACTATAATTCCTATGCCTCCTTGATGATATTTCGTGGGGTAGCCAATAGTGAATAGGTGAGAAAGCTACTCTCCTCTCACCAGTTGGGCTGCCTCGTAGACCGCGGGCCTTGCCTCATCAACGGTACAGCTAGCAGAGGCTCTCGCCCTATCCGCCACCTCCCTTTTGACCTCTGTGACAATCATGCCTTCGTCCGGGAGATATTCATCAATCAGTTGTCCGTCGGGATCTATCGCCAAGCACAGCCCCGGAAACCAAGCATTGCCACTGTGCCCTGACTGATTCGCATAGAAGATATGGAGGGCATTATCAACCGCACGCCCCGGTAGCAGTTGCATCGCCAACTCCTTGTGAGACTCGGCTTGCTTACGCTGATCGCCGTTGTCAGAAATTTTCTCGGTTGCCCCACTACCGCCAACAGGGATGAAAAAGAGTTCCGCCCCTTTCTGCGCTGCACCCCGAAAAAGTTCAGGAAAACGCAAGTCATAGCAGATCCCCACGCCAAACGTCCATCCCTGCGAGGCGACCACCGGAAACGTATCGCCGGGCACAAACCATTCACGCTCATTCGGGTTGGGTAGATGGAGTTTTGAAAACGTTGCCAGATATCCTTCAGGTCCGACGATGAGGGCACTGTTACGAAGTTGATCGCCGAACGGCTCAATCGTACCAACCACCAGCGTCATCTGTAATTTGCGAGCGAGGGACTCTAAGAATGGCACCGACTCATCTGCTGCCGTCTCCGCAATCTTCCGCGCCTCCTCAAACGTCAAGTCAGACTTGTTCATTGACCCGGTGATGCACTCTTCCGGAAAAATCCCGAAGTCCGCTCCTTGTATGTGTGCTTTGTGTGCCCATTCCGCCACTCGCGCCAAGTTGGCGGACGGGTCGCCCATGACACTGTGCATTGCAACCGATGCGACTCGAATTGTATCTTTGTCCATACTATTCCCTCGTTGGTTCATGTGAAAAGGAAGTACAAAATGCGAAGAGAAACCGAGTTTTTTCTTCAAAACTCGGTTTCTTTGCCTGATTTCTTAACATGAGTCTCCTAAGTTTATAGCCCTGTAAACGTTCAACCGTGCAACTTGAAAAGTAATTCCCCAAATTTACCGAGTGGGGCTTTAGCCCGTAAAGCCCAATCCTTTAGGTTTGGAGCGGTTGGGGCGAAGCCTATATAAGCTATGCTTTAGCCCTGTTTTTCCTTGAATTAGTAGCCAAGATATGATATGGTTGATTTGTCTTTCGGTAGGGGAATATCGCACCACTGCAAGGTGGTGTCCCCTACACTCTTCGGTATAGCGGACGACAGACGGAAAGCCCCTCCCCATGTACACTACCAAGAAAATCAAAGTGTTTCCAACGTCTGAATTGGATATGCTTGCCAGTGAATCAGGCCGCGTCTACTCCAAGGTAGTTTCCCTTATTCGCAAGGTCAAGCGTAAAAAAGGCTTTTGGTTATCTCAAGGTGGTGTCCAAAAGTATATGCGCTTGCGTGGCTACCATCTCCATAGTCAGACGATTCAAGCGATAATTGAGAGCTACTTCGATTCTCTCAAGTCCTATTTCCGGGCTGTTCAGTCGAACCCTGAAGCGAAGCCTCCTAAGCGTACCCCCCACTTTTTCAAGGTGCGTTGGAAGTCGAGTGCTATTTCACTCAGAGACGGTGTATTGAGATTATCCAACGGTAAAGGCAACCCGGCTATCACGCTTCAATCCACAGTAGAACCGGTCTATGTGGAGATGTATTTCCAACGAGGGAGCTACTATTTCTCATTGGTCTACAAAGTCCACACCCCTCCCAAACGTGAAACAGGTAAAACTGTTGCCATAGATATGGGCGAGATTCACCCGATAGTCTCTCATGATGGACAACATACCATAATCTACAATGGTCGCGCGTTACGGGCTATCAAACAGTATATCAACAAGTTTAAGGCATATATCCAATCCAAACTGGATAGATGTGTCAAGCGGAGTCATCGCTGGTATCGGTTGAAACGAATCAAGACCAAGATACTTGCGAAGTTAAACGCTCAACTGAAGGACGCCGAACATAAAATCACATCTCGATTTATATCTGCCTGCATCAAGGCGAAGGCAGATACGATAGTGATAGGAAAACTCAAAGGCATTCGTAAGCGAGCGAAATTTAGTAAGAAGTCTAACCAGAAGGTTCACCAATGGGCGTTTGCCCGTCTCCAGTCGATGATATGCTACAAGGCAGAATTGGCAGGACTCAAAGTCAAGTTTGTATCAGAGGCATATACCTCACAGACCTGCCCACGGTGCGGCAACCGAAAGAAGCCCACTAACCGTAACTATCACTGCAATCATTGTGGCTTTGAATATCACCGAGACGGCGTTGGTGCAATCAACCTGTGGAACAAAGTATCGGGATTCCTGTTGAGTCCCGTAGTTGGGGCGATAGCGTCCCCGATAGGTGTCCGGTTCAACCCACACCTATCTAAACTCGCTTCTTAGTCCCGAATCATCGGGGGCTAACACAGCGTGTAAGAATCCCAATGCTTTAGCTTTGGGAGTACGTCAAATGCGATTACTCTGCGCTGCTACGAGGAACGGCTTGACAAATTCGGCAACCGCTTTACCGAGCAACGCACTGCCTTCAGGCGTAAAATGGACGCCATCCGGTGTCAGATGGCTGTCCCGCCCCGCGTCCGTGATGACGCCAAACAGGTTATTAATCGGGATATCCAAATCGTCTGCGACCTTGAGAGCGACGGCGTTATACGCGTCAACATCCGCTTCCAACCGATCGAACCCCTTCCGCTCATGATGCCAGATTTCATTGACAGGCGTAGTCGTTGCCCAGATGACAGTGCAACTAGTCTCCGCCAAAATGCGTCCGAGCAAAGCGCGGAGATTTGATTCGTACTGAGTAATTGGAATGGCTGGCTTGCCGGTGTCGAAATCCTTTCTCAAGTCATGCAGCCCACAATTAATATGAACGACATCGGGCGACCGAGAGATAATCCACTCATTGAGATGTTGAAGGATATTCGCGCTATTCCCGCCGTTCTGGGTCGGCGCCCAAACATCGGCAAGCTCGGTAAGTTCACGAATAACATCGGCTTGATAGCCCATGCGAATTGAATCGCCGATAAGAATGAGTTCTTGCATTGAAAGGTTCTCCTTACAACTGTGAGCGAGTTTAACAATCAGAAGCAACCCGCTTTGCGAGAAAGATATCCGGTTTGCCATACCCATTGGCATCGGGCATCACGCCTGCGAGGACAAAACCGAGTTTCTGGTAAAACTCATAAGGATGGCGGCGCAAGTTTCTGATTCGCGCCAAATGCTCAAGGAGGTTGGGGTAAAGGTCGACACCTGCAAGGGTTGTCATATCATCCTCATCATCAGTACCCACCCAAATTGTCAAGCCCCCTCGTTCTCGGACGAGATCCTCAAAATCGTGCACAAGCTGCCGTCCAATCCCACCCCCCTGTTGGTTCGGTTTAACGACCAACGGGTGGATTTCCCAAACGTTCCCATCATAGAGACTCAAACCACCAATCCAGCCGACAATCTCGCCATTACGATCAAGAGCAATACGGCTTATCCGATCTTCTCCAAAGGATTCTCGCACCTCCTCTAAAGCATCTGCCATGTGGGGCCAAGCGTGTGGTACATGGGCTTTAAACCCCTCAATCAGCAACGCCGCGACCTGCTCAATAGCCCCTTCATCGTCAGGGGAAAGCGTGATGATTTGTATCTCAGGATCCTTCATACAGCATCTTACAGCCTCTTCTTACGCAGTCGGTTCATAAGTCCCCCTGATAAGGGGGATTTAGGGGGTTAAAGATAAAAATCTCGCGCCGCGTGCTGAATTTGTGTAAGTTCTGCCTATTTGATCCATGTCATTGATTCACCACGCACTAGGAAAGAGCGTTCGTCCCATTGACCGGGGCGTTCAACCGGGATAGCGCCAGTTTCCACCGCCACATCTAATGGGTTAGCACGGGTCTCTAATGGCAGACGTACCCGCTCGTGCATACGGGCTGATTCATAGACCGCCATCATAAGCTCCAGCGCAGCCTTCCCATATTTTGCCTCTCCCGGATAGTTCTCAATCTTACCGTCGATCCAGTCGCAGACTGCATACGCCTGACTTGTGAAGGCGCTGCCATACCCAGTCCGATTGTTTTCAGTCGGCTCAAACACCTGCCAGCCAGCCTTTTTAGGCGTCATATATTTCAAGCTATTATCGTTGACATCCATCATGCCATCGCTGCCGTATATCGTAGCACCAACTTGATAGAGTCCACCACTGATGGGGACCTCGTTCTCAATGACACCTTCCACATCGTTGGGATAGCCAATCAGTCCACAGCAGCGGTCTTCAACCCGATGTCCAAAGAGATAGTGGTCGGTTTTGCGTTCCACAGATCCCATAACCCACTCCGCCTGTGGATCGCCAAGGACAAAAAGTTGGAAATCGACACAGTGAGTGCCCGTGTTCAGCATCCCCGCCCTCACAGAAGACCAAAGTCGACGCGGTTCGCCGATAGTGCCGTCCTCAAGGAGTCGCCTCGCTTCCTGCCATGAAGAGTAGAAACGACGTTGATGGCCTATCGCAAATTTGACATCGTTGCGTTCACAGGCAATCATCATCGCTTCGGCCTCACCCAACGAGCAAGCCATCGGTTTCTCGCACAGAATCGCTTGGGGTTTGTGAACCGATGCCGCGATCGTCATCTCAGCGTGTTGCGGATTCCATGAGCAAACGCTGACGATGTCCAGATCTTCCTTTTCCATCATTTCTCGATAGTCGAGATACTGGCTTTTGACGTTAAAATCCTCCGCATAACTTGCCAGTGCTTCGGGATGAGAATCGGCGATCGCAACGATTTCAGTGCGATTACATTCGGTCCATCCTTGACCGTGTGCACGTGCAATACGGCCACTTGCAATGATACCAACTCTAAATTTTTTAGCCAAGTTGAATTCCTCCTTGTTATCTGATGATTTGCTGAAGTTGACTGAAGTGGAAGCTAATCAGAATTAGTGCGCTGTGTATCCTAGCACAGCACGATTTACTACGTCAAGCGGTTTTCCGCACCTCACCTCCCACGGGAAAACACCACCGAATCTGATTGATTGTGCCACAAATACATGCTATAGTTATGACGCAAAATTAATAAGAAAACTACCATCTAGCATTGTAACCCCAACCTGATCTTGTTAGTAACAGGACTTACGCACTCATCTTGTAGTTGCCCGATTCATCGGGCGTATTGGGGCATAGGCAAAATCTATACCCAATGTAGGCGGGGCATCTTGCCCCGCATTGGCACTGAAGTATTGAACTACAAAGTCTCAACGTTCAACTGCGTAAGTCCTAAGTAATTAGCACGATTCTGAGGAGGACATAATAATGGTTATAAAGACAACTGCTCAACTTGACAAACTCATCCGTGAGGTATTGCTGGCTGTGGGAGCTGATGAGCGCAACGCCAACCGTGTCGCGGAAGCATTGGTTTTATCAACCTTGCGTGGTGTTGATACGCACGGCATCCTACATCTGCCGAGCTACGTTGAGAAGATTCAAGACGGTGAAATTGTCCCCACCGCTTGGCCCGAAATCCGGCAGGAAGATGCCACAAGCGCACTCATAGCGGGCAACTGGACCTTTGGACATGTGACGGCGAAATATGCGATGGAGGTCGCCATAGAGAAAGCCAAAAGCCACAACGTGGCTGTCGTAAGTGCTGTGCAGATAAACCATATCGGGCGTCTGGGCGAATACGCCGAACTCGCAGCCGCCAACGGAATGCTATCAATAATCTGGGCGGGCGGATTCGGTGCGGAAAAGCCAGTCGCTGTTCCCTTCGGTGGGCGGCAACCGGTGTTGAGCACAAACCCGATTGGTATGGGGTTCCCCGTCGGCGATGGTCCACCGATGATTATCGATTATGCTACGACGGTGGTTGCAGGGAGCAAGGTTCTCACAGCGAGAGACAGGAACGCACAACTTCCACCGGGCAGCATTGTCGACAAAGATGGAAATCCTTCCACGGATCCGATGGATTTTCTGGAGGGCGGTTCGTTGTTACCTTTTGGTGAGCACAAAGGCTATGCCCTGATGTTGGCGGTGGAGTTCTTTGGACGAATCTTGTCCGGGGCGGACGCTTTTTCTAACGAAGAGAAGCGGGGCGGTACTATTTTTCGGCACTCCGGCGTTACTATGATGGTCATGAAAGCAGATCTGTTTCAGTCGCTGACAGATTACTCGACCCGAATGGTGGATCTAGGGGATCAGATTAGATCCGTGCCGCCGGCACCCGGTTTCGATGAGGTAATCCTCCCCGGCGACCTTGAGGCGCGAGCGGAAGAAACCCGCGGACGCGACGGCATCCCCATCGCCGATGCACTCTGGGAAAGGTTAGAAGCACTCGCCGAATCGCTGGGTGTAGATATAGACTAACCCAAGTTGTCACCTAAAGCCCCAGCGATGCAGCTGTACCAGACGAGTTATAGGGAACTACGATCATTGTTCCCTACGATGCACAGAGGTTTATAGATTAAAATACTGTAATGGGAATGCGGGACAGGAGTTTCAAGATAGGGTGGAAGATGTTGTTGGGTCTATCTTGGGAAAAACAACTCGGATCGTTGCGGGGAAGTTATTCGGATTGCAAACTTGACCGATCCGCACGTCACCGGTCGCACTCATCAGCAGATAGGCTTCTTCAAATGAAACGTTAAGTTTGCGTTGAAGGAGGCTCGCCATCTCCTCGCAAGCGATTGTAATTGCATCCACCAGTTTTGGAGCATCTCCTGTGGTTATCCATGCGTCCGCTGTTTCAATCCACGGACGGGCAATTGATTCACCCTTGATCAATTCTACCCCCACGGTAACTTCCGCACAGATTTCTATCCCAAGCATGGAGATTTCCCCATCACCCATAGCGGCGTGAACATCTCCTAGCCCAAACAATGCACCTTCCACAAATACAGGCAGATAAACACGCGATCCGATTGTCGCATCTTGATGATCCATGTTGCCGCCGTGGGGACCGGGATAGAGCGTCGGTACAGCCTCTTCGGCGGGCGCAGTACCGATGACGCCAACCATTGGACGCACAGGAAAACGGATCCGATCATCAAAATGAGCGGTATCTCCTTCGATGCGGATGATCTTGGTCACATAATTTTCTGCGAGATGTCCCAAGTTTCCGGTGCCGGCCTTAATCCCAATAAAACCTTGCGAAGCGAGTCGGATATCCTGAATCTCAACGCAGAGGGTATCCCCCGGCTCGGCACCACGCACAAAGAGCGGTCCCGTCGCAGGGTTTAGACCGATTGGGTGGGGTTGATCGAGGAGGTCGTTCTCACTCAGAATCGTGCCGGTGCGCGCATCGTAAGTCTCGAAGCAGATTTTATCACCCGGATCTGCCTTACCCACAGGACGATGCTCACGACTGAAACTGTAAACAATGCGGTCACGTGTGATGATGTGCATTCAAACGATACCTATTCTAAATGGTGAGGTAATTGATCTACAAATTGATTATTCCGCGCCGAAAGGGTAAGATTCAATATCGTTTTCGACTGCCTTCAGCAGAATGGAAATTTCCCGCTTATCCTCCGCATCCAATTCATGAGGCGCAGGTGCTCGCTCTACCATGGAGGTTAAGACCCCTCGACGCTTGAGGATATAACGGACAAACTGATGATTTTCCAAGTTAATCAGGGGCAGCAGACGGGTATGTAACTCCCGTGCGCCGGTCTCATCGCCTGCCCACCAAAGCTCCATGATTTTTGCAAGCAGATCTGCAAATTCGCAAGCGGGCATACAACCGTCGGCACCGCGTGTTATCTCCGCTGGCAGCACCTTACCGGCAGCCCCCCCGAAGATGGTCTTAATCCGATCTCCAGCCAACTGCTTGACTTCTCCGATGTGCTGCGGGCCCGGTTGCCTCTCCTCTTTGACATACTCAATTTGCGGAACATCTTCTGCGAGTTGAACAATCTGTTCTCCGGTCAGCGGTGCGTAGCTATCGGCGTTCTGCACCATAATCGGTCCATCGAAAACCTCCCCAAGCCACTTGAACATATCTATCGCTGTCGCCGCGTTGGTTCGTGCCGGTGCCATAGCGATTATCGAATCTACTCCTGCCTGCTGTGCAGCCCTTGCATAGAGAAGGGTCTGTGGCACAGAGATTCCGGAGCAGCCGAAAACTACCGGCAATCTGCCATTGACTGTTTCGAGGACGGCATCCAAGTTGCGAATCCGTTCCTCCTCGCCGAGAAAATAAAACTCTCCGACCATGACGGGCCAGACAATTCCGTGTTGCCCTGACTCACAGCAGAAATTGGCAGCAGCCTGTAAATCACTGGTATGAATGTCTAGGCCTTCCGTATAAGGGGTCGGAAGTAGACCAAAAACTCCCTTCATCGGGTCAAATTTTGCCATTACAAACTCCTCCGTTTAATTTATGATTGATGGAGATTAAGTGTTTATTCAGATAATTGTTAAGACGCGATCTCCGCAGGTTCTAAACCTAGGGGTGAATCTATTATTCTCATGTGAGTACTTTCGGACGCCACAAGTGTAACAACTCCCCTTGTACCTCGTAATCCAATTCCTCCCATTTTTCAAGGGGGAGAGCAACATGAGCAAGTGCCGCTGTCGGCATCGTTTCTATTCTACCTGTTAGGTGGGTGACTAGTGATTCCATCCCAGGGTTATGTCCAACTACCATCACCCGCTGATCCTCGGTCGGCACATTTTGCAAAACTGCGAGGTATGATCCCGGTCCCGCATGATAAAACTCTGGTGTCAATTCAACCTTATCCTCACAACGACACGCTTTGGCGACTGCCTTGGCGGTATTTCGCGCCCGCTTGGCGGTTGAACTAATTATCCTGTCAGGGACCAAGTCTTGCTCTTGCAATAACTTTCCCATTCGCGGCGCATCCCGTTTGCCGCGCTTGTTGAGCGGACGATCATGGTCCGCTAACGATGCATCTTTCCAACTCGACTTTGCATGACGCAAAATTAGTAATGTTTTGACTGCTCCCAATGTTGAAACATTGGGATTTTTAATAGACTGATTGGTAGACATTTTCTGTCTCCTTGCTATTTTCTTGCTTCAGCGATTCTTGCCTCGTGTTGCAGGTGAGGACTTACAAAATCTCCACAAGCGTTTTACGTCTCCGTGTGTCCCGCGGCGACGTTTTTGAGGTTTATCGCAGCGTTAAGGTCTCTGTCTTGTGCATGACCACAATCGCTGCAATGGTAAGTCCTATCCGATAGTGACAGGTCTTTGTCTTTTGCTCCACAAGCCGAGCACGTCTGACTGGACGGGTAGAACGTATCTGCCTCTACAATTTTAACGCCTATCCGTTCTGCTTTGTATGTGAGCATAGACAGAAAACTTGATAATGAAGCGTCCGATAATGCCTTTGCAAGTCTGTGGTTTTTTAACATACCTGCAACATTTAGCGACTCAATTCCAATACGACTCGCACCATTGACGATAGCCGTTGTTGCCTGGTGTTGAGCGTCCTGTCGAATGCAGGTGATACGGTAGTGTAGCTTGGCAAGTTGCGCCTTCGTCTTATGCCAATTACGACTGCTTTTCTTCCTTCGACTCAACTGACGTTGCAACCGTTTTAGCTTCCGCTGGTAACGTTTTAAGGCTTTGGGGTTTTCGTGATATACACCTTCGGACGTGACAGCTAAGTGCTGGATACCTACGTCAACACCAATAACAGGCAGATGGCGATTGTCAGCAATAGTATCGTTATCGAAAGTATCTACAATGATAGAAGCAAACCAACGGTGCGCTGTCTTAGAAATAACAACCTTAACGATAGTGCCGAGGTGTCGAAGTGTTTGGAACATACGAACCCAACCCATCTTGGGTAATTTTATACGCTGTCCTTCGATAATAGTTGTGCCTCGACCTGCATCCGCTTGGAAACTTTGACCCTTAGAACGCTTCTTGAATTTCGGAAACCGACTCTCACCTGACTGCCAACGTTTGACTGCGTTGTGGAAATTAAAGTAAATCGCATTATGAGCAGCACGTTGATTTAACTCGTCACACCACTCATATTGCTCACGTTTAGCTGAGTTAAATCGCTTGTTTAACTCTATGTGTGAACGCCATTCCCCATTGTTTAATCCGTCCTTGAAATCAGCAAGAACGTGATTATACGCAACACGAGCATAGCCCCAATGTTGAACGAATTGCGTCGCTTGGACGTTGTTTGGATCTAATGCGATTTTATGAGTTTTTAACATTGGAATTGTCTTTCTGTCTTTCGTGTCCATGTCAGTGGATTATGGCAGACCCTATCGTGCGATAGGGTTGACATGTTCCCACCGAAAGACAAACCAAGTACACCATACTTTGCCAAGAAAATCAACTAAAAGGACACCGTCTGACCCAACGCTAAAGCATTGGGATTGTTTCCAGTATTTTCATATTTACCCTGTTTCCTATGGGGAACTGTTCACCTGTCACCCCGTTGAGGTTTTGGGTGACAACTTGCGCTAATATATTCAAAACCATCTTATCACAAACGCAAATAGACATCCATACAAAAACCTCTTGTCGAAAAATGAGAGTTTGGCTATAATGAGCGGGCGGTACACCATCAATTAGGAGGTAATGCGTATGCCTATACCCACAACAAACGCTGACGACAAACCGGCAATAGAATTCACCGAAGACCAGAAATTCCTCTTTGACACACGGGGGTGGATAGCTATCCCCGGCGTATTAGCCGACGACGAAGTCGCTGAGATGCGAGATTTTTGCTACCGTCTAAAAAAATCCCCGGAATCCATTCCTGAACCTCATCGCTCGTCCATCGGTGGACCCCTCGAAAAATTAACCGACCACCCGCTTGTCCTTGGCTTCATGAACGAATTTGTTGCGACAGGTTACTCGGGTGAGGACTGCTACGGGTTTCGAATGGAGGGCACATTCCTGACAATTCGGCCCAAAGGACATGACAACTTCAGTCCTCATGGTGGACGGGGTATGTTGAATTTTCCGGGCAATTCACATACTTATCACATGCACCACGACAAGGCACACAGCGGATTGACGCGAGTTGTCTGGGAACTGAATCCTGTTAAGAAACGTAGTGGTGGCACCCTATTCTTGACAGGAAGCCACAAAGGGGCGTTCCCTCCACCAAAATCCACGCAGAATCGGGATTGTCCACTCTGGGAGGACTATTCCTGCCCAGCGGGGTCGGTACTGTTTTTCACGGAGGCGATCACCCACACCGGCGCACGGTGGGAGGACGATACGGCGGATCGGGTTGCTATCTTTAACTGTTACAATGTTGTCGGCAACAAATGGCATAAGTGGGAGCCTCATCCGAACCACCTCGCCGAAATGCCGTTCAAGCGTACCACACTCTTCCGTCCCGTCTACTGTCAGGATAATGTGCTTTCACCGACGGATGATGTGTAATACTCATGGTGCTGGGTTGCAACCGTTAATACGCTCATTCGCCAGAGAAAGAGCGTGAAACGTGAAAGCCATATCGGTTTACCAATAATATTTAGCTGGAGGTTGTACATGAAGATTACGGCGGTCAAACCGTTTATTGCATCAACTGGGAATTTTTTCGTGAAGGTCGAGACTGACGAAGGTATCTACGGCATTGGCGAAGGAGGCTTGAGACGACGGGGACGCGCGATGGCGGAAGTCATCCATTCCTCTGAAGCGATCCTACTCGGTGAGAACCCGTTTCGTATTGAATATCTGTGGCAGCGGCTGTTTCGCGGTGGTTTCTTCCCCGGCGGCGTGATTCAGTCCGCAGCGGTGAGTGCGGTGGACATTGCGTTGTGGGATATCAAAGGTAAAGCGTTGGGCGTACCGGTATACGAATTGTTGGGGGGTAGGACACGCGATAAAGTGGTCTGTTATCCCCACAACGGCGACCCGAATAATATTGAATCGCTCGTTCAGAGTTGTCGGGAGACCTACGACGCAGGTTGGAAGTTTGTTCGATGGGGGTTGTGCGATCCGGAAGGCGACAATCGGTTTGAGCCAACACGAGCAGTGCGCTTCGGAATTGAGCAGGTAAAAGCGGTCAGAGAAGCACTTGGCGATGATGTAGAGATTCTCGTGGACGTCCACACGCGGTTGGATCCACCTGCTAGCATCGAATTCTGTAAAGGGGTCGAGCAGTACCGTCCATTCTTCATTGAAGACCCACTCCGCAGCGAAAATCCTGCGAGTCTGAAGTTGGTTCGGCAGCAGACATCAGTCCCTCTGGCGGTGGGCGAACAGTTTGACAGCAAATGGAGTTTTCGGGAAGTGATTGAGGAAGACCTGATGGATTATTGTCGAGTAGACCTCTGCATCGCCGGGGGATTAACTGAAGCTCGGAAGATTGCGGGTTGGTGTGAGACGCACTACATCCATATCGTGCCACACAATCCGCTCGGTCCTGTTTCAACAGCAGCCTGCCTCCACCTCTGTCTGGCATCAGCCCTTGTCGGAGTACAAGAGCTACCGCGTCCACCGATGACCAGTCTTACCGATGTATTTCCGGTTCAGATGCCATTTGCTGACGGCTATCTGCTCCCACCTGAAGGTCCCGGCCTTGGTATTGAGTTCAATGAGGAGGCGGTCATCAACGCCACTCCGCCGGCTTCAGGTCCACCTTCCGGTTACCAAAGAGACGATGGGGCATATACTAACTGGTAAATTGATTTTCTATCTTAGGGTCGGTTTATATAGGTATTAATCGTCGAAATTTTCGATCTGTATAGTGACTTAGGTGACGATAACGAAGAATTTACTTGGAAAGACGACTAAATTCTGGTAAAATTAAGGGCGAAGTTGGTTTCTGACGGAAACAACAGTGGCTACACCCACCCAAAAACAGGAATAATAGCGTATTGCAGAACCAAGAATCCTTAAAAATACCGATACAAAGCACCACAGAAGCTCAAGTGCTTTTTGGGCAATCTGATGCCTTTCTAAACATAGTTGAAGCACGCTTTAACGTCAAAGTGCTATTAAAGAGCGAAGGTTTGGAAATCACCGGCAATAACTTTGATGACGTTAAGCGTGTAACGAAAACCTTTGAGTCGTTACTTCATCTCATCCGGAGTGGGCAGTCAATCAATGCAAATGATGTCAAATACGCGATTCGCACCTCCAAAGGAGATACACCCGTCCAGTTGGAAAAGCCAGCCGCTGAAACTATCTCTGTCTTTTCCAAGCGCGGTGTTGTGCGACCGAAGACTCCTACCCAGAAACGCTATGTGGCCGCAATCAAATCACATGATCTTGTCTTTGGCATTGGTCCCGCCGGAACCGGAAAAACCTATCTCGCTATGGCGATGGCAGTTTCTGCCTTGAAAAGTGGACAGGTCAGTCGAATCATTCTAACTCGACCTGCGGTAGAAGCAGGCGAAAGGCTCGGTTTTTTACCCGGCGATATTGAAGCAAAAATTAACCCCTATCTACGTCCTTTATACGACGCACTCTACGATATGGTGCCCCCTGAATCTCTTGAGCGTTATGTTGAACGTAATGTGATTGAGGTGGCTCCGATCGCCTTCATGCGTGGTCGAACGCTGAATAACTCGTTTGTCGTTCTTGATGAAGCCCAAAATGCAACCATTGAGCAGATGAAGATGTTTCTCACACGACTCGGGTTTGATTCCAGAGCCGTTATCACCGGAGACATAACGCAAACAGACTTGCCGACCGGGACAAAGTCGGGGCTGGTTGATGCACAGTCAGTACTGTCAGATATTGATGGTATCGCATTCATCCACTTTTCAAAAGAGGATGTTGTACGACACGAACTAGTACAGCAAATCGTAGAAGCCTATGAGGAGCGTGATGCTCAAAGGTTAAGGAAAACCAATAGCATCTAGCTTTGACCCACAAATGGAATCAACCGCCTGTCATGATGGCGACTGTCGATGGTATTCATTAACAACAAATGTCAAAATATTGATTTTGATGAAGCGATTGTTTACAATGCGACGTTGACCACGCTAAAAGCTCACGATTCTGCTGATTGTGAAGTGAGCATTCTTCTAACAGATGATGCCGAGATTCAGGTGCTTAATTACCAATATCGCCAAATTGATAAACCCACTGATGTACTCGCCTTTTCGATGCGAGAAGGCGTTGGTGGAGATTTGAATCCTCAACTGCTTGGCGATTTGGTCATATCCGTTCCAACAGCCCAGTGCCAATCAATAGCGCATGGGCATTCACTTGATATCGAGTTGGCTATATTGAGCGTACACGGTACGCTTCATCTTCTCGGCTATGATCATCAAACCCCAGAGGAAGCGGAGATCATGTTTGAGGAACAAGAAACTCTGCTTCGTTTGGTTAATGCCTAATATTTTATTCGTGTAGAGATAGGATAAATTAGGTTATTGATTTTCGCAGACTCTGGTTGACAAATTCCTTGGGGGTGTAATCCTACGTTTGGACGATATAGACATAATTAAGCTGGTTGGCTTGGTTGTTTTGTCAATCTTCGCGGTGTTGTTTTCTGTTGTGGAGGTACTTATCAACAGGCTTAGCCGGAACGAAATACTGAATATCGCGGAAACTGGGGGGCCGCAGCATGAGATCTTAACGTCTCTACTGCGCCACCCACAAAGATCTTCTGCAACGATTATCGTTGCCAAGAGTGTATTAATTGTTTGTATTGTTGTCTTGCTGCTCTCCTTGTTCGATTTCGATTCCCTGAGAGATCGAATTATTGGTGCCCTCCTTGCAATCCTCCTCATTGTTGTTGTGACGGAGCTTATCCCGAAAAATTATGTACAGGGCAGCTCTGAAAACTCAACAATCTATGCCCTCCGTTTTGTGCATGTTGTTTATTGGGTACTATATCCTCTGATTAAACCGTTAACCCTGCTTAGTTATCTTGGCGTTCGGATTCTAGGTGGAAAAGGTCAAACCGAACAGGATAGCACCGTCTCGCCGGAAGACCTTGAAGCGTTGGAAAATGTCGGGAGTGGTCAAGAAATCTTGGAGGAGGAGGAACGAGAAATGATCTCGCGCATCCTCGACCTGCCTGATATAGTTGCACGCGAGATTATGGTGCCCCGAACGGATGTGACGTGCCTTGATGTCTCTTCCCCAAAGGAGGTCGTACTCCAAACTGCAATCGAGTCTCGGCATTCGCGTATTCCTGTCTACGAGGAACAGATCGACCACATTATCGGTCTACTGCATGTCAAAGATCTGTTAGACGGTTGGGCAAGAGACCAATCCCTTGATCTGAGATCGATTGCTACAGATCGAACGCCGCTTTTCACGCCAGAGAGTAAAAAAATATCCGACCTCTTTCAAGAACTACGAACAAATCAGCAGCACATGGCAATCGTTGTCGATGAGTATGGGGGGACAGCGGGAATTGTGACGCTCGAAGATATTATTGAGGAGATCGTCGGAGAAATCCAAGATGAGTACGATTTCGACGAACAAGACGAGTTCATTGTTCTCAATAAAAATAGCTATTCAGTTGATGCGCGGATGAGTCTTATTGATCTCAATGAACAGTTAGAGACGCAGCTTGAATCGGAGAATGCAGACACAATCGGCGGATTCATTTTTGATCATCTGGGGAGAGTGCCCGAACAAGGTAGCCAATTCTTTTACCAAGGGCTGACATTCACAATGTTAGAAGCAGATGAACGCCGTATCCATCGGATTCGGATTCAGCGGCTGGAGGATGCGGTGGGAAAATAGAAAAGCAGGCTTGACAGATACTGCCGTGTATGGTAAAATCACACGCCGTTTTGTCATAATTAGGGCGTAGCGCGGTCCGATGGATCGGAAAGGTCGGCGGTTCAAATCCTCTTATCCCAATGTATGGGAAATAGGTGGTCAATTCATCGGAAGATTGTTAGGTGATATAATGACGGGGCGTAGCGCAGTCCGGTTAGCGCGCGTGCTTCGGGAGCACGAGGTCGGAGGTTCAAATCCTCTCGCCCCGATTATTCTCAAATGGCTCAATGCACATTGCGGTAGGGGCATAGCGCAGTTTGGTTAGCGCGTTCCGATGGATCGGAAAAGTCGGCGGCTCAAATCCTCTCGCTCCGATAGATTTGCTTGGATCAATATTTAATGTTCTATGTTTATATTCTGCAAAGTCTCAAAGACGGGAGCTATTATACTGGACAGACTAAAAATGTGTCCAATCGTCTTGAGCGTCATAATAGTCGGCGGCAATTAGCGACTCGATCCAAAGTCCCGTGGGAATTGGTTTATACCGAACCTTTTCCCACGAGAAGTCAAGCGGTCAGACGAGAGATAAAAATAAAAAGCTGGAAAAGTCATCAAGCCATCAAAGAGTTGTTGAATAATAACGACAGCGCATAACACACTCTGGTTAGCGCGTTCCGATGAATCGGAAAGGTCGGAGGTTCAAATCCTCTCGCCCCGATATTTACCGGAAGTATGTTACTTCCATGGGACAATGGAGCGGTCAACTACCCAATCCTAAGGGGTTGGACTTGTCTTCCGCGCTATTGTCCCATTTTATTATGGAGGCGAAATGCCAGTTCAAAAAACACAGGCGATTGTCATTCGCTCACATCCACTTGGCGAAGTGCACAAGATCATCCGGTTCTACACCATTGAATTTGGCAAAGTCAGTGCGGTGGCACACGGTAGTAGAAGACCCAAGAGCCGTTTCGGCGGCAGCCTTGAACTTCTCAACTACGGTAACCTTGTGTTCTTTGAATACCCGAATAAAGACCTCCATCGGGTCGATGACTTTGATCTGATTGATGCCTTTGATCCAATCAAAGCGGACTTTGACCGGACCGCTTACGCCTGTTATTTGGCAGAACTGGTTGATGCCACAGAGCTAGCAGGACAATTAGCGGACCAAAGCGTCTTCCACCTACTACAATACGCATTTGAAACGTTGGCACAGACCGAAGATATTCCGTTGCTAGCGCGTGCCTTTGAACTCCAATTTCTGGGGCTGGCAGGCTACGCGCCTCAACTCTCGCGCTGCGTCGCTTGTGCGGAGGTGTTCCACGGTGCCACAGTGCATTTCAGTCCAAGCCATGGTGGCTTACTCTGTACCAAGTGTGAGGGGAACGACACAACAGCGAGACCGATTTCACGCGGAAGTTGTGAACTGATGAAACAGTTACAAAAATTCGGCTTTTCTTATTTACACCGCTTTCGTGCCTCAGATCTTAACCACCGGGAGCTTAAGTTTGTCCTTTCAAATTTTATCTCTTACCATACCGAGCGCACTTTGAAAAGCCGCGACTTCATTGATAATTTATAAAGTGCGAAGCGTGGAAAAGGTATTTGCTCATGTTAAAAACTCGGTTCCTGTTTGTGTTTTGCACTGTTTTTTTGCCATATAGGTTGGTCTTCCTAGCCCATCTCCACCAATGAACCAACAGTTTTCACGTTTCATGCTTTTTGCGTTTTATAGAGATGCCCTATGACCAGTCAAGACATCCGTTGGATTCAGAGATCCAATAATTTTGACAAGGCTTTTTCTCAATTGAAAGAAGCTGTCGAACTGGCGCAACAACGCCAACTCTCAAAGTTAGAGGCACAGGGATTGATACAGGGTTTTGAATACACCCACGAATTGGCGTGGAATACACTAAAAGACTTTCTAGAAGAGCGCGGTGTGCAGAATCTATATGGGTCGAGGGACACAACACGCTCCGCTTTCAGAACAGGCTTAATCGAAAACGGTGAAATATGGATGGAGATGATCCAAAGCCGCAACTTAACCACGCATACCTATAATGAGGCTACAGCTGCCCAGATTGTTGAGGCGATTCTCAACACATACTTTGCAGAGTTCCAAGCGTTGCAAATCAAGTTGGAAGGCTTAAAACAGGAGGAATCCGCATGAAATCTTGTCCTCAATTCCATTTGAAAAACGGCTTACCAGGACCCGTCCTCCAGAAGATACGCGCTGTTTTCGATCGCTATCCACAGGTCGAAAAAGCTGTTTTGTACGGTTCACGCGCCAAAGGCACCTACAAAAATGGTTCCGACATTGACCTTACCCTCTGCGGTGGAGACGACTTGGCGTTGAACGTACTTTGCAAAATTGCCAATGACCTAGACGACCTATTTCTACCCTACACAGTTGACTTGTCCATTTTTCATGACATCAGCAACCCTGACGTGATTGGGCATATTCAGCGGGTCGGAGTGACGGTATATGAGGCAGGTTGATGGAGAGATATATGATGGCGGAAAAGTTTTTATACGATACGATATTAAAGAACTTTGGTGTCAGTGAGGAAGATAAGGCGTTAAATCGGGCGTTTTATGATGAATAAATATGAACTTCCCCCCATCCTTTAGACAGTTATGATAGAGATTTAAGATATAAAATCGGACCAGTTCGGTCAGGTCTCAACGCCTTGACTTTATTGGAAATACACCTCATGGGGTGTCCGATAATCGAGCGATTGATGAAATCGCTGTTGATTGTAAAAGTGGAAATAGTCTCTCAATCGACAAGAAGCCGTGGCAACAGAGTCATAGTCGTTGAGATAAACCTCCTCATACTTGACACTGCGCCACAACCGCTCAATGAAGATGTTGTCAAAATAGCTGCCTCTGCTGTCCCAACTGATGGCAATGTCAGCCGCTTTGAGTCGATTGGTAAAAGCATCAGAAGTAAACTGACTGCCTTGGTCATTATTAAATATCAAGGGCTTCGATTGGCTAAGTGTCCTTTCGAGAGCCGATAGACAAAAGTATACATCAAGTGAGTTTGACAGTTCCCATGACAACACATACCGGGAAAACCAATCCATAACCGCTACCAGATACACAAACCCATTGGTCAAGCGAATATAGGTGATATCCGTTGCCCAGACTTGGTTGGGTCTGATGATATTTAATCCCTTCAGTAGATAGGGATAAGTTGTCGATGGTTTGGCTATATCCGTAGTCTTGGACTTAGGATAGATAGCAGCCAATCCCATTTTTCGCATCAACCGCGCCACCCGTTTTCGATTGACAACATGCCCTTGAGACCGAAGCCATACCGTCAATCGAGGCACCCCATAGAACGGTGTCTTTGTGTACTGTTCGTCTATCAGGCGCATATAGAGTAGATTCTGTGGTGACTCTGCTGTAGGTTGATAATAGAACGAGGCTCTAGGCAAACCCAGCAGCTCGCATTGTCTGGAAACTGACGGGAAACCATACCGCTTTTCGACCAACTGTCGCTTCTGTTCAACGGAGAGGTTGCGTTTTTTTTTCAAGCCAATCCAACTCCACCTTCAACTGACCGATTTGGCGATACAGTTCAGCGACGAGTGAATCGGTATCAGAAGTTGTTTGTGAACGCTCCTTTGTAAAGAGTTGGGGTAATTCTTCAAGCACCTGTTTTTTCCATTGGTTCACTTGAGTCGGGTGTACACCATATTCACTGGCTATCTGGGCGATGGTTTGTTGGTTTTTTATCGCCTCAAGAGCGACTTGTGCTTTGAACCGACTGTCGTACCGTTTTCTACGGGACATGGGTTGAAAACTCCTCTCTTTTTTAGGCGTTTCTGATCCATATTGTCGCACAGATAATCAACGATTTACCAGTCCAAAATATATCTTAACCAAGTGCCCAGGTTTTGGGGGTAATTACAATTTCAGTTCTCCAGAATTCTCAGCAAACGTTAACTCTATCCATAGTTTCCTGATACTCATTCATAGTGACTTGAGCGCGGATATTTACATCAACGATTTTAAGGTAACAACCGAAATACGACTCAAGCGCAATTTAGAAGTAGGTGCACTTGTCAGAGGGAATGATATAGCAGATATACTGGAATTAAGAATTCCCGATATAGATATACAAGATTCTGACAGTGTTATTTGTTGTCTGAAAATTGGTTGGAAATTCCTGCTGTATTTTAACTTTCTTAGCGAAGGGAGAAGATTTGATATTGCATCAATGCAGACGGAGCTTGGACGACTCCATAGGCATTTAAAGTTTCAGGTCGTCTACCACACTCTAGAATCAGAAGACTGCTTCAAGGAGATGATAAATGACGGTTGGTTTCCTTTTGTAGAGATTCTAGGTAAAGATTATGAAGAGCTAGCTGCCATGTATCAAAATGGCAAATCAACTTCCGATCATGCGGTGAAAGCACTCTTGGATAAATTCGGTGAATCTCGGTTAAGAGAAATGACCGACAAGTGGTGGGACAAACTGCTTTTTCAAGAAAAGTGCGAATTGCTGCAAGCCGGCATTGATGCTTTTCTTAGAGGAACCAAAAGCGACTACATAAATTGTATTAAGAATCTTTATACAGAAATTGAAGGGATTATGCGCCTTTTATATTTTAAGGATACGGGACAAGGCAGCAAAATAGGACAGAAAGAATTTATTAGCCATCTCATAGCAGTTGGGAAGCAAACCGCAGGCGATGGCAACTCGTTACTTTTACCTCAACAGTTTTTGAGGTATCTTACAGAGAGCGTTTTTACCAGTTTCAACGTTGAAACTGGTGCTGTTGACTTGTCAATACACAGTGCCGCTCATGGGGTTGCCACAGAAAAGGATTATACAGCGGAGAGAGCGTTACAAGCAATTTTAACCCTTAATCAGATTTATTTCTATTTGCCTTCGCTATATAGCGAGGCAGAATAATCTCTATATTTTGTCGGCTAGCTCTCCAGATTCTACTTATAACCCTTTGTGGATTACACGAAAAAAAACGCTCAACCCGGCAGATTTTGAGTGGACGCAAAAAAATAAAAAGCCGGGGATATAGGATTGTGCGGAGCCGTAGCCTCCCAATCACACAGATGAACCCGAATTTCGTCTCTAACGATTGTAGAGGCAGCCCTTGTGGCTGCCCTTGCATGGAAAGCTTATCCGCAGCTCTGTGGCTAATGTGTGAGAGATTTATCCTGTTAATCCTTTAATCCTGAAAATCCTGATTCAGACAATAAAGAGGCACTACCTCTCAAAATACAGATGCAATTCCTCTAGTGAAATCCAAATGATTCAGAGGGGAAACATGGAAACAACGAGAAACACAATGACATCTTCAAAAGTAGCAGATTTAACAATTGACGAGTTCAGAGACCTTGTTCGGGTAGTTGTCATACAGACCGCTGTCAAAAGTGCTGGACGACCCCGATGAAGGACTGGAATTGCGCGATGACTTCGCCGAAGAACTTCAGGGCTCCCTTAAACTGTGAAAACTGGTGGTAAAACCGCTTCTGTGCAGCAAGTCGATGAAAAGCTGGGGTTGACTTGGTGATGTATAATATGAATGGAACTTACGCACACGGTCAAAAAATAGGCTATAATATAGCGAACCAAAAACGGGACGAATGGCAGGAAGCCACCCCCAATCTTCCAACCTTACATTACTTTAACGCAATTTGCTAGAGTGTATTGACGTTTATGTGGAATCTTGCTTATAAATCAAGGCTTATATGACAGGTCAACAAACCTTTCAATGGAATCTTGCTCATAAATCGAGCTAATATGGCAGGTCAGCAGACCTTTGGCAGGCAACCGTTTAGCATAGGGCACATCTGTAAAACCGCTCAAGTATAATGGCCATTGGGATCTTCAGCATACCCGCCAATCATGAATACCCGTCTAGGCCATTGAAAATATTTTTTTCACCTGTCAGTACCCTGCCAAACCTGTGAATCGTAGGAATGTGGGTTATAAATAGCGATACCGATTTTTCTCTTTTTATCTGCGACAATCAGCGAAAATCTGCGTCCGTATTTACTTTTAACCCTAAAGGGTGTAAGGTCTAATCTTAAAAAAACAATTTTATAAGGAATCATAAGCATGACGTTTCAAGAAATAATCCTTAATTTAGAGCGATTTTGGGCGGATTACGGCTGCACCATTCAGCAGCCGACCGATGTCGAAGTCGGCGCAGGAACATTTAATCCCGCCACCTTTCTACGCTGCCTCGGACCAGAGCCGTGGCAGGTCGCTTATGTCGAACCCTCGCGTCGACCCACCGACGGTCGATACGGCGAAAATCCGTTTCGGCTTGGCGCATACTATCAATATCAGGTGATTCTTAAACCTGCACCGACAGATGTGCTACCGCTCTACCTTGAGAGTTTACGACATCTAGGAATTGACTCCCGCCAAAACGACTTCCGCTTCGTTGAGGACGATTGGGAGGCGCCGACGTTAGGGGGATCTGGACTCGGTTGGGAGGTCTGGTGGAACGGTGCCGAGGTGACGCAATTCACCTACTTTCAGCAGATGGGAGGCATCGAGTTAGATCCGATCTGCGCTGAACTGACGTACGGGCTTGAACGCATCGCGCTCTACCTGCAAGATGTCGGCAGCTTCTTCGACATCAAATGGAATGATCAACTTGTCTACGGGGATGTATATCACCAGAGCGAGGTGGAGTTCTCCAAATATCATTTTGAGAGTGCAGACGTTGAGACGCTGTTTAGTCTTTTTGACGCCTATGAGAAAGAAGCATTAACCTGTTTGAAAGCCGATTTAATACTGCCGGCAACGGACTATGTCCTCAAGTGTTCGCATACCTTCAACGTCCTTGACGCTCGCGGCGTCATCAGCGTAACGGAACGTGTGGGCTACATTGAGCGTGTCCGCCGCCTCGCACAACGGACCGCACGCGCTTATGTTGCGCAACGGGAGGAGATGGGCCATCCACTCTTGAATCGTTGGAAACCGAAGACAGAGGAAGGGGGCGCTGATGTAAAGGTTTTAGACGCTCGGTCAGCGCCTGAGGAACAGACTGAAGGACAAACAGGAAGCGAAGTGTCTGCGGATTTCCTCTTGGAGATTGGAACCGAAGAGATTCCCGCGGGCTATATCCCACCGGTCTTGGATCAGCTTCGGGAGGTTGCCGCCCAATCGCTTACGGAGGCTCGGCTTCCTTTTGAAGACATTCAAACGCTAGCCACTCCACGACGCCTAACCTTATGGATCAAGGGACTAACAACCCTGCAGCCCGATCAGGTCACCGAGGTGAGCGGTCCCCCTAAGCGCATCGCCTACGATGAGGACGGGAATCCCACCAAGGCGGCGATCGGATTCGCAAATACACAAGGGGTCAACGTCGAGGATCTAAAAATCGTTGAAACAGAGCGTGGAGAATATGTCGCTGCGGATAAACTCGAAAAAGGTCAATCTGCCCACGACTTGCTGCAAAGGGAGATCCCTGAGTGGATTCAATCCCTGAATTTCCCCAAAACGATGCGTTGGGATAATCTGAGGTTTGCGCGTCCTATACGATGGTTGGTCGCTCTGATGGGGAATGGGGTGGTTGATTTCCAAATGGACACTTTGCGTTCGGGAAGGCAGACGTACGGTCACCGCTCGTTGAACCCGGAACCGATTGAACTCTCTTCTGCTTCGCTTGATGGTTATATAGAGAGTTTACGGGCAGTCAATGTGTTGGTCGATCCGCAGGAGCGGCGAAAGAAGATTGAAGCCCAAGTTACGGAGACTCTTAAAGCCGAAGGGTGTTTGACCACAATCGATCCGGAGTTGTTGGACACGGTCAATTTCCTTGTCGAAAATCCCCAAGCAATCATGGGTAGTTTTAGTGAATCTCATCTTTCTCTGCCGACTGAAGTCTTAATCACCCCCATGAAGACACAACAACGTTACTTTCCAATGTGGCAGTTCTCGGACTCTCGGAACGGAGCGGATGGAAAGTTAGCAGCAAAGTTCATAACAATCTCCAACGGGACGGACGGCAACTTTGACGGCGTCCGTCACGGCAACGAGCGGGTCCTGCATGCACGACTCAATGATGCAGCCTTCTTCTACAACGAGGATCAGAAAACCTCGCTTGCGGATAAAGTAGATCGATTGCACAACGTTGTTTTTCAGGTCAAACTCGGGTCACTGCACGACAAAATTACCCGATTGCAGAAGCTGGCGTCATTCATTTCAGAGGAGATTCGCATTGATGAGAGTGCCAAGAACCACATCATTCGGGCGGCATCGCTCTGTAAAGCAGATCTGACAACCCAGATGGTGATTGAGTTTCCGTCCCTGCAAGGGATTATGGGGAAATATTACGCCAAGAATTCCGGTGAATCCGAGGTAGTTGCGTCGGCGATTGAGGAACACTATCAGCCTATTGCCGCTGATGCACCTATTCCACGCTCCGACGTAGGGACAATCGTGGCACTTGCGGATAAAATTGACACTATTGTTGGGTATTTCGGTATTAACGAGCGACCCACAGGGTCCCAAGATCCGTATTCGCTTCGACGACATGCAATCGGAACAATACGCATCCTCCATGAGCGCAACCACCGCCTCGCATTGACTTCCCTCATTGAGAAGGCGATTGAACTATATCGGGTGGATTTCGTCGAAGATACAAAGACCGCTGTACTCGGTTTTATCAAAGGACGTATGGAAGTGCTTCTCGCTGGACGGAGCTACATGCCCGACTTCAACTACGCACCAGACCTTATTGATGCAGTCCTTGCAACAGACGAGGTGGATGTGATTGATATTCTAGAGCGAGCGTCGGTCCTCAAAACTTTCCGTGAGCAACCCGACTTTGACAGGGTATATCCAGCACTGAACCGTGTTCTGAGAATTTTGCCGGACCAACCACCAACAAAAATTCAGTCTGACCTTTTTCAGGACGAGGCTGAAAAACAGTTAGGCAAAGTTGTGGATGCCGCAGAGGCGGAGTTAAGCCAATCCGTTCAAAAGCGCGACTACGAGGAGCTGCTTACCCAGCTTGGCGAGCTCCAACCCGCAATCGATCAGTTTTTTGACGATGTGATGGTCATGGCGGAAGACGCTACCGTCCGATCTAATCGACTCGCGCTGCTGAACGCTATCGCACAAAAGGTATACCTGCTTGCCGACCTAACAAAGTTAGTCATTGCAGGGAATTGAATCAATGGTTTATAATTCCCTGTAGATAACTCCGGCCTTTGCGAAGTTTCCAAAGTCCCCCTGATCAGCCAGACGAACAATTCCCCCCTGATAAGGGGGCTAGGGGGTTAAAGAGTTGGGGGATTTAGGGGGTTGGCTGTGCATTGGGAATGTCTAAGTAATTCTAAAATCTACCAAGAGATAACTTTTGAAATGGATTCTTACGTTTTACGCATTAAAAAAGGGAGAAAAAAAATGAAGCAAAAATTAGTTCTGTTTATCAGTTTTGTGCTAGCAATCGGTATCCTCACCGGCTGCGCCGAGAAAGAAGATAGAAATATCCTTGAAGCACGCGCAGCAATTGCAAAATCGGATTACGCTGCTGCTCGGAGTGCCATAGAAACCGCACCCGACCTTCCGGAAACACGATCGCTGCGAGCGTTACTTCAGTTACACAACGCTTCAGGATGGAGTACCGACGCCGCTACTTGGCACGGAACCATCCAAAAGGTGGTTGACTATTTACAGCCACTCAATAAGGATATAACAACATTGGAGACGCAGGAAGATCCAGACTCCGACGATCTTGATCGCTTAGAACGCCTCATCCGATCCAGAAATTCGATTGCTGGTCTCCTTGCCAGTGGGCTCGCTGCAGCCGCTGAAAAAAGTATCAATCTCCCTTTAGAACTAGTCAATCAGTCTGACTCTGCTGCCATCATAGGACTCTTGGAGGCTGAAAAATGCTTTGACCCGATGGCTAGCCGTGCGGCGATGATGCTTATTCAAGGACTCGGCAATACACCGACAGTTTCTGACTTGTTGATCAGCGCAACGCAGCACCCGGATGCCGATATAAGAAAAGGCGCAGTCAGACATTTAGGGGATCTGGAAGACCCGAAACTAATCCCTACATTTGAATCGATCCTAAAGAACAAGAACGAATCCCCTTATGTGCTTTACAACGTAGTTATTGCACTGGAGAGGCTTAGGGAGGAACCAATCGTGCCCGCTCTCAAACTGGCGACGCAGACTAATGCCGGGCAGGTGCGGATGCACGCAGCAAAATTAATTGGCCAACTAAAAGCGGAGGACGCTATCTCCTCACTGATTCACCTGTTGGCGGACCTAGATGTTAATGTCAGAACTGCGTCGATCAATGCACTGACAGAGATTGGTAATGTATCTATCACACCTCTAATTGAAGTACTCGACTCCGGCGCCCAGAATGTCCTTCCAGATGAGAATTCAACTGAGTTCCTCCAACTGACATCGGAGTACCAATACCTCGCAAATGCGTATATAGATCCAACTCGGCGCAAAAATCATCGCATTAACACACAGGCTGCTGCAGCGCAAGCGCTCGGTGCATTAAAAGCCGAAGAAGCAATTCCCCGTCTGATTAGCTTGCTCGATAATGATGACCTGCGTGTGAGTGCAGGGACCGCATTGCAAGCGATGAAGGGAGTTGCCATTCCGGGGCTTGTCACCGCTTTGAAGGATCCGAGGGATGATGTCAGGATTCGAAGTGCGGAGGTGCTAGCGGGGATCGTCGATTTACGCTCGGTGGACGGCCTTAGTGAGGCATTAATGACCGATGCTCGAAAGGATGTGAGAGCAGCGGCTGCCAAAACACTTAGCGTTCTAAAGGGACGGGGTACAGATAACATCGCCCGTGATGCGCTGATTCAGGGGTTGAAGCTAGATGACACAACCGCTGCCAACGCTGCGACTGCACTCGGTGAAATCCAAATTGGGACTGATGAAGCAATTCAGGAGTTGATCGCAATGGCGATGGACAAACGGGGGCGTGAAACCGTACGGAGTGCTGCGCTGTCCGCATTAACGAGACTTGCTGCTGCCCAAGCGGTACAGCCGATGCTGCTTTTGATGTTAAGCGATGAGACTAGCCCTGCTCTCCGCAAAGGGGCTGTGGCTGCCTTGGGCGAAATCAAGGCACAAGAGTCTGTTCTCGCGCTGGTGTGGGTTTTGGGAACGCGCTACGAAGATATCAAAGACTTTCAGAGACACCTGAAAAGGCAGTATAATACCCTAGCACGACTGAAGGAAGCCATCACCAATTTAGGGGTTGAGTGGACGGGAGAGTATGCTCCACCCGACTACCGGACCTGGGGTGAACTCAAACCGATTCCGAGTCTTGTTCGTAGTGAAGTTGCGCTCTCACTCGGCAAAATCAAAGGCGACGCAGTTGTCCAGCCGTTGATTGATGCGCTCAAAGAGGACGAGCGCGCTGCTGTGCGTAAAAGTGCTGCCTTTGCTCTAGGAGATGTTGGAGGTACACTGGTCGTTGATCCCTTGATCGAAGCACTTAGGAACGACAAACAAGGGATTGTACGTCAAGAAGCTGCGGTCGCTCTCGGTAAAATCAAAGGCGATAAAGTGATAAATCCTTTGCTGACAACGCTCAAAAGGGATAAGTTTGAGGGAGCGCGCAAACAAGCAGCCATCGCGCTGCGCGAGTTGCCGGCTGAACTTGCCGATGCTGGATTGGTGGATGTCCTGAAGAAGGGATGGGGCACGTTTGAAGAAAAGCAAGAGGTCCTATCTGTTCAAACTGAAGTAATTACGTCCCTAACCAAGCTAGGCAATGCGTCGACAGCGAAATCTATTATAAATGCACTCAAATCTGTGGACGATGACTGGACCCGATGGCAGCTAGTGTTTGCGCTAGGGAGACTTGAAGAAAACTATGATTCACCTGTAGATGCGATGACTGCCGAGTTGGAACATCCAAACTACGTTATCCGCAAAGAGGCAGTCCTTGGACTTGGACTCATAAAGGATCGGCAATCCCTTGAAATATTAGCCAAAATCCTTGAGGACAAAAACGAATATAAGTCGATCCGCGCGAGTGCTGCAACAGCACTCGGCACGCTGCTTGATGAACGCGCAGCCTCATCACTCCTTACCGCTCTGGAGGACAAACATATCGAAGTCCGGGCACAAGCGGCTACCGCGTTAGGGGCTATCAGAGAAGCTGGGGCAGTCGATAAACTCGTTGAGATGTTTTATGCTCCTCTTGAGGACAAAACGGTCAAAGCCGCTTGCGTGACCGCACTTGGATTAATTGGGGGCGAAAAAGCTGAAGCGGTGCTGCTTGACGTTTTGGAGACAGATACAGAAAAAGGAGATATTTTCACGAACGCAGTCACAGGACTCGGAGAGTTGAAGAGCACAAAGGCTGTGCCCGCACTGATTGAAATCCTCGAAGACCAAAGCCTAGAACTGGATGCACGTTGGGATGCACTTGCGAAGCTGTCCGCTCGCGTGAAAGCCGCCATAGCACTTGCCAACATTAAAGACCAACGTGCTGCTGAAGCATTTGGAAGACGGCTCGTTGACGAATCGGAATATGTCATTGCCCTAGTAGATAAAGAGGGCAAAAAAATTCCAAAACACAACTGGGGTTGGGAAAACTTTGTCATAGCTACAAAACCTTTTAAGCTGCCTGCATTTGTTGCACCCAAGATGATTCAGCGAATTGAAGATCCGCTGGAAGAGTGGCCCGTAAAGGCATATGCGGCGAATGCCCTCGCAAAGTCCGATGCTCCAGACGTTATACCGAAGATCAGGGAACTGCTCGCTGATCCAATTGTACAGATTCGCCAACACACCGCACTTGGTGCCGGTGAAGGCAAGCACAGTGAATTCAAAGACGATCTTGTGAAATTGATGCTGGACGAAGTCGAAAATGCTGATGTGCGACGTTGGGCAACACAGGGGCTGGGCGATCTTGGTGATCCCTCCGTTGTAACATCCATTGCAGAGACGCTCAATAATGATGTTAATGTTATAGCACTCCGTCAGGATTCAGCACTTGCCCTTGGGAAGATTGGGGATGATGCGGCAGTCGCTGCACTGTCTGCAAAGTTGGAAGCCCTTCAGGCGAGTCAGTCAGAGAAGAAGTTGCGGATTGACATCCTCAAGGCACTTGGCGAAGCGAAGAGCCAAAAAGCTGTACCGGCTCTTAAGACAGCACTAGAAGATTCGGATGGGGACATCCATTTCTGGGCGGCGGATGCCCTGTATAAAATCACGGGTGATGGGCATGGCTATCACCGCGTGGGCTAAGATCTTACTTCACTTGAGTAACCCCTGTGCAAACTACGGCATAGTGCAGCCTACTGCAATTGCACAAACGAACCAATGAACTAATGAACCAACCTAGCCCCAGAGGGGCGGTATGTGTATAGCAATGTTAAATCCCTACACACCCAAGCCCCAGCCGGGCGACATATGTATAGAATTATAGTGAATTCTAAAAAATAAATAGACACTTTCGGCCCCCCGGTAGGCGCAGTTAGAAACAGCACCTACCAAACGGTAGAACGGTAGTTTCGTTTTCCTAACCTCGCCGGTTTGCAGGGTCTCATTAATTCTAAGATCCACTACAAATTCATGAAAGGAGGATAAACAGGTGAAATCAAACCCGAACCGACTCATTGACCATTTCTTTCAAATGCAAGAAGAAATTGACCGTCTTTTCGATGATTTTATGGAACCGTCCCAGGATTTAACAACTGAGACAGCGCATTGGCGACCGCCGATGGACATCTATGAGACGGTCGATAGTTTTGTTGTCAAGATTGAAATTGCGGGCATAGAACCGAGCGAAGATCTTAAAATCCAACTGAATCGAAACGTTTTGACCCTCAAAGGATACCGACAAGAGCGAACTGTCTTAAAAAAAGAACACTACCATCAGGCTGAATTAAACTACGGTCCCTTTGAGCGATCAATTGTGCTACCCAATATCTTGGCGGACGATGTGGAACCGGTTGCGAATTATGCAAACGGCTTTCTTGAGATCCACATCCCCAAGGCGCGGGTAAATAAGCCAAAGGAAATCGTCGTCCAAGCCAAACAGGAGCTAGAGATGGGAGCAACTGAAGACCCAGAACGAAAGGAGCTTGATGATGGCATCGAAAAATGAAAATAGACACGAAACGAACGTTGAAGAACCGAAAGAACTGCCAATTATTCCTGTTCCGGGCGATCTAGTTATCTTTCCATATATGCCGCCGGTCCCCCCGTTTCCGCCGCATCATGTTGTGTTATCAGGGGAGAGCATCACAGCAGCTGTCGATGAAGCACTCATTGATGGTTCGCGGCTGCTCTGCATCTTTAACCTGCGGTCAGAGGAAGACGCAGCGGAACCAACAGTTGAAGACTTCAACACTATTGGAACGCAGATTTATATTATTAAGTGTCGCAAAGAGGATGAAAATGTCTTGTTCCTCGCACAAGGGCGTGCAAGGGTCCAGATTGAAGAAATTACGCAGACCGATCCATTTGTCAAAGGGCGTGTTCGAATCGTTGAAGACAAAGAGGAGGAAACAACGGTTGAAGTAGAAGCCCTGATGCGCAGTGCTACCTCTCTATTTCAGAGAATCGTTGAGCTTTCGTCACGATATCAGGAAGAGTTCAGCATTATCGCAGACAATATCGAGGAACCGGGGCGGCTCGCAGATTATATCGCAGCAACGCTCGATCTCAAACCTGAAGATAAACAGATACTCTTGGAAACCATCTCTCCCACGGATCGGTTGACTCAGTTAATCGTTTCACTCACTAAAGAACTAGATCTACTTGAACTAGAAAGTAAGATTCAATCCGATGCCCAAGGCGTGATTAACCAAGGGCAGCGTGAATACTTCCTCCGCGAACAGATGAAAGCCATCCAAAAAGAGCTCGGCGAGACTGATGACCTATTGCTAGAGGTTGAGGAGATGCGTGAACAGGTTGAAAAAGCAAACATGCCCGAAAAAGTACACGCTGTCGCAGAAAAAGAACTCAGTCGCCTCTCCAAAATGCACTCAGCTTCTCCAGAGTCAACCGTGTCTCGAAATTACCTCGATTGGCTCATCAATCTGCCTTGGGACGTCAGCACAACGGATCACCTTGATATTGCTCATGCGAAACAGATCCTTGATGAAGATCACTATGATCTCGAAAAAGTCAAAGACCGGATTCTGGAATACCTTGCCGTGCGGATGCTCAAGGAGGATATGAAAGGTCCCATCCTCTGCTTTGTAGGACCGCCGGGTGTCGGCAAAACCTCGTTGGGGGCTTCGATCGCTAGAGCGATGGACCGAAAATTTGTGCGAATTTCACTAGGTGGCGTCCACGACGAAGCGGAAATTCGGGGACACCGACGCACCTACATCGGCTCAATGCCGGGACGTATTGTAAAGAGTCTGCGTCAGGTGGAATCCAACAATCCTATTTTTATGTTAGACGAAGTTGATAAGCTCGGTTCAGATTTCCGTGGCGATCCTGCTGCTGCCCTGCTTGAGGTACTCGATCCAGAGCAGAATTCTGATTTCGTGGACAACTACCTTGAGGTCGCCTTTGATCTCTCGAAAGTTATGTTCATCACCACGGCGAATCAACTTCACACGATTCCTCCGGCTCTGCTTGACCGTCTCGAAATTCTCGAACTCCCCGGCTATACCGCTAATGAGAAACTGATGATCGCCAAGCAGTATCTTATCCCGCGCCAACTTGAAGCGCACGGTATAGCGGAGGATACGCTTTCAATTGCAGATGACGCAATTCATCAGGTAATCGAAAAATATACCCGCGAGGCAGGTGTACGCAGTCTTGAGCGTGAGATGGGAGCGATTTGCCGAAAAGTTGCTCGCCAGATCGCCGAAGGAAAGGATACATCAACCGATGTGATCAGCGACGATGTGCCGGATTATCTAGGACCAACCAAGTTCTTCTCTGAAATTGCTGAGCGGAAGGAAGAGATTGGTGTGGTCACCGGTATGTCTGCCACCGCTTATGGAGGTGAGATCCTGTTTATCGAAGCAACCAGCATGGCTGGTGAGGGAAAATTACTGCTCACAGGTCAGCTCGGCGATGTGATGCAGGAATCCGCCCAAGCCGCGCTGAGTTATATCAAGTCTCAATCAGAGGCGTTACATTTCGCCCCCGATTTCTTCCAAAAGCATGACATCCACATTCATGTGCCAGCCGGGGCAAGTCCGAAAGATGGTCCCTCCGCCGGTATCACCATTGCCACAGCGCTCGCTTCTCTAGCGACGAGACATAGCGTCATCCCTGAAGTTGCAATGACCGGCGAAATTACGTTGCGCGGCCGTGTGCTACCGATTGGGGGCTTGAAGGAGAAAACCCTCGCTGCCAAACAGGCGGGGATTAAGACTGTTATCCTGCCTGAGCGCAACCAGAAAGATCTCGTTGAGGTGCCCGATGATGCGAAGGAGGGGCTTGAGTTCATATTTGTTGATCATGTGGATGAAGTCCTTGATCGTGCACTTAAACTAGAAAATAGCAATCCAAGTTAGTTACCGAGTGGGGCTTTAGCCCGTAAAGCCCAATCCTTTAGGTTTGGAGCGGTTGGGGCGCAGCCTATATAAGCTATGCTTTAGCCCTGTTTTTCCTTGAATTAGTAGCCAAGATATGATATGCTTGATTTGTCTTTCGGTAGGGGAATATCGCACCATTGCAAGATGGTGTCCCCTACACTCTTCGGTATAGCGGACGAAAGACGGAAAGCCCCTCCCCATGTACACTACCAAGAAAATCAAAGTGTTTCCAACGTCTGAATTGGATATGCTTGCCAGTGAATCAGGCCGCGTCTACTCCAAGGTAGTTTCCCTTATTCGCAAGGTCAAGCGTAAAAAAGGGTTTTGGTTATCTCAAGGTGGTGTCCAAAAGTATATGCGCTTGCGTGGCTACCATCTCCATAGTCAGACGATTCAAGCGATAATTGAGAGCTACTTCGATGCTCTCAAGTCCTATTTCCGGGCTGTTAAGTCCACCCCTGAAGCGAAGCCTCCTAAGCGTACCCCACACTTTTTCAAGGTGCGTTGGAAGTCGAGTGCTATTTCACTTAGAGACGGTGTATTGAGATTATCCAACGGTAAAGGCAACCCGGCTATCACGCTTCAATCCACAGTAGAACCGGTCTATGTGGAGATGTATTTCCAACGAGGGAGCTACTATTTCTCACTTGTCTACAAAGTCCACACCCCTCCCAAACGTGAAACAGGTAAAACTGTTGCCATAGATATGGGCGAGATTCACCCGATAGTCTCTCATGACGGACAACATACCATAATCTACAATGGTCGTGCGTTACGGGCTATCAAACAGTATATCAACAAGTTTAAGGCATATATCCAATCCAAACTGGATAGATGTGTCAAGCGGAGTCATCGCTGGTATCGTCTCAAACGAATCAAGACCAAGATACTTGCGAAGTTAAACGTTCAACTCAAGGATGCCGAACATAAAATCACATCTCGATTTATATCTGACTGCATCAAGGCGAAGGCAGATACGATAGTGATAGGAGACCTAAAAGGCATTCGTAAGCGAGCGAAGTTTGGAAAAGTATCTAACCAGAAGGTTCACCAATGGGCGTTTGCCCGTCTCCAATTCATGATATGCTACAAAGCAGAACTGGCAGGTTTGAAAGTCAAGTTTGTATCTGAGGTATACACCTCTCAGACTTGTCCACGGTGCGGCAACCGAAAGAAGCCCATTAACCGTAACTATCACTGCAACCATTGTGGCTTTGAATATCACCGAGACGGCGTTGGTGCTATCAACCTCTGGAACAAAGTATCGGGATTTAGTTTTCGTCCCGTAGTTAGGGCGATGGCGTCCCCGATAGGTGTCAGGTTCAATCCACACCTATCTAAATCCGGCTAACATAGCGGATAAGAATCCCAATGCTTTAGCTTTGGGAGTACGTCAATTGTTTTTAGATGTTTCTAATAAATTTCTCAACTAAATAAAGGAGAAACCCTTATGGCAGTTAAGATAGAAAAGATGTTTGACTTTCCAGGACCGCAGCCAAACGGCATGCAAGCTACAGACGAAGGAATCTGGTTCCTAGATCAGGTCTCAAATCAAGCCCTCCTTGTCTCCTATGAAGGGGAAACCTTGAAGACTATTGACACAGATTCCGAGCACGGAAGCGGTGTCACGGTGGACGGTACGAACCTTTGGCTCGCATCAACCTTTGTCCCCACGCGCATAGAAGCCGATGGTCCGGCAATTCTAAAAGTTGACCCAGCAAATGGAAAAACCCTTTCCTCCTATCCGACAGAGGGGGCACAGAAGTCAGGGGCGCACGGATTGGAGTGGCGCGACGGGAAGTTGTGGATGGCTGTGCCGCCTTCAGCGACCGTGTACCAGTTAGATCCGGAGAACGATCTCGCTGTCCTACATTCTTTTCCAGCACCCGGAGTCCGTCCCCATGGCCTCGCATGGGAAGGAGATGATCTCTGGTGCGTTGAGACAAACTACCGTGCCTTCTATCGCATGAGTCTCAAGGATGGTTCAACCATTGATAAGATCGAAATTCCCGAACCGCATCCAGAGCCACACGGCATGACCCGTTGGGATGGGGCCTTCTGGTACTGTGACGCCGGATCCGGGGCAGTTTGCCGGGTATCTGTATAGTATCTCAAGTTGCACGACGGTTCTCTATAGGAGTAAAAGGTGAACCCCCCTGAGCCTCTATTGCGTGTTGATAACCTCAAGACCTACTTTCGTACTGCGGAAGGGCTTGCCCTCGCCGTCGATAGTGTGTCCTTTGAGATTCAGCATAACGAGATTTTCGCGATTGTTGGGGAATCCGGCTGCGGCAAGAGCGTGACAGCGTTGTCAATCAGTCAGCTCGTGCCGCAGCCTGCGGGATTTATCGCCGGAGGTGAGATTCACTATAAAGGTAGGGAAATCACCCGATTGCCAGAGGTAGAAAAACGAAAGATTCGCGGCGATGAGATTGCGATGATCTTCCAAGAGCCGATGACCAGTCTCAATCCTGTGTTTACCGTTGGGAATCAAATTCTGGAAGCGATTCAGCAGCATCAAGAAATAGCGGGGAAAGCCGCGAAGGGCGCTGCTATTGAGATGTTGGATCTAGTTGGCATCCCTGAGCCAGCACGGCGTTTTGAGGAATATCCCCACCAGCTTTCAGGCGGTATGAGGCAGCGCGTGATGATAGCAATTGCGCTGTCATGCCGCCCCGGCTTGCTGATCGCTGATGAACCAACGACCGCATTAGATGTTACGATTCAGGCACAGATTCTTGAACTGATTAAGCAGCTCCAACGCGAGTTTGGCATGGCGGTGCTGCTGATTACTCATGATCTCGGCGTTGTCTCCGAGATGGCGGATCGTGTTGCCGTCATGTACGCTGGAAAAATTGTCGAAACCAGCGATTGGGGAACACTTTACCACAATCCCCACCATCCCTACACGACAAAGCTGCTTGACTCCCTTCCCTCACGTCAAAAACGCGGTGATACCCTGCAAACCATCCAAGGGCGTGTCCCGCAGGCAACGCAATACCCTGATGGGTGTCGTTTTGCCGATCGGTGTTCCCAAGTCATGGACGGTTGTGAAACCATCTTGCCGCCGTCGATTGAGATCGAGGCGGGACATCACGCCGCATGTCACCTTTACAACCCCGATTTTAATCGCACCGACGACGCATCAGAGATTGCTGCTGCCCCAACCTCAACCACTGTACCATCTTCTACCTCATCGCAGCCTGACGTTACCGGCGAATCATTCCTTCAATTGAACAATCTGCGCGTCCATTTTCCGATTGTAAAGGGCATACTCAAGCGGACAGTGGGTTATGTCTATGCGGTGGATGGGGTCAGCCTCACTATTCCTAAAGGGCAAACGCTTGCCCTCGTTGGGGAGTCCGGGTGCGGGAAAACGACACTCGGCAAGGCGGTTCTTCGGCTTGGCGTTCCGGTCCAAGGGGAAATTCGTTACGACAACGTTGATCTCGCGCAGTTAAGCCGATCCGAACTTCACCCCTATCGACGACAACTTCAGATTATCTTCCAAGATCCCTACGCATCGCTGAATCCACGTGCGATGGTTGGACAAACAATTCAGGAGGGCATGATCGCCCACGGCATTGGAGCGAATCGTTCGGAACGGGAAGACCGTGTGCGCGAACTGATGCAGCGTGTTGGTCTGTCCCCTGACATGGTCAATCGCTATCCTCATGAATTCTCCGGCGGGCAACGTCAACGGATTGGCATCGCCCGGTGTCTAGCTGTTGAACCCGAATTTATCGTTTGCGATGAGGCGACGAGCGCACTGGATGTCTCCGTGCAAGCGCAGATTTTGAACCTGCTCAAGGAACTTCAGGACGATTTGAAACTAACCTATCTGTTTATCACTCACAACCTCTCTGTTGTGGAGTATCTCGCGGACGAAGTAGCGGTGATGTATCTCGGTCGAATCGTTGAGAGGGGAACTACCGAGGAGATTTTCGATCAACCCAAGCACCCCTACACCCGTGCGCTGCTATCAGCTGTACCCAAAGTTGATCCGGAGACAGGCATCGAAAAGATTCAACTGGAAGGCGACGTGCCTTCGCCAATTAACCCACCGAAAGGCTGTCACTTTCATCCACGTTGTCCCGAAATGATGCCACATTGCAGTGGGGCATATCCTGACGAAATTCCGTTCACTGAAACCCATTCGTGTCGATGCTACCTTTATGATATCGAGGATACAAACTGAGGCATAGCGAGTGAGCAGTGTGCATTTGAGATCTCCTGTGAGTGCACAAAAAAAGAGGAGACGAATCCTCACGAATCCATCTCCTCTCTGCTCTACGAAACAGCTTGCATCTGTTTCGGTTAGTTCGACAGGTTTTCCAGTGTAACGAATGCAGCACCCCTGTTGTTTGGTTGCCGGATGTATAGCAGAATCTTTGAATTATCCTGAACCGCTTCAATTTGCTCAAGGTAATCCTTCAGGTTTGAGATTTCTACCCCTTCAATCTCTTGAATCAGGGTTCCGACGTTAATCTGCGCTCTTGCAGCCGGGCTGCGTCGTTCAACCGCAGTGACTATCACGCCGCTTTCACCTTCATATCCATATCGTGCTGCTAGCTCGTCGGTCAAATCCTGCACTTGAATGCCCGCAAAGGCTGCCGTAGTGTCTTCGGTCGGAACAACAGGTCCGCCCCTACCACTTAACCTTGCAAGCACCTCTTGAGTACGCTTCTCAAGCTTGACTCTCAACACCTTCTCTTGCCCATCGCGAATCACTTTCACTTCAACCGTTTTACCGACACCCGCTGCGGCAACCACGTGCGTGAGGTGATTGCTATCACGGATGGGTATCTTGTCAAACTCGACAATCACATCCCTACGGCGAATACCGGCCTTCTCTGCGGGCATACCTTTGTATGCCTCTCTAATCAAGGCACCACGGGGTTCGCCAAGTTTTAACTTCTCTGCCAAGTCATAGTTAATAGGTTGAAGTGAAACACCCAGCCATCCACGCTCAACTTCCCCTTTCTCAATCAACTGAATCATAATCCGTTTTGCGAGATTACTCGGAATGGCAAACCCCACCCCGGCGTTGCTTTGTGAAAATCCACCGCCTGTGGCAATTGCCGTATTAATGCCAATTAATTCGCCACGGATGTTGATAAGGGCACCGCCGCTGTTACCGCGATTGATTGCAGCATCGGTCTGGATGAAGTCAGCATATCTAACAATAGGAATATCATAGATCGAACGTCCTTTCGCGCTAACCATCCCACGCGTTACCGTTTGGGCAAGTTTGAATGGACTTCCAATGGCAATCACCCACTCTCCAATCTGAAGTTCCTCTGAGTTTCCAATGGGCAAAACAGGTAGATTTTTTCCATCAATCTTCAGGACAGCGAGATCAGTGCCTTGGTCACCCGCGTCTGTTCCAACGACCTCCGCCTTATATTCGCGTCCGTTCGACAATACCACTACAATCTCCTCTGCGCCTTCAATGACGTGGTTATTTGTTAAGATATAGCCGTCTTCGCTGACGATGACACCCGATCCGAGTCCGCTCGGTACTTCTTCTTTCTCCTCAGATTCGTCTTGATTTTGCGGTTCACGACGCTCCCGAGGACCAAACCAAAAATCGAATAAATCATCGCCAAAAAAATCGGAACGTTCCTGACGCGTTAAGACTAAGCGGGTTGTTGTAATCTGAACAACAGCAGGTTTGGCACGATTGACCACTTCAATGAATGCACGGTTTGCCCGTTCTAAGTACTCAAAGTCCTGATTAAAATTCTCGCTGGTTTGACCAATTGCAGTCTGAGGAGTAAACGTAGGTTTATCTGGGTTTATCGTTACACCAACAGCGATTATTGATGCTACAGCAATGAATAAAATTGTCCATTTGGTTGAATTTCGCTTAAACATTTTAGACCCTCCTTTTCTAGTTCAAAACACACCGCTATCTAAATGAAAGTTTCAAAAAAGTATAACAGCTTTAGACAAAAAAAAGCGTCCTACGTTTAGACGCAAGACGCTTTTTTTTCAAATCAGGTGATTATTCAACACTGATTTGAACTTCTTTGGGTTCGACCTCTTTTACTTTTGGTATGGATACGGTCAACACACCGTGCGCAAATTTGGCTTTGATATCTTCGGGATCCAAGTTCGCTGGCAATGTGAAGGACCGTTGGAAACGACCGTAACTCCGCTCAACGCGATGATACTTTTGGTCTTTATCTTCGCTTTCCTGCGTTTTTTCACCTTTGAGTGTGACGACATCATCCGTCACGGAAACTTGGACATCCTTCTCAGAAAGTCCCGGAATTTCGGCACGGATTTCAACGTGCTCGTCCGCTTCTAGGATGTCAACGACCGGCAGCCAATCCAAACTCTCACCCTCAGCACGATAGCGCGCGGGTCTGGTCCAGTTATCGAACAGGCGACTCATCTCATTGTGAATGCTAAAAAGGTCTTGTATCGGTCTTGTTACTAGGCTTCTCATTTTCTGTTCCTCCTATTGTGTTGCTTTGTGGTTAGTTTTATGAGTATTGTTACTCGTACGATCCAATATAGAGCAAGTGTCATGCCAAACTCTGTTTTTTAGTAAGTCAAAAAGAAGAAAATCGCCTAAACCCTGTTAGAACGGGGGTTGCAGTGGGATTCGTATGATGCCACCTATCATGATTCTAAAGGATGGACGGGCAGTTTTACGTTTGTCATCTCATCACAGTATGTCATTATGGCATAGTCTGCCGTCAATCTCCTACGTGAGCGCGATATGTCATTTTGACCTATGTCCTTTCACGACTGTTGCTTCTTGTGTCATGCGAATCTGGCTTCCATCCGTTACTAATCTTAGGAAGGTTCCAAACTTTTTCAACTTTTATTGAGAGCGATTGGTCTAAACAAATTTGTAAAGGTACGCTAACTTACAGACAGTAAAAGATAAGGAATGATGAATAAGACAGTCCAATCTCACTAAAGTTAACAACTTTTGACTAAGGAGGGGAATTCTCAGATGAAAAGAAATCTGTTTTGTATGGTATCGCTCTGTTTTCTCTGCTTGATAGTGGGTTGTGGCGATGGCGAAGATGAGCCGTCGATGAATGTTTTAACGGAGCCAATGGACAATCCGGAGGAAAAGATTGCCAATCCTGACGTGGGCGACCTCGGAAGAACTGACCCCGGCGCGGAAAACGTTGAAGATCCCCAACCAGATGAGGAAATGCAGCCACCCGAGCCAGTGTTTGTTGAGCCTGAAGTGGAGGGAGTCGATGCGGCACGTTTGGATGCCATTGACGGGGTTTTGGAACGCTTGCGTGAGGGGTATGAAAATGAAAACCTTGAACTATATCTCAGTGCATTCTGGATGGAGGGGTTTGAGTACATCTCTGATATGGGGACATTTGCCGATCCATTCGATGATGTGATATTTGAAGAATTCAAAGACGAGGGAAAATCTGCAGCGCGGATTTTCGCAATGTACCGGGATATTGAGTTGGAACTTTCCTTTCCCGCCCAAATCATCAACGCAGTGCCCAAAAAAGTCGAAGCCTTCAACCATTATCGAATCCAGGGGTTCGCTAACGAAGGGCACGTCCTAGAGGGTGGATTCCTCGGATGGTTCGCAGAGGGCCAGAACAAGTTTACCTTTGAGTTGCGTCAGGGGGAGTGGCGGATTACGAAGTGGATAGATAAAGCCTTTGACGCAGAAATGATAAGAGCAGGCATCAATCGTGCGCCTGCTGCTAAACCCGGTGGGAAGTTGATAACAATGTGGGGGCAGATTAAGATAAGATAACGCAAGTTGCTAGTTGTATGTGACGCAGTAAAAGTCGACTCTCAATATCCGTAGGTCGGGCATCTTGCCCGACTCATAGCCCCAGCGGGGCGACATGTGTATAGAAAACCGGATAGAACTAGTCTTAAAGCCCCAGCGGGGCGACATGTATGTGGTATCGTAACGCAACTAGCAACTTAGGTTAAGATAGTGTTTTAGAGGAGAGATAATATGGGACATCACGTTGCCTCTTTTACGATAGGTCTCACTCTCATCGTACTGCTTGCAAATGCAGAAGAGCAGATTCTGTTTGTATCCAAGCGAGATGGGAATCAAGAGATATACAAGCAGGTCCTCGGCGGCAGACCCAAGAGACTGACATTTGATGGGGGATCAGATTTTGATCCAGTGTTGTCACCAGATGGGACAAAGATGGCTTATGTCTCAACTGTCAATCGAATCTTTGAAATTACTGTCATGGACCTCAAATCTAGGAAGCACCAGCAGCTTACATTTTCACTCAAGAGCAATCTGCATCCAACTTGGTCCCCAGACGGAAAGCGAATTGCATTCGCTTCAGATCGAGATGGTGACTTCGATATTTATGTCATGGATGCGACAGGAGAAAATATCACGCAGATGACCGATAACTTCCCTTGGGATGATAGTTGGCCCCATTGGTCGCCGGTCAGCGGAGAAATTGTGTTCACATCCGACCGGCACGGTGCAGCTGGTGTTTATCTACTTGATGTTCAGACCGGAGATGAGAAACGACTCACCAACTTTAATTATCGGACAGCTTACCCCAAATGGTCGCCGGGTGGAACAAAAATTGCGTTCTTTTCTGCAACCCGCAAGGAGATATTGCCCAGAGACCGACTAATTTGGCGAATGAAACCCGATGGCACGGATTTAGAGATATTGTTTGCAGATGGACAGCTCAATGATGAGCCCACATTCTCTCCTGACGGTAAGTGGCTCGCTTTTACATCCGCAAGAGATAAAAATGAGGAAATTTATTCGATCAATATCAATACCCAGCAGATTATCCGTCTGACAAATCACTCGGATCGGGATTATCTACCCGATTGGTCCCCGGATGGTCAAAAAATCGCTTTTGTATCCCGTAGAGGGGGTAATCCTGATATTTACACAATGACTGCCAACGGCGAGCAACTAACCAATCTAACCAAGAGCAAAAGGGTTGAAATGATGCCCGCTTGGTCCCCCGATGGCGCACAAATCGCGTTTGAGCAGGAGACCGCGGATGGTCGGTATGAGATTCATGTCATGGATAAAGATGGAAAAAATCAGGTTAAAGTAGCGGATATACCGTTTGCAAATGGTTTTCCAACATGGTCTCCGCAAGGGGATAAAATCGCCTTTGTCAATCTCCCTGAAAAGGGCGTTGAAACGACCCGAATTTACACCATTGACGTCAATGGTCAAAATCAGCGACTCTTGTTTGAAGACCGAGACGGTTTTATCGGAAAAATCCGTTGGTCTCCGGATGGTACGCAAATCATCTTTGGTGATTCTCACCACAGAACTCAACAACGTAGCGGTCCTAGGATCGGCTTACTGGATTTTAAGACGCGAGAAGTTCGCACCATTGAAGTTTCCGTATCATCTCCTAGAGATGTCACTTGGTCGCCCAACGGTCAAGAGATTGTTTTCTCTGCTTATCCGCCGTTTCCGGAGACTCGTCACGGCGTTTTCATAATCGATCGTGATGGCAATCCCTTACGAACCATTTTAATGGACAAGCCGCCATCAACAACCGATGGACTTGCTTGGTCACCAGACGGGGACAAGATTCTCTTTGGTCGGGGTGGCGGGTTATACACGCTTGACCTGACGAACGAATCGGTTAAGTTATTCCTCAAAGCCGCAACTACTCCTGATTGGCAAGATCCGTCGCGCCCTCGCTCTGTTTCTCCGCGAAACAGACTAAAAACAACGTGGGGCGAGATCAAGAAGCGTGACGAACGATGATATGATATATATCTGATCGAGTCAGATAGCGCAAATGTATGAGAATATTATGGAAACATTGTGCTATTGGATCTGAACTTGATGATCTCAACGTGGAAGCATCAATCGATACCGAAAAGGTGATATCGCATACACCAAATGGCTAGAGATTCGTCGAAAAGGTGAACCAAAGACAACAGGTTTGAGGCTATTGGTACTCCGCCGAATCAACTTCTTAACAAGGCGATTGGCGGAGCAAGCGTGAAAACTCGCCGAACATACCTCACAAATTGGTACGCCCTGACATTGAGAATGAGGGTGCCATACAAGCCTACTTAAAAATTGCTTAACAAACATCGTAAGGAGAAATTATGAAATATCCAATTATTTTTACGGCCATTGGACTATTCCTATTAAGCCCAATCGCCTTACCGCAGGATGGGGGTGAATCCGAGTCAGTGAAAGTACGCTGGAATGAACGTTACGACCGCGATATGTATATCTACGGCAAAGAACCTGCCGCCTTTCTCAAGCAGAAAATTGACAGGTTAAAGAAGGGAAAAGTGCTCGTTTTAGCGATGGGAGAAGGACGCAATGCGGTCTATCTTGCCCAAAACGGTTTTGATGTCACGGGTGTAGACATTTCCGATGTTGCTATTGAAAAATGCAACAAGTTGGCAGAGGAAAGAAATACAACGGTCAATGCTGTCGTCGCTGATCTGACTGACTATGACATGGGCGAAGGACAGTTTGACCTGATAACAAAATTCTATTATTACGAGCCGTCAATCTTTCCACAAGTTATTGAGGCGCTCAAGCCGGGTGGCGTGTTTATCCTTGAGCAGTTTTCGATAGACCACCTTAAATATAGGGAAACCAGCGGTTTTGGTCCCAGAAATCCTGACTATCTTATAAAACCCAACGAGCTTTTGGAACACTTTAAATCGTTACGGATACTCTATTATGAAGATGCCGTAGTGGAGCTTGATGAGGGGATGCACAAAGGAACGGCGGCAATCATTCGACTCATCGCGCAGAAAGCGGAGTGACTGTATAAAAACAGTAAACTTTTGTTTAAGCACGTTGGAAAGTGCGATTAATTGCCATCGCAACTTCGCCAGTTCGTCAGGAGCATCGATAGCGGCGATCTTCTGTTATTTTCAGGAGGCTAAAGATTATGCAAAATGCTGGGTGGTTGCGCTTGGTTGAGAGCGATCACGCGATCAGGATCGAAACCGACAAACTTGAAGCGGTCATCCCCAAGAAAAACCCTAAACACTGGATGACCGGAATCGAGAAAGGATCGTTTCTTGACAAAGCCACCGGGTTCCGAGAAATCGGCGACGGATTGATGGTCATTGATTGGCTCATGGAGGCGGGAAGCGACGAAGACTACGGCGATCAGGTGACTGCCCCGGACGGGCACGGTGTCGGCAGATACTCTTGGTACGAGAACGAGACCGAACCGGAGCGGCAATTCTACACACGCATGTCTCACGGCAGCAGCCATCGTAAACGTATGGTCGAAGGTCCACAACTCTGTCACAGAATGAAATCTGTCCAACCGGACGTGCTCCACGGGCCGGATTTTATCGCGGTCACAACTACATATCAGTACAAATACGCTGCCCCCGGTCGCAAAGCCGGATCGCAGTGGACGCAGCGAATCGTATTCCCTCAAGGGGAGAGGTTCTTTGTATTGATGGACAAGATCGACAGTGTCAACGATTCGCCGGAGATGTTCCTCCGCAACGACACGCCGGGCTGTATCCGCCATAAAAAGGGCGACACGTTCAGCGAGATTTATCTCAGCTATCTGAGCGGTCCCAACGGGGTACGTATCCCGTCCAGTGAGTTCTTCACCCCATTCCCACCAGACCTGAAGTTCGGCTATCGCCGTGACCTGAACAGAACCCCGGAACACTTCATTCGCGCATACCATTTGCGTGACAAGGGGACAGGTGAGGAGGGGCCTTGGTTGGCGGGGTTGACGCTTGAACCGTTCGTGGTCTATGAAGCGTGGTGCAGCCAACGGCCCGGGGACATCATCGTCATGATCGAAGAGATTCACGGTAAGCCTGTGAAAGCGGGTGATTCCTTCAGTGCTGCCCATATCGTGGGTTACTTCGACACGATCGAGGAGATGCACAGGATATACGACCGCTATAAGGGGCATACCGCGCTGATCGCTGATGCGTCGAGTTGGCAGTTAGTGAAGTCAGTTACTCCGCCCTAAAGGACGGGGCTTCCACTGCTAAGAATTTGGTGAAGGAACAGTTGTATCAAGCAGCTTTTCGATTACAACATAGCCGTAGATTTCAAAATGTAGCTGCTGTGCAGCCGTTAGAGCAGGGAATAGTGGTTTTCTCTTTTGCTGTTCCGTGTTACCCATTATATTTCTCCCACGCCGGATTGATTGAGAAAGTCGATCTCCAAAAAACGATCAATCCATCGCTGTCTCACTGCGCTGTCGTGCGGATTCGTCAACCAATTCTTGGGATAGGTAAATTGGTGCACGTTGCGTGAGCCGGATTGGAGTCGCGCAATCTCCCGAAGCATTTCGATCCCCTCGATCGTGTCCGGGTTTCGGAAGTATTCCGCGTTGCAGACGCGCCGGCCGGGTGCCCCACCCAACGAGGCGTGCCAAGTCCGGATATCAAAAAGGACAACGTCTCCCGGCTGCGTCGAGACAGTTTGGCAAGGAACACTTTCAAGGGGCACCTTGTCTAAAGCCTCCTGAAACATCTCCCGTTCAGTGCCTCTCAATAGATGTGATCCCGGAATGAAACGCAACGCACCGGTTTCCGCTGTTACAGGATCGATATGAAGGTGGTACTTGACGGCGAGCTGCACCTCCTCTGAATTGCGTTGCCAGTTGCTATCGCTATGCCAGTCGGTGTTGCCCACACTAAAATGAGCGTCGGTGCCGTTACCGAGGACATCTTCGCCGCATATCTGCTGCGCAGGAGTGAGGAAGCGAGGATCCTCATTGAGCGACGCGAAAAAGGGCGTTTCCTCATTCATCATTCGTGTCCATTGCCCCAGCGTCCCATCGAAAGATTCTTCTGGAAATGCGGCTGCTAGTCCATCACGGTGTTCTCGCTCGATAATCTCCAGTTCGTCCGGCTTCAGAAGTTTCCGAAGAACGGTATAGCCGAAAGTTTTAAAAAAGTGCAGCTGGTTCTGGTTGAGTCCGAATGTCTGATTTATCATTCCTGAACGTCCTCCACTCCGTGATGTACATTTGCCATCACAAGTCGGTTAAACATCTGTCCGTAAAAGTCAATTTCATTCAATACGCGCTGACATCAGCCTCCGGGCGAGTTCTTGCGATTTATGCCAGTCTCCCCCTGATGTTGACGCCAACCGGGCAAAGGTCCAAAGCCGAACGCGTTCGGGGTCCACACCGAGTAGATCTGCAAATCTGCTGATTGTCGCAATTGGTTTGGAGTGTAATCGTTTTTTACAGTTGAGCAGATGCTGTGTGGCATCGTAAGCTGGATCGCCATAAAACGGCTTGGGATCAATGACAAGCCACGGCTCACGTTGCGCCCGAAGCACATTCCCCGCATGCAAGTCAGTTGCCAACAGGACATCACAAGGTGCATCATTTAGCAGTGCTTCAAAAATGTTTAATCCTTCCTTAGCGAGTCCCGCGTCGGGCAAACAATCTATTTGATCCATGGACTCCTTGGTCCACGCGGCAATCATCTCTGACAATGGACGGAACGGATGGACTTCAGGCATCGCACGCCACAATCTTTTCAAGAGTCTTGCGATGACCCGATCCTGTTCATTCTCAGGTCGCTCTCGTAGCGTAGTACCGGGCTCACAGCGTTCAAGTAACATTGCGTTAAATTCAGGGGCTACTTCTAAGACAAAAACGGTTGGATCGCCATCCCAAAAAAGCAAACCGTCGATTTCGTTTTCTGCCTCCATGTGAGGCAAGCCGAGTTTTAGCACGGCAGGTGTCCCATCTTGCCGAACACATGATGCAACCCAAGAACAACTCGCTTCTTCTTCAAATGGCGGGCTAAGGGTCAGTAACCAGCGCTGCTTGAGATCAGTAATGACTCTAGGTAATTGATATAGCCAAGCAGCACTCTCAATCGTTTGGCTGCAATTGATCGCAATTCGTTCTGGGATAGGAATATCATTCATTCAATAAGACCTATGCTCTTGATTGAGCGGAATTTCTTCTGTGCTTCCGGCGATAGATTTCACCGAGATTTTTGGGCTAATAAATTGGGACGGATAACTACTTAACAAGTTTAATGGAACGGTTAGATAGGAACGAGCAAATCAACAGCGCAGGTGCTATCATAAAATCCCCCTTCTTAATGCCAAGAAATACCGACAGTGAGAGCTGTGTCAGAAGTATCGAAAGAAAAGAGTAATGCGCCCCACACGCTGATCTCCGGGGCGAGGTCAAGTTGCAAACCAACGCCCCCTGAAAAGTCACTAAACTCCACACTTTCTTTTTCACCCCACTCCTTGTAATCCGTTGTTTCCCAAGTATACGAATAAAAAACGCCGAAACTGGGTGTCATCACCAATTCTGAAGAGGTTTGCAGGCGTTTGAAGATACCCGCACCGCCGAAAGCCGTCAGGTCTACAATGCTGAGAAGCGTTATATTTTCGTCGGTCAGAATCCCCTTTGCAGAGCTAGCCTTAACCCCACCTGTTAAGAAGGACTGAAGCCCCGTTGTTCCAAGAGTACTCGCCTTCTCAAGCGCAACCGCGCCAGAAGGGGACGGAGGGATAGAGGCGTTGAGGTCTGCGAGTTGCTCATTGTCAAATAATCCAATGCCAGCAGCAAAAATCGCTTGTGTACTCTGATCAATGGGGGAGGTAAGATATCCAGTCAGATTTTTCCCATTATCAAGAAAACTGATACTCATTCCTAACGCACTTTTCCCCGGAGTTGATCTGTATAAACTGCTTTGAGAAAACGCAGTGAGGGGGAATAGTAAGAACATAACCATTGTAACACGTAGCATCATAAAAGAACCTTCCTTTCATTGTAACGGCAGTTGTATCCTCTTGGGCTTTTGCAAGTGAAATTGTCCATTCGATCGAATGCGACTTAAACATTCGTAGCCCACCTTTTCTGGTTCAAAACACACCGCTATCTAAATGAAAGTTTCAAAAAAGAACGGCACCTTAGACAGAAAGACCGTCCTACATTTAAACTATGGTAAATTAGACAAATAAGTGAACATTTGCCAAAGTCCCCCTGACAAGGGGGATTTAGGGGGTTGTTTGTGGGTACAGATTTCCCAATCTGTACATGTGCATTGGAAGTGTCTAAGCAATTCTAAAATCTACCATAAATACAGGACACTTTTTGAAAATCAGGCGGTTATTCAACACCGATTTGAACGTCTTTGGGTTCGAATTCTTTTACTTTTGGAATGGATACAGCCAACACACCGTTCGTGAATTTGGCTTTTATATCTTCAGGATCCAAATTCGCTGGCAACGTGAAAGGGTGCTCTCTATTCCATCATATATTTTAGGAAAAAGGTAACATTTTACACATGAGATAACAGAATTAATGGTCGGGTTCAAAATACAATCTGCACCTACTACTCTGTCAGGCAAATTATGCTTGTGTATATTGATTGAAAGTAAACAATCACATATTAGGACTTACGAACTTCTGTAGGGAACAACGACTGTTGTTCCCTATGGTCTTTTCTATGGAGTCTCTGTTGTAGTTGCCCGATTTATCGGGCGTTGTTGGGGATGCGGTGCGGCGATAAATCGCCGAACTACAGGATTTTGAGCGTTCAACTGCGTGAGTCCTGATATATAATAGTTGCAAAACTTATCTGATTGAGTACTACATTATCCAACAATAAGAAAGTCTTGATATTGAGTGGCGCAACTGCTGGAAAGACAGTTTTCATAGTTGTTCGATGGGACGACGAACTTATCCGTCGCATTTGTCGGATTGCAAATCTGTTGATCCACTAGTCGAACTGTGCTATTATACTTGTAGATGAAGGGAAAATATTTTTTATACTTTGGATAGATTGGGTCAACATAGCAGACGTTCAGAAAGGATTGAAAAAGTGAGATTGGGTCGAACGATATTGAATATTGGATTAATAATAACGCTTTGCTTTTGGATTATTGTAAATGGTGTGCCAGCCAAGAACTTAACCTTAGATGACATCTTCCCGGCTGATCGGGTGCTTGATGTACAAATTACGGTTGCCGATAAGGATTGGGATACAATCCGCTATCAGTCGCGGGATTTTTTCTCGGCACTACATGAAAGTCGCAAAGTCGCACCACCTGAAGCGCCCTATACCTACGTCGATGCAAGCGTAACCATTGATGGTGTGCTATTTCCCAACGTTGGACTCCGCAAGAAAGGGTTCCTTGGCTCGCTAAGTACCACCCGCCCCTCACTCAAAGTCAAGCTGAATCACACGGACAAAGACGCGGGCGTTGAGGGCTTGACCAACCTAACGCTCAACAACAACCAACAGGACATCAGTTTGATGAGCCAATTCATGGGATATGCGTTGTTTAATGCCGCAGGCTCGCCTGCTCCCCGATGCGCGTATGCGAAGGTGACGGTCAACGGGGTGAACCTCGGTGTCTATTCGCATGTGGAGACGGTCCGCAGATCATTTCTCAGACGTGCCTTTGGCACTGATGATGGGACGCTGTACGAAGGTCCCTACGTTGATTTTTACGAAGGTTGGTTGGGCAGCTTTGAACGCAAAACCGGCAAGGATGCACCGGGACGGGAGAAGATTCAACAGCTCATTGAGGTTCTCAAAGGTGACAACAAAAACATCGAGGGAGCAATCGGTAAGTTGGTTAATCTTGATGCGTTCTACACCTATTGGGCGGTGGAGGGACTGCTCGGTTTTTGGGATGGCTATTCCGGCAACAACAACAACTTTTTCATCTATCTTAATCCAGAAACCGACAAATTTCATTTCTTACCTTGGGGTGCCGATTCACTCTTTAGCAAGCGCAGTAAACTTGAACATCACAACAACGCCCGTGCCCCGATCTCTGTAAAGACCCGGGGGCTGCTCGCCCATAAACTTTATCAACAAAAATCTATTCGGGAGCGTTACGCCAAGACAATGATAGGTATTCTGAAAAACCGTTGGAATGAAGCAGCATTGTTAGCCGAAATTGACCGTATTGACGCGATGGTCGAACCACATTTGGTCGATGCCCAACGCTTCTTTGGTGATAAAGACAAAGGAAAAAGCTATTCACGCACCCTAGTGCTGCAAGAGACGCGGCGATTTATCCGTGAGCGTCGTGCCGATATAATGGAAGAGATCGCGGACGGAATGCCGGAATGGAGAGCGGTCCCAGATGAGCCATTCGTTACGAGGGAAGATGACTGGTTTAAGCGACAAGAAAAAGACCCGGGAAACGACATTTGGAGTGCTGCCGCATTCGGAAATATCAAAGCGATGAAGCGGCACTTGGCTAAAGGTGTGGATATCAATGCTCAGGATAGTACCTTTGGGGGGACAGCCCTATCCTCCGCTGCGTTGTTTGGACATACTAAGATCGTCACGCTGCTACTTGAGGCGGGAGCCGATGTCAATGCGAGGAATCGGGACGGTGGAACGCCATTGCACAGCGCAGCATTTCTTGGTCAATATGAAGCCGCGAAACTGCTGCTTGAGAATGGCGCGGAGATCAATATCAGGAATGGGGATGGTGGTACACCTCTAGATGCTACAGAGGTGGATTGGGAGACCACTGTTTTCATTGCTGGACTGCTGAAGATAAGGGTAGAGAAGGAAAAGATAGAAGCCGGCAGAGCCAAGGTTGTTGAGCTTCTCCATCAACACGGTTCAGAACGCTAGTCTTTCTCGTTCAAAAGGCGAGCTAGGTGCGACGAACTCATTTGCCATTATCGCTTGAGTATGTTGGCAATTTCCGCATTGCCTTCACGCAGTGCCATATCGAGCGGCGTCTCCCCTTCATAGGGTTGAAACAGGACTCTTTTGAATTTGCGCAGGGGCCAGACCAACGATGCGACTTCATCCGTCCATTCAGAGAACTGCTTCGGATCACTCATTCGGCTGACCGTTCTGAGCGACGGATTGGCATCGTGGTCGAGTAACAGCCGAACCATCCGCTGGTTGCCCAACCGGGCGGCGAAATGTAACGGTGTCTCCTTGCCATATTTCACGAAATGCTCGTTATCCATGATAGGTTCGTCATCAAGTCCACTCAGTGCCTGTGGGTTGACATCTGCGCCTGCTTTGATCAAGATATAGGCTTGTGCGAGATGAGTGTCGTCATCGTGGCGGGACTGAACATGGAGCAAAGTTTCGCCGTTGTAGGGCCATGCGAAATTAGGATCCAGCCCGTTTTCCACCATGAGTAGAAAAGAATCGAAATTGGTGACGCCAATGCCATGAAACCCAAGATAGGATGGTTGATTAATGTCAGTTCCTTGACTGAGGAAATATCGGTTAATTTCATAATCATTGCTTGGCCAATGCGTGCCGAGGCTGCTGTTGTTTACATCCGCACCTGCCTCTACAAGAGCCTTAACTTTATCAAGGCTTTTAAGGTTGATGCTTGCAGTGAAGAGCGGTCCCCACTGCCGGATTCGCCCACTCGGTGATGTATGGTTCACTTTCACGTTTACGAGTTCTGGCGTTTCAACGAGCATTTGTCGAACAGTCGCTGCATCTACTATCTCAAATTCTACTTGCCAGCGTTCAATATGTTCTTGGTTCATTTCCTTTCCTTGCTGTGATTGAAGATTGCAGTTGCACGTCAATTAAGGAGCAATCCCATGAAAGAATTGTTAGAATTTTATCAGGAAAACGATTACGTTGTCGTTCCTGACGCTTTATCTCCTGATGAGGTTCGTACCATTAACGAGACCATAGATCACGATCTTATTGAAAATCCAGCCATGTGGTTTGAGCGAGAAGACGGACATTACCAACTCAATGTCCATCTGCTGATTATGCATCCAGAGATTGATTTCACTATGCGTCCACCACGGTTAATGCCGTTGCTAGAGGCGATTATGGGACCTGACTTATGTGCGGAAGAACATTCGGTACGCATCCGTCGTCCCAATCCCGATGGTCCCATCAGTTGCCGTTGGCACCGCGATGTCGGTACTGGAGCAAGTGAAATCCCACACTCCACCCCATACATATCCGTTGTCTTTTACCTGAATGATGTAGACGACACGACGCATACTTTTAGCGTACTGCCCGGTTCGGCACATACGAGGGAACAACCGCTTGACGCTTACGACCTCACACAAGCCGATCATATCACCGGTTCCGCTGGCACTGCTGTCCTGTTCAATGCAATAATGTACCATGCCGGCAATGTCCGGCAAACCACTGTGGAACGTCGGACCATTCATCTCTACTGTGGTCGTACGACAGACCGCTACTTGAGTAATTATACCATTTTCCCGCGCCGACTTTCGGAAAGCAAGGACGAAGCCACCCGGAAATACTACAGTCGTCCCAATCCGATTACCAAGTTGCTGCTAGAACGGTTTTAGGTGCGAAACAACGTGCGTCATTCGCTACGAGGTGAATAAGTGGGGGATTAAGATGGCTGAATCAGGTGTAATATCTGCGATCCAAGATTTTACGGCTCATACAGAGGGGATTATCGGAGTTGCCGCCAAACATATAGAGACGGGCAAGCGCATTTCTCATAACGCCGACACCGTATTCTTCACAGCGAGCACGCTGAAGGTGCCGCTATTGGTAGAATTGTATCGACAGGTCGATGCGGGCATCATCGACGTGCATCAGCGCATTGACCTGACTGATGCCTTACGGGTGCCTGGGTCCGGTGTCCTCAAAGAGTTAGCATCTGGACTTCAACCGACGGTTCACGACTTGGCGATGCTCATGATTATCATCAGCGATAATACCGCCACCGATATACTTTACAACCGCGTTGGAGGAGAAAATATCAACAACACGATGCACCAACTCGGGTTGACCCACACCCATATCCCGATGACGTGTCGGGAACTACTCTACAGCATTACTGGACTTGAGATGAAAAATCCCGCGCACACCTATCAGTTGGCGTCAGATCGTTTGAAAAATCGGGAGTTTGTCTTAGAGGGTGATGGCTTCTCCGAAGATAAGTCCGACGTATCGTCCCCGAACGATATGTGTTACTTGTTGGAGTTAATATACGATGGTGATATCCTCTCACCCCAGTCACGGGAGGCGGTTTTGGATATCCTCAAGCGTCAGCAGCTTAGCACGGTTATTCCGCACGCGCTTCCTTCGAGAACGGTGGTCGCCCACAAAACCGGCAGCTACCACGGTGTCCGGTGCGATGTCGGGATTGTGTTTTCCTCCACCGGCCCATACACTGTGGCGATTATGGCGAAACAGATGGCGGGTGGTGATCGATTGAGCGTAGATGCAAGCCTTGCTGCCATCTCCAAAGCAGTTTACGATGAGTTCGCTGGATAACCAGTCAATCTGTTTCTTGACGCGTAGGATTAACGCTCTATGGAGAAGCAGCTACGCCTCGTCCAGAACCGGGCGATCTAGCCGTGTGTGATAAGGCGGTTCCAATACTGCTCTCTGTTCCGGTGTCAATCCTTCGAGCATTGATTGGGGCCAGGTAGGGAAGTAACCTTTGGCGTAAGCAAGATTTCCCGGCGAGTATCGGAAAAGCAGAGAACGCCGTTGGTGGTCAGCTTTCCAAGGCAACGTTCCATGTGTGGTAGCTTCCGTAAAAATAACAACGTCGCCGGCTTTGCCCGTAATCTGCCGAATATGCTCTTGATACATCTCATAGCGTTTCATTTCAGGCGGGCAAGTGAAGTTACCTTTATGACTCCCCGGAATCAAGCAAAGTCCGCCATCCCCCGGATTGACATCAGCGAGCTGCCACGCCACCACGGTTAATCCACAGTGCATCCTCCCGTCTTTGAAAATGTAATATTGGTGTGGATCGAAGCCGGGACCGGAGGATCCGTGAAACACATGCCCTTCCGCTCCTTTACGCATGGTAATGAGTCCGGGATTGTGATCCATACGGAAACCCTTTCCCAAGATGCCGTGAAGATACGGCACAATTTTCGGGTGGGCTAGCATATTCCGGAACGGCTCGCACCAGGGCTTTTCCCAGCCCAACATCCCTCCGAGGTCGCCGCGTCCGGTGATGCCTTCCAAGGTTTTAGAACCCCCGGACAACGAAAGATCTCCGACTCGTTCATGGATGTCCTCCGCATGGCGGTCGATTGCCTCATTACACAAGGCCACTTCATCAGGGGTTAAGACCTCCTCAACGACCAGATAACCGTTGAGATCAAAAAGGTATTTTTCGTGTTCGTTCATTGCGTTATTCCTCTATAGATGTTTTCCAACTGGGTCTCGGTTTCAAGCCAAGTATCCGCTGCGCTTTTTCTGTACTGATGACGCTTGCGTTGTCCTTGAGCTCTCCACGAATCTCGACGCGATCCCCGAAGTTTTGCTTAATCAATTCAATGGTCGGTTCACGGAATCGGGTAGTCGGTTGAGCGAGCAAAAATGGTTCGTGTCCCTTTAGGTCTGCCTCAAGTGCTAACACATGCGCCTCCGCCACGTCGCGGGGATCGGCGTATGCCCACATCACTAGTGTGGTCGGACTGTCAGGTGTGGGTGCGGGCAGAGGAAACTCAGCCTGTCGCTCTGGCGGGACGACATTCGTAAAGCGGAGACTTGCTACAGAGGTCGTCGAACTTCGGGCTACCATCTCACCGATGCACTCGCCGATTTGCTTCGACAAACCATAAGGTTCAAATGGCATCATCGGGTGTTCCTCGTCGAGGGGAAGGTACAGCGGTACAAAGGCGCGTGGATCGTGCGCCCAACCCATGGCAAAGGCGCTAGACGAAAACACCACCCGACGGAGTTTTTTCTCCGCTGCTGCCCAGAGGACATTGAATGTACTCTGAACGTTGTTCTCCGAGACCTCATGCGGGGCATCAACCCGAGGTCCCGGAATCGCGCCCATGTGAATAACCGCCTGTGCATCCGTCAACAGTTCCGCTGTCTTTTCGGCGTTGCAGAGATCCGCTTCAACAAACGGTGATGGCGACTCGCTATGCGGCACACGGTCTGTTCCTAATACATTATATCCCTTTTCGATGAGGCGTTGGACGACGCGTCTGCCAAGTCGTCCCGCAGCTCCTGTGACTACAATCATAATCTCCACTCCTCTCGCTTGAGGACATCAAAATATAAATCCCCCGGAACCGTTCAGGTGGTGTAAATTGTAGCAAACGCAGGATCTTTGATCAATCAAAAAGGGTATGTTGATAGAGAGATGCAAACACATAGATAAGCGTAAGGACAGTATTGGAGACTTGAAATTTTGAGGTTTTCCTTCTATGATATAAAGGAGCTATGCAGTTGAAACGGTGCAGTGATATACTGATTCTAGGAGATACGATGAAAAATTCAACGAATGAAGTATTTCGGGTTCTCAGCATATTCTTGCTTACTTGGGGTATGTTTACCGGGGCAGTTTATGCGGACACGAAGATAGACAAAATACATTTCCTCATCCCCGCGGGCGCTGGTGGCGGCTGGGACGGAACCGCTCGTGGTGTCGGTGAAGCCTTAACGAAATCGAAACTTATCAAACGTGCATCATATCAGAATATGTCCGGTGGTAGCGGCGGAAAGGGAATTGCGTATCTTATCAAAACGGCGAGACGTCAACAGGGGACATTGCTGGTCAATTCGACCCCAATCCTTATCCGTTCTTTGCAAAAGGTGTTTCCGCATACTTTTCGGGATTTGACACCTGTTGCTGCAGTAATCGCGGACTACGGCGTGTTTGCCGCCCGTTCCGACTCGGAGTTCCAGCGTTGGGAGGAGGTTGTTGCCGCTTTTCGTGCGAACCCGCGCCAACTTAGAGTTGGTGGCGGATCGGGGCGACGCAGCATGGATGGTCTTGTTGCCGCACTGGCCTTTAAGGCGGCGGGCGGAGATCCGAGAGCGTTACGATACATCCCCTACGATGGTGGTGGTAAGGCACTTGCAGGGTTGCTTTCCGGAGAAACGGAGATTTTATCGACCGGATTGGGTGAGGCACTAGAGCAGCACAAGGCGGGACAGGTTCGCATTCTCGCTATTACTGCGGAAAACCGCTCCGCTTCCATTCCCGACGTTCCAACTTTGAAAGAGTTGGGATACGATGCCACTTTTGTCAATTGGCGTGGCTTCTTCGGTCCGCCGGGGCTGTCCGAGGTGCAAGTCTCTACCTACGCCGATCTGCTTAAAAAGATGTATGAAACACCGGCTTGGGAAAAGGTGCGAGCGCGTAACGGCTGGGAGAATCTCTTCAAGCCGGGGACGGAATTCTCCACCTTTTTGAAAGGTCAGGAAAAGATGATCGGTGAACTGATGGGGGAGCTTGGTTTTCTGGAATGATGCTATTTGTTCAATTCTGATAACGACAATAGGAATTATATGGAAGGCAACACTCGAAGTGAGGGATTGATGACAAGAGATAAAGTGGGAGCACTTGTTATCCTTATTCTTTCAATGGTTTACGGCGCGATGGCGCTCAATATTCCGGAGGCACCGGGAATCGAAGACTCTGGCGTAACCCCTTCTAGCCTGCCGATAGCGTTAAGCACAACAGGAATTATTGCCGCCCTACTGATTTTGATCCTTCCTACCGACCGGCATATCAGTGGGGAGAAAGCTTCTTTCACGGCTGCTTTCAAGGGATTGGACTGGCGGTGTGCAGCGCTCCTCTTTCTACTGATGGCCGGTTATGGATTGATCCTCAAACCTCTTGGATTCTTAATCTCGACGATGCTTTTCCTCTGCGGCGGATTTTGGGCGATGGGGGAGCAGCGAATCAAGTTGATGCTGTTGGTTTCAATTAGCGTGACTGTGGGTTTCTGGTTCATCTTGACACAACTGCTGAGGGTCTACCTTGAGCCCGGTGTGTTGCACTTCTTGGGAGCAAATTAGTCCGTGACTAGTACACTGTCAGGCAAATTATGGTTGTGTATATTGATTGAAAGCAAACGATAACATATCAGGACTTGCCCAGCCAAACGGTCAAAGCCCTTTCTCCCCCTTTAGCGGGCACTGAACGGTGTGTGGGAGGGGCATCTCCCGCGAAGCGAGGATCCCGATAAATCGGGACCTGCCCCGATACGCCCGATGAATCGGGCAACTACAATCTGGAATGCGTAAGTCCTGATATATAGCAGTTGCAAAACTTATCTGACTGAGTACTAGGACGTGTTGAGATTTTGATATTCCCAGTTCGGTAAGCTTGAGGACGCTGCCACCGTAAACGAGTTGTAGGGAACAACGATCGTTGTTCCCTACGATGATCCCTACCGGGACATAGAAATAAACAGAGTTCGTAGAGGACGGAAATCTCCGTTCCATTTTCCTAAAACGCCAGGGTAATACGTCCAAAGAGCATCAAAACTGGTTCAATTTATCAAATGTCAACAGAATCTAACAACTTGGAGTTAAGCCAATGGTATTAGAAGGGATAATGACGGGGCTCTCGACCGCGTTTACTTTCACCAATATTCTGATGGTGTTTCTGGGCGTTTTTGCCGGCACATTCATCGGCATGTTGCCCGGATTGGGTCCAATCTCCACGATCGCTCTGATGATTCCAATAACTTACGGTTTTGAGCCATCATCGGGATTGATTCTCATGGCGGGTGTCTATTACGGGGCTGTTTTTGGTGGGTCAACTTCTTCAATCCTGCTGAACACACCGGGCGAGGCTTCGACCGTCGCCACCTCCTTCGATGGCTATCCCCTCGCACAGGCGGGGAAGGCGGGGAAGGCACTCGCCACCGCCGCATATTCATCATTTTCCGGGGGAACAATCGGCGCAATGTTTCTGCTGCTCGCAGCACCGGCACTTGCTGTCGTCTCGCTGAGCTTCCAATCTTCTGATTACTTTGCACTGATGGTCATGGGACTTACGGCTGTCTCCGCTTTTGCAGGAAAAGGTCAGTTCCTGAAGGCTATCCTTATGACAATCTTGGGTGTGATGTTGTCCACCGTCGGCACAGATGATTCGACGGGAATTCAGCGTTTCACATTGGGGCAGCTTGATCTAATCGATGGCATCAGTTTTCTGCTGCTCGCTATGGCGACCTTCGCGCTTTCTGAAGCCCTCATTTCGGCGTTAAAGCCGGGAGAAACCTCCGATACCGTCCAAAACGCCGTCATGGAAAAATTCGGCAGCCTTAAAGTTTCAAAACAGGAATTCAGAGAAATCGCGCCGAGTATTGGCAGATCCTCTGTCCTGGGTTTTTTTATCGGCGTGCTGCCCGGTGCCGGTGCGACAATCGCCTCATTTCTGGCTTACGGGGTGGAACAAGCACTCGCAAAGGGGAAAGCAAAATTCCAATTTGGGAAGGGCAGCTTAAAAGGACTCGCGGCACCAGAGACAGCGAACAATGCCGCTTCGACGGGATCATTTGTGCCGTTGCTTACTTTGGGGATTCCCGGCTCCGGGACAACCGCTGTAATGCTAGGTGCACTGATTTCTTACGGAGTGCAACCAGGTCCCCGGCTGTTTGCGGAACGCCCCGACGTGTTCTGGTCAGTCATTGTGTCGATGTATCTAGGGAACATTGTATTGTTGATTCTGAACCTGCCACTAATTCCTTATATCGCCCGGTTGCTCGCTGTGCCGAAACCGTTTCTCGTCCCGTTTGTCCTTTTCTTTTCGCTCATCGGTGTTTACTTGGTCTCTTTCAATAACTTTGATATTTATCTGATGGTGGGATTTGCCGCCTGCGCCCTCTTCTTTCGGCTCTTGGATTTTCCGATGGCACCGATGCTGCTTGGATTTGTATTGGGCGGACTGCTTGAAGAAAATCTGAGACGTGCACTTCTGATCAACGATGGCAATCTCTCCTTTCTGTGGGCTCGTCCTATCACGCTAGTCATTCTTATCATCACAGCGGTTGTGCTGTTCTTGCCGTTGTACCGTTCCTTAGTGGAGAGATTCAGAGAGCGTCCTTAGTTACTGGCAAAATGATAGGAGGACTCTGATGAACCCGTTCCTACCTTTTTCTCTCGATTGATTTTTCGGGTTGATGTTTGCTCGATAGTCTGCTACCCTATAGATAGCCCTGCACAGACTGGCAATTAGCGAGGAAATGCGTATGCGTATTATCGGACCCCAACCGCAAATCTCCATTGTTCCCACTGTAAGGTCTGTGCGTCCCCCTGACGCATATCTCGATCTGTTGACGCAAAATGAGCAGGAGTTTCAGGAGTATGTGCGGCAGATCGAATCGCAACAAGCCTTTCAGCGTTTGGTTGAAGAAGGGCACGTCCGGAAAACGAGTTTTCAGGGGCGGATTCCACGTCATCTGTATGAGGAGTTCCAAGACCGTCAGTTCGTAGAATTTATTCGGGAGTTCGAGATTGAGGAACGTGGGGATTGGCAGCGCGACTTTTTCCGCGAGGATGCACGGCGACACATAGTGGAGTTGGCGGTTAAGTATCGAGTTCCGCGCGGACGGCTCCTTCATGCGCTCGAATACTGCCGTCACCTCAAACGGACTTGGGCGGGATACGAGGATAATCTTGGATTTCATCTGCGCCTCGATGATCCAGAAGTCCAAGAACCTCCAACAGCGCAGACATCGCTCGAATCGACAGAGCCGTATGAAGAGCTTGCCAAGTTGACGGAGGCATACGACATCACACAGTCGGAGTTCGTCGAATATTTCATGGATTCGGGTGCCGAATCAGAAGGTATCGCTGATGAATTGGGGATTCCACTAAGCACGGTTCGTGAGATTCGCGACCTTGTGGATCGCGTCCAGATTGCGAGTTCAGCGCAGGTTACAGTTGTCAATACGCCCGCATCGTCGAATCAACCTGCCCAGACAGTAGCAACGGTGCGACAACTCAACAATCCGCCCCGCGCCGAGATCCACGTTTCATCAGAAATCGAGTATAATTCTCGTTATCAAATCCAGATCTCTAACGATCAAGAAACTGACAAAGAGACAGCGCAACTACTCGACCAACTTCGTCTCATCAATCAGCGCAAAAGCCTTACCTTCCGTATCGTTATGTTCATCTACGAGTACCAGTACCGTTATTTCGTCAGTGGCGATGAACTGCATCTCAAGCCCTTGAGCCAAGCCCAACTATCTAGGGAATCCGGCGAACACGAGTCCACTGTCAGCCGTATTCTACAGGACAAACGCATTGACACGTCCGCAGGTGTCCTACCGCTCAAGTTTTTTTGTCAGAGTAAAGGGGAGGTTGTTCGTCGCTTAATCGCTGTACGCGAACACCAAGAATTGGTATCAGGTAGGCGTGAAAAGCCTTATAGCGACGCTGAACTTGCAGACATCCTTGAACGGGAATACGATACAAAAATTGCACGCCGAACCGTCACTTATTATCGCAATAAGTTTCAGGAAACCCCGAAGTTCTATACGCGCCGAAAAGGAATCAAACAGAGTGATAAAAGTGAGTAGAGCAGCTTTCGTGTGCGATTTCATCTTGGAAGTTAGGGTTCCCTCCTCAAAAGCCTGAGAACTGAACAGATACATCTCTGAATCTTGCCATGCCTCCTCCGGCAGCTTCGCTTTATTGCAAGCCTGCTGGAGGAATTGGGTGCGATCCCAGTTATGCGCTTTTGCAACTTGCGGCAGTAGTAGTCCACTGCGCTCACCGTCTTTGATATACAAGCCGTGAACGCCAATTTCCAAGTCTTCGATTCGTTCAAGGGGTTGCAGGGAGGTCAGGATAGAAATCTCAATTTCGAGTTGCGGAATTTCTGAGAGGCTCGCCTTGTGGAAGCGCGGATCACGAGTCGCCGCAGCGCTAGCAGCTTTTGCAACTGTTTTATATGACAGCTTGTCGGATACAATTTGACTAACACGACCGCGCAACCGTCCTTCCTTATGCAAGGTTACGAGCGCACCTGATCTTTGTAATAGTTCCGCATCCAGACCTTCCAACTTTGAAGATATCCTATCCTCAAGGTGACATACTATCGCGTCTCTTGCAATTTGTAGCAGCAAGTTTTGTGGCTCAGTTTTCTTCTGCATCGCCTCTTCCTTTTTAGGTAGAACATTGCGATTCATCTCTCCGTTTTCCAGATGCAATGCAAGCGACTTACCCATTTCTTCATTGACACTCAGCGTCCCGTATGCTACACTTGAAACCAACAGGAATATGCAACTGTTATGTCTATCAATCAGATCGGGGATTATCGCATGCAAACCGACTTGATCCAAGAACTCGCTGAGGATGAAATGCCCCTCTTTCCACTAGAGGTTGTCCTGTTTCCGGGGGGCGTGCTGCCACTTCATATTTTTGAACAAAGGTATCGATTGATGATCCAGTATTGTTTGGACAATGATCGACTCTTTGGCATCGTTCTCATCAAAAAGGGCAGAGAAGTGGGTGAACATGCCGAGCCATATCTCGTTGGGACCGCTGTCAAAATCATAGAGGTCGATCAGCTTGAAGATGGTCGAATGAACCTGATAACGCTGGGGCAGCACCGCTTTGAAATTACAAAAATTCGACGAAATCTTCCTTATCTAGTGGGTCAAGTCAGAGTGTTCGAGGCGGAGGATACAGAGCCACCTGAAGACTCTGAGATGCACGGTGTAAGAGCCATCCAGTTATACCGAACCTACGAATCGCTGTTAGCAGAGTTGATTCCTCAATGGAAGGTTGTAGAGGAAATTCCGACAGCACCCGACCACTTATCTTACCAAATTGCGACACGATTGCAGATCCCTTTGACGGACAAACAACAGTTGATAGAAACAGTGTCTATACATCGGCTTTTGGACCGAGAAATCGAACTTCTTGAACGAGAAAATCGAAGATTGAAAATAAGCCTGCTCGCTCGAAGAAGTTTTGAAAAGCACGACACTAACATATCACCGTGGAAAAACGCCTCTCTGAATTAAATGGCGATGCTCTTGATCGCCGCTCTCGGAATCGAGGACAACGATGCAACGCCAACTCGCTTCAGATCGCTCTCCTCAAACATCTGGTTCTCCAATTGCGGTGCGAAACTTTTTCTATGTCAGCAATCTATTGTCCATAATACGGCTTGGGTTGACCCCATTCCTCTTTCACACCATCATTCGTCGATTCCATGTGGCGGCGCTGGTGATAGGAGGATTGGCAATTCTGACCGACCTGCTTGATGGTTACTTCGCACGCCGTCTGAATCAGCGTACCAATCTGGGTAAGATTTTGGATCCAATTGCTGATAAGGCAATAATTAGCGCGGTGATTATCGCCCTCATTTTGTCTCATTCAAGTTTTCCGCGATGGGCTTTTGTCGTTGTGATTATTCGAGATGTTTTGATTGTGATTGCCAACATTTTTCTGTTCCATCGAACGCAGATTATTGGCAAATCTGATAGATGGGGTAAGTGCACAACCTTTTTCCTTGCAACCGCCTTAGTCCTCTACGCTTTGGTAGATAATGTCTTAGCGGGCGGTGGATCCATCCCTTCATTTGTTCCTTTTTACGTGTTGTGCATCGGTTTGGTATTTGCGTTAATTTCGGTTTTGAACTACAGTTGGCAGTTGTTGCGTTTATTACAACAGAACAGGGAGTAGTCCAAGAAAGCGCTGTAACAATCAAGTCGAAGCACATAAAATATGGCAGTTCCGCTCACTGTATCCGAAATTGCGAATATGATTGGCGTCGAAGAAGCTATCATTCGACAGACCCTTGAACGCCGTGATGAGGATCTCGCCCCTTATCTGCATGAACCCGATACCTCGGGAGAAGAAGCAGGTACCAACGTTTCACCTTCCCAACCTCAAACGCCGCTTTTAAGGCGTGAAGGACTGCCATTGCTCATTACCAAACTAGCGTTTAATATACCCACCTCAGACATTATTGAAAACCTCGCTAGTCAGGTGTTGCACCTCATGCTTGTTCAAGAGGAGAATACGGATTTGACAAGCAAGCGTCAAGAGCTGCAAGAACAAAATGAGCAGTTGCAGCACTACGCCAAAGAATTACAACAAAGGGTTGATTCCTTAGAGGGCGAGCTAGCGGAACAAATCCAGCTACGGGAGAAAGCCGAAGCCGAGTCTCGCAAAGGATTTTGGAGCATCTTCGGACGACGAGAGTCCAAGGGGTCCTAGAAGCCTTTTGGCGAACTATACCCGTTTCGAAGAGGGCAACCAGTGACAAAGCAACGTCGTAATCAGCTAATTGCTATTGGGGCGCTAATTATCGGTTTGGCGTTTCTCTATCAACCGTCGTCAGTTTTGCTTCGGGGTGTTGCTTTACCCCTGTTGATCATTTCGGCTATCTTATCCTCCCTCTTCTTTTCAACGAAACGAATCATCGAGGTTATCGCTGGGTTAGGACTCATCGCCGGTCTTTCATTTCTCTATCTGCCCATCCCTCCAATTTTACGTGGCTCCGCTTTCCACCTGCTTTCTGCCAGCGCAATCGCTTTTGGCATGACAACGGGACTGATCAGATCCTCTGAAATTGCAGCGGGGGTTATCGCCATAACTGGGCTTGCTGCTCTTTACCAATCCTTTAGTCAACTGTTGCAAAGCAGTGGACTCCATCTCATTCTGACGGGCATACTTGTGCTTGCTATTGTATCCCCACGAAAACTGTTAATCGAGCGCATCTCAATCGGTGGGATTGTGCTTGGATTGGTTTTCCTCTGTCAACCTTTTGCGATCTTGCTTTACCAAACAGGCTTTCAGGTCCTCCTCGGTGGCTTGGCTGGGTTCATTGTCGTCGCGCATAGAGCGGCGTAATGCTGTATCACCTCCTAATGGAAGCTGCGTTTGATCTGCCCCCAAGTAGTTGTGAGTTTCCTCCGATGCTGCACGGCAAGGGCAGCACCCCACCGAACCTCAAAGTCGTCAAAGTGAACGCGGTTCCCACGCCCAGACGACAGATAGACTCTCCCTTCCGTGTAAGTGTCGTCAAGGAAATCCAGCATTTTTTTCTTATCAACAAACACTTGAAACCGATTGTCCCTTGCAATAACTTTCAAGCGATACCATTTGTTCATTTCAAAAGCAAATGGCGAAAATTCAAGCAGCTTGTTCCTGATCTCAACTTTATCCATTTCAGGCAGCTTCACATTGTTCATAAACTGGACTCTATCTATTTTAGGCCGTTTCACAATCTTATCTACATACCAAATGGAGGCGCCGATACCCGTTCTGCCATCTATGTGACGACCTAGAAAGAAATTGTAAGATAATGTATATTGAAGTAGTGGGATCTTCAGTATCTCATCTATAGCATGTGCGCGCAGGTCGATTTTCACGCCATTGGCAATATTCAGTGGAAACATTAACTTGTCATCTATAGCATGTGCGCGCAGACCAATTTTCACGCCATTGGCAATAATCGGTGGAAACATTAACTCAACGATTTTCACAGAGACTGTTACTTCATAGTCCTTTGAGACCGCTCCCAAAAAACCGACGCGAATCTTCGCTGGATTCGGGGGCGGAAAACCGAGGACCAATTCACCATTTTCAATACTAGCTTCCCCCCTAGGCAGCCCCAAATCCACCCACTCCTCTAAATCTCCATCGTTAAAATTGTCACGGAATACTTCTGCCCATGTTGAGGGCACGAATGACATAAGCATCAACATCGCCATCATGTACTTCATGTCGCATCACCTATCTTCAGATAGAATCAATTTAGGGTTTTTGGCTAATAATCTAGAAATTGTGCACTTCAGTAGGGACCAACGATCGTTGTTCCCTACGAAACAGAACCGGTGCTTAAGGGCTTACTGTAGTTTCCCGATTCATCGGGCATTCGGGGTTGTCCTATATGGTGATGAATCATCCGCTCAAGGCGCATACAAATTCCGTGACCGGTACTGGAAGAAGATCATCCGGCGGTTCTGTTCTCCCGTCCAAGGGTACGCGCCGTGAGTTTGGGCGGATGCAAGGAAAAGGAGCACATCGCCTGCCTTCATCTCTATATGCCGCACCATACCCATCTCATTATCGCACGTCCGGATTCCGTCGGGCATGGGATAGCTTGTCTTATGGCTGCCCGGCACACAGACAAAACCGCCGTCCGCCGAGGTAACATCACGCAACTGCCAAGCGACATTGAGGTACTCACTATAGACGCGCCCATTTTGCTGGCGGTAGTGATTGGTCACCCTAGATGGGAAACCGTTGGCGTGCAGAAAGTGTCCAGATGATCCTTTTCCCGACAGGAACCCGCTGCACATCATACACTCGAACCCACTGCCCATAATCCAGTTCAAACGTTGGATCAGTACGGGATCAGCAATCATCCTTTGGAACGGCTCGCCATAGGGCGCGGGTAGCTCCCACGGATTGCCCATTGACGATCTGCCTACCCCTGTACCCGCCAACGGCTTCGAGTCGCCAGCCGCAGAACCGCCTGTGCTGATCCGGTCGGGGTTGGCATCAATCGCCTCGTTAGCCGCTGCCAGCCAATCCGCGTCCATCACTCCCCGTAACACGAGATGGCCACACAGATCCCAGTGGAAAAATTCCTTCTCGTCGATCCCCGAATCCGGATCCAGTTTGTAGATCGAAGGATGAAGGATGCCGGGTTCCGTTGACAGCGAAGCTGTCTTACCATCTGAGTGCACCACAGGCGGTGGATAGCCTCGGTTTGGGTTGTGCAACACGGCGCGCTGCACCGGCGTCAGTTGTGCCGTCCATTCGGGCATCGTGTCGTCCTCACTCGTAATTTCAGATTCCGCGGACGGACGAACTTCTGCGCTGATATAGCCGCATTCAAGCAGACGTTGGGGACCCTTCCCTTGCCATGGACGTAGACCCCACATGAGGGACTCGGTGCACAACAACAGATCGCCCGCCTGCAAAACCGGCTGCACGACCAAACCCATATCGTCGTCCCCATTCACAACGTCTTGGGGAGCGTCTACCGAGCTGTTATGACTGGCTGAAACCACCACCAATCCGCCATCGCCCTCGTTGACCTCCGCCAATACCCATATCGCCCGTAAGCCCTGACAGAAACGGGATCCATTGTACTGCCGATAGGCACGGGACCAGTCCTGCCATTCGCTGCCTCCCGACAGAGCTACCTTGCCATTTGCAGAGGAATTGTCATTGACCTCAATCAGATGCGGGGACCGGTCTAGCCGAAAATCTTCGCCGCAGATCTCCTCCAAATACTGCGTCAACACGGGATGGTCGCGCAGGAAGTGCAGGGTAGAGCAGGAAGACACGCACGACGGGGCTGCTCCGTCAGCGGTTTCTAACTGATCGAGTGCCTCGTTGCAAGCCTTCAACTGATCGGAGGTCAAAACTCCGGGGACGATCAGATAACCTGTCACGTCGAAATGATAGTTTTCTTCGTTGGTCATTTTTTTCTTATCCATAACGGTCTCCTTTCTCATTGTTTTCACTTTTCACGTTCTCAGCATTTTGCACTTTCTCATAGGTTAGACACCAAATGAACTAATGAACCAATGAACAAATTATTTTTACGTTTTACGTTTCACGTTCTTTTTTATATAACCCTCTTTATCTTATGGGTGGTCTGCGAGGTGTGATTGGTTGGACAATTGCGCGTCGCTCTGGTGTGAGTCGCGACAGCAATTCCTCGGAAGGGACATAGGCAAACCGATGTGCGTACATCGAAGGCAGATAGCGAAAGATGATCATACGCCGCTCACCGGGATTCTTTCGCTCTGCCGAACCGTGGCACAAACAATCGTTAAACAGCAGGGCATCACCAGCGTTTAGATATGCCTCCATTGCACCTTCAACTGTTTCTCCCGGACCATCGGAGATGCCCGCGGTTGCCTTCTGCATCGGGTGTGGAAAATCGGACTTGTGGCTGCCGGGGATGATAACCGTCGGCCCATCGCCCACACCTACATCGGTCAAAGGCACCATCAACGTCAGCAGGCAACAACACCACTCGCCTTTACTGCGACCTGTGCGGTTGCGACTGTCGGACATATGTCCACCGGAATGGACACCGATATATCCGCCCTGCCCACGTATGTTAATGAATCCCTCGTTGATGAACGGTCGATCGTGGGGGCCGATGTAGTGACGGACCAGATCAATCCAAGCTGGGTGGTCGATGAGTCGTTCAAAAATCTCTCCGCCTTCGATGATATTTTGCAGATTCATCCCATCGATCCCGCTATAGGTATGGACATCAATATTGCCGTACCACTGATCAATTTGCAGGGGCGGCAGTGCGTCAAGAAAATCGTTCATAGCGCGGAGGTGGTCGGGATCAATCGCACCCTTGATAATTGTGTAACCGTGCAGATCAAACAGGTATTCTTCCATCGGAGTTGGCATTTTCTATCTCCTCAACTCAACGATAAGCGGAAAGAGGTTGAACATTTTGATGTTTGCTGATTGTGTGCCAAGTCATTCTAAACGAACACCGCGCAAAAAGCAACAACTGATTTCGGTTGAGGTTCGCCCATTTTACTCATTGCTTAAAATTTCAATGTGCTATATAATCGGTTTGATACCCTATCGCTTACCCTTCAAGATGGACAAGTTGATGGTGGGAAACAAAATAATAGCTGCAGCTACAGTTTCAATATAAAATTGAACACTTAACGTATATGTGGTATAATTATAACGGGAAGGTAAAAATGAATGATACTGATGAAAGATATTGGGCTGAATACACTGGTTTACAAGAAGCTAAACATCAGTTATTGAGGAGATACCTAGCTGGTTGGTTCCCAATTTTAGCTTCTGCTCATGGTCGAGTAATTTATGTGGATTGCCATGCTGGTCGTGGAATTCACGAGACCGGACAACAAGGATCACCAATCTTAGTACTACAAGAATTATGTAATCACCAACTTCGTGATCAAATCCTTCGTTCTACAGAGGTACAATTCATTTTTTTTGAGAATGATCCAATTAACTACAAACACTTATGCACGGAGATTGCATCCTTAGGTGAGTCACCAAGCAATATCAAAGTTGAAATCGTTCAAGACGATTACGAAAAGTCTCTTCGTGAGCTAGTGGACGATATGAATCGGCGCAACCAATCGCTTGCTCCCTCATTTGCTTTTGTCGATCCATTTGGTTTTACACTTTCTATGGGACTGCTCAATGACCTCCTAGCATTTCCTAGTTGTGAACTTCTTATTAACTTCATGTATCGATATGTAGACATGGCGATACATCATCCAGCACAAGCTAGTAATATGGACTCACTTTTTGGCTGTCAGGATTGGCGAGAGTTGGCTAGTATTGGAAATCCTCGCGAACGTGAGCGCGAAACGATAGCACTTTTTTCCCATCAACTAAAAGCTGAGTTTGTAACTCATATGAACATGATTGGTGACAATAGCGTTCTCAAATATGTCTTATTACATGCAAGTAACCACCCAAGAGGACGGGAGTTGATGAAAGAATCAATGTGGACTGTTGTACCGGATGGCAGCTTCACAGCCTTTGAACGAGACGCTCCAGATCAGCTTGTACTCATTGAACCAGAACCTAGCTTAGAACCACTAAAAGATCTATTGTGGAGGAACTTTGTAGGACAACAAGTATACATGGAAGAAATATACAATTGGCTTCTCCGAGAATTATATCTAAAAAAGCATGTACACCAAGTGCTGCGAGAATACAGAAACCAAGGATTTGTGGACTTCAGTGGTTATGAAGGTACTTTTGCCTTTAGCAAAAATCCTTTAGCTTCTTTCCCTCTATGGCGCCCAACAGAAAGTTAATTCATAGCAACCTGCCAAAAGTATCAAATACAAGAAAGGATTGAAAGTCTTATGGCCACTAAATCAAACATTGAATGGACCGAAGCTACTTGGAATCCAGTGACAGGCTGCACGAAGATCAGCCCCGGTTGTAAGCACTGTTATGCGGAACGAATGTCCTTTCGTCTGCAAGCAATGGGACAACGAAACTACGCAAACGGATTTGAACTCACCCTCCATGAACGGATGCTAGAAAAACCTCTTTCATGGAAAAAACCTCAGCTGATTTTTGTCAATTCAATGAGTGATCTCTTTCATGATGAGGTTCCTGTGGACTTTATCTTGAAAGTCTTTGGGGTAATGCAGCAGGCGCATTGGCATCAGTTCCAAGTTCTGACAAAGCGTTCTCAGCGGTTGCTGGAGTTGAACGATCAAATTGATTGGCCAAATAACGTATGGATGGGCGTCAGTGTTGAAAACCAAGACTACACCTTCCGCATTGATCATCTGAGAGAAACAGATGCCGTAACCAAATTCCTCTCCTTGGAACCGTTGCTCGGTCCACTTTCAGGTTTGGACTTGGACGGAATTGATTGGGTGATTGTCGGTGGGGAATCAGGACCAGGGGCGAGACCGATACACGAAGACTGGGTCATCCAGATTCGAGACCAATGCAATGTAGCGGAGGTTCCGCTTTTTGTCAAACAGATGGGTGAGTCTTGGGCGAAAGTTAATAAGGTGAAAAGCAAAAAAGGCGGCAATATGTCTGAATGGCCAACAGATTTACAGATACGAGATTATCCCTTGTCAGTTGCTGCTGCAGGATAAGTGTATAGTGTTTCTATAATAATCTCCTTGGCTGTTTGCTTTGTTTTATTTTCCTGTTTACCAATTCTGCTTATGGAGCGATTGAAATGGATTTGAAGGAACCTCCCCGGCTTACTTTTAACACCGACGGTCACTGGATCATCAATTACCAAGACCGGTGGGAACCGGAGGACATCACCAAGATGATGCCCACGCTCGCCGATGCCGGCGTGGATGCATTGTCTGTCCTCGTTGGGATTGATGATGATCTATCTTGGCGGGGAAGTCCCCATGGCCAACTGTGGGGTGACAACATCGAAGACTGGAATCCCGATCCCCTGCCCACTAATATTCACGGTCATCCGTTGCGGGATGCCCAACCGCTGCACATCCACGGTAGACCTGTGAAGGAGATAGATGGTAGAATGCCCGCGAACGCCCATGAGTGTTTATACGGACTTTTTGCGAAGGTCATCCAAGACGGTCACGATCTCATGGGGGTTTACATTGAGGGTGCCAGAAAGCACGACATGGCGATCTACGCCTCTTTCCGTATGAATGATGCCCACGCCTGCGATGAGGCCCGTGGGTGGTATGGTCGCTCTCGCCAGAAAATGGAAAGCCCCGATCTGCTCCTCGGATCTCCCGTTCCCGCAGGTGTCCACGGTGCAGCCTGGTCCTTTTCTTGGAGATGGAACTACGCAAAAGCGGAGGTAAGGGAACGCTTTCTAGGGCTATTCGACGACACCCTAACCCGCTACGATTTTGATGGGTTAGAGTTGGATTTCAGTCGCGCGCCGCCTTTCTTCCGGGCCGGCGAGATTATTGAGAATATTCCGACGTTGACGCAGTTCATGCGAGATGCACGGGAGATTGTCAAACGCCACAGTGTATCAAAAGGTCGCGCGCTAAGGCTTATCGTCCGGGTCCCTGTCGGCATTGGGGAAAATTTGGAGGCGGGGATTGACACAGCAGCTTGGATACGCGAGGGACTTGCTGATATTGTTGTGTTAGGCTCTCCGGGGTACTGCGTTCACGAGATTGATATCCGCAAAGCGGTTTCCTGTGCGGAGGAAAGCGGAACGTTAGTATTTACAGGGTTCGATGGGGCGACGTATACGGTTTCGCCGCAGGAGGGCTATGAGCGCAGTCCTTCTAGTGTGCTGAGGGCTACCGCACTGAACGGCTATCGTGAGGGTGCTGCCGGTGTCCATCTTTTCAATTACGATTATCCCTCCCATCGCGCCGGTCCTACCGACAGCAAAGACTTCAACATCTTTGATGATTACCATCTCCAAACCATACGAGATCTAAGGGAGCCTTCGTCTCTGGAACGGCGGAACCGTTGTTATTACCTCCCGTCTCCTACTGGGGCGGGGAGAGCAGACCACCGCCTCCAGGTGCCACGCAAGTTGGCAATCATGGGTAGAGGGGCAGGCTCTGAGCACGCTATGCGCCTTACCGTTCACGATGATATTGAGGGTGGTAAGGCTGAAGGGAGAATCAGCAAGACCGAGCTTCGGCTTTGTATGGAAGATCTTGAGGGTTCACTGGACCGGATCCGCTGCGAGGTTAACGGCAGAATCCGCCCCTTCACACCGAGCCGGACGGTGACAAGCAGTCAAGGTCAAGAGTGGTTTGTGTTCGATAATCCACCGTTACAACAAGGGCTGAATAGCATCCTGCTGCTCTTGGAAGGCATTGAAACGCCTAACCCTTGGCCCAGCGTACAGCAATGTGAAATCTTGGTTTTAGCCAGTGATTTGACGTAAATCCTTAAATCTCTAACTTTGCTTTCAGGAGGAGGCCCGTAATGAAACTAAAGGTCGGTATCATCGGTTGTGGACGCATGGCGAACACCATTGAGGACGAGCAGATAGCGAAAAGGAAACAGGGGCCCTACCGTAGCGGTCTAGTGTTACCCTACTGCCATGCCGGGGGCTATGCAGTTGTTGAAGAAACAGAAATGGTCGCCGCGTGCGATATCGTGAAGGAGAAGCGGAAGGCGTTTCAAGAACGCTGGAACGTGCCACGAGGATACGCGGATCATCGTGAATTAATTGATGTGGAAAAACCTGATATCCTCAGTATTACAACCCGCCCGGAGCAGCACGCTGAGGCGATGATTTACGGAGCGGAAAACGGTGTCAAGGGGATGTATGCCGAGAAACCGTTGTGCTGTTCACTTCTTGAAGCAGATGCCATCAATGAGGCATTTGAACGGAACGGCGTTTTCCTTGAATTCGGACCGATGCGTCGAAACTGGGCGGTCTACCGACAGGCACACAGCATCGCTCATAGCGGGGAGTTAGGGGCGGTTCGGTCGGTAATCGGTTTCGCCGGAAACAGCATCGGTGGGCACTTCCTTGACACGCTCCTCTATTTACTGGGCGATCCCGAACCGGTCTCCATCCGCGGAACACTGGGAGAACTGCACCACGACGAAGGGGATACCGCCAATATGCGGTTCATGCGCGATACAGGCATCCTATCAGCGTTCGTCGAATTCGATAACGGGACGACCCTTCATGCCGCAGCGACCGGCGCTAGCCGAGAGTATGAACTAGTTTGCGAGGCGGGGATTATCCGAATCCAGAATGATGGCGAATCCTTATATGTGCGTAAAAGCGAAGAGCAAGATCGCGCCTACGATCCGATTGAAGTTGAGCCGGTAACGCCGTGGAGTGGCACCGAGCGCAAGGTTCGTGAGTTGGTGGAGTCAATAAAAACAGGGAGACCGGGAGTCAGCAATCTGCGGGCAACAATGCTGGGGACGGAGATCGGATTCGGTATTTATGAATCCCATCTACAGGGCGGAGTCGCTGTCCATCCACCGGTTCCGAATCGTGAGCGTTGGGTGTCGAGTTGGTAGGGAATCCGAATTTACTCCTGTTTTTCAATTCACCAAGGATTATACTTAGGATATACATTTTATTTTTTTGAAGAGCTTGACTATGTTAGGTAAGATTCAGAAATGGGGAAATGGCCAAGGGCTACAGTTGACGAAGGCTCTGCTCCAAGAAGCCCAGCTAAACGTGGGTGATGAAGTGAGTGTTTCGGTCAAGAACGGACGGATTATCGTTGAACCTGCGACCAAAGTACGGGGCAAGTATGATTTGAAGGAGTTGGTATCCAAGATACCCCAAGACTATCAAGCCGAAGAACTGGACTGGGGTGAGCCTGTTGGAAAGGAAGAATGGTAAATGCCCCGATACATTCCGGAGAAGGGGGATTTCGTGATTTTGACCTTTGATCCGTAGGCAAGGCGGAGCCAACAAGGTAGCCCCACCTTAGTCCTTATTATTACTCCGGGCGCAACTCTCCCAGAGAGGTTTCGTCAGGTGCTATAAAATCAACGGCGGGACTTTCAACACGACCGTAAGCGTTCCACACCTTGAAGCCGAGCAACGCCAACAGTTCCGGAGGCGCATTCTCCAAGACCTCTTTTGACGTGCCGACTGTGAGATTCTCTTGCGTCCGGAATTGGGGTCCGCAGAATGTTGACAACACACCCAGCCGTGGACCATCACTTACATTCGCACCAGTTCCGTGCCACATACGACCATCGAACACCATCGCTGTCCCTGCGGGACCCTCGGCAGCAATCGGTTCAACATCCTTATCCAGTTCTTTGTCTGGGTGCCGTCCGGTTAAGTGACTTCGAGGTACGAGGCGAGTACCACCGTTTTCAGCCGTAAAGTCAACCAACATCCACATGACGTTGACAACCACAGCAGGCGCGATCATCGACAGTGGACCGGCGTCATCGACATCTCGCCGTTCTCGTGTAATAGACCCAATGGGCAGTGGGGAACGGTCACGTCGGGTCGGCGGCGGCATCCACCACTGGTCTGTATGCAGGTTCATCGCTACGCCGCCCGGCTTGGCGATATTGGCGGTATAGCATGACAACAGATACTGCTCGCCGAGAACATGCCCGATCAGTTCGTGGACACGCTTGTGGAGCAACGGTTCATGAAAAATCTCTCCCTTGTTAATCAGCATCCACACCCGCTGATTGATACCGCTGTTCTTATCCTTACCACCATCCTCATGAGCAAGCCCTTGCTGCTTTTCTGCGGCTGCCTGTTCTACCAGTCGCGTGCGTAACGCCTCAACCTGCTTAGAGGTGAGCGCGTTGGCGAGCAGACAATAGCCGAACTCGTCCAAATGCGCCTTCGCTAGATTAAGGTCTGTTGTCGGTTGGGGCAAATCATTTTTCGTTGTGCTCGTCATAACATCATCTCCATTGTAATCAATCGTTTATAGTGAATTCTAAAAATAAATAGACACTTTCGCTCCCCATGTTTGGTAGGTGCTGTTTCCAACTGCGCCGATTTGGAGTGTCTCATTAATTCTAAAATCTACTATAATAGCCTTCCAGTAATATAACCCAAGTTGCCAATCCATCAGTTTCCCGTTGAAATCACAGTGCTCAGTCTTTCGCTCCAGCGGAACGATATGTCTATAGAATGGTGATATGTCTAATCTCTGCGCTCCAGATGAGTTTTAAGAAATTAAACGGGTAATTCTATATTTCCCCCAGACCCGGTAGGTGCGGTTTGCAACCGCACCGGACATCGCTCGGAAATTACCCAATTAATAAATTAATCTTCATGAGGAGCGCAATGTGTATAGCATAGTTCAGGAATCAGCAAATTGCCACACCGACAACGCGGTGCGTCCGAAAATCCACTCCCGCTCTCCCTCGCTCAAATCGGAGAAGTAGTCAAGCGGGAACTGAAGTGAACGGTGGTATCCTTCCCTCGAACTGACCGGCGGAAAGTCACTCCCCCACATCACTCGTTGCGGTCCAAACGCCTCCACAACCATACGTGCCAGCGGTGGGACCTCCTCGAATGGATACGGCAGGTTGCAAAATTCCCCAAAGCCCGGCAGTTTTATCGTCAGATTGGGGTGTTTCGCCAAGGCGAGAACGCACTTGAACTCATCATACGGTGCCACCGCATCCGTGCCCACCCCAGCTAAATGTTCGATGACAATCTGGAGGTCAGGAAACAGCTTCAGGATTTCAGCAAATCTATCGTTGAGAAGTGTTGATGGACGTGAGGGCGCACTGACAACAAGGTTGAGTTCAGCGGCGGTGCGCCACTGCGCAAGTGGATCAGACGCTTCCGCGCGTGAATCTGCGCCGAGACGGATTCCCACAAGCCCTTGATCCGCCCAATAGCGCATCCGCTCTCCATCGTCGGTGCTCTCCACAATCATCGCCGAGGCAAGTCGGTCTGGGTGGGCTTGCAAACATTCAACGTGGTAACTATTGTCGGTAGTTCCCTGATGCTGAATTAAGACCGCCCGATCGACCCCAGATTGCTCCATGTGGTAGAGCAGGGTTTCGATCGGTTCGTATTTGTTCAGTCCGGCATGACAGTGGGTATCGACGATAACCATTGGACTGATCCTTTCTCTATCATTTGATTCGCGAGAAGCTGCGCGATTACAGTTCCACAATCTTTGTACGCTAGCTCATCAAAAAATCGTGCAATAGAAACCGAGTTTTTTCTTGAAAACTCGGTTTCTCTGATTTACACTTTCTTTTGACATGAACTTCTTCGTCCATTTTAGGTATGTTGAATCAGAGTCGTCCGCCGGGTGTGTAGCCAACTCCTACCTTGACCTGAGTTCCTTCCATCTGCTCCACAACATGCTGGAAGCACTCTTCAACCGTGCTGAACGGGGGATTTGGATATGTTTCGAGGCTAAATCCTAAGTCATTCGCGCCGAACATGAGCATATCAACGCCGGGCTTGGCGAGTTTTCGGGCATTGATGATCGCATCGACAGATTCCAGTTGCAGGCTGAGGATGCCGTTATTGTTCCACCACTCGGCGTACTCTAAGCGATCCATCTCTGGCTTGAAGCCATGCCCTGAACTGGGTCCCCAACTCCGTTTTCCAATCGGTGGATAGTAGAAGGCGTTGATCGCTTCATCAACTGTTTCTTCAGTTTCGACCTGCGGCACGCAAATTGCCAGAGGACCCAAGTCGAGGATGTTACCAATGAGATAAGCGTTTCGCGTATGTTTGATGCGTAACTGAACGGGCATCCCCAACTCTGCCAAGTTGGAGCAAAATGAAACGAGTTTCTCTTCGTTGAATGCTGAGTGTTGGGCATCGGTCCCGATTAAATCGTAGGAGTCTTGACTGAGAATCGCTTCGAGTTCACTTTTTGAGGCACTCGTTGGGGCACCACCGATATTAATAATTTCGCTGTTGTGTATCCGTTGTTTCAACGTGAGTTGTTCTGACATATCTATACTCTCTCCTTGATTTGTTGATCATATTAACCAATGGTGCTAGTTTACAGCTGTTGATAAAGTGAAACGTTGGTGAATTAGATAAATAAGTAGACATTTACCAATAACTCTGACTTTCGCGAAATTGCCAAAGTCCCCCTGATAAGGGGGATTTAGGGGGTTGACTGTGCATTGGGAGTGTCCAATTAATTCTAAAATCTACCACGTGATGCGTGAAACGTAAAAACCGTTGGTTCATCGGTTCATGTAGCCCCAGTTGCTTTGAATCCCGATTCATCGGGGCGGGGCGATATGTGTATAGCACATCGGCAAACCAATTCCCTAAAGCCCCAGCGGGGCGACATATGTTGGATTGAGTAGACGCACGATAAATCCAGAACGCTCATGTTAAAAGAAAGTGCAAAGCACGAAGAGAAACCGAGTTTTTTCTTGAAAACTTGGTTTCTGTTGCACGATTTTTTTACATGAGCCACGTTATTATACCATGCGACTAAAGTGAGACAAGCAAATTTGCCTTACTTCAGTATCAGCATCCGTCGCGTCGCCGAGAACTCATCCGCGGTCAGCGTATAGAAATAGAGACCACTAGCGACAGGCTCACCAAGTTGATTCCGTCCGTCCCAATAGGCTGCACGACTGCGACTCTGGTACATACCCGCCGCTTGATGACCCACCGCCAAACGCCGAACCAAATGCCCGTTCATATCATAAATCGTCAGTGTAACCTCTGCGGGAATTGCCAACTGATACGGTATCCATGTCTCCGGGTTAAACGGATTCGGATAGTTTGCCAATAACGCAGTCTCATCAGGAATGAGCAAGGCTAGCAGATTTTCAAGATTCTCTATCCCCTGTTTGAAGGGGTGCGAACCGTCATCTTCCAATCGTGCCTGTGCTATCCACGCCTCTATCATCGCGGGATCTATACCTGCTGCTTCGATTGCCGGGGCGGCGGATACTGTGGTTGTACCAAGGCTTTGTGCCGCGAGGATAAGATCAAGGATGCTAACAATACCATCGCTATTAAGATCCACAGGTGAACCAGCAGACACCCTTTTCCCCAACTGCCGTGAGATGAGAATCAGATCCAGAACGCTCACCTGTCCGTCCCGATTCACGTCTCCGGTTGCTAGTCGTCTCTCCACAACGATGCGGGTTTGATGCGGTCCTGCGGGAAAACTTTCCCCGGTGATATCACCGAACTGAAAGTTATGCAATGCCAACTCTGTTTCACCGGCCAATTTTGCCTTGAACCGCACCTGCAGCAGGGGTCCAGTTCCACTGACTCCTGGGTCAGACAGGCGTATAGCACTGAGTCCTGTGATTTTGCCGTTTGCGTTATCAATGCTGCCACCCTGAAAGAAGGTGGTTCCACCGTCTGTCTTGAGGAAATTGCCTTCGGTCACATTGATGGCTTCAAGTACAGCAGGATCAAAAGCAATATCAAACTGCCAACCCGCCATGTCGAAGACATTTTCTGCGCTGATGTCGAGGGTAAAGGTATCGCCCGTATGAATTGATGCCTTGGAAAAGGTATAGCCGACACCGGGATTTGCCACTGTATATTCGGTGCCAGGCTCAAACCCAAAATAGCCGTTCTTATCTCCATGACGCAGCTCAACCGCGACTAACAAAGTATTTCTTCCCCGCTGCAGCGTAACAGGGAAAAAATCCTGATAATTGTCACTATGAAAAGTGCGAAGTCGCTCATAAACCAAAACCCCGTTGAGCCAGACCTTCAACTCAACATTGCCGCCAACGAACATTGTTGTCTCCTGCTGCCGCGGCGAATTGAGAGAGACAAAACCATAGGTAACGCCACCGCTATCGTCATAAGCAATGCCAAGCATATCTCCTATATTGCGCCAACCCGTAGGTGCGAGTCTATGAGGTGTCCAAACACTATCCCCGACAGACTTCCCCTCTGTTGCTCCGTGGGTCGCAATCTCTGCCTCTGTTACCGCCCCTTCACTCATTTCTGATAGTAAATCGGTGCTACCATCCAGTCTGGTACCAGGGAACACAACCCATAACCACGGTCCCTCTATCTTCGGTCCCCCTTTGGGGAATGCAGGATTATCGTGCCAGACCAGTTTGAGATTATTAGCGCGTAATCCGTCCAAAGGAGAAAGGTCAGCGATTTCATTTCTGGCAACATTTAGCCATGTCAAGTTCGTTAAACCTCTCAGCGGGGATACGTCCGATATGTCGTTGCGCTCAAGATTCATACGCTTTAACCCAGTTAAACTTGCAAGGGGCGATATATCCGAGATGTCGTTATTGACTAAGTATAGATTTTTCAACCCTGTTAATCCCGTCAAAGGAGTTAAATCCGATATATCGCCTCCGCAAAGATCTATATGTTCCAGTTTTGTTAATCCTGCAAGGGGCGATAAGTCAGTAATAGAGTTTTCCCAAGAGAAAATGAATTTTAGGTTGATTAACCCTGCAAGTGGTGCCAGGGATGACAAATTCTCATGGGAAAAAGCTAACCACTCCAGCTTAATCAGTCCCGCAATGGGCGACAGGTCATCTACCAAAGTCTGGCGCACGTTAAAATGATTAAGATTTGTCAAGCCCCTCACGGGTGATATATCGGAGACTAAAGTATGGTGAAGTGCTAAGTAAGTGAGATTTGTTAATCTCCTTATAGGTGACAGGTCAAAGACCGAAGTATGGTACATCTCTAAGTGAATCAGGTCTTTCAAATTCCGCAAAGGCGATATATCGGCTATCTGAGTATTCTGAAGTAGCAGCCTTGTGAGATTTGTCAAACCCTCCAGAGGAGATATATCGGATACGGGGTTATGACTAACCCATAGCTCACGGAGATCAATTAATCCTGCTATCGGCGATAGGTCAGACACTTGATTGCCAGACGAGTGCCAATCGCCAAGCCTCAACAGTCTTAGATTGATTGCAAACTGAAGCCCTGTTAAATCTTGAATCCCCCTGTTATTTACATCGAGCCTTCTCAGCCTTTCCATCTCCTCAACGGTAATTGGGGCATCGGGACTTTTGCCGAGTGCCTCTGCTACCGCAGCACGTAAGTTTGTGTCAGGGATATGAACCACCGCACCCGGCGTTGTTGGCGTTGTGTCTGTCGGGGGCGTGACGCTCTCAGGGAAGTCTAAGGCGAAAATTATATCCCCAAAACTATCCGTCCATGCGTCCCGTTTCATACTACCATTTGGACTGTCTAATACCAACAATCCCGCGTTCTGTAACCCCACATTCTCACGAATCTTTGTCAAGAACGTTTCTGTCTCTAGTCCAACCACCGCAGCAGCATACGCAGCGTCCACCGGTCCCTGAAACACCTCATGGAAGCGGGATATTGGTTCAATACCACCAAACGCACCGCCCGTCGCTGCCAATGCCTGTCTATACCTCTCGGTATCTTCTTGGAGGAGTGCGTCCATCTCTGATTGCTCAACGTATAGACGAAGTGCCTGCGCTTTATCATACGCTGGGGTGGCATTGCTTTCTATCACGGAACGGACTTCGTCCTCAAACGTCTTCATGCCCTCCGTATGACAACCGAAACAGGAGAGTCCATTTCGTACCGTTGGATCACTGGCTGCGGGATTGGAAACGATGTTTATCGGGGCGTCATCCAACCGAAAGCCAGACGCATTGGTAACGTAGTAGGCTTGTAACCCGTTGGGGAGATTAAAGATAACCTCTCCACCATCATGGGTGAATGAGAGTGGGTGGGTGAAGATATTCTGTGTCCCAACACTGCCAGCAAAGTCGTAACTCTTCCAATACGCTCCATGTTGAGATTTATGGCGTTCTATTACTCGGTTATGATTGGAGACACCAGAATTGTTCGTTCCTGCCCGCCAGACACGCACCCCCGGTGCATTGGTAAGATTGCGTACCACATCAACCTCTAATCGGGTCTCTAACTCTCTATCTGTCAACGGGAGAGAGAGTAGGTCATGGTAGAGTGGAGGTAGAGATGCTTGTGCGACAAACCAATCGATATGAATAGCTGGTATATCAGCCTTCATCTCCCCCTGTAACCGCCCCAGTTGTGCCTTCAGTGCGGTCTGTGTCGGTGCATCAAACGAGATGTGATAAGGATATTCTGTTTGTATCTGTCCCCACCCGTCGTTGACATCCCACTCATAGTGTCTCAGGTCGATATAGAAGATAGTCCCTTGTGAATCAATCGGTTGTGGATTGGTGACTGTACTCCCCCATGAGAGGCTGTTGACTAATTTATAGAGTGCTTTACGATACTCTTGCAGTATCCCCACAGATTCCCCAGCGTTATAGAGATGTGTCATTGTGAAGTAACGGGCAAATGCACGGTCAAACGGTGCAAGGGACATCAGGTGGGTCTCAACGGTATTGAGTATTTCAGCAGGGGAGATAAAGTCGGCATCGGCTGTGGAGGTAACTGCCCAATCGGGAGCACCGGCTAATATCCAGTTCCGAATGGTGTTAATCGCTTGCGCTGACAAGGGTGGTTGTCCCAATGGCATCTGTGGACCACTACCCGGCGTCCCAATAACCCGATCATACAATAGGGAGGCATCGGGGTTGCCTGGAACAACCGTCCCCTCGTTGATGAGCGTGTCGTGTTCCATTAAGAGGGATTCTTTATAAGCGCCGTCGGGACCGTGGCAGATAAGGCAGCTCTGTTGAAAGATGGCGTAGGTGTCTAGAGCTATCTGTTGCTGGGGGTATACGTTTTGAGAACCTGCAATGAAAATTAATATACCAATGAGCAAGATGCGATGCTGCTTACAAATCCCAACCAGATTGGGAACTAAATGATGCTTAAACATAAAGGGTGTTTCCTTATAGATAACCCAAGTTGCCATCTATAGTAAATTCAAAAAATAAACGGACACTTTCACTCCCCGGTAAGTACGGTTTCCTAACCGCACCGCATTCAATCCACCCCGGTAGGTGCGGTTTTCAACCGCACCGGTTTGGAGTGTCCAATTAATTCTAAGATCTACTATAGTACCAAAGGCAGCAATCCTCTGTTCGGGCTTAGTAAAGCCCAAGGTAGTTATCGGTTTCCCACTGGCTGATGCTCTGGTGATAACTTCGCCACTCTTCACGCTTAACTTCGATGTAATAGGGGGCATATTCGGGTCCAAGCGCGCCCTGAATGACCTCATCCTCCTCCAGGCAGTCGAGCGCTTGGCTGAGTGTTCTTGGTAGCACATCAATACCGCGTCGTTGGAGTTCGTCTAGTGATATTTCGTAGAGGTTATCATCGTTGCGCGTGCCGGGATCAATTTGATTCTTGATGCCATCAAGTCCAGCGGCGAGCGTTGCTGCCATGGCAAGGTACGGATTAGCAGCACCGTCCCCCGAACGATTTTCAATCCGTCCGGCGTCAGGGATACGGATCATCTGCGTCCGGTTGCTCCCGCCATAGGTGATATAAACAGGTGCCCACGTCGCACCAGAACGAGGTGCACCAGAGATCAGGCGTTTGTAGCTGTTGACGAGAGGGTTGGTAACAGCAACGAGTGCTTTGGCGTGGTGGAGAATGCCACCCATAAACCAGTAGGCAAGTTGGGACAGCCCATTTTCATCAGATTCGTCGAGGAAGTGATTGGTCTGGTTTTCTGTGTCCCACAGGCTCATGTGAAAATGTGCGCCGTTCCCGGTTAAGTTTGCAAACGGCTTGGGCATAAAGGTCGCTGTCAGTCCCTGCTCTTCGGCGACGGTCTTGACCATCCACTTAAAGAAGGTATGCCGATCTGCTGTCGTCAGCGCATCGGAATAGAGCCAGTTGAGTTCAAACTGACAGTTAGCGTCCTCATGGTCATTGGCATAAGGGCCCCAACCTAATCCCTGTAGATACTTAATCAGGGTGGTCATTGTATCGAGGTTGCGGTGGAGTGCCCGCAGGTCGTAACAGGGTTTACCAAGCGTATCGAGCGGATCCCACGGCGCGTAACTGCCGTCCTCATTCTGTTTTAACAACATAAACTCTGCCTCGACACCGACGTTGAAGAGGTAACCCTTTTGTCTAGCTTTCTCCAACTCCCGCTGCAAAATAGTGCGTGGACAGTAGGGCCATGCCTCGTCACCCACGTGCACATTCCCCGCCAACCACGCCACGTTATTGCGCCACGGCACGATTGTGAGTGAGTTAAAATCGGGTAGGCTTGCCATGTCTGGGTCGTGCGGTCCTTGTCCCATTTCACCTGCCGCAAACCCAGCGAAGCCGGCACCTTCCTCCGCCATATCGTCGATATGTGTTGTCGGCACCACCTTCGCTTTTGGTGCGCCAGCCATTTCTACAAAAGAACAGAGAAAAAACTCGATTCCCTGCTCTGCGACTAACGTTTTAACCTCGTCTAACGTCATTATCATGGCTCCTTTCTCATTGCTGTTTAATTTATTAGGACTTACGCAGCTGAACGGTCAAAGTCCTTCCCACCCACTTGCGGGGGACTGAAGGGCGTGTGGGAGGGGCATCCCTGCCCCGATACGCCCGATGAATCGGGCAACTACAATCTAAAGTGCGTAAATCCTGTTATTTCAACGCAAGGACGCAAAGTTTTGTATTATTTTTGCGTCTTTGCACCGTTGTGCCTTTGCGTTAATGATAGGACCTAGTTGAACGCTCAAAGCCCCCGATGCGGACATCGGGATTCAGAGCAACTCCGATACAATCGGGATTTCGCTACGTTCAACTTGTAGTTCGGGGATTTATCGCCGCCCCGATACAGTAAAAACGCCTGATAAATCAGGCAACTACAGTAGAAACGACTGATGAATCCCCGATACATCGGGACAGGCAGGCAAATACAATCCGTAACTCCTAAATAATTAAAATGGGCATCATTCCCGTTCCTTCCACCCCGGTCCATCGCCAAACACACGATTCGTCCCAACGAGCGGGATACCACAGATCATTGACGCTTCCAAGTTCAATGCCCGGAGGTCTTCGGGATCAAGGTCGTGTACGTCCGCCTTGCCGCAGGCGCGGGCGAGGATCTGAATCTCCGAAGTCATCGCTTGCAGCAGGTTGGCGACACGCTCTGACGCTTCGTCGATGTCAAGGCGTTTCATCAGGTCGGGATCCTGCGTCGTGATTCCGACGGGACAACGTCCGGTATGGCAATGGTGGCAGTGGTACGGTTCGGTACCGAGTTCTTGATAATCCTCGAGGTGGATAGGTTTGTTACAGTTGAGCGCCATCAATGCCGCTGTGCCGATATAGACCGCATCCGCACCGAGTGCCATCGCCTTTGCCGCATCCACACCGTGCCGGATGCCGCCTGCGATAATGAGTTGTACCTCGCCGTACAGTCCGAGATCTTCAAGTGCTGCGCGTGCCTCACATACAGCAGCGAGCGTCGGAACCCCTGTGTGTTCCTGGCAGATTTCAGCGGATGCGCCGGTGCCGCCTTCCATCCCGTCCACGACGATGACATCGGCACCCGCCTTTGCCGCCAACTTCACGTCGTCGAATACCCGTGTCGCACCCATCTTCACGAAGATCGGCACCTGCCAGTCGGTCGCCTCTCGTAGTTCTTCGATCTTTATGATCATATCGTCGGGACCGAGAAAGTCAGGGTGCCGCGCCGGGCTGCGCTGATCGACACCAAGAGGCAGATCCCGTTGTTCCGCAACCGTGTCCAACACCTTTGAACCGAGCAGCAATCCCCCCGTTCCCGGCTTCGCGCCCTGCCCAATTGTCAACTCGATGCCATCCGCCATCTGTAGATGGTGGACATCGATCCCGTAGCGGGAGGGCAAGACCTCGTAGATTAGTGACCGGCTGTGCTCACGTTCCGCCATCAGCATCCCGCCGTCGCCGGTGGTGTTGGACGACCCGACGATATTCGCGCCTTTTGCTAACGCGACCTTCGCGTTGTAAGAGAGCGCGCCCCAACTCATGCCGGTGATCATGATAGGAACATCAAGCTCAATCGGCTTTTCGGCGAAACGGGTGCCGAGAACGGTTTTGGGTGAACAGCGTTCCCGATAGCCTTCGAGTGGGATGCGGGTCAGGGTACAGGGGATAAAGGTCAGGTCGTCAAACGTTGCCCATCGCCGCTCGCGCAGCGTTCCAAATCCGCGGATACGGTAGCGTCCTAACTCCGCTTTGACTTGGATATCTTCAATGATGTCAGGGGTGAATGTGCCACTAGTTCGGAGGTAATCTGATTTGTCTGGCATGTTGTTTTGAATTCCGAAAATACCAACAATGTCGCGCTATCGTTCTAGGCTTAATTCACCAAACATCGTTGCGCGACAGACCGGGTATTTGGTAAAAGTTTCTCTCTAACACACTACTAATTATAGTAAACTCGAAAAATAAACGGACACTTTCGCTCCCCATGTTCGGTAGGCGCTGTTTTCAACTGCGCCGATTTGGAGTGTCTCATTAATTCTTAAATCTACTATAAATTCCTGCCTAAAGTGGGGAACGTTGAGCCAACCATTCGGCATGAGCGTCAATCCTTTCTACCACATCTGCATCCGCTAGCAGTTCGCCTGTATCTGCGTCTACCAAAATTTCACCGACACGCCCAATGGTGCCCTTGGCGGGTGATGTGAGTACGACCGGCACTGACCAGCACAGGCGTTCACCGACATTCAAATCAGGGTTTTCACCACATAGTTGATTACTGATTTCACTGATAACAAATTGCGTAACCTTCTGCTGTGCTACAAAGGCTGTGATGTTTACTTGTGCTGTTATCTCAATTTTAAGGTCCACCGTTGCCCCTTCGGGGACTTGGACACCTTGAACATTCGTGGACACTGTATTGCCTCCTTCTGCGACGAATTACAACGCTTCCCGCCATACCGCTCGCTCGTCCTTGTCGAAGTTCCACAGTTTGCGCCCGGAGACGACTTTCTTGAAATTGCGGATAACGGTCTGTGAATTGCCAACTTTGGAAGGGAGATGCTGAGAGAGGGTGGATTTGAGGAAGGTGAGATCTTCTTTGGTCGGCTCCTCAATCACAGCATCGTTGCCGAGTTCAGCGATGTCGCCGCCGACAAAACAGACCGCTTCATACATCGAATCAGCGAAGGCTTCACCGGTATCTCCGCAGACGATGATTGTCCCCCGCTGTGCCATGAAACCCGCCATATAACCGCAGTTACCCCCAACGATTATCAGTCCACCTTTCATCGAAACGCCTAACCGCGAAGCTGCGTCGCTGCGAATCACAACCGTCCCACCTCGGATTGAAGCCGCCGCCCCGTTGCCCACATTCCCTTCGACGGTAACGGTGCCACCCATCATAGATTCTGCCAATCCCCAACCTGCACTTCCTTTGATTTCGATGGTGGGACCGTCAACCATCCCTGCACAGTAATAGCCAACACTTCCATCAAAGGTCAGCTTCACCGACTGTAGAATCGCCACGCCTAAGTTGTGCCGTGCGACGGGATTTCTCATACAGATGTTGGTTTCACCGTTAGCCATAAGACGCTTGATTTCCGTGTTGATGTCGCGGGTCGTTTTACCATCACAGATTATCTCTGCCATACACTCACATCCTTTGCTTGTGCTTCACGTTCCTCATAGACACCCTCAGAAACGAATTTCTAATTGTTCAGAGGAAGTCTGTCCTTCAACAGAGGACGGTTCCGTTGTTGCGTCAGGAATGCTTTTGACAATTGCCTCTGCACCACCATCCGGATTGAGGCACTCGCCACCCAGATCGATTAAGTCTGCATTACCTTTTGGCGGGCTATCAAAGCATTCTGGATCGAGAACAAACAGCGGCAAGTTCATACTGAGAGCCGTTTGTGCGGTGTTGAAGGTTCCTGACATCTTCCCTTGGGGATTTCGCTCAAGCCCTGATTCAATCACAATAACAGCCTTGGAGAGCGCGCAAATAAGCTTATTCCGAATCATTGCGTTCCGAGCCAACCACTTGACATCCGGGTCAAATTGCGAAACCGCCAACACATTCCGCTGCCAGTCGAATTCCCTGAACGCACTTTTCTGACGCAGTTCCTTGATGCCGTAAGGCAGTACCATTGTCGTCGTCCCTTCTGCGGCTAACGCACCTAGGTGAGCTTCAGAGTCCACCCCTTTGGCGTATCCAGAGACAACATTTAATCCCGCGTTTGCAAGTTCGGCGGCAAGTTTCCGCGCAACGCGAATTCCCGTATCTGACACATTCCGCGATCCTACGATTGCAACCCCATTGGAATTAAGTAGTTTTCGTTGTCCCTTGATAAACAACATCGGCGCAACTTCAAGGAGATGTGGTGGAAGGTCGGGATGCATGGGATAGATAAAATCAACACCTTGTGTTTTGAGTTGCTCGTATTCCGTATATACTTTATCACTATCCTCTACGCGAATTTTGCCATTAAGAATTTTCGATAGTTCCGGAAATTGGATTGAGAGATCACTTTGACTTCGGGGCAACATTTCAGGATGGCAGTTTTCCTCTTCGAGTATCTTGGCGATTGAAATCAGCGATTTAGGACCAATTCCACGTGCCTTAAAGAGCCGAAACCAGAAATAATCTCTTTCGATCTTCATCTTTTCGTCCTTGTTTGGGTAAGCGTTAGGACAAGCACACGGGATATATTACCCTGTTTATGGAGAACATCAGTAATTTCGGTTAATGTTTCCCCAGAGCGATAGATATCGTCAAACAACAGAACACAGCGATATTTCTTAGGTGTAGATTGAACTACAAACGCCCCCCGAAGTTGCTCTCGCCTGTTTTCTTCGTCCTCAAGATTCTTAAGAGGTGTAGTCCCCTTTATCTTGATTAAATAATTGAAGATAACTGATATATCCAAGATCTGCCCTATTTTCGCTGCGATTTCAGTTACGGGTTGAAAAGGTCTATCTTCATCTGAAGGCGGAGTAGGAATGATCGCATCAAGGTAAGGAAGGACACGGTAACCATTGACTGTAAATTTTTCTTTGACAAATTGAGCTGCGATTTCTGCGATGGATTGAATCTTGTTCCGGTCATAGCGATATTTGACTTGAAAAATCAATTCGCCAATTTCAGTACGTTCTGTGTCATACGTTCCATCTGGCAAGAGACGACTTGATACCGTGTGAAAATCCAAAGCGTATCCCGCCCGCCAATTTCCGTGAATTTCCTGCGGGTTGATTTGTATATTCATTTTTATGGATTCATTATTCCTTTACCTCTGCCATACACTTACCTCTCTTGCTTGTGCTTCGCGCACCTCACAGTTGTCCCCAAATGCAGACCGGATCGCGATCTCTTCAGTTGCGACAGCGACAAAATCAGCCGTTTCGGTAAAGAGTAGCGGTTTGAAGGCGAAGGGGTCTTTGGCAAATCCGATATAATCTTCTGTTGCCGCGAGATAGCTAAAGGAGCCGTCCAAATCGGTAAGCGACGCATCTAACGCCTCTTTGAACCTTAGTCCCTGAGACAGTTGGTCAGCGAGGTAGACGCCGATAACTTCAGAGTCATTTTCCGTATAGAATCTGACACCGCGCTGTTCGTAGATGCAGCGTAACTTGTGGTAGTTTGTGATGTGTCCGTTGTGGACGATGGCGAGGTCAGGATAGTTGTGCGCCCAGAAGGGTTGCGAGTGACTCAGATCGACACGACTCTCTGTCGAAAGGCGCGTATGTCCCAAGCCGTGTGTCCCTCGGAATGTAGAAACATTGTGAGTTGCGTCGAGATTCTGGGGTGTGCCGACCTGCTTGACAATTTCGAGTTCGCGTCCCATGCTGACGACTTCGATGTCTTCATCTAAGGATTCTATGAATTGCGTTAGCGATATTGCCTTCTCTTGTAAATCAATGACGATCCGTAAATACTCAGCGGTCGTTTTTACTTCGAGCACGGAACCGAATGCCTTGACCCCCTCTGCAATCGAAGCGCCCCTCTCGGCTGCGCCATCAAGTTCTCCCAATTTTACTTGTAGTGTGAACGCCCCATTTGCTGGAGGGCGATAAAGTGCGACGCCCGCCGAATCCGGTCCCCGCACTCCCAACGCCGTGAGCATTGTGAGAACGGTCTTGCCCACGGGCGCATAACTATTTTGCGTTTTATCTAAAAAGCCAGCGATACCACACACCCTTAACTTCTCCTTGGTTATGATCTAAGTTGCCATACTATAGTAGATCTTGGAATTAATGGGACACTCCAAATTGGTAGGTGCTGTTTCCAATCCCGATTTCTCGGGATCCCGAGAATCGGGACAAGCCGTTTCAACCTACCACGGCACCTACCGGGAGCGAAAGTGTTTATTTATTTTTAGCATTTACTATAAATGCAAAAATTCGCAGTGTATCTTATCACATCCTCAACTCCCTGTCAAATGTCGTAAAGACATCTATTTGCCCCGTAAATCTTTAACCCCCACAGCCAATCCTGAAAACTCGTTCTTTTCAAGAAGGATATTGGCGGTCTTTTCGCCTATCTGGACACCGATATGTTCGCCACCTTCCCGTATTTCACCTATCTGGTTCCCCCGAATCGTAATTGATTGGGTTTCACCCTGAATGTCAATACCGATACCATCTTTGTCCGATCCGCTGTTCGTAATCTGGTTATTTTCCACTATATTCCGGTGAGGACTACGCCCTTCGTTTGGTTCGTTGCGGAAGGTGATGCCAACCTCCCCGCTGCCCTCGATTTGGTTATGTCGGATGATGTTGTCGGTGTCTCGATGCCCGATGGAGATGCCATACTGACGGTTATTGAGAATACGGTTGTTCTCTGCGACTCCGTGTTTCACACCCCAGCAGAAGAAAAGTCCCAGCCGATTTCCTGCGAGGTAATTGTCCTGCATGATTGGGCGCTGCGATCCAGAACCCGGATGCAACCCCAAATCAGCGTTGCTCAGGCTCCGGCAATTCGTCACGGTCACGTCGTGGCAAATCTGCCATGAAATTCCGTCACCGTTATAGTTCCGCGCTTCGACGTTATCTATTTGAATCCGCTTACAGTCCTGCATGAAGATGCAGCCGGCATAGTTGCCATCAAGGTGTCCATTGTTAGATTTATTGCCGTCGAGGACGAGATCTCGGATCTCAATGTCGCAGATATGCTCACCGCTCAGGATTGGAAACAGGGTCGAGATCCGCGCTTCATGGTCTGCCCAGAAATTCTTTTCGAGTGATTTGTCAAGCCAGAGACGGTTTCCCTCTTTTGCGATGATCGTGCGCTTGATGACATTCGACCCACCGTGATGTGGGGTCTTTGCTCTCAAGCAAACCCCGTATCCTACCTCAAAACCGGTGCTGTTAGTCAGTGTCACGTCTGAATCGTACCAATCGGAATCGACGGCAAGCGGTGTACTCACAGAAGGGTTTTTGATCAGCACCGTTTCGTCGCCGTTTCCTTCAATCCGGATGTTACTTCGTAGATAGATCGCGTTATTGAGATGGTATGTGCCAGGCAGGAGCTTTAGCGTTCCCCCTCCGAGTGCGGTGAGATAATCAACCCCCGCCTGAATGGCGCGATCATCGCTGCCGTTAATCTGTCCATCACCTCTACCTACTGTTATTGATAACGAGTTTCCCATACAGAACTCCTTTCACCTCTGCCGACTTGTATGAATCACACCTTTCCTTTATTCCAACACGATTCATCGTTTTTCCTGCATTGATTGTTCGGCGGATAGGCTCACTCGTATTGCTTCGAGTGCGGTGGCTGCATCTCTATCTGCTGCGCTTGTATCTTGAGTTTGAATCTCCTGTATCCACCGTTCCTGAAGCGAAATGCTTGGGGCATCAACCGGCGGGATTTCCTCTATCCCTGCCCCCGTTGAACAGTGCCACTTGTCGCCACTATTGCTGATTGTACCGTCTGCCAGCACATAACGGGCGTGCTGCTCGGAATCCTGGATCTCTACCCCTCCAGCCCAGACCCAGTTCCCCACACCGCCGTTCTTGAACTCGACATTGACAGTGTTGACAAATCGGTTATAATTTCCCTGATCCGTTAAGCCTTCGTAGGTCGCAGAACCTTCGACCGACCTAGTGCCTCCGAAGAGATCGATGATCGGGTAGATGTGATACACGAAAAAGTGCGCCGGCGGACCGGAAACGGGCAGATTGAACAAAATCTCCGGACGCACGCCTCGCCCCGGTGTGAGGCGCAGAAAGGTGGTCAACAGAAGATCTCCGAGTCCTTCTACTTTCTGTTTAATCGCTTGATGCGAATTGGACACCGTTTCCGAGTGGTTAATCCGTAGAACCCGTTGATTACTTTGTGCAACTTCAACGACAGCTTCACCCGCATCAATCGACCGAGCCAGCGGATATTCCATAAAGATATGTTTATCGCAACGGAGCACTGCAAGCGCGATTTCAGCGTGGGTGTCGTTATGGGTACAGATAACGATACCATCTAGACTATCACGCTGAACAAGCGCGTGCCAATCGGGGATAAACTCCGCGCCATGTTTTTCAGCAAGTGCGTTGCCTGTTTCAGCGTTTCTGGACGCGATTGCTATAACCTCAACAGTTTCCATTTCAGAGAATCTCTCTGCATGGCGCGTTCCGGTGCCGCCAGATCCAATAATACCAATTCTTATTTTTGACATATTCCTGACCTTGTATATTGCGTGATGCGTAACACCTGCATCTTATCACATTTGTATCCGTTCATGCTACCCAAAATCCGAAAACCTAATCAGGATTCGATGAAAAATCTAACGCGGGGACGCTATGATGCCGAGACGCAAAGTTTTTTATTTTTTGCGATTTTGTACCTTTACGCCTTTGCGTTTTCTTTAACCTGATCCTGAAAATCCTACCCTCCTGAGTATTCTGATTCAGACAGTGAACTTTTGTTCCCCTTGCGGTGTCATTTACAGTGGAAGCCTTTTATGATGGAGCAATCAGACCAAACCCTCATTCGCAAGATTGTGAAGCGTGATGCCGCCGCCTTTGAAACGCTTTTTGCACGACATAGCGCGTCTGTCCGACAGTATATCCTTAGCATCGTGCGGACCGAAAGTGCCGCTGAAGATCTGGTTCAAGAGGTGTTTTTACGAGTCTGGATGCGCGCTGAACAGTGGAATGGTCAAGGCGAGTTCAAGGGCTGGCTTTTCCGCATTGCAACGAATCTTGCTCTTAATCATCTGCGGACAGTACGGCGACAGCGGCAAGAGCCCCTTGAAACACCGCCTGACGAATTCGAGGATGAGGATGAACGTCCATCAGATCCAGATTGGCTGATTGATACTTCGTCGCATGGTCCCGAAGTGATAGCGGAGCAGGCTGAACAGTCCCAGCTGCTCTGGCAGCTTGTTGATGGGCTGCCTCAAGAGAAACGAGAAGTGCTTCATCTCATATATCAGAAAGAGATGGTGCTTCGGGAAGTTGCCATAGAGCTGGGCATTCCAGAAGGCACCGTGAAGTCGCGTTTACACTACTCCGTAAGGCATCTCGCCCGCGAATGGAAGGAAATCGCAAGCGATTGGGAAGAAGAGAAGGAATGAGCGCGCTAACGTTTCACACTTTATGATTTACACAAACGCAATACGAAGGAGATAAGAGAATACCATGTCACACAACATCACTGCATTTTGGCACAGGGAATCCTTTGAAGAATTGATGAAAGAACGGCTGCCAGAGCTTCTTGCTGACCGGGTGCCGCTCGCTGGGTATCATTTTGAATCAACCGGTGAGTACACCTGCCGTGTCAGAATCGTGCTGGCGTCAACTGAGGGCTATGTTGAGGTCGAATACACGGACATTCCGCAGCCTGATGGAGACGGTATGTTCACGCTCGACGGTCAACCCTATGTTGTCGTGCCGACCGCTTCGACCGTGAAACTGAAACAAGCCAAGATCGAGTGTGTGGGCGATCAACTGTACGACTACTTCAAAGCGCGTATCAGGGAAGCACCGCCAGATCTAGAATGGAATACGTCGCTTGTCCGCTCATGGCTTCCGATTGATAGATGGGTACGTGAATTCTTTAGTGATACATTCACCGCTCAGAGACTCTCCCATACCAACTGGCTCGACAAGCATACGCATCTGCGTAGGGTACGGATTTCGCAGGGGAATCAGGTGTTTAGCCCCGGACATTTTGGACGAACTTGTCCATTTGAAACGCCAGAGGGACCCAACGTCGGCAAAATTCTGACGATTGCGAGGGGCGCGAAGATCCGCGATGGGAAGTTGGTCATCGTGGATGAGAGCCCTGAAGCGACGCTGGGTCTGTCTGCAGCGCTGATCCCTTTTCTTGAACATAACGATCCGCCGCGAATACTTATGGGTGCGAATATGATGCGCCAGTGGTTGTCTCCTTCTACGCCAGAGACCGCACCGGTTAGCTGTCCCAATGGCATATCAAGAGTGGCTGCCTCTCCGGAGCCTGCGCTTGTCCAGACGGGTTACGAGCCTGATGCCCCCGACTTTTGGTGTGGACGTAATCTATTGACCGCTTTTATCTCTTGGGGTGGCGAGACCTTTGAGGACGGCATCGCGATTAGTGAATCGTGTGCTGCGCGTCTAAATTTTCCTTACGCTATTGAACCGGGCGATAAAATCAGTAACCGTCACGGAACGAAAGGGGTCATTTCGCGCATCATCCCCGATGATGAAATGCCCCACCTCGCTGACGGCACACCGGTAGAGCTTGTTTTCAGTTTTGGTGCTTTGCATGGACGGATGAACTTTGGTCAGATCCGGGAAGCGGTCGTGGGGCGCATTGCACAGGCGGAAGGGGAAATCGCTATTGTGCCGCCATTTCAAGCACCTAGTGCCGATCAACTCCGCGAACAACTCCAAAAGGTGGGACTACCTGAAGATGGGATGGAAACCCTCACGCTTGGACATAACGGTAAGAAACTAGATCGGCCGAGTACGGTTGGTTGGGTCTATTGGGGAAAGACGGTTCACATCGCGCTGGATAAGCTCAAGGTCTCCGAACCCATCGTTCACGAGGCACCTATATACCATCAGGGGCTTGGCGAACTGGAATACTATACATTACGCAACATTTCAGCATTTGAGACGTTGCGGGAACATTTCAACACCCGTGCTTCAACGCGAGTAGATGCGGAGACACTTCCCGATCGCGTTACGGCAGGGACAGTTGAGCAGGCGGGACCACCGACGCCGATGTTTGCCAGTCTCAAGGAGCGACTGTCGGCGGGGGGCATCCACGCTAACTTTGATGGTGACAAACTGACCTTCCGATTTGCGCGTCCGACTGGGGCCACATTCCAGCTTGCCCAACCAGTTCCCCATCCGTGGCTACATGCTCAAACTATTGATGAGGTTGGTATATGTGAAGATCTTTCCGAGTATCGCGCACTTGCCGATGTCAATACCAGAGCAGAGCGAATGTTTGCAAATGATGCGCCGGAAAGCCTAACCCTCCAAACCCTCAAGCAACTCCAAACGCGCCTTGCGGAATATTTCGACGCACTTCTAAGTCCCGCAGATATGCGCTTTACGGCACGAACATTTTTCAGTGGACGCAGCGTCATTGTACCAGATGCGGAGTTACGCGCCGATCAGGTCGGCATTCCAGAGCAGATGGCATGGGTGCTTTTTGGACCTCAGGTTGCAAAAGAACTTGGTAATATCAAAGAGGTACAAACGAAAAGCGAAAGGGCAACGGATCTCCTTGATGAACTGATGGCGCGTTCATGGGTGATTGTACATCGAGCACCTTCGTTTACGCCTACCGCCTTTGTTGCATTCCATCCAGTGCGCCAGCCAGACCGCGCCATCCGCGTTCATCCCTTTGTTTGTGAGTTAATGAACGCTGACTTTGATGGCGACCAAGCGGCAGTTTTTCTGCCCATCACAGCGGAGGGTCAACGGGAAGCCGGCGAGCAGCTGTCTATCGCCGGTCATCTCAAACGGGATCCCAATATATGCGCAGCCTTAGCCCCGGGGCATGATGCGATATGGGGACTGGCAAGTTTGAGTCTCACCCCCAAAGGACGGGATGAACTTTCGGAAATTGTTGGGATGGAGGTTGCTATCCCTGAAGGTCTGGTCACGCGGTGCTCATTGGCGGATACGCTAGAAACACTCCTCAAACGCGAGGGAGTTGATCGCACCATTGAAGTCGCTGAACGGCTGATGCAACGTGGATTTGAGGTTGTAAAGGGATCGGGAGCATCCATGAGTCCGTTCCTCAGTAGGGGCGATGATAGTCCCCCCGTTCCTACAGACCCTGACGACGAAACGGCGTGGAACACTTACGCGGAAGAACTTATGGAATGGATTGCCGCTTACGAAAACTTTGCTGATAACAACTTGGGACCACACATCCTCGCAGTCAAAAGCCGCGCCTTTACAAGCAGACTTTATCGACTCGCGTGTGTTGTTGGGGCGCGGGGGACAGTTTCAGATCTTCGGGATTTCGTTTGGACAATCAGGATGGCAAGCCGAGGATTTGCACAAGGGACAGTTCCAGACATTCGAGATAGAGATATTGTGATTCGTCACGGGTATTGTGATGGTTTAACATCTGATGAACTTTATGCGCTCTGTGTCGGATCACGAGAAGGGCTTGTTCGATTCAACTCGGAACTACAACGCGTTGCGTGGGAGTTACGCGACAGCAGCCAATCGAAAGGATTTACCGTTCTATCTCGTGCGATGCGAGCCAAGCATCCCGGCATCGTTTTCGCACGCGCCGCAGCGTGTGGTGAAATCGATCCGCTTACGGATATTGACAGCCGGCTTTTCGTCGGGCTGCCTGTAACAGCGTCTAAGCGACACACGTGAGTTAAAAATCTTAGGGCTTACGCACTTCCATAGGGGTTGTTCCCTACGGACTCCTTGATGGCACCTCTGTTGTAGTTGCCCGATTTATCGGGCGTTGGCAACAATGTCCATCGGCGATTCACCGCCGAACTACAGGACTTTGACCGTTCAACTGCGTAAATCCTAATCTTTTGTAGGGGCTAGCCGCTTGCCCCTACTAACCCCTTCCAATCAATATGCTCACCGACAAACTGACTTAAAAAGTCCGGGTCAGGTGTATCATCTTGCAGCCGTTCATCAAACGGCACGGTTCCCAAAATTGGCAGATCGGTGAGCCGCGCGAGTTCCTTTGGATTGGTTTCTTCAGCGAGTCCCTTGGATTCTTCTTGCGAGGCGTTCAACACAATCCCACAAATTTCAAGGGTATAGGATCTGGCGAATTCAACCGTCAACACGGTGTGGTTAATCGTTCCCAAGTTGGGTCGGGCGACGATAAGCAGCGGCAGTTGGAAGCGTTGCGCCATATCCGCGACGAGCATCTCCTCACAAATTGGCACCGCAATCCCACCGATGCCCTCTACAACGATAAATTCGTGCCTCCGACATAGTTCGGTGAAAGCGTCGTCCACTTGTTGGAGATCGATTGATACCCCTTCGATCTCTGCGGCCACGGATGGAGCGAGTGGGTGGCGGAGGCAGATTGGGTTAATCAGATCCAGCGCGTCGTCCACCTGTGCGGCGTCCTTGAGGAAAATGGCGTCCTCCGAAACGATACGTCCTTTGTGTTCAACGCCACCACTCGCAATCGGCTTCATGACACCGACATCGATCCCAGCAGCTTTGAGCGCAGCCGCCAACCCACCAGCGACGACGGTTTTGCCGATTTCGGTGTCTGTACCTGTGATGAAGATACCTGTGGGTGTAGAATGAGAAGTCATAGCCGCTGACCGATACAATAGCAGAGTTGATCTGGTGCTATTATGAAGAACACGCGAAAGGAATTCTCACCGTATGTGTCCACCCGGTATTCTGCGTCATCTCTTTCCAGTCCGTTCGTTTTCAATTCATTGAAAGTCGTCTCAACGTCATTGACTTCAAAGAAACAGCCATCCTGTGTCGGATCGCCGCCGTTCTCCGCCAATCCAATCTGGATGTCGTCTCTTGCGAGAACCGCCGACTTGCAAGGTGTATCACTTCTGGAGAGCGTTTGAAATCCCATTACCGTTTCGTAAAAAGGGATTGCCTCCTCCAAATTCTTGACAGGCAAATTCATTTCGTCTTCTTGATAAGGTTTTGCAGTCTTGAAAACAGCTTTGGTTTGCATGTTATTCCCCTCTTCATGTTCACAGATGTTAATGATGATTTTATTAGTGTAAATTATACCACACAAACATGAAGTGGTCAAGTAAAGTTATCAAATCTGATGGTTCATTTTACCCTTACTGTTTCTGTTTCAGGAGGGGGACCAGCACAACGGTTATCAGTGGAAGCATCACCAATCCATCTAGTAGTTTCGGCAACCCAACCTGATCGCCGAGCATACCGACCGGATAGTTCAATATTCCTGCGGTTCCCCATGCCGCGCCCATTGCAAAACTGGAAGCCAGATTTTCATGTCTAGGAAGCAGCTGTTGTGCCAGAACGATATTGACCGTGACCGAGGTGGAAAGCGTAAAATTTCCCAGAAGAAGCAAAATTAAAAAGAGCGCGCCGCTACTATGCAATGCGGCGTATAGAATCGGTGGCGCAACAATCAGCGAAAAGCGCAACAAAGTGTAATGGTTAATCCGATCTGAAAGAGAACCGCCGGTCATGATGCCCATTGAACCCGCGAATACAAAGAGGGAAAGCACCGCCGAACGCTCGACGTTTGAAAAATTCTGCTGATCGAGGTGCAATGATAGAAAGTTCAACACCCCGACTGTCGTGACAGTTCTTAAGGTGGTGATTAGATATAACGCGATGAGCGGACGCAGTTCGGGACGCAGGGCAACCCAGAGGGTTTCTTTTTTCGATTCGGTGTGCGAAAACGCTGTTGTCGTCACGACCCCTTCTGTGGTGGGTCGAGAGTAGTTGGTTTTCGCGACGAGTAATGCGACGAGAAGCCCCGGAATCATACACCACACTAACTGTTCCAGTCCATAGCGGTTTAACAAGAGCATGATGCAAAATGGCCCAATCGCTTGACCTACGTTGCCCCCAGTAATAAACAGTGATACACCGAATCCTCTCCCCCGCTTGGCTAATACCGCTGCTTGAACAGCTGCCGGCGGATGGAATGCTGCCACAGCCATACCGCCAATTATCAGCAACAACATCAGCGTGAAAAAGGACGGGACAACACCCATTAAGCTGGTACAAACTGAAGGTATCGCAACACCGAGAATCAAGAAGTACGCTGTCCGCCCTCGGTCTGCAAGTTGTCCAAAAAGGACCTGACTAAAGGAGTTAAACACCCCAGAAACGGCAATGAGTAACCCTGCAAGGCTACTCCAAGAAGTGGTTTGCGATACCAGTTTTCTGAACAGGAGTGGTAAGAGATGGGGTAGCGTCGTAGAATAGGCATCAACAACAGCATGGGCAAATGTCAACAAGTAAAGCCGATTACGGAGGGTGGTATTAGATTTATCTAGCATATTTCTGTTTCAGCAGGGGGATCAGCACAACGGTTATCAATGGAAGCATCACCAATCCGTCCAATACCCTCGCCAGTCCAAAGTGGTCGCCGAGCATTCCAACCGGAATACTCAACAATCCGCCAATGCTCCATGCTGCACCCATCATGAAACTGGAAGCGATATTTTCGTGTTCAGGGAGCAATCGCTGGGCAAGGACGATATTAATCGTCGTTGAACTGGAGAGGACAAAATTTCCCAGAAAGAGAAGAGTCAGAAAGGTGCCCCCTGAGCTATGCAGAGAGAAGTATAAAAGTGGGACGGAGGCGATGAAAGAAAATAGCAATAAACCGTAGTAGTTAATCCGATCGGAGAGCGATCCGCCTACCATGATGCCCATCGAACCGGCAAATATAAACAGTCCGATAACTCCTGACCGTGCGAGGTTGGAGTACTGCAAATCATCAAGGTATAACGAGAGGAAATTTTCCAGTCCAATTCCTGTTATTGTGCGTACGACGGAGAGCAGATACAGCACAAGGAGAGGTTGCCAGTGAGGACGAATTGCTTCCGAAAGCTTCTTCCCTTTCGCAGAGCCGTTTGTGGGTGCTGCTGCCACTTGAGATGATACATTCACCGCTGCCGGCGGCGGGGACTTCAAGATTTTCGGGATAAGCAATGCGATGAGTACCCCAGCGGACATGCACCACGGCATCGACTCCAACCCGTAACGGTACACTACCAGATACATGATGAGCAAAGGACCGAGGCCACGCCCGATGTTTCCTCCCGTCAAGAATATTGATATGGCAAAACCTCTCTCCCCTCTAGCGAGTGCTGCTGCTTGGCTGGTGGCTTTTGGGTGGAAAGCGGCAACGCCGCAGCCGCCAATCCCCAGCAACACAAGTGCGAAAAAAAGCGAAGGCGCAATCCCCAATAGGCTTAAAGCAATAGCGGTGAACGCGACGCCAAAGGTCACGAAGTGAAGCGTTTGAAATCGATCTGATGCCCAACCGAAGAAGATCTGTCCGAGCGAGCTAAAGGTGCTATAAACCGAAATGATTATCCCTGCGAGGCTATTTCGCGCAGCGGTTTGAGATGCGAGTTTTTTGAGTAGCAGGGGGAGTAGGTGCGGTAAAACGGTCGCGTAGGAATCGATGACGGTATGGACAACGGTGAGAAAATAAAGTTGTTTACGCGGGGAAAGTGGGGAATTTTTTGGCATCAATATAAGCGTTCAAACATTCAGAGTGCGTAAGTCGCGGTCAGGGAATCTCAGCCGGACGACGTTATACCCGATCGGGAATGGAAAAAATATCGCGTATCCGGCATTGGGAGGTAGCATAACGCAAAATTGGGAGGAGGTCAAGGTAATTTTTATTCCGCTGGCTCCAATGATGGGTACAATGCCATATGCGTTCCTGCCCCGTCCATAGCAGTCACGGTGTTCCCCGACCACTGAATCCGATAGGGGTTCTCATGCCCCACGGCACGTTCCTGCGTTAGGAACCGTGGTCGATCAAAGGTCATTTTAACCTGAGCACCCTCACGGACTTGACTCACCTTCAGGTGATATCGGGTGATCGGTATTGCGTTTCCATCAATGGTTGACCGAAGAGATTCGCACCAAGGGGGAATGCGAATGGACAGCGTCTCAATAGGACGTTTCGCTTCAACCACCAGAGTAGTGTTACCGCTGAGGACTGTGACTGCCTCGTGCTCGCGGGACAATAACAGGTTGATACGGACGTTGCCGTTATCCTCGCAGGTGATGATGTGCTCCCAAGCGGCTGCGATACCCTGTAAGGCGGCACCGGTCAAATCTGAATTATAGGAATGAAAACCGTTTGGTTCACCGAAGCAGAAGGCACCACGCGCCCGTCGTTGCAGCCCTTCATACGCCCGTCTTTCAGTATTCGCCATCCCTTCATTTTCCACAACCCACGACAGGTCATCCATCTGAGAGGCGAGAAGGTGGTTGCAAAGCATCCGTTCTGCATCTTCAAAATAGGAGCTGTAGCCCGATGCACCGAGCAGACACGCTGCCTCAATTAGGTCTGCGGTACAGTTTGCCTCACCCCGACCATATTTTGCGTTTACACTCTCCTTGACCCAACCGGTTGAGGTGCGATAGGGCAGCATCCCCACATCAAAGATGAGTCGTGCCCGAGCAGTAAACTCTCGCTCCCCGGTGACCAATCCGAGCTCTGCCAGCGAGGCAATTGTCCCGGTGATGGAGTGGATATGCGTCCCACAGGCTGGGGTCAACTCTCCATTCTCCCCGAAACTAACTGCAAGAGCGTGGCGGGCGAAGCGGAGTGCCAGATCTATCCCAAGCGAATCGTCAAAGGTGCGGCTGTAGGCGATCAGCGCCCCGATTGCACGTTCTGAAGTCGTTGTTGCTATGTTATCTTCCTGCCAACCGTCTGGTCCCAAACATCTCCCCGGATAGGTGCCAGTGGCGCGGGTCGTTTTCTCCATCGCTGCAACGAGTGCTTTTGCATATCCCTCGGCTTTCGGGTCGCCCCAGATCTGCCAGACAGCGATTAAAGCGAGCAACGCTTCGCGCTGATGGTGCATATAAGCCAAGGGCGGGCTTGAGTCGCTGCCCATATCGTCCCAAGCGAATCCATCTCCATGATCGCAACTATCAAAAATCTGTTTACGCAGCCCCTCCAGCAGCTCCGTATCGTCCGGTAAGCCAACCATTCCATGGCATAGGTTGAGTGCGTGAAGGAATCTGCCGACAGTGTGTGGTGTATCGGCTGCTTCGTGCTGCGACCAGACAGGCGGCGAAATCAGGTTGAAGCGAAAATAGGGACGACAGTCTCGCTCACGATCCACGCTGTTACAAATATGTTCGATGCCGAGCAGTGCGCTTTCTCGGAGATCAATTGGCTGCATTGGATCTTTCATCTCTCAACCTTTCCTTCTAGCTAAATTGTAAGGAACACAGATCTGCGTTCCCTACTTGTTTCAGCGTTTTTCTTGACTACGCCCAACGTTCCACGACCACCTTCTTCTGTGTGAAGAACTCAACCGCGTCTTTACCCTGTCCGTGCATATCCCCGAAGAAGCTATCTTTCCATCCGCTGAACGGGAAGAACGCCATCGGTGCCGCCACGCCGAGGTTAATTCCGATATTACCGATCTCAGCCTCATAGCGGAACTTCCGCGCAGCTGCACCACTACTGGTGAATAGACATGCCATATTCCCATAGCTACCACCGTTCACCAGCGAAATTGCATCGTCGATTGTGTCCACGTGGATGGCGCTCAAGACAGGCCCAAAAATCTCCGTCCTAGCGATTTCGCTTGATGGGTTCACATCACCTAGGAGCGTTGGGCGGACGAAATTTCCGTTTTCATATCCGGAGATCTGCGGATTGCGTCCGTCGACCAAAGCCTTCGCGCCCTCGTCCAATCCTTTCTGGATAAGCCCCTCGATCCGGGATCTGCTTTCGGGCGTTATCACGGGTCCCATCTCAACGCCGTCTGCTAACCCGTAGCCAACGACTCGCGTTTCTGCGACGTCGGTCATTGCCTCAGTGAACCACTCTCGCGCCTCACCGACGGTGACCGCCAACGAAGCCGCCAAACACCGCTGTCCTGCACATCCGAAGGCACTCTCGGCAGTTGCGTGGCGCGTCATTTCCGGATCTGCATCCGGTAGGACGATAATCGGATTCTTCGCCCCGCCTTGGCATTGAGCACGTTTTCCGTTGGCTGCTGCCCGGCTGTAAACATATTTAGCGGTGGCAGTCGAACCAACAAAGCTAACCGCCTTAATGGTGGGGTTATCCAGAATAGCGTTCACTGTTGCTTCGGAACCGTTCACCAGATTGACGACGCCTTTGGGCAACCCTGTACTTTCGAGGAGTTGAAAAATCTTCTGCATCGTCAACGGCACTTTCTCGGAAGGCTTGACGATATATGTGTTACCACAGGCAATCGCATACGGCATAAACCACGATGTGATCATACCGGGAAAGTTAAATGGTGCGATTGCCGCGCAAACACCCACCGGCTGCCGAATCATGATTTCGTCAATGCCGGTGGCGATATCTTCGAGGTTGTAACCCTGCATCAGCGTCGAAATGCCACAGGCGACCTCAACGTTTTCAATGGCGCGACGCATTTCACCCCGCGCTTCGTCTAGCGTTTTACCGCATTCTAGCGTGATAGTACGAGCGATATCATCGTAGCTTTCTTCAAGCAAGTTCTTCAGTTTGAACAGATATTGGACACGATCTGGTGCCGGCGTACGGCGCCATTCGACAAGCGCATCCGCAGCCGCCTGCGCCGCCAGATCGACTTCGACACCTGGAGAGAGCGGGACCGCTCCGAGAACTTCTGCTGTCGCTGGGTTTGTGACATCTACATATTCACTAGCGCTGGAGCGACGCCATTCATTGTTAATATAGTTATGAAGGACAGTTTCTGTGCTCATAAGTATCTGTTTCCTTTCGTGTAGCAGGGAGAGGGAGTATTCCTTTGGAGTAGGCAAAAGTAGATCCGATAAGTCAGGATTTAATCAATATCCGCTAATCACGCGAATCCACATGAATAAACTCTCACTATTAGAGACTATTTAGCGTAGATTTGCGTAGATTCGTGGATTTAGTTCGTATTCAGTTTATCCCGAAACGCCTTCCTAAATTTCCGCACTTTGGGGTCAATGACCACTTGGCAATACGGCTGATAGGGGTTCAGGCGGAAATAATTTTGGTGATACGCCTCTGCGGGATAAAAAACGTCCACCTGCTCAACCTCCGTGACGATCGGATTCTTCCATAACCCTGAAGCATCGGTATCTTCCTTTGATTTTTGTGCTATCTCTTTCTGTTCCTCGCTATGATAAAAGATCGCAGAGCGGTATTGGGTGCCGACGTCGCCACCTTGCCGATCCAAGGTGGTTGGGTCATGGGTACGCCAGAAAATGTACAGTATGTCTTCGTAAGAGATAACTTCAGGATCGAAAGTGATCTGCACAACTTCGGCGTGGCCGGTGGTTTCACTGCAAACCTGTTGATAGGTTGGGTTTTCAACGACACCACCCGAATAGCCGGAAATCACCTCATGTACACCTTGGAGATCTTGATAGATAGCTTCGACGCACCAGAAACATCCACCGGCGAGCGTTGCAGTTTCTAAGTTCATACATTCCTCCATGTATATGCCCGATGAATCGGGCGACTACAACAGAATTTGTCAAGTAGGGAACAACGATCATTGTTCCTACGCCCATGCCCGTTGAATCTTCGCAATTGCTTCAACGATATCGTCCATATCCTTGCGTGAACCGAGCAGCAGATTCTGGAACAACCAAACACTCTCTTGGCACACCTGCTCCGCGACGGGGGAGGGAAGTTCACGAATCAGATGCGGATATTTCTGGGTCGCATGTGCAACACCAGCCTCCTGTGAAAGGGGCGCGCCATATCCGCTTGAGCAAGGGATCCCTTCTGCGCCTAGTGCTTCGAGAAATTTGCTTCTCGGCACTCCGCCGAACCCTTCCGGATTGTATTTAGCACAATACAGGTGATAACCGTGTTGGGTTACCCAAGGGTTCAATTTTGGAGGAGTGAAGCCTTCAATCTGTTTCAATTCGGTTGAGAGATACGCTGCATTTGCATTTCGGATTTTGGTCTGTTGCTCCAATTTGCCCAGACGCGGGATCAGCAGTGCTGCAAGATACTCCGACGGACGATAGTTCCAGCCGAGGCGCGGGTACTCCCATCGTGCCCCCCCCGGTGCCCGTCCAACGTTCATAAAGGCATAAACGCGATCACAAACATCTTTATCATCCGTTGTAACCATCCCGCCTTCACCCGAAGTGAGGTTCTTGGAAGACTGAAAGCTAAAAGCCCCTGCACTACCGAGTGCCCCCACCTTTGTCCCTTGATACGCTGCACCGTGTGCCTGTGCACAGTCTTCGACGATTGCGAGTCCATGCCGATCTGCGATTTGTTGCAGGGCGTCCATGTGTGCCGGATGTCCACCTAAGTGCACCGGTAAAATCGCCCGGGTCCGATTTGGGTCAATTACTGCTTCCACGGCAGCAGGGTCAATTGTGAAGCTATCCGGGTCGATGTCCACAAACGCAATTGTGCAATTACGGTCGAGGGCGGCGCTTGCCGTTGCAACAAAGGTGTAGTTGGGGATAATCACTTCGCCACCATCGCCGAAGCCATCCAGATCGAGTGCACCAGCCAACGCGGCACTGATTGCATCGGTCCCGTGCGGCATGAACATGGCGTATTTTATGCCGGTATATTCAGCGTATTTCTCGTTGAGTTCTTCTATTTTTTGACCGCCCAGTCCCTCTGTCGCACTGAAATAGACTTCGCGCAATCTCGGCTCAATTTCCGACTCCCACTCTTCCACACCGTTTAGGGGCGAAATGGGCCACGGATCCTGTTGCGTGTCACGGACGGGTGTTCCACCGGATATAGCAAGTTTGCTTGCCATAAATTCCTCCTTAACTTCAAGGCAGAGTTCACTCCTGAAAATCCTTAAATCCTGTTTCAATCTCTTTGCTGAATTATTATATCACGAAAGCCAAATTTTTACCCAGAAATTTACCGCTCATTTTATCATGTGAATGGTGCTAAAACATAGTATAATAACACCAATGAACTAATGAACTAATGGTTTTCACGTTTCACACTTGCTTCCGATATGAGCTAATTTCATTCACTTGGAGGAAATCAACTACTATGGAACTTTACCTGATTCGACATGGACAATCTAGCAACAATGAAGGAAGGCGCCCACGCGTTGCAGATCCGCCGCTAACAGATATTGGGGTAGAACAGGCACGCTGGGTTGGCGAATCCCTCAAAGATGAAGGTATTACTCGACTCTACTCTAGCCCGATGTTAAGAACTTTGCAGACCGCTCAGATTATCAGCGATATCATTGACCGGCCCCCGCACATCTTCGTTGGGCTGCATGAATGGGGTGGTATCTGGGAAGCCCGCGGAGATGGAACTGCCGTACAACTGCCCGGATTAAACCGTGCTGGAATGCGTGAAGTCTGCTCCGATCTCGTTTTGTCCGAAGATGTAACCGACCAAGGTTGGTGGTTTAACGAAGGATTTGCAGGGGACATTGAGGGAATGGCAGAATTGTCCCATGAGAACGGCTTGGCTTTTATCGCCCATTTAATGGAACATCACGGCGATACAGAGGAACGGGTTGCCGCTGTCTCTCACGGCGGTTCCGGTGGGAGTTTAATCAGTGCATTCTTTGGCTTACCCCCCGATGTTGGCTATTCGCGTTTCACTCAAAACAATACAGGGGTCAGTAAATTATCGTTTACATCGGAGCGGAAACAGCTGCTCTGTCTTAACAGAATCAGCCATCTGCCGCCGGAGGCAGTCACATCGTAAGGCTTGGAATTTCAAAGGAGGGAATCAATGAAGATTAAACTTGCACAGCACGGTATATCCCATGGCCATGCGTCAGCAAAAGCGCGGGTAATGCAGGAGAACAATGGCGTTGATTCTTGCGATAGTTTTGAGCTGACACTAAACATCATTTCATTTGGAGGAAATCAATCGTCATGGAACTTTACCTAATTCGACACGGACAATCCGCCAACAACGAAGGGATACTCCCACGTATTCCAGATCCACCGCTGACGGATCTTGGGGTAGAACAGGCCCGTTGGGCCGGTGAATCCCTCAAAAATCAGGGCATAATCCGGCTCTACTGTAGCCCGATGCTAAGAACTTTGCAGACCGCCCAGATTATCAGCGAGATTCTCGACCTTTCCCCGCACGTCTTCGTTGGGCTTCATGAGTGGGGCGGTGTTTGGGAACCCCGTGGAGATGAAATCACCTCGCAACTGCCCGGATTGACCCGCTCCGAAATCCGTGAAATCTGCCCCAATGTCGTTTTACCCAACGATGTAACCGACCAAGGTTGGTGGTTTCACGAGGACTGGCGGTTTCACGAGGGAGCGGTCCCTGAAGTTATATATCAACTGGCGCACGAGAACGGGTTGGCTTTCATTGCCCATTTGACCGAATATCACGTCGGTACAGAGCAACGGATTGCCGTTGTCTCTCACGGTGGTTCCGGTGGGAGTTTGATCGATGCCTTCTTTGGCTTGCCACCCGATGTAAACTATTCGCGTTTCACCCACAACAATACAGGGGTCAGTAAATTATCGTTTACATCAGAGCGTAGACAGCTACATTATCTCAACAACATCAGCCACCTGCCGCCGGAGGCGGTGACATCGTAAGACTTGGAATTTCAGAGGAGGAGTTCAATGAAGATTAAACTTGCACAGTACGGTATATCCCATGACCATGCATCAGGAAAAGCGCGGGTAATGCAGGAGAACGATGAGGTCGATTTTTGTGGTATCTTTGAGCCAACACCGGACACCCGTAATACACTCGGAAGCAGACCACCCTTCGCCGATGCACACTGGTTTTCCTCGAAAGAGGAGATGCTGGAGGATGAAACGATTGTAGGGGTTGCTATCCAAGGGAAGGTCTCGGAGAACCTCGGCTTTGCGCGGGAAGCGCTTGAGCACGGCAAGCATGTCTGGCTCGATAAGCCTGCCGGCGATGACTTGGAGGCGTTCCGGACAGTTTTAGACATCGCCCGGGAAAAAGGGTTGCTAGTGCAACTCGGCTATATGTTCCGCTACAACGCAGGGTTTCAGTTCATCCTCGATTGGGCATGGTCAGGAAAGCTCGGAGACATCTTCTCCGTCCGTGGACGGATAGCGTCTGGCGGTTCGACAGAAGATGCATGGAAGTTGTGGGATTCACGCGGGGAACATGAGGGTGGCATTATGTTTATACTTGCTTGCCATCTGATCGACATCTTTGTCGCCTTATTGGGGCGTCCGGAGCGCGTGACTCCGTTTTTGAAGAACGAAGACAAGAAGTTCCCATGGTATCAAGATAACACAACGTCTGTCTTTGAATATCCGAACGCGATGGCAGTTATAGAGTCAACAGGGCTGGAGGTCTCGTCTGGAGCGTCGAGACGATTGGAAGTTTACGGCACACGCGGCAGCGCAATCCTTGAACCGCTTGAGCCGCCGGCGTTGCGGCTGTGCCTCGACGAGGATCGGGATGGATATGCCGAAGGTTGGCAGGTGGTACCGGTGGAAAATCGTCCACGCTATGTCGAAAGCCTTCGCGCGTTCATTGCGGATATTCGGGGTGAGAAATCGCCGGACCGTTCTCTCGATCACGAGTTCACCGTCCAGGAAACTGTACTTCGTGCCGCAGGCATGATTGGTGGGAACGGTTGACCCTAGGTCCAGAGGTCTTGAGTGCAGTACATAATCGGAGGTCAAAACATGGCAGATAGAGATGCACCAATCGTTGTCAATTCAGAAAAACAGCTGTTTATTGATGGTAAATTTATCGCTGAAAGTAGTGGAGTAACCCTCACGATGAATCCACCACAGCAGATACCCGAACCGGTTTTAGAAGTGGATCGACCGTGGGAAGAGGTCATCGGTGCTTATAACACCGTGTTGAAGGAAGACGATCGATTTCGACTTTGGTATGACGTGCTTCTGCCGGAAGGGTCGTCGGAAATCTTACGAGGTATTGCTTATGCAGAATCAGACGACGGCATCCACTGGACAAAACTGAATCAGAACCTTATTGAGTTTCAAGGTTCAAAGGAAAACAATCTCGTTGCACCACGCCTGCCGGACGCGCCACGCGGTGAGATGGAAGGTGCGACCGTTTTCAGAGATACGAATCCTGCCTGTCCGCCCGAAGAACGTTACAAGCTCTGGACCAAGATGCAGCGCATTCCTCCGGAGGATATTCAGGCTGGAAAAACCGGCGGTCTGGTGCAGATGTATTCCGAAGATGGGATCTACTGGAAAGTGTATGACAAGCGTGTCGATACCCGTCACTGTGATACGCAGAACGTCCCTTTCTGGGATGAGCGGCTTCAAAAATATATTGGGTACGTCCGTACACGGACAGAGACAGAAGATTACCGAGGTCGTTCTGTTGGGCGTGTTGAATCGGATGATTTTCAGGATTGGTCGGAGACTGAGATCGTGTTCCAAGCGTCACCGGAAGATTTCCGCGCCCCAATCCCACCCGCTTATCGTGAACGTCTTGGGTCGTATGTGGATGTTTATACCAACGGCTGCATGAAGTATCCCTTTGCGCAGGATGCCTACTTTATGATGCCAAGTTTCCTGTATCACTGGGATTGCAAGGAGATACCAAACGAGCGGCAGATTAATTTTCCGGATACCTGTGATGTGCGGCTGCTGACTAGTCGAGATGGAATTAACTGGTCCTACGCTGGGGGGCGAAAGCCATTTCTGCGGCTTGGTGCATGGGGGAGTCTCTCGGCACGGATGATTTACGCAGCGCCCGGCATCGTGAGGGTAGGAGACGATCTGTGGCACTACTACAAGGGGTCTAACTTTGACCACTCCAAGCAGTCTGATCCGAAGTCGAATGCGAAAGGGAGTGGGTTGTTTCGAGCTATTTCTCGGTTAGATGGTTTCATTTCAGTGGATACCCCCTATGAAGGTGGGACGATGACCACCCCGCCGCTGATATTCAAGGGAGATCAGTTAGCACTGAATGTAGACACGAGCGCAGGTGGTATCCTTCGAGCTGAGATTCAATCTACTGATGGGAAACCAATTGACGACTATACGTTGGCGGATTCCGATGAACACAATGGGAATTCAGTCCACATGCCGGTTCGTTTCCAAGGAAAATCAGATGTCAGCGGACTTGCAGGCGTACCAATCCGTTTGCATTTTCAGATGTACGATTGCAAACTCTATGCGTTTCAGTTCACCGTCTAACACAGCGTTCGCTTACCATCGTCCCAGATATAGCGACCGATTTTCCATCGGCATTTTGACTCGCGCGCCTTTTTGACGCTGTGAATCGACGATGCCGATCGTGATTTCGGTGCTGATACGCGCAAGGTGGATGTTTCCCATTGTTTCACGGCCCGTGTCAATCGCCTCGACGATATCTTCAATGCAGCCGACGGTGCCGCTTTTCCGCACAAAGGGAGGATACGCAACGTCCAGAATCTCGTTGAACTCGCCCCGTTTGCGCAGTTGAAAACCGTTCCCGTTATTCAACGAGCGCACGGTGCCGTCGGTGCAATCTACTTCAAACTCATAAGCGCTTCCGGGGATACTAATCCCGTGAACGCCATTTTTGAATCGGACGTATCCCATAACGATGGATGGGTCCGCGTCGGTGCGGTTATCGTCAAAGTCTGCGTCATCAACGGCAACATTCCCTTGAACATACTCGACTTCGGGATCGCCTGCTAGAAAGAGGAGCATGTCTGCAGCGTGCGTATATCCCCAGAGCGCAGAGCCACCGGAATAGGCGATGACCGAATGCCGTTCGCCGATTTCACCACTCTCCACAATTTCTCGCATCTTGAGAAAGCCCGGCGTGTACCGACGTTGCGTTCCCAGATTGAACTTCATCCCGTATCGCTCGCAAGCCTCAACCATCGCATCTGCTTCCTCCATTGAAGCACACAACGGCTTATCGCAGTACACCCCCTTCACCCCATGTTCTGCCGCAAAGATGGTGATTTCCGCATGGTTTCCCGGACGGGTCGCTACGCTGATAATATCCGGCTTTTCTTTCTCTATCATCTCCCGATAATCTGCGTATCGTTTGGGGATGTTCCACTTCGAGCAGACATATTCTGCCTTTTCTTCGACGACATCTGACGCAGCAACGATGGTTGTCCGCTCATAAGCCGTATATCCAGCGGCATGAGAATAGGGCAAAGCCGGATGTCGACCTCCTCCTACCTCTTCGTCGATAGTCCCGCCCATCCTGCCACAGCCGACGATGCAGGCACGGTATTGATTTTCCATGTTTTTCCTCCCTTTCGATGGCGATTGTAGGGGCAACCCTTGTGGTTGCCCTTCTCGGTTGTTCCGTCCTAACGCCCCTGATTTTCAGAGTTTGGTTTCATCTGTGAAATCCAATCGTATAATAGTTGCGCCGCTTGTAAGTCTTGCTGCGAGGTTGCCAGAGGCGGCATCTGACCCTTGCCCCGTCGAGCGACGCGCTGGTAAAGAATTGAACGTTCCGGATCGCCGGGCGCGACAAGCATCGCGTCGGAGATTCCGTAAGTATCGTGTTGCGGGCGGAAATCGACGCTGTAGGTATTGTCTAGTTCTGTTGTGAAATCTAACACGATACGGGCGTTACCGCCACCGGTGTGGACATGGCAGTTTGCACACGCAGCGTGTAGATATGACCGCGCCCTTGCCTCAAGGGGTTCTTTGGGGTTGTATGGGTCAACTAACTTGGGATATTCTTCTAGCGGTTTCGATAACGGTTTCTTGAACACACCGATATGATTCAACGTCCGCAATTGATTGTCTGAAACGGCACCATAGTTGTGGACTTTGTTCATTTGGAGTGTGGTGAGTCCTAGGACGTAGTTGGCGGCACGGCTATGACAGTCCATACACTCCTCTCGACTGGGGTAGTGCCAAGACTGCTCTCGATTGTCTTTGGGGAGACTGGAATCCTGAATAGTGAAGCTGCGATCCCTTCCAGCGGCATCCACAAGCGTTGCGTCGGTTTGCTCATCGTTCCAGATATAAGAATATCCCACCCACTCACCCTGTTGTCGAGTCAGCAGCCGTGTTTCGATCCGGTGTCTGGAGGTAGGATTGCCTGCTTCCAAATCGAGCGCGAAGGTTTGGATGAGTGCTGTTCCATCCGGGAAACTCCATCCGACCCCATCGGCAGCGGACATCTCAATTTGAGAATCACCCGGTAACGCGATGAATTGTTCTACATGCGCCCCATCCGCCCACAGCGGTGCGTTGACTGAATAGGGAATCAGTCCCGGATCGGCCTGATGGTTTTTAACTGAGGTAAATAAGCCCGTTTCACTCAAGCGGATCGGAAACTTTTCTGTGGATTCGGGTTCGCGCTCTAATTGATAGATACCCCGTGCCAGATCTACGATTAATATTTCATCGTTATGATCAATGCCGAAGCTCACAATCTGTAGCGTTGTATCAGCAATTTCCCGATGCCAGATAAGCTTCTCTCCATCGTGGCGAAGTGCCCACATCTTTCCGGTTGCGTAGTCGCCGTAGACGTAAGCGCCCCGCAGTTCTGGAAACTTTGAACCGTAATAGACAACGCCTCCTGTGATTGAACGGGCTTCGGAGTGGGGGTGTTCGACCGTCGGCTTGACAATGGGTGTAGGTCCCTGTTTGCGGTTGAGGAAGAAGGGATGGCTGCCTTCGTAAAGGCTCCAGCCGTAGTTGTCCCCACGACGCACCAGATGAATCATCTCCCACCGATCCTGCCCGACATTTCCCGCCCACAGATGTCCTGTCTCCCGATCGAAGGTGATTCGCCAAGGATTGCGAATCCCGTAGACCCAAATTTCGGGGCGTGCACCCTCAAGGTGGATAAAAGGGTTATCGCTTGGAATTGAATAGGGTCGTCCTGCCTCTGGACGGTCAACATCAATGCGCATGATTGTCCCGGGCAGGTTACTGAGATCTTGCCCCTTCGGATCTCTATCGTAACTTCCGGGGAGACCGGTGAGGTTGGTATCGGAATCCATCGCACCATCACCGGCAGGGATGTAGAGGTATCCATCGGGACCGAACGCGAGATCGCCGCCGTTGTGATTGTTCGACAGCCATTCTAGGAGAATCAGCTCGGAATTTGGATCACAACCATACGGTGGTTGACGTTCCACCGTAAAACGCGAGACGTAATTTCTGGTCTCGGTTACTTTCCCCCCTATCGGTCCATTGCTGACCACATAGAGATAGCCATTTTCTTCGTAGTTTGGATGGAATGTCAAGCCGTAGGTTTCACGCCCTGTATCAATCAGAAATTCGGCGTTTTCCGCCCCCGGATCATCTCTGAAACGGCGAATTTTACCCCCTAGCTCAATCACTAGCAACTGATCAGTGCCCGGTTCAGGCTCAATATACACCGGTTGATTCAACGGAAATTTGGTGAATGTCCTTTTAGGACGGAGTGATATGGTCGGTCCGGACTCTGACCCTGATCTTTTACCGGTCAGTGTCGATAGAAATGCGAGTAGGTTATAATGGTCATCAACCGACAAGAGTTGTGCGTAGTTATCCGGCATCGCGGATTTTACGCTGATTCGCTTACCGAAAGCACGGCTGTAGGTTGGGCCCTCGTCAATATCGAATTTATCAATGATTCGTTCTACACCATTAGTCGCTAAGACAATCTGCTCCTCGTTTTCAGAGACTAATGTGCCGACAATCGACTCACCATCAAATAAGGTGACAGTTACATAGGTCTTCAGGTTTGATTTTGATACCGTTTGTATTCCTTCGGGGGAGGTTTCAACCTTGAGCGTAAGCGTTTCTTCATCCTCTCGGACAAGATTTCCTTGGATTGACTCCGAATTGTTGGGTGTCACCTGAATCCAAAAATACCCCTTCTCCACCAGATCCGTCAACGCTTCAATGGGTTCAGGGGCAATTTCGCTCAAAGGGAGTCTCTTCTCGGTTGGTTCCGTCGATCCTTCGATACGCAAGACAATTTTTTTATCGTCCTGTGAAACAAGCGTTCCCTGAAGAGCGCCGCCGCCGGTTGCAACAGATGCTACCCCGTACCCGTGCACAATCTCCGCATTCGGTTTCAGAATGGATTCTTCGATATAACCGATGCTGTTTAATGCAGCAATACCTGTTAAGTCGGGGCCCGGAAAGACCTCAACCCCATCGTCAAGCGTTTGTCCCTCCGGCTTCTCAATCCCACTGACATCGTGACATGCGATACATTTTACGACATTGACGAATACCTCTGCCCCTCGCTCGGTGTCTGCGGCATGGATAAGTGGACGCGCCTCCATCTCTTTCGCAACGGTTTGTATATCAACCGGCGGCTCAAACGGTGTCAAATCCACCTCCCCTCCCTGACTCTGAAGGAATGCGATGACAGCTTCAATCTCTAAATTCGAGAGACTAATCGGCGGTTTCCACGCCGGTGTCATGGTCTTACCGTACCCGTGGACAAGGAATGCAGCTGGGTCATAGAGGGACTCGGTGAGATACGCCTTTGCCCCCATACCCGGTTTTCGGGTTGCAGCACCCACTCCAATATCGGTGAGATCGGGTCCCCTGCCGGGCGGTGCGGAGGGATTGAGTGTGTGGCAGGAGTAGCACGATCCCTTCCCATTAAAAATCGTTTTGCCTGCCTCCACAAACGACTCCGGCTCGCGTGCTAAGGTTGAGAGCTTATCGGCGGCATCGGGGACACCCACGACACGGGAGGTTTCCCACGGAACCCGTCGATCTATTCCATAGGGTTTCGCATCTTTCGAGTGTTCGTCGGCTGATGCTTCACTATAGAATGCTAGCACCAGAATAATGCCGATTCCGAATACGAAAAAAGAGCCAACGAGGGTGCAAAAAGGGATGAGGGGGAACAGATAACTGCTAATGCGCAATAATAAAAACCTCCAAATTGTTTTGTGAGTTTCGACACCCGACTAACTCTTTTGACATTCTAGGAAATATGATGTACACTTCTTTAAGTTGTTATTGGAAAATCGCATCAAAGTTTAATTTTTAATAAAGGTTGGGTAAACAATGCGACGAAAGAGATATTTCACTGTAGAAGAAGCGAACCGGTTGATCCCTATGTTAGAAAAGAGATTGGCAGAACTGAGGGAGTTTCGGGTGGAGTTAGAAGAACTTGGGGCAGAGTTGACTCCGCTCTTTGAGGTCATTCGCCACAACGGTGGGCATCGAAAAACACCCCAGTTTCTCGAATTGACAGGAAAATTCCGGGACGCCATTGAGGAGATCCAGTCCTATGGGTGCACGATAAAAGATATAAATCCGGGGTTAATCGACTTCCCTCACCTTCGGGAAGGTAGGGAGGTCTACCTCTGCTGGAGGGCTGGGGAAGAAGCGATCCTGTACTGGCACGAGATTGATGCCGGGTTTGCCGGAAGGCAGTTGATTGAAGAATAGAGCGGTGTTCATAGGGGCTAAGAAGTTGAGGGACTGGGTTGTCCCAATCCCTCGGTTGCATAAGACATCGTTAAGGAAAGCACTCTCTTCTCGTTTGTATTCCTCAAATTTCCCCATGATACTCCCGCTCAAGAGTATTGGTGAAATCAATCACCCGATCTAAAGCCTCACTCGCACGGTCACGAGTCGCACTCGTGGTTTCCTCCTCGGCAAGCCATTTCTGACGCTCCGGGATCCAATGCTCCTTGAGATACCCCAATTGATTCATAAAGTGCGGATCTTCGGTATCACTGACGAAGTATTCAATCACGCCGAGCAGCCCGTATTTTCGATTCGTCTCCATATCTTCCACTTCCGCCGCAATCTGATCTGTCAGCACCTTGTTTCGATCTTGCCGTGCCTGTCCAACCTCCTTTGCTGACTCCGTCAATAGATGCTCGACGAAAGCCTGCTTGGAATTGACCCAGCGAGGTAGGCTCTGAGCATACTCCTCAAGATCGAACCTGCCGTTGCGCCGGATAGCAGAATAGCTGTGGATATGGACATTGCGGAAAAATGCGGTATAACCCACGTTTGGGTCCATCGTGTCGGCGTCGTAGAGGATCTGATTTTCGACATTCCCATAGAGAAAATCGTACCGCTCGTCGGTGAGGTTCATCGGCTTCAGGTGAGCTAGCACAATGGCGCGAACCGCGTCAACAAAGTCCTGATCAAAATCATACATCGCCAGTATCTTCTCGGTGATAACTGCTCCTGATTCATGGTGAACCGTGCCGCCAAGGCTGTTTTCATCATAGAGCCGGGTGACGAGATTTTCTCGACTCGGCATGAGTTGTTCATTCAGCCAGAGTCCGTCGTGATTGACGACCCGTTTGCCGTTTTCATCCGACAAAATCTCACCGTCATACCGCTTGGTGATGTCGTGCAACGTTCCTGCGACTTCGAGTTTGGTGACATCGCCGCCCTCACGTCTACCGAGCTCCATGCTCATGGCCCGAACCCGCATCGTGTGGTTCCATGTGTAGTGTCGCCATTGAAATCCGACACGGTTATGATCCCATAGACCATAGGTTTCGGTGACAAGATCTTCAAGTTCCTTTAATACTTGGGGATAGTTCATAGAGCCTCCTTCTATGTCATGTTGAGCGCAGCGAAATCTCCCTAAGACATTGTTTTATCCCGATGTCTTGGCAAATTGAACGCTGAACTGTACGAGTGCTGTGCTTGAATTGAATTCAATTTCATAGATCTGTCTGTCCCAACGAAAGTGGTAGTCGGCACCGTAACACGCAATTCCGGCAGGAGCGTAACCTTGAGGCACATGAATGAACAGTGTTGCTTTGCTGCGCCTAGGGGGTTTGCATGCGACTAAGAAACTCTGACTTCGTTTATCCCAGCCGGCGGATAGTACATCCACGGCACCCTGTGTGAGGTGGATATCTGTAGCGAGTAGTTGAGGTACATTCTGTTCTGCGCGCAGACACAGCAATTTAACAGAACGGGAAGGGAGATCGAACAGTGTTACCCGCTCTCGGACATTACCGAGAAATTCGCGGTTCCAGAAATCGTGCACAAGATAATATCGAGATCGATTTAAGCCGAGTGACTCCAGAGTAAAATCGACATCTGCCTTTATATCGGTCCAGTTAAAAACCGCGACGACATTGTAAGATTCGTAGGGAGATGTCACTGGTAGATTCCAGATTTTCGGAAATTTGCTTTCATAGAGATCAACGGGTCTCGCAGCATCACCAATTAACGGAAAAATCTTGGCGAGCAACTCCGCTCGCTCCGACTTGAGTGCCGTAAAGTCATCGCTGCAAGTGACAACCCCGCCACTCAGGCTTGCCATTGTGAGTGCAATAAGTGCTTCGTTCAGGGGCAATGGTTCATTAATGGTTAGCGTGCCAAACTCATTTGTCCATGCGTTGCCATACATCGGAAGATGCGCGGCATGAGCGTTGACAATTGGCTTTAGCCCTTGCGGACTCTCCCAACCCCCTGCGCCAATATGGCCGCCATAACCTGAGGCCGTTTCATTCAGCACAAAGTCTCCGATGCTCAGTCCTCGACATGTATTGCACGCTGCAAGCACAACCTCCTTCTCATTTTCATCAATAATTTGATTCAGGAGCTGTGCTCCGAGTCGATAAAGCTCAACAGCGGTGAGCGATGCGTTGTGCGCCACGAAGTTGTTTAGTTCTGTCAGCGGTCCTATTGCATATGCAAGTAAATCCGCTTTGACCAGATCGTATCCCCACTCGTCGATTAGCTTTCGGGTATTTTCACGAATATGCGCTTGCGCCCCCGGTTGCGATACATCGAGTAATGCGACCTCCCTTCCATCTTCCGGCAAAACGATGGAGGCAGGCTTCTTTTTGGCACGTTCTTTTAGAAAGTACTCCGGATGCGCTTGCAAAAGTTCAGAATTAGCCTCCACACAAAACGGCGCAATTCGAATACCCGCTTTTAGGCCCTTTGCATGAATCTGGTCAGCAACCGATTTCATCCCACTTGGGAATTTCTGCACATCCGCTTGATAACTGCCGATTGATGCTTCCCAACCTTTTCCGATCTGGACATACTCAAATCCGCCGGGAATTGATGGATCAGATAATCGGTTTTTGGTTATTTGTTCAATCTGTTTGGAGATTTGCGCGGCGTTTATCGTCTCGTCCTCACTATCCTGAGCACACCAACCTGAGAAAACACGATTTAGCGATTTTGGTTTCACACGGTGTCTGACCATCTCGGCGTATTGATTGTATGCCTCCCATCCCTGATGTGCAAAGTTCAGATAAACAGGTTCAGCGTAGACTTCCTCACCTTGACGACAGATATGATTTTCACACTTATGGTAGAGTGTCCAGTGGTTCACGCCATGGTTTTCTTCCTTACCTCGTTGGACGCCTCCATCGTATCCCATTTGGACAGCAGACCACCATTTCTGAAAACTCAAAAAACCGAAAACGAGGGATCGCTTGCTCTCCGTGTCGTAAAGAACTCCGTTGTAACAGGAGGTGGTAGATGCATCCTCATTGATGCGAAACCCATCGTGGATCTCTTTAAGTCCAGACGTTGTGGGTGTATTCATGTCCAGAAAAGTATGATACCCCGATGGCGCCCCTCCTAAATAGACACCGCCTTTTCCCTTACCGTTGTGAGGTGAAACGTCAATGGTGGAGATCTGTTCTAAGGCGATCGGCGCGTCGTGTGTGTTTTTTACGCCGACAGTTAATACAACATAAGGCTTCTTGGGATAACATTTCAGATAGAGATGGGTCTGCACCCCGTGGCCTTTGGGTTGGTGCGAAAATGTAATTGGTTGGTAAACGCCAAATTCATCTTCAGTGGTAGGACTTGTAATAAACTCCGACTCTCCCGGATCCAGTGTTGTTAGGACTGTTCCATCTTGCAAAATAATCTTTGTGTATGCGTCCCTGATGATACTGTAGCCCGTTTTGTCAATGTAGTTCCATGTTCCTTTGGAAAGATCAAAATTGATTTGGAATAGATTGTTCTTCGTGATAACCTGACTACCTTGCCGGCTAATCGCCAGATCACCAGCTTCTTCTTTCATATGTAATACTCCGTGCGTAAAACGTAAAACATGATTGCATTAGTTTGATAGACGTTGCGGCAAATTTGTCTCAAAATATAAATTTGTTTCCCTATTTCTACTCTTTGATTACCTATTTTGCTAACGCCCAACAATGAAGCAGCGTGGTCGGTTCGCTGCCAGTCTGTGATAACGAAAAGGTGTCTTCAGGGTTGAGAAAGATCACGTCTCTCAAGCCAAGCGTTGATGTTTCTCCATTCGTCTGTACCGTTGCGCCCCCTCCAATCAACACATAAATTGATTCTGCGCTGAGGGGGTCATGCGTGAACGCTTCGCCGACATTGAGTTGGACGTAATCGAGCGACAGATGTTGACTCCCCTTCTCCGGAGAAACAACACTACGCCAGTCTCCCGATTTACCGAACACCGGCCCCGCTTTTGCCATCGGAATCACTTGTACACCGCTTCGATGCCCCGATTCCGGTGTGGGAGAATTGTTGGGGTGATCCCGTTCACCGCGGTACAACGCCATATCCGGTGGAGATTGAAAACTGATGAGCCGCGCCGGTTGATCTGTCGTATTGACAGTGCCATGAACCTCACGCGCCGGTACAAAGATACCATCACCTGCAATAATTGGTGTGTAAACATCCCCCTGACGGATATGACCACCGCCCTCAAGTACCACAATCATATCCTCTGATTCGTCGTGGAGATGTTGTGTGAACTCCTGACCGGGCGCATGTTGTCCGTGGTTAAGGGTTATCTGTGTTGCTCCCATATCGGGATGGACGACTCGCCAGTTTTTTCCCTTTCCCATCCGGAAAGGTGTTCCTGATTCGAGATTAAGAATTTGCACAAGAATCCTCCTGTTCTAGTTCTTCTCACAAGTGCCAAGATTCATCGCAACCTTCATCATAGGTGCTATTTTGCGACAGGCTACATTCCCCAAACCGTGATTGCTGTTCCTCGATGGCTTGCTGACTGACGAAAAACCTTCTCCTCCCACGCCTTATCCGCATCTCGGTCAAAGATTACCAGATGTCCCTCTTCTGTATCGCAGCTATCCATATACGCCCATGTCTGGGAAAGTCCTTCTTCCAGCGTTTTCTCAAAAGTGCCATAACGGATTTTGAGTTCGATGACCGATTTTTGGACACCCCCCGGATACGGCCAAATCACCAGTAGGTCCGTTCGCCTCCGTCCAAGTCCGTACTCCCTTTCCACACGCCCCCCACTGTTGACAATCCGTTGTAAAAACGCTTGCATCAGCAACTGTGGTCCCGCCTCCTTGTAATCGAAACGCTGTATCCAGCTTTCGGAGTGCTCCCGAAAAAACTGCTGAAAAGCAGAAAGAAGTTTGTCTATATCAAGCCGCCCATCCGTCTGAATATACCACGCGGGTTGATGCGTGATGGTCAATTGGGTGCTAAAGGTGAGCTCTCTAGGAATAATTTCCTGATAGATTTGATTGGCGATGCTCAACTGCCCTTCCTCTGTCTGTATTAATCCAAGATCGCGCACATACTGGACATCGTCTGTGGCGATGCGATTCGGATCATCCATTCCTGCCAAGATCGGCTCGATTACTTGTCGAACACGCTCTTCAGACAGCTTATCTACTAGCTGGTCAATATGCGTCTCACGTCGTAAAATGAGTTGTTCCTTGGCTTGTGCTATCATCTCGGCGGTAATGGTTTCTGTGCGATCGCGGTTCGCTTTCATCTTGAAGCAAACTTCATAGGCGAGGGCATTGACCAACCAAGGCTGCCCATGCGTCAATTCCCAAACGAGAAAACGGGCGGCCTTCTCAAACACCTGTCCAGTCTCTTCGGTATGCTGATTGAGAAGGGTTTCCACCTCTGTGTGGCTAAAGTCTCCTAGGCGCAACGATTCCGCTTTAACGTTAAATGCGCTGCCACCTGTGATAATGGTTCTCTCTTTCTCCGAATGGATTCGATAATCGCGCACATCTCGCACACCGCAGAGCAGGATGCTTTGTGGAAATGATGCCGGCCGCTTGAAATACCCGGCTCGCAGTTGTCGCAAAACGGCAATTAACGTATCACCGATCAGTGAATCGATTTCATCGATCAGAAGAACAAGCGGTTTTGGGGACACTTGCGTCCAGCGAGTTAGTATCTCGTTGAGAGCCGCATGTGCTCCATTTTTTTCTAGAATCTCTGGCCAAATATCTTCCACAAACCCCTCGCCCAAGAAATCCCGCGCCATGGAAGCCACCTCACTTAAAATTGCTTGCATTCCGCGCCTGACGTCCTCTCGGGCCGATTGTCCCCCTTCGACGTTGACATATAAGCATCGGTATTTTCCCTGTTGATTAATCTTATCCATCAATGCCAACAGACAAGTAGTCTTGCCGGTCTGTCTTGGGGCATGTAGTACAAAATATTTCTTCTGGTCGATGAGGAGCAGGATTTCCTCCAGATCCCATCGGGTCAGCGGTGGTAAACAATAATGATCTTCGCTCCGGACAGGCCCTGCCGTATTAAAAAAACGCATCCGGAACCTCCTCTCATTGCTGCAGAACATCCTAGCAATCGGAACCAGATTTAGTCGAGTTTCTAGGTTGAAAAATTAGAGTTAGCAATTTGGATTTGCATTGATTCATTAATTTACCGATTTTCCCTACCACACTTCATTCGCAATCTCATAATCCTGCGTGGTATCAATCTCGTAATACCCGCCCGCAATATCTATCTTGTGAATTTCCACACCCTGCTCAATCATCTCCTGAAAGAGTTGAATCAGATACGCTTTCTGCACAGAGACTGCGCCCTGAAAGGGCTTACCGCTATATTCGTGACAAACTCGGTGGAAATAATTCCGCAAGAGACGCGCCCCGCGTTGGCTAAATTTTGCGACACCAATATACTCACCATGTGCAGCTTCAGGTGCTATGTCACGACTGATTCTTGTGACTCGCGCTCCGTCTGCGAGGATTTTTTCACCATCGTCTTCGGGGTGGAGCGTCCGTGCTGCGTAACGCTCTCGCCAAGCGGTATCGACAACGAGCGTAATATCATGAGCGGTCTCCATTAACTGCTGTGTTACCCAAGGACGGTAAATAATGTCCGCATAGGTGCAGGCAAAAGGTTCGTCCATTTCAGCTTCGGCGCGAAAAAGTGAGACTAAGATGTTATTCTGCTGCCAATCGGTGTTATGGTAAAAACGGAAGGCAGGATAATCGCCTTGGATGCGTTGAATCTGATACCCACCGACGAAGACAATATCCGTCACATTTGCCCCGCGCCACGCTTCAAGTATCCAGTCGAGGATACGTTTACCTTTAACTACTGCGAAACACTTAGGTGTATCCTCTGTCAATGGCATAAGTCGTCTGCCACGTCCTGCACCGATAATAATCGTCTTCATCTATGCCAATCTCCTTAATTATATTTTACACGACTGCCCCCTGATCGTAAATCTTTTTTTTCGGTAGTTTTGAGTCGTTTTTTTCATTTTCGTTTTGAAAGCAGTGTGTTAAAATACAAGTACTCAACCGAAATTGTCGAAACTAGCAAGGAGACTTTTTATGTCAAACGTTAATCCCTTCAAACAGTCCGGACAGTGGTATCGCGGCAATACTCACAGCCATAGTACCGAGTCGGACGGCAGGCTGCCGATGGCAGACCGCTTTGCAGCTTATCGTGAAGCAGGCTACGACTTCTTAGTGCTGACTGACCATCGAAAGGTCAACGATGTTTCCTCCCACAGTAGAGATGGCTTCTTGGCAATCTCTGGCAGTGAAGTTCATCCCAACAACCCTTATGGCGGCGACACATATCATATCGTCGGTATAAACCTCCATGAGCGCATCAACTGTGCTGAACTGCATCCCAACGCCGTAATCGAAGAGATAAACCGGCAGGGGGGCGCAGCGGTGCTCTGCCACCCCTACTGGTGTGGCCACACGCTATTGGACTATCTACCACTGAGTGGATACTTTGCGGTTGAGGTCTACAACGACACCTGCATGGGTATCGGTAAAGGCTTTTCCGAGCAAGCTTGGGACGATTTACTGGACAAGGCAGGTCGCCCCGTTTTCGGCATCGCTGCCGACGACGCACACGGCACGGAGCACGACTGTTTCCACGGTTGGGTCATGGTGAAAGCACCTGAGCTCACCACCGATGCGATTATGACAGGATTTCGTACCGGTGCTTTCTATTCGACCCTCGGACCGGAGATAATCGATCTGGACGTGGTGGACGAAGGCGAAGAGAAAAAGAGCGTTTCCGTCAAGTGTTCACCTGCACAGTCCATCGTTTTCAAAGCTCAACGCAGTCGTGGAAAGCGTATCGTTGCCCCCGAAGGCGAGGCACTGACTGAGGCAACATATGAATTGCCGAGCGGTATCAAGTACGTTCGCGTCGAGATTACCGATGAGACCGGCAAGAAGGCGTGGTCAAATCCGTTTTTCTTTTAGACTCAGTTGAGGCTGTCCAAAAAATCTCATTATCAATGCTAGGAGGGGCGGTGAATACTATCGCCCCTCTGTTTTGAAAGTGGGTAGCGTCTAACGCGTACCGGCGATTGCCTCCCGCTCCCAGAACGGCTGCAGAAGGCAATCATCCTACGTTTCTTAGGGCATAAATTGATAACAGTGTACGCAAGCGGATAGAGCTTAACAAAAAAGGAGAAAGTTATACAATGGCGGATCTGAAAGTTGGTGTGATCGGCTGCGGTGGGCACGCGCAAGGGCACTTTGCGATGATTAAAGATGAATCCCGGATGGAGCTTATCTCAGTTGCAGAAATTGACGACCAACGACTAGAGCAGGCAAAACTCACCCATAAACCCGAATCTGCGTTCAGTGATTACCGCGAGATGCTGGATCAGGTTGACCTAGATGTCGTTTATGTTGTTACCTTGCCCGGCCATCTGCTGCCGATTGTGGTGGAGTGTTTGGGGCGTAACCTGCATACCTCGGTCGAGAAGTCGCCGGGGATGAACGTCGGAGAAACACAGCAGATGCTCGCCGCTGCCCAAAAGAGTAAAGGCAAAGCGATTCTATCTGTCAATCGCCGTTACAAGCCGGAGGTCTTGGCGGTGCGAAAGTTACTACAGGAGCGTGGTGGGGCGGTACAGGTCGCTGCAAATTATCACAAACCACCATCGGGGTTACAGCGCTCCAATTGGCGTGGAGTTGCGCCACCGGAGATTACCTGCGATGCGATTCATCATGTCGATCTACTCCGCTGGATGGCAGGACGCACCCCGACTGAAGCGGCAAATGTCGTAGAGGTGTACGGTCATTCGTGGCACGGCAAGCGAGGAGGCACCCCCCGTTACAACGCCGTCATTTCTTTTGACAACGGTTGTCACGGCACGATGATGAGCCACTACGGGGTCGGTTACCGGATTCAGTCGGCAGAGGTCCACGCTGAAGATATGTCGGCATACCTCGACTTGACACGGACACCGAACATCACCCTTTACTTAGACGGAGTATTGTGCGAGGAACCGCTTGACCTCGACGCTGTCGGTGGGCCCGACTTCAACGAGACGCGCCATTTTGCCGACTGCATCCTGAACGATACCACCCCTTGGAGTCCATTAGAAGAGGCGGTGAGGACAATGGAACTGTGCGAAGCCATTGAGCGAGGACATCGGGGGAGACTTTAAACCCAATGGATTCAACGAGATAACCGATTAAGCACATTTTGTGTGATATGCTCTACGATTGGATCGCCGCCTTGTAGTCCGTGCGCCCAATCGGTTGTAGCGGCGGTGAAAACAGTTCCCCCACGGGTATAAATTCCCATCGTCGCAGCGCCGGTGCGACCTCTATCCCAACGTTCGTACCACTCGCAGTCATCTGGATGCCAACGTACCGGGGCGGTACAAAGGATGAGGAAACTATCGGGAGTGCCATCCCGATGTGTAGGGACAGGAAGCCCATCCACAATTTTTAATTCGCATCCGTCACATTCGTAGCCCACGATGGTGTGCATACCGCCGAATGTATCTCCCTGCTTGAGATCTGTTCCCTCAAAAACCCAATGGTCTGGGCGATGCACTGTATATTCGCCTGAACCATCCATGAACTGACCGTGGCTGAGATGGTAGCCGCCTTGGAGAAAACCGACACCGGTCAATTCGTTTTCAGGGCGACCGACGAGGTAATGGCTCCACAGGGTGCTCAGGGTTCGATAATCGCCTGTCTTGTAAATAGGATCATTATTGTACCACTGTTTCCAGCAGGTTAAGGCGCGTCCATCGTCTTCATTACGGACTTGCCAGCAGACCGAATTTCCGCTAAAGAACGCTGCATTCCCACCGTCAGCGATGAATGCCTCTAGGTTATCTCGCATCCCTTCGGACCAATATTCATCGTGACCGACACTCAACACCAATCGATACCCCTTCAAAATTTCTGGGTGAAACTCAAGGTCACTATTGGCGGCGTAATCGAGTGTGTAGCCATTCTGTTCCGCCCATTCCACAAAGAACGACTCCCATCTGCTAAAAAGCCCTGCCATTGGTCGGTCAAAAGAGATACGATGCCCTTGTACGTTGTTGTGACCGTGATAACCGTAGACGCTATATCCGCCCCAGTTGTTGTACGCGTTATAGGTGTTCGTCGCCAGTTGAAGCAGGATGTTCGTATCACGTCCCGGCTGTGGGGACCGCACGACGAAGTGCATCGTTCCTGCAGCGGTTCGGCGGTTTCTGTATGTGAAATCCGCCCCGTTATCCTCTACTCGCATTGATACTTCGTAATATCCACTCCGCCATGTATCCGGTACACGCAGCTGGAAACTCGTGGGCCAGCGGCAGCCGTACGATGATGCATTCTCTGGAATTGGATACGCAGATCCGGGGAGTTCTTTCTCACGCCAGACCACCTCACGGGTTACACCGACACGCACAATTTCCAAGGAATACTCCGATGCACTTGTGGAGATATGGAAGCCGATCTCGTCACCCGGTCCATAGCTGAGTTGGTCGGTGTACCCTTCGATATAGAGTGGGCGCAACTGTGCCTCTGAAAATGCTAACTGTGCTTTGTATGCTTCCATACAAATCTCCTTCTTAGCTGAAAAGGCAATAAAAAAAGCAGCCACGTGAATGGCTGCTTTTTAGGGTTGATTGATTCGATAGGTGTCCGAATCAACAGATTCTATTCAAGTGCTCCAATTTTTGCTGCCTCTGGTGCTTCAGTCGGCAGCTTTCGCGCTGCCATTCTATCTTCTGGTACATAACCTGAGTAGTCCGAAATTGCGCCGCTTGTCAGGGCATAAACTGCGACGTTGGTCATGAAACGATAGACGCCGGGAGAGTATTTGACAGAGCGGGTTGGTAAGCTGACCGACTCCATCGCACACATATAGTCACGGCGAACCAAAATGACCGAAATTTTGTCGCCAACGGAGATGCCTTCAAGGAAGTTTCGTCTACCTGGACGGGATCCCCACCAGAAAATGTCGAATCCAGTCGGTGGACCACCCATCTCATAAAAGTTATCGTAGATTTGGTGTTCGTTTGGGATCCGTTGCACCTGATATTCTGGCATTACATAGCGCATCTGTGCCAAGAATAAGCGAGGCATCGCTTGCGTCGCTGCGTCAATACCGCAGTCGTCAAAGACGAGGAGACCGCCTTTCTCGACAAGATATCGCCGCAACTGAGACATTTCTGTTTCAGAGAATCGGCTGTCCATCTTGCCGCCGCCATATTGGCGACCCATTAGGTTCTTGGAACGGACGTGTGCCGGGTCATGTCCCGTCATGAAGAGTAACGGACATTTCATCAGGTTAGCGTCGTTTAGCTTCAACGCGCCGCCTTCGACGTTCATGTCAGTCTTAATTTTGGTGCGCTCGTTGAGCCATTTGGTAAAAGCGTTCAGTGAGGACGCATCTGCCCACCAGTCAGCAAGACTGTGACGGACACGCGTGAAGCGGAAGACGCCGCGGATGTCAGCACCACGACCAACAACACGCCCACCGGGTTCGCCACGTGGCAATGGAGGCACCTCAACGTTACCGAGTGTAATGTTCTCAACAACATCGCTCAAAGCATCGCGAGCAGCACCAACATGTTCGACCATAGCGAGTCCCTTCGGACGGGCAAAGGCAACCTTTACCTGCACAATGCCGCCAATACCACGGCCGATGTTAGAGGGTGCGGCACTTGGAGCTGTTGCGACAGGTGCGGAAAATGCCAACGCCCCTGGCGCGTCAGAAACGGGCAAGTCGGCATGTGTCACAACTTGCGGCACTGGCGCATTAGCGCTGACCACCTTAGGGACGTTCGGGTTGATAGGAGCTTCCAATTTCACCACTTTATTGGAAAATTCCAAAACGGTTTGTGGTTGAACGGAGGTCGGACGCACAACCGCCGCTGTTGTTACTCTAGGTTGGACTTGAACTTGCTCAACTACCACTGTGTTTGTGGTTGGAACGGTTGGCTTCACCACCGGCTTGATGACCGGTTTACGAACTTGAGGTTTGGGGGGTTCCTTTGCCTGTAGGACTTCGGCACCGACTAAATCTTTGAACTGCTGGGTTTGGGTAACGAGATAGATACCCGTGATAAAGAAGGCGACTCCGTGAACAATCACCGAGGTCATCAAAGCCCCTGATGTTTTTTTGGCACTCATTTGTTACCTCCAAAAATAGTTTGCGTTAACAGTTGGGTAATTCTTTGCATTATTTTGCATGGGCTGCTCAAGCAGGCTTGTGTTAATGGTGCAGATAATTTGTTAATCGGTAGATTGGCGCTGGAGGGATGCTCGCGCGACAAGTCTCTAACTGGCAAAATATACGAAAACCAATCGATTTGTCATCCACCGGTTACTTACGCAGAACAATCTTGCGAAAAAATAAGGTGCTTGTGTCGTAACCTTGTGTATACTGTTAAAACGCGGAAATCGCCCGAATGACTTAGAGATTTCTCAATGTTACCAACGCATAATTAATTGTATGCCAAATTGACTATTCGGTCAAGAAAAAAATGAACCTACCCCTATCACACCTCATCAATCATTTTTCCCGTTTCCAATCTCAATCCATCTCTTCTGCTCTGTAGATTCCACGACAGCATCAATCGCTGACTGTGCCTTCCAGCCGTCAAAGAAAGAGGGATCTCGATCCGAATTGAGTTTTCCCCTGAGAATTCCATCGACGAAGCAGCCCATCATTCGCCCCAAAGCGTGTGGTTTGCCTTCGGCAGCTTCGGGCGGCAAATCGATCGTCTCCCAATCACCGTCCCGATGGCGAAACCGTAAACCCTCCTCTTGACCACGGCTTAAGTAAGCGAACAGCACCCCTTCCTCACCGACGACCTCAATATATTTGTTTTCTGGCCGTGGCGGCGTAATGCTACTGACGAAAAATTGACCTTTCAAGCCAGATTCGGTCTCGAACCACGCAGCAGCAAGATCATCGGTATCGATTGGAGTCGGTTCGCCTGTGCTGGCATGTGGTCGTACACGCGGCACGTTATGCAACACACCGCATACCTGTGTAATATCGCCGCATACCCACCGAATCGCATCAAAAAAGTGTGATCCCATATCGCCGAGAATGCCGGTGCCAGAAAGGCTTTTTTGGTTGCGCCATGCTGCCGTTGCCGATGATTGCAGCGCACCCCAGCCATCGCATTGAACGCGAACATAAAGGGGCTTGCCAATCTTGCCATTTTTGAACATTTGGCGCAATTTATAGAGGCAATGCGTATAGCGGAATGTAAAAGCAACCTGATGGATCTTACCGCAGGCTTCGGCGATGTCGTACATCTCACGCGCCTCAGAAGCGTTCATTGCTAACGGTTTTTCGCAGAAAACGTGCTTTCCCGCTTGGAGTGCCTCTATCGCAATGGGATAGTGGAAGACGTTTGGTGTTACAATTGTTACTGCATCGATTGTGTCATCGGCGAGCACGTCTGCGTAGTCTGTATAGACCTTTGGAACACCAAATTTGAGTGCGGTTTGCTCGCACAAATCACGGTTGCGACGGCACAGTGCGACAACTTCTGCGTTGGGGTGACGCTGCAAGCCGGGGATTTGGCACTCCTCTGCAAATCTACCGGCACCAATCACAGCAAAACGGAGTTTACGTTCCATGCAGTTTCTCCTTGTTCCTATCTTTACCGAGTGGGGCTTTAGCCCGTAAAGCCCAATCCTTTAGGTTTGGAGCAGTTGGGGCGAAGCCTATATAAGCTATGGTTTAGCCCTGTTTTTCCTTGAATTTGTAGCCAAGATATGATATGGTTGATTTGTCTTTCGGTAGGGGAATATCGCACCACTGCAAGGTGGTGTCCCCTACACTCTTCGGTATAGCGGACGACAGACGGAAAGCCCCTCCCCATGTACACTACCAAGAAAATCAAAGTGTTTCCAACGTCTGAATTGGATATGCTTGCCAGTGAATCAGGCCGCGTCTACTCCAAGGTAGTTTCCCTTATTCGCAAGGTCAAGCGTAAAAAAGGCTTTTGGTTATCTCAAGGTGGTGTCCAAAAGTATATGCGCTTGCGTGGCTACCATCTCCATAGTCAGACGATTCAAGCGATAATTGAGAGCTACTTCGATTCTCTCAAGTCCTATTTCCGGGCTGTTCAGTCGAACCCTGAAGCGAAGCCTCCTAAGCGTACCCCCCACTTTTTCAAGGTGCGTTGGAAGTCGAGTGCTATTTCACTCAGAGACGGTGTATTGAGATTATCCAACGGTAAAGGCAACCCGGCTATCACGCTTCAATCCACAGTAGAACCGGTCTATGTGGAGATGTATTTCCAACGAGGGAGCTACTATTTCTCATTGGTCTACAAAGTCCACACCCCTCCCAAACGTGAAACAGGTAAAACTGTTGCCATAGATATGGGCGAGATTCACCCGATAGTCTCTCATGATGGACAACATACCATAATCTACAATGGTCGCGCGTTACGGGCTATCAAACAGTATATCAACAAGTTTAAGGCATATATCCAATCCAAACTGGATAGATGTGTCAAGCGGAGTCATCGCTGGTATCGTCTCAAACGAATCAAGACCAAGATACTTGCGAAGTTAAACGCTCAACTGAAGGACGCCGAACATAAAATCACATCTCGATTTATATCTGACTGCTTAAAGGCGAAGGCAGATACGATAGTGATAGGAAAACTCAAAGGCATTCGTAAGCGAGCGAAATTTAGTAAGAAGTCTAACCAGAAGGTTCACCAATGGGCGTTTGCCCGTCTCCAGTCAATGATATGCTACAAGGCAGAACTGGCAGGACTCAAAGTCAAGTTTGTATCTGAGGCATACACCTCTCAGACTTGTCCACGGTGCGGCAACCGAAAGAAGCCCATTAACCGGAACTATCACTGCAACCATTGTGGCTTTGAGTATCACCGAGACGGTGTGGGTGCTATCAACCTCTGGAACAAAGTATCGGGATTTAGTTTTCGTCCCGTAGTTGGGGCGATGGCGTCCCCGATAGGTGTCCGGTTCAACCCACACCTATCTAAACTCGCTTCTTAATCCCGAATCATCGGGGGCTAACACAGCGTGTAAGAATCCCAATGCTTTAGCTTTGGGAGTACGTCAATTGTCCTTCATGAGAGAGCATAAAGGTTAAATCACACGGAGGTTCACACGCGTAAGTTTAGCAGGACTAATTTAGTTTAGCAATCTGTTGGGTTAAGACGCGGATATTCCTAGAAATTTCCTCCTGATCTGGTGGCTCATCCGATAAACGGAGATAGGTATTGAAGGCAGCCAGAGACTTACCGTAGGCATTGATTTGATAGTATAGATAGCCGAGATCTCGATAGTCTTGTGCGGATTGAGGGGCAAGCCATGTGATCTGCTCGGCAGCACTGACTGCTTTCCGATGCTCTCCCTCCCTGAAGTGGATTTGTCTTAGGTTCCGTAACATCCGCGCGAGGATCTCTTTATTAGTAACTGCCTGCAGAAACCGCGGATGCATCGACACAGGCTCACGGAAAATCTGCGTCAACCTTTCGGAGAGAGTTTCATCGGATAAAATCTGCCCTTTCTCAAACGGATCAATCACGGTTTCCAGATCCCGATGCTTGACGATAAAGTGTCCGGGGAAACCGACTCCTACCAACGGCAATCCAATCCGCTTGCCAATCTCCATATAGACAACTGAAATCGTAATTGGAATACCTACTTTACGCTCAAGCACTTCGTTGAGATAGCTATTCCGTGCGTCGTAATAATTTTCTTGGTTGCTGCCTACGAATCCCTGCTTCTCAAATAGATAGCGGTTTAAGTGGTTAATCTGGTCATTCGTATTCGCTTCCGTACCAATCTGTGATTGCAGTTCTTCAGCCATCTGATTCAATCGTTGTAGATATACCTCAATGTCCAAATCGACATAGGTATTTTTGGCAATCAGGAGGGCACCCTTAGCCAGATTAATCTGGTCATTTTCTAGTTGTGCAAGCTCAAAAAGAGCGTCTCCAGCCGTGTTTTTCATAGCTATTGGCGGAGTTTGTGTTCTCCACCTTCCCCTTTTTTGATATTCTCGGATGAGATCGCTATCGTTGTCAGTCTCAAACTGTTCAACAGAGGCTCTGATTCTCGGCGTCCTTGATAAAATCGGGACTTGAAAATCTCTGAAAAATGGGGTATCATGGGCATCAGATTCACCCGTATTGGGCGATCTGTTCGTTTCACAATACTGGCCTGATAAAACTCACATTCCCAAGTCAGAAGATATTTTACCATAACCACCTCGACTTTCGCACATCCATTGATAGTAGGAGCAAAGAATATCATGACTGACAGCATTCAAAAGCGTCGAGAATTGAGGACACTTCAACCGGAGGATATTGTCGGACTGAAAGGAGTCAGCGGGTTAGCGGTCTCGCCTGACGGTAAATGGGCAGCATTTGTCCGAACCGTTCCAGTCCTCGAAGCCGAAAAGAGCGAACACCGAGGGCATATTTGGCTGGTTTCAACCGATGGCGGTGAACTGTTTCAGTTGACAAATGGTCCCAATGGAGACAATGAGCCGCAATGGTCGCCCGACAGTACACGGCTTGCCTTTGTCTCAAAGCGGAGCGACGGCACAACGCAGATCTGGGTGATTCCGATTGCGGGCGGTGAGGCAAAGCAACTCACCCATACGAGCAACGGCGCGTCAAATCCGCGATGGTCATCTGACGGGAAACGGATCGCATTTCTGAAGGATGAGGAGGATAGCACAGCTGAAGAGAAGCGAAAGAAAGCCGGGGATGACCGGGTGATCATGGGGGTAGATGACTTCACGCAGCAGCACCTGTGGATTACTGACGTCGAAACGTTGGACGACGAACCTGAACTGCTCTTTAATTTGCCGGAGGAAGGACCAGATGAAAATGTCAATGTGGACAAATCTCAGAGGTTGACAACGGGAGATTTCCACGTCAACGAGCCGTGTTGGTCGCCGGATGGGAAGCAGATCGTCTTTGTCTCCACATCTTCCCCAAAGGCAGATGATACGATGTTTAACGGGACTGTTCACATCGTTAACATCGAAACCAAGAACGTCCGAAAATTGACAGCGCATACCGGCGGAGAGAGTTCGCCGCGTTGGTCGCCGGATGGAGGGCAGATTGCATACTTGCACAGCCCCGCAGGTTATGGGCAGAAGGACCTTCACACCATCTCTGCGGAAGGCGGCGTTTCAACAAATCTGACCGCCATCCAGCTTGATCGAAACGCTGACCTACCGGTCTGGTCTCCGGATGGAGAAACTATCTACTTCATTGCGATGGATCGGGTGCATTGGCAACTTTATTCCGCTTCAAGAACGCAACACGAAATTCGTCAAATCACCTGTGGTGATTGTGTCATTGGGAATATTTCCATCGCCGATGATGGCGATACATTTTTGTGCACTCGGAGTGAGCCGTATACGCCAGCAGATGTTTGGGTCGGGTCTGTCCAAACAGGAGAGATGAAGCAGCTTACGGAACTCAATCCGCAGCTAGAAAACTTCGCGCTTGGCGAAGTGCGGGTGATTCGGTGGCAAAGCAGCGGCGGGCTTGAGATCGAAGGCTTGCTCTGTTTGCCCGTTGGCTATCAAGCGGGCAAAAACTATCCGCTCATTGTCGAGCCACACGGCGGTCCCCGTAGCTCACGCGATCTGGGGTTCAAGCCGACATGGCACTATTTCAGCGGCGAAGGTTTTGCTTACTTTGCCCCAAACTTCCGCGGCGGGGATGGATACGGGAATGACTTCGCCACGGCGAACTATAACGACTGGGGCGGCGGCGACTATCAGGACATCATGACTGGCGTCGATTTTCTGATTGAAGAGGGGATTGCCGATCCTGACAGTCTAATTGTTGGCGGTTCAAGCTATGGTGGCTACATGACAAGTTGGATTATCACCCACACCGATCGCTTTAAAGCCGCTTGTAATATATGTGGTGTCATCAATCTGGTCAGCTTTTATGCGCAAACCGATATTCCGAGTTTTATGTCGCTCTACTTTGCCGGCCCTCCATCACAGAACTTAGGATTGTACCGTGAACGGTCGCCAATCAACCATGTGAATCGTGCCCAAACCCCAACCCTCATCCTGCACGGTGAGGAAGATATCCGGGTTCCTTTGCCACAGTCGGAAGAATTCTACGCTGGACTCAAAGCTGCCGGTGTTGAAACAGTATTCGTCAAATATCCTCGTGAGGGACATGGCATTGAGGAACCACGCCATCAGTTGGATATGCTCAAGCGCCAGTTGGTGTGGTATAATAGGTATGTCACTCATGATGTGAAAGGTGATAGGAGGAATGGAAGGAGTAATGCGTAATTCATACGTCCCAACATTTTTTCATTTTCCAGTTGACCCTTTTTTATTTGTGGGGGTATAATGCGCATCAGTGCGAAAGCTAGCTGACAAGTGCTGTGAGTATCAATTTTTTTTAGTAACCGAAACAGACGAAAGATAGTTACGGAAACGTTTCCCGGATTCTCCATAATCCGAATACAAGGAGGTTGGTCATGGATACAATAACAATCAACCAAATGGTACAAAATACCATACAGCAACATGGCTCGAAGACTGCATTATCTCACAAAGTTGACAAGGAGTATCAGGACATCTCTTATACATCGCTTGCAGAGCGGATCAAGCATTTTTGCTTAGGGTTGACTGAACTTGGCTTGCAGAAAGGAGATCGTGTTGCACTGCTATCAGAAAACCGTCCGGAATGGGCAATAACCGACCTGGCAATTCTTGCTGGCGGTGGGGTCACCGTGCCGATGTTTGCAACGTCGACGTCCGGACAGGTGGAGTACATTGTCAGGGATTCGGGGGCAAAGATCATCTGCGTATCCAGCGAAAGACAGCTGCAGAAGATCAAGGAGTGGGATGAAAATGTCCCAACGAGTCTTCAGCATATTGTTATCTTTGATGAACTGGAAGACGACTCGGTGCGCACATTCGATCAGGTATGTCAACTTGGGCAGCAGGTTGAAAACGGGGATCAGGTCTACCAACAAGCTAGCGAAGCTGTTACACCGGACGACCTCGCCTCGATTATTTATACCTCTGGAACGACAGGCGATCCGAAGGGGGCAATGCTAACCCACATCAATTTTATGTCGAATGTCCAGGCTGCCACGAGGATTGTGACAATTGGTGCCGATGATATTTTCCTCTCTTTCCTCCCGTTGTCACACGTGTTTGAGCGGATGGGGGGGCACTATCTACCACTTAGCTCTGGTGCAACTATTGCGTATGCTGAAAGCCCGTTTACTATTCGCCAGAACATGCAAGAGGTCCGCCCAACAATTATGATGAGTGTGCCCCGTGTCTATGAGGCGATGCACGAAAGGATTCTCAACTCTGTCAAGGAAGGTTCTCCTACTAAACAGAAGATTTTCCACTGGAGTGTTGGTGTCGGTTCTAAGGTGAGTCAAGCCATCCAACAGAAGCAGAAACCCTCCTTTGGCTTATCGATGAAGGCGAGTATTGCCAATAAACTGGTCTTTGAAAAACTTAAAGCAGTAACCGGTGGACGCCTACGCTTCTTTGTCTCCGGCGGTGCTCCTTTGTCGAAAGCGATTGCAGAGTTCTTCCATGCAGCGGGTATCCTGATCCTTGAAGGATATGGGCTGACGGAAACCTCACCCGTTATTTGTGTGAATAGACCCGACCAGTGGAAATTTGGCACTGTGGGTCCTGTCATTCCGGGCATAGAGGTAAAAATTGCTGAAGATGGTGAGATCCTGTCGCGGGGACCACACATCATGCAGGGTTATTTCAACAAACCATCAGATACGGCGGAAGCTATCGACGCAGATGGGTGGTTTTACACGGGGGACATCGGGGAAATCGATGGCGAAGGTTTCCTCACAATAACAGACCGTAAGAAAAATCTGCTCATCCTTTCCAACGGGAAAAATATCGCGCCACAACCCATTGAGAATGAACTCAAGCAGAGTCCATATATCAGTGAAATCATGCTTCTCGGCGATCAGCGTAGAACTATTACTGCGCTCATTGTGCCAAATTATGATGCGATTAAGGAGTTCGCGGAAGAACAGCAGCTGGAAGCAGAGGATATCCCTGCACTCCTCCAGACGCAAGAGGTCCAGCGGCTGATTCGGGGTGAGATTAACCAATATTCGCCTGATTCTGCTGACTTTGAGCGGGTCCGGATGTTCACTTTAATGGAACAGGAATTCTCGGAGGAATCGGGAGAGATGACACCAACGCTCAAACTCAAACGACCGGTTATTATGGAGAACCATAAAGCGGTGATTGACCAGATGTATGGCGATGAGGGTTAACAATCTGCTGTGGTATATGCCTTTCCTGTAGGCGAAGTCTCTAACATCTAATTGGGATGGCGCGTGAGAACATTCATTTTCGCGCAGCCATCCGCTCAAATGCGCTAGGGGATTGGCGCGATTTCCAAGCATCGACTAGCATGGTTACATTGGTTTGATTCGACTGCATCGAATCGATTTCGAGATCATATTCAGCGAAGCTGTGTACTATTTGATAGTCTCTTTGCGCCTCCCCAACCCGCCGATTTCCTCTTTTGTGCTCTCTGCGCTTAAGTTCAGGAAGCGAACAGTGCACACCGACAAAGAATACATCCAAACCGGTGAGTAATTTCACCAACTCTGACATCCATGCCTCATTTTCAATGATGTGTTCGACGATGAGATTATTGCCTGCTTCTGCCAAAACTGGCAAACATCGATGAAACCCATCGAAGACGGCAGGGCGCATAGTCGACCAATCAATGTCACCGCTGCGAATACGTGCCATCGGTAGAGCATTGGAATCGCGAAGATGGTCAAACGAAAAGTGCCAGAATGGCATTGGCAGTGTTTGCTGTAGTTGGCGTGCAAGCGTTGACTTCCCTGAACTCGACGCGCCGTTGATGAGAATAATTTTTCCTTGTTCGCGAGTGGTATCCATAAGATTTCTAGTGTCAAGAATATGATACGCGTATATGCATTCTATTTATCTATAGGAGTTACGCACTTCAGTCCCCATTTTATTGAGGTGGCGATTGAATCGGATTTACTGTAGTTGCCCGATTTATCGGGCGTTTTTACTGTAGTGGTCCGCCTGTCCCGCCTGTCCCGATTCATCGGGGATTCATCAGGGATTTATCGGGGCAGCGATAAATCGCCGAACTACAATGCTTTGAGCGTTCAACTGCGTAAGTCCTATATCTACTTATTCGATGCGCCCGAAATCTTTTAACGTTTTCAATGTATCGACTGTGAACCTAGATTGCCATTCCTTCTTGGCTATTTGCCATGTCTCTGGGTGTTGATCTCCCCAAGAGAAATTCGGAGACCAAGCACCATCCTCACCCTGCTGTTCGATTTCAAAGTCCAAGTTCATCTCCACTTCCTCCTTGAATTTAGTGGCGAGAGGTGATTCGGGAGAGGAAACCAACCACAAGGGTTTGAGAACATAGCCGGTCAGTTGCTCTGCATTCCGGGCGACATGGGGGACCGCCGCTTGGGTAAGTTTTTCCCAAACCTCGTCCCTATTCGGCAGAGCCTCCGTCTCCACGAGCCTAGCAAAACAGAGGATATCATGCATCTCCATTTCGTCAGATAGGGAATCGAGATGTGCCAGAACAGTCGTGGTTAATTGCTGCAGCAATTGCGTCGAGACTCCATCGCTAAATTCGTGCAAATATCCCACAACCTCAGCACGCGGGTTGACCAGAAACTGACCGAAAGTTTCGGCACTGGTTTCATAATTCCACCAAGGGGCGTGAGGTGCCTCCTTCACTTCGGGTGGAATGATTGGCCATACCTGCCGGGACTCATCGTAGGTAGCGACAAAATACTCAATTCCTTCCCGCACCAGCGCGTGCCCCGCATTTGCACCAATTTCCCTGAGAATCTGAAAACCTACCGTAGTTGCAAGCGCAGACGAAACTGATGCCCTGATGTCAGGCTCTAGGCTGTTTCCAAAGCCCCCGTCTTCGTTTTGATAAGGTGCTAGAGCGGCAAGGACAGCATCGGCAGATCCGGCTTCAAAGTGAAATTCAAAACGTCTTTGATCCAACACTCTTCCCTGATTCATTATGAAATCTTTCGCGCTCTGAAATGCAGCGTGTGTTAGTCTTTTCATTTTACCCTCGTCTTAGACGGCGGTCAGAAATAATCACTTGGCTCATGTAAAAGGAAGGTACAAAGTACGAAGAGAAACCGAGTTTTGAAGAAAAAACTCGGTTTCTTTGCACTAAATCTTAACATAAGCGAATCACTTTTATAGGTTGGATTTTCTGGTAACATTTCATCCATACACAAACAGCAATTAACCAGAATCGTTGCAAAAAGTGAGATGATGGAGACAATCATAACATAACAAAAGTTAAGTATCAAGAGAAAAAATTCAGAAGAAGATTCACTTGCTCTCATTTTTTCAAGCGTTTAACGTTGGCATGGCTTTAGATGTGAGATGTGTGAGAAATTTTTCCAAGAAGGGAGACAAAGCCGGAGCGTGGAAAACGGAGAGAGACCGAACATCACTTCACAAAAAGCTGGCGCAAATGAAGTCTATAAACTGACTGGCAATGAAGCACAAATTCGCTGTTATGCTGGATAGACAAATTCTTCTCTCAATTGATGGTGTCGCCGTTACCAGCTTACTCGGTGCGGAGTGCCTCGATCGGCGATAGCTTCATCGCTTTTACGGCTGGATACAACCCAAAGCCAATACCTATCACCGCAGAAAATGACACCGAAATCAGTACCCACCGTGCCGAGAGAACCGCAGGCCATTCGGGAACAATCTTGACAATCTTGACAGCCAGATGCGCCATCCCCTTACCGGCAAAGGTGCCGAATCCAACCCCTATTAGTCCACCAATACTGCACATGGCAACAGATTCAATCAAAAACTGAAGCAGAATATCCAAACTTTTTGCCCCCAATGCCTTTCGCAATCCGATTTCCCGTGTACGTTCCGCCACAGCAACCAACATCATATTCATGATGCCAATCCCGCCAACAAGGAGTGAAAATCCGGCGATACTTCCCAAAGCGATTTTGATAACCTTGCTGATCTTTCCCAATTCTGCTACACCGGCTCGTATGTCAAAAATGACAAAGAAATCATCTTGGTTGTTGTGTCGTTTCCGCATAACCGATTTAACCTCTTCAATTGCTTTTGGAATAACCTCTACGGTGTGTGCTTTAACCGCAATCTGCAGAATCCGATCGTTGCCGGTAAATCGTTGCTGAGTTGTTGTGATTGGAATAAAAACGAGCTCATCAAAACTAAAACCAAATTTAAGGCTTCGCCCGCGGGGTGCCAGCGTGCCAATAACAGTGAACCGCTCTCTCTTTCCAATTTTAATCTCTTTCCCGAGTGGTGATGTTACACCAAACAACTCCGTAGCCACACTCGATCCGAGCACAACAACTTTCGTAGCGTTGTCAACGTCTTGATCGGAAATGAACCGCCCTTCGCGCAAGTTCCAGTCCATCGCCGCGGTATAGGTAGCATTCACACCGTTATAACCGCTACGAGTGTTCGCGCCGCTTGGGGCTTGAATCAGTACACCGGTCCAATTCGGAATACGCGGGGTGACCACCTTAACGGAGGGACACTCCGCCTCAATCGCCAAGACATCGCCATAGTTAAAGTGTTCCCCACTCCGAATCGGCACCCGGCGACCATTAACCCACTTTGAGGTGGTGCGATACAACGTGAATTGGTTGATACCACCAATCTTTTGAAGATCTTGAAGGATAATTTCTTTGGCACCATCGCCGATGGCTATCATCGCAATCACAGCCGCAATGCCGATAATAATACCAAACATCGTCAGCAAGGAGCGTAGTTTGTTTGAGTAGATCGCTTTTATCCCAACGGATATCCCATCACTTAGACGCATTCGGAACCACTTTCATATCAGGTGCCTGTTTACGGTAAATTGGTATGGTGGCAAAAGTGCCCAGAACTGAGGCGAGCATATACGCTATCCAATGTCAAATCCGTCTGAACAGATGGGCGAAAAGGATCCCTCATTTATACATTATCATGAAATAACGAAAATGTGGTTGGTTCGACGGAGTGCACCGGTATCCCAAAATCCGGGAACAGCCAGAGCTGATCCGTCTCAACCGTCTCCGGTGTATCCTCAACGGTTGGTTCGTCAGATAGAATCGCTGGGGTGCCCCATAAATCCATCTGCTCCCCCGTCTCCATGTTCCGATTTGATGCGACACGGGCATAGATCCGGGCGCGTTGCTCGGAAGAGATTTCTTGCGAGGCGAAGACTTCGCGCATCAATTGTATGAGTGTGTCGGTAAACAAATCTGTTTGCATCATCTCAAAGGCATAACAAGATAACGAAAGTCTTGTGCTAAATCAAGGAGTATTGGTGATAAACGGTTCGTGCCTGGATTCAGCCAGAGTATAACATCCGTCGCATCGGTATGTAGGAGTGCTTCTTCAGAGAACCAGCTATCAATGGTTGTGGCCGCATCTGGACCCTCATACTGAATTGGTACGCTAGCTTCTGATTTTCCCAAGTGGGTGTTGTTTTCAACAGTTAACTGTCCATTGCTGAAACGAAATTCGGTGCGGTGGTTGGGATTATCTTCCACATGAATGATTCGGAGTGCCCAGAGCAACTTTTCGCGATTTACCTTGACCTCTAACGGGGCGGCTGCACCTTCCAAAACTGATAGATAATTTGGGTAATTCTCTTGTGGCAAGAGACACCTTAACACAACATCTTCAGCCTCAAAACTCACAGCGTTTTCACCGAAACGTAGTCGGCAGACCTCTGGTTTTAAGGATTCTATCAGGTCGGCCATCTTTACGCAAGCGTTATAAGCCATTGCTCGCTTCGGGACCGGCGCTTCCGTGTTCGCTAACGCACGCGCGGAGGGCAACGTCAACACCGCCATCCGTTTCCCATCGGTGGTCACGATTCGGTATTCACCATCATGCGGATGAAAAAGTACTCCCCACAGGCTAGCGCGTCGGTCCGCCCCTTCTGCGTCTGACGGTTTTTCTGATGCGAACAAAACAGTATTCAGTGCCCTCCCGAACTGCGACGCTGGAATTTCATACTCGTGTACATCTGTCGGTTCTTCAAGTGCCGGATTCAGACCTTTTTCGGTGTATGTACGCACGACGTGTTGATGCTGCTCGCCTTCAATGTCCAGACACCCATGCCTTTCATGGTGCCTGAACTGCAACGTCTCGTTGGTCGTATGTTCACAAATACGCGGCAGTGCATCTGCGGAAATGGTTACCGTACCGGGGACTTCAACTTCAGCTGGAGTTATGTGGTCAATACAGAATTTTCCATCGTCAATGTCGCATCGGAACTGTAATTGCGCTGCTTGCGCTGTTATCGACAGGTGCGTTTTCGGCTCATCAAGTTTCAAAAGTGCTAATGCCCGTTTTAACGTGGCAACATTACAGATGAATTTCATCGGTTCCTCCCTACCCATAGGACAGTCATCGGGAACTGTCTTTTCGCCAGCGATGCCCTATCGGCCGTGTTTTTCCAGTCGAAATCTAAAATAGATCCTTGAGCGATGTATTCCGTTGTTTCAATAACCGTAACACCTCATCGCGCAAGGCTTTTCGCGCACGTTGCCTAAGAGATTTCACGGCGGTCTCACTCCGTTGGATGATTTCTGCAATTTCTCGATTCGGTGTGCCCTCCAATTCACCCAACACCAGTACAGTCCGGTCAATCGGGCGCAATTGAAGTAGTGCCGCTTGCAAAAATTCTGCGCTTTCGGAGCGAATTAACCCTTTGAGTGGAGTTTCCATCGAAGTTGCCGGGCTGGTAAACGTCTGTGTCATCTCGTCCACAGTCGTTATGTCCAATGGAATCGTCCCGTATCGCTGACGCTGGCGCATCAGGTCAATGCACCCATTATATGCGATGCGAAAAAGCCACGCCCGGACAGATGCGGGGTCGAGCAATTCAGACCAGCTTTGGTATGCTCGCAGAAAAGTCTCGGCGGTCATATCCTCGGCATCCGTTGGATCTCCCAGCAGCCGCAGAATGAATCGATAGATAACGTCAACATGTAATTCATACGCTTCGGTGAATGATGCCTCCACAAATACAGTACCTCGTCGGCTTGTGTTTTCAGGATATTATGACGAAGAAAACGGGATCAGGCATCGAAAATAATGCTTAAACGCAAAAGGGGATTCCCAATCTGTTGAGAATCCCCTTACCAAGTTGAAATATTGCCTGCTATTTCTAACGCACTCCAATCCTGCCTTATGAATCACCCCTAGTCCTGCGAGCCTATTGAGTTACGAGTGATGCCCATCACTCTTCATCCCCACTGTCGTGCAATAGATGGGTGTTACCCATAACATCGAATTACCGAAAACGCCATCGGTTCACTTTGTTCTGTGCGCCGCAAGTCAATCAACCAACGACGCTGGGTTGCGAAGTTATGCGCTGCCGTGGTCTAGTATCAGTCGTCTGGTCTTTGCCCTACATAGAGTATGTGTCTGGACGAAGCCACAATGCTTTGTTCTGCACTGATTTTGAAAAGAAGATCCAACCAAAGGTCTCTTTGCTTCCCTTCAAGTGTGTTGTAGCTCTCATCGTCTGCAGCGATAGCCGGCTCGACACCTGCAATCTTGAGGGTGTGGAATCCCACGGTTTCGTGCATAGGGGCGATCTCATCCAGCCGGACAAAATAGCCGCGGAAGCCACCCCTTGGGGCATCAGCAGGACGGTGACCGTCTCTAACCAGCGACCAGACCTCTTTCTGGTTCTCAATCCACGAAGGGCTTTTCTTGATGAGATCCCCAAAAACACCAAATCTGGAAATCAGTGCAGAAAAGATTACGCCTCCCGGTCTTAGACAAGCGTAGGCTGACCGCAGAGCTGCTGTTCGATCGGTTTCAAGCAGTAGATGGTACAGAGGTCCCATAAGCAGAACGGCCTCGAACTTGCCACGCGGAATCCCATCTAGCTTGCGTGCATCGCCAGTCCGAAAATCAATCTGATCAGAAAGATTAAGTTCTTCTGCCCTTGACTTGCACCGGGTAACAAACTCACCGGCAAGGTCGACAGCCGTGATCTGGTAGCCTCGTCGTGCTAGAGGAAAGGTGTAAAACCCCGTGCCGAAACCAACTTCAAGGAGTCTGCCGTGCGTTGGTAGGTACAGATCCAAATAGCGCCAAGTGATAGCAGCTTCAAGTTGGTGACGCTCCAATCTGCTTGCTTCGACATCCCAGCCAGCATTATACATCTCGCGTATATCGGTTAAGTCATCCATAGTAATTGATGGTTTTTCTTTAGTTTTCGAGTCAGTTCAATCGTGTCAGAAATTGACGAAAGGCGGCGTCCGCTCAGACGCAGCTTGTAGGTTGATTAGGGAGGATCAATCAACGGCACTACCTGTTCATCCGAGATGAACCCACCAATCGAGATCCGTCATGTCTTTCACTTGCTTGTTACGTATCTTCCTTTTGATTGTCTGTGCGTACATGGATAAGTCAGTTCTCTGTCCGCATCTGACGGAGAACATAGATCGTAATACACTTTTAATTTCGGATTCGATGGATCTCGCACTAGATAGAATATCTTCCGCGTCTTTCATTTTAACTAATCTTGCAATTGCGGTCTTGGTTTCTTTTGAGAAGACCGAGAGGCGTTGGAAATGGGCGGATCGCCACTTGAAGGAAGGTGTGAACTGATCACCCAAAGTGAACCCCAATTCCATCACCTCATCGACAAACCGACTCGTGCAGAGAAGCGTCCCTATCGCATCCTTACGATTTATCAATCGCTTGAGATTATAGGTCGGACCCGCATTCCAAATCCGAAAGACGGAGCGGCTTATTAACGCCAATTTGATGTTTAGCGGAACGAATTTCGTCCAATCCCGCCACATCTGCTCGAACCATGCTCCATGAAAAACTGCACCTTGACCTGCGTCAAAAAGCTGTTCCGTCCAGCGACGCCCTAGAAAACCGTTACGCTCAATGAGCGGAATCCAATCCTCTTCTCTATGTATGGGACCCTCAAGACCCGTTATCAAACGAAGCAGTGAATGTGCTTCTTGGACACCGGTCCTACGTGGCTCGGGCCCATCGTAGCCAATCCAACGCACACCATCAATTTCATCAGGCATCTTTGTGATGGCTTTTTCCAGTGCGGGCGCATGTTCATTATAGGCTTCATCCTTCAAAACAAAGGTGAGGTACGGACCCCACATATGATCACGAGACCAATCGTCATCAAGATTTGCATTCTGTGAGGTGCCTCCAAAACAACCCACTGCACATACATCGAGCAGATTGAGTTGCTGGAGTAAAGGGCGTCCGCGCTGCTCAAACAACCGACGTGAAAGTTCAAGGGCTTTGATACAAGTTGTCAATTTCGCGGTCTCCTTGTGCGAGGTGATCTTGGATAGTCGATATTGCTGACAGCCTCAGACAGCAAGTGTGACTTAGATGTTACCGGAGCAATATTGGTGATGGGTATGTGTATCGACTCGCGTTCCGCCTTAGCTACTCCTGCGCTCTATCAGAATCATATGCTTGGTACTCCCTTAGCATATCCTCCCTGCTCTGAAATGGTTTCCAGATCATCCGTAGTGGGAGCTCCCAAGTCTGCCCTGGAACTGGATCGGGAATGACCCAAAAGAAATCCCACGCGGGACCACCAAATGCTTCAGCGAGCGGGTTGACCGTAAACCTTACATTTTCTCTGTCCTTACTTGGGAACATCAGACTGAATACCATACCATCGATCGTTCCAAAGAACAGAGGTCGATCAAATCTGATGGAACTATCATCGTAGTAATATCCGTCACGATCGCTTTCGCGCCTCTCAAGTTCTGGCTGATTAACATCTGCTGGATGAGCTGTCCTACCTGAATCTCTTCCGTAGCCATTGAAAAACACCCACGGATTCTCCCGCGTCAATTCAGCTTGATCATCAAATCCATTGATGGTAACGCCAGTATAAACTGGAGCATCAACGATTGTCGCAAAGAACAGAGCAAGATAGCCCAGTGGCCAACTCTCACGCTTTGTTTGGACCCTTACTCGCACGTCTATATAGTGTGGAGGCTTTATGCGATACGAGATCGAACACGCTACTTCGCTGCACGGCAGTGGTGAGTAGTGCAGTGTGCAGCCATTTTTGATGATATCGTCAAGGTACTTTGGACTCTCACAGGGTTCATACTGGATGTGCTCCGGTGACTCAGAAGGGATACCTAAGTAGTGCTCAAGCGTTAGGGCTGGAGCAAGTAGCCAACTGATGGGTCGATCGGCGTGGGACAACTTATCTAGTCCACACCATCCGAATTTCCCCTCGGAGCTGACAGATGCCGATACTGATCCGCTACTTATCACTGTCTGATTCATACTAGGCCTCGCAAAAAACTGTCCGCTTGTGTGCAACGCTGCTACCGCACCTGCGGTGCCAGCAAGAAACTTTCTCCGGCTGATGTACATGGGCTTTCTACCTTGTGTAAGTTGGAGGTTTGTCCCATAACGGTCCGTCCCGAACCATTTGGGCAGCGGACTTGATAAAAAATAATGCTCAATCTTTATAGATATCGATCAGACACCGGGATCGCTGCGCGCTGCTCAGGACATCCGTACTGTCCACAAACTGATCGACGCTGCCTACCAACGGTTGTCCTTTCAACCATTCGTCTTGGACAGCTGCCAAGCACGTCTCAGCAAATCGATCCCCTCCGATCACCCGAAAGGGACGTTTATAGAACAAGCGGGTTTCAGGATTGACGGGAGGGGTAAGGTTCAGTTGATTGTAGCAATGTGCGACGTATTCGTAGGCGGAACAGAGTGCTTTTTCTCTGGCAGGATAGTCCATAGCCTTGAGTGCTGCATCCAGGTGCGGGACGAGTCTAGAAGCCATGTAGAGATTTCGGAATGCGCTGCCCAGCCACTTGCTATACGGAGCATATCGCTGCTCTATGAGGAAGCAGAGTCTCATGAGATCGCGCACGATTCGGGCTGTCAGGATTCGTGAACCGAGTTCATCCCCTACTTCCGTAGTACGACCAACAAACGCCTCTTCTTGAGCGATCCGACGCCACTGACAAGCCAAGAGCCATAGCCAAATATCGTCTGGATACCACTCTAATCTACTGCGAACACGTTTCAAATTTCCATCGGGATCATGAAAAACCGCACCCGCTGTCGCCTCTAGCAGCAGCTGTTGTGGTGTTGTAAGCCAATTCTGGACAGTAATGTCCGCTTGCGGATTGAACCCCAGATGCGATTCAAGCCATTCCCCAAGAGGGGCAACATTCACATGGTGCTGAACAGCGACCTCATCCCAACCGAAGCGCACGGGCCATCCGTGAAACTCCGCTGGCAGACTAGAATCGATAATCGTGCGAACGGCATCTACTTCAGAGGCTGCGACAAAAATATGTAGTCGTGGTCCCCAACCGTGATCAGTGGATCGAGGGGTATCAAAACCGAGGACATCCGACCCTGAACCTAGCCTCGCTGCACTGTGGGCTCGCCCTTCCATGAGTGGGCGAACAACTTCAATGTAGAACATCCGCGCTAAATCAATGCCGCTGACGAAGGCGACTTCATCGTTGGGTGTATTGTTGGTTTTAGTCGAGACCATTTCTCATCTTGCCATTTCGTCCAAATTTTCACGATCTGCGAACGCCGGAGGGTGTGCAGTGGGGATTGCTTTGCTACAGAATGAACAATCCAGCCAAAGACAAATATCGATTACTATACTTCATCAATGACTTTCGCAGATTGCTGCCACTTGCTCAAATATACGTCCGATCTGTGGCAGGTACTCAATCTCGCGGCTCAAACGTGCTACCGCCTTACACCGACGTGCTAATTCATCGGATACTTCGATCATATCTGTACGCATTTGGGGAACGGGTCCAAGACGTAACAGCCAATATATCCACGCTATCAATAGTCCCCTGTAATAGATAGCATCGTCTAGTGCTTTACGAAAACCACAGGATAGCTCCATCCGATAAACGCTTTCAATCTCTTGCGCCAGAATTTCATCGCATTCCCAACGTACCGGAAAAGGAAACGGACCTAAGGGAGCATCAAGTAGAAAATATCCGTAACTGCTGTACTCGAAGTCAACAAGTTTCACACCGTTGTCCACCAACAGATAGTTCTGGGGAGCAATGTCCACATGTCTAAAAGCAGAAAATAGTTCGGCGTTTGAAAGAATCTCCTGCAATTCAGACAGTTCACTCTCAAGGGCGATAGATTCTGGTTGATCAACTAATGTTGCGAATCTACGAAAAGTTCGGAGAAGTCCATCGAATGAACCTGTGTCTGCTCGGTAGTGGGTTCCCAGACTCGTCCGTAGACTGAGCCATTCGTTTTTCCTTCCATAGGTGCTTCCGTGCATACGTCCCATTACCTGAGTGTGGGCAAGTAGCGCATGCGCTCGCTCCGCTGCATTGGATTTACGCAATATATCCCTGAACGACCGCGCTTTCGACACATACTCAAATGCGATTAATCCCTGTATAGCGTCACCCGCAATAAACTTAGGGGCTATCATCTTATCACCGCTGATTTTATCCAAGAATTGAAGCGCAGCCCATTCATTGAAGAGTTTCCAAGCCGAACTTCCGATGCAATCCCGTTCACAATCGTACGGCTCGTGCTTGGTCTGTCTAGCCATTTTGACAAGCAACACTTCTGGCAGATAACTCGGTCCGTCAGCTACCCAACAGCGAAGGATACGATTCTTCTTGAACTTCGTGCATTTTGCAAGCCGAATCTCGTATTTGAGAGAGTTTGAAAGGCTTTTCTCTATGAGTGATAACGGGACATCCATCCTTGATTGCTCCGTTCATATAAGCCACGATGACAGACAATATCGATTGCAAGGCTTCTTCAATTGTTGAATGTTTCTCTTGTAGGACTTACGCATTTCCTCTTAAAGTCCCCCTGATAAGGGGGATTTAGGGGGTTAAATGCAACCCAATAACGACTTTTCAGCAAAATATGCCAATTTTCTGTTCAATTTGTGTGAGTCCTATCTTGCATAACCCAGCTTTTCCCTAATCCGTTTTAGGAGCGTAAAGGCAAAGGGCGGACTCGCACCAAGGGCATCCCAAGAATCTACCGCTTGGAGATCAAACCAACCAATATCCTTTATTGGAGATGCTGCGCTACCTAACTCGGGTTCAATCCCAGGTCCTGCCACACCTCCGACAATCTGGCATAGGTACGTCTTGTGTCGCTCGTAGAAGGGGTCTTGCGGAACCTTCTCGTCCAGAATAAGTCGCTCTACTTCTACTCGGAGATGCGTCTCTTCCCACACCTCTCGTATCACACACTCTTCTTCGGATTCCGAACCCTCCCGCCCGCCTCCGGGAATTACCCAAACCGCCTTGCCATCATCTTCGATTTTCAGTAAGAGGACGTGGTGATCCTTGAAGATGACTGCCTGATATCGAATATCTCGCCCCTGAAAGATATCTCGTCCCTGAAGGGGCATATCTGGCAGATGATTGCGGACTCCTTCCCAAGTGTCGTAGTTTCTCAAGACAGCAAGAATCGATGGCAGCGGATCTGCCCATACGCCTCGGAGATCCCTTTCTCCCTCAACGGCTATGGGCCAGGCTAATTTCTCGTTGGGCGGATCGAATTGAGCGTCCACCCCGCTTCTGTTACCTCTTGGATCCATTCTGTACCATCCAAATTCAGGCAGCAGAACTGCATTCAAACCGTGTAGCGTGAAGGGCGGCGTTTTACCATTTCGTGTGAGTCGTTGATAACACAGGCCGGCAGGTATGCGGTTTGCCCTTAAAAGTGCAGCCAGCAGATGACTCTTGGCAAAACACCATCCTGTCTTATGACGCAACACTTCGGACGCTGTGCAAGTTGTCGGATTCATCTTGAAGTCACCGCTATGCTTGATTTCATCTCGTACCCACTCAAAGCAGCGTTCTGCTATTATCGTTTGGTCTGAGATTCCATCTCCCAAGGTACGCGCCAGATCTTGAACTTCGGGGTGGTTATAATCCATCACGTCCGTGGGACGCAAGTATTTATCCATATCAATTCTCCAACTCAGCCTCGCTTGTAGCAGACTGAGATGATGCTAGGGCTATCAGCGGTCAACGGTTCTAGATCCCAATCACCATACTGCCGTTCGATGCTGAAGCCGTTGTAGTACAACAGTGCTGCAAGCTCCTGTGGAAAGGTGTAGCGCAACGCAGTACGCGTGATTTTGGTTTGCTCCGCTCCACCTTCGTACCAGCGTTTGTAGGTCGTCCAGTGGTGAATCTGAGCCACATGGTCATATATGTAAGTTCTCGACACGCGCACTTCGCGCCCACTTGTATCAATAAAAGGAGACCAATCTTGTTCCTCCGTGTTTGTTTCAAGAGGCACAAATAGCCCTTCTGGGGTCTCAGAGTGAGGGAAAATTGGGTTACGCGTTTCAAAAGCAAACAATCCCTCGTCATGCAAATGTGCATACACACGTTGCAGCAGTGCTTCCTGATCGGTGTTTGTCAAAAAAGCTTGGAAGGCGTTACCCGTCAAGAAGATAAGTCGAAATTGTTCGCCAAGGTCAAATGCCCGGGCGTCACTCACAATCCAACGCGTAGGCAAACCAGCAGATTTGCTACGCGCCCGCTCTACCATTCCCGGTACGATATCTAAACCAGTTACAGAAAACCCCAATCGTGCAATCGGGATACTGACACGACCTGTACCACAGGCAATTTCGAGCACCGAACCGCCACTCTCTTGTGCTAGGGCAGTGTAGAACGCAATACCTGTATCGCTGGCATCCTCCATGTCATAATTAGCTGGATCGGAGAACTCCTCAAGATTGTCGTGATCAATCAATATACTACTCCAAGATGTTACAAATGACTATCTGGCATTATTATTTAACCGGCTTCGAGATCCAAATCTCTTCTGGACACCCAAGATTATCGGTTTGTGCTCGCTTGTACACGCTGAATCCGCACTTCCAATAGAAACGCCTCGTCTCCTCATAGGGTTGGTACTCTACACTATCCCCAAGCGTATAAGTGGCAAGTTCATCTATTCCCAGGTCACGCGCTCTCATTTCTGCGGCTGCTATAAGCCGGCTTCCAACTCCTTGCCTCTGGAGTGCCTTATCGACCCCCAACCAACCGATGTGAAGCCGTCCCTCCGCGACGTAGAGTGTCACAAATCCAACCACCCTTTGTTCAGAAACTGCTACAAATCCTTCCTGATGTCGTATGTCAATAGGAATCGATTTACTTCGGGCAGTCTCGTCAAACCATTCAGGGAGCCCCTCTGTGATAGTGAGAATTCCAGAATAATGTTCCTCTTCAAGAGACTGGATTTGTATCAACGTCGGTTGAGTTCGCATATTATTGAATCCATTTCAGGTAATGGGCCGCCGGCTTTATAGCAACTCCACGTTTTCAAGTTGCCGAACCCATGAAGCGGAGTACCGAAGGAAACGGGGCGGCGAGGCATCGTCGGTTTGCGAGAGATGAATTAAGACCGGAGTAAAACCCGGCTTCACCATTGAAAGCATAATTCCAAAGTAGGATTCCCCAATAAGAATCCCAATGCTTCAGTTTTGGAAGTATGTTAAGTTTTGCTAAGTAGACGTCAGCGTCTCATCGAGAAATAAAGAAAAGGACCACACTTCAAAGCCAAGTTCGCGATAAAAATCGAGGGTTGGCTGCCAATGCTTGTTTGCAGAGTATGTGGTGAAGCGGTGGATACCGCGGACTCTGCCTGATTGCAGGATAGCATCCACGAGCGTAGAACCGACGCCCTGTCCGCGACTATCGGGAATGACATATAGATCATGCAAAACCAGATAGCTCTCACCGCGGGAAAAGACACAAACGTGCTCAGAAGATACCTCGGCAATAGCAAATCCCACGATACGACCATCTGTATGTGTTGCGAGAATGAAATGAGGTCCAAGTCGACGGTGTAAATCGTTGACCGTGTCAGCGACAAGCCCGCGGGTCGAAGCTTCGGACACCCAATCGCGGTACAGCGCAGCCACTTTGCCTAAGTCATCCCTAGTAGCATTCCGAAAATTGAATTCCATGTGCAGCCTCCAAGTCTAATCAGATTATTCCATCGTTGATAATGTCTCACGATTTGCTAACATCTCGTCCCAATGAGGCGTTATTTGAAGGATTGCAAGCACTCGTCACCTGTAGCGTAAACCGCTATTATCGGTTGTAGTGCTCTCAATAATATGTTACTCTGCTATTTCTGCAAGAGACCAGCGTGTGGCCATTCTCTTAAGTTCAGGCAAATGCTCAGGCCAATCATGTAAAGTCGCCGGATCAAAATCAGCCCCGTTCGGCCATACCAATGTATAGACTTCTGGATCGATCTGAACTTGGTTGAATAAGGCTCTATTACGGAGTGGACCGAATAATTCTCCTTCTAATGTGTCTTGAAAGTCAATAACCTGTTCCGTATTGTCATCAAAACAGACTCGAAGTGTGTAAGGTCCTTGTATTTCAAAAGAAATCACGCGATATATTGGATGACTCATGCCGACCTCCTTTATTGAAGCGGATCAATTTTGAATGGCATTTGACCCGATTGTAATCGTTCCCAATCTGTCAGCAATTCTCTCTGATGTAACTCTGCCCAAGCCTCGACCAGACGATGCTGTCGCCTAGGAAGTTGACCAGCGATCAATTCGATTGTGTCAATGGCATATACACCAACGTTCTCTTGGTAATAAGCGTGAAAGTGGGGTCTATGATGAGGTGCTTGAGGTTCCACATACATTCGTATTATGATACCGAAAAATCGACAAATTTCAGGCATTCAAATTCCTTCTTGGGCTTATTGCTTGCGTCTTCAAATAGGCTAAGGAGTGGAAACTCCTCACAGTCGTTTTCAGACGCAATATACTGCATTTAGGTAAGCAAGTCAACCTTGTTTATGAAATCATCGGACCGGCTTGTTGGTTTCATTGACCGGTTATCCTGTAGATGGATTTCTCAGCAACCACACTCCTTGAATTCTGGCGAATACCGCACTATGCCACTGATCTTATCAAGAGCCCCATTCTTCAGTTCTATTGTCATGAAATGTTCGTCGGTGTCATATTCGTTTCCCAAGCCGTAAAGGCTGGCGCGGGAAAAACCGAATCGCGGGTAGTAATAGGGATTTCCCAACACTACTGCCATTTCAAATCCGGCCGCCGCACATTTTTTTAACCCTTCGCGTGCCAACATGGAGCCAATACCCTGCCTTTGAAACTCTGGTGAAACGGATAGGGGTGCCAGTCCAACAGCACGGAACGCTTTGGGTGCGAGTGTTATCGTCACCGGCGAAAACATAATATGGCCAACAATCTTATTGTCACTGACTGCCACGAGCGCGACCGGTGCTTTGTTTCTGTCTCGCAGCAATTCAACGAGGTTGGCTTCGGTGTCACCACCGAATGCAGCGACGATAACCTGACGAATTGCCTGATACTCCCCTTCCTGTTCTTCCCGTATCTCTATCATTGTATGGATTCCTTTTGCAGGGTAACTTGGCAGCTTGCTATTGTGTTCTAATTACACCTCAATCCATTCGGGAGGCAGCGACTGTTAGCCAAACAGGCAATCCAGCACGGGGATTTCTCCTCCAATCAAGTAACGATTCATCGATATCAGACACATCACCATTGCCGCGCCAAAACCCGGGATCCTGCGCTGGACTTTCGACAATTTTTTTCAATGCCAATCCAGCTTGTGCCAGCGGATTAAGCAAATCCGCTAAGGTCCAGTGAAACTCATATGATTCGTCCGATGACTCTCGAAACGGTCCGGTGTCCCAATAAGGTTTCTCCATTTCAATAGGTGTTACCTGCTCTTTCCAGGGACGCATGAATGGGTGAATGTCATAGAAAACGTATGTGCCTCCCGGCTTCAAGATTCGCGAAACCTCACGGAAAACTGCATCGAGATCAGCAATCCACACGAAGAAGCCGTTTGTGGAGCAGACCAGATCGAAGGTCGAATCATCTGCAAATCCGAGATCGGCGGCATCGGAGCGGACAAAATCAATCGACACACCAAGGATTTCTGCACGGCTTGCTGCCAGTTTCAGTCGTTCCTCTGAAATATCTGTGGAAGTCACCGCTGCCCCCAATCCTGAGAGTGCGTAAGCCGCCATGTTATCACCACTACCAATTACACACACCTGCTTGTCCCGAAGATCGCCAACCATCTCTCGGATCGTAGAAAGTGTTTCGCCCTCAAATGCCAATTCAGGCTCTTTATGGCACCTGCGCCAACGCCCATCACGGTTCAGGCGTTCCTCCCATGTTATCGCCTGACTGTTCCAGTGCCGACGATTGGCTTCATGAATTTTACTCATAGATGATGCGACCTCACAGGTATCAACATATCGGGATTCATGTCAAAAGAAAGTACAAGGCGCGAAGCATGTAAAATGTGATGCGTAAAACGTAAAAAATGAACTAGTGAACTCAATCAGTTTCTATTGCACAATTTCTTAACATGAGCCAATATCGGTTAAGGCTTTCAAACTACCGAACGCTATTATAGTGAATTCTAAAAATAAATAAACACTTTCGCTCTTCACTTGGTAGGTGCGGTTTGCAACCGCACCGGTTTGGAGTGTTTCATTAATTCTAAGGTCCACTATAATCTATTGAGGCATTCGATAGCCGCCTCCAACATAAAGTAATTGCCCTGTGAGCCAACGGGCTTGCTCAGAGCAGAGGAAAACAGTGACATCCGCCACGTCTTCAGGTCTACCAACCCTGCCTAACGGTGTAGATTCTGCAATCTCTTTCTCAGCTTCAGGGGTGATGTAGCCTGTCTGAATCGGTCCGGGAGCGATTACATTGACAGTTATCCCGTACTCTCCCATCTCACAGGCAGCAGAGCGGCTATAGGACTCGATTGCATGTTTGCTTGCTGCGTAGCTGATATTCAGCGGGTGGCAGTGTGCGGCATCCGTACTGGTGTTTACGACGCGACCCCAATTCAGTCCATTTTTAAGGTATTGCTGCAAGTACGCTTGCATCATCAATACATACGCTCGCGAATTAATAACAAAGTGTGCGTCGATGCTCGAGGCAGTGGGTAGGAAAATGCCTCTCCCGTCTTTTGAAATTTGCTCAGGATCGAATGTCTCCAACACGCAATGGGTGTGATTGTTAATCAAGATGTCAACTGGTCCTAGCTCTTTTTCACAGACGTCGAAAAGTTTCGAGATGTTCGTTTCATCAGCAAGGTCGGTTTCTAGGACAGATATCTCCATGCTCCCTTCCTCAAACTGATTTGCGAGATGCTCGATAGGCTTTTGTTGCATTGCTCGGTAGAAGGCCTCCCCACCCAATCCAATTTCTTCAGCTTTCTTCAATTCTGTTTTGCTGTATTGAGGCGGTGGGCGAAAGAATGATGCAAACACCTTTACGCCTTGATTGCCTAGAGCCAGAGCGGTTGCAGCACCAATGCCATGATTGGCACCCGTAATCAGGGCGACTTTGCCTTTTAGCTTGATGTTAATCACCGTGTGCCTCCATATCGTGAGAATGAGACTATCGCAGCGACAACTATGATGTCAACTGCTGCGGTTCTATTCCTGTTTGTGTTCCAAGTAGGACAGAACGTCATACAGGTTTGAGATTGAGTAATCTGGTCGTCCATCCGCAATCTCCGGTATTAAAGTATCTGATTTTCGATCGATGAGAACACTCGTTATACCCGCACGGTTGGCACCAACGATGTCATTTTCAATGGAATCACCAACAAACATGGCATCTTTCGGTAAAACACCAGCACGTTCGCAAGCCACCTTGAAGATTTTGATGTTCGGTTTTCTAACACCAACTTCGTCCGAAATTGTAAGCGATTGGATACGTTCACTGAGCCCCAAGTGTCTTACTTTAGAGAATTGGCTGTCTGTATGTTTATCGTGTGCACCGTTTGTGATGATGCCGATATGATATGCCTGCAATGCTTCAAGCACTGCGACATCTTCATAAAGGTGCAGACTTGCAATGTAGCGCGTACTCAAAAAGTCGTTGAGTTCTTCGGTAATTTTACTTATGGGCAAGCCTAGTTCTTTGAATACATACCGGAAACGCGAGTCCCTTACTTCTGCCATAGAGCGTTTTCCCGCATTGAGTTGCTGAAAGAGTTTCTGATGCACCGTTGCCCACGCTTTTGTAAAAGCCTCTTCCGAAACACCCGGCACACGCTTGCGTAAAAGCTGGAATGTTTCTCTTACCGTGATACGCCAAGCTGTATCTGAATCGCAGAGCGTATCATCAAGGTCAAAAAATACTGCCTTAATCATTTTTCCTTCCTGTTAAGAAATGGTGTAAAGAAACGAACGATTCGACTCAACATTGGTTTCTTTTGGTGGTTCAGGATGATATTGGGGAATTTGCCATAGATGTTACTCTCTATAGATCAGAAAGGCTCCAATTAAGAATAACCCCTGCAAGCAATTGATTCTTCAAATCTTTTCTTCTCCAGATTTGAAAATCCCATTTGGTGAGCCAACTTTCAAAGATATTCTTGAAATCCAGTATAACATAGTACATTGTGGAAAGATTATCAATTTCAAACTTTTCCTGACCAGTCTCGAAAAGTAAAGTGCCCGACTATCAACAAAAAATTGACTTCTACAAAGCCTTTTGCTATAATCCGCTTAAAGTTAGATTGGGGCGTTGAATCGCTTTTCGCAGCGGAGAAAAACCGGTGAAAACAACTTTCAATCTTCAATTGTCGGAGGAGGCGAATCAATGGACAAGCTCAAAATTGCACATATCGGCACAGGGAATCGTGGAACGGGCGTGTACCTGCCGCTCATTGCGAAGTTGAAGAACGACCTTGAACTTGTCGCCGTTTGCGATCTACACAAAGATTCCGTCAAAGAGCAGGGCGAAAAGTATAACATTGCCGCATACACAGACACCGCTGAGATGCTGGAAAAGGCAAAGCCAGATATCTGCTCCATCGTAATCACGCCGAGCAACAATCACATCCCGGGACTGTTGTGCTCTGAACATGGGGTGAGCTACTGCACCGAAACGCCGATCGACACAGACCTCGACTGGTCGGATAAGATGATCGAATCCGCGGAGCAGCACGGAACGAAGATTGAGGTCAACGAAAACTATTATCGTGTGCCATCGGAACGGATTAAACGCGAGCTGATTCTGGCGGGTGTATTCGGCAAAGTCAACGTCGCCTACAACGAATTCCGCGGGCACGGGTATCACGGGATCGGCTTGATTCGCAGTTACGTCGGATTTGATAACGAACCCGTTCGCGTGTTCGGTTTCCGAAAGAGCTTTGCAGTGCAGGAGCACGTCTGGCGGCAAGGGCAGCCGACACGCGACTCAGAAGAGTGGCAGCATGGCATCATCGAATTTGCCGATGGTGCGGTCGGGGTATTCAATTTCAGCAGCTTGTCTTACGGTTCGCCGCTTCGTGGTTTCAACGGCACGAAGTTCTACGCCGAACGCGGGATGTGCTTCCGCGATGAAGCGGTCATTCTGAGCGACACTGCCGATGAACAACGCGAAATCACAATCACGCGCAAAACCAACGATATTGATGGGTTTGAGACCGTCGCCGCACTCATGGCGGATACAACGCCGGAGGTGGTGTGGGAAAATCCGTTGCAAAATTACCCGCTCAGTGATGGCGAAATTCCCGTCGCGTCCGAACTGATGAGTATCGCAAACGCTGTTCGTAACGACACGGAGCCTGAGTATGGGGCTTACAATGGTCGTAAGGACCGGGAGATTGACGTGGCGATGGCGACATCGTGGGCGAACGATGGTGAACCGGTGACGTTCCCATTTGAATACGAGCGGCGATAAAGTCAGCCATCCACAACCGCTCGATTGGGATGGACAAATCCCAATCTCCTCGCAAAGATCCGTTGGTTGGATAATGACCGGAAAAAGCACGAAGAGAAACCGAGTTTTTTCTTGAAAACTCGGTTTCTTTGCACTAAATCTTAACATGAGCGTTTTATGTCTACCCTCCTTGTATGTTCTACGCACTTACACTCTCAATCCAAGCCTCATCAATTTCAAGACCGAAACCAGGGGCATCCGACGGTACAAGATAGCCATCTTTGATGACAGGAGTGCCGGGCAGCTTGACCATCTCTTCAAGCGGCACACCAGGTGGAGAAATCCCTTCAGAGCGTTCGCCCCATGTGATAGCGGGCATGGCAAATGACAGATGTTGACCGTAAGGATAATTCATTCCACCGTGTGCAATCACAGAGATACCGTTTGCTTCAGCGATATGACAGATTTTGGCTGCAGCAGTGATGCCACCACACCACAAAACGTCTGGCTGGAAGATGTCGACCAACCGCCGCCCCGCAGCAGCGGCAAAAACGGTTGGCAGATACCAATGTTCTCCTGTAGCGAGCGTTTGCCAAGGAATGCGTTGGCGCAAAGTTTCATAGCCCACAAAATCCTCGGGGGAAATGTAGTCTTCCATCCACTTCAAGTCGTAGGGTTTCATAATCTCGCAAACGCGCACGGTATGTTCAACGTCAAAGCCGGTCCACGCATCCAACATCAATTCAACTTTATCGCCGATCACTTCTCGCGTACTCGCCACCAATTCTTCAAGCTGGATTAAGCCTTCCTTTCCGTGCACCGGACCGTAAGGTGTGAACAGTTTTGTCGCTTTGAATCCGAGTTCCATATACCATTCCTGATCAAAACCGGAGGCGTAGCAAAAAATTTTCTCCTTCTGTGGTCCACCCAACAGTTCGTAAACAGGTCTCTTCAAAATTTTGCCTTTGAGATCCCACAGGGCGCAATCGACTGCGCTGATCGCGTAGCTGATCAAACCGGTTGCACCAAAGGCGGTCGATGATCGCACCATCATATCCCACAGTTTCTCTGTCGCCATGCAGTTTTCGCCAACGAGACGTGGGGCAAAGTAATCCGTGATGATTCGAGTCACTGGACCGCCATGAAGCGAGATACCGAACCCCCAAGTTCCATCTTCCGCTGTCACAATACATGCGGGTCTTTTCCATTCTAAGGAGGCATCCGTCGCTTTTTTGTCGAAGGTTGGATAACGGGAAATGGGTCGATTCATCGGATATTTACTGGCTCGACTCGGTGTCCGTGGCGGTGTCGTCGGCTTCGGATTTAACTCAATTTCTACAACGCGAATTTCTTTAATATTCATGGAATTTCCTTTCTCATATAGGTATAAAGCATGTTGATATTTTGCCCTCAATGATTCGGCAAAACAGTTGGACAATCCGTCCAAGAATAGGTCGTTTCAAGTGCATCAAGGGCAGTTTTATCCGTCAGCTATCCACAATTACTTGACAAAATCTAACAGAATCTAACACATTTGGCAAAAATTGACGTTCTCGACGAGGGTTGCCCCTACAGAAACCGATATTGGTTCAATTTGTCAAATATCAACAGAATCTATCAGTTTTACTAATTAACCTAAGTTGCTAGTCAGCTCCTAGGTTGAGTTGTCACATAAAGTTTGTACGCCTGACGCACAAGTTTCGTTGATTTTGTAGCGGGGAATGGATCGGAGATTGGGCAATCTGCGCCACGATTAGCAATATTTGCACTACAACTACTATTTTATGACATAACCCAAGTTGTTAGAGTCAGAGAGAAACCGAGTTTTGAAGAAAAAACTCGGTTTATAGTGCTTGGTTTATCAACTAGCAACTTGCGTTAATTATGACAACTTGACAACCTCAAAGGGGATATAATCCCGAAAACGTTCATGTCTGATTATACCATCTTTGGAGAAATTCATGGGCGGATAAGTTTCATTGCTTCTTGGTAGGCGCGGCTAATTGCAAAAAGGAGAAGACCGAACTCAATTTTTGCTTCAATCGCAGGATCGTCTGTTTGATAATGCTTCAGAACCGCATCGACAATCTTTTTGGCTGCGATACCGTCAGGGGGCAAATCTGAATACATCTCTATCGCGAACTCGGATAGGTCTACAGCGGGATCGTGCATCAACGTATCCGCAAAGTCGATAATCGCGAGTTGTTCAAGATTCCCTCGGACAAAAAGTAGGTGGTTTATTTGGAGATCGCAGTGCACGACAGCCCACCGCTGATCTAAAGATTCCCGCAAGCTCTCTAGCGTTTCAGCCCATACTTTTGTTTTGACTTCTACAGTGTACTTCTCAATAAAAGCGAGTTGTCTTCCTGCCTCACGAATCGATACTTCAAAGGGATCATCTGCACGTGGGATGGTGTCCAAGACTTCAACTGGAAATTTGTGGTTGTGCAGAAAGGAGAGAAAGGCGCCAACAGATTTGCCAAAGGATTCCAACTCTCTATGGGTAAATCCCTCAAGTGCTTCTATCGGAAGTGAAGTGCCATTAATCCTTGAAAACATCGCATATAATCCCTTTTCATGCGCGAAGATTGGTCTCGCTACAACAAAGGGCAGTGGTTGTGTATGCAGGTATTCTGTGAGTTTGACCTCTTTTAGGAGTCCTGTGCGGGAGTCGTTACGGCGGGGGACCTTGAGGATACTGTCATTCCGGTAGTAAAAGGTCAGACTATCACCGCCCCGGTGACGATTGGATACAGGTTTCAGATCCGCTAGGGAGATATCCGTGGCAAACCTTTTAAGAAAATCGTATACGTTCTCTGCTCCAATTTCAGTTGTTTCAGCCATGGCAATATCTTTGCGTTCTAAATCCTTAATTGAAATGTTTCTCCAGTTCATAAGTCCAATCCACGACGCGATAGCCACAGTTGCTATAAAATAGGAATGCACGGTAGTTCTCCCAGTCAGTGCTAATCGTCGCGTGGCGGTATCCAACTTTGTGCATCTCTTGAAGCGAGTATTGGAGCAGATAACGCCCAATACCTTGCCCTTGATACGGGTCTTCGATATCGAGCCGAGTAGTATGAAGCCAGTCTTGTGCATCAGGATGGCTTGAAAATTCTCCACCGGAGACAGATTCACAAACACCAATTTCCTCACCATTGTAGTAAGCAGTTACAGTGTAGTTTGGAAGTTGCCCCCTCCCTTGTTCCCAGTCAACAGAAAACGTTATCGGCAGACTTGAAGGTACTGGTGTGACAGAATAGTTTTCCCAATCTAAGAAAACCTCCCCTGAACTGTATTGATAGCCGTTGAATCCAAAGAGTGCTTGAACATGGTCAAGTCCATCCGACAAGCCAGCATTTTCAAAATGATAGAAACGATACCGAGAATCTTGTGAAAAGGCATCAATGTGGGAGACATTACACGCTTCCAGATAGGCTTCCGCTTTTTCAAGCAAAGCTTGCCCAGCCCGCCGGGCACCGCGCTCGTAACCCAAAAACCGGATCACGCCTACAGGAGTATTCCTGTTATCTCCAACCTGACCGATGCCAACGTGAATAAATGCCCACAAGGTGCGGTTCTCTATCGCAACGAAAGCTGTCTCAAAATCGAGCCCACCTTCCTGTACATCTGCTTTACCATTAATCCCGCGCATCGCAAGGGCAAACTCCTCCTCCTTGACCGGATAGCAATGCGGAACATTGATGGTCTGACGGTTATAAAAGCCCGTCAAAACACCTTGCAGCTTAGGTGTATATTCAACAATTTCCATCTCTACTCCATTTAGATTTTGGTTCATGTTAAGAAATCGGTTTCACGTTTCACGCCTTCTTTTTATAGGAATGTGTCAACGACCTTGAAATACTCCTCTGGTTGATCAACCCAAGTCGCGTGTCCACACTCGTTCAGAAAAGCAATTTCTGTTTGAGGAATCTTCTCCCTGATTAAGTATGCCTGTGTAATTGGTTCATAGTCCTGATAGCCGTACACAACTAAAGTGGGTGCGGTAATCCTATCAGCGTTTGCTAGTTGCATCTCATGCGTGAAGTTTGTGGGTGATTTAGCGTGTCTCAAGTAGCCGCCGCTGCTCAGATAATAGTCGATAAACTGACCCGCAGTCTCACGCGAGTAGAATATGACGCGAGCCCATATCCGGATCAAGGCTTCGTCAATCTCGCGTGGAACCACACCCGTTTCAGACCTTGCTTCGTCGTATGACCGCCGAATTGCTGCGAACTCTTCAGGCGAGGTCGGGTATGCCATCCGATCCCTATTCGCACGATAACATCCACTCATTTCTGAATTGAGTGGTCCCGGACCCACCAAGATGAGATGCGATAATCGGTCAGGATACGCTTGGGCGTAGAGCAATCCCAACCCACTGCCCCACGAATGACCAAGTAGTGCCATCTGATCCAAACCCAAATGGTTACGAAGCGCGTCGAGATCTTGGGTGAATTTCTTGATATCCATCGCATCCTCATTGCTCTCAAGCAGTTTCGATTGACCGGATCCGCGTTGGTCATAGAGGATACATCTATATTTTTTGGCAAATAGCTCTCCCATTGGGCGATAAAGCAGGTGATCCCAACTACCATGAAGACAAACTAAGGTCGGTCCTGCACCGATCTCAAACCAAGCCATTTCGTGCCCATTTACCTGCAAGGTGTGTTCTTTCCAGACGTGCATCGTTCTCCAATCTGTATTCGTTCATGTTAAGATTTAGTGCAAAGAAACCGAGTTTTTTCTTCAAAACTCGGTTTCTGTTTGTACTTTGCACTTTCTTTTTATATGAGCCTCTGTATTTTCATCAAACATCTTCCTCCACGAAAGACATCTCACCCTTCTCCTCCTGTTTCCGTTTCATCTCAGCGATTTCTTGGTCTGTCAGGCGCTCTTCGTCCGTCACAACGGTCTGTTCGATTAATTCCAGTTTCAATTCTCGGTTAGTCAGCCACTCCCAGCGAGTAACATTGACTGGGTGAGGATGTGGACGCACATCGTTGGGACCAATCTCATTGATAACGGTATAGAGATAACCGGGAGTCACGCCGTCATGCTTAACCGTGCCGCCCCCAGACTGGGTGAGCAGGGAGGGTCTGTGAGAGAACGCTTTTGCCACATTTCTGTTCTGTGTAATCGAACTTCCGACTCTAAGTGTGGTCAGCTTTTGCTGAGAGCCGTGATACCATGTCAGTGTATAGTCGAAATCTTGCATCGGTCAGCTCCTGAACACGCATCAGTGGACACGGCGTTCGGTTCTGTTTTAATGCGCTGAAGGCACAAAATCAAATGATAGTGCATCCCCCAAAGGCACATATCCAATTTTGGCGTAGATACTGTTGGAAGTTGGATTTGATAAATCGGTATATAGGCTACAAAATGAGTAGCGATCTGAGAGTAGTTCCTTTGTCAACGCACAGACGCATGAAGTCGCATATCCCTTATTGCGATACTCCGGCGGTGTGTAAACCGTGCTGATTGTTGTTCCATTTCTCGTTGGACGAGTTTCTGTGGCAATTGAGACCGGACCACCGTCCTCCCAAATATATAGTTGCCTGTCCTCTATGTACTGCTCGACATTGCTTCTAGCCGTATTGGAATCTACAGGTTCCCCTATTGCCTCCGAGAAGGCGGCAATCCATTGCATCATCAGCGGCTGGTCAGCCATACACGCAAGGCGTAATTTCCCCGGAGAAAGCGGTAGATCGGCGACCTTCCTCGCTTCAAAAATCCGCAGCCGCATCACAGGCTTTGATGATACGTTAGGCATCCCCTCAACCCAGCAATCAGAAAAAACTTGGGCTTCGGTCGCCGGTCCGGCAACCCCCGGTATTGGCATATCAATTCCACGTAGATAGCGTGTCAGATGAACCATAGCGACTTCGACGCTTGTCTCGAATCTACTCAAGATGAGTCTTCTAGGTGGTGTCATAATTGCCACACCGACGGCTCTACCTTGCTCCAAAATACTCAACAGCAGCGGCGATTCGGGTCCGTAATAGCGAGAATTCTCGGCAAGCCTATAAGACAGACCAATCGGCAAACTATTTTCACTCTCATTCAATTCCAAGTAAGCACCTGAAAGTGAAATGAGTTCGCTTGCGTCGTTGTGAGATTGTATTTCGACCATTTTGCCTCCTAAAAATTACCGTTTACGAGCGATAATAGAATTGAAGGTTACGCCGTCGCGAGGGTTTAACCTACGATAGTATTCCAATCTGAATGATTGCTGTACAACTTCAAGGAGTTTCTCCGGCTCCCAAAAGGAGAAAAATCGTTTCGGTTCGTATGTATCTCGTTCTAAGATGCCTTCAAAGTTTTCTCTACCCCAGAGTCCAAGGTACATTAAGCCATTTCCGTTGAGTCTGGTCATAATCAAACTGAAAATGTGCCCTATATCCTTCTTTGGTATATGTAGCAGACAATTCAGCGTATACACCGCGTCAAAGGTTTCGTCAATCTGATCGAGATCGTAGCAATCCAATACTTGAGCAACAACACCCTTTTCTGCAGTAAGCTTCACCATTGTCGGTGCGTTGTCCACCGCAAGGACTTGGAACCCTTGACTTTGAAAGAAATGGGCATCTCGGCCGGGCCCGCAGCCAATTTCGAGGAGACTCTTTCGTCCTTCCTTCTTCAACAGTTTTAGAAACTCTGATCGCTCTCGTTCCTTAAACTTGTTGGCAGTGCTAGACTCCCTTTGATAAGCGTGTTTCTCGTAAGACTCAATGAGCGCGTCAGTGAATTGCATCGTGTCGTAATACTCCAAAACTGCGGGCAATGAAAAGATAACTTTGTTGACGTGGTATTATGGTATAATGTAACCCCTTCTTTATGCAAATAATTCTGTCTTTCTACAAATTAACCTCTCCGTTCCGAGAGTTTTCAACCTGATAACCTGACACTGACAAAAATGCCGATTATCACAGTCGAACATCTGAGCAAACATTTCAAAGTCCATAAACGCCGCACCGGGTTTTGGGGAAATCTTAGCAGCACAGTTTCACGCCAGCACGATATTATCAAAGCGGTTGATGATGTGAACTTCACCCTTGAGCGCGGAGAATTGGTAGGATACATCGGTGCCAACGGGGCGGGAAAATCAACAACCATCAAGATGCTAACAGGGATCCTTGTGCCAACTTCGGGGCATGTTGATGTGATGGGGTTGACGCCATATCGCAACCGGAGAGAAAATACACGCCGGATCGGCGTAGTCTTTGGACAACGAACCCAACTCTGGTGGGATCTGCCCGTTATCGACTCCTTTGAACTGCTCAAGCATATCTACGAAATCCCGCAGAACCTGTACAAACAGAATCTCGAATTTTTCAGCGAACTGTTGCAATTGCAGCCATTTCTGTCAACGCCGGTGCGAAGATTGAGTCTCGGACAGCGGATGCGGTGCGATCTGACCGCGGCACTGCTACATAACCCGGAGATCTTGTACTTAGATGAGCCGACCATCGGCTTGGATGTGGTTGCCAAAGAGCAGGTTCGCCAGTTCTTGAGGCAGGTTAACGCGGAACGCCAAGTCACGGTTATTCTGACAACGCATGACCTCAACGATGTCGAGGAGGTTTGTCGGCGACTGATTATCATTGATAGCGGCAAAATCATCTATGACGGTGGGATCGACGCTTTGAAAGAACGGTACGGCAAAACCCGGATACTCATCGTTGATCTCGCACAGGCGTATTCCGATATTCAACTTGAGGGCGTAGATCTGACCCGACGCGACGGAAATCGTGTCTGGCTTGCATTTGACCGCGATACCATTTCCGCTTCTGAGGTCATCGCACAATTGACGGCGCGCTATGAGATTCAGGATTTAACGATATCGGAGCCGGAGATTGAGGAGATTGTTCGACGCATCTATGAGTTGGGGGTGCATTAATACCCGCCGATCATATTATAGTGAATTCTAAAAATAAATAGACACTTTCGCTCCCCATGTTTGGTAGGCGCTGTTTCCAACTGCGCCGATTTGGAGTGTCTCATTAATTCTAAAATCTACTATATGATGAAGAAATATCTCACTTTTACGGTGAAAGCCTTTCAGCGGACGTTGACATATCGGTTCGAGTTGTGGATGGAACTGTTTATCAACGTGCTGTTCATGCTGGTCTATGTCTATCTGTGGAAGGCGTTATACACAGGGCGGACATCGGTGGAGGGATACGACCTGAACGGGATTCTGACGTACATCGTTGTCTCGCAAACCCTATTGACCTTCACGTTTACACTTCGGATATCACGTATTATTGAGGAGAAGGTCCGCACGGGCGAGGTGGTCACCGATTTAATGAAACCGATCGATTTTCAGTTGATGACGTTCGCAACGGCTGCGGGGACTTCAAGCCACACAGCACTATTCAATATGCTCCCAAAATTCTTGCTGTTTTATGGTGTGTTTGGGCTATCGCTACCGCCATCGCCTTTGACTGTCTTCCTCTTTATCATTAGCGTGGTTTTGGGGTATATTATCCTGTTCAGTATAGAATTTATAATCGGTATTTTTGCTTTCTGGATTGTTGAAATCCGTGGTCTCTATGCCTTCGTTATCTGGGGGCTGGCTATGTTGTTTTCCGGCTACTTTTTGCCGTTGGAGTTTTATCCTACTTTCTTAGCCAAAATTGCGGCAGTCTTGCCCTTTCGGGCGATTATCTATTTTCCAACTGCCATTTATACGGGCCAATTAATAGGGGAAAGTCTCGTTACAGCACTGTTGATACAATTGACTTGGGTAGTCCTGTTGGTGGGGATTGGACGGCTAGTATACCACGCAGCCTTCCGTAAATTGGTGATCCAAGGCGGATAAAATGAGCACATTGGAATCGTAGGGAACGCAGATCTGCGTTCCCTACATTTGGGGGTATGGAAGGATCGATGGTGCGACGCTACCTCAAACTCTACTTTCTACTCGCTGGGGCGTATGTGCGTTCTCGGCTGCAATACCGGCTCTCGTTTGGATTCATGTGCTTCGGCATTCTTATCAGCGAGTTCTGCTTGCTCGCTTTGTTGGGTGCGCTGCTCGCTAAGTTTCGCACCGTTAATGGCTGGACATGGGCGGAGGTAATATTCCTATACGGCTTGGGGAACTTGGCGTATTCATTCATGCGGATACTGGGGAGCCAATTGGACGATTTTGACCGGTACATCGTTCGCGGCGAATTAGACAGTGTGCTGATTAAACCTGTACCGCCGCTATTCTACATCCTTGCAAACCGTGTGGAATTAATCCACGTCTCGCGGGCGTTGACAAGTGTTGCTATCTTCGTTGTCGCGTTCCACTTGAGCGGGATTCGCTGGACGGTGGACGTCGCGCTATTTACGCTCACAACGATCCTGAGTGGTACACTGATAATGTTTACGCTCATGCTCATCAGTGCCACTGTTGCGCTATGGACAACAAAATCGGGTAAATTGACGGATCTGCTCATTAGCGCGACCAAGGAAGCGACAGTTTTTCCCATCTCGATCTATCCGCTTGCTGTACGGCTACTTTTGACGTTTGTTCTGCCCGTCGCTTTTGTGACCTATTATCCCGCTCAACAGCTTCTTCAAAAGGGCGACTTTCTCGGCATGCCTGAACTCTTTCAATTCGGAGCGCCGGTGGTTGCACTAGTGATGCTTTGTGTTAGCTACCTATTCTGGTGCAGCGGACTGCGACGTTATCACAGTACAGGTTCATGAGGATTTCAGACCAGGGCTGATTTTTTCTTGCGCTTTGCTGGTCGATATGGTAAAATAAGGGTGTTCAAGTGGGGCATTAGCTCAGCTGGGAGAGCACTTGCATGGCATGCAAGGGGTCATCGGTTCAAGTCCGATATGCTCCACCTTTTTTGTGCCCACAGATCGCTATTTTCTACTTGTCGTTCGGTTTTTGTGTGTTGTCTTCTTTCTTCGGAGCAGTGCTGAAGCGGGGCGGTAAACCGTTGTCTAGCACACCGAGGAGGGTCAGATGCAGCTGTGCACGCGGAGGCAGAGACTTGAGGAGATTCTCTTCAGCGATCTTAATCTTTTGTTCCTGTGTTAAGCGTTGCTGGTGAAATTTTTTCAAAATATCCCGGACCTCTTCATCTGATGTCATCTCATCTTTAGCAAGCCTGTTCAGGGGTTTCAGATTTTCGATTGCTTGGCGGTGGGTTTGACGTTTGAATTCCCATAGGGCTTTGATCCGCTCCTTCTGTTCCGCTGTCACCCCAAGTGCTTCTAGCGTCACCCCTTCCTTCTGAGTTCCATCTTCCGTCTTTTGTGCCCATGTCACGAAGCCGAAAAACGTGGCGAATATCAACAGGGCGAGTACAAGGTTGATATAGAATTTGGGCATGTTTCACCTCTCTTGGATTCAACGTTCTGGCGAATTGTACCAATCATCTTTGGCTCATATTAAGAAATCGTGCAACAGAAACCGAGTTTTTTCTTCAAAACTCGGTTTCTCTTCATGCTTTGCACTCTCTTTTTATATGAGCCTCATCTTTAATGCCTCAAAAGAATACCACAATGTTGTTGGGCTGTCAAACGATAGATACTTGTTGGTTAAGGTCATTTAATTCTCCTGTAGGAGGGATCTCCGACTCCCGACACTTGGCTGGAGGTGCGGTGCTGCTTCTCAAAGATTTATCGATTATAGATTTGTCTAATTTTGTAAAAAAATGTTATTATGTTGTCGCTGCATCTACGATATTGCGCCAAAGGTAAACCCTCAGATCTTATACCAATCTCTTTGTCAATTTCTATGGGATAATATTTTTCTGAGTAACTTTATTATAGTAGATCTTAGAATTAATGGAACACTCCAAATTAGGAGGCGAAAGTGTCCCTTAATTTTTAGAATTCACTATAAATGAAAGGAAAAAAAGATGAAAGCGTTGCTGTTAAGCCCGGGACATGCTCATTTTGAAGGACATCTCGGCACATTACAAGAATTACCGGAGGTTGAAGGCATTTTTGTTTGGGGAGAAGACCAATCCGCCCTAGAAGCCTTCCAACAATCGGAGGAGCGTAAGGTGGCAGGTGTTACCGCTGATTTGGATGAAATTCTGGCACAGGACGATGTCTTCTTTGCTATTGCCACCATGAGAACGGACTTGAAGCCCGATATTTTTATACGGATACTGGAGTCCGGCAAACACCTAATGGCAGAAAAGCCGGTCGGCAGAACCACCCCAGATGTGCAGCGAATTGTTGATGCGGCAGAGCGCGCGGGTATGCAGTTGGGCGTCTGCTACCAAAATCGGTACAATCCGATGATCCGTGAGGCACGGGATCTTATAGGACAGGGCTTATTGGGACCGCTGATGTCGATTGAGATGCGGATGCTGACGACACAGGTACAATATCGTAATCCCGATGGCTGGCTATTTCGCCACGAATACGCGGGGAGTGGAATCTTGGCGTGGTTGGGCTGTCACTATATCGACATGCTACGCTACATCACCCACGACGAAATTGTGTCGGTATCTGCCGAGGTCGCAACACGCAGCGGTGAGGATATTGACGTAGAGGATATTGCTACGCTCTCTTTCCGTTTGCGTTCGGGGGCGGTTGGTTCTCTACATGCCGGATATACCCTTGCGTTAAGTGGATCGAAATATCCCAATCAGCCTAGTTACGATACCTATGTGGGTGTCAACGGTCAGAACGGTCGGATTCACTGGGGCTCTCCGGGGATTGCAGAACATATGAGCGTTGAAACAGCTCAAGGTTCTTGGGCATCCGCGCCTCAGCGTGAATTTGACTATACCTTAGGTCAATCTCCTGCGTATGGCGGCATCGCTGGGGAGGCGTTCATCCGTGACTTCATTCGTGCAGGACAAGGTGAAAGTGCTCCGCCCGCTTCGGGTCGTGATGCACTCCAAGTCGCCCGCATTATTGATGCAGCTTTAGAATCTAGCCAAACGGGTCGCCGGGTTGAGGTTGAGCAACCATAGGGGACCTATAAAAAAACAGGGGAAAAGGTTTCAGACATTCAGAGAAACCGAGTTTTTTCTTCAAAACTCGGTTTCTCTGAATGTTCCGCAAAGCGGAATCCCGATGTATCGGGACTCGCACTTTCTTTTTACATAAGCCAAAATCTTAAACTTGACATTATTCCCTGCTAGTGCTAGACTGTATAATAGGTCGGGAGAGATTCGGCTGAAGGATTGGAGATTTCCCGGATAGGTCTGGGCGTTAAGCCCATGTCCACTAGTAAGAAGCCGACTTCTGTTTGAAAGGCTTTGAACTTGCTCATAACTGGAGGGGCAAATGGCGACTAAGGTAGTGAATAATCAGGAAAGGTTTGACTGGGTTGAATACCCGGTGCAGGATAACGTTAGATTGGAAGTATATTGGAGATCCGACCGGGGCGGCCATGGTCCCGCAGCCTCTTTATATTTCTATGATAACGAGGTTTTGCGGTTCGACTGTTTTGGCGGTGACGAGGGCCATTGTCACATGAATCTGGATCAGACCCGAGGGCAACGGTGGTATTACCCGGAAGGCACTGTGAAAGAGAACATTAAGCAGGCGGGCTTTGATATACGGAAAAACCACCAGTTTTGCATTCTGTCACATCAGGACGACCAGATCCGACGATTGAAAGTTGATCAGGAAAAACTTGAGGTGGCTGCAAGTCAAATGGAAAGCAAGTTGACCGAGATTGCCGCTCAACTCGACATGCTTTAGGTTCGCATTGCTAGCACACTGCCGATTTTGTAGTGACGAGCTACTAGGAGTAACAGTGATTGTTGCTCCTAGTAACTTTCATCTAAAACGCTCGATTTATCCTTCCCCTTCAATCACTTCCATCCAAACACCACGCACAAATCCCGGATACTCTCCTTCGCTAAAAGCAGGATAGTAGACATCCTCACCACTGAAATCGTGAACAACTTCACCGCCTTTGTCGTCGGGAATATGCACACGACAGGTCCGTTCCCTCTGTTTATAGAGAGCTGTGGGCGAAGGGGTTCCCGGCTCAACGCGGTAGCGTTCCAGGGCGTATTCATCAACTTCGACGCCCAATCCCGGTGCTTCGGGGGGCGCAATCGTTCCGTCCACCACATCCAACCGTTGCGTTAAGAGATCGTGTTCCCACAACTCAAAGCAGGTGATTGCCGGCAGCTGTGCGTGCGAGAGAACTGCACCGATGTGCATGGCGTAGGCGGTCGTAATGCCTGTCCCGACCATCTGCAGCCAGAACGGTTTGTCAAACGAAGCGCACAACGCATTGATTCTCCGCGTCCCCGTTGCTCCACCTCCAACGACAAATCCGCCGCAGCAGCGGGCATGGAGGCACGGTTCGTTAAAGTGTTCGACAATCCGTTTTTCCACCACCTCCTGTAGACGTCCGGCACCTTCGACATCTGTGCCGAGGTAGTACGGGCTTTCGTAGTAAGCGACGTTGGGATGCTTATCCAGCTCCTGCAGAACAGGCTGTGCACCCTCCGCTGTGAGGAGAAAACCGTTGAAGTCGATGTCCAATTTGTAACCTTCTGGGACAACCTTTCCAACAGCTTCCACCTGCTCAAAGATGTCCCGCCACGGACGGGCTTTCAGCTTAATCGATGTGTAGCCACGTTTTATGGATTCCTCCGCCTCTTTCACCCAATCTTCTGGTGGCATGTCGATATCCCACCACGAAATCGGGCAGCGGTCCCGAACCTTTGCGCCCAACAATTGGTGGACAGGAACGCCAACTGATTTGCCGACGGCATCAAACAGGGACATCTGAATCCCGAAACCGATACTGTCGTCCTGCATGATTGCAAACGGGTTTTGTCCGATAACCCGATCGAAATTGCCGGATTCGTCCCCCAAATTTTCGCCATAACCGATAACGTCGTTATCCAACTCAACACGGTACACCTCTACCTGCTCCGAGTGGGTCAGGGCGCGTTGCATGTGTTGGGTGACATAGTCGGTGTAAAAAGGGATGTGCAGCGTAATCATTTCAAGGGTATTAATCTTCATTGTCGAACTCCTCCAAAAGGTTAAAAATCCAGTGAGTATTGTAGCATAGTTTTCGTTGGCGGAGCGAAAATTGTGGTTGGAATAGACCTTTTATTTGTTTTCTGCTATCATGTAGCCAATATACTTATTGAACCAATGATGCTGGTTTGCAATTGTTGATACGTTCTCCAGTCAAATATTGAGGGTAAAACGTGAAGCGTGAAATGTGAAAACAACTTATTCATGAAATCATCGTTTTATTGGTTCATCAATGAACTTCTGTACCAATAGAATCCCCAATAAATCGGGATTTCACTACGCTCAACTTGAATAATGTGGAAATGACATGCTCACCAGCTAGCATCAAAGGCTATTGAGAGGAGATTCGATGAAACACAGAACAATACCAGGAATAGATAGAGAGATTTCACCGCTTGTGCTTGGGTGTATGCTCTTTACGCCCGATACGATGGAACACAGTTATTCGATGCTAGACGAATTTTTTGCGGCCGGCGGCAATGCACTTGATTCCGCGCATAGCTACGGCGGCGGCGATAGTGAACGGCTGCTCGGTATGTGGATGAAAAATCGGAAAAACCGATCTGAGGTATTCCTAGTTGATAAGGGCGGGCATCCACACGCCGCGGTGCCACGTCCACGCTTGAGTCCGGAGGAGCTTGCCCACGACATCCATGAAAGCCTCCTCCGTCTACAGACCGATTATATCGACCTGTTTCTGCTGCATCGAGATGACCCAAATATTCCAGCCGGCACAATCATTGAGCATCTGAATCAGGAAATTCGTGCGGGTAATCTTCGAGCGATTGGTGCGTCGAATTGGGAGCTCGAACGCCTCCAAGAAGCGAATGAATACGCCGCAGAACATGGATTACACGGATTTATAGTTAGCAGCAACAATATCAGTTTGGCTGTCCCAATGGAACCGATGTGGAAAGGCGTTGTGTCCGTGTCGGAAACGGCATGGGAATGGCATAATGAAACCCAATTTCCGCTGCTACCGTGGTCCTCGCAGGCGCGAGGGTTCTTCAGTGGACGCTTTGCCCCTGAAAAGCGGGACAATCAGGACATGGTGCGGGTGTACTATAACGATGCCAACTTTGAGCGACTCAACCGGGCACAAATACTTGCGGAGAAAAAGGGAGGTACGGCGATACAAATCTCACTTGCGTTTGTTTTGCGCCAACCATTTCCGACTTTTCCGCTCGTTGGTCCCTTAACTCATGAGGAATTATCTTCATGTCTTGCGGCATTAGCAATCCAACTGTCCACCGATGAGATGCGTTGGTTAAATCTGGAAACCGATGACATTGATTTCTGAAAGATGTATGGGAAGGAATAATTCATGTCTACCAAACCGAATGTACTTTTAATAAGCACCGACCATTGGCCCGCTGCTCTGTTAGGTGCTGCGGGACATCCAGCCATCCAAACCCCAACCCTTGATGAGCTCTGCCGCAGCGGGGTTCGTTTCAGTAATGCGTATGCCGAGTGCCCCGTCTGCATTCCCGCCCGTCGGACCCTTATGACGGGCACTACACCCCGCACCCACGGTGACCGGGTTTTCAAAGATAAACTGACCATGCCCGAAATACCGACTATGGCGCATACCTTTCGGGATGCGGGGTATCAAGCGTATGCCGTTGGAAAGCTGCACGTCTACCCACAACGTGACCGTATCGGCTTCGACGATGTGATTTTGGACGAGGAGGGTCGCGTCCAATACGGGGTGTTAGATGACTACGAACTATTTCTCGGTGATCAAGGATATGCAGGGCGACACTTTGATCACGGGATGGGTAACAACGAATATGTCAACCGCCCATGGCATCTTCCCGAAGATACCCATGCGACCAACTGGGCGACGAGTCAGATGGCGCGAATCGTCAAACGCCGGGATCCCAATCGGCCCGCTTTCTGGTTCATCTCCTACCGTCACCCACACCCACCAATCGTTCCTCTACAAACATATCTGGATCTTTACCGCGATATTCCGATTGATGACCCCTATCACGGCAGCTGGTCAACTGCCTCGGAAGATTTGTCCTTAAGCCTGCAAGCCAACATTGCGCGAGGAGATAAGTTCACATCGCACCAAATTACCGCCGCCCGTCGTGCTTTCTATGCCCTCTGTACCCATATTGACCATCAATTACGCGTCATTCTCGGAACGTTGCGCGAAGAAGGTGAACTTGACAACACGATTATCTGTTTTACGTCCGATCACGGCGATATGCTCGGCAACCATGGTATGTGGGCGAAGCGGCTTTTCTACGAATACTCCGCCAATATCCCGATGATCCTGCTCGGTGTTGCCGGGGATGAACGGGTAGGTTACAACCGCGTTGATGGGCGATTGGTCGGTTGGGCGGATGTGATGCCGACGTTGCTCGACCTAGCGGGGATTAATATCCCTGAAACGGTTGAAGGGATTTCAATGGTCGGTGAGGGGAGACGAGATTGGTTCTACGGCGAGGTTGGCGAAGATAACCACGCCACACGCATGATCCACGATGGACGCTACAAACTGATCTACTATCCGGTTGGTAACTGTCGGCAGCTTTTCGATTTACAAGACGATCCGAATGAATTGATCGACCTCTCCACTTCCGCTGAACATGCCGACGTCCTCACCAATCTGACTAACCGACTAATAAGGCAGCTCTATGGAGGCGATGAGACGTGGGTTGAAAACGGACAGCTCGTCGGCCTACCTGACCGGGACTTTAGCCCCGGTCCCAACAGAGGACTCTCCAGCCAACGAGGCTCACATTGGCCCCAACCCCCGGAGACGAATATGCCGCAGATACAATGGCACTCCGAGGGAAAAGACAATTGAGGCGTACCAATGTTGGGAAGCATGGATAACTTTAGCACCTTCCAACTTTGATTCATGCTGGGAAATCGTGTAACAGAAACCGATTTATAGTAAATACTACAATCGTTTGCACCCGGTGGGAGGAGTTTCCAAACCCCGATAGTATGGGCAGGATTTCCTAATCCCGATTACATCGTTCCTTTTCACAGCAATTATAGTGGATCTTAGAATTAATGAGACACGCCAAATCCCGACAGGTCGGGATCCCCTTGATATATCAGGACTAAGAAGCGAGAATTGGGACCGGGGGAGTTAGGAAAGCGAAATTACCATTCTACCGGGGGACGCAAGTGTCTATTTATTTAGGAGTTACGCACTTCAGTTCGTAGTAGCGCAATTTATTGCGCGTCCGGACGGGCGATAAATCGCCCTACTACAAACCTAAACCCTTCCTGAATCTCCCCCCGCTTGCGGGGGGACTAAGGGGGGTACGGTGATAAATCACCGAAGATACCAAGACTATTGCGCTATAGTCCTGGCTCAACCAGCCCGGAGTGTTGCGCGACCGTTTCTGGTGTTTACTTTGAACGTTCAACTGCGTAAGTCCTATTTGTTTTTAGAATTCACCGTAAAAATAGACGGAGAAAGTAATGATACAGAAAGCTGTACGATTCGTTGTTCTTTTCTTCACAGTATTTAGTATTGGGTGTAGTCGTGACGGTACCTTGGAAAACCCCGACAGCACTATTGCTATAACCTCTGTTGCGGCAATACACGGTCGCACAGGTCACCTGGCGTCGTTTACCATCGGGGATAGCGGTTCTATTATCGATCAGGTCGTCCTGGAGTTCCGGGATCCTGACATCACCGATGCGGTTCTGTTTCTCCACCTTGCGTATACGCAGAGTGCCGCAGCTGACCTCGCCACCCTTATCAGCACTATGCGCGGTGCCTCCGGTATCTCACTGGTTCCTTCACTACCCGACGGTATCCGTCAGGAAGGCGGTGTCATTCTCCGCTTCGGAGAACCAGACGACCCACCCTTCCTCATATACCTGAGGATCACGACACCCTCAGGTGTCGTGTACTGGTCGGTCAGAGGCACTCTGAGTCCTGATCGACGTCTCTGGTTCCTGCAGTATGTCAGACAACCTCCCGTGCTCATCGACACACGACCCGCACAGGTTGTCTCTATCAGTTACTACCGGGATCCCGAACTCACCGAACCACTCACCGGCACGGCGTACGTCAATGACACCATCTACTCGAAGGTTGTCTTCTCAAAAGACGTACCCGTCACCTTTGCCGATGACCACCGTGCCCGACCCCGTATCAGCTCATTCAGCCGATCACAGTCATCGTTTCAGTACCGTATGCGACCGATCGGCTCTATCCTTGAGAGCGGTGAGGCCTGTCCTCACCCTGAGCCTCACACGTTCGTATGCTTCTACACGGTATCAACCCATGACTTCCGCGGTGACTTCTACACCTCCGCAGAAGACATGACCGGCAGCACTCTCCCCGTTACGTTCTACCGCTACACCAACGATATCCCTCCGAACACCGGTGTTACCATAACGTCCTGGCAACCCCATGACTTCACCGGTCAGGTGTTTACCTTAGACCCCAACGGAGAGACTGCCGATCGTCTCAGCTCCATACCCATACCCGGCGTCACCGTCACCATTATGTCCGGTCCCCGTGCCGGTTCGTCTATCGTCACCGACCGCAACGGTCGGTACCTTTTCCTGAATATCCCCGATGATAGCCTTCACCTCGGCACCCACCGACGACACTTTGAACCTAAGGAAGTGATCGTTCATCGATCATCTCCCACCATACTTGCAAACGGTGATGCCCCTAACTATTGGATGGACCCTCAGAAACAACCCGGTAACATCCTCATCGGTCAACGATGGCCTGATGAGGTACGTTTCATCTTTGATGAGACTCTGTTACCGTATGATCTGTTGTATGTTGAACATGGTGTGGATCCTTGGGGTACTGCTGCCGGAGAATACAGAGGTGGCGGCTTTGTTGTGGCATTCAGCGATTCAATGTCAAATCCCATCCCTTTACCTGTCTTTGCCCACGAACTCGCTCATGCGCATCAACATGCTATCGCTTCCGTTGACGGCAGCGCGGGTCCTTTAGATCGATGGCCGCTCTGGGAAGCATCACCCGAAGGTCAAGCCTACGCCGCAGCACGCGCGAAGGACTGGGCAGAGGTCGGTGAAGCTGAATACGATCGTATTCCTGAGTATCGTGACTATCTTGTAGAGAGTGCCGCAGAGATCGCTTCTCACTACTGGGGTATGCGCTCAGGTCGATGGACCGCACTGTTAACAAGAAATGAAAAACTTGAAGAAACCGCTCCCAACCGTCTGCGGTGGGCAGCGGAATGGCTACCCAAGAAGTGATTGTAATCGTGATATGATTCTACTCCACTACTACTGATAAGCAGCCCGGTAGGTGCGGTTTGAAACCGCACCGGACATTGCGCGGCAATGACCGAATGGTTATGTTAATCTTCATAACGTTTGTGCGACAAAAAAGAGAGGCTCATGTTAAAAGAAAATGCAAAGCAAGCAGTTAAGGGGCACTGCATACCCCCCTTAATCCCCCCGCAAGCAGGGGGAGAGTTAATGCCTGATGCGGTGCAAGGTAAGCCCTTGTGGTTTCTGATGCACTCATTCTTTACTTGAGCGTTTACGTTTTACCCATCACGTTTCACGAGGAGACTATCCTATGGCAGACTGGTGGCACAGCAAAACATGGCGGTTTATCCAAACGAATCTGCGAGAGATTGACATGCTCGACATCAATGCCGAGCGTGTAGTTGCCGATATGCAGACGTTCAAAGCAAATGTACTGATGATTAATGCGGCAGGGATTATCGCTAGCTATCCCACGAAACTGCCGTACCATTTTCAGAGTCCATTTCTGGAGGGGGATAGCCTGCAAACAATCATTGCCGCATGTCATCGTGCCGATATCCGCGTGATGGCACGCACCGATTTTTCTAAGGTGCGTTACCCAATTTATGAAGCCCATCCTGAATGGGCGTCCCTTACTGCTACTGGTGAGATTATCGAATACAATGGAGATGTACAGGTCTGCCTGAACGGAGGCTATCAACAGGAGTACGCCTTGCGGATTATTGAGGAACTGCTCACAACGCACGATTTCGACGGGATCTTCTTCAACATGGGCGGATACCAAACAAGGGACTATAGCGGTAACTATCACGGCATCTGCCATTGTGCCAACTGCGAAGGGCTTTTTTCAGAGATGTTCGGGTTGTCGCTGCCAACCGAAGAAGATAGCAACGATTCGACGTTTCGGAAATACAACCTCTTCAAGGGACGGACCTTACAGGCACATCACGAGAAGGTTTACGATTTTATTCACAGGCTGCGACCAGATATCTGTATAGCCAACCACCGGGAGATGCGTCGAGGATTCAACCGGATGGAGGCGAACACTGCGGTAGACCGACCCCTACCTCACTGGCAGTACAGCGCGTCCGATAATACGAAATGGACGGTGAGTAGTTATCCAGAAATGGTGTCTAGCGGTACGACTGTTGACTTTATTGACTTCCCTTACCGGCATGTTGCGGTATCACCCCATCAGCAGGCGTTACGTCTGGCACAGAACTTAGCCAACGGCGGGGCATTGGATTACTACCTTATCGGGCGGTTGGACAATCATGAAGATAGGTCAGGGTTTGATCCTATCAAGAAGATCTACCACTATCACGCGGCCAATGAAGCGGCATACACCGGCAACCGATCGAAGGCAAACATTGCGCTGCTGAAATCTGACCGGGTCAGTGCGGATGCGTTCAAAGGGTGGTTCCGTTTCTTGGTGGAGAACCACTTCCTTTTTGATACTTTGACGGCGGATGCGGCACTCGATTTGGCGTGGGACAAGTATCAGGCGATTGTGTTGCCTGACGTTCGACCGATGAGCGATGACCTAGCAGCGCGGATTGACCGGTTTGTTGAGGAGGGTGGAACGGTGATCGCCGCTTCCCAGAGCGGATTCCGGGATGCGGACGATGAACCCAGACCGACGCCGGTGCTAAAATGCCTAGGGATTACACAGGTCCAACGGATACGGACGGATATGCGCTCCTCATATTTCAAATTGGACGATAAGCAGGGATTTGAGCGGTTCTCCGACACTGAACTCATCTATATGGACGGAACGTATGTCTATGCCGCGTATGCGTCGGATGTCCAACAACGATTCAAATTGATTCCGCCGCACAACTTCGGTCCTCCAGAGCGGTGCTATTACACACAGGTCACAGCGCATCCAGCGTTCACAGTTCGCCCCTTCGGAAACGGACAGGCGATCTATATCCCGTGGGAGCCGGGGCAGCTGTTCCACCGGCAGGGCTATCCCAATACCTCCGAATTTGTCGCTGACCTATTGGACGGAATTGCCGGGCTGACACCAATCGGGGGCAACCTGTCACCCATGGTTGAGGTAACGTGGTTTGAAAAGGTGGATGGCAGTTCGCAGTTGATACACCTGGTGAACGGGTCAGGGCATTTCGGGGTGAGTTTTTACCAGCCGGTCAAAATGGTAGGCTTGGAGATTGAGCTGCCCTCAGCGAAGCCGCCGAAGTCCGTGCGAAGTCTCGTCTCAGAGGAAACATGTACATACAACCGGTCAGATGACCTGCTGACGATTCAGATCCCTGAACTGAGGTTGTTTGAAGCAATTGAGATTGTGTTGTAGATGTTTAGGGATGATTGGAAAATCGTCTAAATCGGGGATTGGCACGGATTTATAGATTCACAGATTTTCTGCTGAAGGGTTAGTGCGGTGAGAGCTGTACGTCAGCGTTCTTCTAATTTTTTCAATTCGCCCCACGTTGTAATCCGTTTTCCAGCAGCCTCCACAGCATACACGAAACCGGGCCTGACCCAATCCGCTTGGTATCCCTCTTCCATCCATAGCGTTACGGTTTCGTTGACGGTATCGATTAGATAGAGCAAATGCTGATGATCTTCCTCTCCTAATACCTCTCCTACTGATAAGATGAGTTGCGACCCATCAGGTCCCCAAACCAATCCAAAAAGACTCCAATCCTTTTCAAATACTCCCGGTAATACGAATGCATGTTTTTGTGAAGTATCAAGATTCATCAATACCATTCTATATTCTACGAGAAACATTGGTTCTTTTGCTTCTCTCGCACTAAAAAGAAGGTGTTTGCCTCCCGGAGACCATACAGGGCTTAACCAATTTACAAATTCACCGGTCTTTAACCGGGTTGGCATATCCCCATCAATCCGAATTTTCATTAAACTCTCCGAATTTTGCTCTTCGACGAGGTAGATGAGATGTTGACCATCGGGGTGCCAAGTCGGACGATCCCAATTTAGCACAGATGGGAGCGAGTGGGGCAAGTGGACAATCAGATTTTCGTTGTGACCTTGTGGATCCGTAACATAGAGCCCCCAACCACCCTGATTATCTCCAGACATAAACGCAAGCCTCCTGCCATCTGGGGACCAAACTGGCGGCCCATCAAATCTGCGCTGATTATGCGCGATTTGTTGGACATTTTGCCCATCCGTATCCATCGTGTAGATTCTGGGTACACGATCTTGACGGGAGAGGAAGGCAATTTTGTTTCCGTTTGGAGACCAAGAGGGTGAGAAGTTTCGTCCGGGTTGAAACGTCAGGCGCTGCGGATTTTGACCGTCCGCCTCCATGATAAAAATTGCCATCTCATCTTCCCCTACCTCTCGGTCAAACACAATTTGTCCCCCGTCAGGCGACCAACTGGCAGACATTTCCATCTCTGGTGTTTGTGTCAAATTTATTATATTTTCGCCATTGTTATCTATGACGAAGATGTCACTCCCTAGAATTTCTTGATCGAGAAAAGATAGCGTGACAAATAGGATTTTCTGCCCATCGGGGTGCCAAGCTAATGGAATGTTTTCCTCATTATCTCCAGATGTCAAAGGGGTTACACTCTCTTTGACCAGATCCATTTTGTAGATTTGCAGTGGATTTCGCGGCACATGTCTGGTTACGACGGCATCGATGTATCTGATTTGGTTGCGTTTCGGCGACCAAGTAGGGAGGAATGCTGGTCTGCGTTGGTCATGCGGGACACGAACAACGTTATTCCCATTATCGTCAATGATAAATATCCCGGAACTATCTCTGGTATCCTGATAATATAGGATACGGTTACTATCGGGAGCCCAACTGGGATCAGAAATCCTTGTTGGGGGATCTGGTTGAAGGATATGTCGAATATGGCGTTGTTTAATATCCATCACACAAAGATCTGTTCTTGGATCTTCTAGTGGACCCGTAACCATGATAAACAGGATTTCCCGTCCATCAGGTGACCAGTCTAGGCTTCTGTATCGAATGTCTTGTTTCGCATTGTGGGTCAACTGCTCAATTCGGCGTTTCGCAATGTTCAGTTTGAGAATATTTGCTGCCTGTGCCGGGGGGTTAGAAACAAATACAACCTCAGTACCATCTGGTGAAATTGAGGGAAAACTGGCAAACAGATTCCGGGTGAGTTGAACGGGACGTCCATCCAAACCTTCAACTAAGAAGACTTCGGGAATGCCCCGGCGTTCGGAAACGAAAGCGATTTTATCTTCCAATTCTCTTGCGTGCACAGATACGCCAATGAAAATCAGAAACGCAATACATGAAAAAGCAAAAAGTTTCCGTTCCATATCAGCCGTTTTCCTTCTCGGCTCATGTTAAGATTTCGTGCAAAGAAACCGAGTTTTTTCTTGAAAACTCGGTTTCTCTTCGTGCTTTGTACCCTCTTTTTACATGAGCCTTCCTTCTCATAATGCCGGTAGGCTGCATCCCCGGGTTAACTTATTTCAAACAGCACTGCTTATACTTCTTGCCGCTACCACAGGGACAGGGGGAGTTGCGACCGATTTTTCGTGTGCTTGCTACCGGCTTAGGACGCAGCAAAGGCATAATACTGTCGGCGGGACGTCCAGCCTGTAGGGCTGCAGCCATCATTTTCATCGGTCGGTCGATATGCTTAAAGAACTGCTTATAACCTGCACAGAGATAGTTCAGACCGTCTTCACCGCTCGGCGTCTTGATAAAACGGTTCTTTGGGCAGCCGCCGTTACAAACGAAACGGACTTCGCAGTCTAGGCAAAACTGAGGTAGGGTATCCCGCTTGTCGGTTCCGAACTTCCGTTGGAATGTCGATTCGACCAACGCTTCCATCGGGTTGTCCATGACGTTTCCGAGGAAGTATTCTGGATCAACGTAGTGATCGCAGGAGTAGAGGTCGCCGTTATGCTCGATCGCCATCGCGTTCCCGCAGGTCTCATTGAAGATACACAGACTTGGGTTATACCCCAACCATGCTTCTAACGCGACATCGAAAATTTGAACGAAGATTTTCCCAATATCGTTGACAACCCACTCATCGAAGATTGCACAGAGGAATTTACCGTACTGCGCTGCGCGGACCGTGCGATCGGTCACACCTTTCTCCTCCACGCGCTCGACAGCGGGGATAAACTGCATAAATTGAGCGCCAAGTTCCTTGAAATAGCGATACACCTCAAGCGGATAATCGGCGTTGTGGCTGTTCACGACACAAAGTATATTGTAATCCACCTGATGTTTCTGTAGGAACCGCAATCCCCGAATGACATCATCGGAGGACGGTCTGCCCCGTTTGTCGTAGCGGTATTTATCGTGCAGTTCGGGAGGACCATCAATGCTGATACCGATTAGGAAGTTGTTCTGCTTGAAGAAGGTGCACCACTCATCATTCAAGAGCGTTGCATTAGTCTGGAATGTATTTTGGATGCGCGTCCCGACCCGTCGGTATTTCTGTTGATATTCGACAGCTCGTCGGAAAAAGTCGACGCCCATCAGTGTCGGTTCGCCTCCTTGCCAAGCGAAAGTTATTTCATTGACCTGCTGCGATTCGATATATTGGCGCACATAGTTTTCCAAAACCTCATCAGTCATCCGAAATGACCGCGTATCTGGATAGAGGTTCTCTTTGTCCAGATAGAAGCAGTATTCACAATCCAAATTACAGATTGCCCCAATCGGTTTTGTCATCACATGAAATGCACGCGGTGCTTTATATTCAATCATTGTTTCACCTTCCTCTGGGTCGTAATCATCGCTACGTTGAAAACTGACCGCTCGTAGCCGCGCGATGGGCGGTTTACAATGTCGTCAAGTCCCCAGAACGCCGATGAGCTCCCACCATCAAAGTTTATTGCGTGCTTCGCGCCGAGGTCCTGTAAAAAACCAGCCATCTCATAAAGCGTCATCCCGATGCTATATCCGTATTGACGGCCATCTACCGTAATAAGGAATAGCTTATTGTCATTAAACCCCAACGCGCTCCGAGGATTGAGTCGCGCCCCGTTGCGGTGACGGTAATTGGATCTGCCGCCTGACTGGTGGAATTCCACAAGTTCCGGTTCGATTTTTCCGTTGCGCAAGAGACGGAGATTTCCCCCGATTCCATTGGTAACTCGCTGCCATTTGGTGGGTGAAAGTTCGATTTTGAGCGTACCTGTCCCGCCTGCTCTGAATGTGGCATCCCATTTTACTGCTAATTGATAATCGAGCGCCAACACGACTCCGTTGGACGGGATTGTGCTGTTGCCCCGCCGATTGACCGCATCAATCTTGAAACGGCTCCGATACCTACCTGTAAGCGGCAATTTGAGTCCCTTGAGGACAACTTCATAGCTTCTTTGTGCAAGAGTTTGCTCCCCAAATCGGGGTGTGTAGAGCACGGCAGCGCAGCCGGACTCACGAATCTGATTGATGCAATTGACTTCAAGCAATTCTCCATTGATGTGGATAACTCCGTTTAATTCAACGGCATCAAGTAAAAATTCGCCATCGGTTGTTACTCCGAAATTGGTTTCACCCCAAGGGGACGGCGGTGGAAAACCCCACCAATCGCGTCGGGGGGCAATACTGACCAATTCCCGATCTTGGATATGGAGGTTAAAGATAACCCCGCCACGCCCGATCCGATCTCCACGGAGACCGAAACTCCCATTGACACCAGCTAACAACGGAATATCTTGTTGGGCAAGCCGTCCCGCCATGCTGGTGATCGTCTCCCTGCCCAAGAGACGGGTGTTGGCAAGCTCAACCCCAAAGCGAAGATTTTCGGATTCGCGCCTCATTTCAGCCACATAAACTGCTGCATCCCGCTCTTTCCACCAGTCACGATAGATGCGCAATCCTTGGGGCCAATCCGATTTTTTAAGATAGTCCCGCTTCTTGGACGCAGGGTTTGGACGGTCAGGGAGCGGCTTACTAATGAGTTTGGATATAACAGAAGCAAACGCGGAATCGGTGTCAGGGTTCGGAGTGGTCACTCGTAACGCACCTATCCCCAAGATCAGGAGAAGGGTTATCCCTCCAACGATGGCGATTTTGATGAGATAAATCCGTCGATTGCTCTTTTGCATCCTTGAATTGTCCTCGCTGTCCGATCGGACCCCGGCACTTTTTATAGAGACTGTAGACACTATTTTCACAAATAGTGTGGCAATCTGTCAAGAGTAAACGCAACGTGGTGCTCTATCACTCCTATCAGTGGTTCATAAACCGGTTTGACTCTGGCAGGATTTTCAAGTAAAATGGTCTGTGTCAATCAATTAAATCTTAGTTAAGTGGAGGGAATCCAATGAAATATAGAATATTTGGACAAACAGGCCTCAAAGTTTCAGAGATCGGGATAGGAGCATTTCCAATTTCTGGTGTATACCAACAGGCAGATGGCTCACGGACAGGTTGGACAGGGACCGATGAACAGCAATCTATCGCGCTCATCCATCGCGCTGAGGAACTTGGCGTGAACCTGATTGATTCCGCAGAGAGTTATGGCGTCGGCCATAGCGAGGAAGTTGTCGGGCAGGCGTTGCAGGGTAGACGGGATAAATGGATTATCGCCACCAAAGTCAGCCCAAATAGCGGCTTGGACGCGAACGATCCCGATCTACCGGCGCAAGCGAAAAAGCGAATCGTTGAAGCGGTCGAAGGAAGTCTAAAACGGTTGGATACAGATTATATCGACGTCTATCAACTTCATGCCATTCCGTTGGAAGGGGCGATGCCAGCTGTCATGGAGGCATTGGCACAGTTACGGGATGAAGGTAAGCTCCGTTGGTATGGCATTTCGACGAATAATCGGGATGCGATTGACAAACTCCGAGGGTTGGGCGAAGTTCACATGCTGCAAATAGGCTACAATCTGCTCGAACGCGATGCAGATGACCTACTTCATTTTGCTAAGCAGGAGAATATAGGTACGCTCATTCGTGTTCCGTTGGCAAAGGGGATGTTGACGGGCAAATATTTCCAGAGCAGCGAGATCCCGAAAGAGGATATACGTTATGAACGTTTTAATCGACCGGGGTCAGTTGATGCCTTCAAGAAACTGCCCGCGCTCGGTTTCCTCGCAGAGAACACAGGGCGCACAATGGTTCAAGCGGCACTACGTTTTACACTTGACCATCCCGGCACCTCTTGCGTCATCGCTGGTGCGAAAGCAATGCAACAGATTGAGCAGAACGTGGCTTCCATAAATGTGCCGCCGCTCACCGAATCTGAATTGCAAAGGGCATGTGCCATCGCTGACACGATTCAGACACCCAATTGGAGCGCGAACTGATTCATCGAGAAAATGTGACAAGCAATCCTACTTCTCAAAGCGCGTCAACTGAAATGGGCTGATGTCGAAACCTGTTGTATCCTCAAGTGCCATTTCCGAAAGTATACGTCCGACGAGACTAGCGAACTTGAAACCGTGCCCGGAAAAGCCGGTTGCTAGGACAAGGTTCGTGCAATCCGGGTGTGTGTCGATAATAAAATCCTCATCGGGTGTTTCCGTGTAGAGGCAGACCTGTGCGAAAAGCGCCTCGCCGGCAGCGTCGGGGATGCGCTCACGCAAAAAAGAACGGATATGCTCAATGTAGGCTGGATCGGGTGTACGATTACACGTATCAGGGGATACTGGCTGCCCCATGCCGTGTCGCGCAATCTTCACGCCTTCACGTCCAAACACAGGAAATCCATATAAAACCTCATTCCACGTTACATCGAGGAAAATCGGGAATCTGCCCCGCTGAAACAGATTCGCATCCGTTGGTCGATAATACACAACCTGTTGTCGTGTTACGGTCAATGGAAGATTCAGGTCGCTGAGAATCTGTCCGGTCCACGCCCCCGCAGTCACAATTACTTTTTTCCCTTGAAAACGTTCTCCGTTTGTGATCACTTCGGGATGCGTTCCCTGCCAGTTAATCTCTATTACCGACGTATCCTCCCGAACCTCCGCCCCATGTGCTTCGGCGAGTTGCAGATAGGTCAAGACACATGCAGAAGCATATAAAAAACCGGTGTCCTTCTGCCACAAAACTTCCACACCCTCTCCGATCCTGAACTGTGGGAAGCGATCTGCCAGTTGTCGTTGATCCCACCATTCGGATTCGACGCCGGCGGCATCGAGACTCACACGCATATCGTGGAGATAATCGTGTCCTTCGGGGCCAATTATCACGCTGCCGGTTGTAAACAACAGATCCTTCCCCGATTCCTTTTCCACTTCCCGCCATTCTGCATAGGCATGTTTCATCAATTCTGTGTAGAACTGCTTCTCGTAGATCAGGCGGATAATACGGTTGTCTCCGTGGGAGCTGCCGAAGGTATGCCCCCGTGAAAACTGTTCTAGCACCAACGTGCTTGCCCCTGCCTTGGCGAGGTAATAGGCTGTCGCGCTGCCCATTACCCCTGCCCCGATAACAATGACATCATACATTTTTTTGTCCTTTGTTAACCAGCTACTTTATCGGGAATGGTTTGGGGAGTTCAGGAAAGTTCTTCTCTCTGTTTTCACCACGCAACAAAATTGTCGACCAGTTAAGTCCCAATGAATTCCTTTCAACCTGCTTGACCCGGGGAGGAATGTAACGAATTGTCAACCCGCAGCGCCGCCGTGTGGATTGATTAGGCAGGCTTCCATGAATCAACGTGCCGTGATGGATTGAGATTTCGCCCGCCTTCAAAACCAAATCTACGGCGTTTTGCTCTTCAGCATCGCTGACCGGCACCTCCTGATCGATGCTCAACAGATTTCCTTCCTGTCCAGATTTTCCGTGATCTCGAATACCGGGACGGTGGGTGCCGGGAATCACACGCATACAACCGTTCTCACAGTCGCTATTGTCAATCGCATACCACGCGGTAATCGCTTCAGGCGGCTCAAGCCCCCAATAGGTTACATCCTGATGCCATGCGACAAACTTTTTTTGATCGGGACCATATTTGCAAAAGAAGTGCGTTGATATCATCATAACATCGGGGCCTATCAGGGCTTCGATACATTCGAGAATTTTCGGGTGGGTTGCAATCTCCCAGATAAATTCTTCCTCAAAGTGCCGGTCGACTAACCCAATCTGGCATTCCTCCCGTCCGATTCTGGCTTCTAATTCGTCGAACAGTTTCCGATATTGGGTGGCTTCGGTCTCGTCCGAAATTTGAACGTTTGGAACGAAGCCTTCTGCCTCATAAGCCTTGATTTGTGCTTCGGTGAGGGACATTTTTCGCTCCTTTCCTGTATCTAGCCGCGATCCGGCACGCGCCATTGGGCGTACCAGCGGGAATCCCGCGACGGTCCTTCATCGTCGCTCCAACGGGTTTGCATACTTTCAAAGTCTTTCAGTCGTGGACGCACATCGCGTTCCCAGATCTCTTCAACCTGATCGAAGGTGAACGGCTGACGCGCTGGCGGTGGTTCATCGTAATCATTAAGCAGTTCTTTCGCCTTCGCACCAAGCCACTGAACCTCGTCGGCGACCATTCGCTCACCAACTTGGCGATCCGATTCATGTGCGGTCGGTCCCATGGCAAAGTGGGGACCCGGCGCATCTTGGGCAGGTAGGCGTGAAACGTCGACGCAATCCGGCTCCAATGCCCACAACAGTGAGGTCTCGACCTTACCGGCATGATCGCCTCCACTTTTGCTGTCGCCATCGAAGCCGGGCTGATTCGCCTCAAAATCTGGCAGACCGTACAGCTGCATGCTAAAATGCGGTTGGAGGATTTCAAGCAAAGTTTTAAGATCTTTCCAGTTGGGACCGTAGTGTCCCGTTAAAAGGATGGCAGCATGAAATCCCAAAGCATCGGCTGCCCGGACATGATAGCAGATATTCTTGAAATGCATCCACGCCGGCATCGCAGTCAGCCACGGACGCGCCTCTCCAACGGTTCGATTTCCCCAGAGTGCATAACCGCCATGTTCGTGGATGTGCCAGTAATCGGGCGGGGCAACAATACCGCCATGCTCACGGGCTGTTCGGCACGCAATCGCATGGGCTTTCAAAGCATCAAGCCCGACCGCGTTCTGGGGACCGTGGGGTTCGCACAAGCCGTAGCAGAAATAGACGACGGGACATTCCTCTAACGCAGCTTCCAGTTCATCGGGAAACATCCGTTCCCAGCGCACCTCTCTTTTCATTACGATTTCCTTTTGTATTGTGTACTAATGTAAAAGTATGATTCCGTGTGGCACTCACGATATAATGTTGTATCATTGCTGCCACAATCTTTTCGGATTCAATTCCTGTTCGCTACATTTTTTTACACGATTTCGTAAGGATTCTGCTCTATTTCGACAGAACTGAATTATGGCATCTTAATTGCGTATATTTAGACAGACCTTTGCCGAGCAAGATTTTATGATAGCTTCATACATCTGTCAATCACAATATATGGCAGGCGAATCACGGACTTAACAGATTTTGATTTTTCGCTTGGCAGTGGGTATGTCCTATGATATACTCGACATATCTCGCTGCGTCAACCTACGAACAATTTGCGAAAGGAAAAAAGACCATGAACAGACCTGTTCTCTCTATCACACTCTTGCTAGCAGTAATTACCCTCGCAGGGTGTTACACACAGGTTGGTTACTATGAACCGCGTCATTCAACCCGACAAACCTCCTATCATCACCAAGATGAACGCCGGCACCAAGATGGGGACGAAAAGATGGAATCCGAGGAGGAAGCGCAAAAGGAAGTCAAAGCCGAAGGGGAAGCGTCCGAAGTTGAAGACGAAGGGTACTACGGCCGTCGCAAGCCGAGCTACGGTTATTCTAACCGTTATTCTCGACCTTACTACGATGACTATTACTATCCCGTCTATCCGTACTACTACGGTGGCTATCATCCCCTGTATCCCTATTATAGATATTCCTATCCATATTATTCATATTATGGATACTACCCCTATTATGGAGGGTATGGGTACCGTTCCTATCGACATCGCTACTCAAAGCCGCGCTCCAAGATTGGTGATTTGAATTTTGGCAAACGGCGTTCGCAAAGTTATCGGGGAGTTCGATCCCGCCACCCATCTTCAAGTCGTCCGGACAGATCATTGAGGAAGAGTGAAGAGAGCAAGTCTCCCACTCGCGGTTCCTCTGAGTCGCAGCGCGACAGATCCCGAAGATCCGGAAGGAGGTAACAATCCAATGAAAAGATTGATGAAAACCACCATTGCTTGGGTGTTCATATTCACCTGTTTTGTGTTGGGAAGCAGCATCGGAATTGCGCAGGAGGAGGAAATTGCCATCGGTAACACTTTCGGTCTTGGTGCAAGGACGATGGGGATGGGTGGGGCATTTCTCGCAGTTGCGGATGATTTCACGACACTGTATTGGAATCCGGCGGGACTTGCTCAGATTAGAAAATTTGAGTTGTTTAGTGGCTTGTCACACAGCGAACTAGGTGCAGAAACAGAGTTCATTCGTGAACGTGCTGCCGAAGCCGACAATTCGAAAACTCGTCCCAACTCAATAGGCCTTGTCTATCCTTTATATGTAAATCGTGGAGGCTTTGCGTTTGCGCTTGGATATAATCGTCCTCAGAATTTTGATTCGGAGATTGCCATTCAGGGACTGGATCCGTCTTCAGGTTCAGTGTTTAGCGGATTTGATGTGGATGAAACGACCTCTAAAAGCGGTGGCATGGGTATCTGGAGTTTTGGAATGGGTGTCTTTATATCAAAAAATCTCTTGCTTGGTGGCTCAATAGATTTTTGGCACGGCTCAAGTTTCACCGAGTTAAATAGCGCGGCGGAAGACATCAATAACATTGACCCAGAAGTAGCAGGTTTCGCTTTTCACGATACTGTGGACCGAGACTATTCAGGACTCAGTGGTCGGGTCGGTGTGCTTGCCTTCGCCGGGGAAAATGTAACACTCGGTGGAACTGTTACGTTACCAGCAGACCTTGAGGTCAGCGAGGTATGGGAACAGCAAACGATAGTGCAATTCGACGATGGTGAAGAAGGTGTGGAGGGCGATGGTGGATCAATCTTATATGATATTGAACGCCCATTTGAGTTTGGTGGCGGTGTTGCTGTCAAGCTCTTAGAAAAGCGTCTGACACTTGCCGGCGATATACAGTTTACAGACTGGACACAGACCGAATATGACCCGTTACCAGCGGAAGATGCACAGAATAACTTTAATCGATATTATGATAGCACTACGCAGGTTCGCGTTGGTGCAGAGTATCGTATACCGGGAATCGAAGCCAGCGTACGCGTCGGTTACTTCAGCGATCCAATTCCGTTTCAAGATAGGGAGATAGACAACGATCGAGATTTTTTGACAATTGGAATAGGCAAAATCTTCGACCAGATTATCAAAATTGACATTGCTTACATGCGCGGTTCGTGGACGCAATCGAGTGATTCGCTCACAGAAATCCAAACATCCAACCGCGTGTTCGTGTCTGCGGGCTATCGATATTGAAGGTCGCTCTGACGACGAGCAACTGAACCGCTCAATCGGATTTTCGGTATAACTTGAGCTATAAATAAAAAAAAGGCGTTGACTGAGAATCAACGCCTTTTTTTATGCTTTTATGGATATTTGCACTATTCTACCAGTTGGATATACGCCATTTGTGCGGCATCGCTACGTCTCAACTCACCTCTGATGATACGGGTATATCCACCATTACGGTCTTGATAACGAGGACCAAGATCGTCGAACAATTTTCGCAAAACATCGTGGTCGTGGATAACCTTGGCGGCCTGCCGGCGCGCATGTAAATCCCCTCGTTTAGCGAGCGTAATCAGTTTTTCAGCAATCCGCCTAAGTTCTTTGCATTTTGGCAAGGTTGTGCGGATCTGTTCGTGCTCGAATAGTGCAGTGGCTTGGTTGCTAAACAACGCCTTACGATGCCCGCTTGTTCTCCCAAGCTTCCTTCCCATTTTCCGGTGACGCATGACTATTCATCCTCCCCATTACCAAGGGTCATCCCTAAAGAAAGGCCCATCTCGGAAAGGATGTCCTTAATCTCGTTCAGGGATTTTCTGCCGAAATTACGGAATTTCAACATCTCTTGTTCAGTCTTAACCACGAGGTCTCGGATGGTTGTGATCTTCGCAGCTTCTAGACAATTGGCGGAGCGTACCGAAAGTTCGAGCTCCGCAACAGGCTTCGATAGCCATTTCTCACGCTGCAGCTCTTCCTCGTCGACTTCCTCGACCGGTTCCACGTAGGTTTCATCGAAATCGCTAAAGAGTCTAAATTGATCTAGCAAAATGTCCGAGGCTTGATTAACTGCTTCTTTCGCAGTGATACTCGCATCTGTCCACACTTCTAGGATAAGCCGGTCATAGTTGGTCATGTGTCCAACCCGTGTTTCTTCAACCACAAAATTGACTTTTCTGACTGGCGAAAACTTGGAATCGACCGGGATAACTCCAATCTGTTGGTTATAGTTCAGATGTTCTTCGCCGAACTCATATCCTCTGCTTCGACAAACTTGTATTTCCATATTCAAGCCATCGCACTGGTCGAGCGTTGCAATATGTTGGTCTGGGTTGATGATTTCAACCTGTCCGTTTGGTTGAATATCCGCTGCTGTAATGTTACCGGAGCCTTCTGCCGATAAAACCAAAGTGATAACCTCATCCGTTTCAACTCGGAATCGAATTTCTTTAAGGTTAAGTAGAACCTGAGTAACATCCTCTTTCATCCCATCAAGCGTCGAGAACTCATGCTTCACTCCGTCAATAGCAACAGCAATAACAGCAGCACCTTGAATCGAAGAAAGCAGGACGCGTCGAAGCGAGTTACCAATAGTCGTTCCAAATCCTCGCTCAAGCGGTTCAGCGATAAATTTCCCATAATCAGGCCGCAGGTTATTGAGGTCCGTAACGAGGTGTTTTGGCTTGGTGATTTCCCTCCCTGTCATCTATCTTAATCCTCCTACAAGTGGCTGTGTTATTTGGAGTAAAGTTCAACGATTAACTGTGTTTGGAGGTCTGTGGCAAGTTGCTCGACGTTTGGCAACATCCTAACAACTCCCTCTTGTTTGTCGATATCCAACTCAAGCCAATCTGGCGTACCCCTGTGTTCAGAACGTCCTAGTGCTTCTTGAATAGCTACCACGTTACGACTTTTCTCGCGTGTTTGAATAACATCGCCAGGTTGTATTAGGTAGGAGGGAATATTGACTCTCTTTCCGTTCACAAGGAAATGGTTATGTGTAACAAGTTGCCGCGCCTGCAAGCGTGAGTTGGCAAAACCTAGACGGTAAACCACGTTGTCCAACCGACGCTCCAATAATGTAAGCAAATTCTCTCTTACAACACCTTTCTGATGTGCGGCTTTTGTATAGTAGTTTTTAAACGGTCTTTCTAAAATGCTATAAATGCGCTTCGATTTCTGCTTGGTGCGTAATTGGCGCCCGTAATCTTTAACTTTGGGCAGTTTCTGACCATGTTGACCGGGCGGATAACTACGACGCTCAAATGAACACTTCGGGGAATCGCAGCGTTGTCCCTTCAAAAAAAGTTTTTCACCTTCTCTTCGACATAACTTACATACAGACCCTAAATATTTGCTCATTCTTTTTTGGTTAGGTTAGGACCATTTCCCCCTTTCTTAAAATCCCAATTGTTTAACATCAGACACGACGCCGTTTGGGTGGTCGACAACCGTTATGAGGAATCGGGGTTACATCTTTCATTGCGGTAATTTCTAGCCCAGCTGCTGAGAGGGATCGAATTGCGGACTCTCTACCGGACCCCGGTCCTTTAACCCTTACCTCAACCCGTTTCATGCCATGTTCCATTGCCTTCCTAGCGCACGTTTCTGCTGTTTGTTGGGCAGCAAATGGCGTCGATTTCCGAGAACCCCGAAAGCTGCTACCTGCACTTGCCCACGCAATCGCATTCCCGTTGAGATCGGTAATCGTTATAATCGTATTATTAAAGGTTGCTTGGATGTGCGCGATTCCTTCGGAAACGTTCTTTCGTTCTCGTCTCCTTGGACGGCTAGCAGAACCTGAGTCTTGCAAAACTAATCTCCTTTCTGACGCTCAATTCACAAGTGGTATTAACCACCCTTACGCGCTGCTTCTTTTGCTTTTCTTCCGACCGAAATTGTCTTGGCTTTCCCTTTGCGCGTCCGGGCATTAGTGCTCGTTCGCTGTCCGCGTGCAGGTAACTGCCGGCGGTGGCGCAATCCACGATAACTGTTGATATCCATCAACCGTTTGATATTCAACTCGACTTCGCGTCGTAGGTCTCCTTCAACCTTGTAGTCTTGGTTAATCGTTTCTCTTAACCGGCTTATTTCGGACTCATCAAGGTCTTGGGACTTTTTGGCCGGATCAATATGCAGATCCTCGACCATTTGTGATGCAGTTTGACGCCCAATCCCATAAATATAGGTCAGGGCAATGTCAATCCTCTTCGTTCGGGGTAGATCAACACCAGCAATTCTTGCCATGTCTGTTTCCTCCTTGCGTGCTAAGTTTAACCTTGTCTTTGCTTATGTTTTGGATCCGCGGAGCAGATAACGCGGATAACACCTTTTCTTTTAATAATCTTACACTGATTACACATCTTTTTTACTGAGGAACGGACTTTCATCATCTCTCCTTCACTGGAAAATGAACCCTATCTTGTGCGACGTCCTCTCACCCGTCTGTCCTTCAAGAATCCTTCGTAGTGTCTCATCGTTAAATAGGATTCAATTTGCGACACTGTATCTAATACGACTCCCACAACGATTAAGACGGAGGCACCACTAATTAACGCCCCAGTGCCTAGCCAGCCTTGCAAAAGTAAAGGGAAAACCGCAATTGCGGCGAGAAACACCGCACCGGGTAAAGTAATTCTGGTTAAGGTATCGTTAATATAATCTGCGGTCCTCTTTCCTGGACGAATGCCCGGAATAAATCCACCATATTTCCTCAAGTCATCTGCCATTTGTACGGGATTAATCTGAACGGCTGTGTAGAAGTATGTGAAACCGATAATTAGTAGGGCGTAGATCGTCCAATATAAGGGACTGGTTGCACTGAAGACTGCTATTAATCCCCCAATCCATGCCCATGAAGGGAATTGACTTTGCATAAGCCCTAAAACCGTTGCAGGAAATTGCATCAGGGTGACGGCGAAAATAATTGGGATCATGCCAGCTGCATTGACACGTAGCGGGATATGGGTCGCTTGCCCTCCCATAACCTTACGTCCGACAACTCGCCGTGCATATTGGACCGGAATTTTGCGGACACAGAAGGTGATGTACACAGTTCCCATAATCGCCACTACTCCCAAGGCGAGGAAAATGACCAGTTGTGGCAGATTAATTTGACCTTGAAGGAGTTGGTTGAATATTGTTTGGATTCCACCCGGCATAGCCGAGAGAATACCAATTGTAATAATTAGGGAAATGCCTTGTCCAATTCCGCGTTCTGTAATCTGTTCGCCGAGCCACATGACGAAAGATGTACCAGCCATCAAGGTAATCATGGTTAGTAGCGTCCACCAGATACCCGGATTCGTCACGATTTCAATGCTTTCACTTCTAATGATGGCTCCAGGCCTTTGCAACATCAGGCTGATCATAATGCCTTGAATCGCGCTAAGAATAACCGTGGCATAGCGTGTGTATTGGGTAATCTTTTTCCGTCCGTCTGGTTCTTTGGACAGTTTCTCAAGGAAGGGGATAACGACGGTGAGGAGCTGCATGACGATTGACGCGCTGATATACGGTTGGATACCGAGCGCAAAGATTGTCATCTGCGTGAATGCACCACCGGCAAAGAGATCGACGAAGTCAAGGACACTTCCACCGGTGCGTCCTCTTAAGTCATCGAAAAATTTCTCTAATGCGACATCATCAATACCGGGAAGAGTGATATGTGCGCCCAAGCGATAAACAATTAACAGTAGTGCTGTAAAGATAATCCGCTGCCGCAGTTCTGGAATTTTGAAAGCGTTCTGGAATGCCTTAATCACTTAAATCACCTCAATGCTACCGCCGCTTGATTCTATCTTTTCAATAGCAGACTTTGAGAATCGGTGTCCCTGTACCGTTAATTGCTTTTCGAGATTGCCTTCTCCAAGAACTTTGATCTTCCCGTCTTTCTTTTTTGTAATTCCAGCTTCCCGCAAAATCTCAGGGGTAATCGTTGTCCCGCTATCAAAATGATTTAGTGTTTGGATGTTTACGATCTCATACTCAATCCGCTTATGGGCAATTCTTCTGGGACCCCGCTTAGGTAAACGTCTCACTAACGGCATCTGTCCCCCTTCAAACCATGCGGGAATGGAGACGCCAGCACGGGATTTCTGCCCTTTATGGCCACGACCACAGGTTTTACCCCAACCTGAACTTTCGCCACGTCCAACCCGCTTCCGATTACGCGTCGATTTTTCTGCAGGTTTGAGTTCGTTTAGTTTCATTGATATTTACTCCATTTTATCGATTGGCGGTTACGATTAGAAGTTCTTATTTTGCTTCAGGACTGAATTTTCGGAACGAATTAGGCATACACCCAATTGAGATCGTGGAAGGAGGATTAGTCGCGCAATTCCTCAACCGTTTTTCCACGAAGACGAGCCACATCGTTGATGTCTTTTAGACCTTTTAAGGCCTCCATGGTGGCTTCTGCTGTGTTTTTGACGTTTCGAGAACCGAGTCGTTTGGTCAGTACATCTTGAACCCCAGCAAACTCCAAAATGACTCTCGTTCCGGGCCCAGCGATAATCCCAGTACCGGGACTGGCTGGCTTCAGCAGAACCTTTGCACCGCCATATTTCCCAATGATTTCATGGGGGATGGTGTTTCCTGATAGAGGTACGCGAATCAGATTCTTTTTCGCATCAGCAATACTTTTACCTATAGCTGATGGAATTTCATTTGCACTCCCAAATCCAAGTCCGACCACGCCCGATTGATCTCCCACGACAGAAAGCGCGTTAAAACTCGGAGTCCGTCCGCCTTTGCGAACACGCATCACACGGTTGATATCTATTGGACGTTCCTCAAATTCAAATTCGCCAGAATTTATTCTTTCCCTCAAAAGCAATTCTCCTTCATTATCAAGCGTCAGTTCATTTTGTGAACACGCCTATGGCAGTTTCTCCTACAATTTTCAGAATCGAAGCCCCTCTTCTCTGGCAGCATCGGCAAGTGCTTTAATTCTTCCGTGATAGAGATTTCCACCACGGTCAAAGACTACTGATTCAATTTGATGCTCTTTTGCTCGGCGGGCGATTAATGTGCCCACTTGTTCCGCTGCACCAATGTTGCCTTGTGCTGACAGGCTATCTTTCAACTCTGGTGATAGGGTTGAGGCTGCAATCAGCGTATTGCCCGCTTCGTCATCAATAACTTGGGCGTAAATATGCTTCAAACTTCTAAAAACCGAAAGCCTCGGTCTTTCTTTGGTCCCAATTATTTTTTGTCGTACCCGCTTCTGTCGCTTGTGCCTCGCGATGTATTTTGCCTTAGACTGGTCCAACGATTGTTCCTCCAAATATTAATAAAAAAGGATCGACAAATCCGGCTACGATAATTTTGGCTTACCGACTTGTAGATCCTTCAGTCTACAAAAATATAGCAATTAAACCGCTACCCTACACTCCAGTTTTGCCTTCCTTGTTACGGACGCGTTCGCCTTCGTAACGGAGCCCTTTGGAAGGTTCGTAGACTTCGGGTTTCTTGATTTGACGGATTGAAGCAGCAACCTGGCCAACCAGCGCCTTATCAATACCGCTCACCGTTATTGGTGTGTGGGGCTGGCCTCCCACAGTTTCGGAATCACCTACACTCAGGCTTATACCCTCAGGAGGCTCAAAGGTTACTGGATGGGAATACCCGACATTTAAGACTAGACGTTTCTGACGGTCTATTTCTGCACGATATCCAACGCCAACGAGGGTGAGTTTTTTTTCAAAACCTTCGGTCACACCTGTTACCATATTGGCGATCAGGCTTCGCGTCAATCCGTGTAACGATCTGTGTACCTTCTGATTTGTCAATCTCTCAATCGTGATGGATTCGTCTCCTAAATTGACGACTATACCTGCCGGAATTGTCCAGTTGAGAGTGCCTTTTGGACCTTCAACAGTGATGTCGTTTTGGTCCAAGGCTATCTTAACTTTTGAATCCATCGTAATTGGCATGTGTCCTATTCGCGACATTGTATTCGTCTCCGAATTAAAACTGAAAAATTACCAGATATAACAGAGGACTTCACCACCAATGCCAGATTTCCCGCATTCGGAGGCCGTCTTAATACCTTGCGAGGTGGATAATATAGCAATCCCTAAGTTTCCATACACACTAGGAAGTCGGTCTGCTTTCGCGTACACACGCCGTCCTGGTTTGCTAATTCTCTTCAGGCCCGTTATAACCTTTTCTTTGCCTTCGCCATACTTCAAGTAGATGCGCAAAATACCTTGTTTGCCATCATCAATCCAACGATAATTGCGGATATACCCTTCCTCATGTAGAGTGCGGGTTATCTCCATTTTTAGTTTTGATGCGGGTATTTCGACGCGCTCATGCCCGACCATATTCGCATTGCGAACACGGGTCAGCATATCCGCAACCGGATCTGTCATTGACATCAGTTTTCTCCTTTACTTGTGCCAAAAAATAAGGCATTACCAACTTGCCTTTGTGACTCCCGGAATTTTACCCGATCTTGCGAAGAGGCGAAAACAGATTCGGCAAAGATCAAACTTTCGCAGATAACTGCGGGCTCTGCCACAGTTACGACAACGATTATATTTTCGAACCTGAAACTTCGGGGTTCTTTTTTGCTTGGCAATGAGAGCTTTTGTTGCCAAATGAAGGCTCCTTTCCTTCACTCCTATCAAGGGGTAGCATACGCATACTAAGATTCTCTAAACGGCATCCCCATCAGACGTAGTAATTCGCGCCCTTCTTCATCGGTTGGAGCAGTTGTTCCAATAGTGATATTTAGTCCACGAACTTCGCTTATGGTGTCGTATTCGATCTCTGGAAAAATGACTTGTTCTTGGAGACCTAAGGAATAGTTTCCACGACCGTCAAAGGAATCCGGAGAGAGTCCACGAAAATCACGAATCTGGGGAAGGACGACGTTGACGAGTTTATTAAAAAATTCATACATCCTATCCTGCCGCAAGGTTGCTTTACAACCGATAGCCATACCTGTGCGGACCTTGAAGGCTGACACAGATTTCTTGGCACGGGTGATAACTGCTCGCTGACCACTGATTTGTGTCAGTTCTTCGACGGCGTTATCCAAAAGTTTTGAATCGTCTATAGCAGCACCAACCCCCATATTGAGGGTTATCTTGTTAAGCTTTGGTACCTGCATAACATTTGAATAGTTGAAACGTTGCTGCAACGCAGGGTAGACTTCTTCTTGATAAAAAACTTTAAATACACTCATTAATTCTTACCTTATAGATTGCGGACCTCTTTGGGACAAGTCTGATGTCAACTAGTCGCGTTCAGCAGACTCACCACATTTTCTGCATACACGTGCGTGGTATGTTTTCGTCCGCCCTCCAATTTCCTTCTCAACGGTACTGCGCTTTGTTCGGGCGGGCGTGTCACAACTTGGGCAAATCAGCTTTAGGTTAGCGATATTAATTGTCCCTTCTCTTTCGACGATGCCGCCTTGCGGTGCCTGCGGGCTCGGACGGGTATGCCTTTTGATCATGTGGATTCCTTCAACAGTGGCGCGGCGTTTATGCGGCAGCATTTCTAGAATAACACCTGTTTTACCCTTATCCTTCCCACTCAACACTAACACGTGGTCGTTTTTCCTTATGTGAAATCTGGTTTGCAACGGTACTACCTCCTGGGGGACTTTATATGACCTCTGGTGCTAAAGAGACAATTCGTGCAAATGCTTTTTCTCTGAGTTCACGAGCGACGGGACCAAAAATACGTGTTCCACGAGGTTGGTCTTGGGCATCAATCAAAACGGCAGCATTTCTATCGAATTTGATATAAGAACCATCGAGTCTGCGATGTTCCTTGGTTGCACGCACGACAACAGCTCGTACAACATCTCCCTTTTTAACTTGGCTGTTTGGGTTTGCTTCCTTCACACTTGCCACAATTACATCACCAACTCGTGCGTAGCGTCTTCTACTACCCCCGAGCACGCGAATACACATAAGCTGCTTTGCTCCTGTATTATCCGCACAATTCAATAGAGTGTATGCTTGAACCATTGGTCACTACCTTCCTGAGTTTAACCCCGTCTTCCACTTATCCATCAATCGACTCTGTCTTGGAGACGACTTGGCTAACTTTCCAACGTTTACGACGGCTGAGCGGACGAACTTCGACAATTTGGACGAGATCGCCGACACGACACGTGTTCTGCTCGTCGTGAGCCAGAATCTTTGTGGAACTTCTTACAATTTTCTTATAAAGGGGATGCTGATAAGTCCGAACAATCTCAACGGCGACGGTTTTATCCATCCGATCGCTTGTTACGGTACCCGTTCTGAGTTTTCGATTCCCTCGCTGATGCTTGTCCACGCTTTTCCTCTCGTAACTTTAGTTATGGTGATTCTTCGATCCCAAGTTCACGTAGCCGAAGAATCGTATGAATCCGTGCGATATCCTTCTTGACTTTTTTTAGTTGGGAGGTATCTTCAAGTTGTCCTAGTACACTTCGGAACTTGATATTAAACGCAGTATCCTTAAAATCTCGAAGGTCGTTTTCTAACTCTTCAGATGATTTGTTGCGCAACTCATTAGCGGTCATAGTTTGATTATGCTCCCGTTCGACTGACAAACTTTGTCTGAATCGGCAATTTGTGTGCTGCTCTGGTCATAGCTTCTTTTGCTTCATCTTCTGGGACACCGCTCAACTCATATAAGATGCGCCCCGGTTTAACAACAGCCACCCAAAACTCTGGTGCTCCTTTCCCGCTTCCCATTCTGGTTTCAGCGGGTTTCTTCGTTACGGGCTTATGCGGAAAGATTTTAATCCAAACCTTTCCCCCACGGCGCACATGACGTGTGATTGCAATTCGTGCAGATTCAATTTGGCGGCTCGTAATCCAACCCGGCTCCATTGCTTTCAAACCATACTCGCCGAAGTCTATTCGTGAACCTCGGTAGGGTTTACCACGGCGTTTTCCGCGCTGCACTTTACGGTGTAGAGCCCGTTTGGGCATTAACATTTTACGTACTCCTTCTGATTCATACTCGTGAACGCACGTTTACGATCGTGTATTTTCACGATTGGTTCTACGTGGTCCCCGTCGCCTGTCCTGATCCCTTCTTCGTCTGGGTCTACCTTCAGATCTTCTCGGTGAACCTTCTTCCTCCGAAAAGCGTGCTGGACGTCTTTCGGAAGAATCAGTTGGCACCTCCATAGCACGGCTAGAAGGGGAACCGGTGCCTGGAAGCTCCGGCCTGCCAATAATCTCGCCCTTAAAGATCCACGTTTTAATGCCAATCTTACCGTAGGTTGTATCGGCTTCAGCAAAGCCATAATCGATATTCGCTCTGAGCGTATGCAGTGGCACTCTGCCTTCAATATTTGATTCTGAGCGTGCCATTTCAGCGCCCCCAAGTCGACCACCGATACTGATTTTAACCCCTTGGGCACCGGCCTTCATTGAAGCGATAATACTTTTCTTCATTGCCTGCCTAAAATTAGATCGGCGTACAATCTGCATTGCAACCGCTTCAGCAACAAGTTGAGCATCTAATTCAGGGCGCTTAATTTCGGTGACATTAATCCGAACAGTTTTCTCACCGTTTGAACCCGAATCTGTCTGCAGGATATGCTCTAAGTCCGCTTGTAACTTCTCTGCTTCAACACCACGCCGACCAATGACGATACCAGGGCGCGCTGTGTGTATATGAATATTACACCTATCGCCAACCCTTTCGATTTCGATACGAGAAATGCCGGCACGTGACAGTCTTTCCTTAATGAAAGACTGAATTTTCAAATCTTCATGAAGCCATTGGGCATACTCTTTCTCGTTGTACCATTTCGAGTCCCAATTTTCAATGATGCCTAGGCGTAGTCCACGCGGGTGTGTTTTCTGTCCCACTAAACTCTCCTCCAAAATTCGGTTGGGCAAAGGTTGCCGAACGACAGAGGTAAATGAAAATGGGTCAGTCTATTCCGAAGACTGGTAGAATTCTCAATAGTCATCTTCACTTTCCTCTTCGTCTAGTACGACTGTAATATGGCACCTACGATGTAAGATTCTGTTTGCCATACCTCGTGCTCGTGGGCGAAACCATCGTCGGGTAAGGCCATCGTTGACAACAATCTGTTTGACAACTAGATTGCTCTCGTCAATAGTGGCACCCTGCTGTTGTGCGTTATATCGGGCATTTGCGGCGGCTGATTGAAGCAGTTTGCGGATTACAGGAGAGGCTGCTTTATGTGTAAATGTTAATTGATTTATTGCCTCTTCGACGTATTGATCTTTAACCAAATCAGCGACCAAACGCGCTTTGCGCGGGGCAATCGGCACGTTTCGGATACTTGCTCGAGCCTCCATGTTAAAAATCTCCTAAATTAGCTTGAGCATTTGTAATTACTTCCGCTCATCATCTCGATTTTTCAAAAATGGGGTGTACAAAAATCGGGTTTATCTCTGTAAGTAAGTATATTTTACCTTGCTCCACCACTCGCATGCGCTCTGAATGTACGAGTAGGGGAAAATTCACCCAGTTTATGCCCCACCATGTTTTCTGTGATATAGACAGGGAAAAATTTCTTGCCGTTATGAATGGCAAGTGTATGACCAATCAGATCCGGCGTCACCATAGATCTGCGCGACCATGTACGAATCACACGTTTGGTCCCAGACCGATTCATCGCTTCGATTTTTTTGAGAAGTTTTGGATCTATGTAAGGTCCTTTTTTTACAGAACGGGGCATGACGCTCCTCCTGAATATGGTCGAAAAGACACGAAGACTGTATGTCAGTTGAGATAAATTACTTCCGCCGACTGACGATATATCTGCCAGATCGTTTTTTAGGATCTCTTGTTTTATATCCTTTGGTTGGAACTCCCCATGGTGTTACGGGGTGTCTTCCGCCAGCACTTTTTCCTTCACCGCCGCCATGCGGATGATCGATTGGATTCATTGCCACACCGCGCACTTTGGGACGATGTCCTTTCCATCGGTTTCGTCCCGCTTTACCGATAGACAGGTTTGCGTGGTCAACATTACCCACTTGTCCAATCGTTGCCATACATGTAACTGGAAGTAGACGAACTTCGCCGGAAGGCATTTGAATGCGTGCATACTTTCCTTCGCGGTCTACTAATTGTGCCACCGCACCTGCACTTCGTACGAGTTGCCCACCTTTACCCGGCTGCATCTCTATGTTATGTATCGAAGTGCCGAGAGGGATCCTTTCAAGCGGCAAGGCGTTGCCAACTCTAATGGGTGCATCTGGTCCAGAGTTTAATACATCATCGACTTGTAGTCCGAGAGGTGCGATGATATAGCGTTTCTCACCATCGGTGTAATGAAGCAGGGCAATACGGGCAGATCGACTGGGATCATACTCGATCGAGGCAACCGTAGCGGGTATTCCAAATTTATCACGCTTAAATTCAATGGCTCGATACCGTCGTTTATGACCACCACCGCGCCTACGGACGGTCATACGCCCCAACGAATTACGTCCGCCTTTTTTCTTTAATCCTCTTGTTAGCGATTTTTCAGATTGCCGCCGGGTTACCTCTTCAAAAGCATCCCCTGTAATAAATCGACGACTGGGTGTGACGGGTGAATATGTTTTAACTGCCACGCTAAATCCCTCCTAGTAAGGCTTCAAACGTGCACCGCTAGATTGTTTCAAAAGCCTCAATGATTGTCCCTTCAGTAACAGTGATGATTACCTTTTTCCAGTTAGGTCGCCGCCCCTGCCGATACCGCCAAAATTGTCCTTTGGTCTTCCCGCTAACCTGCATGGTATTAATCTTCACAATCTTATCCTTGAGATCGAATAGTTCTTCAGCCGCTTCACGGATGTCCGCTTTATTAGCCTTAATATCAACAACAAAAGCGTATTTGTTCGATTCTCTGAGGATTGTGGTCTTTTCTGTTATTAACGGTTGTTTGATAATCCGATATGGGTCTTTCATCTATGCTTCCTCAACTTCCCGATTCATTGGGATATTGGTTGAGCGAACTTTTCTTCTAGCTTCTCCGCTGCACTTTCAGTGAAGACAATCTTATCATGCCAAAGCACATCGTACACATTAAGGGTATTCCAAGCACAACTGTTTACGTTCGGGATATTCCGTACAGATAGATGGATATTAGATTCGGGTTGACCGAGGACAAAGAGGACTTTATCCGCGAGCCCTAAATTCCCTATAACTTGAACCATATCCTTCGTTTTCGGAGCATCTAACGTAAAATCTTCAATCAGAATGCAATCATCACTTTGAAATTTGACTGCTAAAGCCGATTGTAATCCGAGTTGACGTACCTTCTTCGGGGTGCGTTGACGATAGCTGCGCGGCTTTGGACCGAACGCAACGCCGCCATGAACACGTATTGGAGATTGACTGTCTCCGACTCGGGCACGACCTGTCCCTTTCTGGCGATATAGCTTTTTACCACTCCCACGGACTTCTGAACGTGTTTTGGTAGAAGCAGTGCCTCGACGTTGGTTCGCAAGGTGGGCAACGACGCACTGATGTATAACTGCCTCATTAACAGGTGCATTTACGAATGCGTCAGATAATTCTCTTTGTTTTTGGGTATCCCCAGAACGATCATATACGTCTAAAGCTGCCATGCTTGATAATCCTCAAAAAGGTGTATTTATTGTTCAGCCTTTACTGCTTTCTTAATAATGAGTAGCCCGTTGGGTGGACCGGGAACAGCACCTTTAACAAGTAACAGGTTTCTGTCGGAATCTGCTTGGACAATCTGTAGATTCTGGGTCGTCACCTGTTTCCCGCCATGTCGTCCGGGCATCTTTTTGCCTTTGAAAACACGTGAGGGCCATGCACTATGGCCAATGGAGCCCGGGCGCCGATGGTTTTTTTCACTGCCGTGTGTCTGTTTCATCCCCGCAAATCCCCACCGTTTAACCACACCCGTGAATCCACGCCCTTTCGATGTTCCCGTTACATCAACGAAATCCCCAGGCGAGAAAATGCCCACGTCAACGCTTGAGCCAACGTCCAAACCTTCTGTACTATCAACACGCATTTCCCGCAAAAATCGATGTGGTGTGACATTCGCTTTTTGGAAGTGCCCGCTTTCAGGACGATTGACCTTGTTTTCGCGCCGAGAGCCGAAGCCTAATTGGATGGCATTATAACCCTCACGGTCTTGCGTTTTAACCTGTACTATCGGGCAGGGACCCGCTTCGACAACCGTGACAGGGATTGCAGTCCCGGACTCGTCAAAGATTTGTGTCATGCCAATCTTCTTTCCTAATATTCCACTACTCATGTTACATCTCCGCAACGAGGGTGTTCAGGTTCAACGACGTGTGCCTACAGAAGCGTAATTTTGACATCAACGCCAGCTGGTAGATCTAAGCGCATCAGCGCATTAACTGTCTTGGGAGTCGTCTGTAAAATATCCAGTAGCCGTTTGTGTATGCGCATTTGAAACTGCTCACGGGATTTTTTGTCTTTGAATGTCGATCGCTGTACGGTGTATATGTGCTGCTTAATTGGAAGCGGAATTGGACCCGAGACCAATGCGCCTGTCCGCCGGGCGGTCTCCGCAATTTGACCCGCGGAGTGATCTAACAAACGGTAATCAAATGATTTCAGACGAATCCTGATTTTCTGGTTATCCATTGATACTCCACCAAATTTGGTTCGTTAGTTCATTGGTGCATTACTGAACTAATGCACCAATGAACTTCAGGCGGTTATTACTCAATAACCTGTGAAACAACACCGGCTCCGACGGTGTGTCCACCTTCACGAATTGCAAACCTTAGCTCCTCTTCCAGAGCAATGGGTTTGGTGAGTTCAACGGTAATTTGGATATTATCTCCGGGCATTACCATCTCAACACCTTCGGGAAGATTCATCACACCCGTTACGTCCGTTGTACGGAAGTAGAACTGGGGACGATAGCCACTGAAGAACGGTGTCCAGCGACCACCTTCGTCTTTGTTCAGAATATAAATTTCAGCTGCAAACTGCGTGTGCGGGGTAATACTGCCCGGAGCGGCGAGAACTTGCCCACGCTCAACATCCTCACGTTCAATACCGCGAAGTAGGACACCAACATTATCGCCCGCGCGACCTTCGTCAAGCAGTTTACGGAACATCTCTACGCCGGTGGCAACCGTGTCAGTGGTCGGTGCAAGTCCAACAATTTCGATTGTGTCGCCAACATTAACAATACCGCGTTCGACACGACCGGTCACAACTGTGCCCCGTCCAGTGATTGAGAAGATATCCTCTACAGGCATTAGGAAGGGCCTATCAACATCTCGAACCGGTTCCGGAATCCAGCTGTCACACGCCTCCATAAGTTCTAAAATTGACTTACATTCGTCGGCGTTCGGATCCCCACCACTTTCCATAGCTTGGAGGGCAGACCCACTAATAACTGGGATGTCGTCACCGGGGAACTCATATTCAGTGAGTAGTTCTCGGACTTCGAGTTCTACTAACTCTAGAAGTTCTTCATCGTCAACCATGTCTGCCTTATTCAGGTAGACAACAAGACTCGGCACGTTTACCTGTCGTGCCAAAAGAACGTGCTCGCGGGTTTGGGGCATGGGACCGTCAGCGGCGGAAACAACAAGAATTGCACCATCCATCTGCGCTGCACCAGTAATCATGTTTTTGATATAGTCAGCGTGTCCGGGACAGTCTACGTGAGCGTAGTGGCGATTCTCTGTCTCATACTCAACGTGCGCAGTGTTAATGGTAATCCCACGTTCCTTTTCTTCGGGAGCTGCATCAATCTCTTCGTAAGTTTTTATATACTCACTTCCAGACAGGTTTGACAATACCATGGTGATTGCAGCGGTTAATGTGGTTTTACCATGATCAACGTGTCCAATTGTGCCAACATTGACGTGTGGCTTATTCCTTTCAAATTTTTCTTTTGCCATGTGTAAATCTCCTCACATTCTATTAAACTTAAGTAACATCCATTAACCTCACTGCCGGATATTAGCAATAAGCTACATCAACAGGGAAATGGTTAAACAGAAAATCCGTTTGATGAAATAATTTCTTCAGCAATACTTTGGGGAACGGAATTATAATGTGCAAACTCCATCGAATAAGTTGCCCGTCCTTGCGTTAAAGAACGGAGCGTTTTAACATAGCCGAACATTTCAGCAAGTGGAACATAGGCTTTGATAACCTGCCTTCCGGACTTGGGGTGCATATCTGTCTGGAGAATTTGTGCACGACGCGCATTTAAATCCCCCATTACCTTACCCAAATAGTCATCCGGTGCAATAACTTCAATCTCCATGATTGGTTCAAGCAGCATCGGATCTGCGCGTTTCACTGCGTCTTTGAAGGCGATTCGGGCAGCGTTTGAAAATGCGATCTCTGAAGAATCAACAGGATGGTAAGAACCATCATACAGTCGTACACCTACATCAACGAGAGGATAACCTCCTACAGTTCCAGCGGTTATTGCCTCTTCAAGCCCTTTACGAACAGCAGGTATATACTCTTGAGGAATGGTGCCGCCCTTTATTTCGTTGACAAATTCAAAACCGGATCCTTGTTCTAATGGATAAATTTCGATGACCACATGCCCGAATTGACCACGCCCACCGGATTGACGAACAAAACGTTCGTTGGCTGTCGCAGAACATTGGATAGTTTCACGGTATGAAACTTGAGGTTGACCAATCTCTGCCGAAACCTTAAATTCTCGAACCAGGCGATCCACGATAATTTCTAGATGCAATTCCCCCATGCCGGACAGAAGCGTTTGTCCTGTTTCTTGGTCCTGATGAATCTTAAAAGTTGGGTCTTCTTCAGCCAACTTCGATAGGGCGATGTTCATCTTTTCGATGTCCGACTTGGTTTGCGGTTCGATAGCGATGGACATTACAGGAGACGGAAATGCCATTGATTCCAAGACAATTGGATCGTTCGGATCACAGATAGTATCTCCAGTCATCACGGATTTGAAACCGATGATGGCGGCGATATCGCCTGCATAAATGGCTTGGCGTTCCTCACGCTTGTTTGCGTGTAGCTGCATCAGCCTACCGATCCGTTCAAATTTCCGGTGCGTGCTGTTATATACAGTCATTCCCTTAGCCAGAATGCCGGAGTAAACGCGAAGAAATGTAAGTTTACCAACGTGCGGATCGGTTGTAATTTTGAATGCTAGCGCAGAAAAAGGTGCGTCATCGTCTGCTAAACGGGTGCCTTCCTCTTCAACCTCTGGATTCAAGCCGGTTACTGGTGGTACATCATTTGGGGAGGGCAGATAATCGACCACCGCATCTAGTAACGGTTGGACACCTTTATTCTTCAGGGCGGTGCCGCACAAAACGGGAACAACTTGTCCGTTTAACGTCGCACTCCTCAAACCTGCTTTAATCTCTTCTTCGGATAACTCTACCCCATCAATATATTTAGCTAAGAGGTCATCGTCACACTCGGCAATTGCTTCCAACATCTGTTCCCGATATTCCAAAACACTTCCCATCATTTCATCCGGAATATCTGTCTCAAACATTATAGATCCAGCACTGGCTTCATCCCATGCTAGACCTTTCAGTGAAATCAGATCGACAATGCCATTGAAACTTTCTGCAGAACCGATCGGCAGTTGAATTGGGACTGCTGAAGTACCGAGCCGTTCGACCATCATTTCGACTGTTCGGAAAAAGTCTGCACCGGTTCGATCCATTTTATTGATCAGTGCGATGCGTGGCACCTGATATTTGTCTGCTTGTCTCCAGACTGTTTCTGATTGAGGCTCTACGCCACCCACTGCACAGAAAACGGCAACAGCTCCATCAAGGATTCGTAGCGATCTCTCCACTTCAACCGTAAAATCGATATGTCCGGGGGTATCAATAATGTTGATACCGTGTCCATCCCATTGGCACGTTGTTGCGGCAGCGGTGATGGTAATACCTCGTTCCTGTTCCTGTGCCATCCAATCCATCGTCGTCGTGCCGTCGTCGACCTCTCCCATACGATGTACTTTGCCTGTGTAGTACAACATGCGTTCGGTCACAGTTGTCTTGCCTGCATCAATGTGCGCCATGATGCCGATGTTGCGCGTATGGGTCAATGGAAATCGGCGCTGCTCTATAGAACGCCGCTTTTCAAGGGTCATTTGATTTTGTTTTGTTGCTCTCATTTTTCTTCAAACTTTCCGTGATACAATAAAAAAATAAACGCTCATGTTAAGAATTAGTGCAACCAAAGCCACAAGCACTTGTATCCCGATTTATCAGGGGTTACTCTCCCCCTGCTTGCGGGGGGATTAAGGGGGGTACAAAGGGGGCCTTCACTTCGTGCTTTGCACTCTCTTTTTACATGAGCCAAAATAAAAATTGATGCCCCGATAAATCGGGACTTCACAGCGTTCAGCTTACCAACGATAATGTGCAAACGCCCGATTCGCCTCTGCCATGCGGTGTTGATCAAGTTTTCTGCGAATTGAAGCTCCATCATTTCCAGCGGCATCTAATAATTCTCCCGCCAGCCGCTCTGCCATCGTTTTCTCGCCACGCTCTCTTGCAGATTGGATAATCCAACGGAGTGCCAATGTTGTGCGACGTTCTGCCTTAACATCAACGGGAACTTGGTAGGTTGCTCCCCCAACGCGCCGAGACCGAATCTCAAGAACCGGTTTAACGTTATTAATTGCTTCGTGGAAGACTGTGAGTCCATCTTGATTGGCGCGTTTCTCCACAATGTCAATACTATTATATAGTATCGCGCGAGCAACACTCTTTTTTCCACGAGCCATTAAAAAATTGATAAATTTCGCAACCAGCTTACTATTATATTTTGGATCTGGGAGTACGTCCCGTTTAACAACCTCTGCACGACGTGGCATACCTTACTTACCTCCTCTAACCGGCACTCTTTGCGCCATATTTCGATCTGGCTTGCCGTCGATTTTCAACACCCGCTGTATCTAATGTGCCTCGGACGATGTGATATCTGACGTTGGGCAAATCCTTGACTCTTCCGCCTCGCACGAGTACAACCGAGTGTTCTTGAAGATTATGATCTATGCCGGGGATATAGCAGGTAGCTTCTTGACCGTTCGTGAAACGGACACGAGCGACCTTGCGAAGTGCCGAATTCGGTTTCTTAGGTGTTATTGTCCTGACTTGTAAACAGATACCCCGTCGTTGGGGGCAACTTTCCAAGACTGGAGATTTACTTTTCTTACTTGTTCTTTTCCGAGATTTTCTGACTAGCTGATTTATTGTTGGCATATTGACCTCGATTGCTAATGGTGTGCAGGCATAAATAAAGCCCCGCCATGGGGGCTCACAAAGTTGTCGTCTATAACGAAGTAACTGTGAAAAACACGCCAGAGTGTTTTAGAACTATAAAGTCCTCCCCTTTTCCGCCTGATTTAAGGCGAAAATCCTAAGTTAGCGTCAAAGGGCGAATTATACCAAACTTACGATTGAATGTCAAGTCCTTTTCTAAGTTTTTTATTAAGTTTTTTGTGCTGCTCCGAAATTAACAGAATATTGCTGAATTATGTTTCCCTTAAATCAGGGCGTGTTGACCTTTATGTGAAGTTGTCTGTAAGCGTAGGGGCGAGGTTTCCTCGCCCATTAACCAACGCGGGTTAGGTGCTTCAAACCATACAAGTTGAGTCAATTGTCGGTCTATATTCATATCTCGACGCACTGTCGATTTTGGAAAATCGACTTACAGAGGGCTATGCTGTGCACCTCTCTCGATTATCTGGTTGCGATGAAATATCAACAGAACCGAGTTACCGAGTGGGGCTTTAGCCCGTAAAGCCCAATCCTTTAGGTTTGGAGCAGTTGGGGCGAAGCCTATATAAGCTATGGTTTAGCCCTGTTTTTCCTTGAATTAGTAGCCAAGATATGATATGGTTGATTTGTCTTTCGGTAGGGGAATATCGTACCACTGCAAGATGGTGTCCCCTACACTCTGCGGTATAGCGGACGACAGACGGAAAGCCCCTCCCCATGTACACTACCAAGAAAATCAAAGTGTCTCCAACGTCTGAATTGGATATACTTGCCAGTGAATCAGGCCGCGTCTACTCGAAGGTGGTTTCTCTGATTCGCAAGGTCAAGCGTAAAAAAGGGTTTTGGCTATCTCAAGGTGCTGTGCAAAAGTATATGCGCTTGCGTGGCTACCATCTCCATAGTCAGACGATTCAAGCGATAATTGAGAGCTACTTCGATGCTCTCAAGTCCTATTTCCGGGCTGTTAAGTCCACCCCTGAAGCGAAGCCTCCTAAGCGTACCCCCCACTTTTTCAAGGTACGTTGGAAGTCGAGTGCTATTTCACTCAGAGACGGTGTATTGAGATTATCCAACGGTAAAGGCAACCCGGCTATCACGCTTCAATCCACAGTAGAACCGGTCTATGTGGAGATGTATTTCCAACGAGGGAGCTACTATTTCTCATTGGTCTACAAAGTCCACACCCCTCCCAAACGTGAAACAGGTAAAACTGTTGCCATAGATATGGGCGAGATTCACCCGATAGTCTCTCATGACGGACAACATACCATAATCTACAATGGTCGTGCGTTACGGGCTATCAAACAGTATATCAACAAGTTTAAGGCATATATCCAATCCAAACTGGATAGATGTGTCAAGCGGAGTCATCGCTGGTATCGTCTCAAACGAATCAAGACCAAGATACTTGCGAAGTTAAACGCTCAACTGAAGGATGCCGAACATAAAATCACATCTCGATTTATATCTGACTGCATCAAGGCGAAGGCAGATACGATAGTGATAGGAGACCTAAAAGGCATCCGTAAGCGAGCGAAGTTTGGAAAAGTATCTAACCAGAAGGTTCACCAATGGGCGTTTGCCCGTCTCCAGTCCATGATATGCTACAAAGCGGAGTTGGCGGGTTTGAAGGTCAAGTTTGTATCCGAGGCATACACCTCACAGACCTGCCCACGGTGTGGGAATCGAAAGAAACACACAAACCGTAACTACCACTGCAACCATTGTGGCTTTGAGTATCACCGAGACGGTGTGGGTGCTATCAACCTCTGGAACAAAGTATCGGGATTTAGTTTTCGTCCCGTAGTTGGGGCGCTGGCGTCCCCGATAGGTGTCCGGTTCAACCCACACCTATGTAAATCCGGCTAACATAGCGGATAAGAATCCCAATGCTTTAGCTTTGGGAGTACGTCAAATCCGTATTGCTGGTTCTTGAACTGTATCCAATAATCGGGTGATTACAGTGTCAGAATCAACGCCCTCAGCTTCCGCGTGAAAATTGGTGAGTACCCGATGCCGGAGAACAGCGTGCGCCACCGATTTAACGTCTTCTATGGAGGCATTCACACGCCCCCGTAAGATTCCGCGTGCTTTCGCACCAAGGATGAGGTACTGTCCCGCCCGTGGGCCCGCTCCCCACCTTACCCACTGCTGGATAAAATCTGGAGCATCTTTGCTTTTGGGACGGGTTGCCCGCGCTAACTGAACCGCATACTGCACAACGTTATCAGCGGCTGTAACCCGTCGGACAATCTGATTCAGGGTTATAATGTCCTCGCCAGAAAGCACGGCTTCAAGTTCGGGCTCCTCAACGCTGGTTGTCGAGGAAACAATCGTGACCTCTTCCTCTTCACTCGGATAGTCGATCACAATTTTAAACATGAAGCGATCCAGTTGTGCCTCTGGCAGTGGATATGTGCCTTCCTGCTCTATCGGATTTTGGGTTGCAAGGACAAAGAACGGTTGTTCCAGAGTATACATAGTCCCGCCTGCTGTGACATGATACTCCTGCATCGCTTCAAGTAGTGCAGCTTGGGTCTTGGGTGGGGTTCGGTTGATTTCATCGGCAAGCAGAATGTTGGCGAATATGGGTCCTTGGATGAAACGAATCTCCCGATGACCGGTGGAACGTTCTTCTTCCAAAACGTCTGTGCCAGTAATATCGGCGGGCATCAGATCAGGCGTAAACTGGATTCGCTTGAACTGAAGATTAAGGATTTGGGCAAGTGTCTTAATCGTCAAGGTCTTAGCGAGCCCGGGCACGCCTTCGAGCAAGCAGTGACCGCCTGCAAAGAACGCCATCAGCATCTGATCGATTACTTCCTCTTGACCGACAATCACTTTTTTGAGCTGCTCCGAGATGAGGTCTCTGGCATCCATCAATTTTTCAATTGCTTGAACTTCTTCTGTCGCTGGCATGATATTTATGACTCCTTAACAAAAAACCTTTAGGTCTAAATCCCAATTCTTTAGATTTGGGATACAGATTGCGTTAGCATTTTCTCTTGAAGTTATCGGCGAAATATGATGTAATTTGTTTTGCCAATTCGGGATAGAAAAGCACCCTCAGCAACCTCGCTGAGGTTCTATCCCCCTCCAGTACTTGGAGTAACAGAGTTGGTGAATATGGCAACACTTTTCAAAAAGAAAGCAAGTGACTGGGAGGATCTATACGACCAATAGGGTATTTGTATAGCCCCTGCGCATCAAGGAAACGCTAAATCGTTTTCGCCGTTGCCCCCCGGTAGATATACCGGGATAAAAGTATCAGGGTGGCTTGGCAGGTGTGTTGACTACCTCGCACGCCACCCTGTAGTTGCTCCCCATGGCGTGGGCCTGTTAGGGTGTGATTCCCTAGCTGTGAGTTCGGCTTGTATAGCGTTCAAGAATCCCAATCCTTTAGGTTTGGGAGTACGTCAATCGGTTTTATAAGAGTTACGCACTTCAGATTGTAGTTGCCCGATTTATCGGGCATCAAGGGGTATGTTCAGACTCCATGCCTATCGTAGGCGGGGCATCTTACCCCGCATTGGGGCTGAAGCATCGAACCACAACACCTGATTGTTCAACTGCGTAAGTCCTACGGTTTTAATCTCAATGAGGACATTTTCTTCTAACAATCTTTGTCGAGAGTGTATTGGTATTTTGCTGTCGCCAATTCCGCAAACGCTAGTAGGTCGAGATTCATATCTCGACACTCAAATGTCGATTTTGGAAAATCGACCTACAGAAAGGCAACCACGAGTTTCTTAACCCCGATTTATCGGAGGGTTGCCCCTACAGAAATCAACCAAATGTAGGGGCGGGCTTGTGCCCGCCCAAGATGTTGTGTCAGGTACATCAATAGTAGATCTTAGAATTAATGGAACACTCCAAATGAGTAGGCGCTGTTTCCAACTGCGCCGTTTCAACCGACCACGGCATCTATGCGGTGCGGTTGAAAACCGCACCTACCGGGAGGCGAAAGTGTCCCTTTATTTTTAGAATTCACTAAAGATAGATTCAACTTATCAAATATCAACAGAATCCAATCAGCGCAAATGGGTCCAACTTGCTACAAAATCGTCAATGTCGAAGGCGGGCATCTCGTTGAAGATGTAGGGGGTTGGCTCCTTGTTCTGAAAGCCGGGCACCAATTGAGGCAAATCGGTTTGGAGGGCACTATCCAACGGGAGAAATCGCTGCCAGAGCAGTTTTCGCTCCGACTCCGTGAAGCGATTAGACATTGGCTCGCGCGGATGATGGCGTATGTTCTTCGCCCGTTTAGACAACAGCACAAGACAGGTCATTCGACCTTCAGTGCCCGGATGCAGTTCAGCCAACCCCTGACGCAAGCTTCCTTCATCTAACTCAATGATTGCGTGGAAAATGCGTTCAATTAGAGCAAGTTCATCCCGTTCCAAATCGAGGAAACCCTCAAACTTAACCGATAGATGCACCGGTAACCGATCTATCAACTCCGGTTGCCAGACGAAGGAGTGTGCGTGTGGGTAGATACCGTTGCCAAACGCACGGTAGGTATATTGTAAGGTCCGGCGCAGCTTCGTGCTGTAGTTACTGCCCCAATGTAAAATTGTGTTCAGGTATACAACGCCGTCGCCCGCCTTCAACTCGATCGGGATACCACTCTCCAACGGCTCATGCTCGCTTTTGGATAGCTGACGATTTTCCGCGTTGGTGTTAAACCTTCTATGGCTGCAGGGCACTGCCCACAATACGTTATCGTCATATAGTGGGATGTTCCACTGCGTGTATGCCGGAGGATTCGCTAGAGAGTCTGTGAACAATCCCTCTAACGGTCCCTCGCGCCATGACCGGATATCACGATGCCAGTCCCACGGACCGTGGTCTACCCGCGGATTGCAGAACATGCCGAACTGCAGCGGTGCTACCTCATCCGCCTGCATTAACTGCTTACTGATTCCGTAGGTGTTTTCGTGAAACACAAACTCTACCGATTCTGCCGCCTCTGAATCTACCACCCGATCAAATAACACCCGCGGCTGCGGACCTGACTCCCACTCTCCACCCGGCGGTTCGCCCGGCTTACGATTGTCCGCCCACCACCGTTTATGCCGTTCGAGCATCTGCTCACAATGCGTCCGTAACGACTCAAGCTGTTGCGGCGGGACACACTCGCGCACGATGATATAACCTTTGTCCTGAAGTTCTTTCGTATCTACGGGTGTCGTCACGATGTCCAATTTACCGATTTTGTTTTGGTTTATGTTAAGAAATTGTGCAACAGGAACCGTAGGGAACAATGATCGTTGTTCCTTACTGCTGCATCAATGAACTAATGAACCAGTGAACTATAAGGGTTTTCACGTTTCACGCATCACGTTTCATATTCTTAGCGTTTTACGCCTTCTTTTAATATGACCTCATCTCGTTTTTTGAATTTTTGCTGTCTGCTTCGCAACCGTTTCAAGTTGGTCTTCATCCCACTGTTCTTGCTGCTGCAATGCGTACAATGATGTATAACCCCCCGACCAGTCTGGAGGCACTAGGCAGGGACGGTCATCGTGGTGCGCCCAGCGTGCCGGTTCGCCCTTTACAATGGTGCCCTCATATCGGCTGGGTAACGGATTGGCGGTGTAGGTGAATGCATCGGCTGACGAATAGATATTCAGCAATAACGGTCGCCCTTGGTCGGAAAGGTTCGGTTTGGAACCGTGAATCACACGGCAGTTATGAATCGTGATGGATCCGGCGGGTCCCTTTAGATACTCAACATTCGCTGTGTCAACGCTTTTGGCATCTTCGTCGCTGAGGCAACCGACCCATTGATTGCTGTCATTGTATTGATTGAAGAGTTCGCCCTTGTGGCTGCCGGCGATTGCGCCGAGAGGTCCCTGATCATCGCCTACATCGTGGAGATAAACACCAATTGTGAGCGGACTATAGTTGGTATGGGGCCAATAGGTGATGTCTTGATGCCACTTGACCTCTTCGCCGCCTTCTGCCCATTTGAAATTCAATTTTGAGTGATGGAATTTCACGTCCGGTCCCACCAGATCCGCTGCCACATTGACGATAATCGACTGCGAAGCAAACTCCCAATAGGTTGGGTGATGTTCAACTGGACTGGTCAGCCGGCGCAGGCGTGGATTGTCCGGTGTATGACCCGGTTCCAGATCGAACACCATGTCTGACTTGTCCAAGGACCGGCTGCGCTGCACCATTTCATCTGTAACGTCAATCAGACGTTCGACCCAATCCTGCGGTACAATGCTTTCAACGAGCAGGTATCCGTTATCAAAATAAAATTGACGTTGCTTTTGGCTGAGTGTTTCAGGTTTGTGGGACAATATCTTTTCAGGTGTCATCGGATAGCCTCCTTCTATGTGGAATCAACAATAAGGTCTATGTTTTCTTCTAACCGGACTTTCGCTGATACAAAACCCGCCCATACGGTTCTGCATCACCATCGTATTTTGGGTTCAGCCGGCGAACCATTTCCTGTGCTTCTGGGGACCAATCTTCGGGGATGGGATGTGTTTTGCTAGCCAACTGTGCCTTGATGCGCTCTGGCAAATCGCAAAAATCGGGCTGGAACCATAGTGTGATAACCGTGCGGCGTTCGTCGGAGTTGTTCGCATACGAAGCATGCAGCAAGCGTGAATCACCAATCAGCAGGTCACCGGCTTTGACCGGGACATCGACTTCATCAGAACGCGTCGAAAATTCAGGACGATCTAAGTTCTCTGCTGCTGAAATCTCGCCGGCGTGTGGTTCCATAATTAAATCGTGGAGTGGGTTGTGCTTGTAATGCGACCCCGGAATCACACGGAGACAACCGTTATGCGGTGTGGTGTCAGTCAGGTAGTACATAAAGAAAACCTGCTGTGGTCGTGGGTCGTAGGTGCTTGGATCTTCCCAACCAAACCAGTCGTAGTGCCAAAACAGCGGTGGACTGTGCGGCGGCTTACTCAGGATATACCCACTGGTAAAGGTTGAATCCTTGAACCCCATTGATTTCAATGCGTCAAGCGACAACTGCCACGAAATCAGTTCCGCAAAAACCGGATCTTCGTAAGTTCTGAACGCGCTCCCTTGAGAGCGAAAGTATCTTTTATGCTCCTCCGTCATGTTTTCGCAGAGTCGGTCTGTCACGCTCCGAAGTTGTTTGAGCAGCGCATCGCTCAGGATGTTTTCAAAGACATTGTACCCTTCATTGACGAGTTGGTTATATTTCTCTTTCGACATACTACTCCTCCCCGGTGTCTTGCACAACCGTTTCTGGTTAGGAGTTACGCACTTGAGTTTGTAGTAGCGCAATTCATTGCGCGTCGCGACGGCCGATAAATCACTCTACTACCAACCTACGGATTTACTGTAGTTGCCTGATTTATCAGGCTGTAGTTGCCCGATTCATCGGGCGTTGGAAACGGTGTCCAGCGGCGATAAATCGCCGAACTACAATGCTCTGAGCGTTCAACTGCGTAAGTCCTACTGGTATTGGCTTTGAGCATTCAACGACTTACCAAGGCACCCGCAACTAATGTCAGGAATTGACCTTAAAAGCGTATAGATGAGCGTTTTGTAGATCGAATTTCAGACGTACTGTTTTCCCAATTAAAGGTGACAGGTCGGCATGATTTGCCCATCTAGGCTGTAGCCGTAGTTCGTCCATGCCTTTGATATCTTGGCATACCGATTTGGCGAAGCCGGGAATCTGTCGGCCCGCTGCGTCTAGGATCTCTACGGAAATCTGTCCTTGAGAGGTATCAGTGTTGAGCTCAAGCTGACTGCCTTCCAGTTGGAATGGCTTGGTCGTGACCATGCCCGGGGTTGAGCCAGCTTCCAAAGACATGAATCTGTCCAGTCGCAAGGTCGCTAGCCCGATTGACATCCGATTTTCTAAATCTTTATGCCCCTTATCCATCGCTCCGTAGTACAGCCAATGGCGGTCTTTCCACGTCACAATCTGCGAGAAGGGAAACGCTCCCGCCGCATCGAAACTGCCTTTCGGACCAGGAGGAATGAACGGTTCACCCGCATAGACCCAACTTAAGTCCCAATGAGAAGCATCACGACTCGTGCCGATATAACAATCGATTAAGCCCCCGGTCCGTAACACGCTCATCAGGGCGAAGTGAACGCCCTGGTACATCCAGTCTGTCAGTGCATAAATTTGCCGCCGTTTGTATTCTGAAGCTCCCTCGTGGTCGAACTCCCAGCTTTGAATCAGGGTCCACCCCGTTGGATTCGCTTTCACGTCAGGGTTGGTCATGGTCCGGCTGCCGCGGCTTATCTTCCGGTCATCTCCCTCAGCAGGTCCGGCGTAAATATCGCGGGTGAAGATCCGGTACACTTTCGCATCGCTGTCCCAGTTCATCTGATTATGCGTGTCCGATGCAGTGACGTAACTTCGCCCTTCGATTTGAGGATGAGGGATTGAAGTTCGGGGCAATACAGTCTTTCCGTTGTTATAGGCTGTCCAATGGATGCCGTCTGGAGAATGGGCGAGATGAATCGCCTTCTGACTTTTTTCCCATCGGCCGGCGGGACCGTATGCTCCCTTGTACCTGTGATTCGGGTCTTTCTCATTCGGGTCGATAAAACAACTGAAACCGTGTCCTCGAAAGACGAAGTTACCCTGACCGTCCTTCCCCACATTCAGCCGTTTCCACTGGATGCCATCTTCGGATTCGGCGTATCCGATGTCGTAGTCGGGCCTATTTGTCGCCAGATACCACATCTTGAATTTGCCATCGTCTCGCAGCACGGTTGAATAGACGCCAAAGTAGAGGGGATATTCCCGCTCATTGGGCACCATGAGCGGTTGGGCTTCCTTCGTAACTGTTCCCAGCCGACGAGCGACGTTTGATGTCTCGGCAACGATGTAATCATCTACGAAAAGCTGTTTCCGCTTACCTATTCTCAGAGGTTCTTCGACCTTGGCGTTTTCGGCTGTCATAAGCTGTACCTCTACGGTCGTGGTTTAACGTCGGACGCTGTTGGTCAATCTGACGGCTCGCTAGGCGAGTTCAATTCTGAGTTGTTTTCCCATTACACATGCCAACCGGTCTAACGATGCCAAAGTCATGGACGTGTCATCGGATCGAGTGGGCCATCTAGCTGCGTCTCGCCAAGTCAAAGCCCTGATTATTGTAGTCGAACCAGAAGAACAAAGTCAAGAATAGAAATTTACGGTAGGATTGAGAATCAGCGGGTGTTGTCGCAATCTCTCAAACCGGGGTTCGATACGCTGTAGCGTTATCGGTTGAAAACAAGTTTGAAAAACTGCGCTGAATCTCCAAAGCCACGGTTGGCTAGACAGCGATTTCTTGAATCAGTCCGTTGACCGCAGCTTTTTGCATTTCTGGGATGTTGAGGGGGTGGAGAAGTGGAGCTTAGACGGTGGGACTGTCGGGAAGTTTGGGAAGGGATTGAGAGTGGAGGCTGTGTCGATCTCTTATCGGGCAGGTGATGCGATGGGTTGCCGCATTACCTGCCTTTTTTGTTGGGATACTTTCTAGGGGTTCAAAAGCAAGGGAGAATCCCGCGCAGTATTTTCAATTTGCATGTCGTTTTTTTCGACTTGGGTTTTAACACTGAGAGGAAAGCAGTACCGCAAGCGGAGGAAAAGGGCGTGTTTCCCCGGAGGCTCGGTTGGTTCGTGGCGTATTGATTGGTGAAGGAATTTCATTGAGGAAGCATTCGTTGTTGCTTGATTTCAGGGATCTTTTCATCGCTGCCGTGGGTGACACTGATATCTTGAGATAGCAAAGGATCAGCGGCATCAGAAAATCCTTGCTGGAAATTTTAGTCAGCGCACCCAAAAATTACGGGAGATTGTTGGCGACTCGAATCTCTTCTTTGCTATACGCCTCATCCATCCATTCAGTAATACGCCATTCTTGCTTACTGGAATCCTTATTTCTTCTTAACTCAAAGGCAAACACATTATTCCCTTCTGCGAACCAACCCGTAAATCCTCCTTCAAGGGCCTCTCCATCAGCGACAAACCCTTGGATCCGATAATGGTTTCTGACCTCTGCTCGCGTCCGATCTGTATTCAGTTGTATCTCAGGTGGTTCAGACAATTCAATCTCAATATCTTGGAACATGTCAAAAACGCGCTTTGCTGCATCTCTTTCGTTCCGGATATCGTCAAATACAACATCATCCGTTTTATCGTCGTTTGTTCCCATATCTGAAACGTAAAGAAATCCATCTTCCCAGAACGCACTCATATACCGATCAAGGTCTTCGCTCTGATAACCTTCACGCCAGTTTTTCAGAACTTGGTTAATTAGAATAAGCTCTGGTGGTTGGGGTCTGGGACTACTTACATCCCCGCAACTTGTAAGCACACTAAAAACGAGCAATAGCCCAATGATTTTGGCGAATACTTTTAACATGGCTAAGCTCCCTCCATAAGAACTAGATGTGTTAGCGCGACCTTTCAACCCGCAGGAGCGTTAGGTGACAACCTGAATTATAGAATATGGACATATTTCATTTTCATTAGTGTTAGACGGTGAATTCTTTCTTCATATTTTGGGGTCTGGAATTAGTAGAGGTGAGGAAGAATGTGTTTTTTTTGTCCATCCGGGAATCGAAGGAATTTAGACGACTTGGTGATACACGCCTCGTGGAGGTCGGGCGAACTACATTCTAACCCTGAATAAAACCGTTTCCATGATGATACGCCGTAGTGCTATCGTTTGAAAACAGGTTTTGAAGCTACACTGAATATCTAAAGCCGTCGTCGGATGGACTACGATCTCATCAATCACTCCGCTCACGACGGTTTTTTGTATTTCAGGGCATCAAGCACTTTGATGAGCTAGTCTCGGAAGGTGTTAATGTTGGGGAATTTTGGAAGGGGTTCGGAGTGGACACGGATTTGGGCGTCGGCTTCCTGCTTTTTCGCGGTACATAGCGACCTAGGCTTCTATGGTCGAGGTCTGGTCTCGGTTCCTGCCGGGGCTATAGCGTGCGTAGATGCCTGCCTGTTTTTGCATATTTCACCAACCCCCCTACGCCAGTGGTGGGTTATGAAGTTAGTGATGATCTTTGTAGATGTTCCCTTACAGCATGATCAATAAGCTCTTGTACATGCTGTTGCTTTATTACAATTCCAAGTCCAAGCACTTGTTGCACCCCAACTTGTGCTTCATTCGTTGGTAAGATCTGAAGTTCTGAGAAGCCAATCGCTGTGTCAGAAACAACACCAAGTAAATAATACTGCCTATTCCAATCAACAAAAACAGGGCTACCACTTGACCCTGGAAATATTTGGGCATCAATAACAACCTGACCTTTACCATCAAAGTCTATATTGGGCATTGATGCGATTGAGCCTTTTCTGATGAGCGGTAAGTTGTTTACTTTATCGTAGTAACCGCGTGGATATCCTACAAATATAATTTCACTGCCAGCAGCTACTAGATCATAATTGATTGAAGTTAAAAAACTCGGGGTCAACGAACGATAAAAAGCATCTGCAGATACAATATGGGAAACATTAACACACGCCAAATCTACCTCTTGGTTAGGGTGAACAAAATATCGATTATCAAATTCATCCATCTCGAACGATACTATATCTCCAAAATTCGGCGTGGTTTCACCCGCACCTTTGTTCGGTTCTTTCTTCCGATTCAGGCTAACAATCAATTTACCTTTTGGATTTTTGAATACATGTTTGTTCGATATCAGCAATAGTATTACACGACCTATTTCATCATTCAGGGGTGCTAAAAAGAAAAAGCCTGTTCCGAAGGATCTAGGTGCATTTCGCGATTCAATGTCAATCTTGGCGGTTGAATAAGCTATATGATGTTCAAAGGCCATCTGTTTTCCTAGTTATCAATGGATTGTTCGGGTTCTATTTCATCTCCGCATTAGCTTTCGCTAAAAAGAGAATGTTTGATGCGGTCAAGTGAAGGACGTATGCAGCCATGTGTTCTGGAACAGTAATTATCTTTGATCCTTGCCCATGTCCCGAATGACGATTACGCAGAGTAGAAGCACCAGATTCCAACGTACTCCTCAGGCCTGAAAAGTATGATTGCATAGAAGATGGAATTAGCCCTTCACCGTACACAATATCAATCAGATCTTTGAGACCATCTTTATCACCGTAGGACCATCCCCTTTTATCGCAAATTGCTTTGATGCAACTCTCGAATGCTTTGAGACACTCATTCATACATTCTTCGTATCTCTGTGCTCGATAATGCTCGTGCGCTTTCAGAAATTCGTTGTTCGCGCCTTCGTACATAGGACCAGAAAGCAGACTCAGTGTTGGCTTCACCACTTCAGAATGGATAAACTCAGAATCAATCCTGATTATTCGACCTGATTCATACCGGTACCCTACTCCGCGCTGTCGAAACCGATGATTTAGTTCAGCAATTGCTTCGTCGGGTGAAAGTTCCATATTATGGAATTGGGCGGGGTAACTGCGGACGTATTTATCTATAATCTGAAATGAAACATCAATGACATCAATTACCTTATCTGTATCCTCGGTCTCAAGGAAGTAGTTGCATATTGCATCAAAGTAGTAGTCATTATATTCTCTAAGTGTGCGTATGCCATGTCCACGACACAGTATATCATGGATGGTCTCGTAGACCTTGGAATAGGAAAGACCTCCCATCATTTGAGGGACGGGTTTCCCAAAAACATCCTCCCAAATGTGGATAACCTGCTCCCGTAATTCACTGGGAATTGTGTCGTACTGATATACGTCTGGAACTTCGCCTTGAAGTTCTTTCTGGCGTTCTGAGAAAAGTTTAGGGAAGTTCATATTGTTCTGATCCTTTTGATAAGTCTATGGATTTATGGCTGCCAGTCATTCAAAAGGTTACGTTCGATCTTTATCACCTGCCTGATTATTATCATCTCCTCTGCAACCATGATTGGAGCGTAGTTTGAATTGGCTGAGACGAGTGCTGGGGTGTGGTCGTGGAGGTGGAGTTGCTTGCACGCAACACTCCTATCTATGTAGACGACAACGATGGTTTTATGGTTGCATTGATTTCTTGGTTTGATTAAGAGCAGGGCGTTGTCGAGAAGGAGAGGTGCCATGGAGTCGCCCTTGGCACGGGGGAAGAATCGTCCGATCGGTCACGACAGGTAGTAACGCGCGCTGTTCTATCTTTATTTGGTTGACTTTCTTTCGATGGTTCATGTATGATTGGGCTATCAAATTCGTGTGGTGAGGGAGAACCCATGATTAAACTCGGTTGTAATAGCTTGGTGAAAGACAGAGAGAACCCCGGCGGGTGGATCGATATTGAGACGATGATCGATCTAATTCACACGTTGAGGCTCGATATGATTGACTTTCAACTTGATAGAGGGTTTCGTTCTCTAGAACCGGCATATCTTCGCAAGGTCAAAATTTTGTGCCATAGGTACGGCTTACCGATAGGTTTCATAGGAGCCGGCAGTGGGTTTGTCGGCACCGCTCAATCGCCGGATGGGAGTGTCGTTGGCGCAGCCCTATCACTAGACGATTTACAGCGGCGGATCTATGACGTCAATCGAGCTGTGGATGTTGCTGTATTCATGGGTGCCCCACTGATTCGTCTGTTCGGCGGAGGTGTGCCTGAAGGGACGGAGAACCGTGAGGCGGTATGGTCAACGATGATTTCCGGCTTCCAAGCGGTCTCCGATTACGCAGCTGAGAAAGGCATCCTCATCGGTCTTCACAACCATCCGCCGGCTGTGGAACCGACGAGCGACGATATCTTCCGCATCCTGAACGACGTTGATCGCGAGAACTTCACCTTCATCTTGGATACAGGCAGATGGCGCGGTGCACCGACAAGCAGGGAGGAGACTTCCGACTCAAGTGAGAATATCTACAAATACATGGAACAGACCGCGCCCTACGCCTCATACGTGCGCGCTAAGATCTATAAGGTTGATAGCGGCAAAGAGGAGTTACTCGATTATAGACGCATTATTTCTATCCTCAAAAAAGTGAATTTCAACGGGAATATGTCGATTGTTTTCGAGGACCAGGGCAATCAGTGTGGTTACGCCGAAGCCATTGAGTTGGCAGCCAAACATTTACGGGGGTTGCTTGTAGAATCGGAGAGGTAAAAAATGACCTCAACCCAAAAGTGTGAAATTCCGTGGAGAAGCATAGGAGAACCACTGGCGGATCTGCTTCGGTATGAACGCGCAATTGGCTACTATGAGCACGCAAGCTACGCTCTGCTGTCAACGGTTGTCCATGAAGCAGCAGATTCGAGGTGGCGGCAATTCCTATTGGCGGAGGATAACTTCGCTGTGGTGGTTGAGCAAATTATCACCATATCCGATAGAGAGTCCAAAAATCCCCAAGAGGTTCTTGACCCAATCTGTGAACTTGTCAACGCGGCTCACACCCGTACGCCGAAAAGAGCAGAGCAGTTCCTGAAAACATACCTAAAATACAGACCGAATTTCCCATGCCCTATCCGGGAGGCATTGGATGTGCTCTCAATGCGAGGAAAACGCCGGATAGCCCTTCGTGCGATTGCTTTCGCAGCGGAGATGGAACGTCTGCGACCGTTCCAACCAGACACTGAACTAGCAGCGAAGGTGTCCGAACATTGGTACGAACAGATTTTGCGAGGAGATGTAACCGCACGCCAAGGGCGCAGGATACCGGCACAAATACTCAAAGCGAAAAAACGCTTGATCAACCATCTGCGTGAGACTGAGGGAGATCGCCAAATTGATGATGAGGTCATCTTCGATAGATATGTGGATGTCTTTAAGTCAACCGATATTTTGGGGTTGACGGACGTTATTATCGGGATGCACCGCTTCAATCTGATACATGGTTTTCATGTCAAATTTAATGTAGAACAGATTGAACTTTTCCTGAAAAACTTTCCCAAGACAGAGGTGTTAAACCGCTTTGAGAAGTTAGAGGGGTGGATGGGTAAATACCACAAAACAAATCACGATGGCACGATATTAACTCCACCGCTGATCGATTTTTTATCGAAGGATTCGGACTTTGACGCGCTGCTATCTGAACTTGACCGATACAGAGCGGATACACGGAGCGGGCAATTCGATATAAACAATATTTTGCAACGGGATCTGGAATTTAGACGCTTCGCTTACGAGTACACACGCGTTCTGGAACCGTTGACTTACCAACTCCAGAATCGATATCCACCGCCGAAATCGAACGAAGAACTGTATCAGTTATTCAACCAACTCAAAGAACTACCGGCGGTTACCGCAGATCAATCCCATTTGGACGAACAACACCTCGCAGAGGTTGGTCGCGCCACATACGAAGCAGTGGGATTTCTTAAGTTTTTGAAAGGGTTTCAAACGCGCACCAACAGGCACATCGTGGCAGTTGGAAATGACCGTTACGGACGGCAGTGGGTTGTCGAGCCTATTGAGGCATATCTCAAAGAGGGGTTCACGTTCAGGTATGATCGGGTGCGTTCCGGCACTTCTACGAGACTCAGTGTGCCTTCGGCATTCCCAAGGGAATTTGTCAAAGAGATCTGCGAGCAGATGCCCCATATCGTAATTGTGGACGCCTCCCACGCGCCACCGAACAACGATGTGATGCAGCTTTCCCGCGGTCTCCGAAGTTATGCCCACTGGTTTGCCGTATTCAACGACCTTCGCGCCGAAGGCAACCTTGCTCTATATCAAGATGAAAGCTCCCTTCCCGCGGAGCATTTCCCCGAACTGATGAAATGGCATGACTACGTTGCGAGGAAAGAGCAGCTACAGGCGTGGGTCGCGCCGGGACAGACTTACCGGGTGACAACTTGGGCACCGGAGTTGAAAGACACTGTAATACTAGGGGACATGCAAGTCAAGCGTTATCCGGCGGTTTCCCATGAGGAAATAGGGGGCGATTTACCACTGGTTATTCTGGCAAATCCTATCGTATACCGTACAGAAGGGGATGACCTTCCAGACGCCCTGCGAGGGACCACACCGCGCTACTTCGATGATCCCGAAGCCCACGCAGAGGATACTATTGTATTTGGATTTGGCTCCCATGGGCTTGAAACCCGACTTGAAGGAATGAGCACCGAGCAGTTCGTCCAGACAGCACAGGAATACATCAAGGAAGAGATCGATAGACTATTAAAGGACTCGTAATCTTACAATGTGTTGGAGGAACCGATTATGGCAAAGACAATTGTTTCGGTCGCGGTAGTGGGGTCGGGACCCACCAAGGAGATGAATCCTGCTGTACCGTATACACCCAAGGATATCGCACACGCCGCGATTGAAAGCAGTCGAGCCGGTGCAGCGATCGCACACATCCACGTGCGTGACCCCGAAACAGGAATTGTATGTTCAAGGCTTGAACTCTTCGCGGAGGTTGTAGATCGGATTCGCCAAGAGTCCGACATCCTGATTAACCTCACAACGAGCGGAGGGAATATACCCGGAAAGAACATCATCGAAGAACGCCTTGAACCCGTTACGTTAAAACCTGAAATCTGTTCCCTTGATGTTGGCTCACTGAATTTTGGAGACCGCATGTTTCTCAACCCGCCGGAGTGGGGACGGGCTGCAGCCAAACGGATGCGTGAGCAGGGTGTCAAACCGGAAATTGAGGTCTTTGACGCAGGGCACATACGACAGGCGATACACTTAATTAACGAAGGACTGTTTGAGGATCCACCGTATGTCCAATTGTGTATGGGTGCTGGTTGGGGTATTGAAGCAACGCCGGAGAATATGCTGTTCATGAAGAACTTATTGCCCCCTAATATCCCTTGGTCTGTTATGGGTGTTGGTCGGACACAGTTGCCGATGATTACGATGGGCATCATTCTAGGCGGTCATATTCGCGTTGGTTTTGAAGACAACATCTATCTCCGACGAGGGGTTCTACTAAAAAGCAACGCTCAGATGGTCGAAGTCGCTGTGAATTTAGTCCAGCAGCTACAAGGCGAAGTTGCCACCCCTAGCGACGCACGTCAAATCCTTGGGATATAGACTAAAACGTGAAACGTGAAACGTGAGAAAAAATCCGTAAAGTTGCATATATCGGGGCTAGGAAGCCCCTCCCACAACTGGGTGCCTATCACCGAATCATGGACGCGGTTCATATGAATGTCAATACACCCTAATTTCGTCGTTGGTTCATTAATGAACTGATGAACACTGTTGCTGAACGGTTGCGTCCATAAAAATGAGGTCTGTTCGTCTGATGTCACAGAAAAAGGGTTCACTGGATTTTCTAGAGGGTGTCACGGAGGAGACTGTTGAGTGGCGGATGCTCAATATGGATTCCGAGCTAGTCACAGCCAGTCTGAGTCGCACAATCGGCCCCGGCATTCATAGTACCCTCGATCCCCACTGGAATTATAACGCCAAACGCGGCGACGGGGTCGTTCCGCTCAACAACATCCTGAGATTTGAAACCTTCGGCGTGCACTGTCCTTTGGGGACAAAGCTGCGGCAGGAAACACGATTACGACTGGTGACAACGCGGGACGAGAACGGGAAACTGAAGCGTGGTCATCTAGCGATGAACTGCGTATTGCTCAACAAAGAAAATGACTCCCAGCGACCAGTCGGACGTGCCGAATTTTGGATGGCACTCACCCGTCCGCTTGCTCCCCCAGGTCAACATAGACCAACCGACGTGCCGGAGGCGATCAGGTTCTTGAAGGAGCATGAATCGACTGAAAGCGATCTGGTCAGGCGAGACATAGAGGCATATCGCTGCCGCCCCCCCTTTTTCCCCCCGCTAGCGGGGGGACAGAAGGGGGGCGACGGACAGGCCTTCCACGACACGATACCACATGTCTTCCATATGGACAGGTCAGATATCTACCGCCACATTAATACGGCTGTGTACATGAACCAAGCGCAGGATTACCTAGCACTCCTGTATCACAAGGTCGGCGGGGATGCCGGGCGGCTACGGTTCCGTGAAATCACGATCTATTTTCGGAAACCTTTTGTGCCGGGACAGGCGGCGGAAGTAGAGTTGGACTTTGTCGAGTATGCAGACCGTTTCCATGGTGCTGTTCGCTTGTATCATTCTGATGCCAAAGAGGGCAGAAGTGAGCGGATCTCCGTGGCAATGGAAACACGGGGTCCCCTACGTTGAAAACCGACTAGCGGTTGATTTTGGATTGAGGAGGAATAAGAATGAAATATAACACAATCATCGTCGGAGCGGGAGCGGCTGGAGCGATACTCGCAGCCCGACTGACCGAAGATCCAGGGCGATCTGTCCTGTTGCTGGAGGCAGGTCCTGACTTCCCAGATCCTGAGCAACTTCCGGAGGAAATCAAATACGGTTATGGACGAGACCGCAATATCTGGGCGAGAGCCTTCGGGCGACCGACCAAATTCGGTTGGGGTTACACCGCCCGCGCAACCGATAAAGCACCTACCATGTTCGTCCCACGTGGCAAGATAGTTGGTGGCTCAAGCGCGGTGAACGCACAGATTTTCCTCCGCGGTGTGCCCGAAGACTACGATACGTGGGCTGCCTTGGGCAACGAAAAATGGAGTTACGACGAACTGCTCCCCTGCTTTCGCAGAAACGAGGCTGACCCCGACTATAGCGATTCCTACCACGGAAACACAGGTCCCATCCGCGCTCGTCGGCACACATACGAGGAGTTGAACCCTGAACAGGCGGCTTTCTACGACGCAAGTCTGGATGCCGGCTATCCAGATTGTCCTGACCACAACGACCCGGACTCTACAGGGGTAGGTACGCTCGCGCTTAATAACCCGGACGGCATCCGTTGGAGCACCGCGATCGGTTACCTAAACCCAGCGCGTCATCGCCTGAACCTTACCATTAAAGCAAGCTGCTTGGTACACCGTCTTCTCTTTGAGGGCAAACGCGCTGTTGGCGTCCAAGTGGAAAGTGGCGGCGAAATGTTCGATGTCTACGGCGAGGAGATCGTTCTATCCGGCGGTTCTATCGGCTCGCCGCATATCCTCATGCTTTCGGGTATCGGACCCGCCGATCATCTCAAGGCGGTTGGCATTCCCGTAGTGCATGACCTACCGGGCGTTGGGCAGAACCTGAGAGACCATCCGCAGGTGTCGGTCACGTTGAGGGTAAAGGAGGCGTTTCTGCCCAACGGCACAGAGCCACGGCTTCAGATCGGGCTACGATACACGGCGGGCGGCTCGGACCTCCGCAACGATATGTTCCTCCTCCCAACCGCTTTCGCTACTGAGGAAGGATATCTTGTCGAATCCGACTCAGTGCCTCTGGGATTTCACGTTGCTGCCTGTATATACCTTGCCGTCGGCGCAGGCGAAATCCGACTTGCTTCTTCTGACCCGCATCAACAACCCGCCCTAGATTATAACTACCTAACAGAGTCCTTTGACCGCGAACGACTGCGCGAGTCCGTGCGCATCATCATTGATCTGCTCGAACACGATACCTTCAAAAAGTTGGTTGCAGAACGTCTAGCACCGACGGACGCTGATTTGGTGACGGACAGAACCTTGGATGAGTGGCTGCTGCGCCAAGTGGCGACCAGTCACCACATCTCATCAACCTGCAAGATGGGCCCCGACTCGGACCCAATGGCTGTGGTAGATCAGTACGGTAAGGTCTACGGCATCGACGGACTGAGGGTGGCAGACGCTTCAATCATGCCCGACTGCATCCGCGCCAACACCAACGTGACGACTATGGTCATCGGAGAACGTATTGCGGATTTCATGATGGGTTGATAGGGAAGAAAACGAGCGAAAAGCTGACCGCCATTGAAAACCGACCACAGATTGCTTTGACTTCCGATCTGATTGAGAGACCGTAGAGGAAAGAGAGAAAGTGAGGAGACGTGAAGGTGAGTCAAACACTCGTTCCCACGCCCCCACGCTTCCCCAATCTTCCATCCATCTGCTCTGCGTTCTCCGCGTCTTTGTTTTCAGGTTAATCCCGTCTTCGTGAGGTTTCCGGCACCAACCAGAGGAAAATCGCTACCGCCATATACCCAACTCCTGCTAGAACTACGGCAGAAAGTCCCAATCCCGATACATCTGCAATCTCACCGACAATCCAAGGACCCGTTGCGTGACCAACATCACCGATCAACCGCCAGACCGAGAGGAACTCGCCTGTCCCTTCCCGTGGGGCAAGGTCAGCCCCTGTTGTCATCATTGTGCCGGAGCCGAGTCCGTTGCCGAGTCCCATCACAATACCTGCGATTAATAGGGTCAAGTAGCTGCCTGTCAAAGGCATCATCGCCATTCCCGTTGCGAAAATGAAGAAGCAGGGAACGATGGCATATCGTCTGCCAAACCGGTCCATAATGAATCCTGCTACCGGAAACATTACCATATCGATAAATGAGGAGAGGCTAAAGATCAGCCCCACCGTCTTACGGTCTAGCCCGATGACATCGCGTCCATAGAGAATAATAATAATCCGTCGCCCTGCTCGGAGGGTTTGGACGCAGATCTGCCCCATCCCAGCCGTGAGCAGTGCGCGGTAGTGTGTCTTCAATATGTCAACGAACTGTTTCAAGTGCAATCGGCGGGGACCTACTACTGAAGGACGTTTTGTTTCGTGGATAAAGAAAAGGCAGAACAAGAAATTAATCCCCATAATCGCTGCACAGGCAAAGAATGGGGCACTCAGACCGTAATCGTTACCGATGAAGCCGCCAATAGCGGGTCCTAAGAAAGTGCCGATTCGACTCACTCCCCCGAACATAGCGAGCGATCTGCCACGTTCCTCAATTGGGACCGCATCCGTCAAATAGGTATATCGGGCGATAGTCCATAGGGCGCTGCCGATTCCTGCAATCAGTTGGTAGACAAGCAGTTCAAGGACAGTGTGGGCGAGTCCAACGGCGAGGGTGGATAATCCCACCACGGCGGCTCCGATTAACATTGACGATTTGCGGCCCGTCCGTTCGATTAAGATACCGGCAGGTACATCAGCAATCAGGACGCCGACACCCTGCATACCAAGGACTAGCCCCATCAAGCTATAGGAGGGATTAAAAGATTTTGCGTACTCAGGGAAGATTGGGATGAGAATGCCACCGCCGACAGAAAGCAGGAAGGCAGGGAAATAGATCGGCAGGATGAGCGATCGCCGCGTAAACGGTTGCTCTCGTAAAGTCTGCATAGTCGAGCTTTCGCTATCCGTACCTTTCTCGAAGAATTTCTGCCGCTTTCGCTTCGTTTTTGAGCTTCTGGTATGCCTCGTCGATGGGGATTTCTGCAGCACTACCGGGCGCAAATCCGCAGTCTGGATTGAGTGTGATACGTTCAGGGGACAGGTGGCGCAGTGCGTTTTCAACCCGTGCAACAATCTCTTCAGGTGTGTCGATATGCTCGCCTCGACAATCGACGCAGCCGAGACCAACAGTTTTATCTTCCGGGATCTCCTTCAGCACCGCAAGGTCGCCGGCGACTGGAATCGTGAACTCCATCAGATACTGATCAACCTTGAGCCGTTTCAGGTGGGGCAGGATCGGATCGTATCCCCCTTCGCCAACCCAGCCGTCACGCCCTTTATTGCGTCGGCAGAGGTGGAGGGCAATCTGAATTCCATCAACACCATCGATAATCTGATTCAGCAGATCGACACACAAATCCATTTCACGCTCAGGATTCTCGTAACTCGTCCTGACAGACTCATCGACAAAGAGGCACAGGTGTGGATCATCAAATTGGGCGACGGCTGCGCCTGCATCCCTGATGGCGATAAGTTCATTCCGCAAGATATCGACGAGGTCGTACATGAATGCCTCGCGCGTTGGATAGGCGTCCCGCGATTTTTCCGGATCCCACATCCGTTGTCCTAACAGATATGGAGACGGGAGGCATACTTTTGTCAGTCGATCGGTGTGCTGCTGCAGAAATGCTGCTTCCGCCGCGATAACTCCCGGCTGTTCGAGGCGTATCTTATCAACAGCGGTTGTCCAGTGCATACCCTCGCGCATACTCAACTCGAATCCGCTTGCGATGTCTGCAATCACGCCGATATAGGAACGCCGCCGCCACTCGCCATCGGAGATGATGTCAATCCCCGCGGCTTCCTGTAACGCAATAATGTATCGCACCGCGGAGTCCATCTCTTTTTGTATCTCGGCTTCAGAACGCTGTGACTCACCTTCGAGTGCGAGCAGATCACGAACAAAATCGGATCGTGGCATACTGCCCACAACGGTAGTTGGGAATAAGGGAAGTTGTTGATTTGACATAGAATATGTTAGCTCATTTGTACATTAGTTTAATTGGTATAACGTGTTTTGCGCTGTCATGAGAGCGCATTCTCATAGCCTGCGTAGGTCGCATCGTCAAAAAGGACGAAACGCACCTCTTCGATTCCATCGTGTCCTGCTAGGAATTCTTTCACCGCATTGAGGGCGGTGTCGGTTGCTCTGTCAATTGGATAGCCGTAGATACCTGTGCTGATTGATGGGAACGCAATTGTCTTGATGCCATGTTCCAGTGCGAGACTCAAACTCTCCCGGTAACAGCTAGCGAGGAGGTTCGGTTCACCGGCGTTTCCGCCCCGCCAAATGGGCCCCACGGTGTGGATGACATGGTTCGCGGGAAGATTTCCCCCGGTCGTGATCACCGCACTCCCCGTTGGACAACCGCCCTGCTCGGCGCGGATTTCGTTGCATTCCGCCATGATCGCCGGTCCCCCGGCGCGATGGATTGCGCCATCAACGCCACCACCGCCCATAAGTTGCTCATTCGCAGCGTTGACAATCGCATCAATCTGTTCTTTTGTAATATCGCCTTGTACAAGAGTGAGAGTTGTCTGGCTAATTTTGATTTGCATAGATGCCTCCATTAAAGCAGCGGGTGGGAAAGTGAGAAAGTTCTGCTCACTTTCTCCCCTTCTCACTTTCATTTCGATCGTTCTCTTGTTTTCCCGCTTTCTCCTCGTTTCTGCATTATTTAGTTATGGGGCTCATCAGAATGTTTCCTTCGCTATCCAGATGTCCGCGATAGTCAGGTGGAACGACGATGGTTGAATCGTATTCGTCGATAAGCAGGGGACCAGTTGTACCTTCCTCTCCTAGATCGTGACGCGAGATCACAGGGGTGTTGATTGTCCCCCACGATGCACCGAAATAAGCCTCTCGACTCGATTCACGCGCCCCGAGCCGTTCCGCTGGATTGAGAACACCTTGTTGACCGCGTATGCCTGCCTGCCCAATCAGCCGGACCGCCACAACTTCGACCGGGTTGTCCGGATCCGATCGGTGTCCGTAGAGCCGTTCATGCTCTGTCTCGAAGGTTGTGTATAGCGTCTGTACTGTCGTTTCGGTGAAGTGTTCATCCGCCACTGGGAGACGTATCTCTGAGGCTTGCCCCTTAAAACGGACATCGACGCTGCAGCTCAACGTCACCTGGTCAGCGGGATAGCCTTCGGTCTCGAATTGAGCGAGCATGTTGTGCTGCATCTCCGCTTTGATCCCTTCCAAAGCCTCTGCATTGAGCGTCTCGCCGGAGAGCAGACAGCTACGGACATCGTGATGCTCTATACCAGAAAAAAGTAGACCCAAGGTGCTGAATAGACCGGGCAGCGGCGGCACGATAACTTGACGAATCAGAAGCTCCTTCGCTAATCCTGCTGCGTGGATCGGGCCAGAGCCACCAAAAGCCATCAGAACAAACTCCCGTGGATCGCGTCCACGCTCGGTGGAAACAGCGCGTAGAGCTCGCATGGTGCGAGCATTGGCGATCCGGTGAATCCCCTCCGCTGCTTGAAGCAGATCCATGCCAAGCGGTACAGCAATATGGTCGTGTATCGCTCGGTGTGCGACTTCAATGTCAATGCTAACCTCTCCGTCAGCCAATTCACCGGGGCGAATATAGCCCAACACAACATTGGCATCGGTGACAGTCGGTTCAGTTCCTCCACGTTGGTAACAAGCGGGGCCCGGTACAGCACCTGCACTACGGGGACCGACGCGCAAACCGCCCGCACCATCTAGATACGCGATGCTACCCCCGCCAGATCCAACTTCGGCAATGTCAATACTCGGAGCACGAATCAGTTCGCCACCCCCGCCGACCAGTCTATTACCCGCTGAAATCGAAGCGCCAACTTCGTATTCTGGACTGTAAGCGACCGCACCGTCTTCAATCATGGAGGCTTTAGCGGTGGTGCCTCCCATGTCGAGCGTGATTAGGTTATCCGTTCCTAGTCGTTGTGCTGTGAATCCAGCCGCTAAGACACCGGCAGCCGGTCCTGATTCCAAGACAAAGACCGGCAGTCGTGCAGCGTCTGCCTCTGGCGTTAATCCGCCCGCCGATTGCATCATCAACAGCGGTCCCTCAATCCCCATCTTCTGTAAACCGCTACGCATTGCGTTCAAGTAACGCTGCATGACCGGACGGACGTAGGCGTTGACGACAGTGGTGGCAGTGCGTTCATACTCTTTACGTTCCGGGAGGACTTCAGATGAAAGAGAGACCGGGACATCTGGCAACTGCGCTCTCAGGAAATCGCCGACAGCGTTTTCGTGTTGGGGGAAAGCGTAGGCGTGGAGGGTACAGACCGCTACAGATTCGACTTCCTCTTTCTCCAACTCCTCCTTGAGCTGCCACAGTTCGGTCTCCGATAGTGGGGTCAGTACCTCACCGGACGCAGAGATGCGTTCCGTGAGTTCAAAGCGCAGATAACGTTCGACAAGTGCTTCGGGCTTTTCAAAGAACAGATCGTACATCTGGGGCGCACGAATACGCCTCAGTTCGAGAACATCTCGGAAGCCTTTCGTGGTAATCAGGGCAGTTTTCGCACCTCGTTTTTCCAAAACGGCGTTGGTTGCTACCGTGGTGCCGTGTGCGACTTCACTGACGGTTGTTCCCGCAGCTTCAGTTGTGTGCAGCAGATGCTCTATTGCGTGCAGCACCGCTTGCTCAAAGTCTGGGGGTGTGGAGGGGACTTTGTGGGTCCAGATGTTTCCGCTGGTGTCGATTAGGACGACATCGGTGAAGGTGCCGCCGACATCCGCACCGATTCGCATTGTGTCGTGATTGGTCATCGTTATCTTGGAATTACTGGTAATGTGATGTGAGAAGGATATTGTGCACTGTGATAGATTGTCTGGTGCGCTAACTCCATTTCGGCGTCCAATCCCGGTGGTCTGCCGGTATTCAGGTTCCGATCAAAACGGGGGAAGTTGCTACTGGAGACTTCGACGCGAATTTGGTGCCCCGCCTTGAAAAGATTACTTGTTTCCCAGAGTATAATCGTGTAAGCGCAGATGGTTTCGGGTTCGATCAATGTTGGTTCTTCATAGGAATTGCGGAATCGCGTCCGTAGGATGCCTTCGCAGATGTTAATCGCTTTCCCGCTCGGATGCACGTCAACGAGCGTTGCGGTGAAGTCAGTATCGAGGGCACTAGAGGCGGCGTAGAGCGTCAGTTCGATCTGCCCTGTGATCTCCAAATCTTCGGTGAGCGTAGGCGTGGAGTAGACCAATACATCGTCTCGGCGTTCCACAGACCGCCGGTCCTGTGGGCCCGTGTTATCAATAAACATGCTCTGACCGCCCACGGTGGGAACAGGATTTTCGGGGTCGTAGGTGAAGGAATCTGTTGGTTCATCTTGTGGAGGCTGAACCGTCAGTTTGCCATCGCCGTGAAGGGAGTTGGCGCGTCCCTTGCTGTGTAGGTAAAACTTAGTATATCGCGTCCGCGCTAGGGGCCACTCATGCTCATCGCGCCAGATATTTGCTCCCATCACGAAAATTCGGATGGGTGGCTCGTCGTCCATGCCGGTATCAATCCCTTTTAGCCGTTGATCATACCAACGCAGGTGAGCATCCGGAATATCTACCGCCGCGTTTGAACCGAAATCGATATCACCAAACGGTTCGGGGCTGCCGATCGCAGAATGTGTCCACGGACCCACCAACAGTTTTGTCCGCTCTCTAGCTTCCGCGGTCCGGGCTTGTGTCGTCCAACCGGTGAAACACTTAAAGCCTTCGTGAACGAGGTTATCGTACCACCCGGTGATAAAATATGCAGGCGTTTCGACTTCAGCGTACCTGTACTTCATGCTGTAGGATTTCCAGAAATCGTCAAAGGCGTTGTGTCGGATCACCTCTCTATAGAACGGACGATCACCGATGCTGTCAAGGGCGGAAATCAGCGGCAACCGCCGATAGACCTCCTCCCAATCGATAAGATCTCTCGGTGCGTTCTGGTTTGTGCGATCGCCAAGCCAGATAAAGTTCATGGCGTTCTGAAGTTGTAGAACGCCGTTATACCGCATGTGCCCATAATTGTCCTCTTGGTTGGCGATCGGGACGAGTGCCTTGACGTAAGGACTGCGGAGAGCCGCCGGTAGAATCTGCGTAAATCCGGGATAAGAAACGCCGAAGGTCCCGATATTTCCATCGCACCACGGTTGGGCACCCAACCACTGTTGTGTGTCGTAGCCGTCGTTAGTTTCGTCGATGTAGGGCCGCCACACCCCCTCCGAATCGTAGCGTCCACGGGAATCCTGCATCACCACTGCATAACCGCTTTGTGCGAAACGCACCGCCCAATCCACATAGCGCGGGTGTTGCGTGCTGTAGGGAGATCGGATGAGCAGGGCAGGGAATCTATCGCCGGTGGCGGGACGGTACAAGGCACCGTAGAGCCGGACACCATCGCGCATAGGGATTTTGAGGTCTAACTGGATGCGGAGGTCTTCGTTTGACATAGAATATTCCTTTTCGTCAGTCGTTCGACAAATGCTACATGGGCGGTGGGCTGTAGTCCTGTCTGCAATGCTGATGAGTATCGTAGGTTGGGTTGAACGGTTAAAGTCGAGTCCCTATCAACGACAATAGATGTGCTGCCTTTCAATACCGCTGTCTTGTAGATAGAGGGAGTGAAACCCAACATCTTAATCCGTCGCCGGTTAAATGTTGGGTTTCACTCGACTTGTGAGTTTTCAACCGAGATCGCGCCTCCACCCCACTTGTTATCCGTATCATTTTTCATTGGTTCCGTTCAACCCAACCTACGTACTGTGCCGTAGTTTGCACAAAGGTTACGGCATACGGAGTATGCCTACTACTTTAGTATCAACATCCGTCGTGTTGCCGTGAACTCTCCCGCTGTTAGCGTGTAAAAGTAGAGACCACTAGCGGCCGGTTCTCCGAGTTGATTCCGTCCGTCCCAATAGGCTGCACGGCTGCGACTCTGATACATACCCGCTGCTTGGTGGCCCACCGCCAAACGCCGCACCATCTGCCCGTTCATATCATAAATCGCCAATGTTACCGCTGCTCGCTCTGCCAACTGATACGGTATCCATGTTTCCGGATTAAACGGATTCGGATAATTTGCCAACAACGCAGTCTCTTCAGGAATTAGTGCGGCTAGCAGGTTTTCAAGATTTTCGATACCCTGTTTGAAGGGGTGCGAACCGTCATCTTCCAACCGTGCCTGTGCAATCCACGCTTCTATCGTCGCAGCATCTACCCTTCCCTCTCCCCCTGATAAGGAGGCCGAGGGGGTGGGGGGCGCAGCTAGGTTGCCAATCGCCTGCGACACACGGATGAGATCGAGGATACTAACAACCCCGTCGCCGTTGACATCCACCGCCGAGCCAGCAGGCACCCTTTTCCCCAACTGCTGTGCAACGAGAATCAGATCCAAAATGGTGACAACTCTATCCCGGTTCACATCCCCGGTGGCAAGTTGTCCCTCCACGGTGATGGTAATTTCATGCGGTCCGGCGGGGATACTATCGCCGGTGACAGAACCGAATTGGAAGTTCTGCAGCTCCAATTTCGTTTCACCTCCCGATTTCGCCTTGAAGTTCACTTGGAGCAGGGAACCGGTGCCGGTCGCACCTTGAGCAGCGAGCCGTGCCGCGTTGAGTCCTGTAATTTTACCCGCTGCATTATCAATCCTGCCGCCTTGAAAGAAAGTTGTGCTGCCACCTGTTTTAAGAAAATCGCCCTCGCTCACGCTGAGAGCTTCAAGTATAGTAGAATCGAAGGAGATATCAAACTGCCACCCCGCCAAGTCAGAGACATTTTCTGCCCGGATGTCGAGGATAAAGGTATCGTTAGTATGAATTGGTGTCTGGGAAAAGGTGTAGCCAACGCCCATTGACACTGTATAATCGGTGCCGGGTTCAAATCCAAAGAAGGCACTCGTCTGTTGACGCGTGAGAACCGCAACTAACAGGACATTTTTCCCCTGCTTCAGCGTAACCGGAACAAAATCATTGTAATCATTAACCGTTCCAAAGCCGCCAAACCTTTTGTAAATCAAAGCCCCATTAAGCCAAACCTTTTGCCCGTCACCGTTGCCGACATACATCGTTGTTTTCTGCTCCCGTGGCGAATGCAACGACACCGTGCCGTAGATAACACTGCCATAGGAAGGTTTCAGCGTATCGTTAATGTTATTATCCCCCGTAGGCGGGAGATTGTGGGAGTTCCACACTACCTCCCCCACAGATTTTCCTTCTGTCGCCCCGCGGGTCGCAATCTCCGCTTCTGTCACCGTGCCATCACTCGCCTTTGATAGCAAATCTGTATCATTATCAAAATCAGACGCCGCGTCTGGAAACACAACCCATAGCCACGGTCCCTCTATCTTCGGTCCGCCTTCTTTTGGAATCGCCGGATTGCCGAGCCAAATGAGCGTTATCTTCTCGCGTAACCCCTGTAGCGGTGCAAGGTCAGCAATCTGGTTCCTAGCGACACTTAACCATGTCAAGTTTGTTAAGCCCAGAAGCGATGATACGTCCGATATTTGGTTTATTGAAGCGTCTAACCATTCCAATTTCGTTAACCCTGTAAGAACAGATATATCCGATATGTCATTAGCACGAAGGTTCAGCCATTTCAAGCTCGTTAAACCAGCAAGCGAGGATATGTCCTGCACTTCATTGTCAGCCAGATTCAGACGGGTTAATCCGGTTAAACCCGCAAGCGAGGATATATCCGATATGTCGTTATTGACGAAGTATAATACTTTCAATCCTGTTAAGCCTGCTATAGGCGTTAAATCAGATATATCTCCACCGCACAAATCTATACTCCTCAATTTTGTCAAGCCGGACAAGGCGGATAAATCGGATATAGAGTGGTTCCACGAGAAAATCGTTTCTAGGTTAATTAAGCCTGCTACCGGCGATATATCGGATAGATTTTCATTGGAAACAGCTAAGTGCGTTAGATTAATCAGTCCTGCAAGGGGCGATAGGTCAGTTACCAAAGTCTTGTGAACATTTAACTCAACAAGATTTGTTAAGCCTTTCACATGAGATAAATCGGATACCAAAGTGTAATTCAGCATCAGATGATTGAGATTTTTTAAGCCTTTCAGAAGGGATATATCGGATATGGGATTACTAGCAAGGTAGAGTCTCTCTAGGTTAATTAAACCCGCTATCGGCGTAAGGTCAGATACCTGATTCCCTCTTCTCCCTTCGCCAATATGTAACCTATACATATTGGTTGCGAACTGAAGTCCTGTTAAATCACGAATACCTCTATCCGCTACTCTGAGTTCTCTCAGCCTTTCCATCTCCTCCACAGTAATTGGGGCGTTGGGACTTTTATCAAGTTCCTCTGCAATCGCGGCACGAAGGTTTGTGTCAGGGATATGAACAAACGCACCCGGTAGCCTGTCCGGGTCCTGCACCACTGGGGTCTTGTCAACTAACTGTGGGAAATCCAACGCAAAAAGTATATCCCGGAAACTCGATGTCCATGCGTCCCGTTTCATACTCCCATTTGGGCTGTCTAACACCAACAAGCCGATGTTCTGTAATCCTATATTCTCTCGTATCTCCCCCAAGAAGGCTTCAGTCTCTAATCCAACCACAGCAGCAGCATACGAGGCGTTGACAGTTCCCTGAAACACCTCATGGAAACGGGAGATTGGCTCAATCCCCCCAAACGCACCACCTGTCGCCTCAAGCGCTTGTTTATAGCGATTCGTATCTTCCTGTAAAAGCGCGTCCATCTCTGACTGCTCAACGTATAGTCTCAATGCTTGCGCCTTATCATACGTTGGGGTGGCACTACTCTCTATCACGGAACGCACCTCGTCCTCAAACGTCTTCATCCCCTCTGTATGACAACCGAAACAGGAGAGTCCGTTACGCACCGTTGGGTCACTCGCTGCGGGGTTGGATACTATGTTTATCGGTGCATCGTCCAGACGGAAACCGGACGCATTGGTAACGTAGTAGGCTTGTAACCCGTTGGGAAGATTAAGGATAACCTCTCCACCATCATGGGTGAAGGAGAGTGGGTGGTTAAAGATGTTCTGCGTTCCAACACTGCCTGCAAAGTCATAGCTCTTCCAGTATGCACCATATCGAGAGGTGTGTCGCTCTATTACCCTGTTGTTATTGGAGACACCTGAATTGTTTGTCCCTGTCCGCCAGACATCAACTCCCGGCGCATTGGTGAGATTGCGTACTACATCAACCTCCAGTCGGGTCTCTAACTCCCTATCTGTCAATGGGAGAGAGAGTAGGTTATGGTACAGTGGAGGTAGAGATGCTTGTGCGACAAACCAATCGACATGAATCGATGGCATATCACTCTTCATCTCCCTTTGTAACCGCATTAGCTGTTCCTTTAGTGCAGCTTGTTCTGGCGCATCAAATGGGATATGGTAGGGATACGCTGCTTCTATCTGCCCCCACCCGTCATTGACGTCCCACTCATAGTGTCTTAGGTCGATATAGAAGATTGTCCCTTGTGGGTCAATGGGCTGTGGGTTGGTAATTTCACGTTCCCATGAGAGGCTGTTGACCAGTTTGGAGAGTGCTTTACGATATTCTTGAAGTATCCCCACAGACTCCCCCGCATTATAGAGATGTGTCATTGTGAAGTACCGGGCAAATGCACGGTCAAATGGTGCGAGCGACATCAGGTGGGTTTCAATGGTATTGAGTATTTCAGCAGGAGAGATGAAGTCGCCATCGGTTGTGGAGGTAACCGCCCAATCGGGCGCACCGGCTAATATCCAGTTTCGGATCGTGTTAATTGCTTGCGCTGACAAGGGCGGTTGTCCCAAAGGCATCTGTGGACCACTGCCCGGCATCCCAATAACCCGATCATACAACAGCGACGCATCGGGGTTGCCCGGAACAACCGTCCCCTCACTGATGAGCGTATCATGTTCCATTAAAAGTGTTTCTTTATAAGCACCGTCAACTCCGTGGCAGATAAGGCAGCTCTGTTGGAAGATAGCATAGGTATCTGTCGCTATCTGTTGTTGGGGGTATAGGTTCTGAGAACTGGCAATGAACATCAATACGCAGATAGGTGTGATGAGATGATGAAATTTACAAGCCACGAAGTAACGCTTAAACATGGAGAATGTTTCCTTATAGACAATTGAGGGGTGCTCATAATTATTGTCCCGATAAGATCGGGATGACACAGATCGCACGGATTATTACCCCAATGCAGCATCGGTTCCAACAACGCCGATACCGTGTCCGATCATTCTGCCTCGCGGAAAAATACCGAGACGGGAGATGCTCTCCGATAGATCGGAACAGGCGGGACAGGCGGAACGGCACGGGAAAAAGTTCGTTGGTTCATTTAGCCCCAGCGGGGCGATATGTTTATAGCACATGGGATAACAAAATACCCCAAGCCCCAGCGGGGCGACATGTGTGTCGTATTGGATGGATGCATGATAAGCTAGTTGTGGAGTATGAAAACTCGACCTACAGACTACCTAGCAACTTGGGTAAAATTATAGCATAGTTGTCCTATAGAACGGACAAAAAAGTGTTGAGCATCCACGATAACCGTTGATATGAATATTAGGTAATCTGATCCAACTCCTGACGCAAAGTTGATGACATTGGTCCCATTTCCGACGCTTGAGCGACATCCTCAAGTTCAGCAATATTGGCTGCGCCGCTGGAAACGGTTGTTACCCTCGAATCAGTGAGGATATATTGAAAGGCATTTTGTGCGTGTGTTCCCGGCACGTCCTGAAGTCGTGCAAGGACGCGCTGGACGCGTTCCCTTTCCGCGGGATCTGATATCGCTGCGACCGCCTCCGACCGCCGGGGTTCGCCAGCGAACAACAGCCCCGCCAACGGTGTGGCAACAACAACTCCCATATCGTGAGCGGCAGCCGCCGGAATCACCGCCTTTGCTGCCCTTTGCGAGCACGGGTGATAGTCGTGGTACACTAACATTGTATCGAATTCCCCGGTGTCCGCGAGTTTTGCCAAGAGGGGGATGGCTCTGCCTGTGATCCCGATTCTTTCGCAGAGTCCACGTTTCTGCGCTTCCCGCAAGCCCTCAAGTGTTCCACCCGATTCCGTGATTCGTTGCCAACCCGCCATGTTGACCTCATGAATCTGTGCCGTCGCCAATTTTGGGATACGCATTCGCTGCAGGCTCCGTTCGATACTCCAGAGGACGCTGTCTCCGCGGTAGTCAAAGTCAGGGGGATCATAACCGACTTTGGTGGCGATATAAAAGTGTTCTGCTACGCCTTCAAGTGCACCGCCTAAGCGTTCCTCGCTCTTGCCGTAAAGCGGAGCGGTGTCGATGTAATTGATCCCCAATTCAAGTGCGTGCCTCACCACTTCGTCCGTACTCTCTTGAGCGCGTTCGGGATTACTTCCCATCAGATACGCCCCGCCGAGACTGACTTCGCTAATCTGCCAGCCTGTTTTTCCCATCTGTCGATATTTCATTTCTCACCTCACAGTTTTGGTTCATGTTAAGAAATCGTGTAACAGCAACCGTAGGTGCTTGCAGCCCGATTTATTGGTATGATGGAGGTCCAACGAACCAATAAACAAATGATTTTCACGTTTCACGCATTACGTTTCACGCTCATTCGTTTTGCACTTTCTTTTAACATAAGCCATACTTCTTTATTTTTCTAGCCGTCGCACGGTACTACCGCCCTGCACGGCATCATAGATTTCCTTGAATCCATCGCTTCCGTCGTCAGGAACCGCTTCTAGATTAGATCCTGCCTCACAAGTCGGCATAGCATCGTTCGGATAGGCCGCGTGGAGTTCCTGTTTGCCGCAACCGTAGTAGGTGGTCTCTCCGCTTGCGCGGGTATAGCGATAGACATGGCGGGGTGTGTCTACGAAGGAGTACTCAACCTTGTATTTTTGTATGGCTTCACCATCAACCTCCACGCCGATACCCGGCTTTTCCGGGACGCGGTAGAAACCGCCGCGCAACTCGATCGGTTCTGTGATGAGTTGGCTTTCCCAGATGTTCATGCAGGTAATCGCGGGCCACTTGGCTTGGGGGCAAACAGCGCCGAGGTGGGCGGCCCACGTCGTAGTGATTCCGGTGCCGACGAGTTGCAGCCAGAAAGGTTTGTTCGCTTCCTCACAAACGGTTGCATGCTTCAACAGATGGTATGCACCAACACCAATAACGAAGCCATCCGCTACATCTTCCAGTAGCGTGGTTAGGATAGGCGGGGAGCCGTAGTGCATTGCCACCGGTCGGTTGATACGTTGACGGATCTGTTTGTTCCCGGCGACATCGCCCTGCGGAATCGGGCTTTCGATCATGGCGACCTGCTCGTACTGTTCGAGGGTCTTGAGAAACTCGACGGCACTGGCTGCATTCGCCAAGGTTGCATTGAAATCCAAATCCAGTTTGAATTGTGGGGGTACATCTTGAATAATGGCTTCGATGGCTGCGTGAAGGTCATACCATGTCCGTGCTTTGAGCTTGGAGGACATATACCCCTGTTCAACCGCATCAGCGCACTGTTGCGCCCAATCTTTCGGCGGCATGTCCATCGCCCACCAAGAGAGCGGACACCACTCTCGGACTTTTGTCCCTAGAAGGCGATAGACGGGCGTGTTCAAGGCTTTGCCCACGGCGTCGAAGAGTGCGATTTGGACGCCAGCCCCCAAACCGTCCTCCCACAACAGGTCGCCAGCTTCGCGCCCTACGATCCGGCCTTCGATGTCATCTGGCACCCCCGCCCAGGTGTAGTTGGGTATCGTTTCGCCCCAACCGACCACGCCGTTGTCGAGCGTGATTTTGCAAATCTGGACAATGTGCCAGTGCGGTAACCAATACTGCATATGTTCGTTGGTATGTGGTGTGAAGGGAACGTCCAAATAAGTAAGTTCAATGTCGGTGATTTTCATGGTAGTATCCTCCTATTGGGATCGGTTCATGTTAAGAAATCGTGCAACAGAAACCGAGTTTTTTCTTGAAAACTCGGTTTCTCTCTGACCTCTTTTAACGGTTGAAGAAAAAATCTTCCGCTGTCTTGAAAAGGATCTGCTCTTTGTCCGAATCGCTTAGGAAATCAGCGTGCTCATTGATGAGCGCGATAGCCGCGGGAAAGTCGGTATGTGGGTTACTCATCACTACGGGCCCTCCGCTATCGCTTTCCCACATACACCGTTCTGGACCAAAGGCGTCCACCACCCGCCGAATCAGCGGTAAGAGATCCAGATACGGAGCCTGTCCATCTCCCAACGCCTGAAAAGGACCCAGCTTGACCATTACGCGCTTATGCCTTGCCATATCACAAAGCGTTTTGAGGTCTTCTTCGGGGAAGACACCGTCTCGTATCCTCACCCCGCAGACATGATCTAGAATCACAGGGGTTTCGGGGAAACGGGTGCACATCCGATCCAAATCCGGCAAATCGTCGAGGCCCATCAGGAAACTCAAGGCGAGGTTGTGCGCTGCCCCCGCTTCAAACATCCCCTCATATCCCGGATAGTCGAGCCACCGTGTGACATCGCCTATCGGCATACGCGCACTTTTGCCTCCACGCACACGGAAGGCGTAAATGCCATGACGGGATAGCGCGATCATCGTTTTGTCCGGACTGGCAAGCGAGACATCTGTCACCGCCGGCACGATACCTGTTCCCACAAAGGTGTCTGGGGCGTTGGCGATCAGGTCTATGATGTAGCTGTGGTCTAGACCGTACCAAGTCATCTGGACGAGGTTTATCCGAACTTTGCCGACCGAACGACTGTACTCGAAATACTGCGCCGGAGTAAAGGAAGGCAGCCACAAATCGCTTGGGTCGAAACCGGGTGCTAGCGGATAACTTTCAAAGTCATCTGTCCAAACATGGATATGTGCGTCGATGATTCTATCTTGTATGTTGATTCCCATTCGCTTTTCTTTCCCTTTACCTTGTGATGATTTATAATGTCATCAAGGACAGAAAGGTGGGAAGATGGAAGGCTAGAGTTCATCCCCAATCTTCCATGCTTCCAATCTTCCACCCATCTGATATATTTCTTGAGATGTTATCACAAATTCGGGTAGTAAGCCATGAAAAACTTCAGAAGAAAAGCAGATGTCTAGTGAACCCTTTTAGTCCGCCCAACACTAAAAAGGGTAGGAGGACATTGTGGCAAGGGATATTGGAGAATATCACCCTCAGATTGCGCAGTTCGTTGATGAGCTCTGTCGTGTCTACTATAAGCACAGCCAACCTGAAGACCGTCGAGATATCAACAACGAAGTCGCCCTGATCGCGCATCAAAACCGCGAGCAGGTCATGGACGAATCCGAGGCAGCGTTTCTGGGGTGGCTCCATCAGATTGCGAAAAATGTGGTTAGGAACTGGTCACGCCGTGAAGGAACCGCTGCCAGACGTACGCTTGGCAGTCTCGACGATGAAAATTTTGGGGCTGAGAGGATACCATCAGATTCCCGTGCGCCAGAGACAGAGCTCCTCTTTCAAGAGAGAATGGGGGTTGTTCGGGACGCAATCTCGGAATTGCCTTTGATTCATCAACAGGTGATTTGGTTATTCTACATTGAAGAACTTTCGGTGAAGGAGATCGCAGGGAAGCTCGGCATTAGGAAAGGAACGGTTAAAAGCCGTCTATATCACGCGAGAGAACAGCTCGCAACACGCTTGGCATCCTATTTTGCCGAGAGTTAATAATAAGAGGAAAGGAAACTATGAAGCATCAAGCACTACTTCTTGTCATCTCTTGTATGACATTCTCGATCGTTCTTGGTGGGTGCCATGTAGAAGTAAATGTAACAGAAGAGGAAGAGGGTTTTTTGACAGTCAAGAACCGTTCAAATGTAGCAATCACGAGTATTTTTATCGCTGCTGCCGAAGACGATTCTTGGGGGGCAGATCAACTCAAATCCGATGTTCTACTACCTGGTACTATAGTAACTTTTACTATTGAACCTGGCATCTATGATGTCAGGATTGTATCTAAACATCATCAAGATTTCATATATGAAGCTGACATCTCGGGTGGGTTGACGACAACCGTAACAGTCGGATTCAGATATTGATACTATGGTGAATTAGACAAATAAGTGAACATTTGCCAAAGTCCCCCTGACAAGGGGGATTTAGGGGGTTGTTTGTGGGTACAGTCTGCTTGCGATCCCGATTTATCGGGGATTTCCCAATCTGTACATGTGCATTGGAACTGTCTAAGTAATTCTATCATCTACCATAAAATAAAACGGAAGGGATAAAACCGTAGTGAAACACCCCTTATTGATATGGAAGGCGAGTTTGTATCTGTTCTTCATGCCTTTGTTGTTAATTCTCTTACTCCCACTTGCAGCACTCTCCCAAACCGGGACGATTGAAGGCACCGTTTATGATGGGAACACCAACGCCCCGGTAGTCGGTGCAGAGGTCCATATCCTTGGAACCGATGAACGCCAAACAACCGATACGGAAGGGAAGTTCTGGTTTATAAAATTTGCCCCAGGCACCTACACCGTGTCGATAACCCACGAAATGTACGACACCCCTACAGAAACCGATATAGAGGTAACCGCAGGTCATACCACTCAAGTAACGCTTTACCTCGGCGAGGTACTCATGCTAGAAGAAGTTATTGTTGAGGGGGAACGTCTCCCGCCAACAATCAGCCGAAAAGACATCCGCGGGAGTGAACTGAGACGCATCCCCGGTGTTGGTAACGATGCCCTCAAAGGGTTGACAACGCTGCCGGGCATCGGTGTCCCGAACGATTATTTCGGCATTCTCTATATCCGGGGAAGTGAACCGGGTTCTAACCTCTACTATTTTGACCGGACACCGCTCGGATATCCGTTTCACTGGGGTGGTCTTCTCTCAACTGTCAGTTCGGAAGTCATTGAGAAAATTGACATCTATGCCGGCGGATATGGTGCGGAATTCGGGCTAGATTCCCAAGCGGTGTTGGACATTCACTCGCGCGATAGTCTAGAGGAAGGGATAAGCGGCAAATTTAACCTAAATGCCCTCTATTCTGAGGGGATGCTTGAGCGCAGAATTGGGGATGAGGGATATGTGTCTATTGCCGGACGACGAAGCTACATCGATCTCATTGTTGGACGATTCATTGATGAACAACAGTTTCCCTACTTTTCAGATTACCAACTCAAATTTGCTTATCCCCTCGGTGAAAAACATCATCTGACGCTCAACAGTTTTGCTGCAACCGACCATTTCCATGTTGAGGAATCGACATCTGTAGAGGTTACGGAGGTTAGGGTGGATGGAAGTGAGGTGGAAGAAACAATGCAGGCATTTGAAGGTGCACACATCTCTGCCTTTTTCAAAAATGGGTTTAACGCGCAAGGCATCCATCTCCGTTCAAATTTCACTGAAAATCTTACCTCCCAACTCTCGCTCACCCGTTCGTTCAATTTCCTCACTATCGACTTTGAGGCACCCATCACGGAGTCGTATGAATTTGATTCGGATGGAGAACTTGTGTCCGAAGTGGATTATGGTCACTATGATATAAACATTAAGGTTCCGGTCTATACGCTTAGGGAAGACCTATCCTACAAGTTAAACCTGCGTCCTGACGATATCGGTGGTCAAGACACGTCCGCTGCATTGGAAACGGGGTTACTCCTCTCCTTCACGCCTGCCAACAGTTTTGAGGACAGTAGAATCCCACAATATGAAGGGAGCGGAGAACCTATCGAAACAGTTACTCCAATCGTTGAAGATGGAGAGGTGGTAGGAGAAATCGTTGTGTATGAAGAGCAATGGGAGGTAATCGGTATAGAAGAAAGCCACTACGAATTCGGGCACGATTTCTTTCGCGCGGAGGGTTACTTACAGGGACGATATGACCCCTTACCTTCTCTATCTGGCGCGCTAGGAGTTCGGTTGGATTATCTGGATGTGACGGGGCAGCTCTCGATTCAGCCGAGGGGGAGTTTAAGCTTTGCACTGCCGAGCGGTTCCAACCTCCGGTTCGCTTATGGACATTATGAACAGAGTCCGCAGCCGCATCAGATTCTATCGGAGAACGGTAACTCTGGGTTGGAATCGAGCCTCGCACGGCACTATATCATGGAACTGGAACATGAGCTCTCATCTCGAACGGAATTCAAGTTTGCTACCTATTACAAAGACATGGAGAAATTGGTCACAGCGGATGAGATAGCAAATTATCTTAATCAGGGGGCTGCGTATGTTAGTGGGGCAGAGGCGTTCCTACGGTACCGCGTGCCAGATAAATTCTTCGGCTGGATTTCGTACGCCTACACACACGCTGAACGGCGTGAGAATCCGGGAAGTTCCTATCAACCTTATTTTTTTGATAACACAAATATTGTTAGCGTTGTTGCCAATTATAACTTCACACCTAAGTTTGAGATTGGCGCGAAATGGCAGTATTTGAACGGAACCTCCGAAGTGCCAATCAGCTCTGTCGTGCTGGTTCAAGACCCACTGACGCGTGGATTGAACCCGCTTTTGGCGGATGTTGATGAAGCTGTCACCGCCGAACTGACCCCGTATCACAAGCTAGATCTCCGGGTGAGTTACAAATTCGACTTTATGGGTCTACGCGTAGGTGGATTCCTCGATATTCTGAACGTCTACAACCGAAAAAATACCGTGAAATTCGTCTTTACCCCGGATGAGCCGCTTGAGGTCCAAGGTGAAGAGGTCGAAATCGAAGAACCTGAGATTTTTGAAGCACAGCAATTCCCGCGTATTCCCTATATTGGTCTTACGGTTGAGTTCTAACATCTTGCTGCTGGAAACTGTCCCCACATGCGTGAGGATCGGATGATTGGAGGAATAGAAGTTGGGGATTGGAAGGGTGGAAGGATGGGGGCTTTCCCTCGATCTTCCTTCTAACCTTCCCGTCTTTTCCCTTCCTTCCAGTTCTTAGTTCATCGTTGAAAGGAGGTTGAACGAAAATGAAATGTAATCAAGTACAAGAAAGGCTGCTCCACTCCATTGACAAAGAGTTATCTCCACAGATTCGAGCCCATCTGCTGGGCTGCAAAGCATGTGAGCGGAAATATAGAATCTTGCAGGAGACGGAGAAATCGCTAGAAGATTTTGGTGGTGCTGTTCGAGAGGGTTCTATCTCAATGGAAGCTCCACCATTGCTGCCTATTCGACGCCGTTCCGTTTGGATCGAAATACGTGATAAGCTGAAAACGCCGGTGCCAGTGTGGGTGCCGTCTGCTATCGGTGTCGTTGGGCTGTTGTTATTCGTTGTTTCGATTTTTTCACCGCTCACCCCGTCGGTGGAATGGGGTGCCCGAAAGGGGAATGAAAATACAGGTCGCATCGCCCCTCCCCTCTCAGCGGAGGGGATGTTGGAATTTCTCATTGTGCCTGAACCAACGGATGCAGGACAACTCACCGCCTCAATTGAAGCGGTTGAAACGTTCTTGAAGATGCATCCCAACGATCTCGCGATGCACGCCAAACTGGTCGAATTGTATCAATCTCGACTCAAGTTGAGAGACCTTTCCGCCACCAAGCGCAACACCATGACAGAGAAGCTATCGCTCGAACGACAACGCTTTTCGGACCTGCTGGAAACTTTTACGAAAGGAGCACAGAATGATTCAAAATAGCTTGGGACAAACGAGTGGATGGAAGGAGGGAAAGATGGAAGGATGGAACCAATCCTCCCTCTTCGCTTCCGCTTGCATCTTGACTCGATGGATTCTTTCAGTCTGTAGTTTCTTCGTAATCTTTTTACAGTTTGCTCACGCCGAACAACACGCCATCTTGGTGGGTGTTTGGGACTATGAAAATCCCAATTTGCAGCTTGACGCTCCACCAAACGACTTGAAACTGATGGAGGCGGTCCTCTCCGCGCACGGCATCACACAGGGGCAGATGCACATCCTCCCCAATCCGAATAAGGTGGAGATTCAACGTAAATTCCGAGAACTCAGCCGACACCTAACCCCTTCTGATAGCCTGCTTTTCTATTTTAGCGGGCATGGGACGCAGATTATTGATAAACTCGGAACTTTTCCGGGCGATGAGGCAAAGGGGCGATACCCCGACAGGAACGACGAAGCCCTGTTGCCTGTGGATGCGGATCTGGCATCGCCACAGACGTACCTTCTTGATGATGAACTCAACACCTTACTCCAAGAACTACCGACACGGCAGGTTGCTTGTATTATTGACACATGCTACTCCGGCGACATACTCCGAGAGATTCGTTTGGGGCGACCCAAAGGCACACCGGTGACGGATACACCAACGGGAAGTGCTCAACCTACGCAGACTGTGAGCCATACGGAGGACATCTTAGACGAATCTGCCGACTTTGCGCTACTGCTGGCGGCTGCCGCCTATAATCAAGTCGTTCACGAACTTCGCATCCCGATGGGTGAAACCTATCTGCCCGTCAGTGCGATGACCTATTCCCTCTATCGGCGGGTGTTTTCTCATGCCGTTCCGAGCATCCCGATGAATCGGGACTTGCAAAGTCCTGCGAATCAGGTGATTGAGGCGCAATGGCATGGCAAACTGACATACCGACAACTTGCTCAACACCTTCAGAACGACCACAAACAGTGGAATCTGGCGTGGCAACCTGTCCTTGAGGGTCCAGAGAATCGTTTCGATGAGGTGTTTCTCCCTGCCGACTTGATGCCGCAAGATAACGACACGTTGACCCTTACAACAATAAAAGGACAGTCGATAGCGGTGAGCCGACGGGCGTTGGCGCTTGCCGGTGGAGGCACTTTCCAGCTTGGTGCTGCAAGCGGTGTCAACATGCGGCATTGGGCGGTTGTTATCGGTGTGGATACCTATCCGTCCCCCTTCCAATCGCTCAAGTATGCCGCCGATGATGCCAAAGCAGTCGCACAGGTGCTCCAAGATGCAGGCGTCAATGTGACATTGATGACACCCGATAGCCTGATCCAACCAACAAAAGCGAATATCATTGAGCAACTCCAACGACATGCCCAACTTGAAGCGGTAGACCTGCTGACTGTTTATCTCTCCGGGCATGGTGAGGATGTTGACGGAACAGGCTACTTTCTGCCGATGGATGTCACCGATCCTCTCTCGGACAGTGGACTGAGTCTCGAAGATCTGTTTGCAATTCTCAACCGTGCAAATGCAAAACATCGCTTCATCATCGTTGATGCTTGTCGGGTTGCACCGAAGGCGCAATTCGTTGCGGCGTTGTCCCGTTATAGTGAGGAGAGTAACATCATCTTCACCGCATGTGATAGTAATCAGTGGGCACCAGAAGTTCCACGCCTGAAACATGGACTGTTCACCTACTTCCTACTCAAAGGATTGCGTGGAAGCGATCAAGACCGGGGCGCAGCGGGCCCCGATGGGACCGTCACCGTGTTGGGACTATTGGACTATGTAACACGCGGTATTGAAGATTGGTATTCCCACCTGTCCGAAGATATGCGCTACCCGCAGCAGATTACACCTCGCGTCTTTTATAACGGGAAATATATTTCACTGTTGAACAATCAAGGGATTGACCCGGCGGTAATCAACAACGAAGGGCTGCTTTCTCAAATTACCAATACTCTCCGACATCAATTCGCCGACAACTTGGAACTGTTATCCCCCTTAAAAATGGATGATGGTGCTACACCACCAACCCCGAAAGGGGGCGATTTACATCTGCCTATGACAATTTCACTGATCCCGTGGATAAGTACTGTCGGATTTCAAGACCCTAATCGCAATATTACAACAAACCTTTCCCTCAATATCATTGCGGGCTACCATACGAAGCTTGATGGACTCGAATTGGGTGGGATGTTGAATATTAAAGGGGTTGAAGCACGGGGTGCACAGTTTGCCGGGGTCGGCAATATCGTCGGTGGGGTTGTAGATGGTTTTCAGATCGCAGGTGGACTCAACGCTGTCGGCAGAAATGTGGAAGGTTTCCAAATTTCGGGAGGTCTTAACGCCAGCGGCGGCGATCTCAACGGCTTCCAAGTGGCAGCAGGAACCAACGCCACCGGTAGAAGTGTCCAGGGCTTTCAAGCCGCTGGTGCAGGTAATTTTGTTGGCTACGACCTTCACGGATTGCAGATAACCTCCGGACTAAATCTCGTTGGAAGAAGTGTATTAAGTGGGAGCCTACAAATCGCAGCCGGAGCCAACATTGCGGGGAATTTGGAGGGAACACAAATCAGCGCAGCCACGAATATCGCACTTGGTTGGACCCAGAAGGCAAATATCCCGCACAGTGGCACACAGATTAGTATCGTCAATATTGCGCCCGGTGGGATTGGGACACAGATTGGGCTTCTCAACATCGCTGGACATGTGCAAACATCGCAGATTGGATTGCTCAACCTCTCCGGACGGATGTCCGGCATTCCGATCGGATTAATCAGTTTTGTTAAGGATAATCCGCTGCATCTGCAATTTTGGGGTAGCGATACGGAGGTTGCAAACCTTGGGATTCGCATCGGTAGCCGCCATGTTTACAGTCTGTTGATGGTCGGCAGTTATCCGCACGACGATTTGGGTAGGTGGTCGTCTGGGTTTGGTGTAGGTGGACATATCCCGCTCAGCAGGCGATTTTTTCTGAACGTTGACTTTATTACACGTGGAGTGACTTATACCGATGACTCGGGGGAGGTTGATGCTCCGATGAATAGAAGGTCTGATTGGCTAAGCGTGACTTATACCGATGACTCGGGAGAGGACACTTGGGAGTATAGCGAACAGACCATCTTGAACAAACTGCGCCTTGGGTTTGGCTGGGAGCGGCATAAGTGGTTCAGCGTCTTTGGTGGTGTTTCGCTTAACTTTCTCGTCTCGGATAGACGGGACACTTCGGATTTTGGATACGGATTTGACTATGTATACCGAAGCGGCGATACAATCGTTCACCTTTGGCCCGGGTTCTTTGCGGGGGTGCAGTTTTGAGTTTGGATTGGTGGTTCCTGTCCTTTATTCTTTTACCCAACCTACCAGTGCTTTATCGGGCGATGCGATGTCATTGATAGTTGTGTAGTAGTAGCGTTCCCAGCCAAGTTGGGGTAAGCCACTGAAAATCATCAGGTTAAGTGGGTACACATCACTATCAACAGCGCGTCGGAAGTCATCCCGAAATAGAAAGGTGGGCTTGTCGAGTGCTATCGCTATCCCTAGCTCAATCATGACCCCTTCATCTGGTGGCACTCCGTTCACGACCGCGAAAATCGCGTCCGCGTCGAATACGTCCTGTTTGTCTTTCTGTCCGATCCGGTATGCCCAATCGGAGGATAACCTGTCTTGGTTATTTCGCTCAAATGGCTCCCATACTTCCAATCCAACCGCTTCCAATGCTTTAACGAGAGCAGGGAGCACAGTTTCCCGCTGTTGCTCTGAGAAGCCGTAGGGATTCGCAAGATATATTGTCTTTTTTTTCGTTATGGTCATCGGTTTTGCAATTCCCACTCCTCTTGCAGGGATTTTGCCGCAAAAATTGTTAAGCGTAACTCTTCGCCGAACAGTTCGTATACAGGAATTTTGCCGCTTAACCGCTCACTTTCGTTCAGAATGATACCAACCCCTTCCCCCCGACGCTCTAAAAAGTGTCGCCGAACCACCTGTGCCCCCATATCATCGTCGAGCGTCGTTTCCGAAAGTAGGCGAGCGAGGAGTTCGTTACGGGTTGCCTGATTATAGCGCAAATCGTCTACCGTTAAGGTATTTGCCAGTGCACCCGGCGAATAGAGTTCGAGCCGGTCTGTGAACATAAACAAACGAATCTTCGATCCAGCTTTTGAATAATCTCTATGTACCACGGCGTTAACCACTGCCTCAAAAACGGCTCTCATGCTGTATTGGGATCTTTCGATTCTGCCAATATCTTTGCGAGCCGATACTTGGTTGTATCTTTCGACAAATTTGAAGGCATCCACAATCTGCTGATCCAGCGGCCCTCTAAAATCTTTAGCATCAATCTGATAGTTCGCATCCTTTTCCACGCTGTTATAGAAAATCGCTTGAATGAAACTATTATAGAGGTAATCGTCGGGTCTATCATGACACATTAACAGACCGGCTACCGAGGCGCGGTACGCTTGCCCCTCTTTGACCAACAAACGCCTTTTAAGTAGCAGGTCTTCTATCTTCTCCCGATCTGTCGCTCCTTCGGTAATAAACCGCTGATATAGCATTTCCTTTAAGGTATCTTTGTGAGTATTCGGCACGAACTGTTCATCGAAAGCGATTCTATGTGCCTGTGAGCGGCTTTGTAGCAACCGCCCCAACTGCTCAGTGGTCATCTCCCTTTTGCTGCTGCCTTGACGGATGAAATAGCCGTTAGAGGATTTGTGAACAAACGGGCTACGAGGCACCTCGATTTTTAACAGATTTTTATCATCAATCCGCAATTTTTGTGTAAGGATGTAAACCATAGGGTCAATACTGTCCCGGCATATTTCAACCACCGTTTTCTCTGTCCTGTCCAGATCTTGGCGATCCATACCAACAATTTCGCCATCGTCGTCAACACCGATCAGTATTACCCCACCGCTAGCATTGGCAAAAGCAGCGATTTCATCAGCAAGGCTTTCTCTGTGAGGCAACTCTCTTTTGAATTCAATCGTTGAGTCTTCTCCCAGATACATTTTTTCAGTGAGTTCGGTTAAACTGTCAAACATCGCTAATCCTCAAATCAATATACTGCGGTCTGAGTCGTGGAGTGTCGCGGATTAAGGACGAATAGGAGGCGCTCAATTAAGCAAGACTGCTTTCTGACTTCATCCAGATTTTGTGTCTAATTTATATGATCAAGCGTAACACACAACTGTTAAGCTGTCAACGGAATCGTGAAGCAACATCCTAATCTCCTTGTAATCCTTTATATCATGATGGTTGAGGTGGGGATACTGTGGGAGGGAAATCCTTTTCCCGATAGTCGAGGCAAGGATGCCTCTCCCACAGAAGTTCTTAACGCTTCATATACCTTCTCTACTCCCATTTAGTCTGAACAGAGGTGCTTGTATGCTTATTGTACTGGTCGATATAGTCCTCCCGCGGCGGGGTGAAGATATCGAGGACACGTGCAGGTCCCTTCGTAACAACACCTGAATGCACCACATTCGGTGGAACAATAAATGCTTCCCCGGGTTTTAGGATCCTTTCCTCTGAACCGATTCTAAACTGTAATTCTCCTGACAACACCAAGCCCGCTTGTTCGTGCGGGTGGCTATGCTCTGGAACTTCACTGCCTTCCACCATCTCCAAAAAGGATAGCATCAAGCCTTCTCCAGCAACAATGCCACTGAGTGCGCCCGGAAATAGTTCCATTTTCGGTAGTTCTTCGGCAGCGATAAACGGCATATTTTTCCTCCTAAATTTTTTTTGCATAAAAATAAAGGGGCGGCACATTGTCCCGCCCCTCGAATTACTGATGTTCTCGACTCACATGTCCGTTTTTGAGCCTATTCTTTTTCTACAACCTTAATCTCTTTCGATGCTTTCCAGGGAGCGGTGTGGTTCGGTTGCTCCATTGCGACCAGCGTCGTGCTCTCTTCCAAAGCGATTGTGAAAGTGACTTTAGGCATGGTATAGATCGGGTGCAGATAGGCTCGTGCTATTTCGACATCATTTTTGTAGATACCAATCCAGTTGACGTAATGCTCATAAAGGGTGGGGTGGACTGCACCGGCACCGATTGTTATAGTGACATCAAACCATTCCCCGACCCCAACCTCATCTGGGCACTCAATCTTCGGTGTATGCTTCTCATCGTATTCGGTTTTAACGTGTTTGAAATCTCCGATGACCTCTTCATCAAACATCTGATTGGCAACTACGGGAATCGCAATCAGCACAGCGATGATTCCGAGACTTAACGCCCCAATTCTGAAATACTTTTTCTGCAGCAATTGATATAGCAAAGTTTATTCCCCCTGTTGATAAATTGAAATGCTAAATGATTGTAACATACTAGCGGAAGCAGTAACAAAGAAAACTTCCGCTGTTTGAAACCTCTCTCTATCAAGAGGCTAGTTCAACGATGGTGCCGCTGCGGTGCCAGAAAGTGCTACCTCTCTTGGCAACGGTGATGCATGATGATGTACCATCTTCCAATCCTCGTCCTCATATTTGAAAACATTCGTTGCTTGCGCAAAGGATATGCCCATCCTGCCGCCGGCAAAAGTGTGGATGGATTCGACGCATGTCACCCAAGCAAATTGGTTATCGATATGAATCGCGACCTCGCTGGGTTGGATGTGCATTCGATGTGTGTTCTGGAAGATATTTATCCAACTGGCACGAATCTCCTCCCAGCCGGTGAGCGTTTCCCAATTCGGATGAATACATTGCACCCAATCTGCTTGTAGCCATACGCTGTCCATCATATCAATGCTCAGATTTTGCATCGCTTGATAAAAGCTGAGGTTTGCACCCTGAACCTTTTCTTGTATTGTCATCTGTGTTTCCTCCAACCAGTCGAGAGTCTTCGACATTTCTTTTGCTTCCATTGAGTGCTCATCGGTCTATTCCTGTCTTCGTCCAAGCCAGCCATCAACAACTGCATATCCCCAAAAAACCAGGAGTTGAATCAGTCCAGTAATCTTAAACTGCCAACGAGGACGAAACCGCCATTGTGCGGTGCTATAAACGTCTAATCCATATTCACTTTTCCTCACGGAATATGTCTGATAGTAATCATCTATCAACCACCAACTGCCTTCCTTTTTGGTCGAAACCGTTGCCCCTTTATAAATTAAGACTTTATGCTTCCGAAATTCCCGCACTAGTTCCGTTGAAAGTTCCTTGTTATCTATTAGATGGCTGTCCAGATCTGCGGTAATCCGGAACATAAACTTGCTATCAGAAGTGTATAGGGTGTAACCACGCCACTGTTTCGGGTCCTTGCCTGTCGAACTAGGGTTATCTGTTTCTGGGTATGTTTCCATTTGTCCTGTTACACCCCGCTCGTCCGGGGATGTTTCAGTTCGATCTATACGGGTCAGGTCTCGCCAACTCGTTACGGGTAGTGAATTGGCGTAGATGAGCACTATTCCCAAGATAAGACCTATAAATATGATGACACCCTTAAACAGCCTACCCAGATAGATCTGTCCCAGCCCGGGGATAATCATTGACATTAACATGGCACGGTAGGATCGCTTCGCTTCTACCATTCGGATTTTGCTCCTTCTTACAAGTACGCGGCAGCTTCGCGTTTCTTGTCACACGGTCATTTTTTGGTCTTTTCTATATACTCGCGGATGCGCTGTTCATCCCCAATATTGGTCGGTTCGTAATACCGCTTATCGCGTAAGGCGTCGGGAAGGTGGTCCTGTTGCACGATGTGGTCTTCAAAATCGTGGGCGTACCTGTATTCTTTTCCGTAACCGAGTTCTTTCATCAGTTGTGTCGGTGCATTTCGCAGATGGATTGGCACGGGATAGGCGGGTTCTTCGCGCACATCTTTTTGCGCTGCGAGCAAAGCCAAATAAGCGGCATTGCTTTTTGGCGCACAAGCGAGATAGACCGCAGCATGCGCCAAGTTCAGTTGTGCTTCTGGAAGTCCGACGAATTCAACCGCACGGGCGGCTGCATCTGCGATCAGCAGCGCCTGTGGGTCTGCGTTTCCAACATCCTCAGATGCGAGGATTACCATGCGTCGCGCAATGAAACGCGCGTCTTCTCCCGCTTCCAACAGCCGTGCTAACCAATAGACGGTAGCATCGGGGTCAGATCCGCGCATACTCTTGATAAAAGCAGAAATCAAATTATAGTGTTCATCGCCCGATTTATCATGGCGCAACATCCGCTTTTGTATAGCTTTGTGAATGCTTTCGGCATCTATATGACGTACCTGATCTTCAGCCGGTTTACAAGTCTGTACCGCGAGTTCCAGTGCGTTGAGGGCAAGACGCACATCGCCATCAGCCACCCGAATCAGCGCATCTGTAGCATCCTCCGAAAGTGAGATCTGATACTGTTCCAGACCATTCTCGGTGTCGGTGAGTGCGCGGTCTACCAACTGACGGATATGGGACGATTCCAGGGGTCGGAAAGGATACACCTGCATCCGGGAAAGGAGTGGGGCATTGACCTCGAAGGAGGGGTTTTCGGTTGTCGCGCCGATCAGTACAAGCGTTCCATCTTCCACGAAAGAGAGCAGAAAGTCCTGTTGTGCTTTGTTGAAGCGGTGAATCTCGTCCAAGAACAGGATAGTCCGTTGATCGTGAAACTTGAGACGTTCTTCAGCTTTGACAATCTGCTTGCGTAACTCCGGTACGCCGGTTGTGCTGGCGTTGACATGCTCGAAATGCGCCTTTGTGCACTTAGCGATGATCTGTGCTAGGGTAGTTTTTCCACAGCCCGGTGGTCCCCAGAAAATGCAGGACATCACTGTGTCGCCCACGATCGCGAGATAGAGAGGCTGGTCCGTTCCCAATAGATGTTCCTGTCCCGCAAAGTCGTCAAGTGTGTCGGGACGCATCCGGTGTGCTAGCGGACCAGATTTTTGCCGGTTCTGCTGTAGATTCTGGTCAAACAGGTCCATGACTATTCCACCCTCCCTAATGGATCGGAATTTCGCTACGCTCAACCTTATACGCTTTCTGAGATAGATACGGCAGCAAGTTGGTGACTACCCTTCTGTCATCTGATGTACAACGCTATTTATTTTCTCGTCCATCGTCTGCGCGCGGTCGGTGCGTGTGCCAAACTTGAGTGTTGTGCTGATCCGAGGAGCGCCCATCTCATGGACAACCTGATGACACTCTTTAATTGCAGCGAAGACCGTATCCCAATCCCCTTCGATGTTGGTACCGTAAGCATGTAGTTTGGTTTTCAACCCCGCGTCCTTGAGGATACGTTCACACTCAGCAACATATTTGGAAACTGACACACCAACGCCTATTGGGACGACGCATAGATCTGCGATGACATTCATGTTGGGAATCTCCTTTCCTCTAAAGTCACGCGTTAATTTAATTCTCCTAAGATCTCATCTCCATAAGCGAACAGGGCAGGGGTCCCGCCGGTGTGTACGAAGACAACCGTTTGATCCACCGCAAACTGCCCTTGTCGGATATGGTCAATCATTCCCCCAAACGTCTTGCCCGTATAAACCGGATCCAGCACTAGTGCTTCTGTTTGTGCAGCCAAGATGACCGCTTCTTTGCTACCGGGTGTCACCACGCCGTAGGCTTCGCCGGCGTATTCCCCGTAGCTCTCAAAATCAGATCCTGAAAAATCCAGATCTAGATCAAGTATCTGAGACACTTCGTTGGCGACCTTTGCAAGATTGGCGTTCGATTCTGTGTTGTTTTGTGGGCTGGGACTGATCCCCACAATCCTCAGCGGAATTCCCAACGCTCTTGCCCCAACGACCAATCCCACATGGGTATGTACGCCTGAGCAGACATACAACGCGTCGGGGTGAATATCTCGTCCTTGCAGTTGATCCCATAGTTCAAGGAATCCATCTACATAAGATACACTTCGCAGATAGTATCCATCGCTGCTGGTGTTGTATACCCGACGACCTTCTGATTCTAGGCGTTCAAGCACCGCTTCTCTCTCTTCAGCGGTCTCTACGAGGTTAACTTCTGCCCCAAATAGATGACTCAACAGCAGATTCCCGTTCACCGGATTGGCGTGAGCATCCTTCCTACCTACCATCACCGCTTTCAAACCCAATCGCGCCGCAACCGCCGCCGTCAATCGCGACTGGTTGGACTGGGACGCGGCACCGTGTAGCAGCACATCGTATCGCCCTTCCACCGCGGGGGCGACTGAATACTCGAACTCTCGAACTTTATTTCCGCCAAACGCCATTCCGGTCTGATCCTCCCGTTTCACTAGGATGCGCGGACCATCTAAGGCTTTGGATAGGCGTGGGCAGTCGAGCAGCGGTGTCGGTAAGTCTGCCAAATACAACCTCGGCAGCCGGTCGAGACGCGCTCGCAATTCGTCAGTAGTAACAACAGTTTTGATATTTGACATAGGTACTTCCCTTCAAAAAGATGTATAAAATTTGAGATTTCAATCGTCCGCACGCTCCGCAACGAGAGGCACATCTTCAAATACCGGCTCGGTCACCCGATCGTGTTTGATGAACACCTCACGCACGTCCGCTGTTATCGCATATAACGCGGGCATGACGAACAACGTCAGAAGGGTCGCTGCGAAGAGACCGAAGATAATTGTGTACGCAATTGGCATCCAGATTGGGGATTTACCTCCCAAACCAACTGCCATTGGAATTAAGCCGCAGATTGTGGTGACGGAGGTCAAGATAATGGGACGTAATCGAACACTTCCGCCTTTTAAGATTGCCCGCCACTTGTTATAACCGCGTGCCCGGTACTGGTTGATGAAGTCTATCATCACGATGGAATCGTTGACAACAATCCCCGCTAATGCAACAGTGCCGAACAGCGCAACCATGCTCAACGGCGCGCCGATGATTAACAATCCAATCATTGATCCCATGAAACCAAACGGGACGGCAAAAAGGATAATGACCGGCTGAATAAACGACTTGAACTGTGCGCCTAATATAACATACATCATTAAGATCCCAACGACGAACAATCTGCTCAATTGACCGAAGGATTCATTGATCTCATCGAAGACACCTCGGAAATCGAGACGATAACCGGGGTACAGCGATTCAATGTCCTCGAAAGTCTGAATCAATACTTGGTTGACTGCAAAGGCACTAGTTTTGTCTGTGTCCACAGCGGCGGAGACAGTAATTGCCCGCTCATTCTCAAATCGGCGGATTTCCGAATATCCGCCCTCCTCTTGTGCTTCAGCTACATCTCTCAGGGGCACCATCGTTCCGTTCGGTGCCGGAATCAGCAGATCCTCAAGATTGGCGATTGATTGCAAATCATCAGAATTGTATTTCACAATAACATCAACCGATTCATCGGCATCGCGATAGGTTGTCGTTATATTTCCTTCAAGGGCGTTTCGGACATTGTAAGCAATTTGGAAGATATTCAAGCCGTACTGATGGGCTCTATCTTCCTTAACACGCAGGCGGATTTCCGATTTTCCTGTAACAAAATCGTCCCGTATGTCGTAGACGCCGTCTATCTGATGTAATTTTTCTTTGAGTGAATTGGCAATTTTTTCTAACGGTCCGAACTGCTCTCCTTTAACCTTCACCTCCACATCTGATCCCTGTGGAGGCCCCCCTTGTTGTGCATCAAATATGAGTTTTTCGATACCGCTGATTGCCTCGACCTTCCCCCGAAGATCTGCGATAATCTCATCTGTACTTCGCACCCGTTGATCTTTCGAGGTCAGTTCAACGAGCACTTCACCGACGTTGGATCGGACGCTTGAGCCTTCTTGCAGAGAGGTCGGTGTGACTAAGCCGATGTTTGTGACGACAGCGATGCGTTCATCAGATGGCAGAGACATGGCAACTTCCTCGACTTTTGCTAAAGTGGCAGAGGTCTCTTTTAGCCCAAACGAAGGTGGCATTTCCGCTTTGATGTAAAATTGCGGAAAATCTTCGCCGGGAAACAGTTGTCTTTCTAACTGAGAAAATGCACCAATACTGACCAATATTCCAACGGCGAAGACACCACAGACAACTACGTAACGGTGCCGAATCGTGCCTTTAAGAACGTGGACATAACGCCTTCGGATTCGATCGAACCACACATGTCGCCGTTGTTGTCGACTTTGCGCTTTTCCCCATTCGGCGATATGGGATGGCAAAATCATGAAGACCTCAAACAAAGATGCGAGTATCACCAAGATAGCGGTGATAGGAACGATTCGCATAAACTGCCCCGGAGTGCCGGACATAAACATGAGCGGTCCAAACGCAGCGATCGTGGTCAGGCTTGCTGCGAAGACGGGCCAACTTACCTCTTGGGCTCCAGTGATTGCGGCCTCTTTGGGAGGCATCCCCTCCTGAATCCGACGGAACACGTTTTCAATGACAACGATTGCATCATCCACGACGATGCCGACCACGAGGATTAAACCAAATAACGCAACGCCGTTGAGACTAAATCCGGACCAATGGAGAAAAAAGAAGGTTGCCATAAATGCAACGGGAATACCTAATGCGGCAAAGAACGCATTGCGCCAGCCCATAAATAGATAGAGTAGAACAACGACCAAGATTAGTCCAAAAACGGCATTGTTTTCTAGGATTCCTAACCGTTCTCTCAAAATAACGGAATAGTCGTTCACCGCCGAGAGTTCAGCTCCGTCTATCAGGTCACTTTTGCGCCGTTCGACCAGTTCTCGAATCTGCGCGACCAGTTTGATAGTATTACCATCGGTCTTTTTTTGAACGGTTAGGCTGATCGATGGCTTGCCGTTGATGTGTGATAAAGTACGCGGTTTTTCATAAGTGTCGGAGACAGTTGCAACATCACGTACCCGCAGTGGTGTCCCGGTTGGTCGGGCGCGTATAATTGTGTTTCTAATCTCCTCTATATTGCTAAACTCCCCCATTGTGCGTACTAGATATTCTGACGTTCCCATCTCTAATGTGCCCGCGGGAAGGTTCAGATTGTGGGTTCTCAGCGCGCTGATGACCGCTTCGATGGGGAGATTATATGCCTTTAACTGATCTGGATCGACTTCGACCCAAATTTCCCGTTCACGCACTCCCGCTAGTCGGACGGCAGACACGTTTCTAATTTCAAGGATCTCATCTTTCAGATCCTCAGCAATCTCCTTCATCTGGTCTTCCGAAATCTCTCCCCCGACGACAATGGTCAGCATCGGAAAACCGGTTGATATATCAAGCTCCTGCACCTGGGGTTCGTCCAGAATCTCGGTCGGGAGATCGTTGACTCTATCCACGGCGGTCCGCAGGTTCTGGAATTCTTTGTCAAATTCACGTTCGCTAATTTCCTCGAACTGGACAGTGATTAATGACCTTCCTTCTGATGAGACTGATAGAACGATATCAATTTTGTTTACGTTCTCTTCGATCGCGTCCTCAATTGGCACCGTGACCAGTTTTTCAACATCTTCGGAAGAGGCACCGGGATAGAATGTGGTTACTGTTGCAGAATTGAAAGAGATTTCGGGGGTCAATTCTCTGGGCAGGACAATCCAAGCGTAGACACCGAATATAATGATAACGATCATCAGTAGATTCGCTAGGACGGGATTACCCACGGATAGCTTTGGGATGGACATGAAGGGGGATCTCCTTATGATTGCGAGTTTTCTTTATCTTCTTCGAGGGCGTTTGCACATTCCTCGTGTATCTTTCCATTAGTTGCGAGAAAAGGAACATTATGCCCTTGATAGGCGGAGGAATCTGATGATAACGGAAACAGCGGTGCGCCCGATGGATGGGTCATGCTACCACCGGCTTCTTGGAGAATAACAGCTGCCGCAGCGATGTCCCAAAGTTTTGTATAGAAATCTAGGCTTCCGTCAAAGTAACCGGTGGCGACCGAACAGATATGGAGTGCTGCGGAACCGAGGCTGCGTCCTTTACCACACTTTTGTATGAACGGGTGAAGTGTTTCGAGGACCGGCGATCCAAACCCGAACAGCCCGATGGGGTCTAATTTTTCGCGATCGTTGACCCGGATAGAATCCCCGTTCAACGTTGCTCCTCCGTCCTTGACTGCGCTGAACATCCGATTGGTGTTGGGGTCAAACACTATGCCCAGGACCGGGGCACCGTTGTGCAGCAGCCCAATTGCAACCGCAAAGATTGGACAACGCGCCGCATAATTTGCTGTTCCGTCCAGCGGATCTGTGACCCAGCAGTTATCCGATTGTACTGCCGACATGCCAAATTCCTCGCCGAGAAAGGCATAGTCTGGGAAACGGGATTCGAGTCGTTCTATGATGAGTTTTTCGGAGGTTTTATCCGCTTCGGTTACAATATCACCAATGCCCTTGTAATCGATTTGACGAATTTCTCCATAGTAATCCATTAAAATGTCACCGGCTTCTCGGGCGATTTCCTCAACCGGTTTTAGGATCTCTGCGGGTGCGTGCATTCAGTCTACTGTTCCTTTCATGAGATCAAAATTCTAATCCGAGGTTATTGGCGCTTCAAGCTGCCTATTCAAAGTAGCTAGCCGTTGACGCACTATACGATTGCGGGGGTTGGCTTTAAGGAATCCACTCCACAATGCTTTTGCTTCGTCGATATGCCCTTGTGAGAGATAGTATTCACCGAGGGCAATGGGGGCTGCGTGAGATTTCGGATCCTTTTCCATTGATACTTTGAACTCCGCAATAGTGGTATCGGGGTCTCCTTTGAGGAGGGCCAGCTGCCCATTTCCGTAAGAGATCAGCGGGTGATCAGCATATTCGGCGGCAAGCGCATCGAATATTTCCTGTCCCTTATCTTCCATCTCACTTTTGTAGTACGCCATCGCCGTATGTACCTTTGCGTAGACAATCCGGTCCTCAACGAGGCGTTGTTCTGCCGGCGACATTGAATCTTTTTTCTGCCGTTCTGCGAGTCGTGCAGCAGCTTGGTATTTTGTCTTTGCCCAGGTATAGTTGCCGTATTTGTAGCAGATGCCACCAAGCTCTATTTCGCCCTCGTAACTATTGCTCTGCTCCCTAGCGAGTTCATCAAAAATTCTTGCGCGGTTTTTATCGTTGAGATGGCGGAAGAGCACATACGCGAGACTCTGAAGTGCGTCGGTGTAGTCCGTTTTGGAGGCGATTGCACGTTCGCAAAATTCTGCTTCTTTGTCGTAATTGCCCATCTTTTGATAGACGAGTCCTAATCTCCAATAGATTTCCGGGTCTTTGCTCCGGTTCATGCCTATAATAGAGTTGTAAGTCTCAATGGCTCTTTCGTATTCTTCATCTAGGTATTGGTTGTCACCTGTTACGATGACAGCATCAAGAACCCTAATATCTCTTCTCACCGCTTCTCTTAACACTTTCGCCGCGCGCTGGTACAGACCTACTTTCCGATAGCAAACTGATAGACGGAGAAAACTATATGGATCAATCCGTGCCTTCTCACGTTTAGCGAGTTCGATTGCATAAAAGAAGAGTGCACCGGCGTCTCGATACTCTTGAAACTGCAACTTCAAGAAAGCAATTTTAAGCACTGTGTCGTGATATACTTCGGGCGCAAAATCCTGATCCGCGGTCCCTTCTTGCATAATTGTCTCCTTATAGGGCCCCATGATTTCTTCGGGATTCACGCCGAAACCAGATTCTGGAATGTCTTTTGGGATCCCCGTTGCCGGGCTAAGTTCAAAACCTGCCGCATCACGTTCCGCACGGCGTCGCTCTCGATAACTGGATCTACGGCTATATTCCGTTGCAAGTTCCTGTGCATCCGGCGCGTCCGGTTTGGGGATACTTGCCCCCATCAATTGGAGTGCCTTTTTCGCTTCCTCAACCGATTCTTCTGTGCCGTCGATCGCTCCATATTGCTTAACGAGGGACTGGTATGTTTGCGTGGCGGCGGATTGATTATTGAGATATTCCTGTTCAATTCTGGCTTTGTTGACCAACGCCTGTGTCGCGCGTTTACCCTCCGGGTGGCGATTTGCCACGTTATCGTAAACTTCCGCGGCTTTCTCATAATTGCTGGCTTCTTCATAGCTTTTTGCCAGCATCAGTTGGGCGTTATGACTGCGTTCTGACGATGGAAAGTTATTGACGATGGTGTCAAAAGATTGTTGTGCTGCTTGATAGTCTTTCGACTTGAAGGCATGTAGCCCCAAACGCCAGTGAGCTTCGGCAGCTTCGTCGCTGTCGGGGGCAGCGGCAAGAAGATCTTGGTAAACTTTAATGCCCAGTTGGGGTTGATCCATTTTTTCGATATATAGTTTGGCAATACCCAATTGCGCCTGACGGGATTCTGATGTTCCGGGTTTGGAGTCAATGACGGACTGATAAGCATCAACTGCGCCTTGATAATCCTTTTCTTGGATGAGTTGACCTACCTGCTCGTCCATACTCTTTGAAACGCAGGCGTATTGGGTTATCACAAGCACAACGACCACTAAAAAAAAGATGCTAAATCTAATAGCCCCGCTATGGGGATTCAAAACAATTTTCATATCTATTCTCCTCTACGTCGTTAGTAATTTAATCTTATTTGAGGCTAATGTTAAGTGGGATGTCTCGAGCCGTCACCAAAAGTTCCATAATGCGGTAGTCTTTCAGTTTTGGTTTGTACTTATTGATGGACCGTTCTGATTTACGATCTTCGGCTGGATAAGTCGTGTACGCGGTTGCTATCCAGCGTTCCGAGTCCAGTTGCCAAACTATCTGTGCTTTTTGGACGATAAGGAAGTACTTGTTTGTATCAATGATTTCCTCGTTGATAACATGACAAACTGTGGAATTCAACGCTTGAGGAATTTCGCTGACCAAGGTAGGATACTCGACTGGACTGCCTGCCACCGCATTGATGTCTCCGGAGTAGACTTTGCGGAATCCAAGCACTCCTTCTTCACCGAGAATGAATTCTGAACCTTCAAGGGTAGCGACATCTATTGCGTCGTGTATGGGATCTCCATAGGCTAATCGCTTTGTGGAATTGGGGATACTGGCTACGGCTGACAGGATTTGGGTTGGTTGTCCGTGCGTATCGGTGATTTGGTCTTCACTCAATCCGACGAATAATGCGGACGGTAATTGCGACTTCGGGATACGGCGCTTCGGATAGATTGTCCGTCGCTTGGCGGGAAGCTCCCTGCTTCTCGGTGCGTTAGACGCTGCGGAAACGCTCTTTTGAGAAGGGGTCGTTGGTGCTGCGATCTCGCCTTGCGACATTTTGCGCGATTTTTCTGCATCTTCAAATCTGTAGCCAACCCGCTTTGTCAACTCGTGGAGCCGGTGACGCACTACACGGTTCAGTGGATTAGCTCTGAGCGATTTTTTCCATAACGCGACTGCCTCCTCAGTATATCCCTGTGACAGATAGTATTCGCCGAGTGCGATAGGTGCTGCGTAGAAATTCGGATCTTGTTCTATGGACGTTTTGAAGGCGGTGATTGCAGTATCCATGTTGCCTCCGAGTGCGGCGAGTTGCCCCTGTCCATACGGTATCAGTGGATGATTGGGGTATTCAGAGGTGAGTGTATCAATGATTTCTTGTGCTTTATCTGACATCTCGCCCTTGTAGGCTGCCATCGCTGCATGTATCTTTGCGTAAACAACCCGGTTATCTATCCCACGCATCTGAAATGGGGTCGTATCATCAGTTTTTTCTTTTTGAGCAATCCGTGCTGCGAATTCATATTTCGATTTTGCCCAACCGTAATTACCGTATTTGTAGCAGAGCGTCGCCAATTCTATTTCACCGGCGTAGGTTTCGCCTTTCTGGTCGACGAGGTCTTGGAAGATCGCGGCTCTGTCGGTATGTTTCAGTTGGTAGTGAAGCAATTCGGCGAGGCTTTGGAGTGCCTTGGTATGCTCTGTTTTCACTGCAATTGCGCGTTCAAAGGATTCAATCGCTTGGCGCAGATCGTTCATCTTTTTGTATGCTAGCCCTATTCTCCAATAGATTTCCGGATCTTTGGAGCGATTCAACCCCAAGACAGAACTATAAGTCTCAATGGCTTTTTCGTAATCTTCGTCAATGTATTGATTGGCAGCACTACTGATGATAGCATCAAGAACCTGTCCATCTTTCTTGACTGCCTTCTTTACCATTTCGCTAGCGTGCTGATGCATACCTAGCTTACGGTAACAGAGGGAGAGGCGGAGATAGCTATGCGGATCGATATGTGCCTCTTGACGCTCGGCAAGTCCGATTGCGTGGAAATACAACGCCCCGGCATTACGGTAGTTTTCAGTATCCCAGTTCAGGTGAGCAATTTTAAGCACCGTATCGTGATAAACTGCTCCTTCAGTACCTTCCCCGCTCATCTCATTGATGATTGTCTTAAAGGGTCTCATAATCTCTTCGGGATCGACATCGAAACCGGAGGTTGAGTAGTCTGGTGCCGCTCCCATTGCGGGACTCCGTTCAACCCCGCCCCGTGGACGGTCCCTTTCACGGCGTTGCCTCTGACGTTCCAATGCACGTTCCAGTGGTGTCAGAGACTGATCATCCGGCTCGGGGATAATCGCTCCCATCATGCGGAGTTCTTGTTTCGCGGTGCTGACGGATTCTTCTGTACCTTCGACGTTGCCGTACCGCTTGACGATAGATTGGTAGGTCCGCTTGGCAGCAGTTTCATCGCGGAGACGTTCCTCCTGAATTCTAGCTTTATTTACCAACGCTTGCGTTGCTCGTCTGCCCTCCGGGTGACGGTTTGCCACATTGCCGTAGATTTCTACCGCTTTACGATATTCATTAATTTCCTCATAGCTTTTTGCCAACATGAGTTGGGCGTTATAACTGCGCTCCGATGTCGGAAATTTGTTGACGATAGTATCAAAAGACTGTTGCGCTGATTGATAGTCTTCCGATTTGAAGGCATAGAGTCCCAATCCCCAGTGAGCTTCGGCAGCCTCGTCACTATCAGGTGCCGTAGCGATGAGATCTTGGTAAATCTGGATCCCCTGTTCGGGTTGATCCAGATTTTCAATGTATATCTTGGCAATGCCGAGTTGTGCTTGGCGGGCTTCTGGTGTTCTAGGGTTGGAGTCGACTACAGTCTGATATACGTCGATTGCCCCTTGATAGTCCTTTTCTTGTAGACGCTTTCCAGCGAGCCTCTGTGGACTTGACGCAACGCACGCGTATTGGATCATCGTTACCACGATAATGAGGGTGAAGATATCGTACCTAATAGTTTTCATAGGCTATCTCTTTGGGTTTTGTGAGGAACAGGTCCGGGGCAAGGTTTCGATTGGTCACTAATAATTCCATGATGTGATAGTCTTTGAGTTTTGGTTTGTAATTGTTTATAGACTTATCAGAGGTAAAATCTCTAGCTGGAAAAGTTGCGTGTACAGTTGCCCACCAGCGTTCATCATTGAGTTCCCAGACAACCTGTGCCTTTTGAACGATGAGATTATACTTTTTTGCTTCAAAGGCTTGCTCGCTGATGACATCGCAAAGTGTCGATTTCAACTCATCGGGGATTTCATTAAGCAGCGCGGGATACTCGCTGCCACTTCCCACTAGTGCGTTGACATCCCCGAAATAGACTTTGTGGTATCCCAGAACACCATTTTCGTTGAAGGTAAACTCCGATCCTTCTAGACTGAAGGTGCTAGACATACCCGGCACAAGTGCACCATAGGCAAATCGCTTTGTCGCATTGGGCAAGTTCGGAGGCGGGTCAAGGATTTCAACCGGTTCTCCGTACTTTTCGATGACTTGGTCTTCGTTCAATCCCACGAAAAGTGCGGATGGTAGTTGTGACTTCGGGATACGATTCTTCGGATAGATTGTTCGTCGTTTTGCGGGTAAGAAACTCTGTCGCTTTTTCTTCGTCAGGGCAGCGGTTTTCCCTGATTGATCGGAATTTACATCCGCTTTAGCCACTTGTGCTTCGCGTTGCTGTTTCAGGGTGTTAAGACGATGACGAACTCCACGGTTTTGTGGATAGGTCTTAAGCACCCCTTCCCATACGCCCATTGCTGCGTCAGGATTTTCCTGTGAGAGGTAGTATTCGCCGAGTGCGATGGGTGCGGCATCAGAAGCTGGATCTTTCTCTATAGTTGTTTCAAAAGTGGCAATCGCGGTTTCGACATCTCCTTTGAGCAGTGCCATCTGTCCACGACCGTAGGCTATCAGTGGATGGTCGGGGTGTGCAGCAGCAAGAGCGTCTATTCGTCCTTGTGCTTGGACGCTTTCGCCATTTTGATAGTCTGCCATCGCTGCATGTATCTTTGCGTATAAGATACGGTTATCAAGATTCCGTCTTTCGGACGGAGTGATGTCACCGTTTTCTTTTTCACGTCGGGCAATGCGCACAGCTGTTTCGTATTTCGATTTCGCTCGGAGGTAATTGCCATATTTATAGCATATATCTCCTAGCTCTTTCTCGCCGATCCATGTATGACCTTTGGTATCGATTATGTCCTGAAAGATGATTGCTCTTTCTCGCTCTTTGAGTTGGTAGTTCAGTATTTCAGCGAGGCTTTGGATTGAATCGATGTAATCCGTATCACTTGCAATGCTGCGCTCAAAGGACTCAACAGATTTATGCAGATCTCCCATCTTTTTGTAGGTTAATCCGAGTCTCCAGTAGATTTCCGGATCTCTGGTCCGGTTCAACCCCGCAATAGGCTGAAGTGCCTCAAGGATCCTTTCGTATTCTCCATCGTGGTAATCGTTTGCGGATGAGGTGATAACGGCTTCCAGCACAGTTACATTTTTTCGCGCGCCTTCTTTCAGGGTTTCAACCGCCCGTTGGCGCATTCCCACTTTGCGGTAGCAGACCGATAGACGGATATAGTCATAGGGATCGATTTTTTTATTGCTCTCTTTCGCTACTTCGATTGCGCGAAAGTAGAGTGTCCCTGCATTTCGATATTTCTTGATAAGAAAATTGATGTCTGCAACCACTTTAAGCATCGTTTGTGTTTCGTCGTCGTTCTCTCCTGATCGTCCGTGTCCGCCACCTTCCCAAGGATTCCCGAATTCCCTTATGACCTCTTCGGGAGTTATACCGAAACCGGAGTCCCCGTATGCATCATAGCCCATCGCAGGACTCAGTTCAGCCCCACCCCGTGGACGGTCACGCTCACGACGTTTCATCCGCCGCTCCTGTGCACGATCGTACGCTGTGCCCGACTCGATCTCCGGCTGCGGGATACGCGCGCCCATTGATTGAAGTACTTGTCTGGCATCGTCGATTGCTTCTTCCGCTCCTTCGACGTTGTTATACTCTGTGATGAGAGATTTGTAGGTTTGTTCCGCTGCGATCCTGTCTTTCAAATGATCTTTTTGGATTTTCGCTTTATTGGTTAAGGCTTGGGCGGCGCGGCCACTCTCTGGCTGACGATTTACGACATTATCGTAGGTTGTGATCGCTTTCTTATAGTCTCCAGCCTCCTCGTAACTTTTCGCCAGCATCAATTGGGCATTATGGCTCAGATTCCCGAGGTTTGGAAATTTGTTAACGATAGCGTCAAAAGATTGTTGCGCTGATTCATAATCTTTTGTTCTGAAGTAGTAGATTCCTAGGCGATAATATGCCTCAGCGGCTTCACCGCTATCAGGCGCAGCAGCAATGAGATCTTGATAAGCCTTGACGCCTAGCTGGGGTTGATCCATCTTGTCGATGTATAGCCGAGCGATGCCTAATTGGGCGTGGTAAGCCTCTGGTGTCCCAGCTTTGGAATTGATAACCGCCTGATAGGCATCTGTTGCGCCTTGATAATCTTTTTCATGAGCGAGTTTTTCTGCTTGTCTTTGCGTACTTGTTGACAGGCACGCATATTGAGTTAGTATTGCAATGATGGACATCATCGCAAGAACGGTCAGCCGCATAATGGGCAAAGCGGGAATATAAGATTTAATAGTTTTCACGGTTTATCCTCCCTCCGCATTAAAACGGATAGTTGATGCTTTTGCTGACATTGGGTATTCTGCATGGAGTCATTCATCGGCTTTAGTGTAATTTTTCCCTTTTTCCCTGTGCAATCTTGGTGATGGCAATTGCATCACTGACGATGTTTGCAATAATTTTGAGGTGTCTCCTTACTTCCACTGCTTATCTTTTTCTGTTTGAATTAATTTTATTTATGTACTCATGTAGGTGATGACGTATTATTCTCAGGTGAAGATTAATTGTCTATTCAAAAAAAGGGAAGCATTATGTTCTGTTCGTTCTTCCTTATTTTTTTATGCCTGTGTTATCCTAGGCATCCCGAAATTTCAATTTACCTCCTACTCGAATATAAATATCTGTTCTGTGTCCGAATTTTGGAACGGTACTGGCCAGCCTAACGCGGTTAATTTCACGTAATATACCTAACGCTAGGCGAATATATGCGTTTTGCTTCCTAGATTGCATAGTAATCGTAAATGTGGATAGCCATAGCTACCGCTGAAGCCAGTTAATAGGGAATCCAAGTCTCAGACTTGAAGCTATCGGGAGACGTATTGTCAAAATCGGTAAAAATAACAGATTCATTTTACCATAGTCAGTGGGCCCTTGCAACCGAGAAATCCTGACGTGTTCTAGATGTTATCGCAAGATGTTTTATTGTGGGGATGGATTGTTAGACCGTGCTGTTACATTTGCAAGGGGTGGGTAAATACCTATCACTGGATTGGTGAGGGGATTGTATACGGTTCGTGTCCAAAAATTACCTGTCCATTGAACATCACGGGTCGGTTTTTCGATGCGTCCTTTGAAATTTGCCAAAGTTGACCATTGGTTTCGTAAAGGACTGCTGAACCGTCAGGTAACCAAACTGGTTTCTCGCCACCGTAGCGGGTCAATTGTTGTGCGTTCGATTTTCCTTCTGGGTTCAACTCGGCAAGCCAAATCTGGCGATGCTGCCCTTCCGCACGGGAGAAGGCGATGAGATTCGGATCTGATGGAGACCACGCAGGTTCTGCATCATCTTCGGGGCCTATACTGATAGGTTCAACACGTCCACTTGCATAAGCGTAGCTATAAATATTCCGGTCCGTACGGGCTTCTGGATTTTCGATACTTCCTTTTGTACTGTATGCTAACAGTTCGCCGGTTGGGTGCCATGCAGGTGTAAACATCTCTTGCGCTGTTGAGGGTATAGGGATTTCTTCCTGACTCGCAATATGTCGAATGTAGACATGTTGCCGCTCTATTTCCTGTCTCGCGAACGCGAGGTATCGGCCATCCGGTGAGATCGTTACATCAGTCGCTAGTTCACGTTTGTCAAGCAATAATCTGCCTTGCGGAGCATCTGAATCATGAAGGATGACGTTTCCCTCTAGATCTAGACGGGTCAATCTGCCATCCAAAGAAGCAGTTGGTCGTCTGCCCGCTGCCAGCGGTTGTTGTATGCCAATCATCGGCATACATTCCCAGATGATGTCGTCAAAATTGTAGTAGAGCAGGATGTTTAGTGGGGTTGTTTCCAGTTCATCGGTGTTTAGTCGTTGTGGCTGCTGTTCAAGTTGCTTCAGTTGTTCAAGCGCTTCGGGGGTTGGTTCAAAATCTTTCCTGGCCTGCAATTTCCAACCGGCTCCAACGGCCTCAAAACGGAAGCGAACACCTTGGGTCCAATAGCACCATTCCTCGATTTGGCGTCCGAAACGAGTAAATTGAAAAACATCTTCGGGCACGCCATATTGGAGTTTGATCTCGGAGCGACCACCATCCTCGATTTCAGCGATGTTACCCTCGACATCAATGTACATAGCAAAGATTTCAATATTGATGTGGGGTGTGATGTAGTCCGAAAACACAGAGACCCGTTGTAGGTCTTTGCTGCGAACAGGATGCCGCGTGCCGTAGATACCAACACCATCTCGTAAGCCCGATTTTCGATCTCCATCAAGATCGACAACCGCCATAACGTAGTAATCTCCGGGCGGTATCGAAACCTTATAACGTCCCTCATCCTCCAAATTTAAGGAGATGGCAACGGGTGACCGAAAGTCAGGTGTCTCTGAAATCGAGAGGATTCCTTCCTTAAACACCTTCCCATCCCATCGAACCTGACCAGATATGCCACCGGTATTAGCTCGGCTCAAGTCGATGGCACCTTGAGCGCTTGCTTCCAGTTGGCCGTCTGCATTAGACCGTGCACTCACGAAGATTGTGATTTCAGGGTTTACCCCTGCCGCTAGGGGCAATGCAGATGGAGGAGTGGTTGTGATGTCCGCAGTACCATAGCCGCCAATCCCATCTCCTGAACTGTATTTTCCGTCGCCATCTGCATCAATGTTTGCCGTGAGATAATAATCCCCCGGCGGGAGTTGAATACTGAATTTTCCATCCTCACCCACTCTAGTTTGATATCCCTCTTTGAGCAGTGCTGCCTGCTGAGAAGCTTGAACAACGCCTCCTTTAAATGACTGTCCTTTCCATCTAACTTGACCGGTAAGTTGTGCTGTGGCTGTGCCAGTGTGACTTACCCCCACCTCAGATTCATCCATAGGAACAACCTGCCCACTCATCGTCTGTTTACCTACGATTGTGATATTGAGGTTCGAGGTGAATTGGTTGGGGCTAACCAATACAGGTTGAGGAAATGCTTGGGATTCACGCAGATCTGTGATACCGTAGATGCCGAGCGCATCTCCTGAATCAAAAAGATGGGTTTTATTGCTGTCGATGATTGCCATCAAGTAATACTTTCCGGGCGGCAGGCTGAGGGTGAAACTGCCATCTGCTACAACCTGTGTTTCTGCGACGCGGTATTTCCATGACAGATCTGTGTAGGCAAAGACAAGCGCATTTTTGAGCGATGCCTGTCCTTGATATATCACCTGTCCTTTGATACCAGACGAAATCATCTCCAATGCTGACTTAAATTGATCAAATGGATCTTCTCGGTAGTCGGATAAGGAGACAATTTGGTCATGTTCGTCAACCTTCTGCATTCTTGCCGTGATAATAATATCAAGTCCTCTAATCACTTGTCGATCTGCGACCTTGACGATCTGTTTCTGTTGGCTTGAATCATTCCAGTTTGTGATACCGAAAATCCCCATTCCATCGCCGGTATCAAATTTGCCGGAGCGATTCAGGTCCACAAAGGCAACAAGGTAGTAGCGCCCCGCCTCAACGCGGACTTCAAATTCGCCACTTTTTAACTGTGTTACGCCGGTATAAAGATTCTTTAGACTTTCATCCTTATAAACCTGTACAGTTGTCTGTGATAGATCTTGTCCGTCCCAAATTACCCTGCCCTTCAGTCCACTCGTTGCGCGTTCGGCAAAGTCTTCAATCATCTCTTCATCGGTTTCGACTGAGGTGGATTGTTGCACCCAAGCCTGATTATTAACAAGCGCAATGAATATGATGGCGATCAAAAATAGGAGCCGATTTCGATGCGATTGCATTTTTTTCTCCTGCGAATGCAATTCTGGTTTGGATGATAGAATGGGTGTGTAGTGTGCTTTCATAAAAGGCATGACTTACGGAATTTCAGTCGTCACAACGTCGGAGAAACCAGTCAATGGTTCGGCACAAACCTGCTTTGAGTTCGACTTGTGGTTCATAGCCAAGTAATTGCTGCGCTTTGCAGATATCCGCACGAGAATGTCGAACATCACCGGGGCGCGACGATGTATAGACAGGTTGGGCATCGGTTTCCATCATCTCTCCGATAAGGTTCGCAAGCTGGTTGATTGATGTCTGCTGGCCACAGCCGATGTTAAATACCTCTCCTGCGACTCCTTCTGCATGACACGCGAGCAGATTGGCATGGACCGCATTTGCAATGTAGGTAAAATCCCTCGACTGTTCACCATCGCCCTCGATTGCCGGGGAATTGCCGTGTAGGTAAGCGTGAATAAATTTGGGGATAACCGCTGAGTATTGGGATGTTGGATCCTGACGGGGACCGAAGATGTTAAAGTATCGTAGCGCAACCGTTTCTAAACCGAAAACTTGTGTGAAAACTCGACAGTAACATTCGCCAACATATTTGGTAATGGCGTAAGGGGAGGCGGGTTGTGGGGAAAGGGTTTCTGATCTGGGGAGTGTCGGTATATTTCCATAAGCTGATGACGAGGCTGCATAGACAACACGTCTTACCCCTGCGTCTCTTGCTGCGACAAGGAGATTCAAAGTTCCGTTGATATTCACATTGTTGCTCAAAATGGGATCCGCAACAGATCTGGCGACCGAGGGCCGCGCACCTTGGTGGAAAACATAGTCAACCCCTGCAACCGCCTGATGTACAGCATCAAGTTCCCGCAAATCCCCATCTACAAGTTCAATTCGATCTTTGATGTGTGCGATGTTCTTAGCTTTACCTGTTGAACAGTTGTCGAACGCGCGCACACGCTCTCCTTTTTGCACGAGGGCTTCTACAAGGTGAGATCCAATGAACCCGCAGCCGCCTGTAACCAAATAATGCGCCATTAGAATTCTCCGGATTTAACGTTTCATGACTCTTACTCCGCGTTGGGGTTAGAATGGAACAATGGTGCCAGTTGAGCGCAACGAAATCCAATTCCCTCCGGGTTCCACGTTCAGGGAACTACTCGTCAGCCGACTGATTCAAGATCTCTTCAATCTCTTCCATTGACGGGAGTGCTGATAGATCTTTCAAGCCGAACTGTTCCAAAAAATCATCTGTTGTTGCAAGGAGGAGCGAGCGCCCCGGGCCGGGCTTCCGTCCGGCGATGCGAACCATCCGCTTTTTGATCAGCGAGCTCAAGACACTATCGCTGTTGACACCGCGAATCTCCTCAACTTCGGATCGGGTCACGGGCTGTTTATAGGCGACAATAGCAAGGGCTTCCAGAGCGGAAGGCGAGAGTTTAACACGAATCTGGCGCGTGTGAAATTTTTCAATCCACGGGTGATACTCGGCGTGTGTGCAGATCTGAAATCCGTTGGCAATCTCAATGAGTTGAAAGCTGCGATTCATTTCCTGATACTCGTCCTGTAGCTGCATGAGTTGTTGACGGATTTGCCAAGTAGAGACGTCATCGAACAGTTGACTGAACTGTTCCAACGAGATCGGCTCGCTAGCGGCGAACAGAACGGCTTCGAGGACTGACTTGATTTCGTCTAGGTTATGTACTGGGGGACTAGCTACGTCCATAATGAGTGGATATTGGGCGTCAGACATAGGCGAAGCTCCATCGGGTTTAGGATTGGTTTTTAAGATGTGGTTTTTGATGAATTAAATTTAACGATTTCTTTCCAAAGCATGTTACCGTCAGCATCGCAGAATGTTCCGATGAATTCAGAGGTAAACTTGTTGATGGCTTTAGCGTACTCTTGCGTAAACTGCTCATTTTTCTCTTTCGCTTGATTTCCTAGCGGTTCGATTATGTCAGTATAAAGGTTTTCATCACCTGAAATAAAGTCCCAAAATTGTTGACCACACAACTTTAAGTAGTCACCCTTATCCGGCTTTCGATCTTTTCCATAGCAGCAACCATTAACAGCGACGACATTCGTCGATGATATGTTTGTGCGGAGAATTCGTTTAGCCTTTCCGAAGTTATCCCGCAGCTTCGCGATTTGGCTACTATTTCCCCAATTTGGTCCAGATTTGATTGATACAATATATCTTATACTATCTGTTTCAAACTCTAAATCAATTCCTTCTGCTGCAGATTTCTGACCATCGTAGACCTGTGAATAGATAAAAATCGCAAGTTCCTCCAGAAATTCACCAAAAATCCCTTCTTCTTGTGAGGACAGGAAGGCATCCAAAATGGTTTGTACAAAGTCTTGTGCTGTGTTAATGTTTTTCGCCTTGAATAGATAGGGATTTTTTCGCTTGATGACATCCATCAGTTTCAATTTTTGAAGGTTCTCTAACCTTCTTTGGTGAAAGTTTTGGATGTTCGCCTCAACATAATCAGTGATCTCCCGTTGTGTAATGGGTTTCATGTTGTGCCTCTTCAAATAACAGGTATTGTGTCGGTTTGATATTTTCCTTTGCTAATTGATAGTATTGAGGCAAAATTTCAATACCGGTGGAATTTCTTAACAATGTTTGAGCGACTTGACAAGTTGTACCGGCACCTGCAAACGGATCGAGCAACCAATCATTTTCTTTCGTAAAGAGTTTTATGAACCATTCGGGCAATGTTTTGGGAAAAACAGCACTGTGTTTTCGGTTTCCCGTTTCGGTTGCTAAATGCAAAACATTAGTAGGGTATGCCATTTTTCGATCTAACCAATTTGAAACATTTTTACCAAATCCGCTCCCCACTTTCGACGTATCCCTACTCTGATCTGTCTCGCTGAGATGTTTCAACCTTCTCTCCGCCCAATCTCCCATCGGAACCATAACTGCTTCTTGATACATATTAAACTTCTTGGTTTTATTAAACTGCAAACATCTTTCCCACGCATCCCTGAATCGGTTTGGCCATTTGCCCGGATAACAGTTTTTCTTATGCCAGACAAACTCTTCTGTCCACAGCCAACCTTGCCTTCTCATCGCAAGTATCAATTCGAGGACATAGGTATGCCGTTCTCCATCAACAGCTTTTTCTTTAATATTCAGAATGAATGTGCCAGAAGGCTTGAGGACCCTTAAAAATTCTTCAGCGCGAGGCATAAACCAATTGACATATTCATCGGGGTTGACTCCGCCATACGTTGTGGCTCGACGGTCCGCATACGGGGGAGAGGTCATAATCAGATCGAATGAATCTGCCTCAAAATTGGCGAGTACCTCTAAGCAATCCCCAAGATAAAGGTCCGTTTTTGTTTGGGTCATCGAACAATCTGCCTATAGATGCTAAATAGGGCATTTTACGCATCACGTTTAACGATATAAATATTATCGAAGTGCCCCGACTGGACAGCGACGACTCGCTGAAGACGTATCAGCTCCAAAATTGCTAGAAATGTAACGATGCGCTCAAGTTTGCTGGCATACTCTGGAAACAGTTCATCGAACCGGATCTGCTCACCGGTGTTCAGCATGCGTTCAAGAAAATCCATCTTCTCTTCAACGGTAATCTGCTCTTCCTGAATTTCCTCATAAACGTCATCAATCGCAAATTCCCGCTCAGTTACATACTGGAAGGCGGAGAGCAGATCAAAGAGTGTAGCTTTAATTTGGACTTCCTGCAAATCTTCTACATCTGCGTGGGAATCTACACTGCGGCCATAGACTTTCTCGTGGCTCGTTGCGTAGTAATCTAGCGTTTGGGCGGCTTCTTTGAATTGCTTGTACTCCAAAAGCTGCTGAACTAGTTCTTCCCGGTCTTTGAAGGTATAGGACTCATCCGGGTTCTTTGAGGGGAGAATAATTTGAGACTTGAGGTGAAGCAGCGTAGCTGCCATAACCAAGAATTCCGATGCAACATCGAGATCTAGCAGCTCCATAAGGTTGAGATATTCTAGATACTGCTCCGTAATTTGTGCAATTGAGACGTCTGTGATGTCCATCTCATTCTGTTGAATTAGATGGAGCAGCAAATCCAACGGACCTTCAAAAACATCTAGTTTAATCGCATAAATAGGTTTTAGCGGTTGGAAATTAGTAGTTGAGGTTGTAGGGTCCATACGGACTACCTTATACCCTTTCTATGGAGCAAATATTTCGGCTAACACCTCAAGGACCCTTTGCGCCGTGCTTTCATCAATCTGTCCTAGCCGTCTAAACAGTCGGGTCTTATCCACAGTACGAATCTGGTCGAGAACGATCTGCCCGTTTTTACCTTCGAAAGTAACAGGTACACGAGTGGGATAATTTCTACCTTTTGTCGTCATAGGGGCAATAATGATTGTTCCAATGTAATGGTTTATTTCGTTCGGAGAAATAACAAGACAGGGGCGCGCTTTTTGGATCTCTCGACCTTGCGTTGGATCAAGATTGACCAAATAAACCTCAAAGCGTTCAATCACCATTGCCATTCTTCCCGGTCCCATGTTGTTTCCAAAGGTATATCTTCATCCAGTATTACATCATCACCCTTCTCCGCCATCTTGCGAAACATCTCAACCCAGCCGGCTCTTGGTGTAGTTAGTGCCTTAATAATTAAATAATTGCCTCTTGGTTCTAGTTCGACTTCTTCCTGTAGATGGCATTGTTCTAGTAGGTGCTTTGGTATAAGAATGCCTTGGGAGTCACCAATCTGAACAATGGTAGTCTTTATAGATGCCATGTGTTTTTCTCCCCAATTCATTGGTTTTGGCGTCAGGTTTTACGCTAACTTCATTGCGGACCTAACTTCTCCCATCGTTTCTTGAGCGACCTTCTTTGCCCGTCTCGCTCCTTGAGCGAGGACCTCCCGGACGGTTTTCGGCTTGGCTGCCCACTCAGCACGTCTTTCATAAAACGGGGTCAATTTAGTGATTAGCTTCTCGCTGAGATTCCGTTTACAGTCAACACATCCGATTGCAGCGGAACGGCAGTCCTTATCGATCTGTGGCACTTCATCAGCGTTATAGATCTGATGATATGCGAAGACCGGACAGACCTCAGGATTGCCCGGGTCGTTGCGGCGCACCCGTCCTGGGTCTGTTACCATCTGCATCAGGTTTTTCTGCGTTGCTTCAGGCGGATCTGATAGCTGAATGGCGTTACCGTAGCTCTTACTCATCTTGCGTCCATCAAGTCCCGGTAACCCGGAGGCTTCGCTCAACATGGGCTGCGGCTCTGGGAAAACCTCACCGTAAATATGGTTAAATCGGCGAACGATTTCCCTCGAAATTTCCAGATGGGCAACCTGATCCGCTCCAACCGTTACCATTTCTGCTTTGTAAACAATGATATCCGCGGTCATCAGTACTGGATACTCTAGTAAACCGGTAGAGGGTCCCTCGCGTTGCGTGATGTCTTGAATTTTGTCTTTGTACGTTGGACACCGTTCAAGCCAAGATACCGGTGTAACCATTGTGAGTAAAGTAGAGAGTTCCGCATGTTCGAGAACGTGCGATTGAACGAAGAGGGTGCTTTTTTCTGGATCGATTCCGGCACTCAACCAATCAATTGCTGCGTTTAATGTGTATTCGGGCAGGTTTGAGGTATCGGTCACATCGGTGAGCGAGTGCCAATCCGCGATGAATGGATAACACTCGTATTTGTCTTGCAGACTTACTGTGTTCGTTAACATCCCTTCGAGATGCCCAATATGTAGCGGTCCCGTTGGACGAATTCCAGTCACTAATCGCGTTTTTTCCATTTCTATTGTTGCCTCCCAATCCATTTTTCCTTCAAACTCATCTCAAGCCCACAAGGGTTGCAATCAGATCGAAAATACCGTACGAAACTGTCCCGATAAGCCAGAAGACCGGGTTCGGGATGTGTAGCAGGCTGGGTAGAAAAATAATGCACATTAGAATGATCATCCCGTAAGGGCGCAACCTTGCAAACGATTGCGCCTGCCGCCACGGCAGCAACCCATATACAACACTAAATCCGTCGAGCGGGAACAGCGGGAGCATATTGAATGCTGCTAGAAAGATACTGATAAGCGCGCTCTGGAGCAAAAGGATTCTGTAAATTTGAAATTGTGTGGCCGATCCCATTTCAGGGAATCCAATTGTTACCCTTAACAGTTTAGCGATGCCCAAGATAACGATAGTGCAGAGGATATTCATGATGGGTCCCGCTGCCGCAATAATCATAAGATCGCGTTTGGGGTTTCTCAAATTGTGTGGATTCACGGGCACAGGTTTCGCCCAACCAAAAAAGGCACCGCCAAATAAAGTTCCGAGCAGCGGCAGAACGATTGTTCCGATTAGATCAATATGTACCGCGGGATTGAACGACATTCTTCCTTCATCTTCAGCGGTCGGATCGCCGAGCACATTGGCTGATTTCGCATGTCCCCATTCGTGAAAAGTGAGCAAGACGATAAATTGACAAACGCGAAGGATGGCAAGACTGACTTGTTTGGGATCAATGTTAAACATTAGTTCTTAATATCCAAAAATTGGAAAATCTCCTGTGTGGTTGATACTTTTCCGTCTAGCTGTGCGGCAAATGCCTTCCACAGCAAATCCGAGAACGCTCGACTCGGTTTTAAGCCCTGTTGAATGAGATTATCACCAGTAACCAAGGGCTGAACGCTTCTCAGATGTGTTAGATAATTGCTCATCTTTTCCACGCGCCAACTCGGTTGGCTCGGTTGTGTCAGTACAAAAATGATCGACTCTATGGGATAAGGATTTAGCAGTTGATAAACTTCACTCGGTTTGGAAGATACCGGGAGCGTATCCAAGTCGTGCTCTAGCTGGGCTTGAGCACTAAGTTTGGCACACAACTCATTTTCTAAGCCTAATCGATTACTAATAATTTCAATTGAATCCATGTCAGTAAGCAGCGTCATCCAAAGTATTGCCCTTGTATTAATCGGCTCATTTGGGAGGGAGGTTAATGCCCATTTAATCGCTTGAACGGCGGTGGTCCAGAGTCCATCAAAATTTGGAGAGGGGTTCCAAGTTGGGTGGATGGTGCCGAAGAGATCGAATGCGCCCAGTCGCTTAATCATTTGCGGCGCGGCTTCTTCCGACAATATGTGATCAATTTCGTTTTGGATACGTTGCCCACTGATCAGATTCAGTACACCCTGCTGGATTGTATCAAGCATCCGCCTCTGATCGCTTTCGGCGATCTGAAAATTGTAGCGTCCTTCATACCGTATCGCCCGGAAAATTCGGGTTGGATCGTCAATGAAACTCTGCTCATGCAGCACGCGAATGCGTCCGGCTTGCAAATCTTGCAGTCCAGCCGTACAATCAATGAGCTCACCAAAAGTATCGGGCTGAAGTCTCATAGCGAGAGCATTGATTGAAAAATCGCGCCGGCGGAGGTCCTCCACAATTGTACCATATTCAACAGAAGGTAACGCTCCGGGACTCGGATAAGTTTCGTTGCGTGCGGTGACGAAATCGAGCCTCAACCCATCGAGCCGGGTGATGGTTGCGGTTTTAAATTGACAATGTGCTTTTACCTTGCTTTCCCAGACTTCAGCAAGTTGGCGTGCGAAATCAACCGCATCTCCTTCCACAACAATATCAATGTCTAAATTCTCACGCCCGATGAGGACATCTCGAACAAAACCTCCAACGACATAGACGGATTGGGATGTCTCTTCCCCAAACCTCCCAATCTCTTGCAATAGGCGGTGAATATGAGGTGATATATTGGAAAAATCTAAAACCTCGCCCATTTTTAGCGATCTCTTATCTCAAAGATTTGAAGCGTCTGAAAGGATTCGGTTAGCTACCTCATCTTCTCGGTAAAACCCGTAACGACGTACGTGCCACTGCGTGGATTTTTCTCCAACGTGATGAGTCCCCTACGTTCTGCATCCTCTAACAGTTCGCTAAAGGATTTGAATCCATAAGAAGATTCACTGAAGGAGGGGCGCTTCCGCTTTATTGTATCCTTGATCATTGAGGACCATAGCACTTCATGGTTTTCACGGATAAGTCCGCGGATGGTGCTGAATAATAGATCAAAGCCCTCCCGCAACTCCCTTGGGATATTCCGTTCAGCCCGTTGATTTGTGGTCTCATCTTGCTCAAGTTCCTCATAATAGATGAACTCATCACAGTTTTCACTCAAGAGACTTGAGGTGGATTCTTTCCGTCCCATCCCAATAACATATTTTCCGTTTTCCTTGAGTTTAGAAACAAGTGGTGCAAAGTCACTGTCCCCCGAAATAACGACAAAGGTGTCGATATGTTCCTTTGAGTAGCACAAATCAATCGCATCAACACACAGGCGGATATCCGCTGAATTTTTACCACTGCGCGAACGCCTTGGAATTTCAATTAACTCAATGCCAGCTTCGTGGAGTGATTGTCGATGCTTAAAAAAGCGATGCCAATCGGCGTAAGCGGTTTTGACGACGACGTTTCCCTTTTCGACGAGGCGTTCCAAAACCTTCTGAACATCAAAGACAGTCTGCTCTTCGCGCCCTTTTTTCTGCTTCTGTTTCGCCTCGAATCCGATAGCGAGGTTTTCAAAATCAATAAACATCGCTAGGATTCGTTGTTCTTGCAGTCCTTCGGGCATTGCATAGTACCTCCTTTTGTGAAACGAAACACAAAATGCCTTTTGTGGAGAGTCCATCCTGATAGCTTAAAAGGTAGAAGGCTTCGGAAGCATACCTCATCGCAACGCAAGCAAGCCACATACAAGGAGAGGATGCGTTCCTTTCAGCATCAGGTGCGTTTTTGTGCACAGTTTATGATATAATATTAAACCCGTAACAGGGCGAGGCTGTCTAATTTCGCACATTGTAAGCACTTACAGCACGTTAACACTATCAAAGTGTATCAGAAAGTTCGGCTAGAGGCAAGCGATTTTTCGTGATAATTCAGGGATAGGAGTTGGCTCGCGCTATAGTAATATAACGCAAGTTGCTAGTTGTATGTGACGCAGTAAAAGGCGACTCCCAATATCCGTAGGTCGGGCATCTTGCCCGACTCATAGCCCCAGCGGGTCGATATGTGTATAGAAAAGGGCATACCTACAACCCAGAGCCCCAGAGGGGCGACATATGTGTCGTAAATATGGTTGTTGCTAATTATGTGTCGAGTATGGAAACTCGCCCTACGGGCTAACTAGTAACTTAGGTTAATATAAAAAGAAAAGGTATATACAACAATGGCAAAACAGATACTGATTGTCGAGGATGATAGCGATGTTGTGGGGTACATCGAACACCTATTGAAAAGTTTGGGATATGGCGTTTGTGCGATCGTTTCGTCCGGCGAAGCCGCGATGCAAAAAGCGGCAGAAGTGCATCCAGATTTAGCACTGATAGATATGATGTTGGCAGGAGATATGGACGGCGTAGCTGTTGCTGAACAGATGCGTGCCCGTTTCAATATTCCTGTGGTATATCTAACGGCTTATGTGGATCAACGCCTACTGAAACGTGCACAGATAACCGAGGCGTTTGGCTATGTGCTCAAACCGTTTGCTGAAAGAAGATTACACCTTAACATCGAGATTGCGCTCTACAGGCATGAGATGGAGAGGAAATTTAAGGAAAGCGAGCAGTGGCTTTCGACGATTCTGAGAAGTATCGGTGACGCCGTGATTGCTACGGACGAAAATGGGCACGTTCAGTTTATCAATTCCGTGGCTGAAGATCTGACCGGCTGGAGTCAGGAGGACGCTTTTGGTAAAAATCTGGAAGAGGTCTTTAATGTGGTTAGCGAAGAGACCGATACTCCCATTAAAATACATATCATGGAAGCACTCCGCGGCGGCATTATTATCGGTTTGGGAGAACCAAACATCCTCGCTGCCCGTGATGGTAAAGAGACTCCTATTGACTACAGCGCTGCCCCCATCAGAAACGATAAGAAAAACGCAACCGGGGTCGTTTTGGTCTTCCGTAATATTACTAGACGTAAAGAGGCGGAAGAGGCACTGCGGTTGACGGCGGATGCCTTACAGAATCAAACCCAAATCTTGCAATCTATTCTGGATAGTATGGGCGATGGCGTGATTGTCGCCGATGAAAACGGAAGATTTTTGTTTTTCAACCCGGAGGCTGAAGGGCTCATTGATATTGCCATGGATACAACGCTGAACGAATTGCCTGAGCAATATGGCTTATTTCTTCCCGATACTATTACCCCCTTTCCATCAGATGAATTTCCACTTACACGCGCGATCCACGGCGAGTTTTCAGACAACGTTGAAATGTTCATACGCAATGAGAAGGTGCCCCAAGGTGTTTACATTGAAGTCGCCGGTAGACCTTTACAAGATGAATTGGGCAAACGAAGAGGAGGCGTTATCGTTTTCCGTGATGTCACCGAGCGCAAGCGAACGGAGGAAGCACTCGCCCGCGCTTATACACAGGGCAGATTGGAGATTGTCGATACATTGCTCCACAATATTGGGAATGCTATCAATAGCGTGACAATAGGCATTGGGACCGTTTACGAAAATCTGGTTAAAAATCGGCTGACAAGCCGGCTTCGAGCACTGGCAAATGCGATTGAAGGCCATCAGGCTGACTTTGGCGATTATGTTACAAATCATCCACAAGGTCAAAAAGTTGCACCTTTTATTATTGGTCTCGCAGATGATTTTATGAGCCAAGATAAAAAGTTGGCAGAGACGGTCAGCCGTGTACAGGATCGATCTGAACACATCGCAGACATTGTCAGGATGCAGAAGTCACTTGGTAGAAGCAGTGTGTATCGCAAAGATGTCAATCTTCAGCAGGCAATAGATGATGCCATTACAGTGTTGTCGGAATCTATCAAGAAAAGAGACATTAAGATTCATATTGATTGCAATAATACCCCCGAAGAAATCCGGACACAAGAGAGTCAATTTCATCAAATGTTGGTTAACCTGATCAAAAATTCGGTTGAAGCTATAGACGAACTTGCTGCATCAATTGGTCTCAGTGAACCTCCTTTCATCAAAATACGGTGTAATGTTAAATTGACCTCCTTCATTCTTGAGGTAATTGATAACGGTATCGGCATTGAAAAAGATAAATTCACGGTCATTTTTGGGGGAGATTATACAACCAAAGAGTCGGGCAGTGGACTGGGGCTTCATTCGATAGCGAACTTCGTCGATGGATTGGAGGGAAAGATTTACCCATTAAGCGATGGTATCGGCAAGGGGACGACGATGCGAGTGATTCTCCCACTTTCTGCCCTTACCCCATGAGGACTCGTTCCCAATAAATCGGGATATATCTTCACTCCTTCCAGATGAATAGACGTGGGGTTGAAATATTTAAAGCCTGTTTGGAAATCCAACATCACGTAATGCAGAGTAGAGAACAACGATCGTTTTTCCCTGCTGAATCAACGCAAAATAGGTGTGTATTATGGAATTCAAAAAGGACTGGAACTATCGTGTCTTGGTCGTTGATGATCAACGGGAGATACATCAAGATTTTGAGGAGATGCTCACGCCCGGTGCCACAGGGGCGTCAACAGATGATTTGGTAGATGCCTTTGCTTCAGAGGTCGATGAGAGTTTTCTCCCGAAATTCGAACTTCTCCACGCGAGAAGCGGTGCAGAAGCTTTTGACATAATAAAGACGGCAATCGAAACGGATAATCCAATCGCCGTTGCGTACATAGATATAAGAATGCCACCAGGTATGGATGGTATTGAAACTACGCAGCGTATCCGAGCTATTGACGAAAATATTGAGATTGTCCTCATGACCGCGTATACCGATAAATCGCTCGGTGAAATTGTCCGCGAGATGGACCTGCTTCACAAGCTGCTCTATATCAGAAAGCCGTTTGCTCGTGAGGAAATTCAGCAGATAACGCTTGCCCTTGCGGAGAAGTGGAATGTTGAAAGCGAATTGGGGGATAAACGCCGACAACTCGAAATCAGCAATCAGAGACTTAAAGCCGTCTTGGATTCCACCGGAGATGCCATTGCGATGTGTGATATTGCAGGACATTTGCTGTTTGCGAATCGAGGGTATGAGGAGATGTTTGAATTAACGACGGATGTGCTAAAGCAGATGTCGCCGAAAAAGCTATGTGAACATACTAAAAAATATTTCCAAGAACCAGAACGTTTTGAAGAGACGGAAACTTTACTGCTCGCACACCCTGAGAAGGTGCTTGAAGAGGTGGTAGAGGTATGCCGATCAGAGACTGTCGGAACGGAGCCAGAACGCAAAATGCTCTACCGATTCACAGCGCCGGTGCATGATATTGAACAGGAAGTCATTGGTCGGATTATTGTCTTTCGGGACATTTCCAAAGAGATTGAAATCAGCCAGATGAAGGTCGAAGTTTCTCGTTTGCGTACTGAGCTTGAAATGAAATATGCGTTTGATAAGATTGTCGGCAAGAGCCAAGAGATGAAAGCGGTGTACGCTCTGATGCAACAGGCAATCGAAAGTAACATTACCGTTCTGATTCAGGGAGAGAGTGGCACAGGTAAGGAGCTCGTGGCGAGAGGCATTCATTTTAACAGCCCACGAAAAGCAGGACCGTTTGTTGATGTCAACTGTGCTGCCATTCCTGAGTCCCTTATTGAAAGTGAACTTTTTGGGCACGAGCGTGGTGCCTTCACCGGTGCGACAGTGCAAAGGATTGGGAAATTCGAGAGTGCGAATGGGGGAACTATCTTTCTTGATGAAATCGCTGATATGCAGCCGCTGGTTCAAGCCAAATTGTTGCGGGTGCTGCAGGAACGGGAAATTCAGCGTGTCGGCGGCACAGGCAACATTCCTATCAACGTCCGGGTTATTGCGGCAACAAATAGGGATCTCGAAGCTGCGGTAAAAGCTGGAGCGTTCCGCGAGGACCTGTTTTATCGTATCGCCGGTTTTCCAATACCGATTCCACCTCTCAAAGAACGGCGCGAGGACATCCCCCTGTTGGGACACCATTTCTTACAAGAATATGCCAAGGCTGCTGATAAACCAATTTCAGGATTTTCCTCCGGTGCATTACAGGTATTAGTGAGCTATGACTGGCCCGGCAATGTCCGAGAATTGGAGAACACCATTGAGCGCGCTATGCTTTTAGAGACCTCAGATGTGTTACAAGCGGGCAATCCCGCTCTGAGCGATCTGCATTTGACAGGCAAGGAGCACACCTCTGATAGCGATGACGCTAGTATGCCATCCCTTGCCCCAACTTCAACTGAAATCCTTTCCCTTGAAGAGATTGAGAAACAAGCACTCGTCCATGCCCTTGAGGTGACAGATCATAATATTACAAAAGCGGCGCAAGCGCTGGGTATCAACCGAGTCACCATTCATAGAAAATTAAGGAAATATAATCTGCTTAACAAGGAGTAGTCAGGATCTATTTGAAGACAGGGAAACGGGACAACACGCAACTGGGTACTATAGTTAGTTTTTTGATCTTGATTGAGTTTGATATAAGGCTTAGAATATGATTACTGACAATAAGGCATGATGGAAATTCTTCTGAATGCTGACGTTGTGCGGTTTGTAGTCAGGCGATTGATTGCACATATAAATCTATAATGAGTGAAGATAACTCAAGGAAGGGACAATCCAATGAAAATTTTAGTTACGGGAGGCACAGGCAGAATTGGGGCAAACCTTGTGAAACGCCTGCTTGACAGGGGACACGACATCCGCAGTTTTGTGTATCCCGGTGACTCAAGTCGTGCGGACAAACTCAATAGTTATGATCGTGTCGAGACGGTTGTCGGGGATTTGCGGAACTTTGATGATGTAAAAGGAGCGGTCGATGGGGTGGACGCAATCTACCACCTTGCAGCTGCGTTTGGCGGTCCATTTGATAACCTGCAATATTTGAATATCAATGGAATGGGGACGCTTAATATCTTGGAATGCATCCGAGAAGGGCTGCCAAATCTTCACCGTTTTGTCTATGCTTGCACAGAAGCGATTTATTGGAGACTAGGGGAAAAAGGACGTTTTTTTGAAGAGCCGATCTCCGAAGAAATGGTGAGCCGTTACAAACACATGCCGTACTTCCTCACCAAATGGATCGGCGAAGAGTTGTCGATGACCTATCACCACCAATACGGTGTGCCAACGACAGTCTTCCGTTTTGCCACAGTTATCGAACCCGGCGAATTTCTCAATGAAAATGGATTGCCTCGCCTATTCCTTTTTAACCCTGTGTATGAGCGGTATAAGGATGAAACAGGTGACGATGAAGATGAGCAGGAGATGATCGAAACCATAAAATCGCTCTGGACCGGCGAGGAAAAATTCCTCATCAGTCTAAATCCGAATGGGCGTCCTTACAAGCAGGAATTTACGGATGTCCGGGATATTGCTCAAGGATTAGTTTTGGGAATTGAGAAGGAAGAGGCGGTGGGAGAGGAATTCACGCTCGGGGGCGCGGCATTGTTCCGATGGGAGGAAGATGTTCCCTATCTCGCCGAGCGGTATAATCTGGATTACGTCGAAGCGAGGGTGCCCTCATCGAATCATTTCGAGTTCAACCTGCACAAGATCAAAAGTCTGCTGGGATATGAACCACAGCATGACCTTCGCAGCGTCCTCGATACCGCAGAAGCGATGCGACGCGGTGAGAGTACCGATGTGATCCCAACGGGTATTCGATTTGACGGAAAGGTGTAAAACTTATTTTACACCCACCCTTCCAAAAAACGCCTAGACTCATATAAAAAGAAAATACATGGCGCGAAGAGAAACCGAGTTTTTTCTGGAAAACTCGGTTTCTTTGCACGATTGCTTAACATGAGCGAACACCTAAAAATAATCGCAGATCCAATGTGTTGGTTCGTCTTTCGGAAAAAGTGTGGAGAGCAGTGCCATTTCGTCGGGTTGCAGATTGATCCCCTTAATACGATTCAGTTCATCTAGCTGTCCAAATGTCGCATCCCCGAAAAGCACCTTCAAGAAGTGATAAGTATCCAGTGTTACCTCTGTCTTTCCACTGTTATCTGCAACGACGGTAACTTGTCCCTGATTCACGTTCAGTGTGCAGCTTTGATCCCTGACAGCAAAGTGGAATGAACCCGACCAATCAGTCATGCCAGTGTTTTCCAATTCCGCCTCAAATTTAGGAATCAATTTTTGAAAAAGTCTTTCCAGCGAGATGACACGATACATCATCCTTTCCTGAACCGCGAACGATAACGGGCTGCCACTCTCTTGACTCAGCAACAAGGTCATTGGATGATGCCGGGTTAAACGCCCCGAAATACTTTCAACACCCCTTTCATAAGCCGCCTCCAAAATCGCATGACAGAGAGTGAGGTGACTGTCAGGGACTGTGCTTCGCCAGCCGACCTCCCGCAGATTCGGGTAATATGTCGCCAAATATGTGTCTATACCTTGATCGTCATCGGGGAACGCGAGATTGGCGTAGGCACCGATCTGCCCAGCCTTTTCGACGACAACCGACGGCAACATACCAACCTGCTGCGAATAACCGTCCCGCCACAAGCTTTCCGAGCGCAGAATGGTTCCGGTACGTCCTTTATTGTGTTCGTCGTAGATTTGACTGATTTGCGTTAAATCTCTTTCGAGGTCAAATGGTCGGCTTTTCCATCCTGATGGTGCGAAGGTCTTTTTGTCGCGGAGCTCCAACTCGAAGGAGGTCTGTGGGAAAGCTGCCCACCCAAGCGGCATGTAGAACGGTTGAATAGTGGTAAACAGGAGGCTGAGGTCGTAGTTCTGTGCTTCCATATAGGCAATCGCATCCCGCAGCAAGGCTGACGAATAACCCCGCCGGCGGTACTCCTCCGAAGTGACAACCATACCAATTCCGCCGAGTTTCACAACCGCTTCCCCAATATACATCGGTCGGTCTGAGACACGAACATAGCTGACAATTTTTCCATCGACAACGCAGACACGCGACTGATCCAATTCGTAGCTGGAATCTTGATAATGTTGACTAGCATACCTCGGTCTGCATTTTTCAACGAATACCTCGGAGATGAGATCGACGATTTCGTCGCGTTCATCTGCTTTTGCTGTACGGATTTCCATATCTCCTCCTCATGGGCGAGGTTACGCCTATTCCTTTTGCTGTAAACCCCTATGCAGTTGCTCAAGTTGATTACGCAATTGGCTTTGCAGTTTTGCGAGGTGTAAGGCGTAGAGGCTGAAGATTAACCAGATAATAAAATACGCAGAAACGAGAAATTTCAACCGCTTTTTTTGCCGAACTTCCAGTTTTTCAACCGCTTTTTGGGTTACAAGTTGTTCAACTGCCATTTCATCTACTTGTGCGTCTGTTTCGGCAATGGCATCGCTGACGGCGGTAGAGATCTCGTCTGGTGTGATGGTGACATGAAGTTGACTAAACATAGACAACCCGAGAAAGAGTGCGAAAACGATAAGAACAGTGATCCATAAACCTTTGTGCATTGAATTTCTCCAGAAATAAGACGTTTGTATTTTACAATTCGCCCATCTGTTGATGTTGAATCGTTTCTAATTCTAATTTTATATGTTCAAGGCGATACCGGAACATCAGCAGGAATAGGTAGAGAAGGGTCAGCGCAACCCATGAAATCAACCACGCTGTTTGCATGGTTGGAGGGAGATTCATCTTGGTGGAAGTGTCCGGATGTAAACCACCCTGCCATAGTTCGACCGAAAAGTAAACGATTGGCACATTCAGAAAGCCGATGATTCCCAAGACTGCGGAGTAAATCCGTTTTTTGTCTGCCGCTAGGGCAGACCTCAAGATAAGGTAGCCGATATATGTCAGCCAAAGTATCAACGCACTTGTCAATCTCGGCTCCCAATTCCACCAAGTATTCCAAGCAAATCTCGCCCAGATGGGACCTGTGGTAAACACGACTATCCCAAAAACGATTCCTATTTCCGTTGAAACAAGCGCAATCGTATCGTACTTGTCTAGCCGCTTGATTAGGTAGAGAATACTATAAATGCAGGTCACACCGAAGGCGAGGAATAAAGTGAATGCCGAAGAAATATGGAAGTAAAAAATCTTCTGCACTTCTAGCATTGTCATCTCAATTTCAGCGAAACTGAAAACGAAGTAGATCGCAACAAATAGAAAAATAGCTGCGAGCATCCCAACTATTTGGGTACGTGTCATTTTTCCTTCCTTTTGGGAATGGGATTTATGGGGCAATTTACCCTTCAACAACAAACTCAAAGAGGAGATATGAGCTTGCTAGGAATACAAGGCTGTAGACAACCAAAACTGAAATCCAGAAGTTTCCCCCAAGTCCACCGGTGGTTAGCAAAAAAACGGTGCATTTCGCTCCCGCCATAATCACCGGAAAGGTTAGCGGCAATAAGATAACGGAGAGCAGACTTTCCTTTCCGTGCGTATGGGTCGAGATACCTGATACGATGACGCCCACCGCACAGAAGCCGAGCGTGCCAATCGCAAGTACACCGATAAGTTTGAGCAGGAGCCAAGGGAGTTGTTCTTGCAACGCGACAGGTAAAACAGTGAGCACATCTAGGAATTGAAGGACAATCGGCGTGACAACGACCTCTAACAGTATCAGAAAAACGAAGATACTGACAACCTTTGAAAGGTAAAAATAGCTTGCATCTATTCCTGTCAATCTCAGTCCGTGTAGTGCACCATTTGCGCGTTCAATATCGAAAGACCTGTTCAGTGTGATGATACCTGCAAACAGGAATGTCGCCCATAACACACTGGCAGCCAATTTTCCACGTTCCTCCAATTTTTCGGGGAAAATCGGTCCGAATGCGAAGCAGAAGATCAGCACGACTAACACGCTGAACACTAGGATTAAAGCCAGCATGTCCTTTGTGCGAAATTGGAGCGCGAGGTCCTTGTGAATCAGCCAACCGATTTGGCGGAATGCTTCCATTGATTAAATTGTATCCTACCTGTCTAGCTTTTCAACCTATCCTCATACTCGCGAGACAACGATTCCAACTCAATATCTGCCTTCTCAGCGACAGTCTCAATTTGACCGTTCAACAAAAAGTGAAAGCGAGAACCGGTGTGGTAGCCCAATTCCGTGTTGTGCGTTGTGAGGATAATGCCTTTGCCGCGAGCGCGCTCCTGATCAATCCGATTTAACACAAGTTGCTGCGCAGCGAGGTCAAGCCCCGAAAACGGTTCGTCGAAGAGTAGCACTGTTGGATCATGGATCAGTGCCTTCGCAATCATGAATCGCTGAATCATGCCACGTGAGAAGATCTTGACAGGTTCGTGTGCATAAAGGGTCAGTTGGACCTCGTCGAGAATATCTGCGATACGTTGCTCTAGCCCATCAAGTCTGTAGAGTCGTCCGAAAAATTTCAGATTCTCGTAAGGGCTGAGTTCAAGATAAGCGAGCGGTTCGTGAACCACCAATCCCAACGATGGACGGACACGTAACGCCTCCGCAAGGGCATCGACTCCTCCAATTTGAAGCGTACCGGATGTTGGTTTAATCAGTGTTGAAAGGATCTGAATCAGTGTTGTTTTACCAGCCCCATTTGGCCCAAAAATCGTAACAACCTCACCGGGTTGGAGGTTAAGGTCGAGCCCATTCAACACGGTTCGGTGCCCGAAGCGTTTCGTGATTTGGGAAGCTTGGAGGAGCATTATTGGTAGAAAAATGCGGCTATGAGATACCTAATTCGCGCAGAATATCACGTTTTTTAGGCGGAGGTTGATGCCAAATCCATTGAGGGTTTACGAAAAAGCCGGGGATAACAGCAGAGCGGTAAACGCCGGAGGCGTCAGGCAGCAGTGGTTCATACTTACGCTGATCGGACAAGTGATAGACATCAATCCGTTCTGCCAATGGTGCGATGATCCAATATTCGCGGATACCAAACGCCTCGTATTCCTTATATTTGTCAGCCTCATCCCTTTCCTGACTATCCGGTGAGACTATCTCCATCGCTAACTCAGGCGCACCCTCAAAGTGCGCTTCCTCAAGCAAATGCAGCCGTTGACGGGAAATGAACAAAAGATCTGGAATTCGTCTTAATCGTGGACGGAGACGAATCTGGAGATTCGGACCGAAAACCTCGCCAAGGTCATAGTGTTCTACAAAATCTCTAAGAATACTTCCAATAGACCAACGCATCCGTTCGTCTCGTACGGATTCAGGTGTCATAATAATAACCTTTCCGTCAACATACTCAGCACGAATATCTTCATCGCACCACTCTACAAACTCATCTTCGGTCATAGAAGCAATGCTTTCGAGAGCCGCAATAGATAGGGATTCATCCTCCAGATTGAGGATTTCTTCGGGGTTCATAGTTTATGCTCCTTTTCTATTCATTCGCGCCAAGACGGTAGCAAGCCGATCCGCCTGCTCTTTCCGCAACCGCTTATAAACCCGGTCGGAGACTTCACGCTTTTCGTGCAACTCTTCCAGACGAGTAATCATCTCAAGCCGGGCGATCCGCGTCCGCTCAAGGTCGGCGACATCCAACTTACCGAGCCAACTTGCATCGGGTGCAACTTGAGATTTCTGGGAGTCGTCGGACGGTTTTGGTGTTGGGGATCGGATTTTGAAAATCGCTGCAACCAGAAAACCGCCTGCAAGTGCTGCAGAGATAGCAATCAGCGCAATCATCTTTGGGTCAGATGGTTTTCTAACTGTTTCACTTATACCACTTTGAGATGCGGGTGTGGTGGATGTAACTCTGAAGCGTAGATCTGCAGTTTGGTTTGTTGATAGCGGCTGCGCGGGATCCGTCGCATAGATGGTGTACACTACTCCATGGATCTGTTCCTGACGCCCCGCCCCTAGAATTCTCGATTGTGGGACTAAGGGTATTTCTGCTGTGATGAATACATAGAATTGAGCGGTATCAAACGTCAATTTTCGGGAGAGCGTCAAATCCGAATTAACAACGTGCATCAAGTATGAGTATCCGACTTGATGTATTCCCGGAGGTAACGGTTGGCTCGCAATTAACTGGTTTGCGTTTACTTTCAGTTCTTGTTTGAAGACCTGATCAAGCTGAAGATTTTCGTAACCATTTGGTAAGTTGAAATGTATGCCCGCCGGCTGATTACCTATTAATGTTTGAAACGACAACTCACTAGTATTTTCGATTTGAATGAGTTCTAGCACGGACACTGCTCCGTCAGGGGCGTGATCGGACGGAGGCGGTCCAATAATAAGCGTATGCTGTCGAATTTTCACCTGCGACGGATCATCCGTAAACGCTCCAATCTCAATATTGACCGTGATGTTAGGCAACCACTCCGACAAAACGAGATTCTGTTCGATGTATTCCTTACCTTCATAATTGGTCGAGACAGCATAATGCACATCGAAGGCGGTTGAGAGATTGTCAAAGATATAAAATCCCTTGTCGTCCGTCGCAGTCTCACGTCGCTGCACATCCTCACTTTCCCGGCGAATCTGTAAAACCACTAACTGTTGAGAAATCGGTCGATTTTCTTTCTTATCTATGACCTGCCCTGCGATTTTGCCGATGTCACTTTGTCCAACAGCGGAGGGCAGGTAGACTATAGCCATGAATATAAAGAATGAAACGTGAAACGTGAAACGTAAAAGCCTCCACGAATCTTCGCGAATCATCACCAAATTTTTGATGGTTCGTGTGGATTTGTGTGATCCGGGAAATCTTTCATTTCCGAATTTGCTAGTTTTGCGATGATTTTGCATATTTTATCTCAATCCCGTAATTGTTTCGTGTCCTAGCCCGATTACATCAATGAACCAATGGAAAAAAGGTTTTCACGTTTCACGCATCACGTTTCACGCTCTTAGCATTTTGATTTTCCTGTGACATGAGCCTCTGTTGTTTATATCTTTCGATTTCTTCTTCCACAGACGCCATGCCAGCCGTTTCGATCTGCGCCAACACCGCTGCTGTCTCTTGCAATAGTTGTCCGCGTAGGACTTGATAATCTGCTTGGGACAGTTTGCCTGTTTCGTAATCCTCCTCAAGATCCACAAGTGCCGAATAGCTACGTTCTCGCTCAAGGTACAATGTTTGCATTCGGGTTTCAACCGCATCCATTTCTGGGGACAGGCGTGGCTTTGACCACAGTGGCAAACCCAAATAAACCAAAAGGGGAAGCCCAAGCAGTAAAATCCATAGAAACACAAAAAACATAAGCCTAACTCCTAGCCTTATAGCTATCTTTGCTGCTTATAACGTTTAAGGTCATCCTCAATTTGTTCGTATTGATCTGTCGATGCTAATTCTTTTGGCTCTGTCGAAGCCGGTGATTTCACCAACGCTGCCTTGCGCTTTGATCTAAGCACAAGAAAAACAATAACACCGATCAGCGCGATGATAACGGCAGGCATAGCATAAGCGACGATATTAAACCCTTTAACGGGCATGAGTGCTGAGTATTGCGTCCCATGCCTCGCGAGATAGTCAGCCCGAATCTGTTGAACCGTTCCCCCCCCACTGAGGCGATTGCGAAAATCTGCCTCGATCTGTTGAGCAGTACCACAGACACAGTGTTTAATTGTCTCCCGCACGCAACCACAGTAACAGTATACACTGGTCATCAGTTGATCCAGGTTTGATTCAAACGATGGATCGGCTGTGGATACCTGTTCTTGAGCACCCACCACTGAAATTAAGCAGCTGAAAGAGATTAGGATTAAGAGAACAGTGCGGCAGCTTTTCATTTTATGCGTTACCTTTGACGTGTTTTTCACAGATTGCGACCAATCCACCAATCATCATGATGGCAACACCAAGCCATACAACATTAATAAGCGGATTATGGTAAACTTGAACATTGACAATTCCACCGGATTGCACATGGGCAGGTACGTTTTCAGGAAGGGGACCCAATGCAATATAGAGGTCGTTTAATCCCATATGGCGTATGGCCGACTCGATGGTATCCTGTTCACCTTGACCTGCTTTATGATAAAATCCACGCGCCGGACGCATCGTCCCCATTGGTTTTCCATCTTTCTCAACGGCAAATACAACGCCACCGAGCGAAAAATTGGGGTGTTCCTCCTGAAACGCATCTTGTACCGTGAGCGTGTAGTCGTTGACCTCTATTGATTCATTAAGCTGCAGCCCCTTCGATTCCAAAAGATAATAGCCTTTAGACCCCAGAATCCCAATATATAAAATCACGATGCCGATGTGGACGATATAGCCACCGTATCGACGTTTGTTGCGTTGAATGAGTTGAATAAGTCCATCAAAGAATGAGGTTTCACTCCGTCTAGCTCGTAATTTTGATCCACGATAGAATTCATCGCAGATGGCTACAAGGACAAAAGTGCTAGCGAAGACGCAAAGCGCGGAATAGATCGCCCCAGTGTGCCCTTTCAAAGCAAGATATACCCATGCGAGTATGCCGCCAACTACTCCGAAAACAATCGGTTTGGCGAACATCCGTTTGAAGTTGCTCGGTGTCAACTTTTTCCATGAAATAATTGGACCGACACCTGTGAGTAATAGGAGCAATAGTCCGGGGATAATGACCACCTGATTGAAAAATGCCTCTGGGACCGCGGCTTTTTCTCCGGTGACCTGTTCTGTGATAATGGGCCACAACGTTCCCCAGAGGATAATCAGTGTCAAGCCGACAAGCATCCAATTGTTTAGGAGGAACGAACTTTCACGAGAAAGGAGAGATTCAAGACGATTGGGACTTTTCAGGTCGTTCCATCGATAAGCAAGAAGCCCAATGACACCAAGTGTGGAGAGGAAAATGAACCCTAGGAAGTAGCCCCCAATGTCAGATTGTGCAAATGCGTGCACAGAGGTGATTATCCCACTACGGGTGATGAAAGTTCCCAAGAGCGTAAACTCAAACGCAAGCGTAATCAGGAGGATATTCCAGAGTTTGAGCATGTTCCGCTTCTCTTGAATCATCACTGAATGGAGGTAGGCGGTGCCGAGCAGCCACGGCATGAAAGAGGCATTTTCGACGGGATCCCATGCCCAATAACCACCCCAGCCAAGTTCACGGTATGCCCAATTACCACCGAGCGTGATGCCAAGTGTCAGCACTAGCCAAGATGCCATCATCCATCGCCGCGATCTGTTGATCCACTCGCTGCCTATCTTTCCTGCAGTGAGTGCACCGACAGCAAAGGCAAATGGTACGGTCAGACTGACGAAGCCAACATAAAGCGAGGGTGGGTGAAAAGCCATGCTCGGTGTTTGCAGCAGCGGATTCATTCCGGCGCCATCCCGAGCGACCACACCATTCGGTAGACGTTCCAGTGGATTGTAGACGCCTTCGACCAATCCCGTCACAAGGATAATAAAAAAGAGTTGGACTATCGAAATAGGGATGAGGGCATAGTCGGCCAAGTGATCGGTTGCCCGTCGATTTGTCCATACAACCAATGCACCAAAGAGTGTCACGAGCCACAGCCAAAACAGGAGCGAGCCGGACATCCGTCCCCACAACGCAGTGACTTTGTACAACAGAGGTTGATCATAGCTGGAGACTTCGACGACATATTTCATCGAGAAGTCGTTTGTCACAAAGCCGTAAATCAATGCACCGGTTGCAAGTGTTATTAAAGCGAAGGTCCCGACAACCCCATTTCGTCCGCTTATAACTGCATTGTAGTTGTTGTGACGCAACCCCATCCAGAGCATCGCCAATGCCCATAGACAGGAAAAAACTGAAAGCCATATTGCTGCCTGTCCCAATTCTGCCATAACGCGTGTTTTTCCTTCTGAGGCTTAATAATCGCTTGTGTCAGTTCCGCCGGTCTGTGCCGTCATTCCTTCGACTGCTTCATACTTCGACGCGCACTTCGTTTGGAGTTTGGAGGCAACGATGAGGTTTTTGGCTGCGTTATACTTCCCTTGAACGAAGACATTTCCGCCATCTTTGAAATTATCAGGTCTGAGTCTATTCGCATAGAGGACGTTGACGCTCGCTTGCCCTTCTCGATCGCGCACCGCAAAGGTGAGTTGAAACTTTGTTGGATCCCACTGGGTGGTGCCTTCCGCAATCAACCCGTCCACTTGGATGGCCTTATTGTGGACCTCTTGTGCGTGTGCAACGAGCGCATCAGGCGCGAAGTGTCTCATGCTTGTGTTCTTCACCCCTGCGACAACGAGGTAGGTCATCGCAGCCGCTAGGATTAAACTCGCAATGATAATTTTGACTCTTTTTCGATTCATGTTCGTTTTTCCTTTCCTGTATAGAACTTGACAATTTCTTCCGCGAGTGATTCTACAGATGCTTGTTTTGCAACTATATCTACCGTCAATCCATTCGCTTTCGCGGTTGCTTCAGTTGATGGCCCTATAACCGCAATGTGGGTTTGGTTTAACAAGGCAGTGGGCGGGTGTGAATCGAACATTTCAAGAAAGTTGGTAACAGTTGATGAACTTGTAAATGTCACCATATCGATTCGTCCGTTGTGTAGGTCCGCTTTGAGTGCCTCACGTCCTTCTGCACCGGCTTTGACGGTTTTGTAGATTGGAATAGCATTGACGATCGCGCCTCTGTCACGTAAGCCGTTAGGCAAATCATCGGCGGCGATCGAAGCACGCGGCAGCAAAATCTTTTGTCCCTCCACCCCTTCTAGTTCAGCTGCAAGAGCGGAACCGCGATATTGCGATGGGACATAATCCGCGCGAACTCCGATCTGATCTAATGCTGATACGGTTTTTTGTCCAATTGCACAGATACGAGCATTTCCGAGTGATCGGGTGTCTTTGTCGTTCTCCCGTAGGTGACGATAGAAATACTCCACAGCGTTGACGCTGGTAAAGATAACCCAGTTGTACGTCGAAAGTTGAGCGATTGCCCTATCCAATGCCGTGTTGTCGGGAATTGGTTGGGTTTCAATCGTTGGGAATTGGATAACTTCGGTACCACAGGATTCAAGGCATTCCGCGAAGCCACTCGCTTGCGCCCGAGCGCGGGTGACGATAATCCGACGACCGAAAAGCGGCTTTCGATCAAACCAGTTCAATTGTTCACGCAGGGCATTGACATCACCGACAACGATCGCCGCCGGATTGCGAAAATTAACCTCTTCAGCCTTTTGAGCGATGTCTCCGAGGGTTCCCACAAGTGTCTTTTGCTGCGGTGTTGTTCCCCAATGAATGAGAGAAATCGGCGTATCGGGTGAACGCCCATGTTGAATCAGACGTCCTGTAATTTCGCTTAAATGTCCCACGCCCATGAGAATAACCAGCGTATCCACACCCGTAGCGAGCTGTTCCCAACGGATTGCCGAATCCGCTTTCAACGCCGCCGAATGCCCTGTGACAAATGCAACGGAGGATGAGTAGCTCCGATGCGTTAAGGGGATACCTGCATACGCCGGCGCAGCGATCGCTGAAGTAATGCCGGGCACGATCTCAAAATCAATTCCCGCCTCCACAAGTGTCAGTGCCTCTTCTCCGCCTCTCCCAAATATAAATGGATCGCCACCTTTGAGTCGAACAACCGTTTTGCCTGCCCTCGCGTGCCGAATCATCAGGTCATCAATTTCGGCTTGGCGTTGTTCCTGCTCGCCTATCATTTTGCCGCCATAGATTTTTTGTGTGTGTGTGGGACAGTGTGCAAGTAATTTGACGTTGATAAGCAGGTCATAGATTACTACATCTGCGCATTGGAGGCATTCAATTCCTTTGAGCGTTATCAGTTTCGGATCGCCCGGGCCCGCTCCAACAAGGTAAACTTTACCATTTATGGCAGCCATGATTCACACTTTACGTAGTGCGTGAAACGTAATGCGCGAAACGCGAAAAAGCAGAAAGTGAGAAAACAAGATGACGAGAAGCCCAAGTCCCATTATCCTATCTTCAAGTTTCCCTCTTTCATTTTTTCCATCACGTTTTACGTTTCACGTTTCATTCTCAAGTTTGTGCGCTCCGCTCTGAATCAACTTCGCCGCAAGGTTGACACCCAACTCTTGGGCACACGCCGAAGCACTCGATAACCGCTCAAGGATACGATACTTTCCGTCAGCGCTGCAAACGGTGGCGATTAAATGTAGCCTATCAGCCTTCAGTTGTGCATTTACACCGATCGGAACTTGACACCCACCACCCAATTCTTGTAACACAACCCGTTCCGCAGACACCTCAGTTTCGCTCTGACTATCGTTAATTGCGTCCAACAACGTCTGGATTTCAAGGTTGTCTGCACATGCTTCTACCCCCAATGCCCCTTGCCCAGCAGCGGGGACCATCTGATCTGCCTCAAAATACTCGGTAATAGTTTCCTCACCCATCAGTCGTTTAATACCAGCCGCGGCAAGGATAACGCCGTCAAGCTCTGTTTCATGCAGTTTCCGAAGGCGCGTGTCGAGATTTCCGCGAACATCCACAACCTGCAAATCAGGACGTAGGTGTAAGAGCTGGGATTTGCGTCGTGGGCTTGTCGTTCCAATCTTTGCTCCTTGTGGGAGCTGATCGAGGAGCAATCCAGATTCCGTGACCAGTACATCACGAGGATCTTCGCGCACCGGAATAGCAGCGATACAAAGCCCGTCGGGTAGGTCCGTCGGCAGGTCTTTCATGCTATGGACAGCAAGATCAATTGTACCGTCCAAAAGCGCGATTTCAATCTCCTTTGTAAAAACTCCCTTTCCGAGTCCGATGAGAGAGCGGTCTCGAATTTTGTCCCCTGTCGTCTTGATAACTTTGAGTTCAATCGAACGATCGGGAAAACGATCATTCAGACGCTTCCTCACATATTCTGCCTGCCAGAGGGCAAGTTGGCTGCCGCGTGTACCGATGGTGATAGTGTGTTTCATGAGGACTCTATCGAATCTCCCGGCGGTTCAGGCGCGCCCTGCTGCCTCCCGTAAAAACCGCAATTGCCTCGTCTCAGTTTCCAATCGGTGGAGGGCGCTGTGATAATAGGACTCGTTAATCTCGAAACCGATGAACCTTCGGTTCAAGTTGTGACATGCAATTGCAGTCGTTCCACTTCCAATAAAGGGATCTAGTACAATCTGATGATCAAGCGTCGTGAGCCTAATGAGGTATTCCATTAGAGCAACAGGTTTTTGTGCTTCATGTACCCGTGTTTCGTTGGGACGAAAGTCAATCTCTAACACATTAGTGGGGCTTTTGCCATTGATCAGACATTCAGCGACGTTCATTCCACCGACCTCATTTTCAATGATATTGTCGGTAACTGTATGATCATAAGGTTTGAACAACCATGCAATCGGCTCGTAGATCGGTGCTAGATTACCTATCCGCCAACCTTTCCACTTTTCTGCTAACCCTTCTTCTCCCCTTCTGTTCAGGACGATTTCTAGACGTTGGCTCCTATGGTGTGCAGAATCTTTTTTCCAAATAAGAACATCACGGAGTAGAAAACCAGCATCTTCAAGCGCAATAATTGCTCTGTGAATGGTTCGACGTGCACCGAACACAAATAAGCTTGCCCCTTTTTTCATAACAGGGTAAACGAGCTGCGCCCACTGGTCACACCATTTTTGATAATCTTTGACAATGTTCCTGTCAGCGGCATTCCAGCCCCGAATCGGTTTTCCCCTTCTTTTGAAGCCACTTTTGCCATGTTGCGCCGGGGACTTACCGAGATAAGCGGAATTTGTGTTATCGTGTAGAACATCCCAATCGTCTAGGCCGATGCCGTAAGGTATATCCGAGAGAAAGAGATGAACAGATTCCGGTGAAATTTTGGGCAGCCAATCTATACAATTGCCTTGGATAATTTGATCAAGCAGTGTATCCATCAGTTTTACGATTGAACGATATCAATCGCCTTTTTTATTGTCCCAATCTTAGCTTCAACTTTTTCTGCCTTAATCAGTCTTGCTACTGCTTCTTCTTGAGATAATTTCTTATAATCGGTTATTCTTGTTTCCCAATAATCAATGCCCTCTTTACCGAGTTGTTTGATTTTATCAATTGTTTCTTGTTTATGACTGCTGAGTGTCTCCTCGCTTGCACCAGTGATTTTACGCGTTGTCTCATCAATTGCTTCCCAATACTGTTGGGCGTTTTTGCTCTTTGGGAGCTCACTTCCTATACGCCAAAGAGGATCGAGATTTTGTCCTTCGGTGCAATCAAGTAGAAATTTGAGATGGGTATATGATAACAAAGTGACATTTCGCTCAATTGCTTGCTCGTAAATTTGACTTGCCCGTTGAGGATATTGATAAAGTGGTGATGCAAGACAGGCGTACGTATTACTTTTGCGCCAATCATTCAGGGCTTGTACCTTAAAGTCCTTCTGATTTTTCGCGGTACGACTCAGGCGAAATGCTTTGGCATCCCCAACGATGCTATAATTACGAGTCCTCCCAAAAACATCAGCAGAGTCACCTCGCGCCCTTAAAACTTCGGCGGGAATAGACAAATGAGTCCATGTTTGTGCTAATAGGATGTCACAGTATTTAGCCCATAACTTTTCTTCAGATGAATTGTGTTCTAATAACTCAGGAATAATTCTACATTCTAACAGATTTGAACTCAACTCATCCTTCGCAATTTCCGCAAATTCTTCCTCCAAAATGTCAAAAGCATTTTCCGATCCAGCGATTTCAAAAATCAGATCGATTACATCCATCCGTACCATATTCTTTTAATTTTCTGTATCTCTTGTATTTGATACCTTTTCCAAATCAAACAATTCCTGCAAAGCGCGAACATACTGCACATGATCGCCATCAATATCATTGATCGCCCCGATAAGATCAGAATTCAAAGCAACTTGGCGCAAATTCGCTGTCGGCTGATGCAACAATTTTTTGATAATCGCTTGCGTCATGGCTTCAATCATCTTCTGCTGTTTCGGGGTCAGTTTCGCTTTGTCAAGACAAACTTCCAACTCTTTTGAAACAATCCCCTGAAATTGCTGATGGAGTGCTTTGATTGTTGGGTTGACTTCAAAGGCTTGCAACTGTAACTGAAATTTTGCGACTTCCTCTTTAACAATCTGTGCTGCAATCTCTGCCTCCTGTCCCCGGTCTTTGAGGTTGGAGGCGACCACCGCTTCAAGATCATCAATATTATACAGGAAGGCGTTGTCTACTTTGCTCACTTCAGGGTCGATATCACGAGGTACAGCGATGTCGATCAGGAACATATAACGGTGCTTCCGCTGTCTCATAATTTCTGCGAGTGAATGCCGGTCAATTAGGTAATGCGGTGCATCGGTCGAGCTGATCACGATGTCTGCTTCGACGAGGAAACTCAAGTCTGCATCGTATGCTAGGGGAATCCCATTAAATCTTTTGGCGATGTCAACCGCACGCTGATATGTTCGATTCGCCACGATGACTTTGGAAACATTGTTCTTCACAAGGTGTTGTGCGGTTAATTCACTCATCTCGCCGGCACCGATGATGGCAACCGTTTTATCTTCCAGACTTTGAAAGATCTTCTTGGCAAGTTCAACCGCTGCGTAACTGATGGATACCGCACCGGCGGCGATATTGGTTTCGGTGCGGACTCGCTTGCCGACGCTCAGTGCTTTGGTAAACAGGCGATTCAGGATATCGCCGGTTGCTCCTGCAGTGAGTGATTGGGCATACGCCTCTTTCACCTGACCGAGAATCTGAGGTTCGCCAACGACCATAGAATCGAGGCTTGCAGTTACATTAAAGAGATGACAAACGGCATCAAGATTTTGATGGCTATATGTAAACTTGCCTAGTTGTTGTGGTTCAATCTGATGATAATTTGATAGGAAGTCAGAAAGAACGGCGCAGCCATCTTTGCTATGGGTCACGGCATAGATTTCGACACGATTGCAGGTCGAGAGAATTGCTGCCTCACCAACATCGGGATGTTTCCTTAAAAGTTGGAAAGCTGCCGTAAGCTGGCTTTCAGAAAACGACAACCGTTCTCGAAAATCGAGCGATGCAATATGATGGCTGGTGCCGACAGTAACAATTTGGTTCATCTGTTAGAATGCGTGTATGCTCGGTAAAAAAAGATTAACGCCTGCATAGGTAAATAACACGGCAGCAAGACCGATGATTGCAGAATAAGCAGTTTTGCGTCCGCGCCAACCGAGAATTTGACGGATGCTGAGTTGTAACACATAGATAAGCCATGTGGCGATTGTGAAGATGACTTTTGAATCGACCCATGTCCATTTGACTTCTGTAACGTACTGTGTCCAAAGTACCCCAATAAAGATGCCCATCGTCATCAAAATGACGCCAACGAAGATACACTTGTGGCAAAGTTCATCAGAGCGTCCAAGTGCGGGTAGGAGATTGAAAATGAGCGTGTGCTGTTTCTCACGAATTTTCTTCTCTTCAATCAGATACATCAGTCCAAACCCAAACGCGGCAACGAATGCGGCATAAGCTAAAAAAATCACGGCAGAATGGGCGATGAGCCAGTAGTTTTGCAGATAAGCGGGAATCGCAGTATTTTCTTGAGCTTGTAGCGTGTAAGCGACTAGAGTGGCTATAAACGCGACTGGAACAACAAAAACTCCAATCGTGCGGAGGCGAGTCAGATGTGCAATGCACAGATAAATCAAGATAATCGCCCACGCTAGAAAGGAGGTTGAATCATACCAGTGCGCCATCAGGTGTCCCGCGTACTGCCAGCGCAGAATGATAAAGAACGAGTGCAGCACAAATCCTCCTATTGTCAGCCAATAGGCGAATTTTGCGACTTTTTGATTCCCTGTTGTAAGAAAAAGAATATGTAGTATGCTCGCCGCCAAATAGACCAGCAAAAGCGTGTGAAAGAATAGTGAGTTCATCGGGACATAAAATGCAAGAAACGCGTTTGTTCAAAAGTTTATCCGCTGATTCGTTGAAGGGCATATTGATGAGCAGCGTCTGTTTGCCCGCTGCGAATCATATTGAAAGTGCATTTGACCGCACAGTTAGGGTCTTCAAAACCTAAGCAGCACTTCTGCCCTTTATTTCCAGGTATCTGATCAATGAGGTGATCGAAGTATCGCTGACGACCTTTCTGGGTGGGAATAGATTCCATCACCGTAGGGCGTAGCGACCCGAGAAAATCGATAAACTCCCCATAACCGTTATTTTCAAACTGATGGGCAAGCTGGGTTTGTATAGACTCGGTTTTACACGCCCCGTTTATACCTCTGTCAGTCTCCTGAATATGATTATCGGAAATGCCGATAATCATATCGCCGTCTCTCACCAGAGGCGGTGTAATAAATGTGCTAAATTTTGAAGCATTGATAAACTCAATTAATTGATGCTGACTATGATTCCCCAAGGCAACATCTCCAGTCCCGAAATCGTCAACCAACACAAGGAAGGCATCTGACGTGTGTTCCAAGTTGTCAGGGTTCGGGGCAACTCGATCGACAGATGCACCGCAACGCAGCAATAGATCTAATCTTTGTGTAAGCGGTTCACTCATTTCCTCCGAATCGCTGATTACGACACAATGGCGATTCTCTAACAGAAAATAGACCGGATACGGAAGTCCGTTGTCCTTAGACAGGTTGAAATTTGACTCAGATGATTCATTATAAAGAGATGCCGCTCCGAATTTCGCTTCAAGATATTCTCGGATACGTCTGGACAACGCTGGGCTTTTGCCACTTGTAGAGATACTAATCGTCAAGTCTTCGTGCGTAATTACAGACGCCGCTGCAAAGGTACATTCAGGGATTACATCGACCACGTTGACAAGGTTGATTCCGTGTACTTCGTGTGCTTCCTTGAAGATCTGTGTGTTGATCTCTGGCAGATCAGTTGCCGCACAGACAAGGAACATCCCTTCCGTATCACCGGACCGAAACTTACGTTTATGCCAGATTATCTGATTGCTTCGTGCCAAATCCGCATTAGCTCGCGTTGCCTCGGGACTGATTAAGGTTACATCCCCGCCGCTGCGCAGCAGAGAGAGCACCTTTCGTTCAGCGACAAGCCCTGCGCCCACAACGAGGCATTTGCGATTCTGGAGGTTCAGGTACGCTGGATAGAACATAGTATGAAAGTAACACAATAGGTCGCTGTAGGCTTTTCTTCTCTGTATCCTCTGGGTCTGTGGAGAGTAATGCCTAATACGTAAAAAACATGTCTACGAAATGACAGTAGTTGTGTAAATAATCCTTTACGTATTATTTTTCTACCAATCCCTAGATACACCGTAGTCCGCAAGTTGTGCAAGTGCATCTCTTGCAGGCGTTTTGGGCAACACATTTAAAGCGGATTTCGCATGATCGGCATATTCTTGAGCGACCCCACGGCAATGTGCTTGAATCTGATAGCGTTCAACCAGTGTTTCAATCCATTCGATTGCCCCAACCTCATCCATTTGTAAACTAAAAAGCCGTTCGAGTTCCGCCCTCTCTTCGGTTGTACAGACTTCGCGAGCATAGATCATTGGAAATGTCAGTTTTCCATCGCGTAGATCGTTAAATGGTTCCTTCCCTAACGTTTCCCCATCCGCCACAAGGTCGAGGAGATCATCGATAATCTGAAATGCTGCACCGATAGCCTCTCCATACTCTGTCAAAGCTTGGAGGCTTTGCGGATTCTGTGTTCCAAGCACTGCTCCCATCGCACATGAGGCTGTGATAAGTTTGCCCGTTTTCAGGTCGATGATTTTTAGGTAGTCGTCCTGCGAAATGTCAAAATCCCCATTTTTATAGGCGTGGATGACCTCTCCCTCACACATCGAATGCGTCGCGTCGGAGAGAAGTGCCATCGCAAGATCATCGGAGCGCCGGTTAACTAGCATTGATAGAACACGGGCATGGAGATAGTCCCCAACGAGCACCGCCACTTTATTGCCCCATTTGGAGTGTAATGTTTCGCGTCCTCGACGGATAGGAGCCTCATCAAGGACATCATCGTGAACAAGCGACGCAACATGGATCAGTTCGACGGTTGCTGCAAGCGTATGGGCATCCTCGCCTTGGTATCCACACGCTTTCGCGGAGAGCAACAGCAGAATTGGGCGCAGCCGCTTCCCGCCCCCTTCGACCACATGCTGGACAGCAAGATCAACAAACTCGTAATGGCTCGTAGTTTTCTCACTGAGTTTTTTTTCGACAGCCTGTAAGTCGTCTGTAATAAAATGACAAATTTCGCTAAGGCTTGGTGTTGACATGGATATGAAACGTGAAACGTGAAACGTGAAGGTTGATTCTCTCACTTATAACCTTCATGTTGTTCTCTTTTTTGTTTCTCCGTTTATCTCCCTTTCATATATTGACGTACTCCCAAAGCTAAAGGATTGGGATTGTTATCCACTATGTTAGCCAGATTTACATAGGTGCCAATCAAATCTGACACCTATCGGGGACGCCATCGCCCCAACGACGGGACTCAACATGAATCCCGATACTTTGTTCCAGAGGTTGATAGCACCCACACCGTCTCGGTGATACTCAAAGCCACAATGGCTGCAGTGGTAGTTACGGTTTGTGTGTTTCTTTCGATTGCCACACCGTGGGCAGGTCTGTGAGGTGTATGCCTCGGATACAAACTTGACCTTCAAACCCGCCAACTCCGCTTTGTAGCATATCATCGACTGGAGCCGGGCAAACGCCCATTGGTGAACCTTCTGGTTAGATACTTTTCCAAACTTCGCTCGCTTACGAATGCCTTTTAGGTCTCCAATCACTATCGTATCTGCCTTCGCCTTGATGCAGTCAGATATAAATCGAGATGTGCTTTTATGTTCAGCGTCCTTCAGTTGAGCGTTCAACTTCGCAAGTATCTTGGTCTTAACTCGTTTGAGACGATACCAGCGATTACTTCGTTTGATACACCTATCCATTTTAGATTGGATATATGCCTTAAACTTGTTGATATACTGTTTGATAGCCCGTAACGCACGACCGTTGTAGATTATGGTTTGTTCGCCGTCATGAGAGACTATCGGGTGAATCTCACCCATATCTATGGCAACCACTTTACCCGTCTCACGCTTGGGCGGTATTTGTACTTTGTAAACCAGTGAAAAGTAGTAACTGCCCCGTTGGAAGTACATTTCAACATAGGCGGACTTTACATCTGATTTGAGGGTGATAGCCACATTCCCTTTACCATTTGAAAGTCGGATAACACCCTCTTTGAAGGTAATACCATTTTGTATCCAACGCACCTTGTAGAAATGAGGAGTCCGTTTAGGAGGTTTTGCATCAGGATTGGACTTGACAGCACAAAAGTAACTCTTCAGTGAGTCAAAATAGGATTGGATTATCGCTTGTACCGTTTGCGAATGCAGATTGTATCCACGCAAACGCATATACTTCTGGACAGCACCTTGTGATAGCCAAAACCCTTTCTCGCGCTTGACTTTCCAGAGCAAAGACACAACTTTGCAATAGACACGCCCAGACTCATGAGCGAGCATATCCAATTCAGGGGTCTTGTTGCATTTGACTTTCTTGGTTGTATACATTGGGATTGCCCTTTCGGTCTTTCGTTTTCCTGTTCGATAGGGTGTGGGAAGCACCACCAAGCGGTGGTGTCGAACCTTCCCACCGAAAGACAAGACAAGCATACCATATTTCTCCTGCAAATTCGATGCTAAAGCAGTCTGTATAGGCTGCGCCCCAACTGCTCCAAACCTAAAGGATTGGGATACAGACCTAAAGGTTTTTTCGTTAAAGTCTTGATAGCACTCCATCGGCTGCTTGGATTGTCTGGTCTATATCTGCCTCAGAATGTGCCAATGAAACAAAGCCGGTCTCGAACTGAGATGGGGCGACATAAACTCCGTTCTCAAGCAAGCTCCAGAAATAAGATGCGTAGCGCTCGGTGTCTGAGGTCTGTACACTCTCATAATTGGTAACCGTTTCATTTGTGAAATAGAACATCAACATTGACCCGACTCGGCTGTGCCACGCATCAATTCCGTGGCGTTTGGTGGCTGCTTGGAGTCCCTCTGCAAGGGCAGCAGCGCGCGCCTCAAGTTGATCATAGACATCAGGCTCGGAAAGTGTTTTCAGCATTGCGATTCCGGCGGACACCGCAAGTGGATTGCCCGATAACGTTCCTGCTTGGTAGACACCGCCGAGTGGGGCGACGTTTGCCATAATCTCTTTTTTTCCGCCATACGCACCGACTGGCATTCCTCCACCAATGATCTTGCCAAGGCAGGTCATATCGGGTGTCACCCCGTAGAGGGACTGTGCCCCTCCGTACGCTACGCGAAATCCGGTGATGACTTCATCGAAAATGAGCAGGATGCCATGTTCGGCGGTAATCTCGCGCAATTCTTGAAGATAACCGTCATGTGGTGGGATCACGCCCATATTGCCTGCAATCGGTTCAAGAACTAAGCAAGCGATCTGATCAGGATTCGCTTCAATTGCATCTCGCACGGCATCAGCGTCATTGAATGGCACAACAAGGGTGTGTCGTGTGAAGTCTGCTGGGATGCCCATACACTCTGGAACACTGAAGGTTGCGACGCCTGACCCCGCTTCGGCGAGGAGTGAGTCAACATGCCCGTGATAACAGCCTGCCATCTTGATGACCTTATCACGCCCGGTATATCCGCGTGCTACGCGGATTGCGCTCATCGTGGCTTCTGTGCCGGAGTTGACCAATCGAACAATCTCGATCGACTGGTAGGCGTCAACAATCAGTTCGGCGAGTTCCGTTTCTAATGGCGTTGCTGCTCCGAAGCTGGTACCGTTCTCCGCCGCGCCTTGAATTGCCCCAAGAATGCTCGGATGTGCATGCCCTAAAATTAGCGGTCCCCATGATGCCAAATAATCGATATATTCATTACCGTCGATGTCACAGACCTTTGAACCTTTACCGCGCTGGATAAAGAGGGGGCTACCACCAACCTTATTAAAGTTTCTTACCGGACTATTAACGCCGCCTGGAATAAATTGCTGTGATTTTTGCCATGCTGCCAAAGATTTGGCGTTATTCAACGTGTTTTCTTCCTTTCATTTATTCTGCGAGCCACTCCACAACCGATTTTGCAAAGTAAGTCAATATTATATCTGCGCCTGAACGCTTGATGCTGGTGAGCACCTCTAGCGCAACCCGCTTTTCATCGATCCAACCGTTTTGTCCGGCGGCTTTAATCATTGAGTATTCCCCGCTCACGTTATACGCAGCGACCGGCACCTGAAAATGCGTTTTTACCTGACTGAGCACATCAAGATAGGACAGCGCAGGCTTGACCATGAGGATATCCGCACCTTCCTCAATGTCCAGAGCTACCTCCCGCAACGCTTCCTCTACATTCGGGGGATCCATCTGATACGCACGTCTATCGCCAAACTGCGGGGCAGATTCAGCCGCCTCCCGGAAGGGTCCGTAAAACGCGGACGCATATTTTGCGGAATACGCCATGATAGGAGTTTGATCGTATCCGTTTTCATCTAACGCCTCACGGATTGCACCGACCCGCCCGTCCATCATATCGGACGGAGCGATGACATCTGCACCGGCGCGGGCATGGGACAAACTCTCTTTGACCAATAATTCTAGGGTCGAATCGTTCAGTACCTCGCCCTCATGGATGACACCACAGTGCCCATGATCTGTATATTCGCAGAGACAGACATCGGTTATTACAAGCAGCTCAGGGACTGCATCCTTGATCGCTCGCACGGCTCGCTGAATAATGCCATCGTCAGCATAGGCTTCCGAGCCGACCGGATCCTTGGATTCTGGAATCCCGAATAAGAGCGTCCCCGGAATGCCAAGGGCTGCCAACTCCTTTGCTTCCCGGACGAGCCGATCAACCGAGAATTGGTAACACCCCGGCATTGATGGGATCTCCGATGCAACATCAACTCCGTGGACGACAAACATTGGATAGATTAAGTCATCGACGGAAAGTTGTGTCTCTCGAACAAGCCGCCGGAGATTCTCGTTAGCGCGAAGCCGTCTCGGACGATAAATTGGAAAGTGACTCATAGATACTCCTTATGGTCCTTGATGCTGCAAAAAGTAAGAAAGCCCTTCAAGTTCTATAGATAAATCAACGTTTCTCAATTTAATATGACGCGGAACGGTCAGGTGCGCTGGCGCAAAATTAAGAATCGCTTTAATCCCTGCTGCAACGAGACAATCGAGCGCGCTCTGCGCTGCTTGAAGCGGCACAGCAATAATACCAATTTCAATCTGCTTAGATTGCACGGTTTCAGCAAGTTCCACAATGTTCTGGATCATAACATTATTAATGGCCCGATCCCATTTACTCGGATCGTTATCGAATGCCGCGACAATCTCAAAATTGTGCTCCCGTAGTACGCGATACCCCAATAAGGCACTTCCCAAGTTGCCAACACCGATGAGCGCAACTTTTCGCGGAACATGAACGCCAAGAATTTTGTCAACGGCTTGTTTGAGCGCAGCAACCTCATAACCGATCCCACGCTTCCCAAATTGCCCAAAATAGGCTAAGTCCCGTCGGATTTGAGTCGCTGTAAAATCGGTGCGTTCTGATAGCTCCTTTGAAGACACAACCGTAACCCCTTCGAGTTCAAGCGTCGCTAAAAGCCGGGAGTACAAAGAGAGGCGATTGATTGTGGCTTGGGAGATGTTTTCATAGTTCAGAATAAGCGAAGCATTCGAGCGCATTATGACCTAACCGTAGGCTAAATAAAAAACCAATACATTATAACCGATCTCCATATAAAGCGCAAGAAAAAGCAAATGGTGAAAAATGGGGCAAAACTCCAAAACCGGAACTTGATTCAGCAATATAAAGATTGGCTCACATCGTTAGCGCAAAATTGCCAATCGTCCAATTTTTTCGATTTTGTGTGCGTTTGTTTTAACGATGACTTTGTAGAAGTAAACACCATTTGCCAAACGTTCGCCGTTCTCATCGCGAGCGTCCCAATCGGTTTCATTGTAGCCCCGTCTCGTTGAACCATCTTCGATTGTCCGGATGAGCCTACCGCTCACCGTATAGATTCTAACTATGACTTGGTCTGGTGCTTGTGCAAGGTTATAGGTGAAAACCGTATTGGTGCGTATGGGATTCGGCACATTTAATAAGTGAGTGATGGATACAGACTCCTCAAGATGGAAACGGTAGACTTGCGATTCAATCGTGTTTTCGCTAGCATCCGTGGCAAAGATTTGAAGTTGGTACTCGTCATTTGCCAAATTAGGCTCAAAGGAGATCCGCGCTTGCGTTGGTTGGACAACATTGAACTCAAGTTCGTAGTGGTCTTGAGGTAATGGAAACAGTGGACTGGTTGTTGAGCCGAAGGCGAGTTGAATTGTCGTTGGATTAATCCCACCTTCGTCAACAATTAGAATCTCAAATTTTGGTTGTTCGCGGATAATCTCTCCATCCGTCAGCATTTCATCGTTGACATGGATTTCAACCGTTGGTGGTTCAAGGTCAGGTTGCTCCACCACAGAGAAGGTAAATTCACGGAATCCGTTCTCACCGCCGAGTGTGTTCCCGGTGAGATCGTTTGCCCTAATTCTGAAACGGTAGCTGCTGATGAACAGCGTTGGCTTGTAGCGGATGGAAACCGATGTTGCCTGCCCGTTCCCAATCTCAAAATTATCAACTGTTTCAAACGTTCCCCCGTCCTTGCTCACTGCTAGGCTGAAACTGTCCATATCCACCCCGTTTTTATCCGTCAAGAGGAGAGAGATTTGCGGACGGGGTGGAATAGTGCTGCCGGGTCTCGGTACTTCTCCGTCCACCCAGAGTTGGATTTTGGGAGGTTCTTGGTCTGAACTCTGCATCAGTGCAAAAGTGGAGAGTTCTTTGGTTTTGGCGAAAATAATGCTCACAGTAGTGTTGCGGAACTTAAACTTGTCTCCAAACTGGAAAGGTGGATTGTTAGTTTCTTTAAGTCCTGAAACCATCGTAGACCTAATGAACACCTCGATTCCGAGATTGTCAAGAATCAAAAGTCGATCAACCTTCCCCATGGCGGGATTTCCTGTCGCATCGAGTGCCAACTCGTTTCGCACATTTCGTAGCTCAAAGTGTTCGCTATCCCGGAAGAAAATCACCCAATCACTGACATCGGACTGCCCCCCTTTATCAATAATCTGATTCTTCTTTCTGATGCTCACATACGCAGAACCTTCGCCACGATTGGTACTCTGTAGTGCTGAAAGTTGTACATCTCCGTTTGGACTGACATCAGTTTCAAAGGTCAACACATCGCCGAATTCAAAGATCTGATTTCTACCTAGAGCATCTGTTGCTCCAAGTCGGGGAATCTTTAACTCAATCCCCACTCCTTCGTCTCTAAGGGACTGACCAATACGCCCGGTTTGGTCGATTTCCTCGATTTCCCTTTTGCCTTTTCGTTGAAGCAGGACGTGATACCGATCTTCATCAAGGAAAAGAATTGCCCATCTCCCTGCCGGCGTGAGGTTTGGATTGAGCCGAATATAGGAGGTCCGTAATTTCTGAACGCTTCTATTTTCCGATTGTGGTGATGTTACAAATTTTTCCGATACCAAGTTTCCAGTGCTGTCGCGTAGTATCTCAGAGGGAAGCCGCTTCCAAGCATTAATATCTGCTTCCCATTGATAGATTGTGAGTTTTTTGACCGCTCCTTGTAATATAGGATTGGATTCCGCTGTTTCAGGGTTCAGTCCCCAATTTGTCTGTAAGCGAGTTTTCAAAGCTTCTATATCGAAACGGAAGTTGAGCGCAGCAGGTTTGACCAGCTGTTCATGGTCAGAGTACAATTCAACTTGGTACGCGCCACTTTGCAATGCTGATACACGAGGAAGCGAAACAAAGCGGAGGTCGGGTTGAAATGAGATAGGTGGTTCGATTGCATTAACGGAAAGCGTTTCTGTGCGTTCAAGGCTGGCTCCGATTGGAAACACAACATCAAATACCCGATCCAGGCTGAACGCGGTGAGTTCCTCATCAGCCTTCAGGGTAAATTCGTTGATCACAAAAGATGCGGACCCTTTGTTATCAAACGAGCGCGGCTCATCAAGCTTGCCGATAACCCCATCCTCGTGATCATCGTCGGGCGATTCTGGATCTGCAAAGACATGGATCCGATGAGAGCCGGTAGATAATGGTTTAGTGAGAATTAGCGTTGCTGTTGTTTCTTGCAAATACGTTGTCCCTGAATGCCATGCATCAGGTCTGACCAAGATACGCCCAAGTACATCTGCTTCGCGATCGATTTGACCATCTTCATCCCGATCTGGATCTTCTTTAGCGAACCAAACTTCAATGGGGACATCAATGTTTTGCCCGCCATCGTTAATCAGTTTGGCGGTAAGTGTATGGGATTTCTTCTCCTTTGAAAAAGTGTAGCGGAGAGGAGCGATCACTGCTGAAGCGATGGCAATATTCGCTCCTTCAGGCGTTCTGAGTGATTTTTTGTCGGTCCTAATGGTATGATTCGTGCGATCAGTTACCACGATTTGATACTGCACCGTCTGTCCACCTTTCGGTAAGGGAATTGTGGTTTGCAGCTTGTACCACCGTCCGCCGTTCACCGTGGGAGTAGGCGGTGCTGGATGGGGTATCATCACCATGGTGCGTTCCTTGGATTCCACAGTATCACTCCAAACTACTTTTACTGATTTCAGTCCTGTGGGGACTTCATTATCGACTATCAGGACGGAGAGATTCAGCGTGTTAGTGAGTGGATCGACATCTTCTTGGACTTCGAGGACAACGGGTTTATACGTCCAAAATTTCACCCCTCCAACCGCTGTCCGCTGATCATCAAAAGCGAAGAGGCGAACGATACCATGTCCGGAGGGGACATCTTCTGGAATGGGAATACGAATCGCGCCGAACTCACCCTGCCATACTTGAATATTGTTCCGTTGTTGCTGGAGATCGTTGATAAAATCATCATCTAGATCGTTAGCAAATAGGGCGAGTGCTGACATTGTTCCTGTGCTGAAATCGATCGCCTTACGAAACTCTATTACTCCTGTAATTGGTGACACTTGATGTTGACCAACAATATTATGACGGATGATTAGCCCTTTGTTTGGATCGACCACAACCCTCTCCAACTCGGCCTGAATTTTCAGTTCTGGCACAGCAAGGCGCGTTGCTGGATCGCCGAAGAGGGTGTACTGCGTTACGCCGGGGATCCAAAGTTGTGGTGCAGTCATCATAAACTGCGTTTTTGCATCGGCGATGATTGCACCGAGTGTCGAAGGTTTAACTGTGAAGATGGAGGTGAAGAGATTTTTATCGAATCCTGCATTAACTGTTGCATAGGTCAAACGGGTTGCGCTCAAGACACCGATAGCACCGGCGCTGCCCATCAGAAATTGTTCGCTTAAACTGTGTTGCCCAAATTGCAGAGGTTGATCAAATTGCCCGTTGAGACACGTTGTTGTGATGATAAACGGTAGGTGCACATTTTGTAACCCCTCCGCGTCCGCAATACGGAAAATCCCCTCATCCGCCCACGTTTGAGTACCACCGTGCCCCGAATATTCGACGACGAGAACGCCCTCATCGATTGTCGTCAAGATTGCTTGGTTGGTGCGCTCTGGACTCCCAATCTGTCGTAGATATACCTGGCGGGTATCGTAACCGACAGGAATATATTCCTCAATAAGCTGCTTGCTAGCTCGCTCAAAAATGTCATCCCCGACGTTGTTCACCTCGTTATCCGCAACCTGCATCATCCTGCCCTGCCATGAGCCGGGCTGCCGCTTTGCCTCATAATTAATAATCTTTTTTACCATATCATCCAATTCATGTGGTGACTGTACCGGGAGTCGCCCTATGAACATATCCGGCAGCGGGTCGTCACCACTGATAGTGACAAAATGGTGGTCGATCGCGGTTTCCCCACTCGCTGGTGCCCAACCGTGAAAGGTTGGTACGTAGATTGGATAGAGATCGTAGTCCCTGTTGAGTGCCTCCCGATATCGCTTGACGACTGCTCCTTTGTAATCGTAGTGTGCATCGCCGACCAACAGAACGTATGTAGGCTTAGGAGTACGCCAATGAGTGTAGGTGTGGCGCAAAAACTTCTGGATGGCGAGAGGATTAAAAATTCCGTGGTTGAATTGGTCATACACCTCTTCGACATCAACGATCATAACAGATAAGCCCTGTGAACGCCGATAGGCTGCAAGAGGTTGGATGGCATCTATAAACTCTCTGTGAGCGATAATGATGTAATCCGCTTGGTTCGCGGGATTGCTGATTACTGACGGTTTAACGAGGGCAATGTGATCCACTTGGGAGTATTGTCCTCGCTCAACCGCAAAGTAGTTGGTTGGCGATATTACACTATCCTCGAAGGTTAGCTGGAAAATCCCCTCCTTGCGTTCAACCCTACCGTTAACAAGTTTTGCAACAATACTGTCGTCTTGAATCCGATATACATCGACCTCTGGACGAAGAAAGTTTGTCACGCGGTAATGAACGCGTCCGGTCTGTCGTGGCTCGGTGTCTGAGTTGAACGCAAGTGCTCCTTCGGAGACCTCAAAGGTATGCCAATAGTCGATTTCAAACCAATCTAAATAGAAATCGGGTTCGCCTGCCGATGTGCCGTTGCGGTCCTCAGCTATAATCCTCAGCACATTCATATCCTCTGAACTACTGAATCGCCGTGGTTCGATTTTACGTACAGCTAACGGTGCCTCCTGCTGCCGCCACTCAGCAACTTGTCCAAGTTGTGCGTCGTTAAACAGAATACGTGCCCGGTGTCTTGCATTCCTTTCGCGTGATGCGCCTTGAAACTTAATCCGAATCTCGGCATTACGATTTATTTGCCTACCTGCTGCATGAGGTAGTTGAATCGGGAAATCCTTCTGGCTGAATCTACTATCTGTTCCGCCTATCAGGCTTTCCCAGAAATAGTGATCTGCCTGTTCAGATTTCACATCAAGCAGCCTGTCATACTTACGGTCTTGTTCAAAGCGTGCGGTCTTTTTGAACGCAAACAGGGTGGGCGCGTTCGACGTTTTTGGAGTAGCGTCTCTAACGCTGACCTGTGAGCGGCCAACACCACCCCAACTTAACCAATACACATTAGTGTCGGTAAACCTATCCCCAACTAGTGCTCGTCCGTAAAACACAATCGAGTCGTCCGGATCGAACTTACCATCCGTATCGCGATCAAAGATGTGGATACCGATCCGCCGTCCACGGTTCTCCATTTTAAGGGTCTCAAGCGTAATACCCATAGGATTGGCACCGGCACGCCGGAGTTCACTATGTGTTATTTCATAAATTCCTGTTCGGCTGATCGGGATTTTATATTTATCTGAGGGGCTACTAACGTGTTGCGCCACCGGGGCAGCGGGAGCATTTTGGGGTGAACGTCGCCACACCTTTGCCTGATTGTAATTGAGCAGCTTTGCTTGAAAGAGTTGTTCAAAAGCCTGCGACGGTTCTATGATGGGGGAAGGGATAGCAAACTGCTTTGAGCCTTGATAGGATTGGGTGGGCGTAGAATTGAAATCGATTTGGATTAATAACTCTTGATAGATTTTGAGCTGCGATCTAGCAGGATTATACTGAATCGGTTGGATTTGAAGTCGTGCAACCCGTTGTCCACGGATAAGTCCAAGCGGTATTGCTTCGACCAGTTTGGTTGGGTATGGGCGGTCCCGTCTATAAAAATCCCTGTCTATGATGAGCGTTGGTTGGGTGCTGGCGACCCCCGGTGATTGAGTAGGGATAATGCGCTCGGTTTGGCGGACTTCCAGCCGGGAATCAATCACGGTCGCATGCGGTGAAGCATCAAGAGGAATGCCAATTAATTCTCGATAAACAGGCAGGCTAGGACGTCCTACATCTGTCGTGAGGGTTGCTCCCGTAAAAGAGATACTCGCGAAGGTGCGTCCATTGACTTCTTGCGAACTGAATTGCAGCGTCGGTACCTCAAATTTGATGAGGAGACTATCCGTGCTTGCTTGGATAATTTGGAGCGGAGATTTAGCAGCGGCAACAGCGACGAAAATCCACAAGATTAGAAGTGTGTAAAATATGAGACGCGATGCGTGAAACGTAAGGCGTGAAACGTAAGGCGTGAAATATGAACAGTAGAGAACGGAAAAACGGGAAAATAGGACTCGTTTTCTCGCTTTCTCTTTCCGCTTCACTCAAGCACCTCGATCTCAAGCTGATTTAGAGTCCGCATCACGCCTTCGCCGAACTCCAGCATAGAATCGGATTCCAACTCGCTGCCGGCGAGTTGAATATGATTTGCATCTGCTTGGATTTGACCGAGCGTTGGTTCCATCGCAACCCACTTGCCCACATACACTTCGGGCCAAAAATGGTAATAGAAAGCATCGCGTTGAAATACAAGCCCTGCACAAACCCGCGCAGGGATACCAACGGAGCGTGCCATTGCAATCATTAGAACTGTATGTTCCGTACAATCTCCCGCCAGCGATTCTAACGTTTGTAATGCCGAGCCGAACCCAATTTTCAGGTTCTTGTCACGGATATTTTTATACACCCATCGACATAGCTTCTCTGCGGATTTCCAAGCGTTCGTCTCCCCATCAATTACTTCATTGGCTTTTGACCGAATCGCTGGGTGTTCCGCTTGGATATATACGGTTGATTTCAAGAATTGCGCGAGTTCCTCATCGCCATGTTGATCCTGTATCGGCAAGTTTGGTGCTGCCTCTGGATTCATTTCAGATATATTGATTTCAAGTATTCCATGGCGTGGGTCATTATCAACCTTCAGTTTCTGACGGCTATCGGTCATTACTGCCTTATCCAACTGTCCCTCGGTTAACCGTAAATGTGCTTTCAAACGACCTGCATGGGGAGTTGGGCGTGCCCCTTGGGCGAAGATCTTTGTATTCAGGATAACATCGACTTCTCCCGATTCACCGAGTGCCGTTTGCATATCGGTCTTCACCAGGACCATGTTTAGTCCCATCAATCCGATCTCCATCCGATACGTTGCGCCATTGTGGCCTAACCACTGGGTTGTCGTGAGTCCACCCATGATGTCCATTGTGTAACTGACGACATAAACCGGCTCTGGCTTGCCCTCAAATTTGATCTGGTCTTTTCGGAGGACTTTGACATCTGTTTTCACGGGCTTCATGAGGTCCAGATTGAATACCTGCAAGGTATGTACATCACCGATTTGGATACTACGTTGCAGGACAAAGTAACCGATCATCTGTTCAAAAATCGTATCGATTGAAATAGGTGTTTGAGCGCGGGTTATTTTTCCTGCAAGGTTTGTCTCTAGATGGACAACACTATCTTTGATATGCCCTTCGACATACTTCTCTTGTCCTGTCTCGTTGGAAGTGATAATAAAATAACGCGGGACAAGGTCCATACCGACGTATGAGATTCGTGTTGTTGCAAGTCTTAATCCGGTGTCAGTGCGCTTGAGCTCCATCACCATATCAGCACGCACCCGAATGGCATCCTCACCTTCATATCTTGATTTCTCCATATAGATATGAGCATACCCGATTTTCGTGCCCATCAGTGTTAGATTTAACCAATCATCTTGAGGCAATTGCATCATCTTCTCAATCTCCGTCGGATCAATTTTCGCCCATTGTCCCGCCACACTTCCAATTGAGATAAAAACCAAACAACAGGTACAAAAAAGCTGCTGTTTCATAAGAAAGCATTTCCTCGTCAATTCATCGTATGCCCTTCACCGGTCCACTTTTTCATTATGATAGCATAGGTGAAGGCAGTGAACAATCGAAAAGCGTCTACCAAACGAACCTTGGGACGGTTTCTCACATACGGCTCTTGACACTCATAATTCAAAGATGGTATCATATCGCAACTATTTCAGAAGTAGCCCCTTCCTATCATGAATTGATCCCTATAGGAGAAAAATATGAAAGTTGGCATCCGAGACGGAATGTTGGGTTTGCCCTTTGAAGAGGTATTTGGCAAAGCGCAAGAGATCGGCTTTGACGGCGTGGAAATATGTATCGGTGCCAATTATCGTGAGCACCCACTTTGGAGCGAGTCCGGTGTGGACGACATCAAGGCGTTATCCGACGCGGCTAGCATTGAAACACCGGCACTCTCGCCGGGCGGTTTCACTGCATATACCTTTGCCCACCCAGACGATGCGACGCGAGCCGAAGGAATCGCGATGTTGCAACACCTCTCAGCGGTTTGTCCAAAACTCGGAGCGCATGTTATTCTGGTGCCGTTCTTCGGTGATGGTCAGATTGAAACGGAGCATATAACGGCGTCACGTTTCATTGACGGCGTGAAGGCTGCTGCAGCAACAGCGGAACAACATAACGTTTGCCTTGCGTTAGAATCGACGCTAACTGCTGGTGAACACCAACAGATTCTCGATCAGGTTGGTTCCCCGGCGGTTGGTGTATATTACGATATGGGCAATGCCACAGGGCTCGGATATGACGCTGCCAAAGAGATTCACCAGCTTGGAAACGCTATCGCGCAGATGCACATCAAAGACACCGCAGGAAGCCACGCCGGCGAAGGTGGAGTTGACTTCCCTGCTGTTATTGAAGCCACACACGCCATTGGTTATGACGGCTGGTTTGTCCTCGAAACGCCGGCAAACGGTGATCCAATAGCTTCAGCGATAAAGAACCTGAATTTTGTGCACGAGAACTACTAAGATTTCCAATCAATGAGAAAGATATAAGCGTGAGTAGTGCAAAGCTCATCAACCCACACCTTGAAGCCGAGAAACTGCTAAGAATGTCGGTGACCGCGGCTGAAGTGCTGTTTCAAGGTTACACAATAGACCAGCAACTGGAACTCATCTCCTCCGTACGAGATGCTAAGGCACGAGAGGAGTTGTATTATCTTGTGCCAGATTGTACCGAGTTAATCCAGATGAGTCCAGCGGAAGATGTGTTGCAGATCTTGGACACAAGGCTTGGTACAGGGACAGCGTCCGCGCTGCTACCGTGTCTGTCGCCCGATCAGTTTGAGGAGATGATGGATTTCGTCTTGTGGCGCAACGGTACACTCGATGAAAAAACACTTGATTTGTGGCTTTTTGAGTTGTCAGAGTGTGAGGTAGATGAACTTGGAGAGATGCTCTCCCAAATTGATGTTGGTATTCTCGGTGGTCTGTTGCGTGGGCGCGTTGAGATGGACGAAGAATTCAAAGCACTGTTTATTGAGGAGGGATTGGTCGATCCATCAACACCGGGTATTGACTATTCAGATGAACGGGCAAAGGCAATCATAGATGCAATCTGGGAAGCGGATGCCGACCTATTTGTTCGGGTGTTGTATGAACTCTTTGGACTAGATCGGGAAGATGAGTTAGGTGAGGAACTCTGGGGGTCGCTTGACCGCGCGAAAGAGGCGCAGGAAGAACGAGTCAAGGAACGCGATAAAGCAGCTGGCATTGACATCACCGAAGCAGAGATTCTCGAAAGAGTAGACCTCGATCAACTAGATTTAGAAGACAAGAAGGGGTCTAAAGTTGACGAGGAATCGGAAGATGCTTGAAGCTGACGCGCTGACTCATTACGATACTAGACTGTTTCTCGCCCAAACACTCGCACATGGACAAAACACAGGGCAGATTTCACCTGCACATCTAGACAAGATTCACCACGATATTGCCTCCCTTGCACAAAAATTGATTGCCATCAAAGTGGAAGACCTCTCCTCGCGATCGGAGATTCGAGGCCAGATTCAAGAAGCGTTTACCTTGACAAGTTTGGGATTGGAATACGGTTGCGAAGGCGCACCCGACAAATCGGTTCGCCTGTTGAACAGCAATCGGCTGGTTAGGTTCTTTCAAATCGGCAATACGCTTGTTGATAAGCTGGTAGAACGCGCCCGAAATACACTTGAAAAAGCGGTCCTCGTCTCACCGGTGATGCAAACTGTCGAGCAAGAGAAGATTCTCGCCTATAATGAATGGGAAAGCGATTTTCTGGAATCAATTATCGAGCGGAAACTCACGATTGATGCTCCACAGATTTCACTTAATCAGCTATCCACCAACCCCCGGTCCTTGATGAGTCTTGCCGATATCAACATCGCCAATCAACAACTAGATTATATCAACCTCCGATTCAATTATCTCCAAACATTACCGCAAGAGCAAATTCTTGCCGCTGGCTATCCGCCGGACACCGAAGTTGATATCGTCCGGCAACTCACGATTGCACTGATGGTGAATTTAGTCCTATATCGTGAGGTTGATTTTGACCTAGATGAAGAAGATCTGGACAATTTTTGCAATATCGCTTATGATATAGAAGGCTGCGCTGTCAAAAAGGCATCTCAAGACCTTTTGCTTGAGTGGATTCGGGGTTATATGGAAGTGGTAGGTCAGCCGGAGGAAGTCAAAACATACGCGGTTGAATATTGGAGATATTGTTTGTCTATTTTTGAGGAAAACTTTTTACTACCAATGTAAACCGTGTGGATTTGCGTATCACTGTGATAGCGTGGGAGCAATCAGTGGCCAGGAGGTGACGGTGTTTCGTAATAGGGACTATGGTGTTTTTCATAAGTGTCAAATTTCACTCCATCTGTGTCGCTTAATGCTCATCTAAGAAGTCCAATTCCTTAGTGAGAGTAGGTCAATCCACCAATCCACATCGCCTTTGATGAACAAATAAAGAATCAAAAGAGCAGACGTTCTGTATGGTTCCTGAAGTCAAGAGAGGACTGGATGTTCACAGATGATAAGTGGGTAGTGGCTATAATAGTATTCCCGATTTTAGCAATTCTTTCTGCTGTCTTGATTGCCATACGAATGAGACCGCGGTTTAAGATTGGGGAAACAGATTCTGATTCCGATAACAAAGGTGTAGAGGTCGATTCTAGCAAAAAGCAATTTGATGATGCACTATTTATTGAAGAAGATCTCAAGCTGTGGTTGGAAGAACACTATAAACAGATAATCCCGGTTCTTCGTATTTGGCAAAAACGAGCTTGGCATTACGGCTGGTTCCATTACTATGTTGTATTTTGGACTACTATCGTAGCTTTATCTATTCCTTACCTGGTGACATATATTGACGGCTCATCTAAAGCAGGTTTGTTGGTTCAGATCATGGCTGCATTTGCTGCAATCATCTACGGTTTGCATTCTGTATTTAAAGTTCAGACGAATTTTCAGCGTTATAGATTGCACGAATCCGCTGTTTATACCGCTGTCCGGCGCATGAAGTATAATCCTGATAGTTTTGGAAGATCTTCTGAAGAACGTCGAATAACTTATGCCACTGAGATTGAAAACATAAGAAATCAAGCAAGAGCAGATGAAATTGATAACACTCCAAGTCCGTCGTCGCCCCCTTCAGGAAGATCATAGACATGAAAGAGCGAGTATTTATCAGCTATTCTTGGGTGGATGCGCTAGTCGTAAACAGTATAGCAGAACAACTGAGATCTGACGGCTATATTCCATGGATAGATAGAGAAAATCTCGATTTGAATGGCAATCTGCGTAAACAGATAAAGGAAGGAATTTGCTCATCAGATTATTTTGTTTTAATTTACAGCGGTAAATCTGTTCTTCAAAAATCTACTTGGGTCGAGTTTGAAATTGAGACAGCAAAAAATTATCTGACAGAAGAGCGAATCTTAAGACTAGATATAGATAAGAAGAAAGTAATTTTTACTGGTGTTGCGAGCAACAAAGCATTTGCACACTCTCTGCATAATGCCTTCACCTTAACCTTTGGCAAAACTAATAGTCAAACAAATTCAAAGTAACTTTTAGGTACGAGTTACAAATCTTATAAGGAACTGCTAATGTCACAAAACGTTGTCACAGAAACAAACCTAACGAACCTTAATCTTGCTAACAGAGGTAAAGTCCGAGATCTCTATGACCTCGGTGAGGAATTATTAATCATCTCAACGGATCGGATCTCGGCATTTGATGTTGTGTTGCCGAATGGAATTCCGTACAAAGGACAAATCCTGACGGGACTCTCTGAGTTCTGGTTTGATTACACAAGATTAATCGTCGATAATCATATCATCTCCACCGATGTTTCACAGTATCCTGACGTGCTACAAGCGGATGCGGAGGTGCTTAAAGGGCGTTCAATGCTCGTGCGGAAGGCAAATCGAATCGATATCGAATGCGTCGTGCGGGGATACATCGCGGGTTCTGCGTGGTCGGAGTATAAAGAGGATGGAACGGTGTGTGGGGAAAAGCTACCGGCAGGGCTAACGGAATCGGAGCGCTTGCCAGAGCTTATCTTCACGCCCGCTACAAAAGCAGAGCAGGGGGAACACGACGAGAACATCTCAATTGGGGAGATGGAGAAGGAGATTGGAGAGGAGTTGTCAGAAAAAATTATGCAGACCAGTTTCGCGCTGTTTGAAGCCGCAAGCGAACATGCCGAAAAGTCCGGGATTATCCTCTGCGACACCAAGTTTGAGTTTGGGCAGATTGACGGTCAACTGATTCTCATTGATGAGGTCTTTACCCCCGATTCATCTCGCTTCTGGCCCAAGGACGAATATAAGCCCGGCAGCTCTCCACCCAGTTTTGACAAGCAGTACGTCCGCGATTATCTGAGTGATGTTGGATGGAACAAAGAACCCCCGGCACCTGAGTTGCCTGCGGAGGTTATCAGTCAAACCAGTGAGAAGTATCTGGAGGCGTATCGGCTGATTGTTGGTCGGGAATTAATGTAAAACTATGGATGGCATCTTGCGAATCTTGCCTTATTCATTGACAAAGAACAGATGGCTCCGCTCAAACAACCCATCTAAGAGAATGTCAACACGCCAATCGCCTTCAGGAAGACCATTTGAAGGTGGATCAATAAAAAACCATGTGATCTGATCTCCCGTTGAGGAGGTGAAGGTTTCTTGGTCCTCTCGGTAGGGTGGGCCGTCTAAGCTGTCCTCCGGTGCAAACCAGTTGACTTTGACCGTATGCCGTCCTTTGACGTTCACCCAAAAGATCCATAAGTAGATACGTTCGTCCCTAAAGAAAGAATTGATAATTCCATCCGGACGCTCATCCTTAACGCTAATCGCGAGGGCAGAATCTAGAATCACAGGCTCACTCCTGAGTAGGCTTACCGATCCACTTCCACCTGAGCCTGCATCATCGCACCCACCAAAAATGATGCCAAGAGCAAAAAGTTTTATAAAAAGCCCGAAAAGATGAAATTTACTGTACATTCGTGCATTTCTCCTCCCCGATACTACGATCGGGGCTCAAAGCAACTTGGATTTATGTTTAAGCCTGAATAAATCATACTTGATTCCTTTTTCTCTGTCAATCGAAAATCTGAATTTATCAGAGGTTGGAAATAATTAGCAGAATAATCTCCTCAACACATTAATGGAGAGTACTTGATGCAGTTTGACTATATTATTCATGGTGGAAAGCTTGTCGATGGCACAGGCGAACGCGAGCCTTTCCCCGCCGATGTGGGGGTCATTGATGACCGGATCGCTGCCATCGGAAAATTAGATTCCGCACAGGCAAATCAGCGTATCAATGCGGCAGGACAGGTCATAAGTCCCGGTTTCATTGATGTTCATGTCCATTCGGAAATTTCACTGTTGGGCGGTCGAGACCAGATTGGAGCTGTCCGTCAGGGTGTGACTACTCAGCTTACTGCACCAGATGGGTTCGGGTGGGCACCGCTTCCGCCGGACAGAGCGCGGGAGATGTGGCGCTATACGCAGTTTGCGATTGGGGATACGGAACTCAACCTTGATTGGCATACTGTCGAAGATTATTTGAGCATTTTCCCCGGCAATACTCCCGCCAATGTTTATCCACAGGTGCCGCACTGTGCGGTTCGTTTGGGGGCGATGGGGTGGGATCCCCGACCAGCTACTGATGAAGAACTGGATGCTATGGTGGAAACGACCCGTGAATGGTTGGAAGCGGGTGCAGGTTGCTTGTGCTTGGGGCTTGACTACCAACCAAGTGCCCATGCGGATCTTCGTGAACTTGTGGCTTTGTGCAAACTCGCAGCTTCATACGGGGCGATCTATGCCGCACATATCCGTTACCGAATCCTTGGACGGCAAAAAGCGTGGGAAGAGACCTTTGAACTTGCCCAACAATCGGGTATTCCTGTCCATATCTCTCATGAGCGGGTAGATGATGAAAGTGCCGCATTGCTTGAACAGGTGGACCGCGAGGGCATTGATTTGACCTTTGAGTCCTATCTCTATCCCGCGGGGATGACCCATCTCGCGCTGATGCTGCCGGCAGAGTTCCAAGCGGGAAGTCTTGGAGAGGTCTTAGCAAATTTAGAGCGATCGGACGTCCGAGAAAAATGCCTGCCCCATATCCGAGAGCAGTTGGGACGAGGAGATCAGATTGTCGGCTATACCCTTTCTGGTCGGTTCATCGGTATGACCTTATCGGAAGCCGCCGAAAGTGTGGGTAAATCCCGCGAGGACTTTGCTTACGATCTGATGCTTGAAGAGGAAGGGATAGAGACATTTGTCTTCCCTTGGCAGACACCACCCGAAGATAACAAAGTGACAATTGATCGCACAGCTGTCCATCCGCGAATGATGATTGCTAGCGATGGCGTCTACGATATTCCCCATCCGCACCCGCGAGGATACGGCTGCTTCGTGCAATACCTTGGACATTTTGTGAGAGAACGTCAGCTAGTGTCCCTACAGGAAGCGGTCTACAAAATGAGTGGGTTTCCAGCGAAGCGTTTTGGGATCAAAGACCGTGGCCGAATCGCCAAAGGCTTGGCTGCCGATCTGGTTGTCTTTGACCCGGAGACCGTTGCTGACCGATCGACATGGCAAGATCCGGTGCAGCCGGCAGTCGGTGTGAACTGGGTATTGGTCAACGGTGTTCCGGTGATCGACAACGGAAATCCCACAGGTCAACTACCAGGGCGTGTGGTGCGACATTAATATAAGGCGTGAAATGTGATAAAACACAGGTTCATATAAAAAGAGAGTGCGAAGCGCGAAGATAAACCGAGTTTTTTCTTGAAAACTCGGTTTCTGTTGCACGATTTCTTTACATGAGCCAAAACGCAAAGTTGCAAGGGCACAAGGTTTTTCCTTTGCGTCTCTATGTCCTAGCGTTTTATTGTCTTTAAATGCCTGGATTTCCACGCTAAAGGAGTTTTTTAGATGAAACAAGCACGCTTGACTTACGATGATTACCTTGCGCTGCCAGAAACCATGCAGCGATATGAGGTTATTGACGGGAAACTAATAATGGAACCTGCGCCGCTATTCGGACACCAATGGCACTCGAGAAAAATCTTTCAACCGATGGCGAATTATGTGGATGAGCACCTATTGGGACTTGTCGTGTACGCCCCCGTTGACATCATGATTAGTCGAGCACCGTTGCGGACTCGACAACCAGATGTGCTTTACATCAGTTTTGAACGGATTACACAGTTAGGGTTGGAGGATATGGAAACCCTGCCTTTCCTTGACATCGCACCAAATCTGGTCGTCGAAATTGTCTCTCCGAGCGAATCACAGCAAAACGTTTCAGACAAACTCGCGGACTATCAACGGATGGGGGTCGATGAATGCTGGCTTGTACGTTCAAGGGAGGGCACGATTGAAGTGGTGCAATTCATCTCTGATTCATCTAGGACCGTTGAACAATTCAGGGATGGCGCGCGAGTCCAATCTCACGTGTTGCCCGGATGGCAGCCTGTCGTCGATGATCTCTTGGTTCCACTTACCTCTCTGAAAAGGCAATCTGTCGATCAATGAAGCGAATCTCAAGAGGAGGGACTCACTAGCATATTGCGCCGCGCGGCTTTCAGGAAATGATTTATGGCATATCTCATCGGTATTGATGTCGGAACAACAGGGGCGAAGACGATTCTCGTTGATGAAACCGGTCAACTCCATGCCAGCGCCCTAGAGGAATACCCGCTACATACACCTCAGCCGAAGTGGGCAGAACAAGACCCAGCGGATTGGTGGCAGGCAACGGTAAAATCTATCCAAAGGGTGCTCGCCGAATCGCAGGTTTCACCCAAGGAAATCAGGGGGTTGGGACTTTCGGGTCAGATGCACGGTTTGGTGCTGATGGACCGTGGGGGCAGTGTCCTGCGTCCGGCGATCCTATGGTGTGATGTGCGAACGACAGAACAGTGCCATTACATCACAGAGACTGTCGGTGAGGATCTGCTGGTGCAGAGTACATGTAACCCCGCACTTGAGGGGTTTACCGCACCAAAGGTAATCTGGGTACGAGACAACGAGCCAGAGATTCTGGAAAAGACAGCCACAATATTGCTCCCCAAGGACTATGTCCGGTTCCGCTTGACGGGCGAGATCGCCGCGGAGGTTTCCGATGCAGCTGGAACGCTCCTGTTCGATGTGCGGGGACGACGCTGGTCTGAGGAGGTGTTGCATAAACTCTATATCGATCCATCACTTCTGCCACCCGTGTATGAGTCAGTTGATATCTGTGGAAAAATTACCGCTGAGGTCGCTGAATTGACAGGTCTCCCGGCGGGGACTCCGGTCGTCGGAGGTGGGGCGGACAACGCCTGTAGCGCAGTTGGCAACGGGATTGTCAGTACGGGGCGAGTTTCGGCGAGTATCGGAACGTCGGGAGCGATCGTTGCACATACCGATGAAGCCAAAGTGGACCCAAATCTACAGGCACACAGCTTCTGCCATTCTGCTCCGCACAAGTGGTATCTGATGGGCGTGGTACTTTCAGCCGGCGGTGCATTTCGTTGGTTTCGTGATAATTTGGGTGACTCAGAGGTTGCAGCTGCAAAAACAGAAGGCGTTGATTCGTATGAGATTTTGACCCAACGCGCAGCAGAAGCACCTGTTGGCAGCGAGGGCTTGATTTTTCTGCCCTACCTCACAGGCGAGCGGACACCACACGCGGATGCAAACGCCAAAGCGTCCTTCTTCGGCATGACGTTGCGGCACGGTAAACCCCATCTGATTCGATCGGTAATGGAAGGCATCGCCTACGCCCTACGTGACTCGCTAGAGATTATTCGTGAGTTAGGAACACCCATTGAGCGAATCTACGCCACAGGCGGTGGAGCACGGAGTTCACTTTGGCGACAGATCCAAGCCGATGTCTACGACACCGAATTGGTCACGATTAACATTGCCGAGGGACCCGCATTTGGCGCAGCAATTCTCGCGGGGGTTGGAACGGGGATTTACGACAGCGTTGAGAACGCAGCAGATGAAATTATCAAAATCACTTCATCGACGCAGCCGAACGCTGACAATGTGAGAATTTATGAGGAATATTATCAGATTTATCGCGCACTTTATCCCGCGCTTAAGCCACAGTTTGATCGGGTGACAGCGATGGTTTCGGGCGGAGAGTATAATGAGTAAACTCACGCATTTTGACGAAAAAGGACATGCCCACATGGTTGATGTTACGCCGAAAGCGGAAACGCTGCGAGTTGCAGTGGCACGGGGGCATGTGTCCGCAAAACTAGAGACGCTCCAGTTAATCGCTGAACAGGGTTTCGCAAAAGGAGATGTCCTCGAAGTGGCTCGTCTCGCCGGCATCATGGCGACCAAGCGCACAGGGGATCTCATTCCCCTCTGTCATCCGCTTGCACTGACCTCTGTGAAAGTCGATTTGTCAATCAATGAAGCGGAACGTCGTGTCGAAATTGAGGCGGAGGTGCAGACCGTCGGGCGGACAGGTGTCGAGATGGAAGCTATGACCGCTGTTTCTGTCGCCGGTTTGACAGTCTACGATATGTGCAAGTCGGTAGACAGGGAGATGGAAATCTCTGAGATTCGATTGGTCAAAAAGACTGGCGGGAAAAGTGGGACATTTATTCGGGAGGAGAAATCGTCATGAGAGGGAACAAGGGAGAAAAGGCAATGAAAGTGAGAAGGGGAGAAAGGGCGAAAGGGAGAAAAGTAACGGGTAGCAGCTCCTATCTTTGCTCACCTGCTCACTTTCACACTTTCACACTTTCTGCTTTTGGCGTTTGCCTGCTTTTGAATTTCATGCTGTTCATCACACCGGCTACTTCTGCCGAAGATTACGCACTCATTATTGGCGGCGTTGGCGGTGAAAAATCCTTTTACGATGAGTTTTGGAACGCAACCACACGAATGCGTGAGCTGCTGGTGGAGGAGTACAGCTATGCACCGGAGCATATCACCTTCCTGTTTGAAGATGGTCCGGAGGGGTCAGATCTGATTGATGCGAAATCGACGAAAGCTGGGGTTGAAGCTGCCTTCGCTGACTTGCAAGCGCAGATACAGTCAGAGGATCGATTCCTCCTCTTCATGGTGGGGCACGCAACCAAAACCGGAGGCGGACTGAAATTCAACGCCCCCGGACGAGATATCCGAGATGTAGAATGGGCTACGCTCATCAATCAGATTCCCGCGGAGCAGATGGTTTTAATCTTCGGATTTCCCTACAGTGCGCGCCTCGTCTCTCAAGTGAGCAAGAAGGGACGAACAGTTATCACCGCTTGTTCAGCGCGTGAGAGCTACATGCGGTCAGGTTTTGGGAATATCTTCATTGATGCCTTTTCTGATCGCGCGGCTGATGCTAACGACAATGGAGCGATTTCACTGTTAGAAGCGTTTCTATACACCCAAAATCGAGTGGAAACGTGGTACACGAACGATGGCTCTGTTCAATCGGAGCATCCCCACCTCGACGATAATGGGGATGGGGTTGCTTCACGTAAGGAGTTACCAAACGCCTCGGACGGGGCACTTGCCCAAAGGACCTACCTTGGAAAACGTCGTTCAGCGCTCGTTGATTCCATGCTAGCCGAACTAGACTCGGATCGCCCCAATGATGAATCAACAGAAATGCTTGATGAGGCTGCCGAACCACCATCCCAACGCACCTCTATTTCTTATAATTTCGTTTCGGAAGCGGATGAAGCGCAGATTGAAGCGTTACTTGCAGATGCTCCGCGAGCAGATGATTATCCTGATAGCAGTGCGGTTGTGCTTTGGGAAACAGAGGTGATGAACGTCAACGAAGACAGCAGCTACATCTATTCGACACGGCGGATTGTGAAAATCTTTAATGATATGGGTCATAAATTTGGTAAGGTTAGCATACCTTACACACGCGGAAATGATGACATAACGATTCATCACGCTCAAACACTCACCCCCGATGGTCGTGCGGTTGACCTTGATCAGCGAAGCATCGTAAAAAATATCCCGCCGCCGAGTGCGGTCGAAGCGGGGTTGTTTGTAGATGCGCGCCTCATGCACTTTTCAATGCCGGAGATGTCAGATGGTTGCATCATTGACTATGCCTACTCGTCCAACAATCGGGGGCATCTGATGCAGGGCGAATTTTGGCATCAGGTCTACTTTCAAGCCTCAGAGCCTGTACGACACTATCGTTTTACCATTCACGCGCCAAAAAAGAAAACGGTCTACTACCAGATTAACAGTCCACAAGTCGTTGGAGTCGAACCGACAATCACGGAGACCCGCTATACACGTACTTATACGTTTGAAATGCGTGATGTCCCACCACTTCGTGAAGAGGCATTTATGCCAGCTGTTGAGGATCTTGCCTATAGTATTAATATTACATCCCTTGACTCGTGGGATAAGCTGATGGAGTGGTACGGTACCCTCATCCGTGAGCAAGATTACTTGACGCCAGAAATCGAACGGAAAACGAAGGCGTTGTTGAGGGGTGCATGGAGTCGAAAAGAGAAGATTAAACGGCTCTATGAATACGTTGCCACGAACATTGATTATGTCGGCATTGAACTTGGAATATGGGCGATAAAACCACACTCGGCACCCGAAATTTTTAAGGAGGGCTATGGGGACTGCAAGGATAAAACGACTCTGCTCAGCACAATGCTGTCGGCGGTGGGCATCCAGTCCTATCCGGTTTTGATTTCCGCAGGCGAGTCTAGTAAAGTTATCCGTGAAATCCCCTCGCTTTCGTATTTTAATCATATGATTCTCGCTGTGGAGGAAAACGGCAACGGCGGACTCATCTGGCTAGATGCGACAGCGGAGACCTGCGCGTTTGGAGATCTCCCTGCCAGCGATCAGGATCGGTGGGCACTCATTGTCAATCCCGATTTTCTTATGAAGAAAAGGGGAGAGGTAGAACAAAGGAGGACCTCCACAGCCATTGAGGTCGCCTCAAGTTCCGAGGAAATTGGTGGAATGCGAGAGCAATTATACCGATTTGCGAAAAGTCCCACCATCGAAGCAGCGGCAAACCTCAAAGATGTTGAGACACGGATACAGGTGGAAGATGACCTATCAGTAAAGGTTACGCAAACACTCACCGTAACTGGAGCGTTCAATACAAAACTACGAAGTCAATTGAAATATACCAATCCTGATGAACAATCAAAGTTTCTCCATGAATACATGGAGCTTGATGACCGCGCGAAGTTAGAAAAAGTTTCGATCTCAAAACTTAATGCTATGGAGGATAAATTGAAAATTGTCCTCACATGGTGGTGTGAGGATTATCTCTTTGCTATTGGTCAGCAGTATGTCCTTGAGTTGCCGCTTGTCAAGCATCCGTATGCTGCATTGCTCAGTGAAGAAAACAGGACACACCCGGTTGTCCTCGGCAAAGCAATTACCTTTGAAGATGAGGTTATCGTTAATTTGCCGTCTCTGTTTTCAGTGGATTCTGTGCCTGAGGACCGTGAGATTCACAACCGTGTCGGATCTATCCAACTCGAATATACAAAATCGAAACGAAAAATGATGATGAAGCAGGCACTCCGCTTCCATCGTCCAACAGTTTCCGTCAACGATATTCTTGACCTAAAGGCACTTGTTCGGCAGGCTTCAAACAAGGGAACCAAGCGGGTATTGCTGATCCAAAAATAAACATAAATTTGTAATTATAGTAGATTTTAGAATTAATGAAACACTCCAAATTGGTAGGTGCTGTTTCCAACTGCGCCATTCCAACCGACCACGGCACCTATGCGGTGCGGTTTTCAACCGTGTCTACCGGGGGGCGAAAGTGTCCCTTTATTTTTTGAATCCACCATAGATTGCAGTAAAGAATCCTGAGTGTTTAGTTGTGGCGGATGTGAGGGGAGAGATTGGTGAGGAAGAAGGACAACTATCAAATCCTTGGTATAAGTCGGAATGCGACCCTCGACGAAATAAAGAAAGCCTATCGAAAAATTGCGATGCGATATCATCCCGACAAAAATCCGGGTGATAAACGGGCGGAAGAGAGATTCAAAGAAGCATCGATGGCTTATCAGGCATTGACCGAGTTTAATCCGCAGCACACCGGTGATCAATCGTCAGGGAGGGATACAGAAGGTCAAGGGAATGGGGGATTTCGACGTGCTAGTGATAGCGACTCCAAAATTAATGACTTCTTTGATGGTCTATTTAGGGCCGGTCCGCAAACGAAACGAAAAACGAAAGCTAGGCGAACAGTTAGAGCAAAGGGAAGTCGTGGCTCCAACATAAGAACCGGTCTAACCCTCCCGTTTACTGAAGCCATGTTGGGCACAGAACGGTCTATCCGTATTCATCGCAACGAGGAATGTGACAGTTGTAACGGTACAGGAGCGCAGAAGGACTCGCCCGAATCAACTTGTCCTAACTGTATGGGAAACGGCGAGATCCTTGACCAGTTGCTGCGGGGTAACGCAACGGAGAATAAACTATGCGAACGCTGCCGTGGAACAGGTGTCCTCATTCACCGTCCATGTCAAACTTGTCACGGGGCAGGTGCCACCCGTAAGGAGCGTTCTTTGCTTGTAAAAACGCCTCCGGGAATTGAGAGCGGGAAATCATTACGGTTACCCGGTCAGGGGGAATGTGGCTTACGTGGCGGATCTTATGGCGACCTGTTTGTAGATGTTGTTGTCAAGTCACATCCGGTCTTACAGCGTGATGGATATGATTTGCGATGTCAGGTTCCAGTTGGTTTTGCGACAGCGACGCTAGGTGGGGAGATCCATGTCCCGACGCTTACCGATCCTATTGTGTTGAACCTCCCACGAGGGACACAACCCAATCAGACGTTCCGGCTGACCGGACGGGGGATCAAAAAATCTGAAGACGAGAACGGAGATCTCCTTGTCACTGTTGTTATTGAAATCCCTACTACCCTAACGAAAAAACAGGAGCGGCTGCTGGAGAAGTATATCGAGCTAGAGAAAAAAGTGCTCTCACAGGAATCTTGACCTCAGACTCGTTTTTTGGTTCATTAGTTCACTGGTTCATTAACAAACGACGCTCATGTTAAGATTTAGTGCAAAGAAACCGAGTTTTTTCTTGAAAACTCGGTTTCTCTTCATGCTTTGCACTCTCTTTTTATATGAGCCAACGAACGAATGAACTAAAATGGACAAATGAACTCAGGCACGAATGAACTCATCACGGTAGTATCCGGTCTCCCCCGGTCTGGCACCTCAATGCTGATGCAGATGTTAGATGCCGCTAGCTACCCGTGCCTGACTGATGGCGTAAGGAAGGCGGATGCTGATAATCCGCGTGGGTATTTTGAATACGAGAAGGTGAAACGACTTCGGCGTGATTGGGCGTGGTTGTCCGAAGCGAAAGGCAAAGCGATAAAAATCATCGCCCAGCTAATACCGTTTTTGCCATCCCAATTCAGCTATCAAGTTGTCTTTATGGAACGCAACATCAACGAAGTACTCGCCTCCCAGCGGGAGATGCTTCAGCGTCAGGGGAAAGATGGCGGCAACCTGTCCGATGTGCAGCTTCGCCAGATCTTTGAGCGTCAGGTCCTTGAGGTTAAGCAGGTGTTGGGTCAACGCAATATTCCGGTGCTCGATGTGGCGTATTCGGAGGCCCTTCAGTATCCGATGAAGGTTGCAGAGAAGATCCGAGAGTTTCTCAGCGAAGATCTGGCTGTGGAAGCCATGGCTGCTGTTATTGATCCCTACCTCCATCGGCAGCGGTATAAGCAATAGGCATTGAAGACTCACCACAGATTGCTTTAAATCTGGATTTTGTTGAGGGGCACAGCAGTCACAGAACAAATGGAGGGCAGATTGGGAACTAGATCCTATCTTTCCACTATTCCACCGTTTTCTCTGGTTAATTAATGAACGAATGTACTGATGAACGAATGACTCAGTCTTTCTCAGTTCTCGAAATTAGGAGAAAAAATGCCTCCTACCACTACAAAACTGCTTACGGCTGAAGAGGCACGGGTATGTGCCACCGGTTGGGATTTCAATCGTCCTTCCCCGTTCCCCGGCCTCGGCGACTTTATCGGTTGGGCTAGTGGACTGGAACGAATGCCCAATGGAAATCTGTTACTCGCTCACTCCGCCGGTTACTGGCACGCCTCGTTTGCATCACCGAGATTATTTGAGAAAGAGACCCGCGAACGCTATACCGCTGAAGGTTGGCCCGTAGATTTTGTTGCGCCCACAGGTGGACGCTCAATGGCAGTTCATTCCACCGATGATGGTCGTACTTGGGGCAAACCTGTCGAACTTACAGACATTCCTTTAGATGACGGTCCCGTTACGTTGTTTGTTTGCGAAGATAACACTGTGCTCTGCTTCATTAATGTACAGGCATCTTGGTATGGATTTCCGGAGGCGCCCCCGGCTTTCCGCAAAGACCTGAACGGGTTGAATACCCAACAGTGCGTGATCAGATCAACCGACAGCGGGGCAACGTGGAGTGAACCGATTTGGTTGGACAGCCCCGGTTCATTTTACGAAAGAAGTCACGGCCAAGCGTTTCAACTTCCCGATGGAGGTATCCTTTGGCCCACCTACTGTTCAAATCAAAATGAGAATCATCTCTTTGGCGCGATTCGCCGCTCTGATGATGCCGGAAAGACATGGCACACTGTCTCCACTATCCGGCGTGAAGATAAAGATGTGGACGAACCTGCGATCGCTCGTTTTGGCGACGGACGTCTTGTCATGGTGTCCCGACCCGATGGTGGTATCTTTTTCTCGGACAACGATGGTGCGAGTTGGCAAGAATCAGGACAAATCATACCCCCCCGCCTGCGGGGGGGAAGGGGGGGTGGAACGGTCAAAGCACCGCGATTGTTTGTGCTGGAGGATGGCACCCTCGTCTGTGTCACAACCTATCAAGGTGGGCTATATGTCTTCTTAAGCCAAGATGGAGGCGTGAATTGGACACCGGAACTTCCCCTTGATGTGTCCTGTTACGGCTACCCCGGCGGACTCCAAATGGAGGATGGATCGCTGCTTATTTCGTATTGTGAAAGTGGTAAAGCCCCAAATCGTGTGTATGTAATTCGCTTCCAAGTCAACCCCACACGGGATGGTATCGAGCTACTGGACATTGGAAACTCTTAATGACCAATGGTGCTAGTTTGCAGCTGTTGATAACGTGAAACGTAAAAATCATTGGTTCAGCAGTTCATTTAGCCCCAGCGGGGCGACATGTCTATAGTACACGAATAAATAAATACCCTAAAGCCCCAGAGGGGCGACATGTGTATCCGAAGGTGGGAACATAAAAAGAATGAATCAACCAACCGACTAATGAACCAATGAACCAAAGCAGATTGGAGGAATGATTTGGACCTTGAGCAGAAAACAGAGTTGATTTCTGATGCTTTAGAAAAACTTTACGGGGTCCCCGAACCGGATACAGAAGAAAATGTCCTCGATTGTTTAATGCTTACCGTCTTGTCCCAGAACACAAACGATGTCAACCGTGATAAGGGATTTACGATTCTTAAAGAACGCTTTCCGACGTGGGAGGATGTTCTCAGGGCTGATGTAGAGGAAATTGCGGACGCTATCAAGATTGCAGGGTTGAGCGGGCAAAAAAGTCGCACAATCAAGAATTTCTTGACATGGCTCAAAGCAGAATATGGCGATCTAGACTTGGAGTTCATCCGCGAGATGGACACCAAAGAAGCAATATCACTGCTGTCTCAGCACAAAGGCATCGGCATCAAAACTGTGTCCGTTACTCTCGCCTTCGCATGTGGGCGTGATGTGTTCCCGGTGGATACGCACGTCCTGCGGATCAGTAAACGACTTGGATTCGTGCCGTCAAATTGTACCGCGGAAAAAGCGCATGAATTGATGCCACAGATCATCCCCAAAGGCAAAGCGTACCCGTTTCACATGAACCTTATTGCCTTTGGACGCCGGATCTGTGACGCACGCAAGCCGAAGTGCGACCAATGTCCCATCACAGCACACTGTCTCTATTATCGGGCTGAGTTGTAACTCGTGAAACGTAAAACGAAGGGTTTGGGGACAGGTTCTTCTGAAAATTTCATCTGATTCCGAGGTGATTGATTGCCGAATATAGAACATCATACTGTAATTATTGTGGGCGGGGGACCTGCCGGGCTTCCGCTCGCTGTGGTGTTGGGAGGTTGGCACCCTTACTTTCGCGGAAGTCGTATGTTCAGCACGCGCTATCCACAGTTGGCTGCGGGGCTGCAACAAGTCAAAGGGACCCTTCTGGGATTAAATTTCAAAGGGTTGTCCAGAAACGTCCCACCCGTGGATCTTTTCCGACTTCTCCATCACCCTAGACAGCTGTTTGAAGAACTCACGCAAATCGCAATGGAGTTTCGCCAAGAGCCCCCGATAGACTACCTGCTCATCACGCAAGAGGAGGTCGGCGGACTGTGGAACAATGTCCCCGAAAATCTCTTGACCCTGTCACCAGGACAGTGGATGGAGTTCCCGTTCTATCCGCTCGCGCTACATGCTGAAGAACACGGGATTGACCTAAACGTCAACGATCTGATAATCAAGGGCGACTTACTGCGGTACTATCACAGCATTCCTGATCGATTTGGACAGACCGACCGGATTCATACCGGTGAAAAGGTTGTCCGTATTGAGCCGCATGAACGCGGCTTTCTGGTGGCGAGCAAAGATGTTGGGACGCAAACAACCCATCAATATACCGCCAAGTACCTCGTTTACGCCGTTGGGCAGCGGTGCAGCCTTCGCCGACTTGATGTGCCCGGGGAGGATCTTCCGTTTGTGGCGAAAAGCTATGATCGCCCGGAGGATTTCTCCGGCGAGCGGGTGATTGTCGTCGGTGGCGGTAGATCGGCAGATTGGGCGGCAACGGAACTTTACGATGCGGGCAAACAGGTCTACTACGTGATGCGTCAGCCGTTTGAGAATCACTGGCGGTTAATCAGCGATAGCCGCTACGGGCTGCCTTATTATGCTCGGCTTGCAGAGATCATGGAGAGCCGAGATCCCCGTTTTCAGACGTTATACCAAAGCCACCTCCGCGAGATTAGAGAGGGGTCATCGGCGGGTCTTGTCGCAATAGATCATCAGGGCGAAAGACAGACCATCGAAGTCGAGCATGTTATCTTGGAGATCGGTGGCAGCGCAGACTACTCTCCCTTTAGCGGATTTGAACCGCTGGAACAGGTCGAAAAATATGACAACTATCGTTTCCAGTTGCATCAGGTGATGACGCAGCCACATAACTACGAGGCAATCAATATCCCGAATCTATATATGGGCGGTTACCTCGCATCGGGCATTGGATTGGTGGTCATTGCCATGCACGGAACAACCTACGCAATTGCTGGGGACATCCTTCAAAAAGAGGGACTTATCAGTGAAGCGTAAAGCGTAAGTGGTCAGGAGTTCGTTAATGAATTAGTACTCTTATTGGGTCGAGTCCTGTAGGGGCAACCCTTGTGGTTGCCCTGCTGTAGGTCGATTTTCCAAAATCGACATTTTCGTAGTCATAGGTTTCCCAACCTGTGATCCTAGCATAAGAAGATGTCGAAATATGAATATAAACCTACTTATCAGTATTTGCGAGATTAGCGGCAGCAAAATATCAACACGCCCTAGTGAACCAATAAACTAATGAACTTCAAAGACTTAGCTCTCCGCGCCTAAAGGAGGTCCTGATGACACGTATTGGCGTTATCGGTACAGGCGGCATGGGCGGTGCCCATTGCAATTCGCTGCCTCAAGTTGAAAATTGTGAATTTGTCGGCGTTGCAGACCTCCGGTTGGAGGCGGCACAAGCTATTACAGAACAGTACCAAATCCGTGCATTTCAAGATTACCGCGAACTGCTAGAAATTGTGGATGGCGTCGTGGTCGCAACGCCGCCGGTAGCGCATGGGGAGGTTGTCGTTGCGGCGGCGGAGGCAGGTGTCCACGCTTTTTGCGAAAAACCGCTATCTCTCACTCTCAGCGACGCAGACGCGATGATTGACGCTGCAGACAAAGCGGGGACGCACCTGATGGTGGGACAGGTTCTCCGGTTCTATCCTGTGCATATCCTCGGCAAACAGTTGGTTGATGACGGCGAGATTGGGGATGTGACCTATATTGAGACGGATTATAGCGGTCCCTATCGGGGGCCACGGGAACGTCCATCAACTTGGTACGGAAGTGTCGGTGGGCTGCTAGAGAACGGGATCCACAAATCCGACCTCATTAACTGGTATGGCGGAACTGCGCTAACGGTTGCAGCGGAAGTGGGCAGCTTTTCCGGGCACGATGATTGGGAAGATTACACCGTTTCGCTCATTCGGTACGATACGGGGGCAGTGGGCATATTACGATGGGGTGGGTTCATGGGTGCACGCGGCACAAACGAGACCATCATTGACGGATCGAAAGGCTCGCTTCGGCTCGATATGGGAGCCGACATTGCATACCTCAAAAAAATCGGTGAATCGGAATGGCAGAGGCTCACTCCTGACCGCACAGGACCTCACGGCGTCGTCGGTGAACTAACCCATTTTGTTGACTGTATTCGTGAAGATAAAACACCCCTGATTGATGGCAGAGGCGGGCGTCATGCTGTTGAGGTTGTCTTAGCGACCTACCGTTCAGCGAAGGAAAAGAGTAAGATCATCTTGCCCATGCAAGATCTATAGGGAGGAAAATAACCAACGTCTTTGACTCATATAAAAAGAAAATGCATGGCGCGAGGAGAAACCGAGTCTTTTCTTGAAAACTCGGTTTCTGTTGCACGATTTCTTAGCGAAAAAACCTTCAGGTCTAAATCCCAATCCTTTAGGTTTGGAGCAGTTGGGGCGCAGCCTATACAGACTGCTTTAGCATTGAATTTGCAGGAGAAATATGGTATAGTTGTTTTGTCTTTCGGTGGGAAGGTTCGACACCACCGCACGGTGGTGCTTCCCACACCCTATCGAACAGGAAAACGAAAGACCGAAAGGACAATCCCAGTGTATACGACCAAGAAAGTCAAATGCGACAAGACCCCTGAATTGGATATGCTTGCTCATGAGTCCGGTCGTGTCTATTGCAAAGTTGTGTCTTTGCTCTGGAAAGTCAAGCGCGAGAAAGGGTTTTGGCTATCACAAGGTGCTGTCCAAAAGTATATGCGTTTGCGTGGGTACAATTTGCATTCCCAGACGATTCAAGCGATAATCCAATCCTATTTTGACTCACTGAAGAGTTACTTTTGTGCTGTCGAGTCCAATCCTGATGCAAAACCTCCTAAGCGGACACCTCATTTCTACAAGGTGCGTTGGATACAAAATGGGATTACTTTCAAAGATGGTGTTATCCGACTTTCAAATGGTAAAGGGAATGTGGCTATCACCCTCAAATCAGATGTAAAGCCCGTGTATGTAGAAATGTACTTCCAACGGGGCAGTTACTACTTTTCATTGGTTTACAAAGTACAAATACCGCCCAAGCGTGAGACGGGTAAAGTGGTTGCCATAGATATGGGTGAGATTCACCCGATAGTCTCTCATGACGGCGAACAAACCATAATCTACAATGGTCGTGCGTTACGGGCTATCAAACAGTATATCAACAAGTTTAAGGCATATATCCAATCCAAAATGGATAGGTGTATCAAACGAAGTAATCGCTGGTATCGTCTCAAACGAATTAAGACCAAGATACTGGCAAAGTTGAACGCTCAACTGAAGGACGCTGAACATAAAATCACATCTCGATTTATATCCGACTGCATCAAGGCGAAGGCGGATACGATAGTGATTGGAGACCTAAAAGGCATTCGTAAGCGAGCGAAGTTTGGAAAAGTATCTAACCAGAAGGTTCACCAATGGGCGTTTGCCCGGCTCCAGTCCATGATATGCTACAAAGCGGAGTTGGCGGGTTTGAAGGTCAAGTTTGTATCCGAGGCATACACCTCACAGACCTGCCCACGGTGTGGCAATCGAAAGAAACACACAAACCGTAACTACCACTGCAGCCATTGTGGCTTTCAGTATCACCGAGACGGTGTGGGTGCAATCAACCTCTGGAACAAAGTATCGGGATTCATTTTGAGTCCCGTAGTTGGGGCGATGGCGTCCCCGATAGGTGTCAGATTTGATTGGCACCTATGTAAATCTGGCTAACATAGTGGATAACAATCCCAATCCTTTAGCTGTGGGAGTACGTCAATGATAGGATTTAGGGCATTTTGACATTTATGTGAGGCACGTCCATGTTTCAGCACGTAGGTTGGGTTGAGCAAGCGACAGCGAAACCCAACAAGATACTTATTACTCACGCACCACCATACGTCAATAAGTGCCCAATCGTAGGGGCGAGGTTTCCTCGCCCAACGAGTTGGGAAACCCAACTACAGGAATTATCTGATGGGTGTGCATCATTATTGTCTGAATCACGGATTCAGCAGATGACGCAGAAAACACGGATAACCAAGCAAAGCAGCCACTGAATTGTCGTGCCTTCAGCAAACCAAATACGCAAAATCCCAACAACCCGACCAATATTTTCGCTTCAGCGGAGCGATATGTCTATAGAATGCCGAGACAGCCAATGCTCACGCTCCAGCGGAGCGCAATGTATATACTCAAATCATGCAACTATGACCAAGATATCTACCTATGCACACCTCTCAATTATCTCAATGTAGGGGCAACTCTTGTGGTTGCCCAAAATACTTCAGTTTGTAGTAGCGCGATTGATTGCGCGTCCGGGTCGGTGATAAATCGCGGAACTACAGGTCGAAGACTCCCGGAACGGAGACTTTGAACGTCCAACTGCGTAAGTCCTAACAATTTTGAAGAGGTCCAACATGCCTACGGATAACGAACAAAAGAATGAAAACCTACGTCCAAACATCCTCTGGATCTGTACGGACCAACAACGTTACGACACAATTGGTGCGTTAGGCAACCGGTATGTCTCAACCCCGAACATAGATCGGTTGGTCGAGGAGGGCGTTACTTTTACCCACGCCTACTGCCAAAGCCCGATCTGCACACCTAGCCGGGGGAGTTTTCTCACGGGCATGTATCCGAGTGCGGTGCACGTCAACGGAAACGGTAACGAATACTTTCCGGATAGTCCACCTCTTGTGACGCGCCTTCTCGCAGACGCCGGCTACGACTGCGGCTTGATTGGCAAGCTGCACCTCGCCAGTGCTCACCGTCGTATTGAACCCCGCGTGAACGACGGATACCGATATTGGCAGTACAGCCATGCACCCCGTGATGACTGGGAAACCGGACACGACTACGCAGATTGGGTTCGATCCAAAGGACATGTTCTGGGGGAATTGACAAAAAGTATTGACGGTGTACCTGCCGAACTCCATCAAACCACGTGGTGTGCGGAAAAGACGATTGAATTTATCCGACAGGAACGGGATGGACCGTGGCTGGTGAGCGTAAATATCTACGATCCTCATCCCCCATTCAATCCACCCAAAACTTACAGGGATATGTTTAATCCGGCGGATATGCCGGGTCCCCTTTTCCGAGAGAGCGATCTGGAACAACAACGGAAGCTGGAAGCGGTTGATTTCCAATCAAAGGGACGACCTCCAGAGGAACTGGATATCCGCAGCCCGATCTTGCCTCAGTCACCGGGAGCAGCTGAAGCAGCTTCAGCAGGCGGGCGCGATGCCAAAACCCTGCAAGCGGCATATTACGCCATGATCAAGCTAATCGACGATGTATTGGGGCGTATCTTGGAGACGCTGGAGGAGACTGGACAGCGTGAACGAACGATGATTATCTTCACCAGCGATCACGGAGAAATGCTCGGCGATCACGGACTGATTCAGAAGGGCTGCCGGTTCTATGAAGGTCTAGTCCGTGTGCCGCTCATCTTTTCTTTGCCCGGACACTTTGAGGGTGGTTTGAGAAGCGATGCGTTGGTCGGACTGCTGGATAAGACGCCGACCCTGCTGGAGTTGGCTGGATTGGAGGTCCCTGACCGGATGCAAGGCATGTCGCTGCTGCCAATCCTTAAGGGAAAAGCTTCTCCCGCTGATCACCGGGATTTCGTCCGCTGCGAATTCTATGATGCCTTAGATCAACCGGACAGCACCTTTGCCACGATGTATCGGGATAGGCAACATAAATTGGTGGTGTACCATCGCCATGCGCACGGAGAGCTCTACGACCTTGAAACGGATCCGGGAGAGTTTGAAAACCTGTGGGAGGCACCAAGTACCCAAAGCCTCAAGATGGACTTGATGAAACGAAGTTATGATGCTTCTATGCTAGCGATGGACCGGGGCCCTCGACGGATCGGTCCCATGTGATAAAACACTTAAATTGAAAACTCGCCTCTCACGTTTCACGCATCACGTTTCACTTGCACCACTGTAACTAAGAAGAAGGAGCACAACTTATGTCTGATTCCAATAGCCGTCAACCCAATGTAATCTTTATTTTGACCGATGATCAGGGACCTTGGGCGGCGGGCTGCTGCGGAAACGATGAAGTTCGCACACCAAATATAGATCGGCTTGCGGAGACGGGTGTTCGGTTCGAGAACTTTTTCTGTACCTCTCCCGTCTGTTCCCCGGCACGCGCTAGCCTAATGACCGGACGAATCCCATCAGCGCATGGCGTGCACGACTGGATTCGAGATGGGAATATGCCGCCGAATTCCGCGAAGTATCTCGAAGGCTTGACGTGCTACACCGACGTGCTCGGTGCCAACGGCTACACCGTCGGACTCAGTGGAAAATGGCATCTCGGTGATAGCATGACACCACAGCACGGCTTCAGCCACTGGTTCGCAATGCCACTTGGCGGTAGTAAGTATAATGATGCGGAGATGATTCGGGATGGGGCTGTGGAGGTGCAGCCCGGCTACGTTACCGATGTCATCACGGATGACGCCTTGCAGTTTATCGAAGCAAACAAAAGTCAACCATTCTATCTCAGCGTTCACTACAACGCACCTCACACGCCGTTCGACGGTCATCCGCAGGATATTGTAGACTCTTATGACGATTGTCCATTCAAAACCTGTCCCCAAGAAGCGGCGCATCCATGGGCAACCCCCGGTGCTCGCATTCATCTGGGAAACAGGGAATCGTTAAAAGGCTACTTTGCGGCGATTACAGCGATGGATCTGAACGTCGGTCGCATTCTAGAGAAACTTGAAGGGCTCGGCTTGCGAGAAGATACACTAATCGTCTTCAGCAGCGACAACGGCTATTCCTGCGGACATCACGGTTTCTGGCACAAGGGGAATGGCACCTTTCCGCTGAATATGTACGAGAACTCCGTCAAAGTGCCCTTTATTATGAGTCACCCCAGAGGTATACCACAAGGACGGGTTACGGAAGCGATGACAAGTCAGTACGATTTTATGCCGACCTTGCTTGACTACCTCAGTTTGGAGATGCCAGCGGATCCATTGCGTCCCGGACGGAGTTTCCGACCTGCGTTACTCGGTGAAACGGATGACGCACGGGAGGAGGTTGTCATCTTTGATGAATATGGTCCCGTCCGGATGATTCGGACGCAAGAGTGGAAATATGTGCACCGCTATCCTTACGGTCCCCATGAACTCTACGATTTGGTGAGCGACCCGGACGAACGGAAAAACCTCGTAGACGAAAAATCGAAGAGCGCGTTGGTGAAGGAGATGCGCCAACAACTCGCGTCTTGGTTCAGCCGGTATGTCCTGCCGGAACTTGACGGGACACGGTTCCAAGTCACAGGTTTGGGGCATGCCGCCAAAATCGAATCAGGTTCTTGTGGCGAAGGAGTTTTCCATCCCCTGCCAGAAGATTGGCACGAAGGCCAACAACGGCAATTCCAACAAAGGTAAGTCACTATATTGAATTCTAAAAATAAACAAACACTTTCGCCCCTCACCTGGTAGGTGCGGTTTTCAACCGCACCGTTTTGTCGTGTTTCATTAATTCTAAAGCCCACTATAAATGGGGGCTCGTTCAAAGCGTCCAATGAAAGTAGGGCTTACGCAGCGCGTTCATAAGTCCCCCTGACAAGGGGGATTTAGGGGGTTAAAAATCAAAAATCTACCCCTTGTATACTAACTTTGCGTAAGTCGTGGGAAAGTTTTATTCGAGCCGATTGGAGGAGAGCTATGGTTCCAAAAGACTCCGTTTCCACCGAAACATCAATCGTGAAAAGTGGACTCACACCGCAGCAGATCCAACAGTTTAAGGGGGACGGCTTTCTGGTTATCCGTGATCTGCTTCCACGCGGAGCGGTTCAACCATTGATCGATGAACTGGCGCAGCGAGTCGAGGAAGCGGTAGACGAAGCGGTAAAGCAGGGGGTACTCGATCCGGAAAATAGGTTTGACGATGCGCCATTTGAGACCCGTTTGGCGCAGGTGTGCAAAGCCTGCACAGAGCCCGACTGGGTCTGGCATCACCACTTTTCCAGTCAAAAGCCGATGAGTGCTGGGATGTTCGCGCTAAGAACAGCTCCTGCACTGCTAGATGTCGCTGAGTCGTTGATAGGTCCCGAGATTCTGGCGCACCCCCAATTCAGCTGCCGTGCCAAACTGCCGGACCAAGATTTAACAGTCATCCCTTGGCATCAGGATCTGGCATACCTGAGACCGGAGGAAGCGGGGGATACACTGGTTGCTAATTTCTGGATTCCGCTTGTGGACGCCACAGTCGCTAACGGGTGTATGGAGGTGATGCGGGGATCGCATCGTCTGGGATTGCTGCCACATAGTCGTCTCATATCAACACCGGGTCATAAGGGAGGCAAAGGTATCCCCGACTCTGATCTGCCACCCTGCGAGGTTGTGGCGGGGGAAGTCGCTGTGGGCGATGTCCTGATGACGACGGAGCGGTTGGTGCATCGGTCAATTCCGAACCGATCGGACACCGTTAGGTGGAGTGTCGATACACGATACAACCAAATCGGACTTCCAACGGGGCGTGAGAATGTTCCCGGTTTTATCGCCCGCAGCCACAAGCATCCTGAGCGCGTTACACAATCACATCACGACTGGAATCGACTTTTTAAGGATTGAATTTCAAACCTGTACAACAATGTGGAAAAGGAGATTGCAATGGCAAATGGAACAACCAAAGATGTCACGGCTTCACTAGAGGAAAACTATCGAGGGCGCACCCCACGGTCACAGGAACTCTTTGAGCGGGCACGAAAAACGATGCCCGGTGGGGCAAAAGGAGCCTACTTTCATCAACCGTATCCCCTCACAATGGCGCGTGGCGAGGGGTGTTATCTGTATGATGTCGAAGGGCAGCGATATGTGGATTTTGCCAATCATCACACGGCACAGGTGTTGGGTCACAACAACCCCGCGGTCATAGATGCTATCCAGAAACAGATGGCGAAGGGCATTGCGTTAGGTGCACCGGTGGGCATCGAAGCAGAATTGTGCGAGGAGATGTGTCAACGGGTGACATCCCTAGACCGAATCCGATTCTGCAACTCTGGCACTGAGGCAACACTACATGCTATACGGCTAGCGCGCGGTGTCAGTGGACGGACTAAAATCGCTAAGTTTGAGGGAGGCTACCACGGCAGCCACGATGTCGTTGAAATCAGTTCTGCTCCGTCCTTGGACAAAGTGGGCTCCGAAACAGCTCCAATCCTGTCCCTTCAGCAGGTGGGATGTCTCCACACGCGGCAGAGGAGGTTGTTGTCCTCCCCTTCAACGATGAAGCGTCGGTCGAACGCCTTATCACACAGCACCGTGATGAGTTGGCATGCATTATTTTCGATACCAAAGCGGGCATCGTGCCGCAGCGCAAGGAGTTCGTGCAGTTTGTTGGGGAGATAGCACAGAAAAACGACCTACTTTTTATTCTGGATGAAATTGTCGGCTTCCGAGTGGGAACAGGCGGATTGCAGGAATACTACGGCGTTACGCCCGACTTGACCGCCTATGGCAAGGTTGTCGGTGGGGGATTCCCTGTCGGTGCATTTGGTGGACGGGCGGATATTATGGATCTACTGGACGGCACGCGCGGCAGCACCGGCTTCTTCCAGAGCGGCACGTTCAGTGCACACCCCATCACAATGGCTGCCGGTTTGGCAACCTTGAAACAGCTCACACCTGAAGCTTTCGACCATCTGAACGGATTAGCTGACCGGTTGACTGCTGGATTGAACGAGTTATTTGCCCGTGAAAATATCGCAGCGAAAGCGGTGAACACCGGCTCAGTGTTTAGCATTCACTTTACCAGCGAAGATCTCGTCAACTATCGCAGCCTCGCCCGCACCGACAAGGCGATGGCGCATCGCGTTTTCCTCGCGCTGTTGGCAGAAGGTTATTTCTTGAGCCATGGATTGTCCATGAACGCGATCTCACTGCCAACTGAGACTCGCCATGTAGACGGATTGATAGAGGCGGTGGGACGCGCTATCAAGCAATCGCAGTGAACGACAGGAGGAATCATTATGTCTAGTACTGATACCCATGCCTACGATCTCCTCGTCCGCGCCGGGCGTGTTGTATGCCCAGCGACTGGACTAGATGGACCGGGTGCGGTTGCGGTTCGTGGTGATCGCATTGTCGCTGCCGGCGATCAGATCGACGGATCCGCACAGGAAACACTGGATTTCCCCGATGCCATGCTGCTGCCGGGGTTGGTGGATATGCACGCCCATCCCGCACGTGAAGGCTCAAAGTACGCTGTCGATCCTGACATTCACTTCCTCCCCCGTGGAGTGACGACCGTACTTTCCCAAGGGGATGCAGGTGCTGGCAATTGGTCCCAATACCGTGAATCTATCATCGAAGGCGCGCGGACACGCGTCCGACTGGCTATCAATCTCTCCGTTACAGGGGAATCGATACCGACGAGGGGTTGTTTCGAGAATTTGGACGATGTGGATGTGGACGCTTGTGTCGCAGCGATCGAAGATGGGGGCGAGGCAATCTGGGGCATTGCCGCCAACATAGCCAAATCCTGTGCCGGTGATAATGATCCTCGTGAAATTCTGAACCGCGCCTTAGCAGCCGGCAATCAAACGGATCGTCCGCTGCTCTTTGGCACACGGCGGGAACCAGATTTTCCTTTCGCAGAACAACTCGAACTATTACGTCCCGGAGATGTAATCACCTACTGTTTTCAGAGCAATTTGGATTGTGTAGTCAAAGACGGACGTATCAAGGATGAAGTTTGGGAGGCTCGCAAGAGAGGGATACTGTTTGATATCGGGCACGGCATGAACTCATTCCACTTCGATGTGGCGGAGGTAGCAATCGCAAACGGATTCCTTCCAGACACGATCTCGACAGACCAATATATCCGGCATGTGGATAGCAACCCGCAACACGATCTGCCCCGTACCCTTTCCAAGCTGCTCGCCGCCGGCATGACCGAAGCGGACGCCTTAGCGCGGGTGACGGTGTGTCCCGCAGAATTCCTTGGGCTGTCCGGGGAGGTTGGGACATTGGCGCCCGGTGCCTGTGCAGACCTTGCCGTGTTGCGTTTCAATGAAGAGGCACTCCCGCTACAAGATGTCAAAGGTCTGGAGCGACCTGGGGGATGTTGGGAGCCAATTCTCACTGTGCGAGCAGGGGAGATTGTCGGCACTGAAGCGGCTGCTTAACGCGCCTTCAGTTCAGTCCGTAGGTTGGATTGAACGGTTAAACAGGAATCCCTATCAAGTCCAATAGAGGTTCGGTTGGATAACAACACCTGCTTATAGACAGATAGAGTGAAACCCAACAAAGTTTTTCATCGGCAAGTCCCCTTTTCAAAAACTATTTCGTAAAAGTGGTCTTTTGTACCACGATCTGTTAGATTGTGATCCCCTCCCACAAACTAACAGTTCGCGCTACTTATGTCAGATAGCCCCTTACATCGTAGGCGGGGCATCTTGCCCCGCAGTTTGTAGTAGCGCGTTCTTATGCAAGTTATCGTGAGTATCTTTTATCCATGTAATCCGTATTTATCCGTGGTTCAGACAATAATATGGGAGAATTAAATGACCCTACCGAAAAATGGGGTTCGCTTCATTAAAAACGTGATGATTCCGACCTCAGATGGCGTACGGTTGGCGATGGATATGCACGTTCCCGACAGTGATGATTGGGAACAGACGCCGCGTCCACTGATTCTCGAATACATACCGTATCGCAAAGACGACACCGCCCCGTATTCAGGTTATCATAACTACTTTGCACAGCACGGGTTTATCGGGGCACGATTGGACTGTCGCGGTACAGGCAGCAGCGAAGGGGTCAACACCGATGAATACACGCCGCGTGAACAGCAAGATGGCGTTGAAGCGATCGAATGGCTTGCAGCGCAGCCGTGGTGCAGCGGGAAGATTGCGATGTTTGGGGCATCGTATGGCGGATTTACTTCTGTACAGATCGCTGCCCACCGTCCACCGCACCTCACGACCATTATCCCTATGTACTTCACCGATGACCGTTATACTGATGATTGTCACTATCGTGGCGGTGCCCTGCGCTGCTACTACGATATCGGGGCGTATGGCTGTTCGATGATTGGCATGAACGCGATGCCACCATATCCCGAATACAGCGGCGAAGACTGGGCGCGAATCTGGGAAGAACACCTCGAACACAATACCCCTTATCTGCTGAAATGGCTGGAGAATCAGACCGATGGTGAATATTGGCGTCCCGGTAGTTTGCGCGGACGATACGACCAGATCCAGTGTTCGGTTTTCATGATTGGTGGGTGGCGAGACGGCTATCCAAACCCACCGTTGCGAACTTTTAGAAATCTCACTGTGCCCAAAAAAGTCCTCGTGGGACCCTGGAACCACACGCACCCCAATGAGGCTATCCCCGGACCACGCATTGACCACCTGCGCGAGATCGTCCGTTGGTGCGACTATTGGCTCAAGGGCGAGGACAACGGCGTGATGGATGAGCCTCCGGTTTGCGTCTATATGCAAGCCTACGATGAACCGCGTGCGGATCGAACTGAAACACGCGGATACTGGCGTGTAGAAGAATCGTTCCCCCTAGATCCGGCCGAATCGCTGACCTATTGGCTCGGGGGCAAAGGTCAACTCTGTCTTCAGCCACCGGATCGAGGGTTGTCTTTCGACAAATATGCTTACCGTCCGACCGTCGGGGTCACAGGTGGGTTGTGGAGCGGTGGCGTCCCCTTCGGATTGCCGACGGATCAACGTCCCGATGAAATTCATTCACTGAACTACACAACGGAGCCGATTGATGACCCCTTGGAAATCATCGGCAGGCCGCAAGTCGCACTGCATGTCAGTTCCACGGCACCCGTGATGGCTTTTGTTGCGAAGTTGTGCGATGTTGCTCCCGATGGCACGAGTGCATTGGTCTGTAGCGGTGTGTTGAACGCGACGCGTCGCGAATCCCTCACTAATCCGACCCCGTTGAATCCGAGCGAGATTTATGAAATCGAGATTAATCTTGACTGCACCGCTTGGCGTTTTGAAACAGGACACCGCATTCGTCTCTCTATATGTAGCGCAGATTTCCCAAACCTCTGGCCCACCCCGTATCCGGGGATCAACAGCGTGTATCGAGATGCCGAGCACTCATCGTGGTTGAAGCTGCCCACTGTTCCAGTGAGAGAGGCAGAGAAAGGGAAATTACCGGCCAGTGAAGCACAGTTTGAAACTTTACATGCGGGGATCAATGTCTATCGGCTCTCGCCTGATATGCGCCCGTGGGAGATTGTTTACGACATTCTTGGCGACCGAACCGGACTACGAACCCATACACATGGCACGAGTCTCGTGAGTTCGGCAATGGAAGTGAAGACCGACGCACGACTTGAAGTATGGGCGCATAATCGAGATCCCGCCGGTGTTGCAGCGGTGGGGAAACATCATCGCCGCATCGTGCGTAACGACGGCGAAACCACCGTTGACACCTGTTGCCGCTTTCAAAGCACCGAAACAGCGTTTCACGTTACGATTGACCTGCATATCGTTGTCAACGGCTTACCGCACCATCAACGGCGGTGGATACGAACATTTCCCCGCGCCTTGTTGTGAAATTCTTTAAGGTTGCCGAAGTAGGACCATTAGTTCTTCTGTAGGGGGGATCTCCGAATCCCGACATCTCACTAAATAGCCCTATTGCCGAATTTTTTAGAATTGCCCCGGATTTGCGAATATAGTAAAATAGAGCATCCCGAATTACGGGTTAGGTTATACGTCACCAAATTTTCAGGATTCTTTTTTATCCATTTTAATCAATAAGCTAAAAGGAGCGACTAAATTATGGATCTTACACGACAGCCACCACGGCGTGCAACAAACCTTAGTCTTGCCGGCATTGTCGGCGCAGCACGGATGACCGACAAAGCTAGAGCGCATAACAACGGAATGACCGGCGAGTACCTCTATGGAGAAAATTCCGGCCTAGACGCTAAAGTTCTCGAATTGCTGGGAATTTCTGGCGATGACTTTGCCAAAGCCGCTGGTGAGTATGATGACGAAGCCTTGCAGGCGTGGGTGCTTGAAAATTCGAGCGTTACGCAGGCAGAAATTGATGAATTTAACCAGCGGGAATTGAGCCTTGAGCCACCGAATGAGCAATACAGGCAAATGCTCAAGGATCGGCTTGCCAAGTACGCCCCCGGTAGGACAGACATCACAACGGTACTTCAATCGATGCAGTTAGATGATTGGGGTAGTTTCTGGCAGGTTGACTTGACGGTGGGACCACCACGCAGTCCCCACTCTAAAGATGTTGCAGGCTGCCACGGTGTCGCACGGATGGCGGATAAGGCGCGCGCAGCACGCGCTGGAAAAATCGGAGAGTACAAGTACGGCGAGGATTCCGGACAGGATAGACGTATCTTGGAGTTTCTCGGTGTATCTCCGGACGACTTCCAGGAGGCTGCCGTCAACAACCCCAACGACGTCGAAATCGGTGACTGGGTGCTTGAACAGAGTGGCAAAGGGGCGGACGAAATTGCGGCGTTCAATGAACGCATGGCAAATTGGGGTCCTGAGGATGAGTCGTCAAGAGCCTACTTTGAGAAGCGTCTTCAAGAGGTAGATCCGAGCCGTACGGACATTAAGACGTGGGCAGCCCTTCAAGACGTTGACGACAAACTCAGTTTTGAGTAGGAAGCCCCCGGTAGGTGCGGTTTTTAACCGCACCGCATAGACTTGTCCCGATTCTCGGGATCCCGACCTGTCGGGATTGGAAACAGCGCCTACCCAACACGGGGCGCGAAAGTATCTATTTATTTTTAGGATTCACTATAAGTATATCGAGGACTGTTCCGGTTCTGTCATCGACAAGGGCGATCCCTAGATTTCCCCAACTGTGATTGTAGTAACCGACAAACCACGCAAACCCTTGAAACGAGGCGTATCCGTGCACACCTGTGTGTGCCCTTAAGTGTTCTTGTAGACGCGCATCGCTGTTGGCGATCTTCAACGCTTGGGCGGACGTTAATTTCGGAGCAGGGCTGATGGCTTTATGGGATAGATCCCTTAACACAGTTTCTGCTTCGATAGAAAGCGTTTTTGGGGTGCCCTCAGCGATTTCACGCAACAGAACTGCCCGTTGACGATGCGTGTCTCGAACCTTTTCATATTCAGTGACACAGTCCTTTCCTAAGATACCTAGCGTATTGTCCGTCAGTTCTTGGCTCATTGAGCCTAGAACGGTGTGGTGAGTTTTCGGGTATTTGAGGTGATTTGCCACATGAGGCAAAATTGCCTCTCCTCCTACACCCTCTCCGACTGCATCATGATCCAGAGCGATCCGCCGAAAATAGGCGACTGTTATCTCGTCGTACTGATCCGCACACATCTCCGCTGCATCGGCTTCAAGATTTAAGACAGCGGCATAACCCTCCTTCTTTTTCGAAATCTCCTGTTCTACTTTGAAGAAACTGGGGTAGATACCGTAATGGTAGAATCGACTTGGGTAGATCTGTGCCCACGCCGAGATAAACTGCGTAATTTTCTCGCGTTCCGACGCTATTTCGGACGAAGTCCCCTCCGTTTCTGACCTTTCCCAATGTGTCTTCGCAGCCTTCAGATGGTATGCCCGTCGTTTCTTTATATCCGCTAACTCTCCACGACTCCGCGCTGCCAATGTGTTTTTTTCGTGACGCAGGTAGTACCGAATTTGGATTTCCGTCATCGGAATGGAGATGATTTTCAGGCAGTCCGCAGCTGCTTGGTGCCACAAAGCTGCTTTAGCAAAATCCCCCTCCTGCTCATACCGCTGGATCATAACCTTAGCGTTGGCAGTACCCTCACGAACCGCATGGCTGAAGTGAACTTGCCAAACCAATGCCCAAAGAAGGAGGAGGAAATAGATTACCTTCATAGGTAAATCCTATGGCTCATGTTAAGAAATGGTGTAACAGAAACCGAGTTTTGAAGAAAAAACTCGGTTTCTCTGAATGTTTTACACTTTTACGCATTACGCATCACGCATTAGATTTCCCGTTTCACTTCCCATATTTGAACCGTGCGATCGTACCCTGTTCTATTAATTCTGCGCGTGCGTAATGCGCCGGCATCTGAGGCGATTTCCACCGTCCCGCGACCTGCATATTCACAACAGACGCACCCGCTTGGGCAAGCGAAATGGCAGAGCCGATACGCAGCGAGTGTCTTGTCCGTGATTTCAAAGGGGATTCCTCCACCTTACTTTAAGCATTCAACTGCGTAAGTCCTAACGCAGTTTACTCATCCAGCGAAAACCGGAATATTCCCGCTGAGCCGGTGATGGCGTAAAACGTCGTGCCATCAAATGCCAGCGACCGAGCACCGTACTGTATCGGACAGACTTGCTTCCATGAATCCGATTCACGCGTCAAGCAAAAGATCCCATGAGAGTTTATCCCGTAGATTGTTGTGCCATCTATAAGCTTGATCCTAATGAGGCCATCGGGCAATCCGTCGGTGATTGACCTCCATGCTTCGCCTCCATCCATAGATAGAAAAATCCCATCGTAGCGAGAAGCCGCATAAATTGCTTTGCCGACGAGGGCCAGATCAATTTTACATAGGAAGCTATCCGTCTGTAGATCGTATCTAAATTCTGGGCTATCCCTCTTTGGTTCCACTTTTACAGTTGACTTGGGTAGACGGCTTACCTCCGTCCACGTATCGCCTTCGTCCGTGGAGCGGATGATTTTCCCATCCGCTCTTTGGACGCAGACGGTTCTGCCTGACACAGCAAATCCTCTCCGGTGCCAAACCCCCAGTCCGAGGGCGGTCCATAGGTCTTCGCTTAACCGCCAGCGGTAAATCCCGCCACGTGCAATGACATAAAAGGTCTCCCCGCTAATCACCAGTCGATCAATCATGTCGATTCTGTTATCGAAAGCTGGCATGTTCATGCGAATCGGCACCCATGAGTTGTCGTCTTCTGCCAAGCAATAAATTCCAGAGGTAGCTGGGTTCCATCTACTAATGTCGCTTTCGCACGTCGCTGCATAGAGTTTATCTCCCGAAACTGCCAACTTCGCCCCAGCCCACCCTAGTAATCCTGCCGAACCAGCCCTCTTCGCCCCATCGTTGGCAAGCAATCCATTATTCACTAGTCGCCACGAAGCGCCACCATCCTCTGATTTAGCGATGCCATTACTCGTTGCTGCATAGAGCGCGTTCCTGAAAAAGACAAGGTCTTCGCTATCTGTATCGGTGATGCCAGGAGCGGCTTGGGTCCACAATTCTCCACCATTCGTTGATCGGAAAACCCCATTATAGGTGCCGACACAAAGTGTCTTATCAGATAAGGGTGCTATGGAAAGAATATTTTGATTGGTCAAGTTGGTTTTGAGTGTCGTCCATGTATTACCGGCATCGGTTGAGCGAAACACCTGACCATCGGCAGAATCTGAGTTGATGCAGAAGACTGTGTTTTCTAACGCCCCCAATTTGCGCTTGAACCCCTGCATCGCTTGGGGCTTGATTGACTGCCACCAATCGCCCATATCCGTTGAGCGGAAAAGCCCCCCATCGGCTGTTACTGCATAAGCCATTTCGCCAGAGACATCGAACGCTGTAATATCTGACTCAACGGTGTTTTTTTTCGAGGCATCCTTGACGGTGAGTTTTGTCCATGAGTTCTCACCAGTTTTGAGACGGAAAACGTGACGCCGCGTTTGTGCGAAAAGTGTTGTCCCACTCGCAAACAAGCGAGACACAACTCGGTCGGTCAAACCGCTATCAATTTGTGTCCACAACTTGCCGTTATCATTGGAAAAGAATACCCCCTTCCTAGGTCGCCCAATATAAAGTGTGTCGCCAATGATGGCAACCCCTGAAATGCTATCATCAGTCAACTGCTGCCATGAGGCATCGGGGTTGGTTAAATAGAAAAGGCCGCGGTCTGTGCCGGCGTAGAACGTGTGCTTCTTCTGCGTGAACGAGCAGACGCGGGGAGGCATGTACTCCAAGCCTTTGCTGGCGTGTATCCATGTGTTGCCGCCATCCATTGAACAGAAAACACCTATTCCTAGTGTTCCAGCAAAGAGTATTCCTTCCGGTGTCGAGTGAAGAGCTGTAATTATTCCACCATAAGGGCCGTTGGTCTGTGTCCAGCCAATTTCGTTTTCTGAGTAAATCTTCTTTAACTTTTTTATGGCGCGGTGGATCCACGTTCCGATAGTCTTGGGCGGACTTTTCATTTGTTCCGCGATCTGCTCGTAGGACAGTTTCTTCGACCAATTAATCAGGGCGGTTTGATGGTTTATAGGGAGCTCTTTTATCCAATCGAAAAATAGCCGCTTTTCGTGCACACGCTCCTCGCGCTTCTTTTCAGCTTCATCTTTATCTTCATTGGTAAGGGTCCTGACATACTCCTCGGGGGATTGTGTGGACTTTTTCCTGATTAAATCGATGCAATGGTTCCTGGTTACCCGGTAGCCCCAGCTACGGAAGGCACGCGGATCTTCGATCTCATACAGATTGTCTAACACCTTTATGAAGGTTTCTTGCACGATGTCCTCGGCGTCGTTTGACAAATCAGGGAATTTATGGCGGATATATTCTTCGAAAGGTTTTTGGTACTTGCACATCAGATCATGGAGTGCGGACATGTCCCCATCACGTAAGCGTTGAATTAATTGAGCGTCATGTTGAGCGTTATCTTGTGACATCTTCCCTCTCTTCGTGTAATCGTTTGACAACTGCTAAGGGACTTCCCTAAGAGAATTGCTCTAGGAAAGACTTCAAGCCTATAATGAAACAATCGCAAAAAAAAATGAAAAAAAATGAATCCAGGTGAAATAATCAGTCACTGTTTTCGTCTTATAGGTGAAAAGCGGAGTAAATGTGCCTCTTACTTGCTTGGCTCATATAAAAAGAAAGTGCAAAGCACGTTGAAAATCCCGCCTGTCCCGATGCAATCGGGGATATATCGGGGAAGAGAAACCGAGTTTTTTGTTGAAAACTCGGTTTCTTTGCACTAAATCTTAACATGAGTGTCTTTGGTATAACGATATCCTAAATCTGGGGGTGAAAAAAAGTGTTGACATATTTTTGTGTTTTGTTTAGAATAAAGAATTGTGTGGGGACTCCGAGTGGTCGCTCGAAGCCCCCCTGAAGCAAAACGAGATAGAGGCTCGAATCGCTTCGTGATTGAAATCCCGATAGGACGGGATAACAATCCTCTATAGTATAACCCTTCGCGTCGTTAGTTTCAATCTGAATAAAAGGGGCTGCGCGATTCGGGATTATCCCTAAAACGCAGCCCCTTTTTTTTCGGTTGACACCGATGGCGATAAGGAAAGCAATTTTGAATTGGCGAATTGGCAAGCCGTTTCTGTCTTTCCTGTTCACGCTATTGATGGAACACAGTGCCCTCATCGGAGAGGGAACGGTGGTTCCTGACAACCCTTCAGTCTCCGAACTGTATCCCCGCCTGCTGACCGCTGGTATAGCCAACCGGCTGCCGCCTCGGTCAATTGAGACGATACGAAACTGGATATCAGCCGGATCTCCCAATTGGGCAGTTCCTTCGTCCCCCAGTAATCGCTTTATCCACCCTAGTGAGATACCCACTGTCATCGAGCCCCCCCTGATGTCGCTTGCTTCCTTTCTGTCAATTTGCCTGCTACTTTCATGCCCTACCTCTAACGTTAGCGAAAGAACTGACGTTGTGTATCCCATTCGATTCCCCCCGCAGAAGCATAACTCAAACAAGAGATTTTCGGCAGGAAGGGGGTGATTATAATTGTTAATTGAAATTATTGACGAGAAACAGGAAAAGCTGACCGATTTTATAATGGGCCCCAATATTTGGACCATGAGTTAAGAAACGTATCTGACTTAAAACCTTTAACCCGAAAACGATGAGGAGATATACACGCAATGTTTTATAGAAGTATAGAAAACCCGTGTGTTTTTGTTATCAGTTTGATGTTGATTGTGGGGTTGTTCATTGGTGAAGCGAAGGCAAGAGATGGTGCCGGGAAGGTCACGGTAGGATGGAGTAATCTACGGATGGCTTTTGTTGGTGCTGGCACCGCAAACGATGAGGTGCCGCATTTTGTTACCCTAGAGGAGGGCGACCTACTAGGGGAGAACCAGGCTCATAGCGACGGTGAGGCTCATAATAGCCCTCCTCTTAGAGCCAATACTCGGTTTGCTGCTATTATAATTACCTACAAAGTAGGAAAGGGTATATCGGCAGACGAGGAAGCTGTGGATATGGCGGGCGGTTTGGTTCGAGTCGCGCTTCCGGGTTGGGAAATGGGAACAATTGATGAAGACAATCCCACTAGTACTAATGCAGACGAGAAGGGGCACTACAAGCATGTATTTATTCAAGCTGAAACAAATGGCAATCGGGAGATTCTATACCAAACCGATGGTGTAGCGCAAAATTTTGACATTGATGATAAAGAGACGGTAGACGCACTTCTGGATAGGGTAAAGATCGATCTTAATAGTGTCAAAGTCGAACTTGGTGATGGTGGGAACAGGGTTGTTGGTGGTGACGATTGGTCAGAGGGCGGAACGCTGACAATCATACTTGATGATATAGAGGTCGGGATTCCTTCTCGGCTTCGTTATGAGGACGAGTCTGAAGCCAAATATCCTTATGCGAACTATGAACTCACGACAAGTTCGAGGACCAAGAACGGCACCCTTATTAAGTTAGATGACGAGGCACAGGGGAGCGTCAGGGTTGGCAATATTCTTGGAACAGGCATCTTCTTAGATCTAATTGAGAATATCCTTGATCAGAGGGACAAAACCCAGGACAGAGAATTTACGATTGAACCGGCGAATGTATACGTAGGTGAGAAAGATCGTAAGTTTGTAATTAAGTACAAAGCCCCAGGACCGATGTACAGTGGCAGTGGTTTCGCTCCTCGCGATGGTAGTAGTTATGCGACTCAAACAGGGATTGCTATAGCGATTCCGCCGGGAATCCAGCCAATAGGTCCTGCGGGTAGAGATTCTATAAGAGTGTCAGGCCCAGGAATCTCATTTGGGACTATTCACGACGATTCTAATGGTACTGTAGCTGGCACTCTGGAGGACAATGAGCCAATAACCGCAATAGCTCTTGGTCCTGGTGAGCTCCCCGATGGGGTCAATAAAGATCAGGTAATTACCGTTCGCTATACCGCTGATGTCGCCGCCGATGCTCCCCCTGCTGCTGATGATGCTAAGAGTAGTTTTACGTACTTGGCAACATTCATTCAGGGGGAAACTGAACAAAATGCGACGAAAATTACCGGCGGAGCGATTAGGCTGCGAGATGGATCTGGGACGGTGGAGATTTCGCCTGTTGCTGTGAGTGCGGGGGCGCTGCGCAGAGAGGTCAACATAACTTATACCGCAGCGACTGCCCTTGATGGGTACAACATAATGATTACTCCAAACGGGCTTGTTATAGATTCCGATAAGAAGAAGCTACAGACAAACAACGCGAGTGGCTACGGCTATGTTTCCGGCGATAAGCCTGACCGTTTAAAGGTAAGTACAAATGGAAGGGCTATTATATGGGACAATATCGACCTTAAGAAAGGTAAAACGTTGAAGGTTAAGATACGCAGGGTCGATGTCAAAGCAGAGCCTAACGAGTATCCTTGGGACGTGTGGGTTGGCGAGACTGATGGGCTCCTTGCAGAATTATTGGAGAAGGAGCCTGAGCTCTCTGTTGTGAAATTATCAGGGGACCCGGTTCGATTTGAAGTTGAGGATGACACCACCTTCCCAGCTGGCAGTATGCAAACTATTCGGTTCAAGTTTACAGCGGAGGCGACTCCCATTCGAGATGGCACGGTTTCGTTGACCATCCCCGCAGCATTGGGCAGCGCTCCCACGATGCCAGAATCGAAAAAGGCGGGACAGATCAAAGTGGAGGGTCCAGGCGTTAAGAAAGAGCATGTCACCGTATCTGGTCGTGTCGTCACCTTAACTGTCAAGAAACTTGCCCTCGGAGAATCTGTTATGATTATCTACGGGCATGACGATAAGAAGGGCGATCAAGCGGTGCTCGGTTATATGAGCGGTAAGTACAAGGTTACCGGCACGTTCCGGGCTTCGGCGAATACTGCCACCCGCTCAGTAAAACCGATAGAGATTGAGCTAGGCAAAATCGGCGATGGCATCGGTCTTACCAGCAAAACCCAATCCCCTGTGACGCTATCCCCGATGGTAGTCAAGGCGGGCAGTCTCACCCGTAATGCGATAGAGGTGACCTTCACCGCCGCCGGCACGATGGACAGCGGTCATGTGGCACTTGAAATTCCGGACAATTGGGGTGCGGTACAGACTGATGACCCGCTAAAACGGAATTATGTGACAACGGTTCCGCCTCCGGGCGGTACGGGCAGTATTAGCATAAGTGAAGTCTATAGTGAAGCAAACGGCACGCGAGTGGTTGCGAAGATTAATAAGCTTGCCAGGAGCCAAAGTTTCGATTTTGTCTACGGCGGCGGCAACTTACCGTCGAGCAACGGTATAGATGTCCAGAGTGCTATTGGGGACGGCACTGCCTCGTTCATGGTGCTATCCGATGGGGATGGGGACGAAGTTTTCGCCCCAGTTGTGAGTCTGTTTGAGCAGTCAGCCCGACAGAAGCTAGTAAACCCCAAGCAGGCGGGTAAGATTCTTAAAGGTTCCGACGGTGTGCTTAAAATACAGATAGACAGCGCGCAGGATGGAACAGGTTCTGTGGCTTTTAAGGGCGATACAACCCCGGTTGTCCGCGCTGCCGATGACAATGTGCAGTTGGTATTTATCTACACCCCGACGCAAACCATCGAAAATGGGGAGCTGAAATTTACCGTTCCTGGCGATTGGAGTGCGCCGCAGGTGGGCAGTACCGGGGATAAAGGGTATACCGAGGTGGAAGGTACGGGCGGCTTAGGTTCCGTGTCTACTACAGGTAATTCACTCACCGTGCCTATCTTCATCCTTGACAAGGATCAGACCATCACAATAACCTACGGCGCAGGTAGCGACGATGCAGGCAAGGTGAAGGCATCTAGTGCAACCGGTGATGCTGCCTTCAAGTTTGCGGTGAAAGGTCATGAGGATGGGAACCTTGTACCCATACAACCGGCAACCCTGACGGTCGGGTCACAAGCGAGTGGCAAGGGCACGGCGGTAATTACCCCGACGGGCGATACCTTGCACGCCGGTGATGCGAATCGTGAGATTAAAGTGGTCTACACCGCAGCGGGTCAGATGGTTGCCGGTCAGGTTCGGTTGACTATCCCTGCCGATTGGTCTGCACCGACCGCTGATAGTGTAACAGCGATGGTTAATATGGACGCGGCGACGCTTACCTTTACCGATCAGATGATTGTTGTCGATAGTGTCAACTTGCTAGGAGGCGGCACAGTCACCTTTACCTATACCGGTACAGTGCAGCCGATGAAGGCAGAGGATGTCAAATTTGCCGTTGCCTCTCACGGTGGGCTTGCAACAGATTCGTTTGCAGATGTCTCCGGTATGGATACCATGCTCACGGTTGATGTCCAGGAGGCGAGACCGGGTGCCGGTATGGCTATGGTCGAGCCGATGATTGTTCAAGCCGGTGCGACCGGTGTGAACCTGACCTTTACTTATACTGCGGTTGGGCAGATTGATCCGCCGCGTGAGTTCCGTGTGCGGGTTCCCATGAGTTGGGGGACACCGAGTCCTGCGGGAACTTTTGTGGAAAATAAAAACACCTACTCCGTTGTGCACAAAGACAGCGGTGGCAACATTCAATCGGCGTTTGTAACAAAACTTCCTCCAATCGGTCAGGAGATGGTAGCCCGTGTGAGAATAGGCGGGTTTCATGTGGAAGCGGGCGATCAGATTCAATTCATTTATGAGAATGCTGACGCGCCGGCGACCCCTGAAGTCTCTCCGTTCCAGTTTAGTTTTAATAACAAAGGGGTTGAAGGCAACGTGCAGGTCCGGGTCCAAGACTCGATGCCAAGCGCGCTCTCACTTCAGAGTGCTGGCACCGTTTCGGCGGATGCAGGTGCGATGCCACTTGGAATCACCGTCGGGTTGGCAGATGCCGATGGGGATGCCGTTGCGATGGAGACTGATACGATGGTCACCCTGACATCGGATTCAGCGACCGGGGTGTTCTCCATGATGGCTGGTGAAGCGGGAACAGCAAGTGCCACAGTAACAATTGCTGGCGGCGATGTCTCTGCAATGGTCTACTACACAGATTCAACCGCTGGAATGCCAACTATTACAGCGACCGCACCGGGTCTCACAAGTGCGGAGCAGGATATTTCGGTTACCGGTGGTGTGATAGAGATTACCTCTGTTATGGTCAGCCCCACGGTTGCGAAGGACGGTGCTACTGTTACCGTTACTGCTATGGCAAGTGCCGGTCAAGCACCGATGGCTACCATAGAGTCTATCGTTTCCGGTGGAACGATGGTCGAGTCACCGGCTGGTACTTACACCCGCACCGATACACTGGCTGCAGGCACCCAAGAGGGAACATACAGTGTCAGCGTCAGTATTGGCGATGTCATGATGGCGGCGACCGATATGTTGACAGTTGATAACACCCCGCCGACCGTAACCGTTACAGCACCAGAGAGTGCGATGGACGGCGATACTGTCATGATCAGTGCTACGGTAACAGAAACGGGTACGGTTTCCTCCGTTACGGCGGATGTCTCTGAACTCGATTCAACCCAGACCGCTATGGTCGAACTGGCGATGGGAACTGACGGTTCCTACAGTGCCTCTCACCCCATCAGTGATGACAACGCAGCCCTTAACGGTGCGAAGACAATCACTGTGACGGCGACAGATGCCGCTGGTAACATGGGAACGGGAACAACCTCGGTTGAGTTGGCTAATACGTTGTCCTACACCTCAACGATATCGGCCGGTCAGACCCTGTTCCACGTGCCGTTGGATGTCGAAGGTCTGGACACTGTTGCTAACCTCAAAGCCGAGCTTGGCGATGCTGTTAGCCTTGTTACTGTCTATGATACCGTTGCTGGCACATGGAATAGCAGGAGCGATGATGTACCCATCACCGCTGATCTCGGAATGATCCTTGTGACGACTGATGATATAGAACACGTCTTTGAGGGTCTATCTTGGGGTGGTGCAGCAAAAGCATCAGCGATCAACCTAAGTGTTGGTTCTAACCTCGTCGGTCTGCCCGTTGACGCTGCGGGCATAACGAATGTCAGCGATCTCATCACAGTTTCTGCCGATGCTATATCAAGCATCACTGTTTCGACTGGCAGCACTCCACCATTTGCAACGATCGCAGCTGCTGGCGACGATGGCGATGGTCCTGTCATGGGTGACGCAGCATATCTCGTAACAGCCACATCAGATACAACCGTTCCGCTTCTCGGTGATGGTTGGAGCAACGATGTTGCAGGTGCTGCACCCGTCGCGCTCTCAGGATACAATGTTGAGGGTCAAACGGCTGTCCTTGATGTCAACGGTGCTGTCGTTGATGAACTCACCGGATTGGCGAGGGAAGGTTTCCGCGTCAAGGTGAAGAACCTGTCAACCAAAGCCGCGCTCAGCGAGGTCACCTCCGTCGAAATGGCAGAGGGTTACAACATGACCTTTGTTGACCTGAAGGCTGGACATGCAGCACGGATTGGCGATGTCCTTGAGATTTCCGCTGATTCACCGAGTCCGTTGATTGGTGTCCAACCTGTGCGTCATATCGTAACGGTTGAAGATGTGAAGAGCGGTATCCTCGAACTGGAAGACCTCATCGCGTATGAGATTCCGGCAGAGACGGAACTGCTTCGGAACTATCCGAATCCGTTCAACCCAGAAACGTGGATTCCGTATCATCTCGCCTCAACCGCGGAAGTGCAGTTGACGATCTACGACATCAACGGTGCGTTGGTGCGCGAATTGGATTTGGGACATCAGGCTGCGGGGTATTACACCGATCGGTCAAAGGCGGCGTATTGGGACGGACGTAACGAGTTTGGGGAGACTGTAGCAAGTGGTATCTATTTCTACCATTTATCCGCGGGGGATTATACTGCCATGAGGCGGATGGTGATCCTCAAGTAGAATCGCAAAGTTGCACGATCTCTTAACATAAGCGATCGGTTTTTCCTTGAGATTCAAGCCAACCTATGCTACACTCTCATTCAGGTTATCCAATTAATGGGAGGTAACTATGAATATCGATCCTGAGACAGCTGACCTCCGGGAAGTCGTTCAACAAACGGTCGAAATGGTCCAGCAGAATGCCAGAGACAATGCGTATTTGCGCGGCGCATTCGAGCAGATGAACCAACGCTTTGATAACTTGGTTCAATCTATCGATCAACGCTTTGATAGCTTGGCTCAATCTGTTGACCACCGCTTTGATTCTGTTGATCAACGCTTTGAGCAGATGGAGAGACGCTTTGATCAAGTGGATAAACGTATTGACGACCTAATCCAACTTTTCAATTACCGCTTTGAGCAGGTAGACAAACGCTTTGAGCAGCTAGAGAGACGTTTTGAAGCAATTGAGGCACGGGTTTCTGGCGTTGAGAGGCAACTCAACACGCAGCTGAGATGGGTTATTGGGTTAATGGCCCCCATATATCTAGCCCTGATCGCTCTGGTTGTCAAGGTGTTTCTTGGTTCATAGGAAGGCGATGCAGAAAGGGAACAAAAATGGCTATCTTTTTACACACACGCGTGAGAGTGAGTGATCTCGATCAATCGATTAAATGGTATTGCGACCATCTGGGCTTTGTTGTGAAAAGTCGAAGTGACAGATCCCCAGCGGGCAACCAGATTGTCCATCTCGAACTTCCGGGCAACGTACCGACGCTGGAATTGACCTATTCGCCCGATTATGAACTCAACGTTCCAGAGGATCTGATGCACTTTGCCATCAGTGTGCCGGATCTCGTTGCGTGCTGCGACGAGTTGGAGAAAGCCGGACTCGAAATTTGGCCCGATGAATGGCGGGAACAGTTCACATCGGGAGGCATGAAGATGGCTTTCATCACCGATCCAGACGGTTACGAAGTTGAATTGCTGGAAGATATCGATGAGATTCTAGCGGAGTTGGAATAGCCGCACCAACCCAAAAAGTTGGTGCCCATGTTAAAAAATCGTACGACGGAAACCGTGAGAAGATTGGAAGAGAGGAAGAGTGCATTGTACACCTTCCATCCTTCCCCCCCTTCCTCTTTCCTTTCGGTTTCTCTATATATTCTGCACCGTCTTTTTTGAGCCCCGCAGGTTGAACTGCCTAGCCTGACCGCCTCAATGTACCAATGAGCGAATGAACCAATTTTTTTACGCATCACGTTTCACGCCTGTCCCGATTTATCGGGGCATCACGTTCAATCTTCCTGCTGGAGCTCTTCAAGCTGTGTGGTTGTAATGAACCCAAGAAATCCCATCCCGATGGAAATTGCGAACATCCCCGCATAGCTCACAAGTCCGATGAGGATCCCCGCGAGCATTGGCATAAAGCTGAACGGAAAGAGAATTGTATTCATAAAACCGACATAGCTAGGACGATTCATGCTCGGTGCGATATTTAGCAGATACGCCATGAAGCCGATCGACGAACCGCTCGTAGATGCGCCGTTAAAGACAAACGTCAGGAAATAGCAGGGCACCTGCCATGCCGATGGTACGTACTGCACTAAGATTGCCACCAACGGTGCCGTACATGCCAATGCCGAGGTGCAACTGAGGATGTACCGTACACCATATCTCTCCCCTATGTATGCCCACGCTACATTTGAGATGACACCACTGATGGAGACAACGGCGAGAAACGTCCCAATGGTCGCATCTTGAACCTCCAACCTGACCAAAGCATACGGGACATAGAAGGGGGTGCACATCCCAGCAACGGTGGTACACATCCGGTAGTAAAAGAACCAGCGGTAATTCCGATCTGTCCTGAAGAAGTGTGGTCCCTGCTTCAGATGTTGTCCAAACGGTTGGCGTGCCCTCTGAACGGGACGGATGGGTTCGCGAATCTGTAAAAAAGCCGTGAGTGCCAGTCCGGTCGCACCTGCCGCACACCCGAACAGCAGCGCATAATTCGTCGGGAATACCAGTCCGGATTCAGGACTCAAGGCATATCGAATAAAGAAAAAACCGATGAATATGCCGAAGAACCCGCCTGCCAACTGACGAAAACTGAAATATCGAGATCGCCGTTGCGGTTCAATGGATTTGGAGATAATATCCATATACGGGAGCGTTGAGATTCCCATCGCTGAAGATCTGATGAAATAACAGCAGAGAAAGCATGCTGCAAGTAGACCGTTGTTGCCGGAGCCGACCATAAGGATACATATAACCATTGCAACCCATGCGGCTAGTCTAAGGCTCATACCGAAGGCGTAGAAGGGCATCTTACGTGGACGGTGTTCCAGCAGGTTCGACATCAGGAGTTGGGGCCACATCCATCCAGCTCGTGTCATCGAACCGGTCAAGCCGACAAGCGTGTTTGAGGAAGTGAGTTTTAAGATAAAAGCAGGGAGAACAGTTGTCGAGTCTGCAAATGCAAAAGAGATTCGTATGAATGCGCCTTGAACCACAGCAATCCAAAAGTTGCGGTTCTGTTCCCGTTCTTTGTCTTTTTCCTGTTGATGTTCAGGCTCCGATGTGTTTGTCGGGGCAGCTTCCATAGTTAGTCTTGTTTTCCCTCTACACCTTATATTTTTGATAGGACTTACACAGTGAGTTACCCCGGTTTCCCCTGAAAATAAAGGATTTCCCCCCGCTTGCGGGGGGGTAAAGGGGGGTGCCATCACGGATGCTTGCAGATTACGTTAAGTACCGCCTGTCGTCCTTCTTCCTTTACCGCATGCAACGCACGTTTAAGTGCCGGCAACACCGCATCAGGTTCCTCGACCCGTTCCCCGTATCCACCATTCGCCTGACAAATCATCTCGTAGGCTGGAGTTGGTGAAAGTTCGCTGAGGGGAAAATGGTTGGTTTTCACCGCCCAACCCTCTGGGTGAACCGACGCGGCTGCCCCTCTCACCGCTCCCCAACATTGGTTATTAAAGACGACCACCAGAATCGGTAGGTTATATGCTTGTGATACAAAATGACAGGACGTGGGTACATTGAAGAGATAGCTGCCGTCCCCTACCGTGGCGATGACGGTTTTCTCCGGTGCAGCCAACTTTGCTCCCAACGCTGCGCCGATACCCCATCCAAGTCCAGCGGCGGGTGAAGGTCCAAAGAAGCTGCCGGGGACAGTCAGATCAACCTGTGTTGGCACCAAATCGTATTCATTAACTACTATAGTCTCCGCATCCAATATTTGGTTAATACAGGCGGACAGCCACGCCGAATCAATCGGTTTATCCCCTTTGACTGCCTCCGCATGTGCGCCCCAAGCCTCTCGCTGCTGTTTATGCTCTGCCCTAACTATTTCAAAGCGATTGGCAATCTTTTGTACCGCCTGTTCCTGATAAGGTCGCATCTCTTCGGTCAGCAGGCGGAGTGTTGCCGCGGGCTGCGCAGCCAACGCGATGTCCGCCGCATGCCCCCGAATTGGATAGCGACTGTAGAGCGGCTCATGCCCCAGCTGAATCACACACGCCGTTTCTTTGGGGTTAACCACAGTAGGCAGCCAAGGAACATCGGTGTCAATGACTAGCACAACATCCGCTTCTCTTAGGTGCGGGGTTGAATCAAAACCGAGGTGAAGTGGGTGAGATGTAGGGAAGTTCATGTGTGTCTTGCCTACTCCTACCACGACCGGGATCGCAAAGGATTCGGCGAACGCGACCAGCGCTTCTACGGCTTGCGGATCTCTCCCCGCCCCCGAAGTGATAACGAGTGGGTTTGATGCCTCAGCAATGAGTTTGGCGACCTTCTTCACTTGAGCCGCATCGGGAACGTTCGTTTGGTGCGCCTGCTGTCTCGGTGCAGTGTTGATAGTCAGTTCTTCGTGGGATTCAGCGAGCACCTCCCGCGGAAGTGTCAGATACACCGGCCCTCCCGGCTCTGAAGTGGCGATTGCTAACGCTCTATCCACCACCGTCTCCAGTTGTGCGAAATTTCGCAGTTCATAGTCCCACTTGACAAACTCTCGCACAAGGGTTGCCTGATCAAACGATTCCTGCGCCCAATGGATAAGTACGTTCCGAGAACCGGTGAAACCGGCTTCTGTCAAGGGGGTACGTCCCGCACTGAAGATGATAGGAACACGTGCACGCGCCGCATTGATGATAGCGCCGGAAGCATTGGCGGTCCCAACGATTACGTGAACCATCACAACCTGCGGTTCGCCCGTAACCATGTAGTAGCCGTGTGCCATACTCACTGCAACGAACTCATGTGGCACTGTGATGGGACGTGGATATTGTTTTCCCTCTTCGGCAAACTTGGCGAAGGCATCCACCAATGAGGCGAAATCGGTGCCGGCGTTGCCGAAGAAGTATTTGATACCTCTTTCGCGCAGTAGCTCGAGATAGCCTTGGGCGGTGTTCTCGATTGATATCGTCTTTTGCACTGTCCTATTTTTCCTTCCAGCGTAACCATCTATCAGGTCCGGGGGCTATACCTCGGCTGTCGAGGCGCGCGGTCTCTCAGGAGCCGGATCGGACGTCCCTTGAGCGGCAGCTCAACCCGTGCCCCGCCGCGCAGATGCGATTCGATAGTTGCAAAGATCAGTTCTGTGCCGGCGTGCGCAGCCCGAACCCCACCGCGTGGAGGCTCGCCGGTGTCAAGCGAATGGACGAGGTCTTCCACAAGCCGCAGGTTTGGGCTGGCAGGCTCATAGTCGGGAAACGCTGCGTCCACAATCGTCGGCTGCCCTCGGTAGCCCGATGGTCCCTCTTCCCGCATTCGATATGCGCTGTCGGGCAAGGCGGTTAAACTCCCTTTCTCGCAGTTGACTTCCCACTCAATCTCGCGACTGGGGGCTACAGCATACGCCGTCACATCGTTCTCAAAATGAATGATGCCGTGTCCAATCGGGTCTTCGGTCAATCGCTCCCCTTCAACCCGCCAATTACCCTCCGTAAGATGCGCTTGGACCCACACTGCGCGCCGGTCGCTGTTGAGAAACAACAGGTTATCATAGTAATGACTTGCCCCATTAAATAGGGTGCTACCATTGAAGATAATTGTCTGCGGGGCACCAAGTTTACCGCTGTCGATGATTTCCTTCATTTTGGTGAAGCCCGGATGCCATCGCCGCTGGGTGCCAAGGTTAAAGAAGACCCCGTTCCGTTCACAGATTTCAACCATCGCGTCAGCTTCCGCCATTGATGCTGCCATCGCCTTCTCAGCATAGATTGCTTTGGCACCATGCTCGACGGCGTAGATAACGATCTCAGCACGATGCTCCGGTTGCGTGGCAACACTGACGATATCCGGCTGTTCCTTGTCGATTAATTCTTTGTAGTCGGTATACTGTTTTTCTGTGGGAATATTAAACTGCATCCCAACTTCAGCCATGACCTCCGGACGAAGATCTGAGCACGCAATCAGGTCTGTCCTCTCGCAGGCGGTAAATACTGCCGTGTGCGAATAGGGAGGCACATGCCCCGGTGCCCCTACAACCTCATTGTCGATGAACGCTCCCATGCGACTGCATCCGATAACCGCTGCTCGATATGTCTGCAATGTCAATTCCTCCCGATACACAAAATATATTGCTTAGTGCTCATAAAGCGGAGTGAAACTTCACTTTAGCACAAAATGGTGAATCTGTCCAAATATTTATACTGCAAATCTTGGGAAAGACCGATTGAACCAAGTGTCAGATATCGCTCCTGCGGAGCCTGTGACTTACTTCACGCCTGTTTTCCTGATGCCTTGATGCTCCTGTAAAAAATAGCGTTGACAAGCTCCTAAAGAATAGGTTACTATATGCTAATTAAAAATTTAGGGATACCTAAATCTAATTTTTGGATGGTCAAGTATGATAACCCATGCGATGGAAGATTATCTGAAGACAGTCTACCTGCTGCAAAAAGGTCAGGAGAAGGTTTCCACCTCTGCTATTGCCCAGCAAATGGAGGTTTCTGCCGCATCTGTCACCGGTATGATCCGAAAGTTGGCGGCGATGGGATTGCTGAATTACACCTCCTATCAAGGCGTTGAGTTGACAGAGGGTGGGCAGAAAATCGCCCAAGAGATTATTCGTCATCACCGATTACTGGAACTTTATCTCGTTGAAATTATGGGATTTACTTGGGACAAAGTGCACGATGAGGCGGATAAACTGGAACATGTTATTTCTGAGGAGTTTGAGGAAAGGATGAGCGAAGCGTTGGGCCATCCGACAACCGACCCACACGGACACGCCATCCCCGCGAAGGATGGTGCGATCCAAGAGGTCGCTTATGAAACGCTAACGGAGGTTGATGCGGGTAGTTCTGCCACCGTTCAGCACGTGAATGATAATGATCCTGAGATGCTGCGTTATCTCGATCAGTTGGGCATCTTGCCGGGCACGATTGTGCATGTTGTAGCGAGAGAACCGTTTAACGGACCGTTGCGTTTGCGGATTGGTCAGACCGAACACTTTGTTGGTCTCGAAGTCGCAGGAAACGTATTTGTAAGTCCACAGATAACATAATCTTCATACCGCTTGAGCTAATAAAAATCTGTGTCATGCCAATTTAAGAAAGGGGCAGGAGGAGTATGCGTATAATCTACGGTTTGTTGGGTTTCACAATGATACTATTTGTCGCTTGTGGTCAGCAGTCGGATAAGGCTAACGAGAAAAGGTCGAGCTCAACAGGGATATCTAGCCAGAGACCAATTCGTGTGGTGACGACAATCGGCATGATTACCGATATTGTTCAGAATGTTGGGGGCGATCGTGTTGATGTGACCGGGTTAATGGGGGCCGGCATTGACCCGCACCTTTACAGAGCGAGTGAAGGCGATGTCACTCGGCTCGCAGGAGCGGATCTCATCTTCTACAATGGCTTGCATCTGGAAGGGAAAATGGCTGGTGTACTCGAAAGGATGCAGGATCAAATAAAGACAGTTGCTGTAACACAGGACGTTGATAGGACGGTCCTGTTGGCACCGCCAGAATTCGAGGGGGCATACGATCCCCACCTGTGGTTTGATGTAACGCTTTGGATGAAAACGGTTGAACGTGTACGAGATACGCTGATTGAGGTAGATAAGGGCAGTGCGGAGTTGTACCGGGCGAATACAAAAAACTACTTAGCGAAGCTAGTAGAGCTGCACAATTATGTAATGCAGCAAGCGGAGCGAATCTCTCCCGACCAAAGAGTCCTCGTCACAGCCCATGATGCCTTCAATTACTTTGGTCGTGCTTACGGTTTTGAGGTGCGTGGACTTCAAGGAATTAGTACAGCTACAGAAGCAGGCACCGCTGATGTGCAAGCGTTAGTACAATTTATCGTCGAACGCCGCATCCCCGCTATGTTTGTCGAAACATCTGTGCCCCGCCAGAGCATTGAGGCAGTACAAGCCGCCGTCAAGGCAAAAGGATTCTCTGTGGAGATTGGCGGACAGCTTTTCTCAGATGCGATGGGGGCATCGGGAACCCCAGAAGGCACGTACATCGGGATGGTGCGTCATAACATTGATACAATCGTAGCATCGCTTCTGCAAACGGTGGCAAACTAAAAAGCTAAAGATGGACGAACGCATGTTGGGATGCGAGAGGAAGGTGAACGATATGGCAACAGCCTTGAATAATCCGTTGGCTATTGAGGTCGCAGATTTGACTGTGGCGTACCGGGATCAGCCGGTGCTGTGGGACGTCGACCTTAACGTGCCGTCAGGAGTCCTCATGGCAATCGTCGGTCCCAACGGTGCCGGCAAAACGACGCTCATCAAGGCAATCCTGGGGCTGGTGGCGCCGGCAGCAGGACGAATATTAATCTATGGTCAGCCATACGCCGATCAGCGACGACTTGTGGGATATGTGCCGCAACGCGGGACGGTCGATTGGGATTTTCCGACGAGTGTGTTGGACGTAGTCATGATGGGGTGTTATGGAACCTTGGGATGGGGACGGCGTCCGGGGCGACGGGAACGTACGCGAGGAATGGAAGCGCTCGAAAATGTTGGGATGCTCGACTTTGCAGACCGGCAGATTAGCCAACTCTCTGGCGGGCAACAGCAACGAGTCTTCTTGGCACGAGCGTTAGTGCAAGACGCCCAAGTATACTTCATGGACGAACCGTTTCAAGGTGTTGATGCGACAACCGAGCGAGCAATCGTTGCGCTCTTACAAGACCTACGTGCTGCCGGTAAGACTGTTGTTGCTGTTCATCACGATTTGCAGACGGTGGCGGATTATTTCGATTCAGTAACATTGCTGAACGTGCGTCGGATTGCCAGCGGTCCGGTGGAGAAGGTATTTACAGAGCAGAATCTCCGTCTAGCGTACGGTGGTCGTGTCGCTTTCCTCAGTCGAAACGATCAGGCTTATGGAAACTCAGGACAACCTGATGCAACGTTATCTCAGCCAGTTAGCGAAACTACAACTGTGCAGGTTGACAAACCAATGGACAGTCCACTCCGTCCATCTTAGAGTAAACTTACCTTGTGCATAAAGTGTATAAACTGTCTTCTGACATTCTATAATTTGTAACTATTACTAAGAGCCTGTTTGAAAAGTCATTTGATACGGTTAGGACTTACGTAGTTGGTTCATAAGTCCCCCTGATAAGGGGGATTTAGGGGGTTAAAAATAAAAAAAGTCTCACGCCGCGTACTAAATTTGCGTAAGTCCTGTCTTTTTAAAACAAGTTCTAAAAACACCACTTTATTAGGAGGCTATTTTTTTAATGATACGAAAATTGTTGGTCGTTACCGCTGCACTTCTGATTATTTTTTCTCTACAGGCTCAAGCTAGATCTGGTGATGAACCACATCAAAGGCTACAAGTAAACACGGCAGGAGAAGTCAGCTTTGAATCGACGTCTACTGATGTCGGAAATTTGGTGATCATCAACGGCAATGAGCATATCGTGCAACCGAAGAACACCTTCGATTTGGCGGGACAAAGTTTACGTTTTACGCCCAATGATCTAGGCGGATACGATGTATCTATACCAACAGATGTTGAATTTGTCCAAGCTTTTGGTGATGTATTGCAGTTGAGTGATGATGACAGCAAGAAGATCGAAATCGAATTCGACTTCCCATTTTTTGGTGAGGAATATGCTGAACTCTTTGTTAATTCAGATGGGAACTTGACATTTGGCAAAGGGGATGCCGCTTCCTTAGCACGGGATTTGCAACGATTTTTGGCAGAATCGCCTCGTATCGGTATGCTGTACACTGACCTGAATCCATTTGACCCTTTTCCTGACCCATTTGGCGGGGAGACCCCTACTGTTGAAGTTAAGCAATCTTCAAATCAAGTAACCGTCACTTGGTTCAATGTCGAGGCGTTCAGCGAACAGTCCTTTGGTAGTGTGGCATCGCTAACAATGCAGGTTGTCCTGTTCGATACAGGTGTTATTGACATCGTTTTTGATAAATCTGATGTGAGAACAGGTATTGTTGGGGTATCCCCCGGTGGACTCGATGATGCCTTTCAAGTGAATTTAGTCGACTACTCGGACGATTTGCCGTTTGAGGGAACAACGGGTGCGATTGCGGAGGTCTTCGTGGATCTACCAACGGTCAACCTACAGAACGTTGCGCGTGAGTTCTATCGAACGCATAACGACGATTTTGATAGTTTAATTCTCTTCACTAATTTTGAATCAAATCTAGACCTAGTAGGGGTTCTAGCTTTTGCGATTAACGTTCAGAATGATGTTTTGGGCATTGGCAACCCAAACAGAGCAGAAATCTTTCCAAAATTTGATCATACCGCCGAGTACGGCAGCCAAGGGAAACTAAAAAGCTTCCTCACCATGAAAAGCTTGAAGGTGTGGGAGGATGATCCTTTGGAAAATACGTTTGGTCCGGCAACATCCACGCTGAGTGTACTCACGCACGAATTTGGACATACGTGGATAGCTTTTATCGATCCCCCTGTGTTATTGACTCGGGATCGGGCACATTGGAATTTTTTCCTACATACGAGTGGATCACTTCTAGGCGGCAATGACATCCAAGATAACGGGGATGGCTCATTCATTACCTTAGCTCCCAAAAATATTTATAGCCCACTCGATTTATATTTAATGGGTTTACTCAAGACGGATGAGGTGCCTCCAACCTTTTTAGTGACTAACCCCCATGATTTGGATCTTCCACCTCCTTATGATCAACAGACTATAACTTCAGATCGGCTACAGAGCATATATTCCTTGGGGGACGTCGGTTTCCGGGGCGATAAACAAGAAGTAAGAATTGAAGATATTATTGCCGTAAACGGGGCGCGAATACCCGATGCTGAGTCTTCTCAGAAAGACTTTCGCACTGCGTTTATCCTGCTTGCTATGGGTGAGGATGGACCCACTCCTGACGAAATTGATAAGGTGGAGGCTGTCAGGCTTTATTGGGCGCCATTCTTTCATCGTGCTGCAAACAACTTGGCAACGATGGTCAGCACCCTTGATGGTACACCCGAAGATGTTAGATTGCCTAGTGAAGAAGAATTTGATTATACTTATACACTGCATCTGGATAACGGGTTAAATATCATTTCCCCGCCGCTACGTCCAGAGACGCCGCTGACGGCGCGAAGTTTTATGGAGATGGTCGGATCGACGGTTATTATCGCTGCTGATGATGGGAAGTTCATATCTCATACCGACGCAACACCTGGCGAGGGCTTTCCGATTGAAGGCGGGCGGGGGTATATTGTCAATACGCCGAAAGGTGGGGCGGTCACATTCACGGGAGATCCTTGGGATGATTCCGAAGCGACGCAAGCTGCAGAAGCAGCGAGCGCACCATCCGCCAACGAAGCGCTTTGGGCATTCGTCGTTGATGGGACTCTGGACAGAGAAGGGTTCCAAGAATCTTACCAAATTACTATTGACAATCTCAGGACAGGTAATCGGTTGATGCAGGGATTAGCAGAAGCAGGTGATAGATTTACTTTAGGTTACGCTGATTTGAGTCAAACCCCAGTCGTCCAAGTCGGCGACACAGTGCGTTTAACGCTTACCGATATCGTTTCAGATGGACCTATCGGCAAAATAGACCATATCATTACAACTAATGATATTCGGAAAGCGTATACAACGCTTCATCTAACCTTCGATAGTATCGCCCCGATGTACACCCAGCTACTTCAGAATTACCCCAATCCATTTAATCCTGAGACGTGGATTCCCTATCAACTTGCCTCCGATGCGGAAGTGTCAATCATCATCTACAACCAGTCAGGTGAACGGATACGCGCAATTCTGATAGGCGATCAAGCTGCTGGCTCATATCTTAGCAAAGGGCGCGCAGCTTATTGGGATGGTCGTAACGAACGGGGTCAACTAGTCAGTAGTGGCCTCTATTTCTATCATCTACAAGCTAGCGATTTCACGGATGTCAAGCGGATGATTATCTTAAAATAACGCAAGTTGCTAGTTGTATGTGACGCAGTAAAAGTCAACTCCCAATATCTGTAGGTCGGGCATCCCCGATAATTATGGTAAAATAAATAAATAAGTAGACAGTACCAATAACTCCGGCTTTCGCGAAGTTGCCAAAGTCCCCCTGATAAGGGGGATTTAGGGGGTTAGCTGTGAATTGGGAGTGTATCATTAATTCTAAAATTTACCATAGTTTACCCCGATTTATCGGGGGGATCCAAAGCGACTTGCCCGACTCATAGCCCCAGCGGGGCGACATGTGTATAGAAAACAGGATAAAACCAGCCTTAAAGCCCCAGCGGGGCGACAGGTATGTGGTATCGTAACGCAACTAGCAACTTAGGCTAAAATCACCGATTGTCCCTAGGGACTTTGGTTAGCAGCTTACACCAAAATAGGTCAGCGCATGGAATTGCTACATAATCTCTTCTTTGATTATACCCTGCGTACAGTTGCACAAGGCTCTGCCACACTGGGAATCGTTAGCGGTGCCTTAGGGACATACGCGGTCTTGCGGAAGCAGAGCCTATTAGGAGACGCAATTTCCCATGCAGCGTGGCCCGGTATTGCCCTAGCATTTCTACTTACTGGCAGCAAAGCGCCCCTTGTGCTAGTGTTGGGGGCTGCTGCTGCCGGCTGGATAGGGACACTCTTTGTGATGGGCATTGTTAACACAACCCGTATCAAAGATGATAGTGCCTTGGGATTGGTGCTCTCTGTATTTTTTGGTTTCGGTCTTGTCCTGCTCACAGCATTCATTCAGAAGATGCCCAACGCCAATCAGGCCGGACTCGACAAATTTCTCTTTGGTCAGGCGGCGGCATTGGTGGAGAGAGACGTCAAAACAATGGCGTCCTTGGGTATTATCGCGCTGTTGATAATGATGATCTTCTGGAAGGAATTCAAACTCCTCAGTTTTGATCCTGACTTCGGAGCCAGCCTCGGTTTTCCTATGCGTTGGCTTGATGTTTTGCTGACGACGCTTATTGTGATTGCCATTGTGTTGGGGCTGCAAACCGTCGGTGTGGTGCTGATGAGCGCGATGGTTGTCGCACCTGCGGCAGCTGCACGGCAGTGGACAGATCGTCTAGGTGCAATGGTTGCTCTATCCGCTTTTTTTGGCGCAGTTGCCGGTGTGAGCGGCGCACTCATTAGTAGTAGCACAGCACGAATTCCCACCGGTCCAACCATCGTGCTCTGTATCAGCGCAATCGTTTTAGTATCAATGACGCTGGCACCGAACCGAGGGTTGGTCTGGAATTGGATACGACAGCAACGTAACCGCCAACAACTACGGGTCGAAATGGTTTTGGATGACCTCTACGCATTGACATTGCAGCATGAAGATTTAGAACACCCACATTCTGCGAGGGTCCTAAATGCGATGAGTGCCGGGCGAGGCGGTGTTAAACGTAGCCTTGAAGAACTAGAAACTCGTGGCTGGGCACATCGAGTTGGCACAGAATGGGCGCTAACGCCGAAGGGATTGGCTGAAGCAGAACGCTTGACGGACATGCGGGGAAATTAGATGAACCTCTCACCACAGATAGAGATTCAAATTATCGCTGCAGTTGTCGCAGTTGCGTGTGCTCTGCCGGGAGTTTTTCTGGTACTCCGCCGTATGGCACTGATGAGCGATGCTATCAGCCATGCAATCCTTCTAGGTATTGTTTTAGCGTTTTTTGTTGTTGAGGATTTAGCATCGCCGTTCCTTATTATCGCAGCTGCGATAACCGGCGTGATTACGGTCGCACTCGTAGAACTCTTGCACGGTACTGGACTTGTGCGTGAGGATGCTGCCATCGGAATTGTGTTTCCAGCACTATTCAGTGGAGGGGTGATTCTCATCGCTCGCTATGCAGGAGGTGTCCATCTCGATACGCATGCTGTGCTGCTGGGAGAATTGGCGTTTGCTTGGATGGAGCGATCGACCGTTTTCGGATACAGCCTACCCAAATCGCTTTGGGTGATGGGGTGTATCCTGCTAATCAACCTCACTTTCATTACACTGTTTTATAAGGAACTGAAACTGGCGACATTTGACACCGGACTCGCCGCCGCGCTCGGATTTTCGCCGGTCCTTGTCCACTACGGGTTGATGACACTGGTTTCGGTGACAGCCGTTGGAGCGTTCGATGCGGTGGGATCCATCTTGGTTGTTGCGCTGATGATTGCTCCGCCAGCGACCGCCTACCTGCTGACCGACCGACTATCATATATGCTTGGACTAAGCGCATTAAATGGTATTGCGAGTGCTATCACCGGCTACTGGCTAGCGCGTTGGCTGGATGCGTCCATCGCCGGTACTATGGCAACGATGAGCGGTGTCTTCTTCCTTTTGAGCTTCCTTCTCGCACCAACCCGTGGTCTCATTGCTATCGCCCGGCGACGGGTGCGTCAACGGTGGCAGTTCGCTCAGACAATGCTCACCATACACCTGCTAAACCATGAAGGCTCTCCTGAAGCCCAACAGGAACGTCGGATTGAACACCTAGATGAACACCTTCGCTGGACTACTTCTTTCGCGGAGCGGGTTGTAAGATACGCAGAAAGGCAGGGCACCATCCAGTCCGATGCAGGTGATTTGATGTTGACCGAACATGGGCGACAGGTTGCGCGTGACGGTTTGAGTATGTCTGAGGCAAGCCCCGATCAGAGATCGGAATTCGCAGTTTCGTAGGATATTAAGAAGTTCGCTCATGTTAAGAATTAGTGCAACCAAAGCCACAAGCACTTGCATCCCGATTTATCAGGGGTTACTCTCCCCCTGCTTGTGCTTGCATCCCGACCTGTCGGGGCGGGGGGATTAAGGGGGGTACAAAGGGGGCCTTCACTTCGTGCTTTGCACTCTCTTTTTACATGAGCCAAGAAGTTAAAATCAGCGAAACCCGTGTCTTACTTACCGAGTGGGGCTTTAGCCCGTAAAGCCCAATCCTTTAGGTTTGGAGCAGTTGGGGCGAAGCCTATATAAGCTATGGTTTAGCCCTGTTTTTCCTTGAATTAGTAGCCAAGATATGATATGGTTGATTTGTCTTTCGGTAGGGGAATATCGCACCACTGCAAGATGGTGTCCCCTACACTCTACGGTATAGCGGACGACAGACGGAAAGCCCCTCCCCATGTACACTACCAAGAAAATCAAAGTGTCTCCAACGTCTGAATTGGATATACTTGCCAGTGAATCAGGCCGCGTCTACTCCAAGGTGGTTTCTCTGATTCGCAAGGTCAAGCGTAAAAAAGGGTTTTGGCTATCTCAAGGTGCTGTGCAAAAGTATATGCGCTTGCGTGGCTATAATCTCCATAGTCAGACGATTCAAGCGATAATTGAGAGCTACTTCGATTCTCTCAAGTCCTATTTCCGGGCTGTTAAGTCCACCCCTGAAGCGAAGCCTCCTAAGCGTACCCCCCACTTTTTCAAGGTACGTTGGAAGTCGAGTGCTATTTCACTTAGAGACGGTGTATTGAGATTATCCAACGGTAAAGGCAACCCGGCTATCACGCTTCAATCCACAGTAGAACCGGTCTATGTGGAGATGTATTTCCAACGAGGGAGCTACTATTTCTCATTGGTCTACAAAGTCCACACCCCTCCCAAACGTGAAACAGGTAAAGCAGTTGCCATAGATATGGGCGAGATTCACCCGATAGTCTCTCATGACGGACAACATACCATAATCTACAATGGTCGTGCGTTACGGGCTATCAAACAGTATATCAACAAGTTCAAAGCATATATCCAATCCAAACTGGATAGATGTGTCAAGCGGAGTCATCGCTGGTATCGGTTGAAACGCATCAAGACCAAGATACTTGCGAAGTTAAACGCTCAACTGAAGGATGCCGAACACAAAATCACATCTCGATTTATATCTGACTGCATCAAGGCGAAGGCAGATACGATAGTGATTGGAGACCTAAAAGGCATTCGTAAGCGAGCGAAATTTAGTAAGAAGTCTAACCAGAAGGTTCACCAATGGGCGTTTGCCCGTCTCCAGTCAATGATATGCTACAAGGCAGAACTGGCAGGACTCAAAGTCAAGTTTGTATCTGAGGCATATACCTCACAGACCTGCCCACGGTGCGGCAACCGAAAGAAGCCCATTAACCGTAACTATCACTGCAACCATTGTGGCTTTCAGTATCACCGAGACGGTGTGGGTGCAATCAACCTCTGGAACAAAGTATCGGGATTCCTGTTGAGTCCCGTAGTTGGGGCGATGGCGTCCCCGATAGGTGTCAGGTTCAATCCACACCTATGTAAATCCGGCTAACATAGCGGATAAGAATCCCAATGCTTTAGCTTTGGGAGTACGTCAAATTCCTATAAGTGGATTAACATGTGGACTCCCCTCTCAATCCTCTAAATCATTTCCCCAAGCGACTTCTTACATTCCTTGATTTTATTCCAACCCAATGTTTCTGTATTGCCTGTTTCTTCCTGCTTTACCACAAGTTCCTTACCTACTGGATGCGAACGGCTTCCGTTAATCTGGGAGCGGTCAAATTCCATCGCCATGTAGTTCCCCTCTATGCACTACCGCAAGTCGATCTAAGCATCTGGGTACTTCCTGCATTGGTCGTTCTGATAGTATTCCTCCTCCTGTGTCGCAATATTTTCCTCCAGCAGTCCGTAACATCCACTCAGTTATTTATCATCTCGATTGGGTTCTTTCTTACTATCAGTATAAGTGTTGCCATGATTGACGGCTACCGGGAGGCGGCTGGACGACATCTACCCGCATTTCTTGAACCGTATACGCGGACAAGATACGAATACTACGGCGATGTGCCAAAGGTCGATCAGGTAGGTCTACTGTCATTCATGCGAGATTACGCTAAGCCAGAACTGTTCTCAACGTTATCGGGGCACGCACAAACCCATCCACCCGGCGGCATACTGTTCCTATGGATTATCAGCAAGCTCTTCGGATACAATCTGTTGGCTGCATCACTTGGGTCGGTTATCTTCACGAGCCTAACGGTGATACCAATCTACCTGCTTGCAAAAGAACTATACAGTGAATCGATCGGACGATACACCCTCGCGCTATTCCTTATCACTCCCAACTTCGTCATGTTTACGGGGACATCGATGGACGGACCGTTCAGTGTTTTCCCAATTTTAAGCCTCTACCTCTTTTACAAGGGAAAAGGTTCAGAGCGAGCGATACTTTATGGATTCTTAACGGGAATCTCACTTAGTTGTGGGATGCTGATGACATACTCAACAGTGTTCATCGGCTTATTTTTTAACGTCGCCATGCTGCTTACCTTAATTTTGGATCGCAGTAGATTCAGAGGCACATTAAACCTATTACTGATTGCTAGTGCTACCTTCGCCGCATTTTATCTGGTGATATTTCTGTTTACAGGGTTCAATCTAATTGAAGCGTTGCAAGCATCGATAAGAAAAGACAGGGCAGTGCTGGGAACAGGGTACGAAACGATTGGGCAATACTTTCACTTGAGCATTGGAAATCTGTTTGCTTTTCTGATTGGGGTTGGGGTGCCGATGACAACCGTGTGGCTTCGGCAGATTGTGAAGACGATTCGCGACGGACGGCGTGGCGGGTCAATTGACGTTTACGTCATCGGCTACCTAATTTCGTTGTTGATAATTGCCTTTTCCACACTTTTCACAATGGAGGTCGAGCGAATCTGGATCTTTATGGCACCTTTTATTGTGCTCCCTGTAGCGAAACATCTTAGCCAGCGAGGCATGGCTGATTTCTATTGGGTTGCTGGGTTGTCCTGCCTGCAATTGGTGCTGTTTGAGGTAACGCTGTATACATATTGGTGATCGTAGCACCCTCACCCACTCGAAATAGTCAAGCAGACAACTTCAATAACAACTGACCTTGCAATAGCGTAACAAAACAGGTAAAATATCCCAACATCATAATAATGGTAGGACTTACGCACTTGGTCAGAAAATAGGTTATAATATAGACTATGAACTCACTCCAATGCACCGAATATGACAATATCAACTTTCTGATCACGACAACCGCTACAACGCCGCAAAACAAGCTAAGCCATTCTAGGCTAACGCAGGCTAATTCCCGCCGTAAACTCGAAAAGCATCATCGACAACCGGGATTTAAGGCAGCGAGCGGATTGAACACCGCGTGTGACCACCTGGAATCTACAATTACAGTGCCGCAAAACGAGCTAAGGCTATTCCTGGCTAACGCAGGCTAATTCCCGCTGGGGGATGTAGAAGGATTACCGACAACTGGAATCTCAAGCAGTGACGGCATTCAACGCTATATATGACCATCTAAAATCTACAATTTCCCGCTTTAGCCCAAATGAGCCAATCTCACTTGTTCCAAAAGCATTTTTCCGACAAAGGTAATTTCTCCTGTTTAATTTTCATGTGTAAAATGTTACCTTTTTATAGTAAATTTTAGAATTAATGAGACACTCCAAATTGGTAGGCGCTGTTTCCAACTGCGCCGTTTCAACCGACCACGGCACCTATGCGGTGCGGTTTTCAACCGCACCTACCGGGGGCGAAAGTGTTGATTTATTTTTAGAATCCACCATAATTTGAATCATGCTATTTTATCTGCGTAATCTGGTCCTTATCTACTTTATAGAATCGAAGTGCGTAAGTCCTAAATAGAATAAAAAATGTCCCGATTAGATCGGGATCAGATGAAGGGGAGGCTATGTCAGACAAGGTTGGAGTTGGGCTCATCGGATGTGGTGGGATGGGGTCGCATCATGCACGAAATCTTGCTGAAATCGAAGGGGCGCATTTACGCGGACTCGCCGATGTTCGCAGTGAAGCTGCCCAACAGTTACAGACCGAGGTCGGCTGCGACTATTGCACAACCGATCCACAAGATCTCTTCAACGACGATCTGGTCGATGTAGTGTTAATCTGCACCCATCACGATCTGCACGTCCCTCTCGCGATCGAAGCAGCAGAAGCAGGCAAACAGATTTTTGTCGAAAAGCCGTTAGCACTGACCATTGAAGGATGCGAACAGATTGAGGCAGCGGTAGAACGTGCAAATGTAAAGTTGATGGCTGGATTTCAAGCGCGATTTTCGCCCTTCATTGTCAAGCTCAAGGAGGCGATTCCAACACCTCTTGTTATCGTTGGACAGCTCGTAGATCCACGGTGGGGCGATGATATTTGGGCAAACGATCCGGTCAAAGGTGGCGGCAACGTGCTTTCGCAAGGTTGTCACCTATTCGATGCGATGTGTTGGCTTGCCGGATCTGAACCTGTCACTGTCTATGCAGAAGGTGGGAACCTGACCCATCCGAAGATTCCCGAAATAACCGATAGCGTTGTTGCCACCATTCGGTTTGCCAACGGCTGCGTGGCGAGTGCAATTAATGGAGATTTTGGTTCACCCGCGCTGGCTGGCAAAGCATTCTACGAACTGTTCGGTGGAACGAAGACCGCAACGCTCTACGGTTATTATGGTGAACCTGCGATTAAGTTTTGGGGCGTGGAGCCCGCTAATTTCACGATGGAAGATCTACCCTCCGATTATCGCAACAGTAGCGCAGCTCACGGATATGTTGATGAGATGCAAGCGTTAATCGATTGGGTGGGGAAAGATATAGACCCCGTGAGTGCGGCAAAGGTGAAGGACGGGCTGCGAGCGACGAAAATTGGGGTCAAAGCAATTGAGTCAATTCGGACAGGTCAGCCCCAGCATTTTTAAGGGATAGCGGCATTTGATATTTACAAAATAGAGGCTAGGTTATATGAAAATTACGAACATTGAAACGTTTATCGTGGACGCCGGCTGGCGTCCTTGGACATTTGTCAAAGTTGAAACAGATGAGGGTATCACCGGTTACGGTGAATGCAGCGACGGCAGATCCCCTCACGGAATCGTTGGAACAATCAAGGATTTGGAACGGGTGCTGATTGGTACGGATCCAACGGCATTCGAGATGCGGTTTTGGGACATGATTCGGGGCACACGCCAAAGCCCCGGTGGCATCGCTGCCAAAGCCATCGCTGGCATTGAGTGCGCTCTTGTAGACATCAAGGCGAAGGCGCTCGGTATCTCTGTCGTTGAATTATTCGGGGGACCAACGCGGGACAAGGTTCGACTGTACTGGTCCCATTGTGGAACGAGTCGCGCCAGACATCATGAACTGATAGGGGTGCCGCCGCTCAGAACGATGGATGACATCACTGCATTGGGGCGAGAAGTGGTGGAGCGCGGCTTCACTGCGCTCAAGACCAACATTGTGATTCCCGGTGAGCCGGCATCGGTGTACTTCAGTGGATTTGGAGGTGGTTCAGGGACTACAGATCAGGTGGTTACACCTGCGCTGTTACGACACATTGAGACACTGATAGGAACGTTCCGGGAGGCGATTGGTCCTGATATTGGACTCTGCCTAGACCTTAACTTCAACTTCAAAACGGAAGCGTGTCTACGGATTGCTAAGGTATTAGAACCCTTCGATCTCCAGTGGCTCGAAATTGATATGTACGACCCGGAAGCGATCTTGCAGATCAAAGAGTCAACAACTACCCGCATCTGTACTGGCGAAAATCTGTTCTACATGCGGGAGTTTATCCCCTATTTTGAACTACATGCCGCAGACGTGATGATGATTGACGTGGCGTGGAATGGGTTCACGCAATCCAAGAAGATCGGAGACCTTGCGGAGGTGTACCAGACCAATATCGCGCCCCACAACTACTACAGCCATCTATCTACATATATGTGTGCGAGCCTATGTGCGGTCCTGCCCAATGTCCGTATTATGGAAATCGACATTGACGATGTGCCGTGGAAAGATGACCTTGTCACGGATCCACCAGAGATCATTGACGGCTACATGACGACTCCCACGAAGCCGGGCTGGGGGACTGATCTGAATGAGACGGAAGTCAAAAAACATTTGTGGGAGAACCGGTCGGCGAATTGGTAAGCAGCCGTGTCTACGGTTTGAATAGAGGTGATTATGCGGTCAATGAGTGAATGCAAAGCTATCATCTTTGACATGGATGGATTGATGATCGACACCGAGAGAATGGCGCTCAAGGCGTGGCAGCTTGCGGGAGCTGATTTCGGGTTTCCTATCAGCGATGATATTTTTATTACTATGGTAGGTCGAAATCGCAGAGATTCGGACTGCATTTTAGTTGAAATTTTTGGCTCTGATTTCCCAATTGATGCTGTGCGAAAAAGGAGGCGGACCTACGTTGATGGCTGGATTGATGAAGGTAAGTTAGCCCTTAAGTCCGGGCTGCTGGAATTGTTAGGTTTCCTAGACGAGATTTCAATGCCGAAGGCAGTGGCAACGTCTACAGGATACGAGCGAGCGATTCACAAACTAGCACTCACAAATCTGTTAGACCATTTTCCCATAGTGATCGCTGGCGATCAAATAGAAAAAGGTAAACCTGCGCCGGATATTTTCCTTGCTGCCGCGGCGCGGTTGGATATTCTCCCGGAGCGTTGTCTTGTCTTGGAAGACTCAGATGCTGGCATTCAGGCAGCCCACAACGCTGGGATGACGCCTGTTATGATTCCGGACATGAAGCCACCCTCAGAGAAAAGCCTTGCTTTTGCGCACAGAATTTTTGGGGAGCTAGGGGAGTTTCACGATTACTTTCGGGAAAGTTTAAAATCGATGTAACAATTGTGTTCTGGTAATCTATAGTAAATTCTAAAAATAAAGGGACACTTTCGCCTCCCGGTAGGTGCGGTTTTCCACCGCACCGCATAGATGCCGTGGTGGGTTGAAACGGCGCAGTTGGAAACAGCACCTACCCATTTGGAGTGTTCCATTAATTCTAAGATCTACTATAAATAATGGCTCATGTAAAAAGAGAGTGCGAAACACCGATAGAAAACAAAAAACTTTGAATCCCAACCCGACTGTGGGAGGGGCATCCTTGCCCCGATAAACGAATAACTGTCGGGCTAGGAAGCCCGACCTACAGCCACCTTCGGGTCCGATTGCACGATTTCTTAACATGAGCCTAAATAATAATAAACTTAGAAAGGAGAGCAAATGTCTGCACGCGCATCGGATCCAATTTATGATATGTTCGTTCAATACAAAACAATCGCGGTGGTTGGGCTTTCTGCGAAGCTAGATCGCCCCAGTTATCGTGTCGCAAAGTTTTTGAAAGAGCAGGGTTACCGGATTATTCCCGTAACTCCGACCTACGACGAGGTTTTAGGCGAAAAGGCATATCAAAGTCTACTCGATGTTCCCAAAGATCGGCCCGTCGAAATTGTTGACATTTTTCGTCGTACCGAATATGTGCCAGAGATTGTTGATCAGGCTATCGAAATAGGGGCAAAAGTTGTCTGGATGCAACTTGGGATTATCCACGAAGACGCCGCAGCCAAAGCGCGTTCTCACGGTTTGCAGGTCGTGATGGACAAATGCACAAAACCTGAATTTGCGAATCGTTTTCTGGCACCTCAGGTGTAGTATCAAGGGACGCACCCGCACCCGAATAATAAACGGAAATACCACGAACGCTACAACAGCGCGTGGAAAGAAGATGTCGATATTAAAAGGCTTGCCACTGGCTTTGAAGGCTTTTTCTTGCAACATACTGGTTCATGATTATGCAAGACACATACATTTTATTCAAGCCGCTAAAAAGTCTGTGGGAGCGCATGCTCCCTCCGCTCAAGTATGCAACGACACGGTGGATTCTTCTACCCAAGTTGAAGTCGGATTCGGCGGAAATGCGATCCTATGCCGCACAAGCGTTGGAATCGATGGGAGATACACAAGCGGTGTTGCCTCTTATTGACGCTTTGCAGGATCCAGATAGCACTGTGCGTCGTTTTGCGATCTCCTCGCTGGGGGAACTGCGGGATGTACGAGCCGTTGAACCGTTGATTCCTTTTCTGAACGACGTGGAGCCGGATATGCGTTGTGCTGCTGCTGTCGCGCTAGGTGATCTGAGGGCTGCCCACTCGGTTGAACCATTGATCACGGCATTAAACGATCCGGATCGCTCCGTCTGTTCGGCGACGATTATTGCTTTGGGCAAAATTGGGTCTCGACAAGCCGTTGAACCGCTTAATGAGTTGGCGAGGACGACTGGCAGCGAATGGCTACGCCGCTATGTGAGTGAAACGCTACATCAGATTGAGGAGCACGAAGATAAAAATAATAGTTATAACGAGGTGCTATATTGAATCGAATTGAAGCAAAATTTGAGCAATTACGCGCAGAGGGGCGGAGCGCGTTTATGCCGTACATCTGTGCCGGTGATCCAACCGAAGAGATCAGCCGAAAGCTGCTTTTAACGCTTGAAGAAGCAGGAGCTGATTTCATTGAACTTGGCGTACCATTTTCCGACCCTATCGCAGATGGACCAAGCATCCAGAAGGCGAGTGAACGGGCGTTGAGCGATAAAATTTCACTCCGAGGGGTTCTTGATATGGTTGAGACCCTTCGGCAGGAAACACAGATTCCGATTGCACTAATGACTTACTACAATCCAATTTTTCGGCTGGGGGAAACGGAGTTTTGCGCTGCAGCACGCAAGGTTGGCGTAGATGGAGTAATTATTCCAGACCTTCCACCGGAGGAAGCCTCCGCACTGTTACAGGTCGCTCCAGCACATAACCTTTCTACAATCTTCCTTGCCGCGCCCACAAGTTCGCCTGAACGAATGCGTTCCATCGCATCGGTCAGCACAGGATTCATCTATTGTGTCTCGGTTACCGGTGTGACCGGGGCGCGCGCAACACTTTCCGATGAGATGCAGCCGATGGTTACTGAGTTGAAAAAACAGACTCCGAAACCGGTTTGTGTCGGGTTTGGAGTTTCAACTAGTGAGCAAGCGAATACGGTCGCACGCCTTGCGGAGGGCGTGATCGTTGGCAGCGCAATCGTTAACGTTATAGAATCACATCTGGGAGACGAAGCAGCAATCTTATCGAACGTGAAGAAATTTGCGGAGGAATTGGCAGCGGGGGTGCGGGGAGAGGTTTAACAAAAATCCCGATTCGATTGGGGCTACAGAACTTATCGTGGAACTACATCCGATAAGAACGGTAGCGAGATTGTGACATACCCCGATGCGGCTTTTCCTTAGGGTGAACACTATAAGCAAAGTCGTCACAGATTTGTGACAGATTGTCTATAAAATCTGACCAACTGTATGTTTTATCTTTACGGGCTTGCGCATCAGCAAGAAGCAGGGCAAACTCATAAAAATTCTGACGGTTTTTTTGAGCGTCTTGACTGTGTGTCATTTTGACTTCCTTTCTGCTTGATTTTTTGGCACTTCAGATTAATGAGTTGAGCGAATTCTCTACAATCCTATAACTTTGAACAATAGGAAAGTCAGTGAAGGCACTGGCTTTCCTCAAGGAGGCAAATTGATTGATTTTTAAGATGCAATAATAGTGCCAATATTTGATGTTAATCCTTTAAGGGCATTAAACTTAACACGGTATATAGGAACCCCTTGATTTTAGCCTGCCCTCTGAGCTACCGAACAAGTTTTGGTAGCCATAAATTTTGGGGGAAATTGGGCAGCTACACAACTATCTATGACCCATTGTGTGCAACATCAGAGTTTCCGAAATCTTGCCTAACCTGATAAAACGTCTTCAGGTGCCTTCCGGTTACTTAAAAAGATCCAAGCTGTTTCCGTACAAAGACCATAAACGCCAAATCGGTGTTTCGCAATCGCAACAACATGTATCAAAAGTAGCACGATAAACTCATACTAAAGGAGTAAATATTACAATGGCAACGGACCAACCCATTCGAGTTCGGTTTGCGCCCTCGCCGACAGGCTTTCTTCATATCGGAGGCGCGCGCACAGCACTGTTTAATTGGCTTTTCGCACAGCATCATGGCGGAACATTCATCCTTCGGATTGACGATACCGATGAAGCCAGATCTACCGACGAATCGATGCAGGGTATCTACGATTCGATGGAATGGCTTGGACTTGATTGGGACGAAGGACCAAGGGTTGGAGGACCCCACGCACCTTATATTCAAGCGGAGCGCGGTGATCTTTATCACAAATATGTGCAGCAGTTGCTCGATGCCGGTAACGCATATCACTGCTACTGTACCTCCGAGGAATTGGATCAGATGCGGACGCGTGCTCGTGTGGAAAAACGCCCACAGGGATACCCCGGAAAGTGTAGACATCTAACAGAAGCAGATCGAGAGAAACTCGAAGCGGAAGGACGCAAGTCAACGATTCGGCTCAAAATCCCGGAAGGTGCAATCATTGTGCGGGATCTCGTGCTGGACGTGGTAAAGTTTGAAGCCGACACGCTTGACGACTTTATTATTGTCAGATCCAACGGTTCGCCGCTCTACAATTTCACCTCGATCATTGATGATATTGAGATGGGAATAACACATATCATCAGGGGGGCAGACCACCTTTCCAACACACCCAAGCAGCTCCTAATCTGTCAAGCACTTGGCATTGACCCGCCGCAGTGTGCGCATCTACCGATGGTGCTGGCCAGCAGCAAGGGCGAGAAGTTGAGTAAGCGACACGGTGCCACCTCCGTCGGACAGTATCGCGATGATGGGTATCTGCCGGAGGCGTTAATCAACTTCCTCGTGCGGCTCGGTTGGTCTTACGACGACAAAGAGGAAATTTTTTCCGTTGATCAACTGATCGAGAAATTCGACTTTGAGCGGGTAGGAAAGAGCGGCAGTGTGTTTGACATTAAAAAGCTTCAGTGGTTAAACGGGCACTATATCGCGCAGTTAGATCCCTCTGCACGCACCGATGCGGCCCTCCCGTTCTTGGAGAAAGCGGGTTTTCTGGAAGAGGGAAAAAGTCGGGCGTGGCTGGAGCAATTTGTTCAAGCGATTGGAGATCGACTGGAAACACTAGCGGATATTACCGCCTACAGTTACCTTTTCACCGACGATTTTGATTATGATCCCAAAGCGGTTAAGAAGTGGTGGAAAGGCGATCCCGCTGGAATTCTGCAAGGGCTCCGCGATATTTTAGCAGGGATTGAAGCGTTTGAAATGGAGCCGGTTGAAGCAGCAATTTGGGCATACGTCGAAGCGCAAGAAATCAGTCGGATCAAGGCGATGCAGCCTTTACGGGTTGCATTGAGCGGCGAAGCAGGAGGTCCCGGCTTATTTGATATTATTGTTCTGCTCGGCAGAGAGAAGGTGCTTGAGCGGTTAGACAGAGCCATCTGTCATATTCGAGAGACTTCATAACGGTTGCCAATGTTAGAAACCCGAAGCAAGAGGGTTGCTTCGTTATCGTGTATAGTTATTCTGCATTGGGTGGGTGTTCGCCAGCGGCGTGAAGTAATCGTCGTAAATTGAGGAGTTGAAATCGGTTCAGATGTAAGACCTCCACAGTTGCTCTACCGGTCATGGTCCGTCCAATGACGTACATAAAATCCTCACTCCACGCGAAGTGTCGTGACCACTGTTGCCGGCGAGGATTAAAGAGCGGGACTCGTCGTCCCGTATGTGAGTCTTGAGCGTGAGTTTTGGTATATTTGTGACTATTGCACCACGGACATGCCCACGCCAAATTGTCCAAAGTTGTTCTTCCGCCAGTATTTCTTGGTTGAATATGTTCGCAGTGAAAGGAGGCATTGGTGAAATGGGCGGGACAGCGGCAGTATTCGCAAAGCCCTTCCGCTTGCTCGCTCACCTGGCGGCGTAACGAGCGGGAGATACGCTCAGAAGTTGCCATTTTCGTCTTTCAGACCAAGTTCTGCCATGATGCCCCGCAATGTTGTTCCACGGCGTTGCGCTAAGGTGCTGAGAGCTTCAATGCGTTTAACGTTTCGAGCCTCCAACTGTTGGAGTAGTAATTGATACTCAGCAAGTTCATGCTCCGTCAGTGTTGTCAATTCACACTTGTGGCGCAACTCCTCATACCGTTCCTGTTCGACGGGAGGCAAGAAGGAATATTCCTGAATCAAAGTTACTAATACTGCTTCATCTTTCTCTCCATTTTGCTTTTGCCACTCTGAAAATTGCTGCGTGAATTCGCGCAGTTCAGCCGGCGGCAATTGCTTAACCACACTAAGCAAGTCTTCGACAGTCAATTCACTGGGAATTTGTATGGTGGACATGAAACACTCTCCTTTCCACAAGGATTACAATTTCCCTCACTGACGCTGCTGTGCCCTTTGAATCTTTGCCCAAGTGTCCCGCAACGTCACCGCCCGATTGAATACCAATGTTTCATCGGAAGAATCGAGATCTACACAAAAATAGCCTGTTCTCAGGAACTGGTACTGGGTTCCTGACACAGCACCGGCGAGGCTGGATTCAACTCGGCACGACTGCAATATCTCCAGCGAGTTTGGATTCAGGTTCGCCTCAAAATCATCGTCCGTGAGAACATTAGGATTTGGTTCGGTAAAAAGATGATCGAATAGACGGACCTCGGCTTCAAGTGCATGGGGCGCGGAAATCCAGTGCAACGTTCCTCTTACCCTGCGCCCATCGTCAGACCACCCTCCCCGTGTCTCCGGATCGTAGGTGCAGTGCAATTCAGTAACCTCTCCGGTCTGCTCATCCTTAACCACATCAACACATGTGATATAGTAGGCATGTTTTAGCCGTACCTCGCGGCCAGGTGCCAAACGAAAGTATTTCCGCGGCGGATCTTCCATAAAATCTTCCCGTTCAATATAGATCTCTCGTGAAAACGGAATCTTCCGATGCCCCATGCTCTCATCCTCCGGATTATTCTCGGCATCTAGCTCCTCCACCTCGCCCTCCGGATAGTTATCAATAATCACCTTGAGCGGGCGCAGGACAGCCATCACACGCGGGGCACGTATATTCAAATCTTGGCGGAGGCAGTATTCAAGTAGTGCAATATCGACCAGATTATCGCTTTTTGCCACGCCGATACGATTGCAAAAATCTCGGATAGCTTCCGATGTGTAGCCACGTCTTCGGAAACCGGATAGTGTCGGCATACGCGGATCATCCCACCCGCTGACATATCCCGACTCCACCAATTGGACGAGCCACCGTTTGCTCAATATCGTATTGCTGATATTGAGTCGGGCGAACTCAATCTGCTGGGGGTGATAGATGTCCAATTCGTCAAGATACCAATCGTACAACGGACGATGGTCCTCATATTCGAGTGAACATAACGAGTGGGTGATACCCTCTATCGAATCGCTTTGACCATGCGTGAAGTCGTACATCGGGTAGATACACCACTTGTCGCCTTGCCTATAATGTGTTGCCCGCCGAATGCGATACATGACCGGATCCCGCATGTTCAGATTGGGAGATGCCATATCAATTTTGGCGCGAAGTGTGCGCGTACCGTCCGAAAATTCTCCCGCTCTCATGCGCTCGAAAAGATTGAGGTTTTCCTCAACGGAGCGGTTGCGATCCGGGCTGTTCACCCCTGGTTCCGTCAACGTGCCACGGTGCTCCCGTATTTCATCGGGGTTCAGATCGCAGACGTATGCCTTCCCTTTCTTGACAAGCTTCATGGCATATTCGTAGAGTTGTTCAAAATAGTCCGAGGCGTAGAACTCCCGGTCTTCCCAATCAAATCCGAGCCATCGAATATCCTCTTTCTGCGATTTCACGTACTCAATACTTTCCTTAGCTGGATTGGTGTCGTCAAATCGCAAATTGCAAACTCCATCAAAATCTTCTGCGACACCGAAGTCAATGCAAATAGCTTTGGCGTGGCCAATATGCAGGTAGCCGTTTGGCTCCGGTGGAAACCGCGTATGTACACGCCCGTCAAATCGGTTTGTCCGCAAATCCTCCTGGACTGCCTGCCGAATAAAATCGGTCGTGGGCGTTGCATCGTTCGTACTGTTTTTTTCTGTTTCGGTTGTTTCATCTTTCATGGTATTTTCCTCGATTTATTAAGATAGTGGTATGCAATCCGGCGTCCTCTCAAACGTTAATGAGAGACTCAGAAATTATAGGCAAGATCCGCGTGATTGTCAACCTGATTTCGACAACAGGTGCCTCTTTTATGCTGACAGCAGGATATCGTCGCAAACCTTCTGTAAGAGGAAGTCGTTGAGCAGAGGCACGGTATGACTTCACTGAAAAAAGTTGACTTTTAACCTAACTTTGTGATAAGATCGACAACAGTCATGGTAGTCTAATTGATTGTGCTACTACGAACTAGACGGTGCTTCTGTCTCTGACACCCTAAAAAAATCATAATGAGGAGATGATGAAACGTAAATTACTCTTTTGTTTAATTTTTATAGTCATTGCCTTTAGCTTTACCGCTTTTGGCGACTCTGGCGACGCGGAGGCCTCTCACGGTCTAGAAGGCTGGATTGAATCCAAGCTTGGAAATCTCCACACGATTTGGCTCTTTATCATCATCGCAATTACCCTTTATCTGCTTGGAAAGGGGGCGGATATTCTGGTCGATGAAGCGGTTACCCTTTCGACCCGATGGGGCATCCCCCAGACGCTTATCGGCGCGACAATTGTGAGTCTGGGGACAACGACACCCGAAGCTGCAGTCTCCGTTTTTGCCGCTGTTCAGGGGGATCCGGATATTGCCCTTGGGAATGCAGTTGGATCAATCATTTGTGATACTGGACTGATCCTCGGTACTGCCGCACTAATCGCTCCTCTACCGCTCAATCGAAAAATTGTCAACCGCCAGGGTTGGCTGCAACTGGGAGCAGGATTTCTGCTGGTGATTGCCTGTCTACCTTTCGGTTCATTAGGAACAACCCTTTCAGAGGGCGGTAGTCTCTCGCAAGTGATGGGCTTTGTTTTCCTCATCCTACTTGCCGCTTATATGTGGCAGTCGATTCGTTGGTCGCGCGATGCCGATAGCGACAGCACGATGGAAGCAGAGCACAGCCACGACGAATCTGCTAATACTGCTCTCGTCGTTGTCAAGTTGTTGTCCGGTATTTTATTGGTGGTTGCCTCCTCAGTGGTATTGATTCCGGCGGTCAAAATTGTCGCTGAAAGGGTGAAGGTTCCTGAAAGCATCATTGCCGCTACATTGGTGGCGTTCGGAACATCTCTGCCGGAATTTGTAACCGCGGTGACTGCTGCAAGAAGAGGACATGGTGCACTTGCAGTAGGAAACGTGATTGGTGCTGATATTCTCAACGTCCTTTTTGTCGCTGGTGCGGCTGCTGCGGTAACCGGCGGTGGATTAGAAGCACCAGTACACTTTTTCCGCTTGCTTTTCCCACTGATGTTATTTATCTTGGTTGTTTTTCGTGTTGGCATATTTGTTTCGGGTGACAGTTTAAAACGTCCGTTTGGTGTCATACTTATCGCTGCATATCTATTTGTGACAATTCTGAGTTACAAGGTTTACGGAGGTTGAAACTATTTGAGGTTTCAGAGATAGTTTAACAAGGGGGCAAAAATGAAAACATACCGTGTTAATATCTTAGGGTGTCGAGGACGTGGAACGGCAGCAGCAAGGGCATATCATGCACATCCACGGACAGAGATTGTCGCGCTTTGTGACCTTGTTGAGGAGCGGTTGAACACGCTCGGAGATGAGGTTGGTGTGTCTACGCGTTTTACCGATTTAGACGAGATGATTCGCCAAACAGAACCGGACATCGTGGCTATCCCGACGGGGACGGAGTTTCACTATGACCTGTGTATGCGCGTTCTAGAACACGGTGTCAACATTGAGGTCGAAAAGCCGATGTGCGTTGATTTAATCCAAGCCGATGCCGTCATCGCCCGGGCGCAGGAGAAAGGCGTGCGGACCGCTGTGCACCATCAAGGACGGGTTGGCGCATCGATGCAAGCGATTGGACGTGCGTACAAAGAAGGAAAAATCGGCGAGCTGCGATACATCTACGGTAGCGGTAAGGGGTACTACGGCGGCTACGGCTTGATGAACATCGGCACGCACATGATTAACAACATGCTCAGATTTGGCGGGCGTCCCCGTAGTGTGGTAACGCAGGCAACAACAAACGGGCAGCCGATCACCCCTGACGATATTGTGCCCTCGCCGAGCGGGATGGGGACCATCGCCTGTGAGCATATCACGGCATCGTTGCAATTTGATAACAACGTAACCGGGACACTCCTCCAACATCGCTTTGATAACATGGATTCTTCTGCGTATGCGATGGAGTTGTATGGTAGTGAGGGACGCCTGATGTGGAGAGGAGACCAAGCGTGGTGGCTGCCCCAACCCCACTTTATCCCTGACGGGGAGCATGACCGATGGGAAGCTATCGAGTCGATTTATCCGGAAAGCTATCAGCCCGACAGCAGCGCAGCGGAGGCGGACTACTGGTTTGTTGAGGAATATGTCCGTGCTCTGGACGAAGGGCGAGAGCATGAATGCAGCGGGTTAGAGGGACGTCGTGTGCTGGAGGTCTTGATGGGTGTGTTCGAGTCTGCCGCTTACGGTACGCGCGTGGATCTCCCGCAGGAGAACCGTGAGCATCCATTACACCATTGGCGCAGAGAAGCAGCACTAGAACCGCCCTCTGAGATGCCTCGTCCCTATTGGGATTGGCTATCAACAGAGTTTGACCGTTTAGGTAGATAATTTACGCTTGCCCCACCAATTTTTACCTGTGTGTTGTGGCACTTCAAATCGGTTGTAGCCATTCCTCCGGTACTTGGAGTCCAAATCCAGGTCCCGACGGTAGACCTAACTTACCATCAACCGGCATCCGCGTTCCCGGTGGAGTGCGATAACAGCGCCGCGCCGACTCCGAAGGTGCTCCTAGGTAACACTCTTCCAATGGAATACCCGGTGCCGAAGCCTGAAAGAGTTCAATCAGCGGCGTGTTAGGCATAGCTGCTGTCCAGTGCTGTCCATAAGGATTGTTGGCACCAGTATGCAGACACATTGGAATGCCGGCTGCATCTGCAAAGTGAGCCAATTTCATTGCCTCTGTAAAACCACCGATCCAATGGAGATCTGCCTGAACGAGGTCTATCAAGCTTTCTTCCACCGCCCGCATCCCAGGCCAACGCGTTGCCCAATGCTCTCCGGTAGCAAGCGTCTGCCACGGGACGCGCTGACGTATAGCTTTTAGCCCTTTCCAATCGTGTGGCACTAGCATCTCCTCCATCCACCGCATCCGGTAGGGACGTAGGGCTTCACACATATGCACAGCGTAATCGGCGTCATAAGCCATCCAGCAGTCAAGCATCAAATCCGCTTCAGGACCGATCAGTTCGCGGGTCTTTGCAATTAATTCCACCGTGCCATCAATCCCCGCTTGACCGTCATAGACGCCATAAGGTCGCGCCAGCTTGAACTTTTTGAACCCAAGCTCAATACTCCAATCCACATCGTTACCGGTCACATACACATCCATTGAACGACGTGCAGGACCTCCGGCGAGTCGGTAGACCGGCTGATCTAAGGTCTTGCCCCACAAATCCCACAACGCTAGATCAACGCCAGCCACAGCGCGCGCTGTCAAGCCTTCATTACCGAAGGAGAGTGTTCCGCGCCACATCAGATCGTTGCAAAGGTCAATCGCACCCACCTCCTGCCCAATAACTAACGGCGCAAGACATTCGTTGATAAGTATCGTTGCTACGTGACCCGTGTCAGCAAGACCCAACCCCCAAGTTCCGTCGTCAGCGATGACCTTAACCCACACCAATCCACCCGGAGACCGTCGATGGACCGGCTGGTCGAATCTGTCCAAGGGGTTTGCCTCCACAAAACTCTGTCCCCAAGGTGGACGACGGGCTGGTGTTCCTTCTTCGCTCGGCGGTGGCGGTTGCAATTCGCACACCTGTATATCAACTATCTTATTCGCAGCCATTCAAATATTCCTCACGTAAGCATTAGAAACCGAGTTTTTGTCAAAAACTCGGTTTCTTTTAGTACGAGCTCCTCTAATTATTGCGTTGTTTCCCCATCGTCTTGGGCGCGGTCCAGCCAACCTTCCAGCTTAATTTTACCCGACAATTCCCAAGCTGTCAGATAGAGCGCAGCTGTAAAACGTGTGGCTTCACGCGCACGCTCAGTCGCAAAATCAACGACTGCCGGGACACGTTCCCAATCTTTGTCGCGAAAAGAGGGGAGGCTATCTCCTAGCTCATACACCGGTTTGAGCAGGGCAAATCCCACATGAAATTCTTCCACAATGCCAGCCATCAGATCCTCGAGTGCCTCGATCTCTTGATCTTTTGCCAGAGCTGACGGATCAAGTTCCAGATACTCGATAAGTGCATCTACTTTTTCATGGATTCCTTTATGTAGGACAGAACCATCTGACTGTTTCCAACCGTCGAAATGAATTGTCAGATGCAGGGGTTGACACATATCCTGTGCATAGTGAGCGATGAATCCGGCATAAACTAGGCATTTACTCTGAATAAAAGAATTGTTGGGCCATTTTCGGTGCTCGGCAAATGCCACGGCAAGACGCTCTGTCCACTCAGCGACGGCGTAAGGCACGAAACCCACCTTATCGGGCTTAATTCCCAATTCCGTACATAACTGAATAAGCTCATACCGGCTTTTCGGGAGCGGCTTACCCTTCAAAAGTTCTAGATCGAGATAGTGCTCTGGATGTTCTGCACTGTTAACATGGGGTGCTCCACGGTTCTTTGAGATATCCGGATCATAGGAACAGTGGGCAATCATTCGTTCTCCATTGCGGAAAAATTCTGGTAGGTCATCGGGCAACGCCTGAACCGCTGCCTTCGTCATAATGCCGTGTCCACCTGACCACCAACCCCATGCTGTGCCTCCGACAGCGAATGAAATCACACATACAATAAACAAGAAACGTCTCATTTTTGCGCTTGACTCCTTATTGAAAATAGAATATGCTACATTAAATCTAACCTTGAACTTATTTCAAGCCTTCACACGCTTTGATCGGGATTATAGCACTAATCGAAATTTTGAGCAACAACAATTCTATTGAGACCAGATTTTGAACGAGGGAGTTATGACAGACGAAGCAAAAGGGAGTATACGTTGGGGGATTTTGAGCACAGCAAGGATCGCAACAAAAGTTGCGCGCGCTATTAACTTGGCGGACGGTGCCGAGTTGACCACAATCGCCAGCCGAACAGAAGAGCGCGCCAAAAATTGGGCATCTGAGCACAGTGTTGAAATAGCCTACGGAAACTATGAGGCACTCCTAGAAGATCCGGAAATTGATGCCATCTACAACCCGCTGCCGCCCTCAATGCATGCCGAATGGACTATCAAAGCGGCGGAACAGGGCAAGCATGTGCTGTGCGAAAAACCGTTGGAAGCAAACACGGAAAAATCAATAGAGATGGCAGATGCCTGTCAGCAGCACAATGTGCAACTGATGGATGGCGTCATGTGGGTGCATCACGTGCGCACTCCTGTAATGAAGCAGGTCATTGGTGATGGGACTTTAGGACGGTTGCGTCGGGTGACAGCCGCATTTACCACCGGTTGGGACACAATTCCGGAAGACAACATCCGCGTAAAAAAAGAACTCGCCGGCGGTTGCCTCGGCGATCTCGGTTACTATTGTGTTCGCTGCATCCTCTGGGCATTCGACGATTTACCGACACAGGTCTTTGCTACTGCACGCTATTATCGTGATGTAGAACTCAACCTGTCAGGCACACTCTGGTTTGAAGACGAACGGATAGCCTCGTTCGATTGCGGCTATGATACGGCGAGCCGCAGGTGGTTTGAGGTTGCTGGCACTCAAGCCTCTATTGTATGCGACGATTTCGTGATACCCCGGACAGAGGATTCGAGCCGTTTCTGGATACACGGTGCACAAGGACGGAACGAGGAACATAAGGGCGGGGGCTGCATCCAAGAGGTGCGCATGATCGAACGGTTTTCAGATATTGTTCGGACTGGGCAGCTTGAGCCACACTGGCAAACTGAAGCAATCAATACAATGCGAGTCTACGACGCATTGAATGAATCTGCACGACGCGCACAGGTCGTCCAAATCGGCTAGAAAATGGGGCTTCCTATCCCATTGACACGCCGCCATCGACATGGATAGTTTGTCCGGTGATGTTTCGAGATTCCTCCGACGACAGGAAAACGACGAGGTTGCCAATATCCTCCGGCGTCTGTTCACGCTGGAGTGGTGTGTTCTGTTTGACCCACTGCTCGAACAGGGCGCGCGGTTCAAGATCTGCGTAGGTCGGGTCGTTCTCTGCGATTAGCGGTGCAAGCCTGTGCCAGAACCCGGTCCAGAGCATTCCCGGACAGATCGCATTAACATTGATGTTGTGGGGTCCAAAGTCTTTAGCTACCAATCGTGTTAGATTTAGCAGGGCGTTCTTGGCGGCAGCATAAGCCGGCGCAATCTGTGGATCGCGCTTTGCCGCAATTGACGAAATATTGATAATCTTCCCAAACTTCCGCTCGATCATGTGAGAAGCAACCGATTTACAAAGGAAGAAGGGACCTTTGACGTGGACAGCCAAGTTATCGTCCCAGTCCGCCTCCGTTTGGTTGGTAAACGGTAGCCCAAGATTCTCACCAAAATGGCCGGCGTTGTTGACAAGGATGTCCACCTGTCCGAATGTTTGCAGTGTTTCCTCCACCAAGGCGGCGCAGTCTGCTTCTTTTGTTACATCTGATTGGACTGCTAGCCCGCGTTGACCCGCTTCTTCAACCTTTGTAACACAACCCTGTGCTGCTTCAAGGTTCACATCCGACACGACAATGTTTGCACCTTCCCTAGCAAGACATAGGCTGATACCGGTTCCCATCCCGCCACCGCCACCGGTGACAATAGCAACCCGATCCTTCAAACGCATAAACATCTCCTTTTATAGTGAATTCTAAAAATAAGTAGATACTTTCGCTTCCGGTAGGTGTGGTTTCATGAAGTTTAATTTATTAATTCGGTAATCCCGATTTTCCTCGAAACATAGGCTAGGCGCGGTTTTCAACCGCGCTGGCGTCGATAGCAAATTACCGAAGTATTTTTTTTATCTTCATCTAACCGCACTGGTTTGGAATGTCTCATTAATTCTAAGGTCCACCATATATTAACCTCGCTCATGTAAAGAATGAGTGCAACAGAAACTGTAAGAAAATTGCAAGGTTGGAAGACTGGGAGTGGAAGTCCTATCCAACCTTCCCGTCTTTTCCTTCCTTTCTTCCTCTTTTTTTAATGTTTTGCGCTTTCTTTTGACATGAGCCATTAACCTTTGGTGATAGTTGATAAAGCTGTCGTCTCCACATCGCTTATTTGTTAGTTCATTAATGAACTAATCAACCAATGAACAAATTGCCTTTACGTTTCACGTCCCGATTTATCGGGATCCTCCCCGATAGATCGGGGCAGGCTGGAACGGGACATCACGTTTCATGTTCTTCATGCTTCTTTCACCCGCTGCCATTTCAACACCTTCTGTGCGTGAGGAGGCAAGCTTTCCCAGAGATCTCTTGGAAAATGCTTTTCGGTGTACTCATGCAGCCATTGGCTGAACAACCATGGGACGCTAAATGCCATACACAGCTCATCGCGCGGGTGGTCTGATTTATTCGGTGTGCCGCGGTGGAAATTGCGGGGATCTTGTACCCAGAGAGATCCCTTTTTCAGATTGAGGCGGATTGGATAGTAGTTACCCCGACGATTAAGTCCCTCCCCAAAAACGTCGTTCAAGTTGGTGGGTAAACCCTCCTCGCCCACAAATTGCGTTCCAGGAATTACTTCGAAGCTTCCATTCTCCTCGTTTGTATCAACGAGTGGAAACTTGACACCGACAGAAAACGCTGGTGTCTTAATTCCCGGAAAAAGGGATGCTTTGCCATCCCGGTGCCACCGCTGATAATCTGTTCCCGGCAGCGGTATATTTGAGTCGAAGTGTGTCCACACGTAATCGGGACCGAGCACACGCTCCAGAAACGCAACGAGGGCGGGATGCTCAAAGATCTCCGGATCTACAAAAGGTCGCTCGAATGGTACGCGCACGTTATAGCGATGGTAACCGCGGGGCGGATACTTCCCCTGTCGCTCGATGTCACGGTCTCGAATCGGTATCCACGCCTCAAGGATACGGTCAATTGTTTCTGCCTGTATCAGATCCTCGAAGACGACGAAGCCGTTAATCCGCCACTCCTCCATCATCTGATCAATATCATATTTCGTATCCAAGCCCATGATGTCCCTCCCTCCTGATTGATTGGGCTGAAAGTTGCCTAGTAGGTAGATTATGTTTCACATACTTCAAAGATTTGGATTTATTTAATTGGCTTCTCCTTCTTCCAACCCCAACTCAAACGCCTGTTTGAGCACGGAATAAGGTTGTGCACCGACAACCATATACTTTCCAATGATGAATGTGGGGACACCGGTGATACCGTATCCCCGCGCTTCCTGTATCTGTAAATCGACACAGGCTGTCATCGTGCGCTCTGAGAGACATTCAGCTGCTGCCTCTCTGGCGAGCCCAATTTCTTCAGCAACGTCTAAAAGCACCGATTCATCTCCCATATCCTGTATCTGCTCGAAGTATGAGTCAAATAGTGCTGCTCGGAACGGTTCGCCCTTCCCGGATTGCTCGGCAAATTCACCCAACTCTAATGCAAGTCGGGAATTAGAATAAATGACGTGATCGGGGAGTTGCAGATTGGCAGCCGCCGCCAATTGCTGTGCGTTTTCAGAAATCCGTTTGAGATTTGGATTGTCCTGATAAAACATTGAAGGTGGGATGCCTCCCGCCGGTGCTTCTGGATGAAGTTCAAAGCTCTTCCAGACAATCCGCGGATCGTACTCCTGTTGCAGTTGCTGTACTCGCGCTGCACCGATGTAGCAGTATGGACAAACGTAGTCGGAGTAGACTGTTACATTGATTGTTTTCATGAAGGGTATTATACCACCAACCATAAAAAAATTCGATGAATATATGAAGAGTAGAAGGGTGTGTCAGAAATCTTTTCGGCTGGAGACCATCTGGACGCTTTACCAAATTTCTGCCGTTGACAACGGTTAGGGAGAAGCATATAATAAACCTCAAGCCAAATTTTCCCGTCGATTAAGAGACTATATGTGAAAAGATTTAATGCCCTTTAAGTGGGGGGCCAATCACTCAGTGAACATAGTTGTTCTTTTCCGGATGGTCCCACATCGCATCACACGAGTCTATCTATGAAAACTATTCATAAAATCCTTTTTCAAGATGCAAGAAATCTGAAAGGAATTGCTTCGGAGAGCGTTGATCTGGTGGTTACCTCTCCGCCGTATCCCATGATTAACATGTGGGATGATATGTTTGGTAGCCAGAACTTAGAAATTCAGCAGGCGTTGGCACGTGGCGATGGTAGACAGGCTTATGAGTTGATGCACGAAGTCCTCAATCCTGTATGGGGTGAACTGTTCAGAGTTCTAAAGGACGGTGGGTTTGCGTGTATCAATATTGGCGATGCGACGCGGAAAATAAGAGATGATTTTTGTTTATATCCAAATCATGCGCGCATCCTGAATTACCTCTTAAATATCGGATTTTCAGTGCTACCAGATATCCTCTGGCGAAAACAGACCAACGCTCCCAATAAATTTATGGGTTCAGGTATGCTGCCTGCTGGGGCTTATGTCACTCTAGAACACGAGTACATTCTGATAGTAAGGAAGGGATCCAAAAGAGAATTTAAGACAGAAGACGAAAAAAAGAACAGACGAGAAAGTGCGCTGTTTTGGGAGGAGCGAAATATCTGGTATTCAGATATTTGGACGGACATTAAAGGGACAGAGCAGAAACTTTCTGATACAACTTCTCGATTACGGAGTGCTGCATTTCCATTTGATTTGGTGTATCGACTGATCAACATGTACTCTGTGAAGGGGGATATGGTACTCGATCCGTTTTTAGGTACAGGAACTACAGTTACAGCTGCGATGACATCAGGGCGTAATAGCATTGGCATTGAAGTTGACAAGAGTTTTCAAGGAACAATTTGTCCAATTGCACGCCAGATTGTCGATTTTTCAAATGACTATCTGCACGCCAGATTGATAAGACATTGTAATTTTGTCAAAGACCGTATCCAAAATTCAGGACCGTTGAAATATACAAATAAACATTATGCTTGTCCGGTGGTGACGAGCCAAGAACAGTCTATTTTACTGAATGGCTTAAAAGAAAGTCGAGCATGCGGAGATAACATCTTTGAAGTTATGTATTCAACGAAACCTCAATATCTATAGGAATTTTACGCTTCACATTTTACTTTTTTGTTTATTGATTGTGGCTCCTCAAACTGGGGAAACCCAATCGAAGTCGGAACGACAAGCAGATGTATCAATTTCCCGGCGAAACGCCATCGTCAATGCCGTTGAGTATGCGAGTCCTGCCGTCGTTAATATCAGCACAACGCGGACGACAACGGTAAATATCTCTCCATTTTCTGATGATTTCTGGTCACCGTTTTTCGACTTTCCTTTCCAAGTCCCACAACGGCGCACCCTACACGGGCTTGGATCTGGAGTAATTTTTGACCGGGCAGGCTATGTGATTACCAATCAGCACGTTATTGAAGGGGCAGACTCGATAACGGTACTTCTTTCAGATGGACGGGAAGCGAGTGCTGAAGTTGTCGGGGAGGACTTTCTCACAGACCTTGCTGTCTTAAAAATTGATGTGCCAGAATTGAAGGCGATTGAGTTAGGTAACGCTGAGGCTCTGCTTATCGGCGAATGGGCAATTGCGATTGGACATCCTTTTGCGACTATGGTTGAGGATGCAAGCCCGACTGTCACTGTCGGCGTGGTGAGTGCAACGGGGCGTTCCCTGAAGACAGAGGATCGACTGTACCGTAACCTCATCCAAACGGATGCGTCCATTAATCCGGGCAATAGCGGTGGAGGACTCGTCAATCTATACGGGCAGTTGATTGGTATCAACACGGCGATTTATTCCACGAGCGGTGGCTCACAAGGCGTCGGTTTTGCCATTCCGGTTAATGTGGTCCAAAAGGTCGTCAATCGATTGGTCACCTATGGGGCGGTTGTACCACCAGAAATTGGTATTGAACCCCAAGATTTAACGCAGAACTTGGTGGAAACACTCAATCTGGAAGAAGGATTCGGCGTATTGGTTGCGGGGGTAAAAAGGGGAAGCCCGGCGGCGGCAGCGGGTTTCCGCCGTCGCGATGTCATTGAAGCGATAGACCAAAAACCGGTATCCAATTCAGAAACATTCGGGGCAATTACCCGTCTCCTGCGTGAAGATCAGGTCACAACCTTCCGCGTACTCCGTGATGGGAAACGCAGAGACCTGCGCCTAAGAATTCGAGAACTTCAATGGAGTTACGCCGTACCCGGCTGGGGCATCACAATCGAACAGTTAAATCGACAACAAACGGAGAAATACACACAACGTGGTGTCCTTGTTACAAAGATCCAGTCAAGAGGCACATTGGCAGAACGTGGATTGAAGCGAGGCGATCTCATTTACCGAATTAACAGTCTCAAGGTTAATTCGCTCGAAGATTTCAAACGTATCATAAACCAATTACAGCCCCCGCGACGGATTAGTCTTTATTTTGAGCGAGACAACAAGCGGTGGGAGCTGTCCGACTTAGTCATTCGTTGAACATAGACGAATCGCAACTTCAGCCGTTTCTAGGTGTTTATAATTATAATCTTGTTAATTCCGATAACTGGTCCCTTATATAATTGAGGGTGCTCATAAATAGATACCCCAATCCATAGATGCTCTCCGGTAGGTGCGGTTTCCTAACCGCACCGGTTTGGAGTGTGAACAAATCGGATAACAGAAATCGAGTTTTTTCGGAAAAACTCGATTTCTTTGAACGGTTTCTTCCACATAAGCGTCTGTGTTATCTGAGTCTTATTTTTAATCCACGATTCAGACAATATTCTTAAAGACAAGAGGTGAGGAAAAATGCGTTTACAATTACCAACAATCATATTCCTTTGTTTATCCCTAATTGTAGTTGTTCCGCTCATCTTTTATATGCAAGCCGGTGATCAGGTGGCAACTCGGGAAGCCATCAATTTGGAGGGGCAGGAATTTAAAAGCTTGCGTGAACAGGCTGCGGTCGCTCATAACGCAAAAAGACATACCGCAGCTATCCAGATTTACGAAGAGGCTCTAAAGATGCGTCCGGATAACGCAGAAGTCCATAATGATCTTGGAGCAACCTGCTACGAATATGGGCTTGATTACGCCGGACCGAACTGGCCCTCTTGGACAACTGACTTGACAAATCAGACACCCGCTGAAGCTGTCCGGGAGTTGGAGATGGCGATAATGGAGGTCGGTTCCGGTTATATTGTGATGAACTCGGATAAACCAGACGTCACCGCAGCCATTGATGAAAGGAGCCAAGCGGTTGAGGCATACATCTATAGTCAACAATTCAATGAAGATGTAACACTGAACATAGTTATTGGAAAAACCAAGGAATTATTCATGAAAGCGCGGGACCACTACCTTCGAGCGATTGACATCAAACCGACTTATCCTCGCCCCTACTATAACCTCGGCGCACTGTATATGAAGATCGGTCAACATGATACCGCAGTCGATTATCTGGAAAAAGCGTACCAATTGGATCCGCGTGATAAAGATCTTGAGGCATATCTCAATGAGTTGAGGTCGGATAACCGTGGATACATATCAGTTCCAATCGATGGGCGTTAGACAGATCTTTCTCAGTGCGCTACGCCATTATCAAGTAAATCTTCTAAAGTTAATTGGAATTGCTGCGCCCGGTACGCTGATCGGGGGATTGGCTTTTCAAGCCATTTGGATCTACGGATATGCTGAAATTAGGGGGCCGCAACTACTGGCGGCAGCATTACCATACACAGCGATTACCGTCTTCCAATCTTTGGTTGTGACGGCAGCTGGAACATTCGTAATTTCGCAGAATTTACTTGGAACGTCGGTAAGCGTTGGAAAAGCATACTCGCAGGTGTTAAGGGCGCTTTTTCCGCTGCTTGGAGTGCTCATTATTTTTATACTTGGGTCGCTCGTTTTTTCTACCATTGCCGCCGGCATCGGTCTGCTGGTTTTTATACCGGGAATCGTTGTCTACATCTGGTTCTGTTTGGCTGCGCCTGTCGTTATAATTGAAAGAGAAGGTGGATTTGGAGCACTCAAGCGAAGTCGCGTACTCGTCAAAGGGTTTTTTGACAAGACATTCTTTCTTGTCGTATGGTTGACACTCGCGGAAGCATTTGTAGTCATCCTTGTGCTTTCCCTCCCATTTCTCGTTGGTAGCTTCCCCGGTTTCCCCTCTCTTCTCTCTTTCCTTTCGATCTGCCTTTCACTACCCATCAACGCATTTAGGGTTATATCAACGACAATGCTTTACTACGACCTTCGCATCCGCAAGGAAGGCTATGACCGTCAGCTATTGGCGCAGGAGCTGGCTACTTCATAAAATGTCAAAACCGGAAGTAGGGAACGCAGATCTGCGTTCTCTACACTCGTTCAAAAGTTCGTTAGTTTAGTTTATTCAGGACTTACGCAGTTAAACGGTCAAAGCAAACACCAGAAACGGTCGCGCAACACTCCGGGCTGGTTGAGCCAGGACTATTGCGCTATAGTCCTGGTATCTTCGGCGATTCATCGCCGCAGGACACCGTTCCCAGTGCCCGATGAATCGGGCAACTACAATCGAAGTGCGTAAGTCCTATTATTAATGAACCAATCAACCAATGAACCAATGAGATGGAGGTTCACATGAGACTCGGAATTGTCGGTATGTTGCCGGGGAATTTTCGCACGTTTACAAAAGAGCAAATGGAAGCAATTCGGGGGTTGGATTTTACAGGATTCGGATTCCACTTCAGTAGCGACGATGTCTTCGATGTTACAACGGAGGATTGTGAAAAGTACAATCGATTCATGGCGGGGGAAGAGTTGGATCTAGTTCAATTCGCACTCACTTACAGTGAGTGCCTCTTCGACCCCGATCCGGCTATCAGGGAGTCGATTATCAGAAGGATTAATCGAGGCTTAGAGATTGCGCGGCAGATTAACGCACACAGCTGCCTCATCCGTCCCGGAAGCCTGAATCCCGACGGAGCGTGGACATCGCACCGGGATAATCATCTGCCTGAAAGTATGGAACGTCTAATCGAGACACTAACGCCGATCGCTCAGAAGGCAGATGCGGAAGGAGTGACCATTATTGTTGAGACCCACGCTGTTTCAATAATGGACTCGCCCGAAACATGCAAGGCGGTTGTTGACGCTGTCGGCTTAGATAGCCTGCGCATCGTTATGGATTTTGTCAACCATTTTCAGACACTTCAGCAGGTTTATAATAACACCGATCGGCTCAACCATATTTTTAATGTAATGGGACCCATCGCTCCTGTGGCACACGTCAAAGACATCAAGGTGGAGAACGGCTTGGTCCTCCATATTAACGAAGAGATGCCCGGCGAGGGCGAGTTAGATCTTGTGCAGGCGCTTAGAAGGTTTGATGGGTTATATCCGGATGGGTATGGTTTAATCGAACATCTGCCGATGGAAAAGATTCCCCTTGCTAATGCGAATGTTCGCCGAATCGCTGCGGAAAACGGGATTGATATCCACTGATATAGCGAGTCCTATTTATCACCATCTTTCCTTACCTTTGCGCCCTCCCCTAGATTAACGAAAAAACCTTTAGGTCTAAATCCCAATCCTTTAGGTTTGGAGCAGTTGGGGCGCAGCCTATACAGACTGCTTTAGCATTGAATTTGCAGGAGAAATATGGTATAGTTGTTTTGTCTTTCGGTGGGAAGGTTCGACACCACCGCACGGTGGTGCTTCCCACACCCTATCGAACAGGAAAACGAAAGACCGAAAGGACAATCCCAGTGTATACCACCAAGAAAGTCAAATGCGACAAGCCCCCTGAATTGGATATGCTTGCTCATGAGTCTGGTCGTGTCTATTGCAAAGTTGTGTCTTTACTCTGGAAAGTCAAGCGCGAGAAAGGGTTTTGGCTATCACAAGGTGCTGTCCAAAAGTATATGCGTTTGCGTGGGTACAATTTGCATTCCCAGACGATTCAATCGATAATCCAATCCTATTTTGACTCACTGAAGAGTTACTTTTGTGCTGTCAAGTCCAATCCTGATGCAAAACCTCCTAAGCGGACACCTCATTTCTACAAGGTGCGTTGGATACAAAATGGCATTACTTTCAAAGATGGTGTTATCCGACTGTCTAACGGCAAAGGTAATCAGCCAATTATTCTCAAATCAGACGTAAAGCCCGTGTATGTAGAAATGTACTTCCAACGGAGCAGTTACTACTTTTCATTGGTTTACAAAGTCCACACCCCACCTAAGCGTGAGACGGATAAAGCGGTTGCCATAGATATGGGCGAGATTCACCCGATAGTCTCTCATGACGGACAACATACCATAATCTACAACGGTCGTGCGTTACGGGCTATCAAACAGTATATCAACAAGTTTACGGCATATATCCAATCCAAAATGGATAGGTGTGTCAAGCGGAGTCATCGCTGGTATCGTCTCAAACGAGTTAAGACCAAGATACTTGCGAAGTTAAACGCTCAACTCAAGGACGCCGAACATAAAATCACATCTCGATTTATATCTGACTGCATCAAGGCGAAGGCAGATACGATAGTGATAGGAAAACTCAAAGGCATTCGTAAGCGAGCGAAATTTAGTAAGAAGTCTAACCAGAAGGTTCATCAATGGGCGTTTGCCCGTCTCCAGTCCATGATATGCTACAAGGCAGAACTGGCAGGACTCAAAGTCAAGTTTGTATCTGAGGCATACACCTCTCAGACTTGTCCACGGTGCGGCAACCGAAAGAAGCCCATTAACCGGAATTATCACTGCAACCATTGTGGCTTTGAGTATCACCGAGACGGTGTGGGTGCTATCAACCTCTGGAACAAAGTATCGGGATTCCTGTTGAGTCCCGTAGTTGGGGCGATGGCGTCCCCGATAGGTGTCCGGTTCAACCCACACCTATCTAAACTTGCTTCTTAGTCCCGAATCATCGGGGGCTAACACAGCGTGTAAGAATCCCAATGCTTTAGCTTTGGGAGTACGTCAATCCAACTTCTCCTAACTGAATACGCTCGACACACTTGTTGTGCTTTGATCGGCACTTTTCCATGATAGGCAATAGCTTGTCCTATTTTATTATTGACTTTAATCGGTTTAAGGTATAGAGTAGGAATCGGTTTAAGGTATAGAGTAGGTTTAGCGTTTTTTGATTACGGTTCGCCCGGGGATCGCCTCCGGGGACGAAGGTTTTCGCATCAGCTAGGAAAAAGCAGGACAATTTTTCGCCTGCCTTTCAAAAATAGGAGACCATTGTATGAAAAACCGGGGATATAAACGAGTCTTCAGTCTCGTCATCGTAGGGCTGTTATTCGTTTTACAATTGTCCGCTCTCGCGGAGGAGAAAAAGAGTCCGATTAAAATTGGGGGTGCCCTGCGGGTAGGCTGGGCCTACGGTAGTTATGAGAGCGGTGATGCTGACAACCCACACCGACGAAGCGACAAGATCGGAGATGTTGACCTTGAGATTTTCCGCCTCAATGCTGATCTTGACTACCACAACATCATTAGCAGAATCGAATACCGATGGTACGACACCTACAGCATGATACACACCGCATGGCTAGGGTATAATCTCGGCGATTTGGGTACGCTCAAGGCAGGGATTGTGCGGGTGCCGTTCGGGCCTGGTCCCTACGGGGTTTCTAGCAGTTGGTTTTTTGACCAACATTTCTATGTCGGGCTCGCCGACGATATGGATTTGGGAATCAGATGGAGCGATACGCTTGGCAAACTGACCCTTGATGCGGGCTACTATCTCCAGAGCGAATTCCAGACAGATGGAAGCAGCCTTGCAAGTTCACGATACAGCTATGATATTGTGAGATGGGAAGAGAAAGCCGATGCAAATGGAGACGTCCAATGGGGTGCCGGCGAAAACGGGTTTGATGAACAGCATCAAGTGAACCTGCGCGCAATCTATGCCCTCGAAAACATCGCAGATGTGGGTGCGTCGGTTCAATACGGGTTGCTGAAGGGAACGAATGTGGACGATGATGGCGCGAACCACTACGCACTTTCCGCGCACATGAAGAACGCGTTCGCGGACTTCACGCTCTTTTCACAATTCTCCTATTACGCATATAATATCACCGATGATACGCCTTGGGGCACCGGTGACCTAATTCCAATGGGTGCCTACGATTTCGCTTGGCCCATAGCATCTCAGGGATTGGTCCCCGGGTTATCGCTGCGCTACGGCGGCATAGATACATCAGGTATCTCATGGATTGACAGTCTTACACCTTATGTCGAGTGGAGCACTATCCTCAAAACAGTGGATAACTTCAACAGCAGTACCCTAGCGACGCTGGGTGCTAGCTGGACGCTCTTTGGTGCACTGTATGTCTATAGCGATCTGGCACTTTCCAACGGCAACGGATTTGTCGGTAACGTCGATGCTGACGGGAATAAAGAGGACTACGCTAACATCTATACAGGTGCCGGTGACTATGGTGCGAACGGAAATAACGCATGGAATTGGCGGTTTAATGTTAACTTCGGTTACTATTTCTAAACGTCTACGCTTGTAGGGACAGGCTCTTTGTATCTGTCCAACTATAAGGAGAATTTTTAAATGCGCGAAGAAGGACAACAGCCACAACTGCCGGAGGATAGGGAGTACCGGAGGTTATTCGGTTTAGATATCTATTTGACACCAGTGTTTGTGATTTCCAGTATTGCCATAGTCGTCTTTATTATTGGAGCACTCGTGTTTCAGGAAGGTGCGACAAAACTATTTGGAGATGTCCGCGTCTGGCTTACCACAAACCTTGATTGGTTGTTCATGATCACCGTCAATCTTGTCTGCCTATTTTGTCTGATTGTAGCGTTCTCACCGCTCGGCAAGATACGTCTCGGGGGAGCCGATGCGAAACCCGAGTACTCCAATATAACATGGCTTGCGATGCTCTTCGCTGCGGGTATTGGTATTGGCCTGCTATTTTTCGGAGTAGCAGAGCCGATGTATTACTTGCAGAATCCGCCGCTCGGCATTACCCCCGGAACGGCGGAGGCCGCTACCGCAGGCATAGCAGCGACGGTTTTCCACTGGGGAATACAAGGTTGGGCAGTTTACGGTGTCGTCGGACTCGCTCTCGCGTTTTTCGCTTACAACCGGGGACTTCCCCTCACCATGCGCTCGGCATTCTATCCCATATTCGGTGACCGCGTCTGGGGATGGCCTGGCCATGTCATTGATACGTTTGCCATATTTGCAGGGATGTTTGGACTCGCAACCTCGCTCGGTTTGGGGGTACAACAGGTCACCTCGGGCCTTAACTATCTGTTCGGGATTCCAGCGAATAGCACCACCATGGTGTTGTTGATTGTGGTGATAACAGGTATCGCGATGGCATCGGTACTGACCGGTATTAATGTCGGGATCAAGCGTCTGAGTCAGTTCAACATAGTTGTCGCCTTTTTGTTGTTGTTGGCAGTTATCATACTCGGACCGACCCTCTACATTGTCCGCACTATGTTCGCCGGGCTTGCTGACTATGTCATGAGGATTGTGCCACTCAGCAACTGGATTGGGCGTGAGGATACCGGCTTCTTCCACGATTGGACAACGTTCTACTGGGCATGGTGGATAGCTTGGGCGCCATTCATCGGGACTTTCATCGCCCGTATTTCAAAGGGACGCACAGTACGCCAGTTTGTGATCTTTGTGCTCCTTCTGCCGACACTGTTATGTTTGCTGTGGTTTGGCGCATTTGGTGGGGCAGCGCTCCATCAGCACACCGTTGATGGCTATACCGGTGTGTCCGAAAACGTTGCGGCTTGGAAGCTGGAACTTGCACTGTTCAAAATGTTCGATGAACTGCCATGGACGACGCTTCTGTCCTCCGTCGCGATGATGCTGACAATCATCTTCTTCGTTACCTCATCGGACTCCGGCTCCTTGATCATTGATATCATCGCAGCCGGCGGCAAGGTTGATGCACCGGTACCACAACGCGTGTTCTGGTGTAGTCTTGAGGGGTTAGTTGCCATCGCGCTGCTACTTGGCGGCGGTCTGAAGTCGTTGCAAGCGGCCTCGCTCGCAACCGGCTTCCCGTTCGCCTTTGTCTTGCTAGGAATGGCAGTTTGCGTCTGGATTGGGCTTCGTGACGAATCGCGTGAATCGCAGTAGCCATATCGGCGGGAAATGTGGGAGGCAGACGAATTTCCCGCCGATATGTATCATCTATCAATTATCAATAATAGGACTTCCAACGGAGCAGTTACTACTTTTCATTGGTTTACAAAGTCCACACCCCACCTAAGCGTGAGACGGATAAAGCGGTTGCCATAGATATGGGCGAGATTCACCCGATAGTCTCTCATGACGGACAACATACCATAATCTACAACGGTCGTGCGTTACGGGCTATCAAACAGTATATCAACAAGTTTACGGCATATATCCAATCCAAAATGGATAGGTGTGTCAAGCGGAGTCATCGCTGGTATCGTCTCAAACGAGTTAAGACCAAGATACTTGCGAAGTTAAACGCTCAACTCAAGGACGCCGAACATAAAATCACATCTCGATTTATATCTGACTGCATCAAGGCGAAGGCAGATACGATAGTGATAGGAAAACTCAAAGGCATTCGTAAGCGAGCGAAATTTAGTAAGAAGTCTAACCAGAAGGTTCATCAATGGGCGTTTGCCCGTCTCCAGTCCATGATATGCTACAAGGCAGAACTGGCAGGACTCAAAGTCAAGTTTGTATCTGAGGCATACACCTCTCAGACTTGTCCACGGTGCGGCAACCGAAAGAAGCCCATTAACCGGAATTATCACTGCAACCATTGTGGCTTTGAGTATCACCGAGACGGTGTGGGTGCTATCAACCTCTGGAACAAAGTATCGGGATTCCTGTTGAGTCCCGTAGTTGGGGCGATGGCGTCCCCGATAGGTGTCCGGTTCAACCCACACCTATCTAAACTTGCTTCTTAGTCCCGAATCATCGGGGGCTAACACAGCGTGTAAGAATCCCAATGCTTTAGCTTTGGGAGTACGTCAATCCAACTTCTCCTAACTGAATACGCTCGACACACTTGTTGTGCTTTGATCGGCACTTTTCCATGATAGGCAATAGCTTGTCCTATTTTATTATTGACTTTAATCGGTTTAAGGTATAGAGTAGGAATCGGTTTAAGGTATAGAGTAGGTTTAGCGTTTTTTGATTACGGTTCGCCCGGGGATCGCCTCCGGGGACGAAGGTTTTCGCATCAGCTAGGAAAAAGCAGGACAATTTTTCGCCTGCCTTTCAAAAATAGGAGACCATTGTATGAAAAACCGGGGATATAAACGAGTCTTCAGTCTCGTCATCGTAGGGCTGTTATTCGTTTTACAATTGTCCGCTCTCGCGGAGGAGAAAAAGAGTCCGATTAAAATTGGGGGTGCCCTGCGGGTAGGCTGGGCCTACGGTAGTTATGAGAGCGGTGATGCTGACAACCCACACCGACGAAGCGACAAGATCGGAGATGTTGACCTTGAGATTTTCCGCCTCAATGCTGATCTTGACTACCACAACATCATTAGCAGAATCGAATACCGATGGTACGACACCTACAGCATGATACACACCGCATGGCTAGGGTATAATCTCGGCGATTTGGGTACGCTCAAGGCAGGGATTGTGCGGGTGCCGTTCGGGCCTGGTCCCTACGGGGTTTCTAGCAGTTGGTTTTTTGACCAACATTTCTATGTCGGGCTCGCCGACGATATGGATTTGGGAATCAGATGGAGCGATACGCTTGGCAAACTGACCCTTGATGCGGGCTACTATCTCCAGAGCGAATTCCAGACAGATGGAAGCAGCCTTGCAAGTTCACGATACAGCTATGATATTGTGAGATGGGAAGAGAAAGCCGATGCAAATGGAGACGTCCAATGGGGTGCCGGCGAAAACGGGTTTGATGAACAGCATCAAGTGAACCTGCGCGCAATCTATGCCCTCGAAAACATCGCAGATGTGGGTGCGTCGGTTCAATACGGGTTGCTGAAGGGAACGAATGTGGACGATGATGGCGCGAACCACTACGCACTTTCCGCGCACATGAAGAACGCGTTCGCGGACTTCACGCTCTTTTCACAATTCTCCTATTACGCATATAATATCACCGATGATACGCCTTGGGGCACCGGTGACCTAATTCCAATGGGTGCCTACGATTTCGCTTGGCCCATAGCATCTCAGGGATTGGTCCCCGGGTTATCGCTGCGCTACGGCGGCATAGATACATCAGGTATCTCATGGATTGACAGTCTTACACCTTATGTCGAGTGGAGCACTATCCTCAAAACAGTGGATAACTTCAACAGCAGTACCCTAGCGACGCTGGGTGCTAGCTGGACGCTCTTTGGTGCACTGTATGTCTATAGCGATCTGGCACTTTCCAACGGCAACGGATTTGTCGGTAACGTCGATGCTGACGGGAATAAAGAGGACTACGCTAACATCTATACAGGTGCCGGTGACTATGGTGCGAACGGAAATAACGCATGGAATTGGCGGTTTAATGTTAACTTCGGTTACTATTTCTAAACGTCTACGCTTGTAGGGACAGGCTCTTTGTATCTGTCCAACTATAAGGAGAATTTTTAAATGCGCGAAGAAGGACAACAGCCACAACTGCCGGAGGATAGGGAGTACCGGAGGTTATTCGGTTTAGATATCTATTTGACACCAGTGTTTGTGATTTCCAGTATTGCCATAGTCGTCTTTATTATTGGAGCACTCGTGTTTCAGGAAGGTGCGACAAAACTATTTGGAGATGTCCGCGTCTGGCTTACCACAAACCTTGATTGGTTGTTCATGATCACCGTCAATCTTGTCTGCCTATTTTGTCTGATTGTAGCGTTCTCACCGCTCGGCAAGATACGTCTCGGGGGAGCCGATGCGAAACCCGAGTACTCCAATATAACATGGCTTGCGATGCTCTTCGCTGCGGGTATTGGTATTGGCCTGCTATTTTTCGGAGTAGCAGAGCCGATGTATTACTTGCAGAATCCGCCGCTCGGCATTACCCCCGGAACGGCGGAGGCCGCTACCGCAGGCATAGCAGCGACGGTTTTCCACTGGGGAATACAAGGTTGGGCAGTTTACGGTGTCGTCGGACTCGCTCTCGCGTTTTTCGCTTACAACCGGGGACTTCCCCTCACCATGCGCTCGGCATTCTATCCCATATTCGGTGACCGCGTCTGGGGATGGCCTGGCCATGTCATTGATACGTTTGCCATATTTGCAGGGATGTTTGGACTCGCAACCTCGCTCGGTTTGGGGGTACAACAGGTCACCTCGGGCCTTAACTATCTGTTCGGGATTCCAGCGAATAGCACCACCATGGTGTTGTTGATTGTGGTGATAACAGGTATCGCGATGGCATCGGTACTGACCGGTATTAATGTCGGGATCAAGCGTCTGAGTCAGTTCAACATAGTTGTCGCCTTTTTGTTGTTGTTGGCAGTTATCATACTCGGACCGACCCTCTACATTGTCCGCACTATGTTCGCCGGGCTTGCTGACTATGTCATGAGGATTGTGCCACTCAGCAACTGGATTGGGCGTGAGGATACCGGCTTCTTCCACGATTGGACAACGTTCTACTGGGCATGGTGGATAGCTTGGGCGCCATTCATCGGGACTTTCATCGCCCGTATTTCAAAGGGACGCACAGTACGCCAGTTTGTGATCTTTGTGCTCCTTCTGCCGACACTGTTATGTTTGCTGTGGTTTGGCGCATTTGGTGGGGCAGCGCTCCATCAGCACACCGTTGATGGCTATACCGGTGTGTCCGAAAACGTTGCGGCTTGGAAGCTGGAACTTGCACTGTTCAAAATGTTCGATGAACTGCCATGGACGACGCTTCTGTCCTCCGTCGCGATGATGCTGACAATCATCTTCTTCGTTACCTCATCGGACTCCGGCTCCTTGATCATTGATATCATCGCAGCCGGCGGCAAGGTTGATGCACCGGTACCACAACGCGTGTTCTGGTGTAGTCTTGAGGGGTTAGTTGCCATCGCGCTGCTACTTGGCGGCGGTCTGAAGTCGTTGCAAGCGGCCTCGCTCGCAACCGGCTTCCCGTTCGCCTTTGTCTTGCTAGGAATGGCAGTTTGCGTCTGGATTGGGCTTCGTGACGAATCGCGTGAATCGCAGTAGCCATATCGGCGGGAAATGTGGGAGGCAGACGAATTTCCCGCCGATATGTATCATCTATCAATTATCAATAATAGGACTTATGCAGAACGAATTTACGATGGGTGTGGAATCTGAAAATGCCCTTCGACGCACAACGAATTGCGCTACTACAAACTCAAGTGCGTAAGTCCTGAATAAGAAGAATTGCCGGGAGCAGGCGATTCCTTCTAAAGGAGTACGGTATAGCTGGCTGACATCAACGACTACGCACGCACTTCATGAGACCAATCTCGCCAGATGTCACCATCTGTGTTGTCCATCACGAGTGCGTCCGGAACTGACTCAGGTGTTTTCTTAAAACCGTAAATTGTCGCTTGGCGGATAACGTCATTAGAAGCGTTCTCCCCTGCGATGTGCAGGATTTTGGTGTGCCACAGTACCACAGTACCGGTGGGTCCATGGCAATCGAACGGTTCGGTATCCGTCTTAATCTCCCCGATGACAGGATCGGTATATCCTCCTGCCTTGCGTACTGCCAAGTGTTTATCTGTGTGTTTTTCACCCTCCTTGAAAGCCTTCCACTGTTCGGGCCAGATCCGTGCGTGACTTCCGGGCCACACGGTAAATCCGCCGGAGTTGGGCGGCACATCGGAAATGTACGCTGACATCTGAAGCCGCCATCGACCATAACACGCACCGTCGGAGTGGGCACCACGGTACGCTGGAGCATGAGAAGGACTGTTCGGTAGGGTGCAATATAGCCCACGAGTTCCCTGGCCGTTGAGCCACACCGGTCCAGTTTCGGGTAACCTTAATGCAGGTTCTGTCGTGAAGGTGCCCTCTGGGGACCAACCCATTGAGTGTCCCACATGGGAATTCAATCCTCCCACAGCGTCATCGCACATGAAGCACGGACCGGTCGTGTAACCCGATTCGTCAAGTCCGGCGGGCCACACCACTGTCCCTTCCCCAAGGAGCTGTTCAGCGACCTTCCACAAAGCACGGGGAGCTAGGTTGAGCATCAATTCCGATGCACCATTGCGGACTGTGTACCGGTGCCCATTGCCGCTGAAATACGGATCGCCCCCGCCCTCGGGTCTATGCTGTAGTTTCGCGTTCTCCTCCTCAGTGATGGGACCCCATGTGGAGGGGTCGTCCCTTTGCATACGCGGTAAATGGGTTTGAATTATATCCCACATTTCATTGCGTGCTTGACGACACAACTCAGGGTCCAGAACCCCTTCGAGAACTAAAAATCCGTCACGTTTGAATTGGGCAATCTGATTCGCCGTCAAAGGCTCGACTGACTTAAAAGTTGAATTGAACATGATCATTTTCCCTCTACTGTTGATGTGTTGATTGGGTGTTTTTAGAATACATCTTGAATTCGTCAATCTGGGAATTGTCCCAAGGGTCAAGAAGCGGGGACACGACGGTTAGTTTTGACGACCCTTTGCCCCCACAATACAGAAAACTTGGAACGGTTTGCGTTAAATTTTAATCTCCAACCATTCATTCCGTCTCACCGGACGCGTGCAGGTCCATACCGAATCCCTCTTTCCGAATACGCAGGTCGAAATACAGAAGTGTGATACCGATCGGTACTAGTGGTAACACTAGGCTAGAAACGAAGAAACTGATACAACTCTGAATTACATATGCAGGCAAATCGTCCCAAGCTGTCAGTTGGGGTGAAAACATCCGTTCAAACATTTCCTGTGGTCCCCCTTCACCGCTTACCACCTCTGTGAAACCGAATGCGAATAGTAAAGAAAATTGGAGTACGGTTTGAATCATGAAAGAGAGTAGAACAATCGCCAACATAATCCCAAGGACGCTCCACCACGTGCCTTTGACCAATTCACTGCTACGTCTCAGTGCACGCGTCGCTGAGGTTCCCTCAATCAAGACCGCTTGTCCATAGAAACCCCACCGCACTAGAAAATAGATGGCAAAAGGGATACCAATGATGGTTATCGTCAATAAACCGGCAACTAATATCCAGAGCAGAAAACTTCCGAGATAGGACAAAAACCGGTATGTGACCTGTCCAAATGCAACACCGGCGGTAATTTCTCTGCCCAAGTAGATTTGCGCACCGGCGAATAGAACCGCACCTATGGGTAACAACCCAACTATATTGGTAATCCAGTCGGCGATGGGACCCATCATAATCGTTATGTTTCCTCCGCTAGAACTTTTAAGGAGAAACGTTGAAATATCTATGAAAAGGTTCACCCCTAACGCTAAAACGAAATAAACGGCGCAGATATTCAAAATCATTCGGAAATGGTTTCGATAGATACTGAATAATACGTCCAGAATATCCATGAACCCCATCGGTTGAATCGATGTCCTTGCGACGGTTTCACTATTGTTTATATTGGGATTTAACATTTTTTGTGCACCCCCTTTCCGCCCCCAAGCAAAAGTATAACACATCACCCGGCGACTATCAAGCATCGCTCCGGCACCGTTCGGAGAACGAAAATGAACTACGTCATGGGGGCGCCATTGGACATCAACAACCAGTGCTTGATCTATCGACAAAAAAATTGGCATCGTGATGGGGGAATAATATATAATAATGCAGTTTCTCATTCATGGAAAACTATAGTAGATCTTAGAATTAATGAGACACTCCAAACCGGTGCGGTTTTCAACCGGAGAACGAAAATGAACTACGTCATGGGGGCGCCATTGGACATCAACAACCAGTGCTTGATCTATCGACAAAAAAATTGGCATCGTGATGGGGGAATAATATATAATAATGCAGTTTCTCATTCATGGAAAACTATAGTAGATCTTAGAATTAATGAGACACTCCAAACCGGTGCGGTTTTCAACCGCACCTACCGGGGGGTGAAAGTGTCTATTTATTTTTTGAATTTGCCATAATTGCTAAAAACGGCGAATTCGCAGTCTTTGGGTAATCATCAGTTGCTTGGTCTTTTCCAGATATTAATTAACCACGAATCCAGTTGGGGGTAGGTTCTCCGAATTCAATCCCATCTCAACTTTTCATCTGAAAACAAGGAGGTTAAAAATGAATGTCGGAAGATTCACCAAATTTGCGTTTGTACTGACAATTATCGCGCTGATTGCGGGATTTTCTGCCTGTGATCAGATTGGACAACTTCTCGTCCCTGCACCACTTACGGGAGATCTCAGTGGAGAGATTCCCATCGGCGTCGTCGTTGCCCTGACAGGGCGATTCGCTGACGAAGTTGGCATACCGATGCTCCACGGCTTTGAACTTGCTCGCTATGAGATTAATCATTCAGGGATGCTTGGCGGTGCAACAATCACCTTCATTACTGAGGATGATCAGAGTGTAAGTTCGGTTGAAGCATTCAAGAAACTGATTCATCAAGATGGTGTGTCTGCTATCACGGGTCTCGCCATCTCAGATCAGGCAATACACTCGTTCCCGATAGCACAAGAGAATGGGGTCGTATGTTTTAGCTCGGTCTCTTCCGCCTCCGGTCTGAGCACGATTGGCGATTTTATCTTCCGCGCCGGGCTCACCATAGATATCCTGATTCCAAGCGGCGTTAGAGTCACTCAAGAGAAACTCGGCTATACAAAAGCTGCAATTTTATTTGATGAAAGTGACCTCTATTCCATAAGTAGCTACGCGGGGTTCATACCCGCACTTGCTGAGAACGGTGTCGAAGTTGTGACTACGGAAACTTTCCAAAGCGGCGACACCGACTTTTCCACGCAATTAACCCGGATAATGGAGGCAAATCCCGAAGCTATCTTTGTCGCTACGTTGCCACCGGAGATGCCTCTGATTCTGAGTCAAGGTCGTCAACTCGGCATCCCTGATTCCGTTCCCTTTATTCTGCCCGAAGTAGCAAGAGAACAGGTGCAAGCTGCGGGCACTGCCGCGGAGGGTGTGATTACTTTTACAGGTTGGTCCAGTCTCGCTGCTACCCCAGGGAATGAGGCCTTCATCCAGAGTTATACCGAGAAATTTGAGATGGAGCCGAACGCTTGGGCGGCGCAGTCGTATGCCACACTCCATATTCTCGCTGCGGCGATCGCGACAGCGCAATCCACCGATTCGGCAGCGATTCGCGACGCGTTGGCGAATACCATGTATATGGATACCATTTTAGGTCAGTTCTCTTTTGATACCCATGGAGACGCAGTTTACGACCCGCAGATACTGATTGTCAAAGATGGCGAATTTGCAGTCTTTGAATAATCCTCAACGAAGGATCGGAACAATTCAGCAGAATTGGAATTCTGTATCTTGTAGGAAATAGCAATCGTTGTTCTCTGAAACTTAAGTTTTAAGTTTAGACGAATTTTTCGATCGCCTTCCAAATACCAATACTCAACAAATCAGGTGGGGGACAGTTCCTCCCGATTGTCCCTCGCCTGATTTTTTTATTTGAAAATAAGGGATTTAAGATGAAAATTGAACGAATTACAGTATTTGCGTTTGTGCTGGCAATTGTCCTCCTGATTGTAGGGTTTTCTGCTTGTGACCAGATTGGGCAACTTCTCGTTCCCGCGCCGCCTGATATGGAAGATGTGAGTATAGAAATTCCCATCGGTGTGGTTTTACCTATCACAGGACGACTTGCCTCTGCATTTGGATTCCCAATAGGCACAGGTTTGGAATTGGCTCTTGAAGAGATTAACCACTCACAACTCGGCGGAAGAAGTATCAAGTTTATCATAGAAGATGATCAGAGCACCGTTGAAGGTGCCGTTGATGCCTACAATAAATTGATTCAGCAGGATGACGTGCCTGTTATCCTCGGTCCCGCTACATCAAGTCAGAGTGCGGCAGTGTTTTCGATAGCACAAGAAAATGGGGTTGTGGCGTTTAGCCCCACCTCCGCCGCTCGTGGTCTGAGTGCGATTGGCGATTTTGTCTTTCGTGCTGCACTTACCACAGATGTGCTGATTCCGAGCGGCATTGAGACAACTTCTGCAAAACTCGGCTATAAAAAAGCAGCAACAATGTATGATAAAAACGATGTCTTTTCCACGGATAGCGATGACGCGGTGAGGGAAGCGCTCGCTGCAAACGGTGTTGAGGTGTTGATCACAGAGACCTTTCAAGGTGGTGATATCAACTTTTCTGACCAATTAACTCGGATAAGAGATGCAAATCCCGACATTATCTTTATCTCCGCTTTATCACCAGAAAAGCCCGGACTTCTGATGCAAGGTCGCCAACTCGGCATACCCGACTCAGTGCCGTTTGTTATGCGCACGTTGACCATAGCCGATGTGCAAGCTGCGGGTGAGGCTGCCGAAGGAGCAATTACTTTTGTTGGTTGGGCAAGCACCGCTGACACGCCGGGCAATTCAGCCTTCGTCCAAAATTATAGCGCGAAATACGGAGTGGAGCCGAGCAATTACGCCGCACGGGCGTATGCTGGTCTCCATATTCTGGCTGAAGCGATTGTCAACGCCCAATCCACCGACTCAATCGGAATTCGAGATGCATTGGCGAACATCACAGATTTTGACACCGTTTTCGGGAAATTCTCTTTTAACGAGGTCGGAGATGCCGTTTATGATCCGAAGATATTAATTGTGGTAAATGGTCAATTGGAAATCTTCGAGTAACCCTTAACAGAAGCAGCGTAAGAAGATAAAGCATAACTCAAGTTACAAAAAACATGGAGGTTCAAATTGAATATAAGTAGAGTTGCCAAATTCGCATTTGTTTTGACGATTGTTGCACTAATTGTAGGGATTTCTGCCTGTGATCAGATTGAGCAACTTCTCGTCCCCGCTCCACCTGATAGGGAAGATGTGAGCGTAGAGATTCCTATCGGCCTTGTCTATCCTGCCACCGGACGGCTCGCCGATTTTGCCCTACCGATACGACGTGGCTTTGAGCTAGCGCTTGAGGAGGTAAACAACTCCCAACTCAATGATGTCAGATTCGAGTTCATCGACATGGACGACCAGAGCACCATTGAGGGTGCCGTAGAAGCGTATAATAAACTGATTCAAGTGGGCGTGCCTGTTATCTTTGGTCCTACAACTTCAGGTCAAGCAGAAGCGGCGTTCCCAATCGCACAACAGCACGAGATTGTAGCTTTTAGCTCCTCTTCAAATGCCACCGGTCTGAGTGCGCTTGGCGATTTTATCTTCCGCGCCGGGCTTACTACAGATATCCTGCTCCCCAGCGGTGTCAGGGCAACACATGCAAAGCTGGGCTATCAAGAGGTAGCAATCATATATGATGAAACCGATTCCTACTCCATAGATAGCTATGAAAAGTTCAGGGACACGCTTACTGAGATCGGTGTCAAGATTCTGACCACAGAAACCTTCCAAAGCACAGGAATCCCCCAAAACGACAATATCGATTTTTCTGACCAACTGACTCGGATAAAGGAGGCAAATCCTGACGCCATCTTTATCGCGGCACAACTCCCGGAGCAGACTGAGATTCTGATTCAAGGTCGTCAGATTGGAATCTCCACCGAGATTCCGTTTATCACCAGCCTGATAAACGATGTGGAAAACGCGGGAGCTGCTGCTGAGGGGGCAATCTCCTTTGCAGGTTGGATAAGTACCGCCGATACACCGGGAAATCAAGCTTTCGTCCAGAAGTACCGAGCAGCGTATGCGAGTGAGCCGAACGCTTGGACTGCCCAATCGTACGCCGCTGTCTATATCGTCGTTGCAGCGATTGCCAAAGCTCAATCCACGGATCCAACTGCGATTCGATATGCCCTAGCGAATATCAAAAATTTCGACACTGTTTTAGGAGCGTTTTCTTTTAATGCCGTCGGGGATGCCGTTTACGATCCAATTGTACAGATTGTCGAAAACGGTGATTTTCAGATTTTCGAGTAAGCCTCCAAATGCCAGTAGGATTCGTAGGGGCACTCCCCCGATGGAATCGGGATTCAAAGCAACTTGTGGGTGCCCTTTTAGGACAACACTAAAAAAGAAAGAGGGTTAATGTGAATATCAGATGGTTCGCCAGATTTGCGTTTGTACTGGCGATTGTCACGCTGATTGTCGGATTGGCTGCGTGTGATCAGATTGGGCAACTTCTCATTCCTACACCACCTCAGATGGAGGGGGTCAGTGGAGAAATTTCCATTGGTCTTGTCTACCCTACCACCGGACGACTCGCCTCAGTTGGGATGGAGATGGGAAGTGGTTTTGAGCTAGCGCTTGAAGAGATTAATAACTCACAGCTTGGCGAGATAAAACTCACGTTTATCACCGAGGACAGTCAGGGTAGCGCTGAAGGTGCTATCGCAGCCTTCAATAAACTTATCCATCGAGACGGCGTGTCTATTATCCTCGGCCCCGCCGCCTCAAGTGCAACCGCAGCAGCGTTTCCAGTCGCACAACAGAACGGAGTTGTGGCTATAAGCGCTACCGCTGCTGCCCGTGGTTTGAGCGCGATTGGCGATTTTGTCTTTCGCACCATTCTTACCACAGATGTGTTGATTACAAGCGGCATCAAGATAACACAGGCGACACTCGGCTACCAGAAAGCAGCGATCATATACGATGAAACTGATCTCTTCTCCGCGGATGGTGCCACGGTGATGAGGGAAGCCCTCACTGCAAATGGCGTCGAGGTTCTGACCACACAGATCTTCCAAAGCGGCGATACTGACTTTTCCGCACAACTAACTCATATCAAGGACTTAAATCCTGACGTTATCTTTGTTTCAGCATTGCCACCAGACAAACCTGAGATCCTGATTCAAGCTCGTCAACTCGGTATACCCGATTCGGTAACCTTTATTATTAACACGCTGACCACCTCCGATGTACAAGCTGCGGGTGCTGCCGCTGAGGGTACGATTGCTTTTACCAGTTGGGTCAACACCGCTGACACGCCGGGAAATCAAGCCTTCATCCAGAGTTATAGCGCGAAGCATGGGATTGAACCAAACATCTGGGCGGCGCAGTCGTATGCATCTGTCTATATTCTTGCTAAAGCGATTGCTGATGCCCAATCCACTGATGCGGCCTCGATTCGGGATGCGCTGGCGAATATCACAGATTTTGACACCATTTTGGGGGTGTTTTCTTTTGATACTGTTGGGGATGCCGTTTACGCCCCGGTTGTACTGATTGTCAAAAACGGCGAACTTCAGGTCTTTGAGTAAGCCTCAATGCAGGAAGGATTCACAGTAGGGTAGTACCGGGTTTTGTAATTTAACAAAGAAGGAGATTCAATATGAAAATTCAAAGGTTCACCACATTTGCGTTTGTCTTGGCACTTACCGCGCTGATTGCGGGACTCTCCGCATGTGACCAAATTCAGCAGCTTCTTCTCCCTGCAACACCTCAGATGGAAGGGCTTCGTGGCGAGATTGCCATTGGTGCTGTCCACCCTATCACGGGACGACTCGGCTTGGATAATCCACCGCTGGGACAGGGATTTGAACTCGCTGTGGCAGAGATTAATAACTCGCAACTAAGCGACATAAAAATTAAACTCATCGTCGAGGATGGTCAGAGCACCGTTGAGGGTGTCATTGAGGCATTCAATAAATTGATTCATCAGGATGAGGTATCTGCTATCCTCGGACCCGCTAGCTCAACACAGGGACAGGCAGTGTTTCCAATCGCACAAAAGAATGGAGTTGTGGCGATAAGTCCCACCTCCGCCGCCCGCGGTCTCAGCGCGATTGGTGATTTTATCTTTCGCACCACCCTCACTACGGATGTACTGATTCCAAGCGGCGTCCGGATAACTCAGGAAAAACTTGGCTACCAGAAGGTGGCTACAATATATGATGAGATAGATCTCTTCTCCACCGACAGTAACGCTGTGTTGAAGGAAGCTCTCACCGCTAACGGTGTTGAGGTGCTAACCACAGAGACCTTCAAAACCGGCGAGACCGACTTTTCCGCACAATTAACTCGCATTAAGGAGTCGAATCCGGATGCCATCTTTATCTCGGCTACACCAATAGAGACACCCGAGATTCTGATTCAAGGGCGCCAGCTCGGTATACCCGCCTCTGTTCCCTTCCTTATTACCCTTACCCTTGCTTCAAGTCAAATTCAACCCGCAGGCGATGCCGCCGAGGGAGCGATCACTTTTACTAGTTGGATCAGCACCGCTGACACACCGGGAAATCAAGCATTTGTTCAGAATTACCGCGCAGCATACGGCATCGAGCCGGATATCTGGGCAGCGCAGTCGTATGCCACTGTTTATATTCTCGCCAAAGCGATTGCTGATGCCCAATCCGCGGATCCCAGTGCGATCCGAGATGCGCTAGCGAACATCACAGATTTTGATACCATTTTGGGTAGGTTCTCTTTTAACGATGTGGGCGATGCGGTTTATGATCCGATTGTACTAATTGTCAAAGACGGTGAATTTCAGGTCTTTGAGTAAATCCCCCGAATCCCAGCAGGATTCGTAGGGGCACCACCCTCGATGGAATCCCCGATAAATCGGGACAGGCGGGATTCAAAGCAACCCCGATAAATCGGGATCCAAAGCGACTTGTGGGTGCCCTCTAGGATAGTATCATACTCTTTTAACGTAAAAACAGGAGATTCAATATGAATATCAGAAGGTTCACCACGTTTGCGTTTGTATTGGCGATCGTCACGCTGATAGCGGGGCTTTCTGCCTGTGACCAGATTGGGCAACTTCTCATCCCCACAACGCCTCAGATGGAAGGACTCAGTGGAGAGATCCCCATCGGCGTCGTCTTGCCGATTACAGGGAGGTTGGCCGCGATTGGCTTGCGGATGAGAGAAGGGTTTGAGTTGGCTCGTGAAGAGATTAACCACTCACAACTCAACGGTGCGGAAATTACGTTCATCATCGAGAACGATGAGACTAGCGTTGAGGGTGCCATTGAAGCATTCAATAAATTGATCCATCAAGATGGCGTACCTGCTATTCTCGGTCCTGCCAGCTCAAGTGCGGCAAGAGAAGCATTCCCAATCGCACAACAGAATGGAGTTGTAGCACTTAGCCCGACTTCCGGTGCTTCGGGTCTGAGTGCGATTGGTGATTTTGTTTTTCGTGCCAGTCTTACCGCAGATGTGGTTATCCCACATAGTGTGAAGATAACTCACGCAAAACTCGGCTATCAGCGCGTGGCTACCATCGTTGACAGCATCGAGCTTGTCGCCCGGAACAGCGACAAGGTGTGGCAAGAAGCCCTCACTGAGAGCGGTGTCGAGATTCTGACCACGGAAATATTCCAAAGTGGCGATACAGACCTGTCCGAACAACTAACTCGCATCAAGGACCTAAATCCTGATGCCATCTTTATCTCCGCTTTGCCAACAGATATGCCTGACATTATGATTCAAGCGCGCGAACTCGGTATTCCCTACTCGATTCCCTTTATCGTTGCCCAAGTCAGTGTAGATGAAGTCCGAGCCGCAGGTGATGCCGCTGAAGGTCTAGTAACCTCTGCGAGCTGGATCAGCACAGCTGACACACCGGGAAATCAAGTCTTCGTCCAGAATTATACTGAGAAATACGGCGTTGAACCGAGCATCTGGGCAGCGCAGTCGTATGCTTCCGTCTATATTCTGGCGGAAGCGATTGCCGATGCCCAATCCATTGATTCAACTGCAATTCGAGACGCTATGGCAAATCTCTCCGGTTTTGACACCGTTTTGGGTCATTTTTCCTTTAACGCTGTTGGGGACACGGTTTATGATCCGATTATGTTAATCGTCAAGGATGGCGAGTTTCATGCCTTTGAATAAGCCTCTAAACATCAAAAGGGGTTATAATAGGATTCGCTCATGTTAAGATTTAGTGCAAAGAAACCGAGTTTTCAAGAAAAAACTCGGTTTCTTTTCGTGCTTTGCACTTTCTTTTTATATGAGCCATAGGATTAAGGAGGTTCAAAGTGAAAACCCCTAGGATTACCGCATTTGCGTGTGCATTAGCAACTGTTGTGCTGATTTCGGGGGTTCCCCCTTGGTACCAAATCCAGCGTTCAGCAACACCTCAAATAGAAGATCTCCATGGAGAAATTTCTATTGGTGTCGTTCTACCATTGACGGGTGCACTCGCCGCTCCGTATGGTCTGCCAATGCAGCGGGGTTTTGAATTGGCTCGCGAACAGATTAACAATTCAGGGCAGCTCGGTGATACAAAAATTACATTCATCACCGAGGACGATCAGGGCACCGTTGAGGACGCTGTCGAAGCCTACAATAAACTGATCCATCAAGATGGTGTGCCGGTTATTCTCGGTCCCGCTAACTCCAGTCAGGTTCGAGAGGCGTTTCCGATTGCGCAACAAAACCGGGTTGTGGCAATCAGCTCCCTTTCTTCCGCCTCCGGACTGAGTGCGATTGGTGATTTTAACTTCCGTATTAGCCTCACTACAGATGTACTAGTTCCAAGTGGCATCGAAATAACTCAGGAAAAACTTGGCTATACAAAGGCAGCGACCATATATGATAAGATTGATCTCTACTCCACCGATAGCAGCAAGGTCGTGAGGGAAGCCCTTATCGCAAACGGTGTTGAGATCCTGATCACAGAAACCTACCAAACCGGCGAGACCGACTTCTCCACCCAATTAACGCGCATCAAGGAATCAAATCCTGACGCCATCTTTATCTCCGCCTTAGCACCAGAGATGATTAAGATTATGATTCAGGCTCGCCAACTCGGTATCCCCACCGACGTGCCCCTTATTGTTCCTGACCTGACCGGAGACGAAGTAGTAGCCGCAGGCGATGCCGCCGAGGGGGCAATTACCTTTACCAGTTGGACCAGCACTGTTGACACACCGGGAAACCAAGCCTTTGTCGAGAACTACCGCGCGAAATACGAGGCGGAGCCAAATCCGTGGGCAGCGCAGTCGTATGCCGCCCTCTATATTTTAGCTGAAGTGATTGCCAACGCTCAGTCTACTGATGCGACCGCAATTCGGGACGCGCTAGCAAATACCAAAAATTTCGATACCATTTTGGGTAAGTTCGCTTTTAATCTTGTCGGGGATGCGGTTTATGATCTGATGGTACTTACCGTTGAGGACGGCAATTTTGAGGTTTTTGAGTAAATAATGGGGCAACCAGAACATCGGCGTTTGACGTGCCTATATGCAGGTGGTATAATTATTTGCCTCTAGGGTGTTTACACCGTCTGCATAATTGAAATACTAGCATCAGATGATGTGCACGGCGAGACACTTAAGGGAACTTACCGTAAATTGTAATCGGCAGATTTGATTGGGTTGCTATACTATAGGAGGACTAGCCCCACCTTGGTCTGCGAGAAAAGGATGCTGTTTGAAAAGGAAACATCGATTAAATGATATTTGACAACTACCATCGCCGCATTTCTGAAATCACTGATCAAGAATTAATAGATTTGATTGGCACTCAGGAAGAAGATCATTGGATTGATTTCAAGCAACAGGACTATCACCGTGATCCGGCCGACCAAGAAGGGTATAAACGCGAGATCTGCAAGGATGTTACTGCGATGGCTAATGCAGAGGGCGGGTATATCTTCATTGGTGTTCAAGAGACGGCCGGATTAGCACAAGGTTTTTTGACCGTGAGCAATCCTGACAGGATTGCACAAAGCATTAACAGCGTTTGCCTGCAATCTATCGACCCCCGTATACCAAATCTGGAGATAAAAACGCGTTCTTTTCAATGGAACGGCAGGAACATTACTCTAGTGATTATTCATATCCCGCCGAGTGACCTACGTCCTCACAGTTTCGTTTGGAAAAATTTTACCCACTTTGTAAAACGGTATGGCGACCACATCAGAGAATATCCTATGTCTGAACTGGAGGTTGCTTTTTCGGCCCGCCATTACCCATCAATTTTGGGGCAAATTCATGCTCAATTGGACACCATTTCAAGAAATATACAGCAGAGTAGGAGAAGTTCACTATCTCCGCAAGAGGACGCCTTAGAACAGGAGAGAGTCGGGGACCTTCTTCATTTAATGAAACTACGATTTGAGGAAACTATATCGGATGAACCTTACTATCGAGTCCTCGCAGTACCCACAACGCTCAATCCTCAGGCTATCTCTACACAGGAACCAGAGATACACGCCATTTTGCAGAACCCGCCGAATGTTCGTAGCACCGGCTTCGGTTTCATAGGAGTTGAGAGAATAGAATATTCCCCGGAGGGAATCAAGGGCATAGATGTATGGGGCTACGAGCTAACTATTTTGAGAAATGGATTCATTGAATTGAGGCTTCCGCTATCTAGTAACCACTTCCAATGGTTCAAAGAAGAACGCGGATTTTCTACCGATTTGAACTGGTTATATCCTTATGCGGTATGTGAGTATCCGGTTACATTTATGAGACTAGTACTCTGTCAGGCAAATTATGGTTGTGTATATTGATTGAAAGGAAACAATAACATATCAGGACTTGCCCAGCCGAACGGTCAAAGCCGTTTCTCCCCCTTTAGCGGGCACTGAACGGTGTGTGGGAGGGGCATCCCTGCCCCGATACGCCCGATGAATCGGGCAACTACAGTCTAAAGTGCGTAAGTCCTACATATATAATAATTGCAAAACTTATCTGACTGAGTACTAGTTCAGGCAATCTACTCAATATCTGATATTACTTATAGCATTCTTGTTCAACAGGAATATCATAATCTTAACGGATTTCTATTGGTGGGAAGACACCCCTCTAATCCACTTTTTGGCAGAATTGAGGAACATCAACAGATTTACAGGCAATCTGATGCCATTGGGCAGAAATGGACTATTGATCCAGGGTTTGTCCCAGATCATGTTGCTTACGACTTGGTAAAAGAAATCTATACCTATTTTGGGTTAAGTGAGGATTTGATTCCTCTTTTTGATGCAAATCATAATTTTGTTCCTTGAGATTCCGTCCCAAAGTCCCCTTAGCTTGATTCCACGTTCTTTTTCGCTAAAAAAATAACGTCCTGATTCAAATCCAAAGATTAGTAGATGGAATATTGACTATCAGGTAAGAAAAAATGGGAACAACACACAACATACCCGCCCGACACATCGCAACTAAAAAAGACGTTCCTTATAATCAGCGACAAGATTCAGATTCATCTCTAACGCTTATTGACCGTCGTGCTTTCTTGAAACTGCCAATGGATTTAAGATACAACTTGTTGAAGAACCAAGCGAAGCAAATGGCAGATTACTACCAACACCATTCTGAATGGCGTGAACTTGAAGGAGGTGATTTTGTTGAGCATATCTGTGTCAGAGAGAAGTCTGGGTTATGAACTTTTTCCCAATGATTAGGAAACTGAATCAGCCCGGAGAGCAGATTTGATGTTCATGTCTGCTATGTAAAAGAATAGAAACATTGCCTCTAGTCTGTAGACACCAATTACTGTACTATGTGAAAGAAAGGATAGTTAATGGCAACTATCGACACAATCTTTTCACACCAGCAAAATATTGCTAATGAATTAGAAAATTACCTTGTTAGCGATTCCATACGTCCACTTTTCTTAAATGGTGATGCATTAGCAGTCTTACAGGAATTTCCAGATGATTGTATAGATTGTTGCTTGACAAGTCCGCCTTATTGGGGACATAGAAAGTATGCGGATAACGGTATAGGTCTCGAACCAGATTATCATCAATATATATCAAATTTAGCAGCGATATTGAGAGAAGTAAAGCGTGTTCTCAAACAGACAGGCTCCTTATGGCTGAACCTTGGTGATTCATATAAAAGTAAGTATCTTCTAGGAATACCTTGGCGAGTCGCCCTAGAACTAATAGACTCACAAGATTGGATTCTGCGTAATAGCGTTATTTGGAATAAGATAAAGGGTAATCCGGATAATTCACGGGATAAGCTGAGAAATGTTCACGAAAATGTATTTCATTTTGTAAAATCGCCCAAATATTATTATGATGTAGATTCAATTCGTTCAAAACCAAAGGAAACAAGGGTTATAAATGGAAGCATCGTATCTGCAACGGGTGTCTCAGGCGTTCGATATAGACGACAAATTGAACTTTCTACCGCACTGGATGAGAATGAGAAGAAAGCTGCCTATGAAGCTTTGGATCATGTTTTAGAAGAGGTAAGTATAGGAAAATTATCGGATTTTCGCATGATAATCCGGGGACAGCAACGAACAACTCATTCTGATGCTGAACAAGTTTCAGGAAGAGCTAAAGAAATACGGAACAAGGGATTCTATTTTCTCAAGTATCACCCAAAGGGTAGTAAGCCTGGAGATGTATGGGATATAATTCCAGAAGATACACAGAAGCGTAAAGCGCATTATGCTCCATATCCCGAGGACTTATGTAAACTCCCAATTCTTGCAACTTGTCCACGGGACGGTATTGTATTAGATCCCTTTTCTGGAACAGGTACAACCTCATTGGTTGCTTTCCATTTCCAGAGGAAGTCAATTGGAATAGATATATCTGAATCCTATATAGCACTTGCTAAAGAGAGGGTCAATTCCTACTTACTATGAACAGTAAAGTAATGGAAATATTTGGCGCGAGCAGTTCTTCTGAGAACGTAAAGTGGAATGAGATTTTTGGATCTCAGCAGTGCCCATTTCTTAGAAAGAAGTGCATTAAGATTAGAAAAAGTCAACCAGAAGTTGCGATTGGGACATGTACCGTTAGGTATAGTAGGGACAATAAAAACATCATTATTTGCCCTCACCGACTACTTGAGCGGCAGCAGATTTTCATTGATTGTCTGCATTTGTTGACCCTTCACGAGCCCGGTAATGAACTCCACATCATATCAGAAATATCTATTCCGGGTGGAAGTGTTGATTATTTTTTAGTATCCCGACGAGACGGACGGGTGAAAGATTTCGTAGGAATTGAATTACAGACGTTAGATACAACAGGAACGGTATGGCCGGAAAGACAAAAATTATTTGACCAGAAGGGTATATCCGTCCCCACTGAAGATATAGAATCTTCAAAGAAATTCGGCATAAATTGGAAAATGACAGCAAAAACAATACTTGTACAATTGCACCACAAGATAAAAACATTCGAGAGTATCAATAAACACTTAGTGGTCGTTGTTCAAGATCACCTAATGGAATACATGAAAGGTGAATTTTTATTTGATCATCTTAATTCCGCACGGTTGGGCGATTCGATGCACATGCATTGCTATACTTTGAAGGAAGACCTGCCAACCTATCGTCTTGAACTTAGCGAGCGTCGCAGTACAGATACCGAAGGTATCCTAGTATGTTTAGGGCTTCAAGGCGATGCAAATGTTGCGTTAGAGAATATTATACAGATTCTTGAATCCAAAATCTCTGACGATACGATTTTACGCCTCAACTAACCTACCCGATCGCTAGGGCAAAGTCGCGCATGTGTGAGGATTTGTGCACAAGGATGAACGCTATATGATCGTGCGAAAACAAAGTCCCCTCCTCCTCATCCTTGTCTGTATCTTCGCGGCGTGTACAGAACAACGTGACCCTCCTCTTGTTGAGACGGATATCCCCAATAAGCAGTCCGAGAAGGACACCCCAAAGGAGTTGGGAACGTCCACATTTCGCCTTGCTGCATGGAATATCCGCATCTTCAGTGATGGCAGTCGAACTGACGAAGAGTTACACCACATCGCCAAGGTGCTGCTAGACTACGACTTTATCGCTATCGTTGAGTTGAGAGATGAGGTGGTTTTGATGCGGACTGAAGCGATATTGGCAGGCATGAGAAGGGATTACGACTACGTGATGAGTCCGCCAGTCGGGGCGAAGGTGAAGGAACGTTACGCTTTCCTGTTTGACCCACAGATAGTTCGTGTTATCGAAAACGGTCAAGTATTCCCCGATCCCAAGGAGGCTTTCCTTCGTGAACCGTATTTCGCTACGTTCAAGGCGGGCGAGTTTGATTTCACTGCGATCACCGTGCATGTAATTTGGGGGGATACGGTCAACCAACGGCGGCGTGAAGTGCAGGAACTAGCGAATGTGTATCAGGCGGTCCAAGCGGCGGACGACGCGGAGCAGGACGTGATACTGCTAGGAGATTTCAATCGCAATCCCAATGATCAGTCGGCGTATGGGCCGCTGCTGTCCATCCCATCAATGGAACATCTGTTCCAACTCCCACAGAAATCCCACATCAAAGACACCAGCCTCTACGACAACATTTTTTTTCAGACGAACCATGTGATCGAGTATACCGGAGCCAGCGGGATAGAACGTTTCGACGAAATCCATTTTGGGAACGACGATGCAGCGGCCTCACTAGCGGTAAGCGACCATCGGCCTGTGTGGGGAATTTTTCGTATGGAGGTCGACGACGATTGATTGGATCCCTCATCTAGCTTACTGCGCTTGCGGTGGTAAACAACACTAGAGGGCTAAAATGAATGCGAGAGCATAACGCACACTTTTTGATCTGACACAAGATGGTTTGGGCATCGGTCAAAAACTTCAGCGCATCTATCCGGACTGCAGCCTAGGAACTGTAAACCTGCCCAATTCGACTGACATGCTATACGCCTCACGCTGATCCCGCGTGTTGGAAATCCTTGCGTCGGCGACCGGTTCATTAACCTCCGTTAAAACCCAGCAAACCAACTTTGGTCACTCTAGTACTGAAAATCAACGACGACGGTCTCACCTTCAACAACATCGACATTTCGCCGAATCTGTTCGGTATCGAGTCTTTCAATCTGTCCATCATCTTGATAGCCCACCGGTAGATTGGTATAGACGAGCACCCGACCGGGTGCCACGTCAAAGTGATAAGCACCGGTCTTATCCGTTAACGCATAATGATCCATCAGGTGAAATCCCTCTGGACGGGCAGCATCTTTTAATCTGATAGGGTAGTTGATAATTGGCTCGTTTGTGTCCCGATTGGTCACCCGTCCGGTGATGAAGCCACTCCGAATCAGGGTCAGATCCACGTTAGAAACGGTCTGTCCTTCAGAAATTGTAATCGATTCTTTGGGGATAGCTGTCCACCCCTTTGGTCCATTAGCCAGATAGACACTGTAAGTACCGGGGGCAAGGTTTGCCAAGAGATAATTTCCATTTTTATCAACGAGGGCCGCTCCCCACCCAGACGAGACTTTCGCGTGTGTGATCGGCTTGCCGGTATCCGCATAGGTGAGACGTCCTTTAATCTTGCCCTCACGTTTCAGCCGGAATTCAAGCCTCTTTGCGCTCACCGGCACGTTGTGGCGATTTTCCTTTGCGTACCCCGGTCCCCAGACATCCAAACTGGTTGTTGCACCTTGCGGTAGGCTGCGGAGCACAAACTCTCCATTCGCATCTGTCTTGACGGGTTGGGGTAAAGCATTATGATCCAAATCATCTCCGTGTTCTCTTAGCATTGGGTTTAGCATTGGGTTACCACGGAACGAGGAGTTCATCAGTATCTCCGCGTTCTGAATCGGCTCACCCGCTTCGTTCATCACTTTACCAGAAATAATCCCCGGCATTTCGAGTTGAATTCCCATATCCGTTGTACTTTGGAACGGAAGCTCTTGCCACCAGATTGCATAATCGGGATGGGTAATAGCAATATTCAGACGCTTCAACATTTCCTTAGAGTCGAGAGGCAGCCATGGCATCCATTCCACAAGTTCAAACCGAAATGTCCCGTCCATCCCTGTACGTGTGAAAAAATCTTGATTGAAATAGGAGGAGTAGCCGGATTCGATCTTTCCCTTAAACGGATAGAAAATTACGGCGTATCCAATTTCAGCATCCGCTACCGGATTCCCATTGTTGTTAACGACGCGACCAGAAAAAATCAGTTTTTCAGTTCCGTCCTCCGCTACAACAGCGGAGCGCTGTGCTTCACCGGCACTTCCCGGCGTTGCTCCACGGGCAGCCAACTGCCGTCCCTGCCCCCCTGAAGTAGGGCTAGAAGCAGTTTGTGGACGGTTTTCTGTCTGTGCCGGAGCAACCGGGATTGATGAACGCGTTGCATCGGTGATAGGTGTTAGCAGTATCACCTCGGTTATCTCCTCTATCCCGATTCGATTCATTGGTAGGCTCATTGATGAATCGGTTCCATACCTAGCAATTCCGATCAAAATACACACTGCCATGACTAGCGAAAGTAGAATCTTGCCAATTGCTGTGCTACTCCACGACGACGCCATTGTTGGCGATGGTATATGGTGAATTTGCTCCATGAATTGCATGAGAAAACCTCCTTTGAGTTTGTGGCTTTCCAAAAGCCTACCGTAGCGTTCAGACAGTGCGTTCCCAAGTTGCTGACGTGCACGGTATAATTTGCTCTTGACCGTGTTGACAGACACACCGAGAAATTCGGAGATCTCCTTCAACGAATAGTCGCCCATATAGAACATAGACACCGCGACCCGATTGTCATCGGGAAGTTCAGAGAGTGCCTGCTCCAAATCCACCCGCCAATTCTCTGTGGGAGCGGTGTGCGCCGGTTCGATTCGTAGCGCATCGTCCGTGGCGTCCTCCAACGCGGTTTCACGTTGACGTGTTTTGATAATACTTACTAGTCGACGTTTACACTCGTTGGACATAATGGTATAAAGCCAACTTCGGAACCGATGTGGATGCCGGAGTTGATAGAGACCGTGATATGCCCGCCAGAAGACCTCTTGCGTGACATCCTGTGCATCTTCCTCGTTCCGCACCTTCTGAAAGGCGTAGGCGTAGACCATCTCCTGATACTTGTGGACCAGCACCCCGAAGGCATCCCCATCGCCTGCCAGTGTTTGAGATACCAATTTTTCGTCGTCTGAACGCATAACAATCCCCCAATCCGAAAACGAAAACAACAATAGCTCCTCAATGAAATACCGAAGCTATTTAGTAATTAGACACATTAAGTTGCCCGGAGGTTATGTTGTAAAAAAAATAAACAGTTGAAAACGTTGACGTTGCGTATTACAATGAAAAGGACAGTTCCCGAATTTCAATGATTCACATTCAAGGATGACACTGTTGAGTGAAAATGAGTTATAATTTGAGCATGGATGCACTATAATGTAATAATATTGATTATTAGGAATTACGCAAAAATCACAAATCTCAAACGCACCTTGCGAGGAATCGAAGACAGACACATTAGACGATGCCATGTAGAACTTAGAGTAAGACCTTACAGAATAGGTGAAATCAGGGAACTCAGGAGGTTAAAAATGGGGATCATTAAACCACATATTGAAATCACACCGGGGGTTTGTGGTGGTAAACCCCGCATTGCCGGCCATCGCATTCGAGTCCAAGATATTGTGATAATGCACGATCGAATGGGCAAAGACCCATACGAGATTGTCAATGACTACCCTTCAATTACATTAGCCGATGTCTATGCCGCGCTGGTCTATTATATGGATAATATGGAAGAAATTCGCCGGGACATTGCGGAAGCAGAGGCATTAGAGAACGAAATGCGTACCAAGACCCCTTCTGTATTGATGCAGAAACTCTCCTTAAGAAAACCATATTCCAAGAACAAGAATTAATCTCATGTTTGGACTTCAATTTCTAACCCCCCTATTTCTCGCCGTCGGCGCGGTGGCAGCATCGCTGCCCTTGATTATCCACCTCCTCAACCGGGAGCGGGCAAGACGGCTTGTGTTTAGCACGATTCGGTTTATCAAGATGTCTCATCAAGCGAACGTGCAGCGACACCGGCTGAAACAGCTGCTCTTACTGTTGATGCGAATCCTGATCTTGGCGTTACTTGGACTGGCGTTTGCACGGCCATTTTTCGCGGATACGCCCGCCACCACTGGAGAGACAGGTGGTGTGCGAAATATCGTCATCATTATAGATACCTCCTATAGCATGGGTTATCTCGATACCTTTGATCAGGCGAAAAAAGCGGCGATAGAAATCGCTGATAACCTCCAGCCCAGTGATACTTCCGCTCTTATCTTTACGAGTAACCGGGCAAAGGTGGTCAAAGCACTTGATGCAGAACACCGGCGAATACAAACAGCGGTGATGGGTGCGAGGTTGACTAATCATACCACTGATTACCTCGACGCGATTCAATCGGCAGATGAGGTACTTGGGGAGGCAAATATTGGGCATAAGCAGATTTACCTCATTAGCGATTTGCAGCGAGTTGGGTGGGAAAGTTTCGTTGATACCGATAAACTCAGTCCCGATGTCGAAATCGCTTTTGTTGATGTAAGTGTGAAAGAACCGATTAATCTCGCAATCACTGGCGTTAGTGTGCCGCAAGTAGTGCTAAATGAGCAGAAGCCGGCACAAGTGGTTGCTCGGGTTCAGAACTTCGGAGAGCAAGCAGTTGAAGGGCTATCGGTGCAACTGTTTGTCGATGATGACAGTGTCGGCATGACTACGCTTGATATCGAACCCAATGATGTGATGGACGCTCTGTTTCCAGTCCGTTTTAGAACAGAGAAGATTCATACCGGTTACGCTGCTTTACCGGACGACCATCTAGAGATCGACAATAGGCGGTATTTCCGTCTGCACAGCTTGAAGTCTATCAAGGTGCATTGCGTTAACGGTGAGCCGGGGCGACGTGATTATGAGAGTGAGACGTTCTTCTTAGAGGCAGCGCTTCAACCAGGATCCCAGATTGTGCCAATCGACTTGACGCAATCCCGTCAACTGCCAAATGCTTCGGAGATTTCAAAATATGATGTGATTATCTTGGCAAACGTGGAGAGATTGACCGGTGCAGAAGCACAATCCTTGAGAGCATTTGTCGGGTCCGGTGGTGGTTTGATTATCACTGCGGGAGATCAGATGAATCTGGAGGCATATAGGAAGACGCTCGGTGCGGGTGAAGAACCGTTGATGCCGTGCAACTTCGTGCAGCCGGTTGGGGATGCACTCAATCACGATCAGTTCAGCGTCCTCGCAACCCTCGCCTACGATCACCCCATTTTTCATCCGTTCAAAGATCCGAATCATGGTGACTTTGGAAAGGGACGGTTTTATCAATACATTCAAGCAGTACCACTAAAGAGTTCAAAGGTCTTGGCAAGTTTTGACGATGGGAGTCCGGCACTTTTCGAGAAAGTTTATGGAACCGGGCGTGTACTCTGCTTCACTTCAACAATCGATCGGGAATGGACAGATCTACCGATTCACGGTGTTTATCTCCCGTTTCTGTACGAAGCGATCAAGTACCTCGCGCTCAAGCGGACGGCTGAGAAACCCGATTACCACATCGACGATATAGTGGAGTTAGGGGGCTATCAACTGCCGCCGGGGACGGAGGTCGCGATTTTCAACCCTATGGGTGAGGAGACCCGAACAGAAATCAACGAAAACGGAGGCGTTTTCTATGACGCTACCGAGCATCCGGGAATCTATTCTGTCCATATCTCCGACAAACAACCGCGTTACTTTGTCGTCAATCCAGACACAGTTGAATCCGACCTCGCCGCCCGCGATTCGGAGGAATTAACTAGCATGTTGACCGGTGGTGAAAAAGCTGTTTCCACGCAGGTTGCCACCGCGGAGATGATTACAAAGTATCACGGCGAGGTTGAAAAGAACCAGGGCGTTTGGTGGTATTTGATGCTCGGGGTGTTCCTGTTGGCGGTCGGGGAAATGTTTATCGCAAATCGGATATAAAGCAACCCGACCGCCTATCAACAAGAAAGCCGAAATTAACAAATATCTTTACGTCGGGAGCTGTGCCCAAGCCGTGACATGCGGTGGCAAGATGAGCGGGCGTTTCGATGCAACCACTTCCGCCCGAAGTCGTGCGGCAAGCGTGTCCAAATCGACCTCTTCAGCAGTCGCGATCCCGTACGCTTCCAGGAGCGGGAGTAGGCTTCGAAAAGCGGCTGCTATGAATTGGTAACCTCCCCAAGTTTCCGGACCGCCCACCGGTGCCGTATACTGTAGACTTGGTTCGGGCAAACCCGCATCAACAAAAGCACCATATAGATCAAGCCCCATTCCAACATTTGCCCCTGAACGTCGAAACACCTCTACCCCCCACTCTGCCAACTGGCTCATTATGGGAATCTCCGGACGAGTAATCGACGAGTAGACCGAAAACTCTACATCCTGAAATGCGACGATACCGCCCGGACGCAAGCGTGTTGTGAGCTGTTTTAAGGTCGCTACGGGATCCGGCAAATACAGCAGGATCAAGCGTCCAATAAGGGCATCAAAGTCGTTCGGTAGATCTAAAGTTTGGACATCCCCCGCCACGAATTGGACGTTTGCTAAACCCGCTGCCTGCGCTCGTGCTCGGGCAGTTTCGAGAATCTCTGGGTTCATATCCACCCCGACGACCTCCCCCTCACTACCGACCAATTCCGCAGCAGCGAACGCCACATCCCCAGCACCGCTACCAATATCAAGCACCTTCATTCCGGTAAAGAGACCTGCATCCCTGAGAAGCCGTCCCGTTATGTCTTCATACAGCCCTGACTGCTGAATCAAACGCTCCGTCTCCTCCTTGCTGCGCCCCATTGTATATGTCCGCTCATTATCGGCCATGTCGATTTATCCTCCTGCTTAATAGTAAAAAATAGAATGGTTTACCCACCCTGTTGCTTACGGTTCAATCAATTTATGGAACTGTACTTCACCATTGATAATCTGTTTAATCACCACACTTTTAGATGTATGTCGATTTTCATCATAACCAGAGATAAAGGTTGCGCCGCTATAATTCATCGTCGCCGCAAGTTGGTCACGAATCGCCGTTGGTGTCAAATCGTCCGCACGACGCATCGCCTGAACCACCAACCGAAGCGCATCATATCCCAGCGCAGCACCCCCGTCCGGTAGAACGCCAAACATTGCGGTATAGGCGGTCACAAATTGATAAGCATCTTCACCCAAATCACTCGGATCCGCCTCCGCCGAAAAGCCGCTACTGAAGAAACTCCCGTCAATCACCGCTCCAGCCGCCTCAATCAACGCCGTGTTATCCCAACTATCTCCGCCGATGAAGGTCGCTGTTATCCCAATCTCCTCTCTCGCCTGTCGAACCAGTAGAGGGACTTCGGGGCTGAAACCGGTGCTAAAGATTACGTCCGGCGTTGCTTCAGCAACCGCTGTTAGTTGTATAGTGAAATCGGTATCCCCTGCCGTGTAAAATTCATCAGCCACTACCTCACCCCCATTAACGGTGAAGTTGTCAATGAAGGTTTGCGATAACCCCTCTGAATAGACATCGCCCTTGTGCGTAAGGACTGCAGCGGTTTTTGCTTCTAAATCTTGCAGGGCAAATGCAGCCATCGCCACCCCCTGAAAGTCGTCGGTGAACGCCGCCATAAACACAAAGTCACCCGCAGCAGTAACAGACGGATTGGTGGCGGAGGTTGCCATCATCGGTATGCCATGGTTTTGTACAATTTCTCCGACAATCACGGCATAGGTTGAACGGTTGGGACCGACGATTGCAGATACCTTCTCTTTGACAATCAGTTCTAGCGCTAGTTTTGAGACATATTCCGTCTCGTTTATATTCTCGCTTACGAAACGTTGGGTCGGTATACCACGAGCGACTAATTGTATCGGTATGTCGCGTATGCCTCCTGCTTCGTTCAGTTGTGCTGTCGCTAATTCTGCTCCGTACCGGCTATTGTTTCGGTTCGGCGTAGTGTAGAGAAAGCCAATCTTAACCGCATCCGCATCGCCCCCATCCGGTAAAGGTGAGAGCAGTTGTTGAACCTGATCACATCCCCAAAATAGGGGAGTCAGTAAAAATAATGAAATCCAAAGCCAACCAATGAATCCGCATATAGTCATTTGGGGATGTTACTCTGTCACTAAAATCCTCCAAAGTGAGGGGCAAGGGATAATGCCTTATCCTGTTGCGAACCTACGGCTCGATTATTTTATAAAACCGCGCTTCCCCATTAACAATCTGGTTAATGACTGCGCTTTTGTCCGGGTGTCGATTTTCATCGTAGCCGGAGATAAATGTTGCTCCGCTATAATCCATGGTCGCTGCAAGCCGATCGCGTATTGCGGTCGGTGTCAAGTCATCTGCACGGCGCATTGCCTGAACTACGAGCCGGACTCCATCATAGCCTAGCGCAGCACCCCCGGCGGGTGGGACCTGAAAAATTGAAGTATAAGCGGTGATAAACTGATCTGCATCTTCACTCAAATCACCTGGCGCAGCGTCAGCTGAAAAAAGGCTGCTAAAAAAACTCCCCTCAAGAATCTCGCTATTCCCAGAAATTAGGACGGAGTTATCCCAACTGTCACCGCCGAGGAGGATTCCTGTTATACCGAGCGTTTTTGCCTGTTGAACCACCAATGGGATTTCGGCTGAAAAGCCGGGCAGAAAAAAGACATCCGGCGCAGCTTCAGCGATTGCGGTCAGTTGTGCGGTGAAGTCAGTATCTCCCCTCATGTAAAATTGAGCGTGTACAACCTCGCCGCCCAAAGCGGTAAAGTTATCAATGAAGGTTTGCGATAAGCCCTCCGAATAGAGAGACTCTCTACGCGTGAGGACGGCGGCGGTCTTTGCCTCTAAATCTTGTGTGGCAAATGTTGCCATCACCTTTCCTTGAAAGTCGTCGGTGAACGCCGCCATAAATACAAAGTCCCCTGCAGCAGTAACTGATGGGTTGGTTGCAGTAGTCGTCAGCATCGGTATCCCGTAGCGCTGGGCGACTGGACCAATGACTACAGCATAATTCGATCGGTTGGGACCGACGATTGCCGATACCCTTTCTTGGATAATTAGTTCTTCGGCTATCACTGCGGCTTGTTCCGTGTCACTTATATTACCGCGTGCGATGATTTCGATCTCCCTACCGTGCGCTCCACCCTCGCCGTTCAGTTGCAGTGCCGCTAATTCCGCACCGTTCAGACTATTGCTCCGGGTATCGCTAGTATATATAAAACCAATTTTGATAGTACCGTCATCATCTTCAGACGGCACCGGTGCAAGTAGTTGTTGGACCTCCTCACATCCCGCAAACAGAAGCAGGATTCCCACAATCAGAATTAAATAATTAACAGCACAAAAAAAGCCCTTATTCCGACCACTGAGAACCCTGCACATTCTCTGATGGGTCATTCAATCTCTCCTTATCATCTATGAAGCATTACGTTAGTATACCACGAGTCATGTGAGTTCCTCCACATGCTCCTCTTCAATTGCATCGCTACTGTCTTCGCACCACACCAACTGTCGTTTCAGTTCAGTATGGTTGTAGGTATCCGATATTATATCCATATTGCCAAACGGATTGCAAGTAAATCACAGGCTTTATAATTAATAGAAGTTCGACAAAACTGAACTATGTGCAAGCATTTAATTTTCGCTCCTAAGCATTCAATGATTCTTGACAACGCTCGTTTTTTTTGTTACAATAAGGGCGCTTTTTCGGTGGGATGGCTGAGAGGTCGAAAGCGGCGGTCTTGAAAACCGTTGTGGCGCAAGTCACCGTGGGTTCGAATCCTACTCCCACCGCCACTATTACAAAGTATGGAGGGGTGCAGGAGTGGTTGAACTGGGCTGCCTGCTAAGCAGTTATGGCTTAACCGCCATCGTGGGTTCGAATCCCACCTCCTCCGCCAGCTATTACGCGCCTGTAGCTCAGTGGATCAGAGCATCTGACTACGGATCAGAAGGTCGGGGGTTCGAATCCTCTCGGGCGCTTAATGATATGCGTTTTCGGTCCCGCGGCTCCGGCTGCGGGGCTGGAAGTGCAACTTGGGGCACTTGCCCCGTTTCGATCTTTTGCAATGTCGGATCAGCTCTGGATGCGTGAAGCCCTCGAAGTTGCCCGTCAGGGTGCTTCACTCGGTGAAGTTCCAGTTGGTGCAATTATCATCAGGGACGGAGTTCCCCTCGCTCGCGCTCATAATGAGCGGGAAGGGACAAAGGATCCAACCGCTCATGCAGAACTGATTGCGATTCGATTGGCTGCTTCATCTGTCGGTGATTGGCGTTTAACGGATACAACCCTTTATGTGACTTTGGAACCGTGTCCAATGTGTTGTGGGGCAATCGTCTTGGCTCGGATCCCACGGGTTGTTTACGCTGCTTCAGATCCAAAGGCTGGGGCTGCGGGGACACTTTTCAACCTATTACGAGACGAACGTCTCAACCATCAAGTGGATGTCACACAGGGGGTTCTAGCAGAAGAGAGTAGCCATCTGCTTAAATCTTTTTTTCGAGATCGGCGAACCTAAATTTTTGGAGAGATGCTGGAGCCCGGTTGAACAGGACAGTCTCGAAAACTGTTGTGGCGTTATCGTCACCGTGGGTTCGAATCCCACTCTCTCCGCCTTTTGGGGCAGTGGCTCAGTTGGGAGAGCGCATCCCTCGCACGGATGAGGCCACGGGTTCAAATCCCGTCTGCTCCATTGATTTTTCCAATCGTCAACGATTGGAGCATACTTTTGGACAGCACGGGACAGGTTTTCTGCTATATGATAATAGTAAGAAACCCTGTGCTGCTCAAGATTTTCGGAGAGATGCAGGAGTTGGTTGAACTGGCATGACTGGAAATCATGTGTGCAGGCAACTGTACCGTGGGTTCGAATCCCACTCTCTCCGCCATTATCACCTCTGTTGAGACTTGGCTATGCTAAGCGGGGAGGTAGCGGTGCCCTGAACCTGCAATCCGCTATAGCAGGGCTGAATTCCTATTGTGCGGCGAACTTCTCTTGAGGACTGGCCCAGGTAAGTGGTGATGAAGATTGGGTCCTGAGCAACTCACAATTATCAAACCCCGTCAGGTCCGGAAGGAAGCAGCGGTAGATAATCTGGGGGTGTGACGCAGGGAAGCCTGGTCGGAGCTAACTGTTTGGGTAACGCTTGGGAGAACTTGTCAAGCTCTAGGTGCATGGCCAGGATTTTTTCCCTTTCCCCTCTCTTTGGTTAGATAGAATGCCTTGAGTCAACCCTACCTCGCGCGATGGGGGAAATTATGTCTTACGAGGTTTTAGCTCAAAAATGGCGTCCCCAATCATTTCAAGATGTAGTTGGGCAGACGCATGTGATAACAACTCTCAGGAATCAAATCCTATCAGATCGGATTGGACACGCCTATCTGTTTTGGGGACCGAGAGGGACCGGGAAAACGACGGTTGCCCGTATTCTCGCGAAGGCGGTGAACTGCCCCAATCGTCAGCAAGAAACCGAGTTTAGCCAAGAATCCACGGCCGAACCTTGTAACAATTGTCAGTTCTGCTCGGAAATCTCTCAGGGGCGTTCGTTCGATGTCGTTGAGATGGACGCTGCCTCCAATCGAGGTATTGATCCGATTCGCGAGCTACGCGAGAATACTAAGCTAGCTCCCGCTGCCTGCCGTTATAAAATCTATATCATTGACGAAGCACACATGCTCACGCAAGAAGCGTTTAATGCACTTTTGAAAACGCTTGAAGAGCCCCCACCACACGTTATTTTTATCCTTGCAACAACTGAACACCACAGAATCCCGAAAACAATCGTATCCCGCTGCCAAGATTTTGATTTCCGTTACATGGAGCAAGATCAAATCATGGGACGGCTGCAAGAGATCTGCGAAGCTGAAGATGTCCAGATTGATACGCAAGGGCTATCGTTGATCGCTCTGCAATCGGAGGGTTGTCTGCGAGATGCAGAGAATTTACTAGAACGACTGACCGCATCGATCGGAAAAGAACTCAATGTAGATCAAATTAACCAAATACTGGGGTTTGGTTCAAATCATCTAATCAATGAACTGATTGATGCCATTCTGCAAAGTGACTTACCAACGGCACTCCAATCACTCGATAAACTGGTAAAAAATGGGACTGATTTAACACAATGCCTTTATCAACAGATCACTTCCTTCAGAAATTTGAGACTCTTAGCCATTGGGTCGAACTTAGAAAATATAATTCAGACCTCCAAATCAGAACTAGAGCTAATGAAGGGGAAAGCGCATCTTGCTTCTCCAGAACGTCTCTCCCGGATTATCAAAATTCTGATGCGAACAAGCAGTGAAATCAAGCAGCATGGATATGCACAAATCCACTTTGAATCTGCATTAATTGATGCGTGCTCAATCCAAGAAGGTCTCCAACTGAGCAAGATTTTGAAACGGTTATCAGAGATTGAGGATAAGATTGATCGGGGAGAAGCTCCAAGTAGAACCTACGTTCCGCCATCCTCCCCCGACTCGACTGGGGAATCTCCACCAAGAAGTTCTGCTCCCTCGCCAGCTTTAGAACCCAGTGCAGACTCGGAAATAGCAGAAAATCAAACTCCAAAATACAGCCCGCAGTCATCTTTGGAAACTCAGATCAAGTCGAAGCCAGTTTCCACCGATACCTATGTGGATAGAGACAGCGTGGGTCAGTCCCATATCAAATCTGCTCCTGCGGATGTACAGCACTTGATGTCCGATTCAGATGAGTTGGCAAAGATCTGGGAAGAATTGTTGGTAGGGCTGCAGGACAGAGGCAAAATGTTATTACATCGATATTTGAAGAGCGCAATGCCGCAGCCAAGTGACAAAGGAGAAGCAACCCCGTCAAGTAACGGGTTAGAATTGAAAGTTGCTTGTCCCCCAGCCTATACAGATTTAATTGATGACGCCGAAAAGACGTTACTCAAGGAAATGCTTGCCAATCTGCTTGGAACGCCCGTTCAAATTAGTTTCGTGGCTTCAAGTGCAAATCCTCATGCCAACGCAACGCTGCCGCCTTCTCGGCGGTCCCAAGAAATAACACCAATGATGCTGCGGCACCAAGCTGAACGGGACCCAGAGGTCGCACCGGCGCTTAAGTTGTTTGAGGCAAAGATTCTTAAAATTGAACCCAAATAGTCTTCGTTGGAGGACATGGTGCACTGTTACTCCGAAAGCGACTTTCTAAACGGACATAGCATGTCTTATACGTAATGATAGAATCTCACACAATAACTATTTAACAAGATCCATAAGAGGTCAGCCCAATGAATATGAATAATCTGATGAAACAAGCGCAACAGATGCAAAAGCGCATGCTTGACATTCAAGAAGAGCTTGCCACCCGCACTGTTGAAGCGACCGTTGGCGGAGGTATGATAACAGCCGTTGTCAATGGTCAGCAGGAACTCATGTCGCTCACAATCTCACCAGAGGTTGTTGATCCAGACGATATTGAAATGCTCGAAGATCTCATCGTTGCCGCAGTCAATGAAGCACGGCATCAAGCGCAAGAATTGATGACGGAAGAGATGAGCAAATTGACTGGAGGCGTTAAAATTCCGGGACTGATGTGAAGACTGCCGGCAATAGATTTTTGCCTGTGGGTTGGGAAGCATCGGTGGATGACTATTTTTATATCAATCGCCAATCCAAAATCCATAATCCCCTACTATAAGCACTGGACTTCTCTGGCGCAGCGTACCGGAACCAAAACTCAGTATGCTCCATTATCCTGAACCGCTAGCACGTCTTATCAATGAGTTGCAAAAGCTACCTACGATCGGTGCCAAAACAGCACAACGTTTAGCATTTTTTATGTTAAAAATGCCAGAATCTGACACGACGAAACTAGCACAAGCACTCTCCGAGGTAAAGACCCATCTGGACTACTGCTCCGTCTGTGGGAATATTACGGATCAGCAGCCATGCTATATCTGTACGGATACTAGGCGTGATCGCCAAACGATTTGTGTTATTGAAGAACCGGACGATCTCTTAGCGATTGAGCGTACGCAGGAATATAAGGGTTTATATCATACACTTATGGGTGTTTTATCGCCATTGGACGGAGTGGGACCACAAGATCTCAGAATAGACCAACTTTTTGAACGAATCCGTAGCAAAGATATCAAAGAGGTTATCCTTGCAACAAATTACACCACTGAGGGTCAGGCAACTGCGCTCTATTTGACAAAACAACTCGAAAACCTTGAGATTACCACCACTCGAATTGCTTACGGGATCCCGGTCGGCGGTGATCTTGAGTATATAGACGCAGTGACGCTCGCTAAAGCTTTGGAAGGACGCCGGCGTATCTAAGCCTAAAACAGATGACGAATCGCATGCCTCGTAAACTGACGTTTTGGTTCTGCCTGTGGAGTTTGCTAGGCGTAATGTTTTTCGGTTTGGATGGGCTATTGGTTTATACACATGCTGAATCCGATGCCAATCCCCCTTCGTCAACGTCAGTAGAGGGAACCTTTAGCGACGGAACTTTCAATGCCAAACGTGCTTTTGCCTACTTAGAAAAACAGTGTGAGTTTGGTCCGCGAGTGCCAGGGACAGCTGTTCATCAAGAAACAGGGGCATATCTATTTGCAGAACTGAAAAAATATGCCGACGAGGTTGTGTTTCAACCTTTTGAGTTTCAGCACCAAGATAGAATGATTCAGATGAATAATATCTTGGCGCGCTTCGGCGAAGGTTCGGGCGGGAAGATGCTCCTCGCAGCGCATTGGGACACACGCCCATTCGCAGATCGAGATCCAGATTTAGCGAACCGAAATACGCCAATCCTCGGTGCAAATGACGGTGCTTCGGGCGTAGCAGTTCTGTTGGAGGTCGCACGGGCTTTGAAATCTAAACCACCTCCGACACCAGTGATTATCGTCCTGTTTGATGGCGAAGATTACGGCAGAACAGTTTCCACTATGTTCCTCGGTTCAACGCACTTTGCTCAGAACATGGACGGCTGGGAGGCGGATTTTGGTATCTTGTTAGATATGGTTGGCGACCGGACGCTAGAATTACCCATGGAACGGTATTCGTGGAATGCAGCACGAGACTTGACAGAAGCCATCTGGCGGCGGGCTGAAGAGTTGGGGCTATCGGCATTTCAACGCCGATTGGGACCTGCGATTATGGATGATCACTTGCCGCTCATTCAGGCAGGTGTCCCAACAATTGATATCATTGATTTCGACTACCCCCATTGGCACACAGTGGAAGATACCCCCGACAAATGTAGCGCAGAAAGTTTGGAAATCGTCGGGCGGTTGGTGCTAGATATAATCTATTCCGGATTGTAACCCGATACGCTAGCATCCGCAACGAACCTGCCGAGGGGCGAGATTTCATTGCTACACAAGACCTAAAGTTAATGGTTTTTGATCCGGATCGGGGGGTTATTATTCAATGAAAAAACTGGAAACAATCCCCATGCTTTAGCGTTGTGTCAGACGGCGTAATTTTAGTTGGTTTTCTTGGCAAACAATGTTACAAACACACAAAATAGCATTAGATCCGAACAACGTCCAAGCGACACAATTGGCACAGCATTGTGGGTATGCTCGTGTTGCGTATAACCATGTCCTTGCTGATTTCAAAGAAGGGTTAGCTAATGGTGAGTGGTACAGTCATATAGAGTTAAACAAACGTTTTAATTCTGTCAAGCGTGAGCAATATGAGTGGTGTGACGAGTTAAACCAACGCGCTGCTCATAATGCGATTTACTTCAACTTTCAGATGCAACGTCAGTTAAGCCGTCGGCAAAAAGAGAGTAGTAATTGGCATAAGACGAAAGCCAAGATTGCCAAGCTGCACTACCGTATCACCTGTATCCGACAAGATGCCCAACACCAAGCAACAACGGCTATCGTCAACGGTGCGAGTCGAATTGGGATTGAGTCGCTAAATGTTGTAGGTATGTTAAAAAACCATAGGCTTGCAAAGGCATTATCGGACGCTTCGCTATCCAGTTTTCTCACGATGCTTGCATACAAAGCAGAACGGATAGGGGTTAAAATTGTAGAGGCAGAGACCTTCTACCCAAGCAGTAAGACGTGCTCGGCTTGTGGAGCAACAGACAAAGATCTGTCACTATCGGATAGGACGTACCATTGCAGCGATTGTGGGCATGTACAAGACAGAGACCTTAACGCTGCGATAAACTTCAGAGCCGTCGCCGTGGGACACACGGAGACGTAAAACGCTTGTGGAGAGATAGTAAGACCACACCAGCAATACGTGGCTTGTCTCGTCGAAACAAGAAAATAGCATGGAGATGCTAATGTCTACCAATCAGTCTATTAAGAATCCCAATGTTTCAACTTTGGGAGCAGTCAATACCTATCATAAACAGTACGATGTCCTTGTTGTTGGCGCAGGCCACGCTGGTTGCGAAGCTGCGCTTGCTGCGGCACGGATGGGCTGCGAGACGTTGATTGTCACAATCAACCTCGACACCATAGCGAAGATGTCTTGTAACCCTGCAATCGGCGGGCTTGCAAAAGGGCATCTTGTCAGAGAGATTGACGCACTCGGCGGCGAGATGGCAAGGAACATCGACAAAACGGGCATCCAATTCCGTCAACTGAATACAAAGAAGGGTCCGGCAGTCCGTTCAAGCCGTGCGCAGGCGGACAAGTATGCGTACCAGTCTGAGATGAAGCGCGTCCTAGAGCGGCAGCCCCGTCTCGATATCAAGCAGCTGCTAGTTGATGAGCTGCTGACCGAAAACGGGGTGTGTATCGGCATATTGGGACACACCCAAACCGCCTACCTCGCCAAGACAGTTATTTTGACGACGGGCACATTCCTCAAGGGCTTAGTGCATCTCGGCGATGTATCCTACAGTGCTGGTCGGGCAGGGGAATCGTCAGCTGAAAAACTATCGGACAGTTTTCTGAACCTTGGTTTTGAAATTGGTCGCCTGAAAACCGGCACGCCGCCGCGTGTCAATGCACATACCGTGAATTTTGAAGTGATGGAGATTCAACCCGGCGATGTACAGCCTCGCCCGTTTTCGTTCTCAACGGAACAAATCACGCAGTCGCAGATGCCGTGTCACCTAACATACACAAACGAAAAAACGCATCAGATTATTCGTGATAACCTCCATCGCTCCGCTATGTACAGCGGCAGAATCACTGGCATTGGTCCCCGATACTGTCCATCTATTGAGGATAAGGTAGTTCGCTTTGCTGACAAAGATCGGCATCAGGTTTTCGTCGAACCGGAGGGCAGAGATACAGACGAAATCTACTTGAATGGTATTTCCGCAAGTTTGCCGGAGGATGTTCAGGTGGATATGGTACATAGCATCAAAGGCTTAGAGAACGCCGAGATTATGCGCTTCGCCTATGCGGTGGAGTACGATTTTGCCCCGGCGACACAGCTCTATCCAACCCTCGAAACCAAGCGGGTGGAGAACCTTTACTTCGCAGGTCAACTCAACGGCACCACCGGTTATGAGGAAGCCGCCGCACAAGGGTTGATGGCTGGGATAAATGCCGCTTTGAAGGTACGCGCTGAAGAGTCACTCATTCTCGATCGCTCTCAAGCGTACATCGGTGTCCTCATTGATGATCTCGTAACCAAGGATATCCGTGAACCGTATCGGATGTTCACTTCGCGCGCGGAGTATCGGCTAGAGCTGCGTGAGGATAATGCAGATCTACGATTGACGGAGATGGGTCGCCAGATTAATTTAGTTGAAGCTGACACCTATGATCGTTTCCAGATAAAGCGGAAACTGGTGGAGGAGGAAAAGAACCGCCTAGAACAGACGCGATTGAAACCATCACTTGACACACAAGTTCGTTTGAAATCAGTTGGAATTGACGAAATCAGTCAACCAGCTTCATCAGCAGAACTGCTCAAACGTCCGGAAATTCACTATGAACAGATTAAGCAGCTCACACCGAATTCTCAACCGTTACCCAAAGCTGTGGAGGAACAGGTTGAAATTCAGATCAAGTACGAAGGATACATTGACCGTCAAACGACGCAAATTCAACAGTTCAGAAAGATGGAGCACTTTCGGATTCCGGATGATTTTGATTATGCGTCTGTGCGCAGCCTAAAAACAGAGGCGTGTGAACAACTCGCAAAGATTCGTCCAATCTCCGTTGGACAAGCATCGCGTATCCCCGGTGTTTCGCCTGCGGATATTTCAATACTCATGGTTTGGGTCGAGCAGTATAAGCGACAGATGCAGCCACAGGCGTGATGCATAAAACGATTGTTTAATCGCAGCTTTGCTAACTGTGTACCCTATAAACCGTTAGGAGTTTTTAATGACCCGCCGATTAACAGCAATAATTGAGCGCGAAGGAAATGGATACGTGTCATTGTGTCCGGAACTGGATATCGCAAGCCAAGGCGAAACTATCGAACAGGCACGAGAAAATCTGCGCGAAGCATTGGAGTTATTCTTTGAGTGTGCATCGCCGGAGGAAGTAAACACGCGACTTCATGCAGAGCTATATATAACTCAACTTGAGGTAGCAGTTGGCTAGGCTACGTGTTCTCTCTGGTAAATCCGTTTGTGATATCCTTGCTAGATACGGTTTTGTGGAAGTACGAAGACGTGGTAGCCATGTAATCATGCAACGCAAGTTTGCCGGTAGTACAATCACTGTTCCCGTACCAAATCACAAGGAATTGCGCATTGGTACGCTACAATCCATTATCCGGCAATCGGGCATACCGCGCAATGAGTTTGAGACGTAATGTCCAGTCAATTTCGAGCAGAGCTAGAGCAGGTATTTCTGCAGCACGGCTTTCCGTTGGAACCGGTGCAACTTGATCAGTTTGTTACTTATTGGCGTGAACTCAAACGCTGGAACTCACGGATGAACTTGACCTCGATTCGGGGAGATCAAGAAATCATTATAAAGCATTTCCTTGATTCGCTAAGTGTGTTACAATGTTTTGACATCAAATCCGGAGATTCAGTAGTCGATATTGGAACAGGTGCAGGTTTTCCGGGACTGCCGATCAAAATCTATATTCCTGATATTAAGTTAGTCCTAGTTGAACCCTCATTAAAGAAGGTAAGTTTTCTGCGCTTCCTTATTTCTCAACTGAGCCGGATCCGTCAATCAAATACTTCTAGCCCGTGGGAGAATCCCCGTATTGTTGCCCAACGGGCTGAAGAGTGTACTACAAACAGTCAACACATAACTGCTTACGATTGGGTCTTAACCCGTTATGTTGCTTCTATAGAGGATTCGGTGGTTTACTGTCTTCCACTATTGAAGCTAAATGGAACATGGGTTGCTTATAAGTCCTTTGATGTGCACCATGAGATTCAGCAGGCAACCCCTAAATTACAATCACTGGGTGGTAGGGATCAATCTATTGTTAATAGTCATATCCCTAAGCTAAATCGGACTTACGTTGCCATACGACAAGGAGTTTGTTAGATGTTTGAGACATCAATCAGTCATAATAATGTTCCAGTTATCCGAATTGATGGGAAAATCATTGGAGGCGCAGCCAACGCGCTCAAACGTGAAATGGATAAACAGATTGAGCAGAGCAGAGGTAGTTTGGTCTTGGACATGGCGAATGTCCCTCTGTTAGACAGTACTGCACTGGGAATAATTATCGCGACCTTGCAGTTCCTCAAGAAGATGGATGAGAAACTGGTCTTGCTCAATCCACAACACGCTGTCATCAACGTCTTGCAGGTTACACGACTTAACACGATTCTTGAAGTGTATTCGGACGAAGAATCGGCAACGAGTGCCCTTGGCTCATAGCAGAGATTGACCATGAAACGTCTACGGCTTAGAATGGGGTTGCGCTGGCAACTCGTTTTGCTCTTTCTACTAGTATCGCTTATCCCCTTGCTGATCGTCGCTTCTTGGACACACCAGGCTGGGACACGTGGGCTGACAAGTACAATCAGAAGGACCCTCGTTGAACAGGCTCAATATAGCCTAGATCGGGCAGACCGTGTGATTAATGAGCAGCTGCATTCGCTTCGACGGCTCTCACTGCGAAATATTAGCCAGACAGTTGTCTCCACTAATAATGATAACAGTCCATCCTCCCTAAAGGGTGCATACGAAACCTTGTCGAACAGTATTACACATCTTGAAAGGCGCGTCGGCGAAAATGGTCAAATCATTATAACCAACCGAAATCAGCAGGTGATTTTCGCGACCGATAAGCGATTACTCTTCCACAAAATAGATGAACCGTGGTGGCACAAGGCTTATAATAACGGACTTGGTGATGAGTTGATTGGTAATGTCCAATATGATGTCGAAACGCAACAACACACTCTGCCCATCGCCGTGCCAATTCCGGGTACCCCTTCCGAATCGAAAGCGGTCGGCATCTTGAGAGTTGTTATCCCTCTTCCGAAACTCGCAGAGGTAGCTGATTCTAAAAAAGAGGGTTTAGAAATCTGCCTCTTCGATAAGCACGGACGGATTATCTGCGCTCCACCGGCCAGCGGACACCACTTCTCGGAGCGTATTGAAATGACTGAGGCTGCAATGAGTGCAATTAATGCGGGCACTGAATACTATGGATCTGATATGAAGGGGGAAACCAATGCACGTGGGGAACAAAGAATCTCTGGCTGGGCACGCACGAAGTCATGGGGACCAAGGGAGGCTGAACGACCAAACTTTACCAGCCGGAGGCGGTTGAGTTTACAGCCTAGTGGACAAAACTTTACTGATTGGAGGGTGCTGGTATCGCTACCCACCTCATTGGCTTTCAAGGGAGTGACAGAATTCACAAAGGATGTCCTACGGTTCACGTTGATCTCCTGTTTGGTCGTCATTGCGATTGCCCTCGTTGTTTCCCAACGTATTGTAAGACCGATTCGGCAAGTCACAGGGGCAGCGCGTGCGATTGGTCGTGGAGAGTTCGATCAGGAAATTCCGGTCACCGGTAGCAACGAAGTCGGCATTCTAGCAGAAGAGTTTAATTCGATGCGTTGGAATCTCAAAAGTGCGGTCGAAAAGTTGACAGCGGAAGAAAAGAAGATGACCGCTATCGTCAATAGCATCGCCGAAGGTTTAATCCTAGTGGATTCGAGCAACCGAGTGCTCCATATCAATCCCGCCGCCGAACGCCTACTCAATCTTAGTTTAGATAGCATTGATAAGGATATTACCGAGATTATCCAAAACGATGAACTGATCCATATCTTCGAAGAGGACCAACGCCAAATTCTTCAGCATAAACCGACAGAGCAAATTCTTTCAAAGCACGAAGAAATAAATCTCACGTCCGAGGTTACCTTGACTCGTTACGATGAGAAACTGGTGCTCCGTATTATTGCCAGTCCATTCCTTGACGAAAGCGGACTGATCCTGGGGACGGTCTATCTTTTTGACGATATAACCCGTGAAAAAGAGATTGATCAGATGAAATCTGACTTCATCTCGCTCGTCTCGCACGAATTGCGTACACCGTTGACCTCAATCATCGGTTTTGTTTCCTTCATTCTCGATGGCAAAGCAGGTACAATCAACGACAGACAGCGAAATAGCCTCGCTCGCGTCCAACGTCAATCGAAACGACTTGCCGCACTCATCAACGATTTGCTCGATATTTCTCGAATTGAGTCTGGTCGGATACAGATGGATCAGGCATCGATTTCGCTTTTGGAGATTGTGACGCAGCGAATTGAAGAGATTCGCCCCCAAGCCGATGAAAAATCAATTCAGTTGGACTTGACCGCCCCTGAATCGGTCCCTAATATCTTCGGCGACGAAGCGCGGATAGGTCAAGTGTTTACAAACCTAATTGGCAACGCTATCAAGTTTACACCGAATAACGGCGAAGTACATGTCAAAGTTGAAGCCGATGGAAACCTTTTGCACGTTGAGGTTATTGATACAGGACCCGGTATTCCGCCGGAGGAACGCCAAAAGATATTTGACAAGTTTTACCAACTCAGCGACATTAGCACACGCCAGCAAGGTGGGTCCGGCTTGGGGTTATCAATTAGCAAAAGTATCGTTGAAGCGCACGGCGGGAAACTGTGGATTGACGATGGAAATCAAGGCAAAGGGAGCAATTTTCAGTTTGTGCTACCGCTCGTGAGAGAAGATGAAAACGTAAAGAGTAAGGGGGTGTCAAGATAATGGCTGAAACAATCCTCGCCGTGGATGATGATGTCGATATTCTTGAGCTAATCCAAATGAGTCTGACTGCTGAGGGATTCGATGTTATCACGGCACACGATGGAATGAATGGGTTAGAAAAAGCTAGAACCTATTCACCGGATCTCATCCTCCTTGACCTGATGATGCCTGTGATGGATGGGTTTGAGGTCATCGGTAAATTAAGAGCAGATGATCAAACTCGTGCTATTCCTGTTATCATGCTCACAGCACGGGCGCAAACGCACGAGAGAGTTCAGGGATTACACGCGGGGGCGGATGACTACGTCACGAAGCCTTTCGACCTTGATGAGTTGACAGCGCGAATTGAAGCTGTACTCGGACGGACCCTCCCGACCAAATATATCAATCCACTCATCAGCACGATGGGAGACTGGTTCACTGAAGAAGGTGTTGAACAACTCGCTTCACACCTCGAAGCCGCAGCAATGATACAGCAGAATCTGATACCCCAAAAAGCACCAGATCTGCCCGGATTTGATATCGCCGGCTTCTTGCGAAGTTCGATGACAGTGTCCGGCGATTTCTATGACTTCATTTTGCTAGACGATAATCGCTTAGGCATAGCAATCGCTGATGTTCGTGGCAAAGGGATCCCCGCAGCCTTATTGATGGTCATGATTCGGACAACGCTTCGGCTCATCTGTCGTGAAGAAACTGTGCCCGATGCTGTCCTCAAGCGCATTAATGACCTCCTCGCGATTGATACAGATCCGGATTTGTTTGCGACAATGGTCTACGGGATTTTAGATTCAGCAGCGATGACCTTTACCTATTCAAGCGCGGGGCACAATTATCCGTTGTATCTGAAAAATGGAGGAACAGAAGTGGCACAACTAGAGGTCGGAGGGATGATATTAGGAACCTTTGATTATGCGACCTTTGAATCAGAAACGATTTCCTTTGCCCCGGGTGATGAAATCCTCCTGTATACAGACGGAGTCACCGAAGCCGAACGGAAGTCCGATGAGACCTTTTACGGCGAAGAAAGGCTTGCTGCAATCCTTCAATCACATGGCGATCAGTCCGCCGAAATGTTTTGCCAAACCATTGAGACAGCACTCTTGGACTTCACCGGAACAGATCATCGGGACGATGACGTCACCATTGTCGTTATAAGAGTAACAGACGGAAAGGAATAACTGCGTGGGACCGACAACCGAGCAAGTCATTCGTCTTGACCTCCCAAGTTCAATGCAGCATGTTTACCTGTTAGATACGATCATCCTCGAAATCCTTAAAGAGATGGAATTCAGTGAAGAAACGAGTGAGCAAGTAACACTTGCAGTCATCGAAGCCGGCACAAATGCAATCAAGCATGGGAATCAAGAAGATTTGAATAAAAGTGCTCACTTTGAGTTCATCGTCCAACCTGACAAACTCACGGTTATCGTTCAAGATGAAGGCAAAGGGTTTAACCGGGAGGAAGTTCCGGATCCGTTAGATCCAGCAAACCTCCTAAAAAGTAGCGGTAGAGGAATTTTTTTGATGGAAACTTGTATGGATTCTGTCACTTTCGAACAGTCAGGTACAATCGTTAAAATGGTTAAACATAAACCGTTAGATAATAAGCAACAAACGTAACTTCAACACGGCAAACAGCAACGAGAATTGTAGTAACCTAGGTTAGTTTATCAATAATTCCTTTAGGTCTAAAACCCAAGCGTTTACGCTTGGGATACAGATTGCTTTAGCATTGTTTTTTTGAAAGTCTAAACGAATTCAATTCAGTGTTTTGGTGGTGGTCGTTTGAGTCCAAAGAGACGAGTAGGTAGGGTAAAATCTCCCACGACCAACTTCGCAGACAACGAGGTAGCCCCAACGAAACGACTGAACTCACAAATGTCCTTGCAAGGGGCAGCAGCCTACTGCCACTCTTACGCCTGGCTTGGACGGGTAGGGCAGCCATGTAGGGCGGGGCATCGTCCTATGAAGGAGCGGACGTAAGACGGACTTCGGTTCGCAATCCGTGTTGATAGCACAATTCGATTTCTAAAGGATAAAGGATAGAAAGAATCCCAATCCTTTAGGTTTGGGAGTATGTCAAAGAGCAAAACAGAGCAGCCCCAGGGGTTGGTCATCACTTCAAATTTAAGGAGATTATCAAATGACTGTAGATATTCGTAAAAAAGAAGGGATCACAATTCTGGATATTGAAGGAAGAATTATAGGGTCTGATAGTTTAGCCCTCAAGAATATCATTGATGAACAAGTTGAGGCTGCTGAAGAAGAAGACGCTAGAATCTTGCTGAACCTTGCGGATGTGCGTATGGTGGATAGCTCCGGTCTTGGCATCATCGTCGCCTCCTATACAGCCGTTCAAAGAAAAGGTGGACGGATTGCATTATTGCATCCCGGCGGAAACATTAGGAGCTTGATTGTCATGGCAAAGTTAGTCACCATCTTCGATCGATATGAGGACGAAGACGAGGCTATCGCTAGCTTCTACAAGTCGAATAACTAACCTCCTTTGTGGAATAATACCGTTGATCGTAAATTGACAAATCCCAGTATATCTTTTAATGTCATGGGCTGGTGAATCACCCAAGCGAGTTAGTAACTGGGGATTCACCGTTCTTTTCGCAATGAGTGGTACGTGTGCACGTTCATCAAATTTATAGATAAGTAACCCTTGTTGTGAATGACAACATTTCATAGAATAGGAATGCGATCACTGTGGCACTGTACAAAGATAGGCATCGTGAACTGTGGAATAAGTGTACAAACTGTGGAGAACTTGTATTTAAGCAAGCACTAGAGCGTAACTCCTATACGTGTCCCAATTGTGATTACTATTCTCCGATGCCTGCTGATGGTCGTCTTCGCTATTTATTTGATTCAGAGGCAATTTTCAATCTCCACCCGGCTTCAATTGATAAGGAGCTATTAGATACCATTGGAATGGCAGATATCGTGAATCAAAACAGATTTCCAGAGGAATCCCAATGGCTTGCTTCCGCGGGCGAGGGGGCAGTCTCAAATTGCCCGGCTATTCTCGCCGTTGTTGCCCCCTACGCTGTTCCACAGCGCGTCCATTTTGTAATGTTACTAGTTGCAATTCGTACTGCATTAGAGAAAAAGCTGCCATTTATCACTGTTTACCCAAGCGATGCGCTTGCTAAGAAGAGATCCGATCCACCGGAACAGCCGGAATTGTCGCCCACTGAAATTACATACCTGACTATTGAAATGGACAATTTGTCCCAAGCCCGTTTGCCTCAGATTACAATTCTCACCGATCAGGATCGTCAGACAGGATTCTTAACACAATTCCCATTGGGGGATGTTGTACTTGCAGAGCAGAACCGTATGTCCGGAAGTTCAGCCGACAGACGAACCCACTCATCGCGGGGAGGGGCTTCCGAAACTACGTCCTCATCATCTAGCTACACGCCAGCCGATGTGAGCATAGATTACTACGTTCAGCGTCAGGATTTACCGGCCAGACTTGGTAAATTACTCGCTTTTTTTGCTAAATGAACTTATTCGTTTGGCCTATTATATTTCACATATCGCGCTTGAAAAAAAGGAAAATGAAAAAACAGATACCATTGAACCTAAAATTGCTCCTTATGCTATTCCTTACAAATTTGGGGTGTTCAACGCTTCAAAATACGTTTGAAACCGCGTTTCAGACTGAACGTATTGTTCCCGTTTTTGATCCGGAGGCGACCATCCTCATGAGATCAGGATCCGCTGTGTATGTCAAAAACGGCATCACAGCAATAGCTGTTCCTTTGAACGATGTCAAAGAGGTGGACGCTTTTGGAATTATAGTTTTCAACAGCACGGATCATTGGATCTCGTTGCGGCAGGAGGATTGTTCGATGCTCGATCAATCGGGCAAAGTCCATAAACCCATCCATAGATCTCAGCATACATTTTATCTTGGAAACAATTTCACGCCGAAAATGCCGCCTGAATTCCGAGAAGACTTTCGAGAAAACCGCGTACTCCGTTCCATGGGAGACCTGGTGGCATTGCCGAGCGAAGATATTAAAAAAACTACCATTATGCCGAGACGTCGGGTGCGGTTCTTCCTGTATTTCCACAAGCGTAGTGTCGAATCTTCAAATTTTCGGATCATTGTTCCCAAAGTTCACAGCGAATTTACCGACACAGAAACTACGTTCGTGTTTAAGTTCGAGGTCCAAAGGAGCTAACCTTCGGAAGAAGATCCTTCTCAGACATTAAGAGAGCCCCCCCAACGGCTTCCTCCAATTTCTCATATACGCTCTGAATAAACAAATGAGCAAATGGACTTTCCTGCCTCTTCTGGTGTTCCTACTTCTCTGTTTGAGTTGTGCTGCCCCCACACCGCCGGCGGATGGGGGGACCAAAGCAGGTCTGAACCTGACCAAGCCAATAACGCCACCCCAAATTGTCTCTTCCATCCAAAATTCGCCCGTACCGCCCATACTCGGTGTGAACTACCTCCGCACAATAGGTGGATCCGGTCAGGGCGCGGGACAATTCTTGCAGCCAGTCGGACTCGACCTTGACCATCGCGGAATGCTCTATGTAGCCGATTCAGGAAACAACCGCGTCCAAGTTGTTGATAACGAAGGCAACTTCGTATCGGAATATGGTGTGCGCGGTTGGCGAACAGGAGAATTTGATAACCCGACGGATGTTGCTATCAATTTCCAACGCACCGAACTCCTCTATGTCGCTGATACAGATAACCACCGAATCCAATACTGTAATCTAGTAGACAGAATCTTTTACATTATGGCAGGTAGTAGATTAGGACGTGACGATGAGGATAATGGTATGGACGCTGAAATTGAGTTTGATCTGCCCGGCGGGGTTAGTGTCGGGCGGAACGGGGAGGTCTGTGTCGTTGATACGGGAAACCACCGATTTGTCCTGTTTCATCCGGATGGCATTCGTATGTTGGTGCGGGGAAATTTTGGTGGCGCAAGGCAGCAGTTTCGTGATCCAACAGACCTCGTCACAGACCCACACGGGAATATCTACATCGTCGATTCGGGCAATCATCGGATCAAGAAATACGACTTTAGCGGTAACCTAGTCCAGATATGGGGAACTGAGGGAGAGGCACCGGGACAATTTCGTGAACCGCGTCATATTGACATTGATCGTTGGGGGTATCTCTATGTGACAGACCGGGGAAATCAACGGGTTCAAGTCTTCACTAAGCAAGGGGACACTGTGATGACATTTGGTGATCAATCGCTTGTTGAACCATTCGGCATCACGATTTTCAAGAATGACCTCGTCTTTGTAAGCGATGTCGCCGCGAATGATATTAAGGTTTTTCAGATTGTCTACCGTCAATAATATCAGATGCAGGGTAGCGAAAATATGTTGCTTCACAAAGCTGGAAGAGACTGGTAATTTCCACACAAAGTACAGGATACGAGGAGGACACTATGCAATTAACCGATGAGCAACTAGCAACTTGGCAGCGTGATGGCAGTATAGTTGTGCCTAACGTCTTTCCCCCGGAGAGTTTTGCTCCAGCGTTAGAGGCAGTCGAGCGTAATGCCTATGGAGGACTTACCTATGCCGAATACCAAGCAAAATGGGAAGAAAATCCAACAGAGATTCAAAAACTTTACGAACAAACACCACCTATGCAACGATTGGCGGGACCAATGGGAGGCGCAGTTCATTTTCCTACCGGCCTGCCGGCGGTCGATAAGCTGCTAGAAAATGACGACTATATTGACTGCGCATGCCAGCTGTTGGGAACTGATGAAATACGGCTTGGCTATGGACAAATCTTTTTTCGGGAAGGATTGACCGATACTCGATATAGTGAAAACCCTTGGGAAGGTTATCATATCGACAACGGCACCAATTCACAGCTGCCACCACACCCCGATTGGGAGCAGTATAACTACCTGCTTTCCGGCATTATCCTGCATGATATTGATGAAGACGGCGCCCCCATGTTGGTCTGTCGTGGTTCCCACAAACAGTTGGCGTCAATATACGATCGTCACGGGGGACGCGCCGGCGGCATGGGCTTGTCAGACCTCCGGGAGTGTGAGGAGCTGGCTGAACCAACGCCGGTCACCGCAAAAGCAGGTAGTGTTGCTTTCCGTTCTAGCTATTTAATTCATGCTGCCCAACCGTTTGCCGATAAACAGCGGCAGCGCGGCTGGATGGGTTTCCACTTCCACCGTGCGGACAATGCTGACTGGTGTCATACCACGCGCCCTGTCCCCAGTTGGACAACACCTGAATTTGTGAGTTTCGTAGCTGACACCACACCCCGCGCGCGTCACCTGCTCGGTTGGCCCAATCCGGGCGATTCTTATTACACCGAAGAAGCGCTCCAACGTCTCGCTAACGCCTATCCCGGCATTGATCTGAATCCGTATCGAAACGCTATGACGGTGTGACAAGATGGTGGAGGGTCAGCTTACACAGGCGGATCAGTGTGCGCTGCTATTATGAATACCCTGGAAGTATTCGTTGAGAGATGATTTCGAAATAAAGAGCGCCCTCGCTATTTAATTCAGGATTGCCTAATTCTGCTTCTGCCATGCCAGTAGTATTGTCCATTATAGCATGCTATCAATTGAGCGAAAGGAACAAGAAAGATGAGAAATTATCGTATTATATCAAGTCTTTTCATTATAGTTTTGGTTGCACTGTTGATCTTGCTCCATGCGACTTACGGACAGGATAAAGCCACAGAGGCTGACCTAGAAGCATTAGGTGTCAAGTTGAAAAAAGCTATTGCCAGCGGTGAAATGACCGAAGAAGAAGCGTCCGCTGAATACGAAAAAGCCGCTGGAAAGATGAAAGGCGCAAAAACCGGGAAGGGCAAAGGCAAAGACGAAAAAAACTGGAAAGCACCAGCAATAAACGGTCTCCCCTGTTCGCCAAACGTACCAAATGGTATCGATCCAACCGATGGTATTTCGTTCGATCCCAACCATATCGTGTGCATTAAAGTGACAATGGATCCACATAATTTCAATCGATTAGCTAGCGAAACCCGCTTTGATGGTGCTGGAAATGACTTCGATCAAATATGGTCGGATTGTTCGCGACCTTGGCCCTCAGCATATAACTGGTATCGGGCAGATATTGAGATCGATGGCGTGAGCCTACCAGAGGTTGGAATTCGTAAGAAGGGCTTTGTTGGCTCGCAGTACTCGCCGGTGCCAGCTTTGAAAATCAAGACTGACAAATACATGAAAGGTCAATTCCTTGGCGACACCGAGCGAATCACGCTCAATAACAATGGTGGAATTTTACCCCGCATGGCGGCTTGTCTGACATACGAAGTCTTTACCGCGGCTGGCTACCCTGCACCCCGGTGCAACATGGCAAATGTGATGGTCAACGGTCAGCCAAAAGGACCCTACGTGCACATTGAAGCCATCAAGAAGCGTTTCCTTCGTCGCACTTTCGGTGACAACACCGGCTCCCTCTATGAAGGCACGCACACCGACTTTGTCGAAGCGTGGTTGCCGCGCTGGGAATGCAAAACTAGTGATACCGACACTAGCTATACGCCGCTGGCAGGTGTTGCCCAAGCCCTACAGAAGCCCGACGACGAACTTGTCAATGCACTGTCTACCGTACTGAATATTGATCGTTACATCACCTTTTGGGCACTTGAAGCACTTGTGAACCACCTCGATGGCTACAGTGCCGACCGCAATAATTTCTACGTCTATTTTGATCCGACCGATGCTAACCGCGCCGTTTTCATACCCTGGGGAGCCGACAAGACGTTTCTTAGTGATTTTAGTCTAAATCGATATCTGACAGCCGATCTGCCACGGCGTCTCTCCCGTATACCAGCTATTGCCACTCGCATGGAAAACGAACTCGAAAAATTACTCGACGAGGTGTGGGACGAGGTCACCCTCCTAGAGAGCATTGATCGCTACAGTGCACAAGTAAAGAGTGCGCAACAGGACGACGACTATGATACCAAGGTTGAAGCCCTACGTACTTGGGTGAAAAATCGTCCCAATCAGATTCGCGAGATACTCCGTCTTGGACTTCCTGTAGGTATGGAAAAATCACTCCCTTGTACAAACGAACCTGCTAAATGAAAAATCGTCTCACACATCATACATGGCAAAGAAAAAATCAATAAAATCATGAGACACATATCATTGATAATCCTAGCACTCGCTTTCATCACAGCACTGATTCTATCTTGTAAAATATGTGCTGAAAATGAGGTGGAAGAAGTGTATTGGAATCAGTTTCGTGGTCCAAACGGAAACGGCAAAAGTGTTGCCATGGATCTCCCGCTTGAGTTTAGCGAAACACAGAATATACGTTGGAGAATCCCAATTCACGACAAGGGCTGGTCGTCGCCAGTCGTTTGGGGCGACTAGATTTGGTTGACAACGGGGCGTGAAGATGGAACAGAACTGTTTGCTATCTGTGTGGACAAAAATAGTGGCAAAATCATACACGACATCAAGGTATTCGATGTAGCGCATCCACAGTTGGAATATAATGACCTGAACAGCCACGCCACGCCCACCCCTATTGTAGAAAAGGATCGTGTCTATGTTCACTTTGGAACCTACGGCACTGCCTGTCTAGACACGAACAACGGCGAGAAACTCTGGGAACGTCGAAACCCTAAACACCGATCACCGAGTACGCCCTGCATCTTCGCCTATTATCGCAGCTGATTCACTTTTTCTCACTTTTGATGGGGTTAACACTCAATTTGTTGAAGCACTCAATAAGCACACCGGCGACACCCTGTGGAGGCGGAATCGGAAGGTGGATTTCGATATGGCTATCATGCTCAAGGCGGAAGGCTTTTCCGATGCTGATATTGAGGCAGCCCAGAAGGAAAAACCGAACGATAACAAAAAATCTTACGCAACCCCTACGATCATCGAGTATCAAGGGAAACAGCAGCTCATTAGCCCAGCCGCGGGTGCTACAATTTCCTATGACCCGGGTACCGGTGATGAACTCTGGCGCGTTCGTCATCGTGGCATGGGCTTTAACGTGGCGTGTCGCCCAATCTTTGAACACAACCTTGTTTATTTCGCAACCGACGTAGCGAGGCAATTGCTAGGGCGTGTTGACATTTTGATATTCCCAATCCGGTAAGGATTCAAAGAGGCCTCCACCGTAAATGGGTTGTAGGGAACAACGATCGTTGTTCCCTACAATGGTTCCCACTAGGGCATAGAAGCGCGTATATTTCGTAGGGAACGGAGATCTCCGTTCCATCTGTCTCCAATCACTGGGGTAATGCGTCCGCGGTCCATCAATATTGACTCAATTTTCAAATGTCAACACGCCCTAGCTGATTTGAAAGAGTTGAGAAGTGTTGGTAGGTTTCCTTCTGCTTTTGGCGGGAATTCAGGCTCCAATATTGATTGGTAGGGAAGAAGGAGTGTGTTCGTTTTTATCGGTCTGAGTGCTGCTTACTTGGGTATAACTTAATGCTTTTGGCCACATCCCATAACAGTACTGTGCCATCAACAGATCCCGACGCGAGTTTTGTGCCATCAGGCGAGAATGCCACAACGGTAACCTCTTCTTTATGCCCGGTCAGCAGTGCGAGTTCATCGAATGTTTTTGCATCGTAAAGCCAAACGCCCATGCTAGTCGCTACAGCGAGACGGCGTCCGTCAGGTGAAAACGCGGTCCCTCGATCCCGGTAACTCACCCCACCTTTCTCCAAGCGGGCGATCGCACCATCGGGTAGATTCACCCGCGAATAATCTTGGGTTTGGGCAATAGAAACTGGGATAAATGTGCAAAGGATGAAACTGCCCAATAGGATAAGTGTGAAACCTCGAATTTCAAACTTGGAAATCATCACAGTTCTACTTCCCCTCCACCGGTGTTTTACCGGGTGGACCATTCCTTTCGATGATAGCCATTTGGATAAACTTCCATGCCATACCTTCAATGCTAATGTCGGACCACTCGCCATTCAGTGCGTGCCCCATGAAAACGTGGTCCTCCTCGCTGCTGCCGGCGTCCATCGGTTCATGGAGTGTCCAGTTGGTGTAGGTAACCGGCTCGCCGCTTGTCCAACTCCATTCACCCTCTTCTGCAAAGTCGGTCAGTCCGATCCAATAGGGACGGGGTCCAAAGATTTCCGAAAGCCACTTCTGTTCTGCCTCATCATTAACTGCCACTAGATGTGCGTCTTCGGTGACTGCTTGGAGGTTCGCATCATCCCAACTCTTGCAATGGATGCTTTTGTAAGCGTGTCCATTTGTAGGATTGACCACCCATACTCCCGGGCCCAGCCATGGCGAGGTTGACGCTTCCGCAGACGCTTCCACCCGACCACCGGGTGAATCGGGAGAAATCGGTTCACCCTTGAACGTGAAAATCACATCATCCTTTCTTTCGTCCTCTTGAAGCAGGAACGGCTTCGGGGTTGCTGAAAGTCCTCGGTAATTCACTGTTACCGTGTAGATCCCAGGTGTATGCACATATTCTACAAAGTAACCTGCATCGTCCGTCCTTGCGGAGGAACTTGAGCTACCGCTACCCATCCCGTCAGGAGAACGACGACGAGCCTTGATCTTAACCGAGGCGTTAGCAAGGGATGTTCCATCGGCGAAAATAACTTGACCCCGAATGCGCATCCGAGGCTTTGCTATGATTTCAACATTCTTGATGTGTGTGCCCGGCTTGATAGAAAGGGCGATTCCATCGGAAATTGACACTCTGTCTTGATAGATGGTGACTAGCTCGATTCTGACGGATAGTATCTCATAGTCAGGTGCATTGTGGGGTAAGACGATCAATTGGACTAAGACGGGAACAATGTTGGCGATGGAGAAGCGCCCCTCTTCATCAGTCTGCGATTCGAGAAAAGAGAGGTATCCTAGGTGCTGCGCCTCATTGATGGGATCAAATGGCTGAAGGGCTATCGACAGCCCAGCAACCGGATTTCCATCGACACCAACAACACGACCGGATAGAATACTCGTAGCTTCTTGAGCATTACTATATGACAATGTTCCAAATAGAAGGACTACAATCGTGATGAGAGATATCAGGTTGGATTTGAAATATGAACAGTTCATGGTAAATATCTCCTTTTGGATAAGTTAGTTGTGAAAGACTCGGGCAAGGCTCGGATTACTTCTCTTCCACCGACGACTCGGCAGGCAAATCCTCCTTTTCGAGGATGGCCATTCGGGGCATTTGCCATTCGGGACTTTGGGGGCCAACTTTATGCCATCTCCCATCCGGTAAAAGCCCCATGAAAGCGTAATCCTCATCGCCCCTGTCGGCGTCCATCAGTTTATGGGTTGCCCAGTGAGTATAGGTGGCTGGTTCGCCGCTCAGCCAACCCCACTTACCCTCCTTTGCCACATCAGTCAGTCCTATCCAATAAGGCGTGGTGCCAAATACTCTCACGAGCCACTCCTGCTCTTCCGCGTTGTTAATTGAGACTAGATGTGCACCTTCGGCAACTGCTTTCGCTTGGGCATCATCCCAGTTTTCGCAGTGGATACGCTTGTAGCTGTGATTGTTTGCAGGGTTTAGCACCCACTGTCCTGCACTGTCCAGTTCATCTCGATCGGGAGTTGGTTTGATGGGAACCGGCTGGCTATCGAACCTTAAGACCAGATCATCGTATCGTTGTCCAGCTTCAAGAGTAAGCTGCTCCGAAATTGCCGAAAGCCGTTGAGATTCGACTGCAACCGTGTAGAACCCTGGTTCATCTACATATTTCACAAAGTAACCTGCACTATCCGTCTGAGATCCACCGCTAGAGCTACCGGTACCTGTTCCATCGAAATCACGTCGCCGTACATTGATATGAATCTTCGCGTTGGCAAGTGGTGTGCCGTCGGCAAAAAGGATTTGCCCTCGAATACGCATTCGGGGATTCACTGTGACCTCAACGTGCTTGAGGTGTGTCCCCGGCTCAATGCCAAAGGTAATTCCCCCAAACGGTGGGTGTTTCTCGTAAGGTGGGTAGAAAATTATTGCCCCAATTTCGATGGACAGCACATCAGCGTCCGGAGCAAGGTGGTATACGTCGGGTGGTAGCAGCCCATCCTCTGGCAAATGGGCAGGTTGTGCCACGAATTGGATGGGGCCAGGTTTGATACCTGTGACAGAAAATCGTCCCGCTTCATCTGTTTGCGATTTGATTAGAGGCACAAAGGCCTCTGGCATAAACTCTTTTAATAGAAACGCCGATTCCCTCGTACCATCGACGATTGCAAATGGTTGAATCACTATTGAGAGACTAGCAACCGGGTTGCCCTCCGTATCAACAACGCGGCCGGATAAAGCACACGTAGTGTCTTGAGCGATGATGTGTGACTGTGCGAGTAGTGAGAGTGCTACAATTACGGCGAGAAGTGTGAGATTGGATTTAAGGTGTGAACGATTCATGGTGGGTATCTCCTTTCGATCTGTTTGTTGTGAAAGATTGAAGATTACGACCTACGCAAGGATCGTCAAACAATTTTCATTTTATCACGTTTATCTAGCAATGTCCCAGATTCAGTTGCCAATTCGGGTGGATTGTAGACTGATTCTAACTGCTAGGACGTTGGTATTTCTGGTAGTGTTTAAACGACGATACGGTTTGTTGTACGGTCATCTCCACGTCCGGATTGGCATCGGAGACATGCTAGATAGCATTACAGGGAGCGTTACGCTTTTGGTCGAACGCAGTCCTAAAAACTGTTCTAAAATAACGGAGGAATTACGTCAGCCGTCACTATACTATCCCATCTAACACCGGAGAAATTCCCTGATATAGGATTCAAGACGATGGTCAAATACAAATATCTCAACAATCGAATCTACGCAGCATTGATATCAATTGGACTCGTATTCATTCTGCTTATCTGGAGTTCATGCGGCGAGGGTCCATTTCACCCGGTTAGCGAAACGGAAGAAGAAGATATAAAGACGGCGTTGAAAGATCGATCATTCCGTCAATTTAATCCTAACGACATAGATGCCAGTCCAAGAAAAGCGGTTATTCTGGATTTCTTTGATGGAATTAGGCTATGGGCGCAATATTCTGAGGGTAATTACGCAATCCATGAATGGGAGATTTTTGCAGCGGATTATCGCGTCGAAAAGGCGAAGAATGGTTCGGAGATCAAGATCTGTTTCGACGATCCGAGTTCAGCAAGAGCACTGCCGACCCAGTGTGAAAATTGCATTGAAACGTCGGAAATTTCTATTTCGATCAGGGAGGTTTTCGATAGCGAAAAAATATCGTTCAAACTGAATGCCCCTGATAAGCGTTTGCCCTCACCGTTTCCAGTGTTTAAGTCGTGGACAAAGTTTAGGGAGGATGAATACTTTGATTAATATATGCGCGTTAGTCCGACAATGCTATACATCTATCCAGCTGCTGTGGTTCTTGATGAACCATACTTTGAGGAGGACAACTTGGGCACACTCCTCAATTCGCCGGTTCTGGATACGAAATCGGGAGCAAGCGGTACGACAACTAGCTGTCCGCTCGAAAGTTGCATGACTTCAAAAGGCGCATCGTAGACAGTCTCCAACTGTTGCGGTGTGAAAATGAACTCAGGAGTTCCGACAGCGACAGGATTTCCTTCCCGCAACATAAGCACCTGTTCAGCATACATCGATGCCAGATTTAGATCGTGAATCGCGGCAATGACCGTTCTGCCGGACTGTGCGATTGAGCTGCACAGGCGAAGGGTCTGGACCTGATGGCGCGGGTCAAGGTGATTTGTCGGTTCGTCCAACAGAAACAGCCTCGGTTCTTGCGCGAGGATACGGGCAAGATCAACACGAGATGCTTCGCCGCCCGATAGCGTTGGATATAGGCGTTCAGCGAATATATCGGCTTGTACCTGTCTCATTGCTTCCCCCGCGATTGCTAAATCAGTGGGACTTTCTTTTGCACCGTTGAGGTGTGGATGGCGTCCAAGCAGGACAATCTCCGACGCACGGAACGGAAAATTGACATCGCGTTTCTGTTGGAGATAGGCGCGTTTCCGTGCTAATTCTTGTGGCGAGCATTCACCGATCGATTCACCGAAAAATCGGATCCACCCGGTTGTAGGTGTCAGTTCGCCGGAGATGAGACGCAAAAGTGTCGATTTGCCCGCGCCATTTGGTCCGACGAAAATCCAAAACTGCCCTGCTTCGATCTTTAGGTCAATATTACGGACAAGCCATTTGTGACCGATGCGATATCCAACCCGTTCTAGTTCAACCATACACCACCTCTTTCTTGAATCTCATCAATAGCCAAAGAAAAAACGGTCCACCAAGCAGCGCGGTGACAACGCCTACAGGCAGTTCGGCAGGAACTGCGACGGTTCGGGCAAAAAGATCTGCTAACACGAGCAGAATCGCACCCCCTAGTGCCGATCCGGGCAACAGATACCGATGGTCAGCACCACCCATAAGACGAAGTAGGTGCGGTACGACAAGCCCTACGAAACCGATGCCTCCCGACGCCGACACAGCGGCACCAACGGTCAACGCTACCCCGAAGACCGCCCATCGCTTCAACGACTCGGTTGAAACTCCGAGATGATATGCCTCCGATTCGCCTAGACTCATGGCATTGAGTGCACGGGCGAGGCGAAATAGCACGACTGCCCCGATGACTGCTACCGGAAGCGTGACTGCAACCACACGCCACGTGGCTCCCCCGAATCCGCCGAGCAGCCAAAAGGTAAGGCTCCGAAGCTGTTCTTCGTCGGCGAGGAACGTCATCAACCCAATTCCCGCGCCCGCAAAACTGTTGAGTGCTATTCCAGCGAGTAACAAGGTCACGGTGAGAACCCGTCCGTGCATTTGAGCGATTTTCCAGACGCCGATCGTCACAACTATCCCACCGGCGAATGCCGCAACCGGCACACCCCAGATACCCAAAAGTCCGCCCCCGACCAACACAATCCAGATCGCTGCGCCGAGTCCTGCGCCTGCTGTTACACCGATTAATCCGGGATCCGCCAGTGGATTGCGGAAGATGCCCTGCAATGTCGCGCCGGAGATAGCTAAAACGGATCCAACAATTGCGGATAGGAGGACGCGTGGAAATCGGACGTATAACAGCACTTCAAACCCCTCTTTGTGGAAAAGCAATATGCCGGGAATACGCCACGGTAGGATCTGATATGCTCCCACACCCGCTGCGACACACAGGGAGATTGGAAGTATACTGCTGAGGAGGAGAAGAATCTTGGCTCGATTTGGCACGTTTTAGCTCCAGTTGACAGCCGTTCGGTGATGTGTTATACTTTCAGCCGAAAGTAAAAGATGATCCTATGGCATAGTAGAAGTATGTCAATCATGTTAAGAAATTTTCCTGCCTCACCAATTTGTCAGAGATTTGCAGAATCCACCCAGCACACAATTGACACGGATTTTTAATATTCAATTGATTTGGCATTATGGTTGACCTAAAAGACATTCAAGCAACTTGTGATGATATCGTTCGAGAATTTGCGCCCCTGAAGATTATCCTCTTCGGTTCCTACGCTGATGGTACGCCTACCGAGGACTCGGATGTTGACCTACTAGTGGTGATGCCCATTCCGGAATCGCAGACCCGACACCAAGCGGTGGAGATTCGGCGGCGCATCCCTCGCCGCTTCCGCATGGATGTGATTGTCCGTTCACCGGAAGAAATCGCCTACCGAGTTTCGCATAACGACTGGTTTCTCCGAGAAATTACGCAAGAAGGACAAGTGCTTTATGAATCCGTTGACGCTGGAATGGACCCAAAAGGCTGAAGCGGATTATGTTGCGGCTGATTGGCTTCGGCAGGCACCGACACCGATATATGATGCGATCTGTTTCCATGCTCAACAATGTATTGAAAAGTATTTAAAGGCTTGGCTTCAAGAAGCCAACACTCCCTTCCCTAGGACTCATGATTTGGAAGATTTGCTGGATTTGATTGTACATACCACACCAGCTTGGAATGCTTGGCGGTCTGACTTTTTAGTGCTTACCACACATGCGGTGGATTTTCGCTATCCGGGAAAGTCGGCAACAGCCAACGATACTCGTCATGCCATGCAAATCTGTAGTAACGTTCGCCAAACGATTCGCACGAGTCTGGGACTACCAACATGATTGAGTTGGGTGGATTCGGTGCCGACAAGTTACTCTCCCTTCGCAACGAAATGTCCTTCAGATTCATAGATGCCGCGAAATAGGTCAAGGGCTGCTCGACCACAACGGGGACCAAATCCCGACAAGTACAACCCATCCATCGCGACCACTCGCTTATCCCGTCCAGCGGGGGTCTGCGCTAAACCGGGGACTTTAAGCAACCCTTCGACTCCACCGATCGATTTCAACCCCGATTCAAACAGTACGTACACCTCCGGTTGTGCGGCGATAACCGCCTCCGCTGTCATCGGTTTGGTGCCTGTGATTTTTCCTGCGGCATTGGTTACACCGACGAGTTCAAGCATCGCGCCAGGCCCCGAATCTTTACCAAGCACAAAGGCGGTTTGGGGACCTCGAAGATAAAGGAACAACGCCTTAAATTTTGGCTGATCCTGACGTGTGGTGCGTTTCGATTTCAATGTTTTAATGTCTTTCTCTAGGGCTGAGATTAATGCCGTTGCTCGTTCTTGACGATCGACCGCCTTTCCGATTGTATGGAGACGCTGCTTGGCTTCGTCGAAATTTCTTGGCTCTTTGAACAAGAGCACTGTTACACCTGCCATGCGCAGCTGCTCTATAACTTGAGGCGGCTTCACATCTGCTCGTCCAATCACCAGTGTCGGTCTCAAAGAAAGAATGCCTTCCGCGTTGAGCCGGTACTGATAGCCAACCGACGGCAATGTTTCTTTGGCATGTTTTGGGTAGGTGGAAGAGACGTCGCAGCCAACGACATTCGCGCCAACATCAAGCGCAAAGAGAATCTCGGTGGTACTGCCGTTGAGCGAAACGATGCGCTCGGAAGAGTGAATAACAACGGTCTCGCCGTGGGCATCCGTTACCTCGATAGGTTGTGCGGCGACGATTGATGCAGCCAGCCAGAAAAGAATTACGAGTTGTTGTATTTTCATTGTTGACTCCTAATGCTGAAAACGGGACATTATAATTGGCAACCCATGTTAAAAAATAATAAAAAGAGACCGAGTTTTTGTGAAAGACCCGGTCTCTCCCGGAGAGGTAGGAGATACGGTATCCTCTCACAGCAGCATGGCCTGTTCGTTTGGGTAGATATTAGAAATTGCGACTCCCATCGGGCTGATGGACGTATTCAAAGGTTATAAAACCGCCGTCCTTTTTGTTGTCATTGTCCTTGTAGTAGCCGATGAAACGCACTTTGGCAAAAGTGCCATCCGCCGCTTGAACCACGAACACCCGTTGCTCCAGCGGCAGAATCCAGTGGTTGGGTGGTCCGGTATAAATGTACCACCCCTCCTCACTTTGTGCGACGATAGCGAGGTTCTGATCCGAATCGATAGCATATCCACCCGCAGGTGCCTCTTTCACCCCCTCAAATTCCACATCTTTGAGCAGCACGGCACCACCTTTTCCGGGACCACTTACGCCGCCGTTGGTTATGACCTTCGTCCGTTGAAATCCGAGGTCCCAATCCATTGAATTAAGTGGATCAGCGACCTCAACGGTATCACCTTTAGCGAGAGAGAAATATGACCATGCCTCTCTGCTCGTCGCATCAATAGTGAAGTTGATAACATCGAGCTGCGGTGCGACTGCGGTGGGAGGTTGAGTCACCGATGGTGTGGTTACGGCTGTGGTTGACTCTTCCTCAAGCGGTTGTTCGAGTCCATCGTCCTCGTCACCGTTACCGCAACCGGAAAAGAGAACAGTAGCGATAAACAGAACTGACCAGATGATGAGTCGCCAAGTGGCGAGATTCCTAAAGGTTTTCATTATGGCCTCCTATTAAGTGCTTAAAATAGCAGATTAGACCGTGATTGGTTGATTCGCGTCCGTTAAAGATTTTGTGTCGTCATCTTTGAAAGTCAACATGGCTTCCGCGATAGTGCCAGCAACTTGGTAGAAATCCTGTGGAGTCATCGCAATGTCGATGCCCCGATATTTAAGATGGATATGTCCGTTAAGGCATTGATAAACAGCACATATGCCGTTACATGACAGAGATTCTCTTGTGTCACTCATTTGCTATATTTCCTTTCTTAATTGGCTCATGTTAAGATTTAGTGCAAAGAAACCGAGTTTTTTCTTTAAAACTCGGTTTCTCTGAGTGCTTTGCACTTTCTTTTTACATGAGCCTCTTAATTAAGTTTCAGCGGTGTAAGAAAGAATTGGCTCTCTCTTAGCCTTAGAAAGATGCATGTAAAAATAGTAGGATTGAAAAACAGATAATTGAGGCATATGCCGACTTTCTTCCACGTCGGCATAGCGCAAATCGGATGAACAGTTGAAACAAATAGATCAGCCATACACAACGCACGACTGATATTTGGCGAGACCAATCGCCGTGATGGCTCCCATGCAGTAGAAAAACGGTTAGCAATCCAAGGACGGACAGTGATACCCCGATAATCACACTCTGATGGCAAAGTGAGTCCAACCGCTCAAGTGCTGGCAGATGGTAAAATGCCATAAGAAATCGTTTCCGTTTGAGTTGCACCTCTTGGAACAGGTAGACCAACGATGAAGCACACGCACATGCAAAAGCAACGGCTGCAAATAGAAGTGCCTGTGAATACAATAACAGGCACACCTGATGCAGTAGGGGCGTGAACGACATCAGCGTCCCGGTGAAAAGTATCGAAGTAAAACCGACTATCCCTAAGAGGTGTGCTTTACTGAATGCCATCTTTTTGATTGATTGTTGTGTAACGCGTCATGCGTAACGGGAGGCAAATTTTTATAAGCGTTACGCATGACTCGCCACAACATGCTCACTAGCCTGCTCCCTAACCCCAACAAGCGGGTGAGCCTAGGGTAGGTTATCAAAACAAGACTTCTCCACCCTATGAAAGAAAGCCTGTGGTCATTTGACAGTCTACTCAGTAAATCAAAGAGAGACCGCCATAAAACGACCGCCCGGTAAAGGTGTAAAAGGTCGGAATTTTGAGGTCAAAAATGTTATTAACACCGACGGAAGCTTTGAGCCATTGAAGAATCTGTTTTGAGCCTCGAATATTCCAAATCCAATTGCTCGGCGCGTACTCCTCATCCTCAAGTACCTTGTCGCCATCGTCGAAGAACCCCCACTTGCTGGCATAACGGCCGCGTAGATCTACGTTGAAACCAGCGTCTTGATTGGTATAGGCAAGTTTAAGGTTGCCGCTGTGCTTTGATCGGTTGAGCAGGGTCAAACCTGTCTCCTTATCCTCACCGTTGAGATATGCGTAGCCGATCGTAGCGGAGAAGCCACCAATTGAACGGGTCGAAAGTTCGACCTCAGCTCCTTCGGTGAATGCCTCACTGACGTTGAAATACTGAAATTTGCTTCCACCAAGTACACTCTTGCCGATTCGCTCTGCTTCGATCAGATTTTGCAGGTTGTTTCGATACAGATGTACCCGCCCGAGCAGTGAGGACTTAAACTGGTATTCAATCCCGATATTCCAATTCCCCGACGCCTCCGGTTGTAAATCCGGATTTCCAAGTACCTGATAGCCAGATGTTGGATTGCTGAAATCGAGATAAAGGTCTTTGAAGTCAGGCGCACGAAAACCTTGTCCATAGGAAGTGCGAACCGTAACATCGGAGGTCACGCGATACATCCCGCTCAATTTTGGACTAAAGTGTGTTCCAAACTCAGAGTGATAGTCAAGCCGCCCACCCAAGACAAGTGCGAGGTTTTCTATTGGTCGAAATTCGTTCTGGAAAAATAGTGAATCGGTTGTAATGTCCTTCTCGCCGCCAGTAATGCGTTGGGATTCAAGGTTTTCAAAGATTAATTCTGCGCCAACGGTCAGTTGATTTTTCGATCCAAGGACGGTGTCAAATTGTGCTTCGCCTTTAATCAGATCTTGAACTGTGAGATTTGATGAAGCGGTCAGCGAGGTGCCACGGTCAATAACCGTCGATTCATCGTGGTAGCGTGTGGCGTAAATTTTACCCATCAACTTCGAGTGCGAACCGAGTTGATATCCTGTGCCGACGCTTCCGCTAAAGTTATCTATATCGCCGAGGCGGTCAAATACGACACCTTCTCTTTCACTGATACCCTCCTGCTTTTGGGCAAAATATTGACCCGAAAACAGCAGCGTCGATTTAGAAGTCAATTGATACTCAGCCCGTGTAGAGTGGGTCCAGTTCTTATAGCCGTCAATTGTCGTCGTAAGGTCTGATTTGTCTAGATCAACCGGGTTTCGGCGGTTTGCAGCAAGGGTCAATAGCCCGTTGATGTTGTCGCGTTTCAGTTGAACCGTAGTACGACTATCAATGGCGTTGTGGGTCTCAAAGTTATTGGTGAATTGAGCGGCAAATGGAGACGACGCTTTGCGTGTGATAACATTGATTACACCACCCATTGCAGTGCTACCAAAGAGTGCGGACGACGCGCCTTTGACAATCTCAATCCGGTCAACGTTTTCGACTGCAATCCGTGCGAGATCCAGTTTGCCAGCGATTCGACCGACCTGTGGTTCGCCGTCAAGTAGAATCAGGATATAGTCCGAATCGAGCCCTTGTAATTGAACGCCGTCGCCGTGGGCATCGCGATCGACAACAATTCCTACCCGATGCTCAAGCACCTCACCGATGTTTTCCGCGCCTGTCGCTTCGATCTCACTCCGTGTAATGACCTCCGTGATAACGGGCGTGTCTTTCAATCGCCGCTCGGTTTTTGTGCCGGTGACGACCACTTCGTCCAGCCGAAAAAGGTCCGATTTTGGCTCTATTGCAGCGAAACTTAACCGCATTCCACTAACCGTGAAGATAACCAAGAACCCTATCCAGATTCGTTTATATAACTGCATTAACTGTCTCCTTTGCGTGTAATTGTCCTGACAATTTATGCACGACTGATTGCTGTGTAACGCGTCATGCGTAACGGGAGGCAATTTTAGCGTTACGCACGACGCGCTACAGCCTGCCCTCAAACCTGCCCCCTAACCCCAACAAGCTTGAGAACCTAGGGTTGGTTATCAAAACAAGCCCTCTCCACCCTATGAGAGAAAGCCTGTGGTCATTTGACAGCCCGCTCAGTAGATTGCAGCGAGTCTGCCTATATAATGACCGCCCGGTCAATCGGTTAGAAAGCTCGCCAAACAAAAAGGATTGCAAGAGTCAACGATCCAAAACCGAGCCCCGCAGCAAGCAGACGGGGACCGTGGAGTCGCGTCCAGAGCAGTATTCCGGTAATAGAGAGGATGATTAAGCTGCCCGCAATTGAATCAGCAAGGAGAATCCATGCAGCATTCATTCCACTCGCCATGTGTAACCGATTGAGAAACGCAAAAACATTTCGATCAAATTGTGTAACACTAGCGTAACTGTTACCAACCCAGTATTCCGCGCTGTAAGTGCGTTGTGGGTTACTGAAGCTGACGCGCCATTTTTCAGGCTGTTGGACCGACTGTCCAGCCCAACTAATTTCTTTTGATGGTTCTGAACGGGTGCGACTCGACTTCTTCTCAATGTCCAGTTCGGCTTGAAGCCACACCGCGAAATCCTCAACGTTTTCCGGTCGAACTTCTGGTAGCGCAAGTTCAATTTTTATCTGTTCGGTTTTAGCGGCATTAATTTTCATAACTCCCCGATGGTTGAGTAAAATTCCGGTGACGCCAAAAAGGATGCCCAACGTTGCGCCCCAGAGTCCAAGCCAAGCGTGTGTTCGGCGCAACCACTTGAGAAATGCCCCCCGGCTCCACCCCGTTGGAAGAAGGGTGTAGGGTGAACGACGTCCGGCCTGCTTTCTCCGCTTGCTGGGGTTTGGCTCGATAGTCCTTGGACGCGAGTTTGTATTGTTTTGCACCATAGCCTCCATGTGGATAGACCGGTCTATCGTGACAGCCATATATAGGCTTACCTTTAATAGAAACAGGACTTACGCATTTCCTCTTAAAGTCCCCCTGATAAGGGGGATTTAGGGGGTTAAATGCAACCAAATAACGACTTTTTAGCAAAATATGCCAATTTTCTGTTCAATTTGCGTAAGTCCTAAGAAACAAAAAAAGCGACGGGTACAAAGACCCCAATACATCAAATCAATAGGGTGGTGGGAAGTAGCTATCAATTGGCCGTTGGGAGCTGTCCCTTTTTCTATCGTTCGCCTCCCCTGTTTATTGGTAATGAGTCTCAATATCAGTCGCTGTGCAACTTTATTGAGCGATACCTACTCGCTGTCAAATCTCCTTCCGACTCCGATGTAATGAAACCCAGCAGCGTGTGCTTCTTGAGGAGCATAAACATTGCGTCCATCAATGAGAAGCGATGTATTCATTCGTTTAGCGAGCATACCTAAGTCCATATTCTGGTATTCGTCCCATTCGGTGATGAGCACTAGCGCGTCTGCATTGTGAGTGAGTTCACACACATCGCTGGTAAAAACGACAGGAAATCCGTTCAGAGCGTGCCGTGCGTTTTCAATAGCAGCGGGGTCGTGTGCGCGAACATTTGCCCCTCCTTCAATAAGTCGCCGGATAATGTCCAGTGCAGGGGCTTCTCGGATGTCATCTGTATTTGGCTTGAAGGCAAGACCGAGGATACCGATGGTTTTCCCTTTGAGAGTTTTCAGGGCGCATTCCAGCTTTTCAATGATGTGTTTTCGCTGTCGAAGATTGACCGCTCGCGCTGCTTGAGTAATAGGCATCGTATACTCGGATTCTGCTGCGATGCTTAACAGTGCCGCTGTATCTTTAGGGTAACAACTCCCACCCCAGCCGAGACCTGCATTGAGGAAACGCGGACCTATACGGGAGTCAAGCCCGATGCCTCGCGCAACCTCCGTCACGTCTGCTCCTACTTTCTCACAAAGTCCTGCAATTTCATTAATAAAACTGATCTTAAGCGCGAGAAACGTGTTCGCCGCATATTTAAGCATCTCTGCACTATTCGGATCTGTCGCCACCATCGGCGGTAGGTGGTAGCCCACCGGACGTGGTAATAAACTGGGTGGTTCAAACGTCTGTTCTAGTATCGGTTGGTAGAGACGGCGCAAGGCACGGACCGCTTCCTCGCAGTCTGTCCCAACAACAATCCGATCTGGATAGAACGCACCTAGCAACGCCAACCCCTCCTGCAGAAACTCCGGGTTAGAAGCAACAAAAACATTCCCTCGAAGTCCTCGTGCCGAAAAAACCTTCTCAACAATTTTAGCGATACGCCGATTGGTGCCGATTGGAACAGTGGATTTGATAACAAGGGTATAGCGCCTATCTGGATGGCATACCTGTGCAATTTCTATCGCTGCTTGTTTTACATGCTGCGTGTCGGCTTTACCGTTCTTCAGCGGGGTGCCAACGGTAATCAAGATTACCTCCGCTTCCGGAACTGCTTCAACCACGTTAGGTGTAAAGCGGATAGTGTCTCGTACTTTGTCAAAGAGGTTCTGAAGTCCAGGTTCGTGGATAGGGGTTTTCCCTTTGTGTAAAACGCCAAGTTTGCCCTCGTCTTTCTCCACAGCAACAACTTCATGGTTGAGGGTGGCGAGCACAACGGCGGTAGTCAACCCAACATATCCAGTACCGATAATTGCGACTCTCATATATTCACCTGTTCTTTGCCTCTCTGACAGAGCGTGTGTTCAGTGTACAGTAGATTTAAATGCAATCTAGTCCAATTTTCGTGCTTGATTTGCCATTCCCTTCGTACATAATCTGATCTATCAATTCTCTCCCTGTTTTGAACAGATCGTGAAGATGTAGGTAGCTAAAGCGCGCGCTTCTTCCTGTCACGTGCAGGTTCTCAAATGTCTCAAAGTATTCGACCAAACGCGCCACCTTCTCCGCAAATCCAATCTCAAGTACGGGATAGGCGAATGGCAATTTATAGGTCTGATAACAGATAACTTCTTCCATCAGGATCGGTTTTATACGACGCAACGCTTCCCAAACTTGGGTCCTTAGTGCTTCTTCGGACATATTCCAGACCGCATCATCGCTGTAACACGGCAGCTCAAGTACAATTACTGTCTGGTTTTTGGGAGCCATGTGAACACTGCGGTTTTTGGGTTCATAAAGCCGTGTAAATGGAAACTCCTCGCTCGGAAAATAGAGCGAAGCGTTCGGCGAAAAGGCAGTTCGATTCAAGCCGAATACGCAAAGCACTAGATTTCTGTATCTGATCGATTCAGCAATAGCTAAAAGTTCCGGTGGTGGCGGTGGATCTATAATTTTCGCTGAGAGCGTTAGTGGCAGTGTGCTAATTACCGTATCTGCCCTTAATTCAACCTCGCCACTGTTTAATATAACTCGTTCGATTTTGCCGTTTTTGTGAATCAGTCGACTCACTCTGTTTTTAATACGGATATGTTCATTACCAATAAATTCGGCCAACTTATCAACGATCATCCCGATACCGTATTTGGGATAAAAGAAACTACCGTCCAAGTGTCTCGGCTTTTGCGCCTCGCCCAATAGGGAGGACCGGATAAAGGTTTTCAGATCGAGGCCCTTTAAACGCTTTCCGGATATAGCTGTAGATAGTTTGTGTGTAGTTTCGCCCCACAGTTTCTGAGAGTAGTTAAGCAGAAAACGTTCTGCCAGAGTTCTGCCGTACTGATTGACCGCGAATGTTTCAAAATTATCTGTTACTGTCTCACCCGGTGCCTGTAACTTATCCCAGGTGATCTTCAGCAGCGTCTTGGCATCTAGTTTCCCAGCCAAATCATTCAGTGTCAGCGGAAATCGGAAAAATTGACCCTCGAAAAAGATCTCGCTCGGTGCATCAACACGTAGCAAGGCATCTCCCAGCAGTTTTTTGACCTCACCTGTGACTTCAGGATCTTTATCGTGAAATCGGTGGGCACCGGTATCAAATCGGAAATCCCCTGCCCGAAGCGTGCGGCAATTTCCACCAACATCTGTGCCCGCTTCAAAGAGGGCGAAATCAAGTCCGTGTTTCTTCGCGTAATAACCGGCTGTCAACGCCGCGGGTCCACCACCGAGAATTTGGATGTCAGTTTCGATAGATTGCATTTTGTTCAATACTCAAACACAGATAATTCTGGCCACATCCGATTGACATACGGATTATGATAGAATGTTTTCTTTATTTTCGGTACACGATCTTGCAGCGAACTACCGATGACTACTAACCCTGATATGTCGTCCAATTTTTCGTCAAGTTTTGCAAGGTCCTCCGCACTTTTAATCGGAGTATAGACCGCCTGCAATCCTTGAGCAGCGAGATAGTATTTTATTAAAGGCACTGAAACCACATGTAGTTTATCGCTCTGTTTGGTACTGAGGTGCTGATGGATCTGCGCGATAGCAGTCGGTTTTTTATGCTGCGCCACCAGATGAAATGTGACGTAACCGTAACTGCAGAAAAAGACAATTAAAACTGTCTTGAGTATCCGATTCGGCTGCTCAATAATTTTGGCACACGCATAGGCGATAAATGGTGCCAAAAAAGGCACCAACGGCAGAACGTGCCGACTCTTATACACGACGTTCTGGAAGCAGAAAATCCAGATAAGGTAAACTACACATCCGATGAAACTAACACTCAGAAAACTTGAGTGCTTTACGCTTTTTATCATACGCCAATTTGCGCCCAGAATTCCGAGTAAGGTGACAGTTGTGCAGGCGGTTATGAGATGCCGTCCGTTCCAATAAAGCCCAAAACCGTCTGCCCAGAGGCTTTCAAAAAGTTTCGTCAATCGAAGCTCTAATCCGGGTTCACTGGAAATAGTGCCGCCAAATTCTAAAAAATGACCTCGACTGTGTGTCTGGGCGGCGTCAACGAGAGCCTCCCAACCCGTGATAACAATCAAAGGCACCAGCCAAACAGTAACCCCTGCTGCACCTGCCGCGATAAACTTCAACGTTTGCCACCGTCCACTTAACCGCATCAGCAGTGCGGGAATAAGTATCGGCAAATAGGAGAGACGTATCCCACCCAAAACTCCCGCAAGAAAAAAACCCAACCCGATTTTGCGCGGTTGCTCATTCTGAGCTGTCGTGAAATAGAGACTTGCCAAAATGAGTCCAACACCCATTGCATCCGGCATATAGCGATTGGTCATCAACCACAGTAGTGGGTTGGCGAATAATATAAAAATAGCAATAAGCCCGACAGATGAGGTGTTTCTAACTTCTGCTATCTTGAATAGAAAAAGGATAGTCAGAAATACTGATACGCCACCGATAATCGAGAAAGCCAGAGCATAACGCCCAGTGACAGCGTAAATAAGCTTACCAACAAAACAGAAAACAGGGTAAGCTGGGAAGTGGGGTTGCAACTTGGTTACATCATAGTCAACCATGCTCAACGCAAAGCGGAGGCTATCCAAATCTTCGATGTAGTATATGGTCGTGAGTAATCGTGAACCAACACAGAGAATGAACACGATGCCCCACATGTTGGGTTCAGTGATACGCCAATTTGAAAATTTGCGTATCACCAGTCTACCAAGATTTTGATGATTGTTCTCCCTATGTGCGTACACAATTTTTTAGGACCTGTTTCAAAAAGAGTGCAACCCCACTCCGTGGACGGGAAAGGACTCTCCCGCCACAATACCTCATGATAACTTCTCAAACAGGTACTTATAGTGAATTCTAAAAACAAGTGGACATTTACCAATAACTCTGACCTGTGCGAAGTTTCCAAAGTCCCCCTGATAAGGGGGATTTAGGGGGTTAGCTGCGCATTAGGAGTGTCCAAATATGGTGAATTAGACAAATAAGTGAACATTTGCCAAAGTCCCCCTGACAAGGGGGATTTAGGGGGTTGTTTGTGGGTACAGATTTCCCAATCTGTACATGTGCATTGGAACTGTCTAAGTAATTCTATCATCTACCATAATTCTAAAATCTACTATAATTTTACCAGTTTGCCATGTTGTCAGCGGAGAATCCATAGGCTGCCTGGAATACAGCCTTAGCACGGTTGTAATTTTTAACCGTCGTATCGTAAGCTGGGGTGCCCGGTGCGTCATAACTGGGTGCCTGCCCCATGATACCGTGTAATTCTTGGAGTTGCCCATCGCCAATCAGCTTGAACGGATTATACTGTAGCGCAACGGTAAACCCTTTCATTTCCGCCCAGTGTTTGTTTAGGTTCACACGATTTTCAGCATCTGTACCTAAATTGGACATATCACTCAGGGTATCGTTGATGTAATGTACAGCTGTTGCGGCGATAACCTTCTCCATACCGTTGGCAGCGAGCTCTCTCTGTTGAATGATATCAACTTCGGTGCCTTGGTTGGCAATGAAGGTGCGCCCTCTGAGGAACGCGTCGAAAATCTCCCGAGTGAGGTCAACACCTGAGCCGCCTTTGTCCCGCTTTCCGGCGTTTCTGGAAAGCCCAAAGTTATACTCCGATTTGAAGTCAATGCTACCGTCGCCGTTGGAGTCGAAGGTGAAATCGTCGACCCCTCCAGCGAGCTGCACATCGGTATAACGGAAATAGTCACGAGCAGCGCCAAAGTAGCCGAAGGCTTCGTCCCATCCGTGTTCCATAGACGTGTAGGGATCGGTTCCATTACGAGCCTCGCTATTGTCTCGCTCTAGTAAACCGGCGAGATAAACGCCTGTGGCTTGATAGTAAGGGACAGCACCGATGAGCACCTTATTGATCATCTGCGTCAGGTCGACCCCGTCATCGGTGGTGTAGACTGCGGGTGTTCCGAGTTTCGCAGGGTCTTGCGAGTTATCAGCGATAATTTGGAACCACTCATTCACCAAATCATCAGCGGTACGGTTATAACCGATGACGACATCTCCCGAAATCTTTCCCACTAGACTTTTACCCGTCGAAATTGCGGAATAGTGGCTCTCTACCACTGGCATTGCACCGGCAGTGCTCAGTGATTTTAGGTTGAGTGCATCGTCGTACGCGTACAGGTTAAGCATATCTTGTACGGCTATAGGTTGTGCGCCATCCTTGGCGAGACTATCAATAAGAACCTTTAGGTCTTGCAACAGCAGATTGCGGACAGTCTGTCCGGAATAGGCAACACTACTTTTACCTTGCTCGAAGCGACTATCAAAGACATAGGCAGGGGGCACCTCAATGAGGGTAGTACCTGCTGCTTCTTCTTCTTCTAAGAGAAGATCCTCTACATCCTCTGTTTCACCATCGCCACAGCCTACAATAAATAGACCAGTGACCAAGAGTAGCACAGCTACCCAGAGAATTCGTTCGGTAAACGTTTTCATGTGTTCTCCTTTGTAAAATAATGGTTAAGTGATTTAACTATATAAACATCTTGGCTCATATAAAAAGAGAGTGCAAAGCATGAAGAGAAACCGAGTTTTTTCTTTAAAACTCGGTTTCTGTTGCACGATTTCTTAATATGAGCCAACATCTTTTTCGAGAAGTTTTGACTAAAGCTCATGTTTGATACCAACAAGTATTTGTCTTCTGGGACCAATAAGTATTCCTGAACTTAGATTTGCTTCAGGCTGACCAGCGTTCGAGTGAAGCCTTGACCCAATGTAGACTTTGTCAAGGAGATTTTTACCCGTGACAAACACCTTCCACTGGCCGAAGATTTTGTAGTCCACACTCGCGCTCAAAATCGTGTAACTCGGAATTGGACCAGTATCGCCACGGTTATGAGTCCGGTTTAGATTCTCAAAGTCCGTGAAGACCTCGTCAACAAATCGCATGTCTGCTCGCATACGCAGATTATCCCCAATCTGTTTTGCCAGTCCGACCGTTAAGGTGTGTATCGGTGCATAGGGCAGTTCGTTGCCGGCGATGTTTACTGGTACGTTTCCAGCCCTGGTGGCAGATGTGACGATGCCTTTCTTAATCTCAGTCTGCAGATAGGTGTAAGAAAGGTTGACGTCAGGTAGCAACGGCATCAAACGTGAAATCCCAATTGCCAACGCCGTTTCCAAACCGTAAGTGTCAGCTCTGCCCAAATTCCTGAATGCTGTACCACGTCCCGCTGCAACTATATCCGAGATGTGAACAAAGAATCCAGCGACTTCTAAATTTAGTCCTGGCCTCCAAGATCGAAACCCAACTTCCATGTTCCAACTTTTTTCAGCTTCGAGATCAAGTCCACCGATATCAACGTTTTGTCCGAATTGGGTAATCTTCAATGCTCCGCTAGATGGTGCTGTATAGCCCCTGTGAACTCCACCGAACAGATTGAAACGACCAAGCTGGTAGTTTGCACCGATACCGGGCAACAGCACAGCAGATACTTTATCTGCGAATATCGCACCGTATAATCGGTCAACACGTGTTTGCTTAAACACCTCGAAACGAACCCCCGGCGTCACAGTGAGTTTATCCCACTCGCGTTGCTCTTTGAGATAGAGAGCGAGGGCAGTAGTTTCGTAGTGATGGCTCTGTCCCACGATATCCACTGGGGCTTCCGGATCGTTTGGATCGCCGTGATAGTACACGCCGTCGCGTGCGTCGGGGGCATCGCCAATCTTCCTATCGTCAATAAAGCGTTCCCAGTGAACGCGAGCACCCATGTCCGCATGGCCCTGAGACCCGGCAAGACTATGTTTGAAGATATAACTTTGCTCAATCCCACCGATGTAAAAGGTCCGCAAGATACCAAAGTTGTTGATTCCGCCGCCGGTTCGCACCAAATGGCCCGTTTGGTAGTACGGCACCGGTGTCAAATCCCCTTGCAGAAATGCTCTGGCGCGCACAAAAATATCATTCTCACGCCACCACCGACGGTCAAACACGCTTGTATATACTGTCGTATTGCTTATCAGGTTCGGCGATATTTTGTTCGTGTAGATCAGGTCGAGTGAAGTGCGTAGTATCTTAAAATTATCGTCCGGTTTCGGATTGAAGTTTGGGGTCGTCCGGTAGGTAAATTCCGTTAAACCGGTATAGGTTGCGTTAGCGTTTTCAAAATTGCCGTTTGCTTTGAGGTAGAGTGTTTTCTTTTGGTTGAGTCGGAACACGGTCTTTACCGTCCCGTTTACTTGGTCGAACGTATTGTTTTCACGAAAGCCATCGCCATGTTTGTAGAGCAATTGCAAGTCAGAGGTGATATTTTTGGGACCGAGACCCCGCCATTCCGAAAACGCGCTATAATACCCGTTATTGCCGATAGTCAATTGATTCGTCAAGCCGCGAGTCCCGTCAGGCTTACGAGTGGTGTAGTTGATGACACCCCCCATTGTCTGAGGACCATAGCGAAGTGCACCACTCCCTTTGATGACCTCCACTGCGCTGATTCTATCCGATGGTGGATTGTAGTAAGCATTCGGATAAATGTAAACCGCCGGTTGGATAGGAACACCATCTTCTAGAATAAGGACGCGGGCACTCCGGCGCGGATTCAAGCCACGGATACCGATACTCAAACGCGAATTGCCAAATCCATCATCTGCATAGCCGTTGATACCGGGCATGAATTCAAGCAATTCTTGTGTGCCAACAGGATGAATCAGCTCAACGGTTTGCGGTTCCAACAGGGCAACGGTGCCAGTAATTTTGTCGTTGACCTGCGATGCTTCACCAATAATTTCCACGGGAGCCAGTTCAAAGGGATGGCTCAATAGGGCTATATCTAAAGTGTGCGTTGAATCGGGGGTTGGTTCAAGTATTTCGCTATGACTATCATAACCGTTTAAACTGACCACAATTTGTCTCTGCCCAGGGTCCTCCAGCGTAAGGCGAAAGGTGCCATCTTGGGCCGTTGTTGCCTCTTGTAAACCGTGCTCGTCCGATTCAATTTTGACAGTGGCACCCGAAAGGAGTTGCCCGGTTTCTTTATCAACCACTTTGCCGTGAATCTCAATTGAACCTAGGCAGAGGTTCGGTACGCTCAAAAGAAGATTTAATGAGATTACAATTCCTAAAAATTGACGCATAGATTCCGTTCCCTGCACTTTCAGAAAAGTTTTGGATTGATACGTTTGCCGCGGTCATCGCCGGCTTTACCGTTTTGCTGGGCATTGACCGCTTTTTGCGCGTTGCCGGTTTCACGCGCAGGAAGTTTTGCATTGCCATAACTACCGCCCTCATCACCACCCGCCTGTGGGGCGAGTAAAGGGTCGCTCTCACAGCCAGACGAAGTTAGACCGATGGCTATAACAATTGCCAACAACAAGCTGCTAAATTGGATAGGGGTTAGTTTCATTCTGTCCTGCATAGTGCTCGGCTTGATGCCCATTGAATGCGCACATGTTTTATCCTGCACCTGAGCCTCCGTTTTCTGTAGGTTGAATTTTCTTGACAATCGCAAAACGATTAACTTATTCTTATAAATACAGAAAGGGCGGTGGGCGCAAAAAAAGCCCCAATACATCAAGTCGATAGAGATATGGGAAATAGCTAACAATTGGCCGTTGGGAGCTGTCCCTTTTTCTATCGTTCGCCTTTTCTGTTATTCAACTTTTGACTTGATAAAAATGAGTCTCAGTCTCAATAAATGCGCAACTTTATGAAGTGATACTTGCCGCGGTAATAAAAACGTTCTTAGATGCTTCGCGAGTATGTTTAGCTAAAATCAGTTTGGTTTTCATTTTTACCCGTCTTTCCCGCTCGCTTGGATTTGCCAGACAGAGTTGATTCATACACATTAGTGTACCCTGAACGGACCACCTGCCGGCTCCTCCTCAAGGTCAGGACGAGCAGAATCGAGGAATACCTCGTGAAGTTCCAATTTGTTTGACTGTGTAAACGCTTCTTGGGGCAATGTTCCCGATTGGGCATGTCCCTTGCGAAATTCTTCTGACTCGACCCAATTTTCAAAGTCTTTCCGCGATTCCCAAAGTGTGAACACGACGTAGGGGTCATCGTCATTGACCGGACGTAACACCTGATTTGAGATGAACCCGGGCATCCCGTCAATGAGTCGAGCGCGATTGCGAAACCTTTCCTCAAAGGCTTCCCGATATTCGAGTGCGACGTAGATTCGATTTGCGACAGTTATCACGGTGTTAACCTCCGTTCTGGTTTCGTATGGTAAACGCGAATGGGATTGTGTTGGATCGGCTGGCTGGGTGAGTTGATATCAACAAAAATATCCTCCCCGTCAACCTTCACGGGATAGGTCGCAATCCCGCATTTGCCAGGCCAGATGCACTTGCCTGTTTTAACATCGAACTTCCACTGATGAATCGGGCAAACGATAACGTCATCTTCTAACTGACCCGCGTGTAAGATACCACCGACATGGGGGCAGATATTGTTCACCGCGTAATACTTTCCATTGACATTGTGGATGCCGATGAAATTGCCTTCCAACTTCGCGCTGATACAGTTGCCGGGACTTACCTCATCTGTTTTGGCTGCTTTTACGAATCGGGAGACTCCCGGATTTCGTTGTACCTCTTGAACTTGTAAAGCCATAAGCCTCCTCTAATTGGTTTATATCAAAAACAGGAGCAGAGCTGCTGAGAGAAACCGAGTTTTCACCTTGGGTCAACCCTTCACTCTTTCACAGCGTTATTATGTACAGTTTTAATTGATTCTACCTCATTTCAAATATAAGGAGAAACCAATGGACGGACATCCTGAAATTATTGAAGTGCTTAACGAAGTTTTAACCGCTGAACTTACTGCTATCAACCAATATTTTGCCCATTCCGAAATCTGCGAAAACTGGGGATATGAGCGTCTCCACCAAGCGATACGTGAACATGCCATCGGAGAGATGAAGCACGCTGAAGAACTTATCGCCCGTGTCCTATATCTCAATGCCATGCCGAACATGGCACGCTATTTTGAAATTAAAATCGGCACGACTGTTGAAGAGATGATGGAATACGACCTTGCTCTTGAGGCAGAAGCGATCGAGCGACTTAATGAATTTATCCAGCTTGCCCATACCCACAAAGACTTTGGTTCGGAAGAGCTTCTTGAACAGATCCTCAGAGACGAGGAAGAACATATTGACTGGATAGAGGCTCAACGCGACCAGATTAGTCAAGTAGGCATCCAAAACTATCTCGCGCAACAAATTATCAATGAAGAAGAGGGAGCGTAGCTTGCGTCCGTGTATGCTATAATGATTCCAGAAAAGTGATGAGCGCGTCTCTGTCGCTTGCGGACATCTGCTGAACTGCCTCACGTGATTGTTCTGCTTCCCCACCGTGCCACAGAATTGCTTCTAGTAATCCTCTTGCCCTACCATCGTGGAGAAGGTTGGTGTGCCCATTGACCACTTTAAGCAACCCGATACCCCACAGGGGCGGTGTACGCCATTCTGACCCACTCGCTAGGAAATCAGGGCGATAGTCTGCCAACCCCGGACCCATGTCGTGCAACAACAGATCGGTGTACGGATGAATCGTCTGGTTGGAGACCTCCGGCACATCCGATAACGATCCTGTCTCCAATGTTGGAATATGGCAACTGGAACAACCCGCGCTCTCAAAAAGTTCCTCGCCACGTTGAACGACTGGGTTGTCAAGGTCGCGTCGAGCAGGTACAGCGAGGGTTTGGACATAAAATGTAACCACATCCAAAATCTCATCACTGAGTTCTGGATCGTCACCCCGTCCGTCGTATTGCCTTTGCCCATCCGAACTCTCTATCGGTAACAGCGAGGTCGTAATGCCTATGTCGTCGTGATAGGCGGCAGCGACCTGTTGGATCAGTGTCGGTTGATTCGCTTTCCACCCGAATCGACCGAGGCTCGATCCATTCTTCTGGACATCCCAGACATAATTCGCTTTCCCTGAAATTCCATCGCCATCCTGATCGTCTTCGTCCGCCAAGGCGAGGATTGTTGATTCAGGTATCGCTTCAAGTAACCCTAAGCCGAATACAACCGGTGCAACACGGGGCGAGAGTTCAACATTGTCTGGCAACGGTTGGTACGCATCTTTGATTTCGTAGCTAGGTGTGCGGAGATACACCTTCGCCCCGTCACTTGTCGTGAGCTCACCTTCGGTGTAATTGATCGTTACTGTTCCCTCCGGGGGTACACCGAAGATCGCGCGATTATTGAGTTGTGTACCAAAACCGGGAACTGGCACAGGTCCATGTGTAACGTCGCCCTCCGGGTTTGGGAGGCTCACGCGGAAAAGCATTGATGTAAGTTTTTCACCCGATGTCGGTGCACGTCCCCGCCCATCTCTCGCGTGACAGTTGATGCACGCGATATTATTGTAAACAGGACCGAGCCCCGGATTAACTTCCGCCGGAACCGTGACGAAAACCGCCTCAAATTCGACATCGCCATCGAGATGCTTTGCTAGTCCGTCTGCTGAGAGGTTCGGCGCAGGTGTTGAAAATGCATGACTCGTCGCGTCAAAAACCGTCGTTTCGCCGCCTAAATGCGCTTTATTTGAATAATCCATCTTCGACGGATCGGTCGGATCCTCCGAATCACAAGCAGAAATCGAGATACAAAGTAATATTATTATAAAGAATAGCATGTATGAAGGCTGATTTGATCTCATGATTTCAAACGCCAATCTCTCGCCTGCTTTCACTTCTGGCGTTACGCATTCTTGCCGCTAACTGATATAGCTCTGCTAACTCAAACCGATTTATGTCACGAAATCGCTGAATGGCTTCCTCAATAGGGACGAAATCTACGCTTACTACCTGCTCGCCACTCTCAGGATTTTCAGGGCTGCCGGTGATTTCTACCGCTCCGTAACCCACAAGCCGATAAAATTCGGGATGTGGCAGATACGGACGATACGGTTTTGGGGCAGTCGAAAAACAGTGCCAAGCACCGAGCGGTTCAAAGGTTATCAGACGTGCTCCAGCCTCTTCAATTAACTCACGACTTATTGCATCCGAGTAGCTTTCGCCCGGCTCCAACGTACCACCCGGAATTTCCCATTCCCCTGTTTGTAAGCGAAGGATTAACCACCGATCTCCTTTGAACGGAACAAGGTTAACATTGCTAATCAAGTTGAGAGGTGGCATCTCATTGAGGCATTCAAACTCACAGGTTACAGTTCCCCAACTGGTGCGCCCAAACAGGTTTGGAAAGTTGCTCTGAATCCCGATCTTATCGGGGGCGTTTTTCGGTATCACTGCTGTTACCTCTAAACCGTGTAAAGAAACCGAGTTTTTTGGAAAAACTCGGTTTCTCTGTCATGCATTAGTCCGCGCTAGTTAAAATCGCTCTCTAGCACCAACGTCAAGATATCGTTTTCCAGTGTTGTTTGAACCGTGCTAACCGCATCGATTGCTGCTTGGACAGCACCACGATTCGCAGTGATTGAATCACGGAACGGGTCTGGAATTGCACCGATGGCGTTAATAGCAGTCTGAACTTCGGTTTTGAACCTTGCGTCCAGGTCAGCGTTCGCACCGTTTACAAATTTGCTAAGCTCCGCGTAGACAGTTTGGATTCCGCGGATATTATTTTGGAAGTCGCTAATCGAGTTGAAACTGAACTGCGACTCGACAAGGGTTGTATCCTTCTCATTGAACGGGTCGGAGATCTTACCGTTCGCGACTTCATCAGCGATGACAATCATGCCGTTGACCATTTCCTGCATCGCGTCTTTCTGTGATTTGTAAATAGTGCTGGTGGTGCCGGCGTTGGCGATCTCTCCAGCATAATTTTCGCCTGACGCAGCCCATGCGTTAGCTAGTTGAGCGGTTTTTGCTTTCAGATTTTCCGTTGATGCAGCGAGGTATTCCAACTCACGGGGGGTAATATCTTCAGCTTTGCGCTGATTGCCCTCACGGAAGAGGAGATACTCGATGGTATGAAACCCTTTCAGCGTATCTTCAAGCGCGTCGATTGACGCCTCAGTCAACGCTTGCCCACTCCCAAGAACGCCATCAAGGTCAACTCGATTGACGGGCCAGCTATCGAGTGCCGGGTCAAGACCCTGTGTATCAACAGGACCGAACAGAAACGCTTCACTCTGTTCCCACGGTATCCGGGCTGCTTTCCAAGCATCTTGTGCTAGTTCTAAATGCGCTTGATTGGTAGCAGCTCCCAACGCTTGGACAGCGCCTAGCAGAGAACCTGCTTTGTTGTCCAAATCGGTGTAGGTTGCGGTTACGATTGCATCGGCGAAGTTGTCCAAGATAGGGCTGGCATCAAACGCTTCTTCTTCACTTTCACTTACAGTAGTAACATCATCTTCTTCGTCGCTGCCACAGCCGGTGAGGCTGCAACCGATGAGACCAATTGATAGGACCAGAAGGGTCGATAGGGTACAGCAAAAGAATTTTGCCAAATACTGATTTAATCTCACTGGATTCCTCCTTTTTAGTTTGAAGTTAAATTAGTTAGGACTTACGCAGTTAAAAGTTTAGTGTCTTGTAGTTCGGCGATTTATCGCCACTAGGCGTGGGAGGGGCATCCCTGCCCCGATATGCGCGTAACGAATTGCGCTACTACGAACTGAAGTGGGTAAGTCCTGTTAGTATTGAAACCCGAAGCCGAGTGCGAGGGTGTGTTCATCCTCAAATTCGGTGTCCAATATGGGTATGGTGTCCAATACCTCTACAGGTTTGGAACCCAATACCCGTGCGGAATAATGTCCCTTAAAAACAAGTTGTGGATGCGGGTGATAATTGAGGCCAAGTGTCCACGTCTGCCGTTCCCAACGCGGATTATCAAAGATATCGCCCTGGACCTCAGCCATCGTATCGTAGTTGTCGTAGCGAACGAAAAAATCAAGCCCTGCTTCTGTGTTCAACGATGATTTGAAAAACGTGAGCACATTGTAACCGACTTCGAGGTATCCCCCAACGGCTTGGCTGCCGACGGGTGTCCGCTTGACGTTCAGGTTGTTTGATAGATTTCGATTGGTTTTGGAGATCAGTTCCGAATTTTCGAGCGTTCCGTAAAGGAACAGTCCACGAACCTTCACCGCACCGACCTCATAAAAACCGTGCAGGTCAACAATTGAAACATGAGCATCGAGATCGAAGTCCGGTTTCGGACGGTTGTCCGCGCTGTCTCCGTAATAGCCAGAGACACCGAGAACTGCTCCATCCATAACTGTATAATCGACACGACCGACCAGCGCGAAATCTTCCGCATTGGCAGTTTCAAAACGCAGTTGATGACCGCTGGAAACCCAACGACGCGAACTGAAGCCGGTGGAATCCAAGCCGTTGACAACTTGCGCTTGATAACTGAGTGCACCGAATTTGCCGAATAGCTCAATCCCATTTTCATGCCAAATGGTTGGAATCAGATTTGATTCAGATTCAGGGCGGGTGGTTGTGAAGTAGTGCTGGGGACGATGCCGTTTGGCGGTTAAGCCGACCGGCACGATGATGTGACCTATCCGAAAGTTAAGTGTCGGGCGAACCTCAAAGACCGCGGCGAGTTTCTCTACGATGACCTCGCCGCCTTTTTCGATTTCTGTCTCAAATTCGCCAAATTCCTCAAATTTGTCAAACTCCATTGTGGTGCCGGTCCCACCGTGCTCAAACTCGAGTTCCGCTTCAAGCCGGATAGTCTCACTCATCCGGAACTTCGGCGCAACGACAAGCCGTTCAACGTCAATGTGGGCACGTCGCTCTGGATCGGTCTCCCAATAGAAGTTAGCGTAATTGATTACTCCGTAACCGGAGACACTAAACCGTTTGGATTCAGCGGGTACGATTTGAACCATCAGAAACAGAAACATAACACAACAGCAGATTCGCAATTCTAACCCTCGGAGTTGTTGATATAGAGTCTCAATTTCAATATAGTCTGAAATAAAAACGGGCATCTTTTGCCCGATTGACCTCGCTAATGAATGATATTGAGACTCATTCGCATGTAGATTTTATAGTATTATAAATTGCTGCAAAACGTTTGTCAAGTTTTTTTTATCATAAAAATTCCTTTAGGGGTAAAACCCCAAGGTTTACCTTTGGGATACACCCATGCTTTAGCGCATTTTTTGTTTGATGTTCCTGAACAAATATAGTATACTTTCTACAGTTACCGGCACCGGGGAGCAGGATATAGACGCTGGTATAGGGGCAGGGCGTTGTCCCTTGCGAGAGACGCATTAAGACACCCGACGGGGTGCAGCGTCGTTGACCGCACAATTAGAAAGTAGAAAGTGGATTCCTAACAAGAATCCAAATGCTTCAGCTTTTGGAGTACGTCAAAAACTATTTACAAAAAAAATGCCGAGTGTCTAAAGTGCGGGCTAGATGGACTAAGATTGACTCAGCCAATTCATTGCAGAAGGGATAACTCGTTGAGGGGAAATCTGATTCAAGCGGGGACTTATAGTAAATTCAAAAAATCGATAGACACTTTCACCCGCCCGGTAGGTGCGGTTTCCAACCGCACCGGTTTGGAGTGTCTCATTAATTCTAAAATCCACTATAAATCAAAACAGGCAACCCGACAAGCAGCCCGAGCCGCCGGGAACATAATTCCGAGAAAAGGAGATACCAAATGTTATCGGCATTATATCTTGGCTTGGCAGCTTAAATAACGGTCTATCTACTCGTAGTTCAAGATTTAAGCGACTCTGAGTGAGGCGCAGTGCCTCTATTCCAACGATGGCATAGGTGCCCAAACCGGTATCTGACTCAGATTCATCGGTCCACTCCCACTCCTCTCCCCACAACTGACTATACCTTTCTGCAGAACCGAACCACTCTTTGCGTCTCCTTACCGTCGTTTCATAGCTGGTGTTAACGATGGCGAGTCCGCCGCCCACATAGGGTGAAATATTCTGTTTGTTAAAGAAGTAGCGTCCACCGATTGACCAAGCGAAGAAGGAAAAACCTTCGGGGTCACTATCCTGAATCCCGGTTCCCACAGACTCCTCAAACGTATCGCGTCCACTTGTTCGGAACTCGGTTCCCACAGCGTACGATGGTGTCTGATAAGACCAACCGTACTCAAAGCCGGGTTCTGCGGATATGTCTGTGCCGGGAACAAAGGTTCCAAAGATTCCTACATGCCACAGGGACTCACCCGATATCTTCCTGAGTTCGCGAGCCTCCTGTTCAGTGACGGTTTCCATATCGACCGTATCATCGATCGGCTTGTCGTGAACAAGTGCGTCAACCAGTCTCGGTGCTGCTGGGATCATCTCTTCGATATTTGCCAATATAATTTGCCGCTCGATGATAATTGTGCCGATGGGATTTTCCTGGCTCAGGCGCACGATAATCTTCTCACCTAACCGGCGTAAAATAACGCGATACGCATTCGCTGAAGTGGGTGCTTCGTAAACGGGATCGCTGACCGATATACCCTGCTTACGCAGCGCATCACACACCAGCATCGCTGCGGTCTGTGCGTCTGATTCGAGGATGCCCGGATGGTCATCAATCAGGCAGACAGCGGGAGTATCAACCTGTGCAACGGCGGAGACAATTGATAAAACGAGGAAAACAAAACCAAATACGAATATCATGATGCGCTTGAAACCAATCATATTTGAATCTCCTTCGGAAATGAAAAATAGAATCTATCTTCGCCCATGTTCAGATTTAGTGCAAAGAAACCGAGTTTTTTCTTTAAAACTCGGTTTCTCTTCGTGTTCCGCAAGGCGGAATCCCGATGAATCGGGACTTGCACTTTCTTTTTACATGAGCCACAGGATTATTGATGCGAATGCCAGACATGAACACCTTTGGCTTCAAGAAACGGCAACTCAACGGCGATTGTCTTTAGATTCAGCGGGTTTGATTGCACGTGCAGACTTCTCAAATTGGTTAATCCGACCAAAGGCGACAGGTCCGATACGCGGTTAACATTAAGTCCTAGGCCTTCTAGCTTTGTTAATCCAGCGAGAGGTGAAAGATCTGATATTTCGTTTCCGTAAAGACCTAGCTCCCTTAGATGTGTTAATTCTGCAAGGGGCGACAGGTCTGATACCCGGCTATCGTTAATACTCAGGAACGCTAGCTTTGTCAATCCAGCGAGAGGCGATAGATCCGATATCTGGCTGCCGTCGATACCTAGATTTTCTAGGTTTGTTAATTCTATGAGTGGTGAAAGGTCGGATACCTTGCTATCACTAATACTCAAGAATCTCAGATTTATCAATCCAGCGAGAGGCGATAGATCCGATATTTCGTTGCCGTAGAGATCCAGTTCTCTCAGTTTTGTTAGTCCCGTAAGAGGTGATAGGTCTGTTATCCTGTTTTCTTCGATATATAGGAATTGCAGTTTTGTCAATCCAGCGAAGGGCGACAGATCCGATATCTGGTTGTGGCCTAGGCGCACGTACGTGAGATTGACCGCAAATTCAAGACCGGTTAGCTCACGGATATCGCCCCAACCCGGTTCAAGACTCGTCAAAGTCGCCATGTCAGCATTTGTGATTGTGGCACCCGCAGGCTTGTGTAAGGCATCTTCAATGGCAGTGCGGAGATTCGCATCCGGTATATTGACCGGTTGGACAGAAAGAATCGCTTTCGCACACCCGCCCCATATAACTCCGAGAACAAGTAGCATGAGGAACGGTGTTGAACGACGCAAGAAGTGCGACATGATTTTCCTCCAATCAATAGGATTTACCGATACTAATGCCTGACAGAAACACCTTTGGCTTTGAGGATCGGCACGTCAACGGTGACTGTTTTTGAGCTCAAGGGGTTCGATAGAACATCTAGCTCCTTCAAATTGGTTAATTCCAGTAGGGATGATAAATCTGACACACGATTGGCGGAAAGTCCCAGCTCTTTCAGATTGGTTAGCCGTACCAAGGGCGACGGATCCGAGACGTAGTTACCGTAAAGCCCCAGTTGTTCTAGGTTTGTTAATTCCACTATCGGCGAGAGGTCCGAGATCTGATTATCGGTAAGTTGGAGGAGTTTCAGATTGGTTAATTTTGGGAGAGATGATATATCTGATACGTTGTTGTCAGCAAGTAGCAAAGTTTCAAGTTGGGAAAGTTGTGCCAAGGGCGACAAATCTGAAACGCGGTTATCCATGAGCCAAATTGACCTCAGATTGGTTAATCCCGCCAGTGGCGATATATCTGATACCCTGTTAACGGTAAGGTATAATCTCTGCAAATTTACCAATCCCGCCAAGGGTGACAGGTCCGAGACACAGTTAACGTCAAGTTCCAACTCTTCCAGATTTTTTAATCCAGCAAGAGGTGATAGGTCTGAGATTTGGTTCTCGAACAGATTTAGCCATTTCAGTTTTTTTAATCCTGCGAGAGATGATATGTCTGATATACCGCTATCGCTGATACTCAAGGAGTCCAAATTCGTTAATCCTGCGAGCGGCGATAGGTCTGATAGCGAGCTGTTGCTGATATTGAGGGACTCTAGGTTTGTTAATCCTGCGAGGAGCGAGAGATCTGTTACACTACTCTCACTGATATCTAGGAGTTTCAGATTTGTTAGGCCCGCAAGGGGTGACAGGTCCGATAGTTGATTGGACCTAAGGTGTAGACTTATCAGGTTGGTGGCAAACTCAAGGCCGGTTAACTCGCGAATATCAGCCCTATCTCCTCCGAGATCCGTCAAGGTTGCCATGGCAGTGCTTGTGATTGTGGCACCCTCAGGCTTGTCAAGGGCACGCTCAATGACAGTGCGGAGGTTGGCATCCGGTATGTTGACCGGAGCGTTCTCTTGTGTGCACCCAATCCATGCAGTCCCCAGAGCGAATAATGTGAAGAACAGTGTGGAACGGCGCAAGACGTGTAACATGATTTCCTCCTATTCTGCCCGTTAGGCTCTATGAACATCTCAATAGAGCCGGATAGGATTTGACGTGTATCGTTACCCAATACAATGCACTCTGTTCATCAAGTACGCGCAATTTCAATACCACTGTTATCTCAGATCGCCTAAAGAGATTGTACAAAAAACTGAGTTTTTCGGCAAATTCTTTCTCTGGGGGACTTTGGGTTTGCTTTTGGGGTGGATTGTGATCTTAAAGGGCGGGGCTTATTCACGAGGAGGTTGTGGGAATAGTGCTACACCGTCGTCGCAAAAATGCTACACCAATACTAGGGTATGTTGCATCAACAGAATTGAGTCAAGGGCATCTTCTTTCTGTTCCAGTTGAAGTGTTCAGGCTTTCGCTCCAGTTTTGCATTCCGATGTATCGGGGAGGAGCGCAATGTGTATAGCAGAATTTTATATACACCTTATCGAAAAAACCTTGGCTCATATAAAAAGAGGGTGCAGAGCATGAAGAGAAACCGAGTTTTTTCTTGAAAACTTGGTTGCTGTTGCACGATTTCTTTACATGAGCCAAAACCTTTAGGTCTAAAACCCCAACATTTATGTTTGGAGCAGTTGGGGCGAAGCCTATACAGACGGCTTTAGCATTAAAGTTGCCAAAAAGTAAAAAAGTGTAATCTACCTTACACTTTTTGTGTTCGTTTCTGGTATAATACGCATCAGAAATCGAAGCATTGCCTCACGGTGAGTCGGGGTCAAATCCACAACCGAGTGTCAGCCTCCCGGCGGCGACGGTGCGGTGCTTTCCATTTCGCCAAAGTTCCCCAATGCCTGTTAGGCTTTGCCTAACAGGCGGGGGAGTGGGCGGGGCATCGTCCATTGCAGGAGACGAAGTAAGACGTGGTTTGATCACACGCATCGTTGTTGATCGCACAATTAGCTCTTCTATCGGAAGCGGGCTTTTAAGAATCCCAAGCCTTTAGGTTTGCGGAGTATGTCAAATTCCACCCTTCGGATACACATGTCGAAAATACCCGGAATGTTGCATAAGGTGCTAGGCTCAATGAGCCAAGAATTGATGGATAACCCGCCGGGTATTTGGGGCTTTCGGGTATTTGTTTATTCGTGTACTATAGACCTGTCGCCCTGCTGGGGCTAAATGAACCACTGAACTAATGATTTTTACGTTTCACGTTATCAACAGCTGCAAACTAGCACCATTGGTTATTATCCTGTTGGGATTTTAGGTCGCAACTTAGGCTCTCATATCAATCCTTCCCGTTTAGCAAGATAGGCTGACAGTGCATAATCAACGGGGGTTGCGGTGTCGATTGTGTTGTAGTCGATGTCGGCTCGGCTCAATTCCAACTTGTAGTAGTTGATGAAATCGTGTAGATGAGTGAGGTAGCTTTGCCGGATCGCCTGCGGCGTTGCGATGATTTCTTCGTCCGTTTCGGCATCGACGAAACGCGCCACGCGGTCAAACGCAAAATCCAGCTCCTGATGATCCAAAACATGAAAGACAATCACCTCATGTCCGTCATAGCGGAGATGTTCAAGCGCGTTCACAACCGTGTCGGGATCTTCTTCGTAGAGATCGGAGATCAGGATAACCAATCCGCGCTTGGTGAGACGTTCAGCAATCTGGTGGATGGGTTCGCCCATGTGCGTGAGTTTACTGGTTTGGATCCGTTCAAGTGTCAGCAGAATTGCGTGGAGATGGGCGGGAGAACTTCGGGCAGGAAGGTATTCGTGAAGTCTTTCGTCGAAGTAGGCGAATCCGACGGCATCCCGTTGCTTTGCCATGAAATAGGCGATTGAAGCGATAAGGTAGCTGGCGTATTGCAGCTTCGTCAGCCCGCCGGAACCGTAGGTCATCGACTCGCTGGTGTCGAGGAGGAGGTAGCAGTTGAGGTTCGTTTCTTCCTCAAACTGCTTAATGTAGTACCGATTGGTCCGTCCATAGGCTTTCCAGTCGAGATGTTTGATATCATCGCCGGGCATATATTGTCGGTACTGCGCGAACTCGACGCTGAAACCGTGATAGGGGCTTTTGTGGAGACCTGAGATAAATCCTTCGACGACAAATTTTGCAATGAGTTCGAGATTCCCAATTTTTGCCAATGCGGCGGGATCCAGATAACGCTGCCCTTCTCGATCTTGCATCAATTTTGTCCTTGTCTATATCAGGGGTATCTTACTTCAGTCTTCCATCTGCCTGTATCTTGGGCAGGCACAAGTCGCTTGGAATCCCGGTCTTATCGGGGACTTGTCCCAACATTGGGTAGATTTCTGTAGGGGCAACCCTTGTGGTTGCCCTGCCATTGGTCAATTGCCCAACATTGAAATTTCGGTGTCGAGATATAAATCTCGACCTACGGACTTTGTTGACAGATGTTTACAGCGTTACTGAATTGGTAATAGAAAAATGTCACTAAAGCCTAGCAACTCGGGCGATTATGTTTTCTTTAGCACCATCATTGTTAGGTCATCAAACTGCTGGGCTTCCCCCTGAAATGCGATAACGTCATCGTAGATGGCTTGGCATATCTGGTCCGCACTGTCATCTTTCACGCGTGTCGCAACCTCTTCCAGACGCTCTTCCCCGTACAGTTCCCCATCGGGGTTTACAGTTTCTGTTACCCCATCGGTGTAGAAGAGCACGACATCTCCGCTGGAAAGTTGGGTTGTCTCCTGTTCATACTCTGAAATTTGAGACAGAACATCGTTAGGAAACATGCCCAACATCACTCCACCCTTTTCCAGTTCGTCACAACCGCCGGCACTCCGGATGACGAGCGGGTAGTTGTGTCCGGCGTTGATTGAAGTAATCTGATCCATTTCCGGGTGTAGTTGAGCGTAGAAGAAGGTTGCAAATTTGCCATCGGTACTACTTGCATAAAGCAATGAGTTGAGTGCCTCAGCCATGCTTGGCAGATCTTCTTTTCGCGTGACTTCCGAGTGCAGCCCCGCCCGTAATGTCGCCATGAGCAGCGCGGCTTGCATCCCTTTCCCAGAGACATCGGCTATTGCAAGGCCCCATGTGTTGTTTACATCTGGGAGGCAGTCGTAGTAGTCTCCACCGACGCCGCCGCGGGGAAAGTAAAGCCCGGTCGCCTCATAGCCAGAGATGTCGGGAAGCCTATCGGGAATCAGATTCTGCTGAATCTTTGCCGCTTCTTCCATCTCTGCCTGCAGTTGCCGTCCTTCCAGTGCTTCTTGGTAGAGTTGTGCGTTTTCGATTGACACCCCTGCCTGATTGGCGAAAGCTTCAAGTAGAACCCTATCCTCATCCGTAAAATCTAGAGTAGCTCCTCCTCGTCCTTCCTTGTCCGCAACAATCAACACGCCTAGCGTATCTTCACGGCCACGCATCGGGACCGCCATCAAATTTCTGCGACCGAGCAGTACCCCATTTCCTCTATTATTGGAGATTAGCGTTTCGCCTTCTGGCGTTGCGACTTCAGCAAGGGGTGATAGCGCCGATGGGGCATCCTGATCCGTTTGTAAAGGGATCGATAGGTTTTCCAGTTCGGTGTTGGCTTGCGGTTCAAGGGTAAAAATGGATTTCATTTCAAGGCGTTGTGTGACCGGATCAACTATCAACAATCCCCCTGTACTCGCGTCCAGCAGCGTGATTGCATGCGTCACAACCTCTTCCTGCACAGCCTCAGTGTCGAGTGATTTACAGATCTGGGTGGCAGTGTCAGACAGCATAAATAGGCGGAACTGTTCCGCGCGAGTCTTGTCTAAGAGGCGCGAGTAAGCGATGGCAACGGAGACCTGATTTGCCAGCACCGGCAATAGTTCTCGATTCCAGTCCTCCAAATCGTCCTGCAGCCTAAAACTGCCCAGACTGATAACCCCCAGAAATTCATCGCGTATCTTGAGGGGTGCCCATAAATTGGCACCGAGGAGTTCTAATTGGGGTTGGATCTGATTGAAAAAGTTATCCAACGTAGGCGGAGGGCTAGAGGGATCGATGGTTGAAGATTCGAGCATCACCGCGATGTCGTCGTCAGTCACTGGAATGCTCAATGATTCATCTTCGACATTAATTGCCGCTTCGATAGTGAGGCAATTCTCGGTGGGCTGAAAGAGCAAAATTGCGCAACGGTTTACCTGCAAGGTGCCGTGGATGATTCGTAGATAGGTCCGACTTGATACGTTAAAGTTACCGCGCCCAGAGATGATTGTTTCACCCAGTTGTTCAATCTCAGAAAGGCTAAAAATCAAGCGTTGTATTGTCTCTTCAGCAGAAACGGATTGCATCTCTTAATTACCTCTGACTGGTTGATTGAGATTGATAATTCATCGCAGATTGTGAAGATACCGATAGCGTTATCGGTTGATTCGGATCAGTCGTGCCCAAACAATCCAATTAAAGGTCGGTGGTTGCAGACGCCTCATCGGGATGGATCTCGGCATGTTGAGCAAGCCCCATCATTTTGAACGTCCGCTCAATGACGGGTGTTAAGTGGCAGAAATGCAGCGCCCCGCCGTGCTCTTGAAGGAATTCAATAACCTCAATCAAGATGGAAATACCGATGCTGTTAACGAGTCGGGTTTTCTCAAGATTAATCACAAGTGTGCCGTATCCTTGATTCAGTAGATCTTTAGCAGTTTCGGCGAGTTTTTCACCCGTGGGACCGTTGAGGTATCCATCCGTTTCAATAACGGCGTAACCGTCTTCGGTGCGGGTGTTGACATTGAAAGATGTTGCCATTTGTGTCCTCCTTCGTCAAAATTTTTGGGTGGTGAATGTGTCTTCTATTTTTAATTAAATCCTTTTTTTCAGCATTGTGATGGTTGTGCCTTCATCACTACTGTCAATGCCCACTTCATCCATCATCTCCCGAATAATCTCCAAGCCCCACCCACGTTTTTGCATGGCGCGAGCCGTAGCTTCTCCCGTTAAAAACTTGGCTTGTTCCATACCAAATCCGATGCCGTGATCTGTAATTTTTAGCTCCAACTCATCATCGGTGAGAACATAGGTGACTGTCACTTTACTGTCTTTGCTATTACTATGTTCAAAAGCGTTGATACAGGTTTCAATAATAGCCAACTGAATCTCATCAATGTGATTCTCTTCAAACTCCATGATTTCCGCGAGGATAGAAGCGGTATGCGCAGCGACTAATTCCATATTGGGGTGTATCGGAATGTTCAAAGTCACTTCGCGTTTCACTTGTTCTGCCATTTGCGTCTCCCTCCTTATTTGAGTTAGGGGTGTTCCGTCGGTTACATTTCACAGCAAAATTGACGAAATACAATTCGGATAGGTGGCAGTCATTCAACTTTGCTAAAATTGGATTATTTTTTTATTTGACACAACCTGTTTTTTTAAGCGTCCCCCGGTAGGTGCGGTTTTCAACCGCACCGGTTTGGCGTGTCTCAGTAATTCTAAGGTCCACTACAAACACTGCTTATTTTTTAAGGATTTTCGACGTGGGGACAAAACGATATTTGAGCAGGATCCACCCTGCGCGAATGCCCTCCCGCCAGAATTGGAGTTTTTTTCCACCACCCTTTGTGCGTGGAAAATAGGAAATGGGCACTTCATGGATATGATAACCTGCGCGTAGCACCTTCGCCGTTACTTCTGGGCAAAACTCAAACCCCTGAGCGGTAAGATTGAGACTGGTTATCAGCCTTGTGTTAAATGCTTTGTAACATGTTGCCTCGTCAGTGATGCGAACATGATACAACAGATTTGTAAAACTAGCAAGCATACGATTCGCTATGTAGGTTTTCAGGCTTGCCCGTTTTTTACCGTTCAGGAATCTTGAACCGTAGACCACTTTGGTAATACCTTTTTGCAACGTTTCTAGAATTAGTATCAGATCTCTCGGACAGAGTTCAAGATCGGCGTCTTGAATGACCACAAACTCACCGGTGATCTGTTCCAGTCCAAGCCGAATCGCGCCCCCTTTTCCACGATTCTCTGCGCACTGAAGGATTTTTAACTTCGGTTCATCGCGCATCTGCTCCAAGATCTCAGATGTCTCATCGGTCGAGCCATCGTTGACAACGATGATTTCCGTGTCGATTGGTATTTCCTTAACCGCTTCAACAACCTGCCGAATTGTCCTTGCCTCATTAAAGGCTGGGATGATGACCGACAGGGTTGGGGGACGGTGTGCGGTATCTCCACTCACCGGTTGTCCCGGCTTTCTCAATTATAACAGCCCCTTTGCCATACCGCCATCCACTTGGATTGTGGTGCCGGTGATATAACTCGCGCGGTCGGAGGCGAGGAACACAACGAGATTGGCGAATTCCTTCGGATCACCGATCCGACCAAGTGGTATATCTTGGGTCATATTTTCGAGGGCTTCCTCATACGTGATCCCCGCCTCCTCTGCCCTCACAGTGGCTAACTGTTTAATTCGATCGGTAAAGATGACCCCCGGACAGACATTATTTATAAGAATATTCTCGGATGCAAGTTCGGACGCAAGTGTTTTGGCGAACCCGATGACGCCGGTCCGCGCCATATTGGATAGCATCAATCCATCTACCGGCTGTTTGACGGAAATAGAGGTGAGATTGATTATGCGACCCCCTCCTCGTGCCTTCATGCTCGGCACAACACCACGGCACAGATTAATTGTGCTGAGCAGGTTAAGATGCAGTGCGGCTTGGTAATCTTCGGGAGATAGATCTGCGAACCGACCCGCTCTGGGACCGCCGGCGTTACTGACCAGAATATCAATTCCGCCGAATCGATCGATGGCTTTGGCAATCAACCCACTAACCTGATCTGGTTGGCTAACATCCGCTGGGACTGCCAAGACTTCCGCCCCCGTTTTTTTATCAATTTCAGCAGCGGTCGCCTCCAACGTATCCGCTTCCCGCGCACAGATTGTCACCTTCGCGCCTTCTGCCGCTAGACCGAGCGCGATGGCTTTGCCGAGCCCTTTGCTTGATGCCCCAATGACTGCAACTTTATCCTTGAGTCCGAGATCCATTACTTCTCCTTTACGTATTGCTCGTTCCGTACTGCTTATGAGAAAAGCTCGTATCTATCTATAATCCAAAAGAAAATATATCATTGCACCAAAACCGTGTCAACATCAAATTTACCAGTTACGGTTCAAGCATTACCTTGCCCGCTTCGCCATTGGCAAATTTGCTAAACGCTGTCTGTGCTTCGACAAGTGGAAAATGATCGGTAATCATCCGTCCAATAGGTAAACCGCGTCGATACAGATCAAGCATAGCAGGATATTCTGAATAGTGATAGAACCAACTCCCCATCAATGTGAGGTTCTTCCGAATAAGATCACGGCTTGGACTGATCGGCAGCTCGCCCTGCTCGCCAACGCACATAATAGTCCCTGCCACCGCAGCTAAGGTGAAGGCTAGCTTAAGCGTCTCCGGACGTCCAGCTGCCTCGATGCACTTGTCCACAAGCATGCCGTGGGTAATTTCCGTGATCGCCTCAAGGGGGTCGGTATTCTTTGAGTTAATAGTGTGTGCGGCACCGGCTTCCTTTGCAAGGGAGAGTCGATAGTCGTTGATGTCAATAACTATCACTTCTGCACCCAAGAACGATTGCACTATGGTATTTCCAAGCCCTACGGGACCGGCTCCCAAGACGCACACAAAATCCCCGCCTTTGGTGCTAAGGCGTTGACTAACGCGATAAGGCACCCCACAGCCATCGCCGGTCAGGAGCACTCCTATATCAAACGGAACATCTTCAGGCAGCTTGAGACAAACGTGATCTGGCGCAGCGAACCGTTCCACATGAGTTCCCAAATCGCGGCCTATGCGGTTTTTACAAGAGGTATATTGTCCAACTCCGCACCACCGACAATCCCCGCACCCCCAAACAGCGTGAATGCCAACGCGATCTCCAACCTTGAATTTTGTTGATCTGCCCGCGTCAATGACCTCTCCTGCGACTTCGTGTCCGCCGTTGGATGTGTGAGGAGTTGGGCTGCGGTAGCCGTGCATCTCACTGCCACAGATTCCTGACGCCGTAACCTGAATCAATAGATCGTTCTTATAGGTGAGTGTTGGTTCTGGATATTCTTTGATGGTGACTGTCTCATTTCCCAAAAGTTGGACACCAAGCATCTGATCTCTCCCCATAATAGTTGATGGCACCGTATACGCTGCATCGGGTGCCGGGGTTATTTATGGTGAATTAGACAAATGAGCGGACATTTGCCAACAACTCCGATCTTCGCGCAGCTTCCCAAGTCCCCCTGAGTTTCCCAAGTCCCCCTGACAAGGGGGATTTAGGGGGTTGGGGGATTTAGGGGGTTGGGGGATTTAGGGGGTTGGTTGTGCACTGGGAGTGTTTCATTAATTCTAAAATCCACTATAGTTGTGTGCAAAAACCAGCACATCAACACCCCTATCCTGATGTTGGATTTGGTTTTTTAACGTCGCTTCGTGGTGAAATCCTACATTTTGGACCGCTTCAGCTTTGTGCGTTGAGGTTGACTCAACATAACACTGGATTTTGGTGTCTGGGAGATCAATCGCTTCAAGCAGGGTCGATGCTGATCCATAAAAGTTCGGATGGACGAATAGGTCCAACACCGCTGTGTCGGGTTGCCAGCGCGTATCCCAAGAGACTGTTGCCACGCCGACAATTGCCCCGGACTCCGATTCCAACAGCTTGGCGTCGTGGTAGATATTCCCATCTTCCAACGCTTGTTTGAACCCAAGGAAGCCGCCCTCGAAATTTGCCGGTCCGTAGATGCCAAATGCGATACTGCGGAGATAGTCGCCCTCTACGATCCCAGTTAGGGCAGTCATCTTGGACCAATTGTGCCAGACCACATCCTTTGCGTGAACAGGACTCGCGGCAAAGTACCGGTCATCGAAGTCATCGACCGCACGGTATTTCATGAAGCCCGAACCGGGGAAAACACTCTCAAAGCCAAAACTGTTGTAGATATAGTAAGGGTGACTGTTGTACCCTGTTCCGAGGTAGAGTGCTTCACCGTCCCGCTGACGGAAGTCCTCCATTTGAAACCGCATCACCGAGTTACAAGCGCCCTTACGACGTTGGGTCGGTGTTGTAAACACATGCCCAAGAATACCGACGTGCCCGTGTTCAACTATCATGATGTTTGCGATAATTTCTCCGTCCACTTTGCCGACGTAGAAGCGGGTCTCCAAATCATCGAGTGTTTCGACAACAGAGCGTTCAAGATGCCATTTGAAGCCACCTCCCTTGTGTGCTAAGAACGGTTTAATCTGTTCCGCATGCACTTCGTCCGGAGCAATAATAACGCCGACTTCCATCTTCTCGCCAGTTTTCAGTTTAACATCTGTCAGTTTATCGTACATTTTATTATTTGATTATTATGTTGAATTCTAAAAATAAATAGACACTTTCGCCCCTCGGTTTCGATCCCCCCGATAAATCGGGGTAAACTAATTATCGGGTCCGGTAGGTGCGGTTTTCAACCGCACCGAATAGGCGCAGTTAGAAACAGCGCCTACCAAACGGTAGAAGGGTAGTTTCGTTTTCCTAACCGCACCGGTTTGGAGTGTCTCATTAATTCTAAGATCCACTATAGATAGAATTCATGTTGAGGAAAGATTGTTGATAGGACAGCACCGATTCCGTCAATCTCTCCTGTTTGTTGGATACACAAAAAAACTCCCAAAAATCTGGGAGCGAATTATTCTTTGCTACCAGAACCGGCTTGGCAGCTATATACGGCATTATATCACGTCCTAATATTAAATGCAAGCGGTATAGAAGCGTGGAAAGCTGCGTCTAATTTCCCTTTACAGCTTCATGGCTTCCGCGTATAATGTTGCCCTAAAGTTTCAAGGCTTGCTGCCGTTAAAATCAGATATAGAATCATGTTTTTTGCTGACTGAGAGGACTGACGAATGACACTGACAAGGGAACAGCTTGAGCATTTCAAAGAAGAGGGGTACGTGGTGCTAGAAGCAGCATTACAAGATGTCGATTTCGAGCCGGTGGTTCAGGATTATGAGAGAGTTATAGACAAGCTCGCCAAAGACCTATACGCTGAAGGTCGAATCAGCGAACTGTACGAGGACGAACCCTTTGAAACGCGTCTCGCTCGGATATGTGATGAAGACGAAGCAACCTATTTTGAATCGGATACATTTTTGGATGTAGGGCATATCCGAGGCAAAGGCACGTTTCACTTTATGCGAAACCGGCGATTGTTAGATCTAATAGAGGGGCTTATCGGTCCAGAGATCTGCTGTAGTCCTATGACACATATACGGGCGAAGCTGCCTTCGGACCTAGAGCAGGGACGGAACTCGAATGTGGTCTTCTGGCACCAAGATGCAATATTCTTCCATGAGGAAGCGGATGCGACCTTTGTCCTGACCGTGTGGATCCCTTTGTGCGATACCACAGAGGAGAACGGCTGCCTGCGCGTGATGCCCCGGATACACAAACACCGCACGGTATACTGGGGCGACAGTCTGCCAGATGGGGATTGGGTTTCGGTGCCGATGAAAAAGGGAGATGTTATCTTTATTCACAAGCTAACCCCCCATTCGTCGGGTACGAATAGCACAGATGCCATCCGTTGGAGTCTGGATATACGCTACCAGAAAAGAGGAACGCCCACCGGGCGCGCTTTCTGGCCCAGTTTTGATGCCCGTAGCCGTCTGGCTCCGGATTCCGAAACCGAGTACGAGGAATGGCGGAAGGCTTGGATCGCGGCACTCGAAAAATATCCGACAAAGGTCCCACGTAAAAATCGACCGGAGGGTCCAACCCCGTACCGGGGCGATATGTAAAGCGGCAGTAGGGAACGCAGATCTGCGTTCCCTACGAGGTTTCCAAAGTCCCCCTGACAAGGGGGATTTAGGGGGTTGGCGTGTATTGGGAGTGTCTAAGTAATTCTAAAATCTACCATATATGAGTTGATACCACACAAGGAGCACGCATTTCTGATGATTAACATATCTGCTAATGTACCGATCATGACGCCACCCTCCTGGGCGGTCTGGGAACGACAACTATTCGATACAATGAATCAGTCTGTCCAACTCTTCCTCAACCACTTCACGCGGGGAGATGGAGAGTTCATCTGGAACGACGAATGGGGCGGTGGCAGTCCCGACGACTATTACGAACCTTTCTTCAATTGGCCCCTTGTCTACCTGATGGGCGGTGGAGACCATCTACTCACGTTGGCAGATCGCCAATGGGAGGCAGTCACCAAGCAGCTGACGCGCCTCGGTACGGTCTACAAAGAGTATGGCATCAGCGAAGACCAGATGCACCAGTCTGAGAGCGACATCCTCTTTTTCCACCTCTGCCTAGCACATCCGAATGAACACAGGCGTCGTGAGCGCGCCAAACGTTTTGCGGGTTTCTACCTCAACGAGGATCCCGACGCCATCAACTACGACCCTGAGCACAAAATCGTCCTTTCTGGACTCAACGGTAGCAAAGGGGCGTATTATGCACCGATGTCAGAGCGGGAAACAGCGAACTATGCGCCCCTCGGCAGCACCATGGAACGGTATAGCTTACCCTTTTTCGATCTGCCCGGCATCTCCACTGTGCAGGATCTAGGGGATCCAGATAACGCCCGCGCCATGGGACAGGCACTGTTTGATCGCTGGAGGAAGGGAGACACGCCGACAAACTTGTCTATAACTTCACTGGTTACGAATACCTTTCTCCTGACCGGTGAGGAGAAGTACCGCGATTGGGTGGTGGAGTACACCGACGCTTGGGTCGAGCGAGCCCGGCGGAACAACGGACTCCTGCCAGATAATGTCGGACATTCCGGAGAGGTAGGCGAATACTGTAACGGCAAGTGGTATGGCGGTCGTTACGGCTGGACATTTCCGCACGGCTTCCTGACGCTTCAGAAAGCAACGCTTGACGCCGCTGCGAACGCCTATCTGCTGACCCGCGACGACGCCTATCTTGAACTTCCACGACAGCAGATGAATCGTATTCTGGAGCTTGGCGAGGTGAAGGACATCCGCGACTTCGACATGAGCGTCAGTGAACGCTGGAATAGCCAGTTTGCCTCCATGGGCGATCAGTACGAGACCTTCTTGGTGCCTTACCGATACGGAGATGCTGGCTGGTTTGACTGGCAGCCTATCTCCCCTGTGTATATGGTAACGTTGTGGAACCTCTCGATGGCAAACGAAGACTGGGAGAGTATGGAGCGGGTTCGGGGTGCGGAGGCTTTCGACTGGAACGCAACCTTTGCCTTCCACAACAAGGAGGATTCTGGGCATGAGCAACCGTGGGTGCGGTATTTGGCGGGACAGAATGCGACCTATCCTGAACACACCCTCCACGCCAGTCACCAGATAGTGTGTCGACGGCTTGCCTTGCTTCGGGAAGATGAAGCGGTAGGAACGCATCACCACGTCCATCACTGGCAGTGGGGCAACCCGGTCTCGTCGGAGGCGTTAATCCAATTGACGCTCGGTGCTCCACAGCCGATCTACAATGGAGGGCTGCTGCACTGTCGCCTCCGTTACTTCGATGTTCATCGTCGTCGCCCTGGTCTACCCGAAGATGTGGGTGCGTTGGTCGAAAAATTGGAAGCGGCACGCACGGTTGTTCGTCTAGTCAATCTCAACCCCAACGAGGGACGGGAGCTAATCATCCAAGCAGGTGGTTTCGGTGAGCACCGATTTGGCACGGCGGAATACATAACGCGTACGAGTGACTGGCCCGGAGAACTGGGCGGATACGCCGGCAGCTATGCCCCGCCACCATTGACAACCGAGGCGCAGACAGCCGCTATAAACGACAAACATCTGCGTCTCACGCTTCCGCCGGGTGCTGAGATTACCTTGGATTTGACTACTGAACGTTATGTGAATGAACCGTCCTATTCAGAACCGTGGTAGCGGCTATCATGCGTCGGCGGGAGGATATGGAAGGAGATTTTCTTGATCATTCATGTTAAGATTTAGTGCAAAGAAACCGAGTTTTTTCTTGAAAACTTGGTTTCTCTTCGTGCTTTGCACTTTCGTTTTATATGAGCGTTCTTGATTCCTAGGTTTTTCTGAGGCGTGTGTTGACCTGATTCAGCGTTGGGATTCCTGTCGTTCCATGCCCCTCGACCGCAAATGATGCTGTGCAGTGTGCGAAGTTCAACGCTGCTTGGGGCGAACGGGTCTCGTGATATTTGATTAGGAATGCCGCAGCGAACACATCCCCCGCACCTGTCGGGTCAACTTCATCTGCGGGATAGCCGATGGACTCCAAGATTTGACCTTTCTCGTACAACGTTGCACCGTGCCGTCCCTTCGTTAGCACTACGATTCGAGTCCACTGAATATACTTTTCGAGGTCTTCGGGAGAGGCAGCGATATCCTCCTCACTTAAAATCAGAACGTCTGCGTGAGGTAGGATGGCTTCGGCGGTGTGCCATCGCTTGGGGTGCACCCGATGATTCTCGTCCCACCCACGCATCCACCCTTGCGGCGTGACGCCGATTAATGCACGGTTGAAGAATTGGGCAACGGGGGAATCCACCTCGCCGGTAAGTGGGCAAAGATAGGCGATGTCTGTGTCTTTCCACTTGGTTGGAATGTGGTGTTCCCGCAACTCACCACCGACCCCCAAGATTAGCTGTTGACGTTTGCCATGCGAGTCATACCGATTATCAAAAATGGTGGTTTCAGGCGATTCGTGATATGAAACATCAACCCCATTTAGGATCGACTGTTGTCGGTCAAAATTTGAACCGACAGCAGTGACCGCACAGGCATCGCAGCCGAGGTTGCGAGCCGTAATCGTTGAGTACGCCGCACCCCCGCCTAGCACATATCCATCTGGTGCCACATCGTAGCAGAAATGACCGATGGCTAAAAAGCGCGGTAACATTGTCTCCCCTGTCTTTCTCGGTTGAATGTGGAGATTCCATCCTATTGAGATGGGGCAAGCGTCTTTAACCACTGTTGGATTTTTTCCTGAATCTCATTGCAGACTCGACAAAAAACGGTGAACCGTTCCGATTCGGTCCCTTCCGCCTCCGCCGGATCGTCAAATCCCCAATGATGACTTTCTCCAGCACTAGGGAAAATTGGACAACTCTCCTTCGCATGGTCGCAGACAGTAATCAGATGATGGAAATTTTGGTCGAGGTATTTATTGAGCGAATCAGAGGTATGCGATGAAATATCAACCCCGACACCATCCATCGCCTTGATTGCCAACGGATTAACGGCTGATGGCTTCAGCCCCGCACTATAGACCTTGAAGCGATCGCCAGCTATATCCCTCAAAAAGCCTTCCGCCATTTGACTCCGGCACGAGTTCCCTGTACACAGAAACAGCACTTTTTGCTTTTCGACCATTTTTTCCCTATTGCTTAGTAGATTATTTCACATTATACGCATTCGCAAATCCGCGTCAACATAAATCCTCAATCTTCATTTCTCACGCATATTGTCCGCGCATACAACGCTTATTTGAGGGGTGTACATAAATAGGTAATAGGTTCGCCCATATCAAAAGAAAGTGCAGAACAGTTCAGAGAAACCGAGTTTTTTCTGCAAAACTTGGTTTCTTAGCACAGTTTCTTCCACATGAGCGTCCGTGTCGTGTGAGTGATCTGTTTAATCTGTTATTCAAACAACCCTTATGCCCTCGCCGCGGATACGCATAGGCATCAGCTTCAGTCATAGCCTCCTGTAAATCCTTAAATCCTGAGAATCCTGATTCAGACAACAATCATGCACACCTCTCACTTATCTAGTAGCGCATATAATCCCAATATTTTTATTGACCGTGATGTGGGAGTACTAGTAAAATGTCTAAAGTTTTTAACTGATAGGCAGTGAAAATTGAAACTTAATCTTGGAATAACAAACGTGCAGAATACAAACAATGAAAATCACAGACATATCTGTAACACCGGTTCCTTCGTATTACCCAAAGGAGCTAGGCAAAAACGCATTTTCAGATAACATTGGTAAACAACGACTGGAATGGATCGTACGCGCCCGAACGGATGGCGGTATAGAAGGTGTGTCCATCGCCAACCGATCGGTACGGCAGGGACGGGTAGAAGATCTGCTCGAACTACTGAAAACGTCGCTGTTAGGCAGAGAAGTAGACTCGCTGCTGCAGGTACAAAACGGGGTTGTTACCGGACCAGGCACAGACGTAGCACGCACCTTCCGCAGCACTAGATGGATGGATGCCCTTGCCTTTGATCTCTACGGCAAAGCTCACAACGTTTCCGCTATCAGTCTACTCGGAGGAAAAGTGCGAGATGCCGTGCCAGCCTATGACACTACACTCTACTTCCAAGATTTCCTTGTCCCTGAAAAAGGCGCGAAGCAGGTCGCCGAAGAGGCTGCCGAGGCGAAGGCTGCTGGGTATCGGGCACTCAAGATAAAAACTGGACGCGGTGGCCGTTGGATGATGCCGGAAGCCGGTATGCAGCGGGATGTCGATGTGGTTTTGGGCGTGCGAGAAGCTGTCGGAGAAGATTTCCATATCTACGTTGACGCCAACTTCGGCTATGATGACCGGCTCGACCTGCTCGAAGATTTCATTCGGGAGACGATCCCCGCTAACATCTACTGGTTGGAGGAGATGATAACACACGACGTGGCAGGCTACCGCGCCATGAGAGAGATGCAGGCAAAACACGGTTCCAAAGCCCTTCTCGTGTGCGGCGAAACAGACCGCGACCCCATCAGCGAGACCTTCCGCCATCTCATCGAAGACGGTCTGATTGACGGCTACCAGCCGGACATCGTGGGTGCCGGTTACCTCCGTTGGATAGAGATTGAAGGGGCGTTGCGCGGAACAGAAGTGCGCTCAATTCCGCACAACTTCGGCAACGGCACTTTCGGCACCTTCGCGACGCTGGTGTTCGGTGCAGCATCTAAAACCTTCGTGTCGCTGGAGGACGAACGCAACCTCCCCCACATCTTTGGTCCGTTTCCCACTTTCAAGGACGGAGCATATCAGGTGGAGGAACGCCCCGGACTCGGTATCTCTATTGACGAAGACCTGTTCCAAGAAAAGTATGCTTTACACGAATGGCAGGTGGAGTGAGGTTTTTCAGTCCTGCCTAACCCGAAGGAAACTATGTCAGAAAAACACATCATCAAAGACATTCGGATAGCACCGGTCGAGACATACTTCGGTGCACCCGGCATTGGCAGAATTGTCGGTCGTAACTCGAAGGGTGAAAACTATGGTCACAATCAGCGTGAATGGCTGCTGCAAGTAACTACTGACAGCGGTCTCACCGGTGTAACAAACGCTCGACCAGCAATGAACCGGGACAAGTTGACGGCACTCTACACCACACTCCAGTTGCTGCTGGGCAGAGACGTGTTCGAGTTTTATCGCGTAAGCGGAGATCGCGTTACAGGGGTGAACCCTCGCTGGGAGGAGTTACTACGAGAGAACGGTTTCATCGATTTCGTCATCTTTGACTTGATGGGTCGGGCACTGGATATTCCCGCATATCGTCTGCTGGGCGATCGTGTTCGTGACTGGGTTGAAAGTTACGACTCCACCCTCTACTTCCAAGACATGGTGCACCCCGAAGCGGGTGCCAGTGCTGTGGCTCGTGAAGCGAAGGACGCTGTCGCCAACGGTTGGCGGGCAATGAAGTTGAAACTTGGTCGACCGGGTCGCTGGTTTGAGCCGAATGCCGGCGTAGCACGTGACATTGAAGTGGTGCACGCTGTGCGGGAAGCGGTGGGTCCAGAGATCAAAATCCTTGTTGACGCAAACAACGGTTACGATGGCAAATTGCCGCTCCTAGAAACCTTTGTGCGTGAAACGGGTCCAGCTAAGACGTTCTGGATGGAAGAGATGATCACTGAGAACGTGGCAGACTACCGAAAGCTTAAGGAGTGGCGGGACCGGTGGTCGCCAGAGACGATGCTGGTAGACGGCGAGGGGCATCGTGGTCGTAATACGATCTACTGGCAGCTGATGGAGGAAGGGCTCCTGGATGGCATACAGCCTGATATGTTAGACATGGGTTTCTGGCCCTTCCACACGCTCGCTCGCGACATCGAAGATTCTGGCTATGCGACAATGATTTGCCCGCACAACTACAACGCTGCAGCAATTGGTTTACGCGGTGATATCCAGTTCGGTGCGGTGACAGAGCGGTTTGTCATTGCTGAGGATTCGACCCTGCATTTTGATCTCTACAACATGCAGGGATACGAATTTGAAAACGGCTGTTACCAAGTGCCTTCCGCGCCGGGGTTAGGGATAGAAATCGATCAGGAACGCTATGATCGGGTCTACCGCCAGCATGAAACCGTCGTGATGTAGGCAAGCACCGTTATTCTGATGAAATTTGAAGAATTATAGTAGATCTTAGAATTAATGGGACACTCCAAATTGGTAGGTGCTGTTTCCAACTGCGCCGTTTCAACCGACCACGGCACCTACTGGGGAGCGAAAGTGTCTATTTATTTTTAGCATTTACTATAATCGGGTAAAAATCTTGTAGGTCGAGTTTCCAAACTCGACGATCGCCGTGTCGAGATGTGAGTTTCGACCTACTGATTATGGGATCTGGGCGCCTTGTGTTTCTACATAGACGGAGTAAAGCGATTGACTGCCGGTCATGAACAGCCTGTTCCGTTTGACACCGCCGAAGCAAACGTTCGAGCAGACCTCCGGGAGATGGATTTTGCCGATGAGATCGCCATCAGGAGCGAAAATATGCACGCCATCGAACCCTTCACCTACCCAACCCGCACTTGACCAGAGGTTACCATCAATATCACAGCGGATGCCATCCGAGAACCCTGATCCCATGTCGCAAAACGGTCTACCGTTTGCTAAGCGAGCGTTATCCACGACATCATAGACATAGACATGACTCGGATGATCAGGGGCGTGTGAGATGCCGGTATCAGAGATGTAGAGTTTGGAAAAGTCGGGTGAGAAGCAGAGACCGTTCGGTTTGTCGAGTTCGTCCGTAACGACTGTCGCCTCGCCGGTATCCGGGTTGAGCCGATAGACATTGGTCGGCAACTCAAACTCAGCACGATGTCCTTCATAGTTCATGAGGATGCCGTATCCGGGATCGGTGAACCACACATGTCCATCCGGATGAACGATCACATCATTCGGAGCGTTCAAGCGTCCGCCCTCAAAGCTGCCGATCAATACCGTAATGTTGCCATCATACTCGGTACGAGTGACTCGGCGTGAACCGTGTTCGCAGGTGATGAGTCGTCCCTGTTTGTCGCGGGTGTTGCCGTTGCTGTTGTTGGAAGCACTGCGGAAAACGCTGACTTCACCCGTTTCCTCGCTCCAGCGCATTATCCGGTTGTTTGGAATGTCACTGAAAAGCAGATAACGACCATCTCCAAACCAGACCGGTCCCTCCGCCCATCGCGCTCCTGTCCACAGTCGTTCTACTGCTGCGTTACCAATTTTGTATTTGGAGAAACGTGAGTCAATTTCTTCAATGGACGGGTCTGGATACCTGACAATGCTTTGATTCCAATCTCTCATAGGTCTTGTTTTCCTCTGTTAAACTTGATTTGTGTTGGTTGTCTGCGGTGTCACACACCAATACCCTTCTAGGATACAATTCTAAACCAACTGCCATATAAAATCAAGGACTTCTACAGAGTAAATAGGGCTATTCAGTTTTCGGCTTTTTAACCATTTTGTTTGGAAAGTCGCAATCGGGGAATCGTACCTACAGTGAGATGTCGGGATTCGGAGATCCCTCCTACGGTAAAACTATAGTGGATCTTAGAATTAATGAGACACTCCAAATCGGCGCAGTTACAAACAGCGCCTACCAAATACGGGGGGCAAAAGTGTCTATTTATTTTTTGAATTCACTATAAATGACCCTAACAGAGTAAACAGACTTATTGTTTAGCGGCAAGAATCAATGACTCGGCAACTTTTATGAGTTCATCTTGGTGAAGTTCACCCATCACCGTAAAATTCAGGTCAGAAATATGCCACTGTAGAATATGCGTTGGTCCGCGCTTTTCGTGTCGCGCTTCTATCCCTTGGATCTGTAAATGTTCCACGCCCCTCCGTTCACCGTTCCGACTGTTTCCCTGTTTCCTTTTCGATTCAAACACTGTAAAAGTCAGCATACCGTCTGTATATCGCAGATAGACTGTGTCCGAGCGATGCTTGAAATATCGGGCTTCTAGGAGTTGAAAACCGGATGGAAGATAGGTAGGTTCAATGAGTTTATTATCCAACACCTTTTTCGCTTCAGCGAGCGTGATCGGCTGACTTCGACGACGTCTTTTTTCAGCCGGGGATTTTCCGTTACGATTCCATTCGGCTAACTTCTGCTGGATTGCTTCCTCTTTGAAGCTAATCTGTGTGTAGACAAACATAAAACGGAGGTTTCCGTCCGCATCAAAGTCTTCTATTCGCAAGATGACTCCTGTGTCGCGTGCAAGGTAGAGACGTTTTGTTGGTCGTGCCTCAAATCGTGGAGAAACTGTTACCAGATCGGTTTCCTTTCCTGCGATCGGATCCGTGGGAACCGAATCGAATGTATAATTCTGCACGAGCAGTTCGACCTCTTTTTGAGAAAGGGTTGACATCCGTTTCCGATCCAGCGAGAATCTTCTTCGATCTCCACGCCTGTCGTCGCGTCTGCCATCCCGTCGATTTCGTTCGTTACCTTTGTGTAGTTCTTGATCGCGAGGTTTTAGGGAACGGCCATCTTCCAAAATTGGCAACACGGTGACGGCATGAATCTCCGGAGGTTGATGGATCACAGCTTCCTCACGAGCGACCGTCCCACGCGGCGTATTTATAACAATCATGCGAGTACCGGCATAAGCAACTTTTTCCTCTGCGTTCATTATGCGCTTGAGGATCTTCAGCGATTCAGGCGATGCTTCGGCGATCGGATTTGCTATCAAAATCAGCAGCATAAACACGATTGGTGATAACCAATCCATGTATCTTGGCTTTGCAATCATGGTTATTGATCTCCTAAATGAACTTCCAGAAGAAAGTCGGTGTTATCTTCAACAGTGGTGTCCGGTACGTTGGTATCTACACTAAACGAATCGGTAACAGCGTATGAGTATAAAGGATTGTACACTGCGTCCTCGGTGTGAACCGTCAGGTAGAAATCGAGGGAATCGGAAGTATACGTATCTTGAGATTCCGGCATCATCAAATTGAAATAGACGAGCGCCAAAACCAAGCCAACCATCGCTAATGCCCCAACACCACTGATGGCTGGACGACACACCCAGTCCCAGAGTTCACCAAAGCTGGGGAGCAGTTTTCGTCGAACAGGACCTCGGTCTGCCAACTGTGGGAGAACTACGTCTGCAATTGGGGGAGCTTCATGCGTTAACGCGCCAATCCACTGACGATTTCGTTGAAAGTCAGCAAGCATCTCGGTACACTCACGACATTCGCTCAGATGTGTTTCGACAACCGTGCGTTGTTCTGGACTTAGCTCATTGTCCAAATATGCGGAGAGTTGGTTTTGAATGCGATCATGATTCTTCATCGTAATACCCTTGTCAAAAGATTTTCCTGGTTGCTCAATTCCGGTGGTCTTCGAGTTTAATAACTTCCCCATTTTCTTGGGCGATGTACATAAACCCCATCTTGTCTATTACAATTCCTTCCTGATCATGTCCCGGTATCAGGTATTGGTGGCGTACGTTTCCCTCCAGCGTCATCTCTTGTAACAGGTTGGTCGTATCGCTCATAACAAGCAGGCACTGACGTTCCTGATCGTAAGCAAGCCCGGAGATATCAATGATTGAAAGCGAAAAAAAACGAGAAATCTGTCCTTCTACTGTCTTTGTTCCGGTTTTATCCGCACCCCAAGTGCCCTTTGACGAAACGAGCGGCACAACGACTTCACAGATGACCGACGGCTCTTTCCCCTGCTTTAGGCTGAAAGATTGATTTCCAACCCAGAATGTACCGCCTTCGGGATGGAAGGCGTTTGGAATAAAAGCGATTGCCTCCAATCCCATGCCTCCCTTTTTTAGCAGTTCTTTGCCCTCAAATTGCCGGTTAACGTTGAATTTCCGCGTGATGTGAAAGTTTTGAGGGGCAATTTCAAGAATTTCTTCGTCCCCTTCAACTACGGCGTATAGGAACCCTGTCTCCGGATGGACTGTAATCCCTTCGATGTCGGTATGTTTCAAAAATCCCTTTCGTATCAATCCGCCATCGGTCCGTATCTCGTAGATATCCCCCTCATCGCCGACAACAAACACGGTCTGGCGTTGTGGGTGATAAGTCGCCCCCGATAGTTCACGCATCGGGATTGGGGCAATATTACCGATTGACTTGTGTGGCAATTGAATCGGTGCCAATCCGTATAATGGATTCTGTTTATGTGCAAACCGCTGCGTTTGGCGCAGAAGGAATATCAGCAGCACACTGACGACGACAACCAGAATTAATATAAGGATCTTCTTGCTCATCTCTGATATGCCTTTATCAACTTCTGCGGAAAAATTTATTGCTTCTCTAACCTCACACCGGTGATGTTTTCTAATGCAGAGAGTTCTTGGACAAAACCGGTCCAGCGTTTCGGGTCTTTCAATTTTACATGAAATTTCAGTTCAGCGGTTTCCGATTTTGTTGTCCTCTGACCGAGGAGTTGGCTGGCTGCCACCTGCTCACTAAAAATCGGTTTATAACTCTGCTCGTGCTCGGTCTCAAGTGGCATTTGGAAAGTCAGGAGAAAATCCCCATCATTGGCTGGTGCCATATGCCAGCGATGGAGTGCAATAATGACAACGCTTATCAGAAATGTCCCAATAACAGCCACAGGCGGATTACCGGCACCGATTGCCATGCCAACAGCTAAGGAGAAAAAGACAAAGGCAATATCTCGTGCATCCTGTACCACGGTGCGAAAGCGGATAATTGACAGGGCACCCACCAGACTGAAGGCACGCGCCACACTATCGCCAATTACCACCATAACGACCGCAATGAGCATACAGAGAATGATGAGTGCATCAGTCATTGCGTTTTCTGCCATATCGGCGGTCCACCGGTAAACAGTAGCAATGACCAGACCGAGTGCAAATGCGATTATCAGGTTGAGAATAATGGTCCCTAGCGTTGCGAGGGAGTATGGAGCAAAAATTTCTCGGATTATGTCCATCGATTGGTTTATTTCCTAACGAATCTGTCTATGTTCCATTTGAACATTTTGTGTCCTTTAGATGCTTGTTTGAACGGATTCGGATTTGATTCATTAGGCAGATAGACCTCACATTAGTTCGGAAAAAATAGACAAAGCCGAAAAAATCTTGATTGATCACTATCCGTTTATGTGGCTGCGTTCATATTACAGCAGGCTACCGCATTGACACCTTTGTGTCATCAATCTTTCGACGCAGCACGACACCCCATTGTCCAACAACCCAGAGCGTATCCCCTTCCTTCGCACGGACAATCCGGTACAAGTCATTGCCAATATCAGTATGCTCTTGCTCCCATGTTTTTCCGCCATCCGTTGAACGGACAATAGTACCTTTGGCACCGACAGCGTAGATTTCATCGTCAGACAGTACAGTAACACTGTAAAGGTCTGCTGTAACGCCACTGGACAAGGGTTCCCACTTAAATCCACCGCCGATGGTTCGGAGAATGATGCCATAGGCTCCAACCGCCCAACCCTTACGCTTGGTAGTGAATGAGACATCATACAGGCTGTAGCCCGTATCTGTTTCATGGAATTTCCAGTAGCCGCCGCCGTTGATGGTGCGTTGAACGATGCCGTCATCGCCCACCGCCCATCCAAGCGGTGCGTACCTCATCTCGATCCCGTAAAGGTCTTTCCCGGTTGATGTCCGTTGTGGCGTCCAGATGGGTCCACCATCCTGATTGTGTATAATCTGTCCGTCGCCACCAGCTGCCCAGCCTTCGGAGAACTGTCTAAAGGCTACGTCGTTGATTGCAAAAGGTCTCGGTGGGTCATCTTCCATGAAACCGGGGCGCATCGGTGTCTGCCCAGCCGACCAGTTTGAGCCATCAGTTGTGTAGAGAACTGTGCCGTCGCGCTGCATCGCCCAGCCCCATTTTGGGTCGAGACTGGGGAAGTGAACACCAATTAATCGCTGCCGCGATCCGCTTTGCAGCGTAGTCCATGTAGCTCCACTATCTTGTGTTTCTATCAAAAGTCCGTTATCCCCAGCAATCCAGCCCTGTTGGTCATTAAGAAACAGTACATCTCGGAAATCGTCCAGTTGCTCACCGAGTTGTCGTTCCCATGTCTTTCCACCGTTTGTGGTGTGGAAGATATGCCCAGCTTCACCGGCCGCCCACGCAATTTGGTCATTAACGAAATGGATGTTGTTAATTAAACGATTTCCGCGTCTCCTGTTTCGTCGTGGTTGTGGGCGGTCTTGTTGGGCAGGCCTCCGCCGTCTTTGCGTTTCGTTGGAAAAATCCCCATTTTCCTCACCGAGATCGCCCTCTGGCGTGAAACGTCCGGCGCGTTGACGTCTATCTGTCATTTCTGTTTGGAATTCTTCTGCGAAATCCTGATCCCATTCTGAAGTGTTGGTGTTGTTGGATTGGTCGTCGGCACGATTGCCTGATTCTCCTTCCTCTTCCAGCCAGAGCGCGAGCCAATCGGTGTCCTCTTCGGATGCAATTCCGGAGTTGACCGAACTTTCATGCTGTGGAACGTTCGCCCCTTTCCATGTTTGACCGCTGTTGCGTGTGATGAAGAGTCTACCATCTCCTCCAAGCGCCCACGCTGTTTGATGGTCTTGGAAGGTGATGCGACCAATTCGCCGGGGTGGCCAGCCGCTATCTGAATCGGACAGGACCCGCTTCCAAGTTGCGCCTCCGTCATGGGTTGCGATCGATACACCGTTTCTCAACACGACCCACCCCGATTTTGAGTCTGCAAAATGGACGGCAATGGCGGGTTGGTTGGTGTTGTCAAGGACCTTCCAGTATTCGCCTCCATCGGTGGTGTGCAGGATAACTCCACCTTCCCTTGCTCCACCGTCGAGGCGTTCTAGCATGACCGCCCAACCTTCCAGACCGTTGATGAAATGCAGGTCGACAATAGGGTTCTCGTTCATTCCGGTTCGCTGACGTTCCCACGTCAGTCCGCCGTCGGCGGTGTGCAGCATCTCTGCGGCACCGACCCCTAGCCAACCCTCTTTGGGGTTGATAAATTGCATCGTGTTGACGCGACGGAAGTTTTGTAGAACACCTTTCACTACCTGCCATGTTTTTCCGCCATCCTCGGTGCGGAGCAGCATACGGCTGCCGGTAATCCAACCGTGGGATTTATCAACAAACATAACCTGATACAGATCTGCCTCGACGCTGCTGTGTTGTGGCAGCCATGTTTTTCCACTATCGGTCGTGTGAGCGATAACGCCACCTCCCCCAACCGCCCAGCCGGTGTGCTCATCAAGAAAGTAGGTATCTGAAAAATCGGTCTGCCATGTGGCACGACGGATAATATCCCAATGGTAGGTTACCTCCTCGACGGTTACCTCCTCTTCAGGGATTTCGGGTGTTTCAATGATCTCGGCTATAGGTGGCAAAGTCACAGGGAGTTGTTCTGGATCAATCGAATAGTGCATTGCAACCCCACCGCGTCCCACCGCAACCATCCCTTCTGGCGAGAGCGAGAATCCCAAGAGATCGTTCTCTGTGCCACTTTCCTGTTTTTCCCATTTCGCGCCACCGTTGGTTGTAGTCAGAATTGTGCCCTTATCCCCAACGATAATGCCGTGCAAGGTGTCAGCGAGGTAGACCTTGTTTAGGTTTTCTTGAACACCGCTCGGTTGAAACCTCCAAGTTTGGCCACCATCCTTTGTGCGCAGAATTTCACCGAATTGACCGACGACCCAACCATTATTGCTATCTGTAAAGTGAACTGCGTAGAGTTCGTTGAAGGTTCCAGAAGTCTGTGATGTCCAGGATAGCCCACCATTCTTCGTGTGATAGACAACCCCGGGCCAACCGACCACCCAGCCCTCTTTCTCATTCAGGAAGAAAGCACCTTTGAGCGAGTTAAATTCCGTTGGAGTCTGAGGAACCCACGAGGCACCGCCGTCAGCGGTGAACAAGACTGTACCAAGTTCGCCGACCACCCAGCCCTTCTTCGGTGTTACAAAGTAAACACCGTTGAGCATATGTCCCATGCCGGCGTATTGACGCTCCCATGTCCGTCCGCCATCGGTGGTATGACCAATCATGTTCCGTTCGCCAATCAACCAACCCTCTTTGTCGGAGATGAAAAAGATGTTACGAATATTATCCCATATATCGGTATCGATCTCCTGCCATGTCTGTCCACCATCCTCGGAGACCACGATAGCACCACGTTGTCCGACAGCGATAGCACGGTCCTCCGAAGTGAATTGGATGTTTTCTAGGTCGTTTGCCGTAGTACCACTCCGCATCGTCCATGTGTGTCCGCCATCAGTAGAGTGTACGATTGTGCCGTGCCAGCCGACTGCCCATGCTTCGGTCTGACTCGTGAACTGAACAGCCATCAGATTGTTTTCTGTGACGCTATCGAGCAGCCGCCAGTTATCTCCGCCATCTTCGGTGAACGTGATAAACCCGATGTCGGCGACCGCCAAACCACGCTTGTTGTCGACGAAGTGGATACCGTTGACGGTTTCTTTGACGTGACCGTTAATATTCGGAATACGGCTATCTTGCATATCCCACTTAGCGCCACCGTTCTGTGTGTGGAAGATTGAACCATCCGTGCCTGCTAGCCAACCTTCATTTTCATTTATGAAGATAACACGTCGATTGTCGTTGACCAATCGGGTTCGTGCGAACTGGTGACGGGTAGTCTGCTCTTGCCATGTCTTTCCACCATCCTCCGTGTGAAAGATACGCTCATATTCGCCGACAGTCCAGCCATGCTGATCATTGATAAACCAAACACCGTTGAGGGGGAAATTGCTCGTATAATTTTGGCGTTCCCACGTCTTTCCACCATTCTTTGTGGCAATTACGTAGTTGTCTTCCCCTACAACCCAGCCCTCGTTAGAGTTGGCAAAGATTACATCTCTGATCATACCGGATGTGCGGCTTTTCTGGAGATACCAGTATCTGCCGCCATCATCCGTTGCAGCAATAACACCGTTGTCCCCCACTACCCAGCCGTATTTTAGGTTTGTAAAGTAGACAGCTTTAAGGTCTTCCTCTGTTTCTATTTCTTGCCGATTCCATGTTTTGCCACCATCGTTTGTGTGGATGATGAATCCTTTTTCCCCAACAATCCAGCCGTACTTGGGGTTGGCGAAGTGCAGGTCCGTGAAATGGGTTTCCCAATCCGCTTTGCGGGTAGCCTCCTGCCTACAACTTGTGAGTAACACAGCGAACGCGAAAGTGATTATCAGAACTTGATAGATGTGTTGAAAGATTGGTTTCATCAATGCTCTCCTGATGCGTATTTTGAGGGTGTCATATCGCGTATAGTTCACTCTGTTGATCTACCCAAAATTTGATACAATTCAAATTGAGGTGCGCCGGCTTGCGCCTTCATCCCCTCACCATATTCTTTTAAGGCTGTGGGTGTTGCTGTAATGAGTTTGGCAAAGACCGCCTCATCCGTCAGTTCAGCCATCATTACAAAGTCAGGTTGACTGGAGTTCGTGGGTGCTTCTGGTCCCGGAAGTTGCATCCGCTTGAGTGCGGTAATCTTCAACCCCTCAATTCCTTTTGCTGCTGATAACAACTTCTCCTTCATCAGTTTCTCAGCGACTTCCGGATCTCCAGTGGGGGTCAGGTGTAATTTGGCGAAAACCAAGATAGTGTATTTGGAGGTATCTTCCTGTTGCGCTTTAGCTATCAATGATATACCTATTCCTAGGATACAGATAAAAATAAATCCAACACATACATTCTTCAAACTGATTCGGTTCATCATTGTTCACCTCGTTTAGAAATTGGGGTCTGAATCAAGGGCTCGTGTTCTGATGAATAGACGTTATAGATCGATAGTTATACTATTCATTACATTTAGGACGATAAATTCAGATTTTGTTCGGGAAAAAATGGACTGAGATAAAAAAAATCTCATCCCGTTTGCAAAGGTACTATGTGGTCTCACAGGTAGGGCATTATATCACAAAGATAGGAATTGTCAAAGTCACCCAGATCTGTATCCAAGTGATTGCATGACTGCGGAATATTCCAAAAAAAAAGCAGCCAAGCGAACGGCTTGGCTGCTTATGTGACATAATATGAAGGTCTGTCCAAATCAGTATGCTTTATTCAACAGCACCAATCTTCGCAGCTTCAGGAGCACTGGTCGGCAGTTTCTTCTTTGCCATTGTATCTTCTGGCACATAACCGGAGTAGTCAGAAATCGAGCCGTGCGTCAATGCGTAAACTGCAACGTTGGTCATGAAACGATAAACACCTGGTGAATAATGGACACTACGGGTTGGCAAACTAACCGACTCCATCGCACACATATAATCACGACGGAATACTAACACGGAAACGTGGTCGCCAACCATAACTCCCTCAAGATAGTTCCGTTTCGGCGGGTGAGTTCCCCACCACCACAGGTCGAATCCAACCGGTGGTCCACCCATCTCGTAGAAGTTGCTGTACATCTCATGGTCATTCGGAATTCGTGTGACCTGATATTCAGGCATAACAAACCGCATCTGAGCGAGGAACAGACGAATCATTGCCTGCGCTGGTGCGTTCACGCCACAGTCATCAAAAGCAAGGACGCCGCCTCTTTCAACGAGATACCGACGGAGTGCCGCTGCTTCGCTTTCAGACAGACGATTGTCCAATTTGCCACCGCCATACTGACGACTCATCAGGTTCTTGGAACGAGTAAGTGCTGGGTCATGACCCGTCATGAAGAGCATAGGAGCTTTTTGCAAGTTCGCATCGGTGAACTTCAAAGCGCCGCCTTCGACGTTCATGTCTGTTTTAATCTTGGTTCGTTCGTTCATCCACTTCGTCCACGCGTTCAGCGAGGAGGCATCAGCCCACCAGTCGGAGAGACTGTGACGGACACGGGTAAACCGGAACACACCGCGAATGTCAGCACCACGTCCAATGACACGACCACCGGGTTCGCCACGGGGCAGTGGCGGTACTTCTACGTTACCCAGCGTAATGTTCTCAACAACATCACCCAAGGCATCGCGGGTTGCACCAACGTGTTCGACCATAGCGAGTCCAGCCGGACGCTCAAAGGCGACTTTTACCTGTACGACACCACCAATACCACGACCAATGTTAGCGGGCGCAGCACTTGGAGCCGTTGCTACTGGAGCACTAAATGCTAGTGCGCCGGGAGCGTCAGAAACAGGCAAGTCAGCATGGGTCACAACTTGCGGCACTGGTGCATTAGCACTGACCACTTTAGGCACGTTGGGGTTTATGGGAGCATCCAACTTCACCACTTTATTGGAAAATTCCAAAACGGTTTGTGGCTGTACGGAGGTCGGACGCACGACCGCTGCTGTCGTCACTCTGGGTTGGACCTGAACCTGCTCGACAACCACTGTATTTGTGGTTGGAACGGTTGGTTTTACCACCGGCTTGATAACCGGTTTACGAACTTGAGGTTTGGGGGGTTCTTTGGCTTGCAGAACTTCGGCACCGACCAAGTCTTTGAACTGCTGGGTCTGGGTAACGAGATAGATACCCGCGATGACGAAGGCGACTCCGTGAACAATCAACGAGGTCATCAAAGCCCCTGAAGTCTTCTTGGCACTCATATTTTTCCTCCAAAAATTTTGTTTGTGTGTAAAGATTTGAGCAAACCCTCACATCATGTGTATGCAAAAGTGAGCCGTAATATGTCGGCAATAGTAGCAATTATTGTGCCATTTCTTATAAATCAAGAATACCCACGAAACGCAGGTTTCCTGTCGCCAATTAATCGATTTTCTGCACCAAATGGTGTAAAATGAATTTTTGAAATTGCACCATTTGGTGCAATTTTCTCGTCAATCCTACAGATATGAGCGGATGTGCTCATACATTGTCGATTGAATGGAGTCAGAAGAAGGGATTACCCTATCAAATCGAATCGGTTAAAGTCAACTGCACCTACAACGGGTCTATTTGCGAAAAAATCTTCTAACGCTGCAAGTGTCGATTCACCGATTTTGGCGTAGCCGTAAGCACCTGTTCCAGAAACATGGGGTGTCACAAAAACATTTGGCAGCCCTAAAAACGGACTATCTGGCGGCAATGGTTCTGGAGTTGTGACATCAAGTGTGATAAAAATACGACCAGTCCGCGCTTCAGCTAGTAAAGCATCATGATCGATGACGCTGCCCCGTGAGGTATTGACCAGTGTGGTTCCATCCCGAAGCAATTTTAGTTGTTCCTCACCAATCATCTTATCTGTTTCCGGAATACTCGGTGTGTGAACGGTCACAATATCGGCTGTGGCAAAAAGATCGTTGAGCGAAACTTTCTCCACACCGAGCGTGCCCGCCTCCCAATCTGAGAGATACGGATCGTAAATCAGTTTTCTGACCTCGAAAGACTGTAAAAGTTTAATCACCTGTCGTCCAACTTTGCTTGCCGAGACTATCCCAACAGTGCTTCCGCGTAAAGAAGGCGCGCTGGAAGCCACTTCGCTACGATTCCACCTCCCTGATCGGGTGTGCAAGATAAAGTCAACCCATCGGCGGGTGGTCATAATCATTGCGCCGATCGTATATTCCGCGACATTGTAGGCGATTGCTTCGTTGGCACTGAACACACAGATCTGGCGCGGCATGATGTATTTATCAAGGACCTCACCGACAAGACGTTTTATAGAACCTGCCGAATGAGCGATGATTCGGAGTGCGTCTGCGTTAGCCATCGCCTTTTCGGTTATCGGTGACACGCCCCAACCGGTGACTATCCCTTCAAACCCGGCAACACGCTCGGCAATTTCGTCGCTTGTATAGCTTGAGCCAGTTTCATTCAACGTTACATCAAATTGCTCCTGAAATCGTGCGAAAACGTCTGGGGGAAAAACCTCTGCGGTATGCCCTGATGTGGGCAGGTATAAAATTTTAGGTTTGCTCATCGGTGCTCCTTTCATTGATTTATAGTAAATTTTAGAATTAATGAGACACTCCAAATTGGTAGGCGCTGTTTCTAACTGCGCCGATTCGGTGCGGTTACAAACCGCACCTACCGGGAGGCGAAAGTGTTCATTTATTTTTAGAATTCACCATAGTTGTTCAGGTACTAAAACAATGGTCTATTCACAACAGCATCTCGTGTGCTGGCGAGAGCAACGTCGTGATGAGAGAATTCCATCGTGAACAACCCACGTCCTTGAGTCAATGAACGCAATTCCGTTGTATATTGGAACATCTGCGCTAACGGAACATGGGCATCAATGGATTCCGATGTTCCCACTGCCCCGGTTTCGTGGATCTGCGCGCGTCGTGAATTGAGGTCGCCAATCACCTTACCAATATGTTCAGTTGGTGCAATCACCTGAATTTTCATAATCGGTTCTAACAGGACGGGCGATGCCTTTTGGGCAGCCTGCTCAAAAGCGATGACCGTGGCAGCTTCAAAGGCGGTTTCCGATGAATCCGTTTCATGGTATGAACCACCGATAAGAACCACTTTGATATCCTGCATGGGGAATCCACTTAACACCCCGTTTGACATCGCGTTTCGTGCCCCTTGCTCAACGGCGGCGACGTATTGGCGAGGCATGTCTAGTTCGTTGCTTTCATCCACAAAGTCAAATCCCATCCCTCTCGGTAGCGGTTCCAACTTGAGTATGACATCTCCATAGATGCCCTCGTCATCAATCTTATGAATATATTTGCCTTGCGCTTCAGCGACTTGGCTGATTGTCTCACGGTAGGCAACCTGTAACTTGCTGACACGCGCATTGACTTGAAATTCGCGCAGCATCCGATCCGTCAAAATCTCTAGATGAAGTTCTCCCATACCTGAGATCACACGCTGCCCGGTTTCATCGTCGATCTGCACAGTAAAGGTTGGGTCCTCTTCCATCATGAAATCAAGTGTTTCTTCAAGCGCATCTTTATCCCTTTCGGACCTCGGTTCAATCGCGACAGAGATAACCGGCTCTGGAAATACCATTGATTCCAACAGAATTGGCTGCGAGGCAGTCGTCAACGAATCCCCGGTGGTGGTGTTTTTCAATCCAACAAGTGCGACGATGTCTCCTGCGTGGGCTTCATCACAGGTTTCCCGTTTGTTCGCGTGCATCTGCAAGATTCGTGTTACCCGCTCTTTTGTGTCTGTTGTTACGTTGTAAACGACCTCCCCACGTTTGAGCGTCCCCGAATAGATACGGCAGTAAACTATCTTAGCCACATTCGGATCTCTGGCAATCTTGAATGCTAACGCAGCAAACGGCGCATCATCTTTCGACTCTCGCTCTTCCTTGTGGTCTTTGCGCGGGACGATGCCCTCAATCGGAGGCACATCAGTCGGCGCCGGAAGGAAATCAATAACGGCATCGAGTAACGGTTGGACGCCTTGATTCTTCAGAGCCGTTCCACACAACACCGGGACGAGTCTATTTTTTAAGGTTGCGCGACGAATCCCCGCCAGAAGTTCTGCTTCTGTGATTTCCTCGCCTTCGAGGTATTTTTCCAATAGGGCATCATCTTCGCTTGCAACGGTTTCGACCAACTCCTCACGTGCTTCCTCCGCTGCTGCACCCAATTCCGCAGGGATCTCCGTCACGTCAAAGGTCTGTCCTTGGTCCTTTTCATGCCAACGGAGGGCTTGCATACGAATAAGATCCACGACACCTGAAAACTGACTTTCAGCACCGATTGGCAGTTGGAGAATCAACGGATTGGCTCCCAATCGTTCTTTCATCATTTCGATAACACGGGGAAAATTCGCCCCCAACCGGTCCATCTTGTTCACGAAAGCGATTCGTGGAATGTGATAACGCTCTGCTTGATGCCATACCGTTTCGGATTGGGGTTCAACGCCGCCGACAGCACAAAATAGGGCAACCGCTCCATCAAGTACACGTAGGGAGCGCTCAACTTCGACAGTAAAGTCAACGTGCCCCGGTGTATCAATCAGGTGAATCGCGTGGTCGCGCCAAAAGCAGGTTGTCGCTGCCGCAGTGATAGTCACGCCGCGCTCACGTTCTTGAACCATCCAATCCATATCCGTGGTGCCATCGTCGATGTCACCGATTTTATGTTTTTTGCCGGTATAGAATAAGATGCGTTCAGTGGTCGTTGTCTTGCCGGCATCGATATGCGCCATGATGCCGATATTTCGTACCTGTTCAATCCCATATTCCCGTGGCATATATCTCTCCGTCTTTGGAATAAACCTTTGATTGCTTATTTGTTATGATGTGTTTAGTATATCATGTTAGGTGCAAAAACTCAATTACAAGTGTTTTAGCCGAATCGCATAAGGTATCGCAAAACTGTTTTTTCTCGTCATTCCTCCGATTTTCGTGTAGAATTGATGCGCGATTGAACACTCACACGGCCCCCGGTAGGTGCGGTTTCTAACCGCACCGGTTTAGAGCGTCTCATTAATTTTAAGATCCACTATAGTTGGATACTGCACATGGCAAGAGTCCGTAGGTTGGGTTGAACGGTTAAACGGCAATCCCTATCAAGTCCAATAGAGGCTCCGTCGTCCAACAACACCTGTTTATAGACAGATAGAGTGAAACCCAACTCCGTTTTCCATCGGGATGCCTCCTGTTCAAAAAGCTGTTTCGTAAAAATGCTCTTTTGTACCACGATCTGTTAGATTGTGATCCAGCCTGCAAACTAACAGTTCGCGCTACTTATGGCAGATTGCCTGATGATTACACCGGTTGCCGAATCAGCAACTTCAAAATGTCAACACGCCCTAGCGACAAACTTCTGTGAGGGAATAAAAAAATGAGCAAAATACCACTTCACTTCAAAACGATTACTGAAGTATCCGAACTAATAAAAGCGAAACATATATCGCCTGTAGAGGTTACCACCGCAATACTGGATCGCATTGACCAACTTGATAGCCACCTCAAAAGCTACGCCACCGTTATGGCAGACCACGCGATCACGGCAGCTCAGAAAGCTGAGGCGGAAATCACATCTGGCGTGTATCGCGGACCGCTCCATGGCGTACCGATAGCCGTAAAAGATCTATGTTTTACCAAGGGTGTCCACACGATGGGAGGAACACAGGCACTCGCCGAGCATGTCCCTGACTTCGATTCTACCGTTGTAGCAAAGCTAGAGTCGGCTGGAGCGGTGCTACTAGGCAAGCTCAATCTTACGGAAGGCGCGATGGGCGGTTACAATCCCAAATTCAGGATTCCCATCAACCCGTGGAATGCCGAACGATTTGCGGGTGCTTCCTCCAGTGGATCCGGCGTCGCAACAGCAGCCGGTCTGTGTTTCGGGTCTCTGGGCAGCGATACCGGTGGTTCGATTCGTTTCCCCGCCGCACATTGCGGCACAGTAGGTCTCAAACCCACATGGGGGCGAGTCAGTCGGTACGGCGTGTTGGCTTTGGCTGAATCGCTCGACCATGTTGGACCCCTGACACGGAGCACCGCCGACGCAGGCATTGTGCTTGAAACCATCTCCGGTTTCGATCCGAATGATCCCACATCCCTGCCGGCTCCTGTACCAGACATGCTCGAAGATATAGACAAGGGTGTAAAAGGTGTTCGTATCGGATTGGACTTGCAATACGCTACCCAAGATATTGACCCTGAACTCGCAGAAGCGGTGCTAGCTGGCGTAAAGGTTCTGGAAGGTTTGGGTGCTGAGATTGTCGATGTGCAGCTGCCGGATATGGACCCGTACGTCGCTGCGTGGCCCGTTTTGTGTTCCGCTGAAGCGGTTGCCGCCCACGAAGCGACCTACCCCTCCCGAAGAGACGACTACGGTCCTTGGTTTCGTGGGTGGCTGGATAAAGGGGCGAGGGTGACAGGGGCAGAGTACGCCAAAGCCAACAACTTACGCGCTGCCTGCACAGGGCATCTCCGCCGTGTGTTTGAGGAGATTGATGTATTGGTCTGTCCGTCAACATCCGCACCACCGCACCTCGTCAAGCCAGAAGAATTATATGGACCCCTGCCGGAAAACCGAGAACCGAAATTCCAACGATTCACCGCGCCGTTTGATTTCAACGGGGCACCAACATTATCAGTACCGTGTGGATTCAACAACGAAGGGCTTCCTCTAAGCATTCAGTGGGTGGGTAAGCACCTGTCAGAACCGTTGTTATGCCAGATTGGTCACGCCTACGAAGGAGCCACCGAGTGGCACAATCGGCCTCCGGATGTGTAGGAATCAGCTTTTGATCCCTGCCAGCGTCCTTCGCTCACGTTAAGAAATCGTGTAAAGAAACCGAGTTTTTTCTTGAAAACTCGGTTTCTCTTCGTGTTCCGCAAGTCCCCATTCTCGGGATGCTCGGAACGGCAGCGGAATCCCGATGAATCGGGACTTGCACTTTCTTTTCACATGAGCCGTGTTTCTGACAGTTCAAAGCCAATGCGCGAAGGGCCATAGTGTGGCTGACCGGCCAAAAGAGGTGTCCAGAAGGGCTTCAGTCTCCTCAATCGGGTCGTGTCCATAGCGTCGGGCAAACTCCGCCTCGATCTGACCCTCTAACTCAGTCGGACCTTCTAAGGGTAACGTCACCCAAGTGTTTCCCAGACGGGCACTTTCGCGAATCGCAAGACAGATCTCCCAATCATGTAGTGCGTTTTCTGCCCCGTACTGTGGCGTTCCTCCTTGTGTAATTGCACGGTGAAAGCTGACGAGGATGCTCGCCTTCGCAACGTCATCCGGTGAGCCGATACGGAACGATTTGAAGGGATTTTCCCAAACCATCGGCGGGTCAGTGTCCACCCGGACCGCCTCAAGTATACGTTCTCCCTCCATTTCGGTGTACTGCTCTGTAATTTCGTAAGGATGGGGTTCTCCATACAGCGCGAGCCGGTTTCGATCGAAATGCCCCTTTGTGCCCTCGACCTGCCAACCCGTTGAAAAAGTCTGTTCCCGCAATGGAAAGGCGCGCGGCGGTTTCTCAAACAGGCAGGTCACACCATTATCAAACTCAATTACCGCTTGGTCCCATTTTATCGTTGACTCGGGTTCTCCACCGTAGGCAATATAGGGTTCGGTTTCCACCTCTCCACAGTAGCCGAGAACGCGAGTTGCCCTTGCCCCCAAAAGCGACCTGACCCCATTGAAACCGTGATACTGTCCGGTCAGATACCACAGCCGGGCATGGGTGAGTTTACCAATACCCCCGGCCTCAATAATCTGTCTCTTGAGACGCTCTGCGGGCCAGAGCCAAACCTGCTCTGCTACCTCCCAAAGTACCCCCGCTGACCGGCACGTTTCGGCAATTGCTGCGGCGTAGCGTCGTGTCAACGCCACTGGTATTTCCGTGATGATATGTGCGCCGTGCCGCGCTGCGGTAAGGGCAATGACAATATGGGAATCCTTCGGTGCCAAGCTAAGTATGACATCTGGCTTCTCAGCATCAAAAAGGGCAGCCACGCTTTCGTAGCGCGCCTTTATCCCATACTGGGTTGCCACCTCCTGAAGCACTTGAGGATTGCGGTCGCAGATAGCAGCGAGTTCGTAGTGCTCGGTCAAGCGTGTAATTGCTTCTATATACTGACGAGCGCGAGAGCCGCGGTTGGCTCCCACCCCGATGACAGCAATTCGGAGTTTGGACATAATCGTTTCTTACCTCGGCCTATTGACCAATAGTGCTAGTACCCTGTCAGGCAAATTATGCTTGTGTATATTGATTGCAAGCAAACAATAACATATCAGGACTTGCCCAGCCGAACGGTCAAAGCCCTTTCGCCCCCTTTAGCGGGCACTGAGGGGTGTGTGGGAGGGGCATCTCCCGCGAAGCGAGGATCCCGATAAATCGGGACCTGCCCCGATACGCCCGATGAATCGGGCAACTACAATCTGGAATGCGTAAGTCCTATAATTGTAAAACTTATCTGACTGAGCACTAGTTTGCAGCTGTTAATAACGTGATACGTGAAAATCATTGGTTCAGCGGTTCATTTAGCCCCAGAGGGGCGACATGTTTATAGGACACGGATAAACAAATATCCTAAAGCCCCAGCGGGGCGACATGTGTATCCGAAGGGTGGAACGTAAGAAGAATGAATGAACCAACCGTTTCAACGAGGCTGCAGATTCCAAATCACTGTATCACATACCTGGAAGGCGGTCAAGTACGAAACACTGACGCTCCTTCGGGTAGTGCACCATCCTTTCCCGCCAATGGTAGATTTAACCTTGACGCTGTTCATAGTGCGTGATATATTTTTATCGATTGTGGGAGGGGCTTCCTAGCCCCGATGATACACGCAGAAAGCGAGAAACACCGATGCCCATCATGGCTGAACCAAACCTCAAAACTGATCGCCTCGGTGGCGTGGATATCTCCTCCGTCGATACCCTCAAAACGATGTACCATAACTCCTACGTTCTCCATGCTCGTGCTGGCAAGTTGAGCGAAGTTCCAGTCGAAAAGGTGCTGCTACTTAGATGGGGGTGTGCATAATTACTTTTTTTGTCTGAATTGCGGATTAAGCAGATGACACAGATGACACGGATTATTGTCTGAATCAGGATACTCAGAATTTAAGGATTTTCAGGATAGAGGACGTGAAGCATGTATTTAGCCCCAGCGGGGCGATATGTTTATAGAAGGGCGATAAAACTTCTGCCAAGCCCCAGCGGGGCGACAGGTGTCATTTATCTCAATCGCTTAAACGGATGGTGTATATTGCACGGGTTATCGGCTGCATCACAGCTAAGAAGCATTCGAGAGTGTGCATTGAGGCGAAGCCGCCTCTCCTACAGCGGGCAAGCGATCCTTCTGCTGATGCACGGACACATGGAAAGGTATTTATGTACGCCCCTCAGTTAAATCAGGTGATAGAACAAACCGTCAGTGAGACTAGCTTTTCAGGCGTGATTTTCGTTAAACTTGACGGAAACGTAGAATTTGAAGAAGCCTACGGCTATGCGGATAGGAGCAATAAAATTCCGAATACTATCGACACCCGTTTCGGAATAGCGTCAGGAACAAAGTTTCTGACTGCGCTCGGAATCGGAAAACTGATCGACCGTGGCGAACTCTCTTTAACTTCAAGGTTGTGTGACTGTGTAAATATTGATTTTCCGAATATTTCAGAAGATGTCACTATCCACCACCTCTTAACCCATACCTCTGGGGTTTACGACTATTATGATGAGGAACTTATTGCGGATGTCGATAATTTTCAATTGGCTATCCCCTGTTTTGAACTAAGAGATCTCAAGGATTACATACCGCTATTTCGTGATGGAAAAATGAAGTTTAACCCAGGGGAAAGGTTTTCCTACTCAAACGGAGGGTTTATTCTACTAGGAATCGTCATTGAAGAAATCTCAGGAACGCCCTATATCGACTTTATACAAGAAAATATCTTTGAGTTATGCGACATGAGTGATTCGGGATTTTTTGCGATGGACCGTTTGCCAGAACGCACGGCTTTCGGATATATTGACGAGGACGACGGTTGGAGAACCAACATTTTTACCTTGCCAATTGTCGGATCATCTGATGCGGGGGCTTTCACAACAGTAAAAGATATGGACAAGTTGTGGAGGGCATTTTTTGACGAAAAAATCCTTTCTAAACAGTTGACGAATCTGTTTCTGGAAAAGGCGGTCAAAGACAAAGATAATAGATTTTACGGTCACGGTATCTGGATTGACCATGAGGAGGGCGGAAATCCAGTTCACTTTCTCATCGGTTGGGATGCCGGCGTTTCTTTCAAGAGCACATGCCCTGCGAAGGATACAATTATAACCGTAATCTCTAATACATCCTCCGGTGCATGGGCGGCAGATCGTGCAATCATGAAACAGTTATAGAAACCGAGTTTTTTGCCGACTAGTCGATCATCCCGAGAATCGGGACTTGAAAACTTGGTTTCTGTTGCACGATTTCTTATAGTGAATTGAAAAAATAAATAAACACTTTCGCTCCCCATGTTTGGTAGGCGCTGTTTGCAACTGCGCCGATTTGGAGTGTCTCATTAATCCTAAAATCTACCATAATATGAGCGACAGTTGAAATGAGCCAAGGGGTTTTCAATGAACGACCCACAACACAAAGCCGCCATCACGAAAGCCCTAAACCGCTTCACCACGGGGGGCCTCGTCCAAAACGCCCGAAACCTGCTCAACACACTCGGCTATCAGAGCGAAAGGACCCTAGCCCTTGAATCGAACACCGCCGAGGCGTTTATCGCCGCGTACGATTCGCAAGGCAAACTAAATCACGATAGGGCATTGACAGGGGAGTGGAGCTCCATTGACCTGCTTTTCCAACTCAGCGGCGATGACCTGACGCTCACAGATGCAACCGGATGGCTGTTCGATCCCAGCCAGACGCAGGTGGATAACACCATCATCCAATCCTACCTTTTCTTCGCGCTCCGGTTGGAAGGCAGCAATTACAACCGCACCCAACTGTCACAAATCACCCGCGAAATCAACAAATTGTTCATAATGCCCGCGATGCTGCTCTTTCAGCACGGCGAGACGCTCACGTTGTCAATTATCGATCGCCGTTTGCACACCTCCGACCCATCCCGCGATGTCCTCGAAAAAGTAACCCTCATCAAGGATATTGATTTCAAGGACCCCCACCGCGCCCACATCGACATCCTCTTCGATCTTGCCCTTGAACCGTTGAACCAAACGCACGGTATCCACAATTTTGTCGAGCTGCATCGTGCCTGGGCAAAGACACTGGACACCGAAGAACTCAACAGGAAATTCTACCGGGAGTTGTTCACCTGGTTTGAATGGGCGGTTGCTGAGGGGAAGTTTCCAACAAATGAAAAGCGCGCTTTGAAGCCGGAGGAGCACGTCATTCGCCTAATCACGCGCCTGCTGTTCGTCTGGTTCATCAAGGAGAAGGGACTGATCGCCGATGCACTGTTCAGTGAGACACAAATCGCCCCATTGCTGAAGGATTACGATCAGGACACCGGCGATTCCTACTATCGCGCCGTGCTACAGAACCTGTTTTTTGCGACACTGAACACCGAGATAGAGAAGCGTCGGTTCACCAAAGGCGGAAACACAGGGCATCGCAATTTCTCACTGTATCGCTACAAAGATCAGGTAACCGACCCCGATAAACTGTTGACGCTATTTGAAAAAACACCATTTATCAACGGCGGCTTGTTTGACTGCCTTGATAGCGAGGAAGCGACACGCGACGGCGGCTATCGGATTGACTGCTTTTCCGATGAACACTACAAAAAGTTAAGCCTTCCCAACCATCTATTCTTTGATGTCGATCGCGGTCTGATTCCTCTGTTGAAAGGCTACAAGTTCACCGTTGAGGAGAACACACCGATAGAGCAAGAGGTCGCGTTAGATCCGGAACTACTCGGCAAGGTGTTTGAAAACCTACTCGCCGCCTATAACCCCGAAACCGGCGCAACAGCACGGAAACAGACCGGCTCCTACTACACCCCGCGCCCCATCGTGGACTATATGGTGGAGGAGGCACTGGTGGCAGCACTCGCAGCGCAGGTGTCGTCAACGGACGAGCGGCTGCGCTATCTGTTCGACTACGCAAAGGCGTTTGACGATGCGAGCGAATTTTTCGACAGCCGCGAAGCCGACGCGGTGGTGCGGGCAATTTCAGAACTCAAAATACTAGATCCGGCGGTGGGGTCGGGTGCGTTTCCGATGGGGGTGCTGCACAAATTGACCCTCGCACTGCGGCGGCTTGACCCCGATAACGCCCGGTGGGAGCAGCTACAGAAAGAACGTGCCATCCAGCGGGCGGCGGCTGCGTTTGATACAAAGGATAGACAGACCCGCGACGAAGAGCTCAAGGAAATTAGCAGAATCTTTGAAAACTATTCGGGGGATTTCGGACGGAAGTTATACCTCATCCAAAATAGCATCTTCGGCTTGGACATTCAATCCATCGCCTGCCAAATCGCTAAACTCCGCTTCTTCATCTCCCTCGCCATTGAGCAGGAGCCGGATAACAATGCCGATAACTTTGGGATTAAGCCGCTGCCGAATCTGGAGACGCGGTTTATCGCAGCGAACACACTCATCGGCCTTGAGGGAGAGCGAACTCTGACCAGTCCCCAAGCGAAAGCTCTGGAGGTAGAATTGGGCGAAAATCGTGAGCGGCATTTCCATGCCACAACCCGCCCACAGAAACTGGCGTGTAAACGAGAAGACAAGAAATTGCGTCAAGCGTTAGCAACGGAATTAAAGCATATCGGTATGCCCGCCGATGATGCGAATAAAGTCGCCGCTTGGGACCCCTACGACCAGAACTCAAGCGCGGAGTGGTTTGATCCGGAGTGGATGTTTGGTGTGGCGGAGGGGTTTGATGTAGTAATTGGGAACCCGCCGTATATTCGAGTGCAAAGTTTGGACCCGGGACTGAAAATATTGTATAATGAATATTATAAATCGGCAGTTAGCAGCTATGATGTTTATGTGATCTTCGCGGAAAAAGGGTTGGCTTTACTAAATGGTCATGGACAATTAGCGTATATTTTGCCACATAAGTTTTTCAATGCAAAATATGGCGAAGGTTTGCGAAGGTTGATCGCAAGAGGGAAATATCTGAAAAGTATCGTTCACTTTGGAGATGAGCAGATTTTCGAGGGGGCAACTAACTATACTTGTTTGCTCTTTTTGAATAAAGGTGGTAGTAATGATTTTCGCTTCATCAAAGTGAACGATATACTCGCGTGGCGTAACAGAGGGGAGACTGTTGAAGGAATGGTTTCGGCTACAGAGGTCACGAGTGCAGCGTGGAATTTTGTGGTGGGAAAAGAGGGAAGGGTTTTTGATAAATTACGTAAAATGCCCTTAAAATTAGCGGATGTGTCAAATAGGATTTATCAGGGATTAATTACAAGTACAGACAAGGTTCTTCTCTTCAAAAAATATGAGATTAATCAAGAAGAGGACATAATTGATATATATTCTGAATCTCTCATGGAGTGGGTTCCGGTTGAGTTAGAAGTGCTAAAACCTGTTATTCGTAGTGGTCACGTTCATCGATATAGAGCGAGACCGTCAGCTTTTGTCCTTTTTCCCTATGAAATTAAAAATCACTCTGCAAGACTGTTCTCTGAAAATGAAATGCAACAGAATTATCCATTAGCTTGGGCATATCTAAATCGTAACAGAAAAGTTCTGGAAGCACGCGAAAAGGGTAAATTTACAGATGAACAATGGTATCGTTTTGGTCGGACTCAAAATCTTGGGCTTTGGGAGCAGCCAAAATTAATGATACCTTATATGATTACAGAATTATCGGCGTATTTAGACTATGATGATAACTATTATTTTATCAATGTAACTACAGGTGGCTATGGAATCACAATCCGTCGCTCGTTTGGAAGTTTGGCTTTTTTATGCGGCTTATTAAATTCCCGTTTGCTTGATTTTTATCTAAAGCAAGTTTCAACGAATTTCAGGAGTGGCTATTTTGCTGCGAGTAAACAGTACATTGAACAATTGCCACTTCCTTCTCTAGACTTCGCTAGTTCAGGTGGAAAAGTAAAGCACGATCGAATCGTAACCCTAGTAGAGCAAATTCTATGTATTAAAAAATTAAACTATGATGGAGACACAGATGCTCTTGAAGAGAAAATCAACCAACAAGTATACTCATTATACAACTTGACTCCTGAAGAAATCGCTATTGTGGAGGGGGCGGAAAATGTCTGAATCAGGATTTTCAGGATTGAAGGATTAACAGGATAAGTCCTTTGGAACGATTTTGTAAAGGGGATCCCCATATCCACTTGTTCGTGCCATTTGCAATACTTAATATTTATGTGGAATTCTTAACATTTGTGGGGTATACTTATTGCCTGTTTTTTACCATCTGTTTTGTCCCCAAATGTCAACAGAATCTAACTCCTATAGTGACCAACAATGCTTAATTCCTTGTTTCTTTTTTTCGCCCAAACCCGGCTCTTCTGGAGGACCAAAAGAGCTCTTTCACATCTCGTATTCGTCAGTTATCGAATGCTGTTCGGAATGAAACACTGGATGCGGGAGGAGAGTACAACAACAAAATTTCTATTGTCTCTACTGAAGTCCACGCTAGTCGAACTGGTCTTGGTGCCCCTCACAGTCTTCGGTCTCCAAATTACTAACTCATATTTCGTTTCCTTGTTCACAGAAATAGGCTTTACCATCCCCAAAGAGAACCACTACGGAACTCTGCTCGCTACCGTCGTAGGTGCCGGAGGTTTATTCATCGGTCTTTATTATGCTGCCATTAGCGTTCTAGGTGGTGCTATCTATGCGAAGGTCCCCAATAACATCCGAAGCTTACTAGCTAAAGAACAAGTCGGTAACGCTTACATGGGCTGCATCGCTGTATTTACCTATTTCGGTGTATGCTTACTCATTTTCCACGCCCTAGGTCGCGAACCAATCATACTGGCAATACCACTACTTCTACTAGGGGCAGGATTGACAATTATTGGATTCGTTCGATTGGGAGCACGCGCGTTTTATCTGTCTGATCCCACGACCCTCTCTGATCGCTTGTTCAAACAGTTACGACGGTATTATCTACAAATGCAAGCTGGTGGTTATCGCTGGTCTGATCAATCATTCCAAAATCATGCTTATAGAGTTGCTCAAAGGGCCATAGAAACGCTTACTGCTGTGTCTGAAATAGCGGAAAAAGAACTGCATCTGAATGGCCAGCCATTTGCCAATCTGTGCAAACGTCTCCTCTTATTTCTCATGTACTATGAAACAGGAAAAAAATTGATTCCGACCGATAGCCTATGGTACGAGAAGCGAGTCATGCATCCAGATTGGTATCAGGTGATACAGAAACATCTCTGGCACACGAGACTGCTACCGGACTGCGGCCAAAACTCGTAAGCGACCCAAGATGGATTGAAGCTGCAATATTACCAATCGTGAAAGGTTGTCTGGAAATCAACATAAGAAACAAACGTTATGCTTTAGCTGACAAACTCCTCGGCGATCTTGACGCTTATATCCAACAACTTGTAAAAGAGCAGCAGGTGGAATTTGCATTCGACCTGATACGCGATATTTTTTCCCATTGTGAAGCTCTTATTTTTGTCAAGAAGGATAAGGTTGTTGCAGAAGAACCCCTGGAACACATGCAAATTTGTGAACAGTTGGCAATGATGCCGATTAATGTTCTTCTGGCCTATATTAGTGCTATTGAATCTTATGGACGGGCTGAGATACTTCAGCGTATCCATCGTATTACATGGAAGTCAGAGCAATCAATCTACAAAGCCGGATTTGCTGTACATATTCTGACACAACTTGAATGGCTGCGCTCAAGGCTTGAATTCGAGGAAAGAGTTGAAGGGTGCGTCATCAGTCCTTCTTGGTATATTCAAGAGCTGATAGCACAACAGGAGGCAAAGAACCTTCTGACTGCAATGAGTTTTTTTTATGAAAAAGCAGGCGATCTCTATAAGCATTGGATAGAGATCGCAACATCTTCAAAGCATCCATGGTTGGCAGCGGTAATGATATCAACAGAGTTAGAGTATTGGAACAAACTGGATCATCACACAAATACTCTGGACCATCTTTGGAGCGATCTCAATTCTGATCGAAGAATAGAAAATCTTCTCTGGCCAAGCTTGGACATTGATAAGTTAATAGAAAAAGGGAAGCAGCGAGAAAAAAAACTTCTAAAGCTCATGTCCACTGAGAATATCCTACTATCTTTGATCTCAAAACCAGAATCGTATCCAGACTTTGCGGGACAATTTCTGCACAACGTTGGAGAAGCGTTACTTACTGCTATGTGTGAAAATGATTGCGATATGGTTGACGCACTTTTCAAAAGTTACTTTTATGGCAGCTCACTACAGTTTGAAAAACTGAAACCTAAAGAAAACATGTCGGTATGGCAAATTGAAAGAGATCTAAAAATCGCTGTTGCGCCTCTTTTGGACCTAATGGAAGTTAGCGGTTACGCATACCTACTTTCTGACTATCACGATACAGTATGCCTGAAGGAACCGATAGTGAAGGAGTGGGACAATTATCTCGACCAGGATTCAGCTCAGTCGCAGCTTCCGCTGCTTAAGTTTCTCGCTGAAGCTGTCTCGCTCACCGAATCAGCGTTCGAGATAGCACACCGAAGCACAAATAGAACCAGATGGATGCAGATGATACAACGACGACTGGGGGATGTGGAACGTAAAGAGATTGCCCTCGATTATGGTGGCATCCTTGGTGGTACCGAGACTGTTGTGATACACAAAAGTCCGTTGGTGAGAGTATTCGCAAGAAACGACGACTTTTTATTTTACGATGGGATTGACATTTTTATCGCGAAATATGTTTGCCAGCGAGAAGATGGGAAAAACTTGGATTTCGGTAGGCTGCTGCGGCATGGGGATATCGAAGAAGCAATTAGAAGGGAGGAAAGTCGCGATACGATGGACGAATCATCATGAGATCTGAATCCTGTGAACAATTGAAAGCACCACGCGCTGCCAAGTACTTTCCAAGTTTACGAGAAGAAATTGATTTCAATACAAATACACATGTGTTCAAACGACATGCTTCCCTAGCGGTAATGCCAATTGGCGGTGAATCGCTTCAGTCCCCAAATTTCTCTGTGGACATACAAGGCGATTCGGAACATAAATCCCACGCGGTTGCAATTCTGGAATCACTCACTAGTACGGATTGGCATGACTGGCGTAGATTGGAGGAGTTGTTGAGTGATTCAGTAGAGCAGCTTGCTCGTTATCTTATATCGCATGGTCGTGTCGTACATGAGATTATCCGAGATGTGGAAACTGGCGAAGCACGCCGATTGTATAATTTCACGTCCCTGCGGTTGTTTCATGTCTTTGGGAGGTACATCCAGGTAATTCCCAAGGCTGACCGTAGCGTATGGGAAAGGTGCTGCATTATGATACCGGAGGAGGATATCTGGGATATCGCAATACCGAAGAGGTTGGGTGGTTACCAAGGTTACCGTGCAATGCTGAGGAAGCTAGCTCGTTGTCCGGATCCCACCCCACCTTTTTTAATGGAGGAAGTGAGCATGCAAGAGTGGCCTGTATATTTCAACTTCCAACTTTACGTCAGGGAGATAGAAATTTTCGTAGCAAGGATTATGACGCGGTGGGGCTGGAATCACGGGGATGACAACCTAGAATACCGAAATGAGTTCTACTGGAATTATAGAAATATAACATTGAGGTGGACGCAGGCATGTATGCGGGAGCATATTGTAAACGAACTTAATCAATTATTTCAACGGTTGCACATTGAGGCAAAAATTGTAGTGAAGGGACTACCTACGGCACGGAAGATATTGGAAGTCCGGCAGCAAATGTGTGAAGGCAAAATTTCATTTGACGATGCGTTTGATGAGTATTCAATATGATGGTATGACGGGTTTTTTTGAATCTGTGTAATCCTTAAATCTGCGATAATCAGCGATTCTGACAATAGGAAAACCGTCAGAATCAGGATTTTCAGGATTAAAGGATAGGTAGGAGGGCGTCCAAAAATCTTGGGAATCCTAAAATTCGTTACTGATACACCGTACTGAAGGACAGGAGGGAAAGGAAGAATTTTTTCATGGGAGACATAAACTGGCAAATTCCGAGAATATCGAGCGATCCAATACAACTAACACTAAAGATTGGTAATCCATTGTTCATCGTAGGACCTAATGGTTCTGGCAAATCGGCGTTAATACAGCGGTTTGTTTCAGAGAATAGGAATAACCGGGTTAAATGGATAGCTGCACACAGACAAACATGGTTCAATTCAGGAAGCAGCGATTTTACATCTGAACAACGCCAGCAACATGAGGATCAAACACTAGGCTATCACATAACCAATGCGGCTCGCTGGAAAGATCTCAGGGCACAGCAGGATTTATCTGCTATCCTATTTGACTTGGTTGCCAAAGAAAACACCCGTGCCCGTGCCATTGCTCGTCATGTAGATAGTAAAGATCTCACGAAAGCACGAGATATTTCTGCTGAATCGCCTTCTCCGTTCGATCAGATAAATGAATTGCTTGCTCTCGGTACGCTGACAGTTACGGTCGAAAATCCCGATGACCGGAATCTACTCGCAAGGCATCCCCAGGGAGATCCCTTCAGTGTTGCAGAAATGTCAGATGGTGAACGGAACGCAATGATCATCGCAGCGCATGTCATCACGGCTGAACCCGGAAAGGTGCTTCTAATCGACGAACCGGAAAGACATCTCCACCGATCTATCATCCAACCATTTCTCTCGGCATTATTCGCCAAAAGAAGGGAGGACTGCATATTTATTGTTGCAACTCATGAGATAGCACTTCCAGTTGTTAACCCAGAGGCACAAATTCTCATGCTCAGATCTTGTCGATGGAGCGGCGATCAATGTATAGCTTGGGATGCCTATGTCCTGGAGCCGAACGCTGAACTCCCGGAAGAACTTAAACTTGCAATCCTTGGATCCAGAAAAAAGATTCTATTCGTGGAAGGCAAGCCTGACGGTCCAGATTTTTCCCTTTACACTACTCTCTTTCCCGAGCTTTCTGTAGTTCCGCAAGAGAGTTGTGAGGCTGTCCAAAAAGCGGTGCTTGGGTGGCGTGGATCTCAAGGAATCCACCCTGTACATGTAGAGATCTTTGGCCTCATTGACCGAGATAACCGGACGGACGACGACGTGAAGGAACTCGCCGAAAAGGGTGTATTTGCCTTGGATGTGTACTCGGTTGAAGCTCTCTATTATTGCTCAGACGCTATTGCCGCTGTTGCTCGCCAACAAGAGGATTCCCTTGGCTACGATGCCGACGAACTCATCAAATCTGCCAAGCAGAAAGCGATTGAAGCCCTGAAAGTGGAAGCGGAGAAAACGGCTGAACGAATGGCCTCACTACGATGTGAACGCCAAATACGTGAAAGAGTCTTATTGCAAATTCCGTCCAAGGAGTCAATTATGGATAACCCAAATCAACCAATTTGTGTATCTATTGATCCAAGCCCCTATTCTGAGGAGCTGCATCGCTTCAATAAGCTCGTTGACGAGGGTAAGCTAGATCAGCTTATTGCTCGTTACTCACTGCGTAAAAGTCGAACTTTTGAAATCATCGCAACAACCCTTAGATGTCGCAACCAAAAGGATTATGAGCGCATGGTTCTCACCCTAATTCAGAAAGACAATCAGTTGGCTCAAGCCCTCAAAAGCCGTATTCTGCCACTTTCTGAAACGCTAGATCAGATAGAAAACACGCCAATCGAATAATTAGGATATTCATTTTAACCCAAGTTCACGACTTCCGGATCGTTTCCAAGCATCAAACAGAATGTGCAGCCAGTCTACTCCGTGAAATTTAGGTGACACCTATCCATCAGCAGATTATTATGGCACCAAAAAAAATCCGTATCGCGAAGGAGAAGAGGTCATGCTAGTACCCAACTTAGCAACTGCTAGCTTTGATTACACTCATACAAGTGTACCTAACAGGGATACTACCAAAGCAATAGCCCTGATATCTGAAGATGCCGAGGCACATAATACCCGCGGCATCACCTATAGCGAAAACGGGGATCAGGACAAAGCAATCGCAGAATTTAGCAAAGCGATAGCACTCAAACCTGATTTTGTCGAAGCCTATAACAATCGTGGGATTGCTTACGGCAAAAAAGGTGAGGTTGACCGTGCCATTGAAGATTTTAACACAGCGATAAGACTCAATCCCAATTATGCCAAAGCCTATAACAATCGTGGCGTTGTTTACGGGTTAAAGGGCGATTTTGACCGTGCCATCGCAGACTATAACACGGCGATAAAACGCAAACCCGATTATGCCGAGCCATATAACAATCGTGGAATTGCTTACCGTGAAAAAGGCGATTTTGACCGTGCTATCTCAGATTTTAACACGGCGATAAAACGCAAACCTAATTATGCTGAGCCATATAACAATCGTGGTGCTGCTTATGACAAAAAACACGATTTTGACCGTGCCATTGAAGACTACAACAAAGCGATAGAACTTAACCCTGATTATGCCGAGCCGTATACCAATCGTGGGGTTGCCTACGACAAAAAGGGCGATTTTGACCGTGCTATCGCAGACCATAGCACGGCGATAAAACGCAAACCTAATTATGCTGAGGCCTATAACAACCGCGGGATTGCTTATTTCAACAAAGGCGATTTTGACCGCGCCATTGAAAACTATAACACTGCAATACAATTAGAGTTACGCCTTGTCGGTGCCTACTACAATCGTGGGGCTGCTTATTTCAACAAAGGCGATTTTGACCGCGCCATTGAAGATTTTAATAAAATAATAAAGTTCAATCCCAATGATACCAACGTCTATAACAATCGTGGAGTGGCTTACAGTGAAAAAGGCGATTATGACCGTGCGATCGTAGACTATACTAAAGCGATAGCCCTAAATCCCGTTTTCGTCAACGCCTATAACAATCGCGGCCGGGCGTGGTTGCACTTGAGAGAGTGGGAAGAAGCCAAATCAGATCTGACTACTGCCAAAGACTTGGGAATGGATATCGTCGCTGCATTTCATAATGACTACAGAAGCATTGAGGCGTATGAGCGGGCAAATCGTATTAAATTGCCCGAAGACATTGCCGCGATGCTAACACAACGGCGAAGGAGCCGTTATCCCAAGACAGAAAAATTCTTGAGACCCGATGGTACACCCTTTGAATCGCCCGATATATTGAATCTACTTGCAAAGCTTCGTGATGCAGGCCCACCCCTGTCGCAATATGTTCAAACGCGCCCTACTTTCGGAATCAGGACCGGCGGGAGCGGAGCCTTTGTCGTGGATAGTGCGACGCGAGATCTACTCATTGCCGATCATCCTGCATCCGCCGATATTTTGAAACCGTTTTTGCATGGACGAGACATCAGACGCTGGGGGGTAGCGAAACCGGTTGATAAATCCCGATCTATCGGGGACTCATGGTTAATTTTTGCCTACCGTCGCATAGAGATAGACCGTTATCCCGCCATCCGAAAACATTTGGAAAAATATAAATCCGCCTTGAGCAAAAGGGCGGGTAAACAGAAATGGTACGAACTGCCAACCACCAGAAGCAACGCTGAACTCTTTACGCAAACGAAGTTGATCTGCCCAAATAACTACGACCATCAAACCTTTGCCGTTGATACAGAAGGATTTTACTGTGGGGATACATGCTACCTTATCCCGACCGAGGAAACGTGGTTGTGCGGTCTCCTCAATTCCCGCGTTGTGGAGTGGTTCTATTCGCAGACTTCAAACCAGTTGTCAGGCGATTATCTACGGGCGCGCAGCCGCTATATGCAACAAATCCCTATTCCCGATCTTACACCAACGCAGAAATCCCTGATCGGCAAAATTGTCGATTACCTCATCTACCTTCAGGGACAACCGACGACGAGTGGGGTGGATTTGGCACACGCCCGCGACTTCATAATGCTCGGGTACTTTGAGCGGATCATTGACGGACTGGTTTATGACTCCTATCTACCTGAAGCACTGCATCAAGGGAAAAAGCAGTTCTTCAAACCGTTGTTGGATGAACGGTTGCCGCAGCTTGAAGAAATTCGGGGAGATAAAATGGCCGCGTTACAGGAGATCTTCGAGCGATTGTATGAAAGAACACATCCGATCCGGCGGAACCTTTTCTTTCTCAATAGCGTTAAACCGATCCGTATCATTGAGGACAAGGCGTGAGAATTACTGAGATTGAAATCAAAAACTTCAGAGCCTTTTACGGAACCTACCGAATTGACCTACGCAAGTCAGGGAAGAACCTACTAATTTACGGTGAAAATGGGAGCGGAAAATCGTCCCTGTATTTTGCGTTAAAGCTGTTCTTGGAATCCGGCGAAGATCCTTCCCATAGATTTGAAAACGACCGGAACATCTTTATCACAGATGCGGGCTATATCAAACTAGGTCTCCGTGCTAATGAACGGTCAAGAAAAGAGATCTACGAATGGTCGGAAAACGTTAGAGAGACGGATGACCAACTGATTATTGAAGCATCAAAAACAAAGGGTTTTCTCGACTATAAGTCCCTTCTAGAGACGCACTACATCCATCGTGAAAGTAACGCTGTGAATGTGTTCAATTTGCTGGTTGAGACGCTTTTGGCAAATACCATCAACATTGGGGGTCGGAGCCTTGCGGATGATTGGGCTGACATTCAACCACCATATCCACGCCGAAATGCAGCAGGTCAAATTGCAATCCTTGAAAGACAGATAGCGAATTTCAACGATGAATTAACAAACAGATTAGCAGAACTGCAGCCGAGGGCATCTGAAATTCTTGGCAAATTTGAAAACAACATTAAACTCAACTTCGATTTTCCAAGAGTTAAATATAACAACAAGACAAAGAAGCTTGATAATCAACAAATTCTCTTAACGGTTGATTTCTTCAACAGAAATATTCCTAGGCATCACCTCTTCCTAAACGAGGCGAGATTATCGGCGATTGCTATCGCTATCTACTTTTCATCAATCCTGATTCAGCCAGAAAGCCGCCTGAAGATTCTCGGCCTAGATGATGTGTTGATTGGCTTAGATATGTCAAACCGCCTGCCGGTGCTTGATATCCTAGATGAGTATTTCTCAGACTACCAAATCTTTTTGATGACGTATGATAAGGCGTGGTATGAGATTGTCAGACAACGAACATCTGATGCAGAGTGGGAATACGCCGAATTCTATTCCGATCAAACTGACGAATACGAGATCCCAATCTACGCGAAAAATAAGGCATATCTTGAAAAGGCGAAGGAATATTTCACCACCAACGACTACAAAGCCTGCGTCATTTATCTTCGCACCGCCTTTGAAGCGGCTATCAAGAGATTCTGTGATAAGAAGAATCTTCAAGTCAGATACTGCGAAAATCCGAAAGATCTGACAAGCAAAGATTTCTGGGGTCCAATAAAAACAGGAACATTAAGGGATGGCACACCCTTTTTAGGGCAGAGCCTCATTAACGAGATTGAACTGTATCGAAGTATTATCCTGAACCCACTCAGCCATGCTCGCACTGTAACTGTGGTCAAAAAAGAACTTTCTGAGGCAATGAAAGTGGTGGAAACACTTGAAGCTGAATTAGCGGCAAATTAAGGGTAGAACTTACGCAGTTGAACATATTCGTAGGGAACGCAGATCTGCGTTCCCTACATACGCACAATTCGTCACACATTATATCTTTTTCGCTCATGTTAAGATTTAGTGCAAAGAAACCGAGTTTTTTCTTGAAAACTCGGTTTCTTTTCGTGCTTTGCACTTTCTTTTTATATGAGCCATCTTTTTTTATAAGTCACGTAATCTGAAGTGCGTAAGTCTTGGAAATTATTGAACTGATATACAAATCCTATGCCTATCTTGACAACCGTATGTATTCCGCCCCAGCGGGGCGGCATGTCTATAGAACGGTGGTAGGTCCAAGTCCCGCACTCCAGCGGAGTGCTATGTCTATAGAATGTCTTCGTGTAATCCCTTAATCTGCGATAATCTGCGATTCTGACAATAAAGGCAAACAGAACAAAAGAGGGAATACCATGCGAAAAGTAGACCTACAACAACAAGCAGTTGAATTAATCAAACAACTCTCAACAGAAAACCTGAAAGCAGTCGTTGACTATCTGATCTATCTTCAGAATCAAGAAGACTGCGAAGCCGCGCCTGAATCAGCGAGTGATCCAGAAATCGCCTTGGACGAGATACTAAGAAACTACGATCGAGCATGGAAAGCACTGGCAAAAGCACCTCAGATAGAAGGAAGTGCTGTTCACACAGATTTAGATGACCCCGCCCCAAAGGATATAGAGAAGATACTCCAAAAAGTACGAGCAGAAGCGGAAGAAGAAAGGAGGCTTGATCAAGAGCTAGATGCCATCCCAGAAACGGCTTACGAAGATGTGGACAGGTTTTTGAAAACGGTTAACAAATTCGTGCCCTTACCGGATATTATGCCCTTAGACAACGGTGAAATCTGCCTCGAATGGCGAGAAGGACAAAAGATATTTACCTTGAGTTTTGGTGGAGATGGGCACATCGTTTTTGCTGGAATCTTCGGCGCGGGGAATCAAGCGCGTGGGATATTAACCTTTTCAATGCCTCACCTTATCGCCGTTATTGGCATGATTACAGGTCTTTACCTCCGTTATGACAATTGATCCAAATGAAAGAATTAGTCGTTTCATACTGAGTAGAAATGAGTTTCGCCCGTCGGATCAGACTGTTAAAGCTAAAGCATTTGTTCCACCAAAAAACAAACGATTGTCCGTTTACCGTACCTCAACACTGAGCGAAAGCACGATTTGGTCAATTGGTAATGAGTTTGTGGCTGAACCGAGAGGTAAGACCTTGTACGGTCGAGCTGACCTTTTGGCAAAAGATGTTTACGCTCTCCAGCAAAAGGTTGAACCCGAAACTTCTATACATCCTTTACATGCTGATATTATACCGTGGCCAGATGGACGGGACGACATTTTATTTTTAGCGACTCAACTCGCACTACGGTCAAAATTCGTTTCAAGAACGCCATCCCCGGACGCTTTAGGCGGAGCCGAGGAGTGAGATTGACCAGTTACTCATTATACAACTTGACTCCTGAAGAAATTGCTATTGGGGCGGGGGCGGAAAATGTCTGGATCACAGATTAAACAGATGAAATAGATAGCGCGGATTTTTGAATCCGTGTAATCCCTTAATCCGCGATAATCCGCGATTCAGACAAAGTTAGCACTTACAACATGGTCAAAAAATAGGGTATAATAGAGGCTATGAGCCCACTCAAAGGTTGCGCGAGGAATCAATCAGCGAATATGAAAATTGCAGTATTAGCCTCTGGCAGCGGAACCAATTTACAGGCATTAATCGATCAGCTCCACCATGACGAAAATAGTGGAGTTGAAATCGCTGTAGTGATGAGTGATCGAAGGAAAGCCTACGCGCTCACCCGTGCCAAGGAAGCCGGGATTCCCACCCATGTTGTGAGAGTCCGGGATTTTCCGAATCGAGATGCGTTTGATGCGGAAATTTCAAAAATCCTTGACAAGTGTGAAGTGGAGCTAATTGTTCTAGCAGGCTTTATGAAATTGTTCCAGCCAGCGTTTGTGCGGAAGTACCGCAACCGTATCGTCAATATTCATCCATCTCTACTGCCTGCGTTTCCGGGGGCGCACCCTGTACCCGATACGCTAGCGTATGGCGTTAAGGTCAGCGGCATAAGCGTTTTTTTTGTGGATGAAGGGATTGATGCTGGACCTATCATCGCACAGGTTTCGGTGCCTATATTCGACGATGATGACGAAGAAAGCCTGTTCAAGCGGATTCATACTGAAGAGCATAAACTGTATCCACAGGTCGTTCGGTGGTATGCAGCCGGCAAACTCGAAGTTGTTGGCAGAAAAGTCGTTGTGAGGGAGTCATGAAATGTTAGCAATTTCGACAATGTGGAACGCTTTGAGACGCCCTGATGGAGCCGCGTTGCTTGACGAACTCAAGGAACTTGGATTTGATGCGATTGAACTCAGCCGACATCTGACACGAGGACAGATTGAGCAGATTAAGCCCCACCTAGCAACGACGCAGATCTGCTCGATCCACAACTTTTGTCCCGTTCTACACGGTCTCCCACAATCACAAGCGGAGAATGATCCTATTCATTTGGCAAGTCTTGATGCGGATACGCGGAACGAAGCGGTTAAACAGACGATCCGGACGATGGAGTTGGCAGTCGAAATTGAAGTTCCAATCGTTGTGCTTCACTTGGGTGAGGTAGATACCTACGATCGTTCCTACCTGATGTACGGTTTCTACGAATACGGTGAGCGGGAATTTGAGGCATTTAGAACGAAGGTGGAGGAAGCGACCGAGTGGCGTAAACGCAAGGAGGCGAAACATCAGGATGCTGCGCTGTTCAGTCTTGATGCGTTGAATGAAATGGCTTTGCAGATGGAGGTCTACTTGGCTATTGAGAATCGCCCACGCTACTACCAGATCCCCAATTTTGACGAGGTTGGACTGTTCTTAGAAAAGTTCAAGGGAAGCAATATGCGGTATTGGCACGATGTCGGCCACGCTATGCTTCAGGAGCGGGTGGGACTCTGTTGGTCGCAGCGTTGGCTGGAGGCGTACACAGAGAACCTCATTGGCGTGAACCTACACGACCTCAAAGACCTTGAAGCGTATCACCCGCCGGGATCTGGAGATCTTGATTTTGAGGAGATTTTGGTGCAAATTCCACAGGATACGCTAACCGTTTTGGAGGTCCGAGATGCTCCGGCAGAACAACTTGTCGAGGTGACGGAAGAGTGGCAACTGTGGCGGAGACTCGAAAAGCAGGAGGGAGAAGGTGGGCGCAGCTAAAAGTATACAATTATGGTGAATTTGAAAAATAATAGGAGTTACGCACTTCAGAATTGTAGTTGTCCGCCTGTCCCCCTGCTCTCGGAACGGACGATAAATCAGGGTAAACTAATTATCGGGGCCGGTAGGTGCGGTTTCCAACCGCACCGAATAGGCGCAGTTAGAAACAGGGCCTACCAAACGGTGGAACGGTAGTTTCGTTTTCCTAACCCTCCGGTTTGGATTGTCTCATTAATTCTAAGATTCACTATAACAATGAGCGGGGTAACGTGATGACATGTGGTTATCCCAACACATCAAATTTGGGATAAATCAGTCCAGCAAGCCCACAACGAAACGGTTTTTAACTTGGCATCGTTGATGCATATAGACATCATCAATCTATTCTGAGCTATTTTTTTGCAACTTCGGTATAGGGTTAAACAGGATTCAGAGATTGGCACCTGATTCAATCAAGCCCCCCGGTAGATGCGGTTTTCAACCGCACCGGTTTGGAGTGTCTCATTAATTCTAAGATCTATTATAAATGGGATCCAGAGATTGGCACCTGATCCAATCGAGGGTGCGAGCCTCACCTTCCCAATCCAAGCCGAAGTGAAACACAGATTCTTACGTTAGGAGAATTCATCATGGATAGACTAATCATCAACGGTGGCAAGCAGCTTGAAGGTACAATTCCAGTTAGTGGTTCTAAAAACGCAACGCTTCCTATCGCTGTTGCAGCTGCAATCCTTGCAGACAGTTCCAGTGTCATTCATAACGTTCCCAATCTGAACGATATTGATAGTCTCTGTGCGGTCCTTGAAGTACTCGGGGCGACTGCGAAGCTTGAAAATTCAACGCTCTATATAGAACCGGGAGACAGAGTTGCTTACGAAGCACCCTATGACCTTGTCCGGAAAATGCGAGCGTCAATTTATGTGCTGGGTCCCCTTGTTGCACGTTTAGGTATCGCAAAAGTCTCTTTCCCTGGCGGTTGTGCCATCGGTCCGCGTCCGGTGGATTTGCACCTGAAAGGGCTGCAACAACTTGGTGCAGAGGTTGAGATTGAAAGCGGCTATATCATAGCACGAGCGAATGGGCTAGTCGGTGCAGAGATGTATCTTAGAGGACCACACGGCTCAAGCGTTGGAGCAACCGCAAATGTCATGATGGCTGCAGCATTGGCAGACGGCACAACGACTATTCGTGGGGCTGCTTGTGAACCGGAGGTCGCTGCCCTAGGAAATTTCCTCAATGCTATGGGCGCGGATATCAAAGGGATTGGCACCTCTAACTTGACAATACATGGCGTCAAACAGCTTCACGGTACAGAATATACTGTCATTCCGGATCGCATCGAAGCAGGGACGTTCATGGTTGCGGGTGCTATTACAAAGGGAGACGTTTTTGTGAAGGGTGCCCCTGCGGAACACCTCGGTGCTACCTCCGAAAAATTAATTGAGGCGGGTGTTGAATTGGATTGGACAGCTGACGGTGTCCGTGTGACGGCACCACGAGAATTTCGTGCAGTCAATATCGCTACTGATACATATCCGGGCTTTCCCACGGACATGCAGGCGCAGATGATGGGACTCCTCAGTATCACGCCGGGTATTAGCACCATTACGGAAGGTATTTACCTAGATCGCTTCATGCACGCGAGTGAACTTAATCGAATGGGTGCAGATATTCGCGTCGAAGGAAACCATGCGGTGATACGTGGTAAGCTCCGGCTCAGTGGTGCGCCTGTCATGGCATCAGACCTACGTGCGGGTGCGGTACTTGTTCTCGCTGGCATGGCAGCGGTGGGCGAAACGGTCGTTTCCCGTATCTATCATATCGACCGTGGGTACGAAGGCATTGAACAGAAACTGGCAGGTATTGGCGCGGATATTACCCGGGTGAGCGACTAAAAAAGGTAGTAGGCATACTCCGTATGCCGTAACCAGAAATACGTGCCACGTCCCGTTCCGCCTGTCCCGATTTATCGGGGATTCATCGGGCATCAAGGGGCATATTCAGACTCTACACCTATCGTAGGCGGGGCAGCCCCGGTCACGGGATCCTCTCGGACTTGCCCCGCATCGGTTCCGAAGCATTGAACTACAAACCTCATCGTTCAACCGCGTAAGTCCTAAATCTGTACGAACGTTGACAAGAAACGAGGAATTTTCTGTGATCGCCATTCTTGATGCCCACTCGGACGAAGCGGCGGCTTTCATCGAAAAACTGAATCTGCGTGGAGGATTAGAGGATCCAAACATTCTGAGGACTGTCCGTAAAACTTTGCAAGATGTCCAAAGAGATGGCGATCGAGCTGTTATTAAATATACACGCAAGCTTGACGCTCCACGAATCACTGTCAAAGAGATGCGAGTCACAGATGCAGAGATTGATGATGCATCTGTGCAGGTCGATTCAGAATTCCACGATGCGGTCAGACTTGCGTGGACGAACATTGAGCGATTTCATCAAAAGCAGCTACGAAATTCATGGTTGTCCACCGAAGCAGATGGCGTCGTTTTAGGGCACCTCATCCGCCCGCTAAGGCGTGTTGGTGTATGTGTTCCGTCCGTAAGTCAGCTGTTGGTTTCTTCGCTGTTAATGAATTTGGTTCCTGCGAAGGTCGCGGGTGTTGAGGAGATTGCGGTCTTCATGGGACCGATGCGAAATCGGAAGATTGACCCACACATGCTTGTCGCTGCGGCAGCATGTGATGTCCGTGAGATTTACAAGTGTGGCGGTGCACAAGCGGTCGGTGCCATGGCTTACGGGACGGACACGATTCCAAAGGTGGATAAGATCGTCGGACCGGGCAATTTGTATGTTCAACTTGCGAAGAAAGAGGTCTACGGTCCCGTCGATATTGACAAGCTGGCGGGACCCAGCGAAGTGCTGATTATTGCCGACCATACCGCAAATCCTGCCTATGTTGCAGCAGACCTTATTTCGCAGGCAGAACACAGCGTGGAATGTTCTGCCATTCTCATTACAACATCAAGAGAAATTGCAGAGCAAGTGTGTGCGGAAATTGAACGACAAGCACAAAAGCTGCCCCGCCAATCTGAACTGACCGGTGCCTTTGAAAACTACGGTGTAGCGTTCGTCGTTGCGGATTTAGCTGAAGCGGTAGAGATCACCAACGAAATCGCACCTGAGCATGTCGAGTTGGAGGTGGAAAATCCAATCGAGTGGGTCGGCACCATCCGTAATGCGGGAGCGATCATGCTGGGCCCCTACACCCCAGAATCCGTCGGTGACTACATCGCCGGTCCCAATCACATCCTGCCCACGGGTGGAGCAGCGAAATATGCATCACCGTTGAGTGTTGATGACTTCCTGAAAAAAACAAGTATTATTTTCTATACCAAAACCGCCTTAGAAAAGGTCACGCCGGCTGTTGTCAAACTCGCTCAGATTGAAGGGCTTCAAGGACATGCGGAAGCGATGAAGATCCGATCCGATAAACATTAGGACGGGATTGGCGTCAAACACGAACGATTGGAAGAAAAGAAGGTTGAGCAACCTGCCGATCCTTTTTCGCCTCTCCAATTTCCTATTTTCCTATTCATACGAAGGAGACTTACCTGCATGTCACCCGTCCGGTTTGTCTGTGCGACAATCTATACTAGCCTCCTTACTTTCGCCGGCGCAGAATCTCATCCGTCTAATTCCACAGTGCCTGACCGCCCCATCACAACCTTTTCAATCGTTGGTCGTGACCCGGAGAATGGCGATCTTGGAGTTGCTGTTCAATCCAAGTTTTTTGCCGTTGGAGCGGTCGTTCCGTGGGCAAGGGCAGGGGTGGGTGCAATTGCAACCCAATCGTGGACAAATACGACCTACGGATCCAAAGGTTTGAAACTTCTTGAAGACGGACTCAACGCCCAACAAGCGTTGGATCAACTTGTGGACAGCGATGATGGAAGATCTCAGCGTCAGGTGGGCATTATTGATGCAGATGGTAAGGTTGCTAACTACACTGGCGATGAATGTCTCGAATGGGCGGGCGCGCACAGCGGAGGGGATTATTCAGCACAGGGCAACCTACTGGTGAGCGGAGCGGTGGTCGATGCGATGGGGCAGGCGTTCGAGGAAACGGAAGGGGAACTGGCAGAAAAACTGATGGCGGCACTCATCGCAGGGCAGGAAAAAGGCGGAGATCGGCGTGGGCAGCAGGCAGCAGCGTTGCTTGTTGTACGAGAAAATGGTGGAGAGGGCGGTTTTAATGATCGGTATATCGATCTACGGGTTGATGACCATAAGCAGCCAATTAAGGAGCTGCGTCGCCTGCTAAAAATTCAATTGAGTATGCGGTGAGATTAGGAAACTGTAAAATTATCATAAATTCCTTTAGGGGTAAACCCCCAAGGTTTACCTTTGGAGCAGTTGGGGCGAAGCCTATACACCCATGCTTTAGCGCATTTTTTGTTTGATGTTCCTGAACAAATATAGTATAGTTTCTACAGTTACCGGCACCGGGAAGCAGGGAAAGATGCTGGCATAGGGGCAGGGCGTTGTCCCTTGCGAGAGACGCATTAAGACACCCGACGGGGTGCAGCGTTGTTGACCGCACAATTAGAAAGCGTCCCGATCTTATCGGGACAAATGCTTCAGCTTTTGGAGTACGTCAATCGCTCATATAAAAAGAGGGTGCAAAGTATGAAGATAAACCGAGTTTTTTCTTGAAAACTCGGTTTCTTTTGCACCATTGCTTTACATGAGCCAAATTATTATGAAAACGGCATTCCCGCCTGAAGCCTTCACACGAATTGACGAAACCGATGATCGCCTATTTTACACCGAACCCCGTATCGTCACCCATATTGATGACAACGCAATCGCCGCAATCAAGGAATTTTTCGATCAAACCTTACCGAGAAATGCCGCCATATTAGACCTGATGAGCAGTGCCTTCTCCCACCTACCCGAAGGGTTTCCCGTTCAACGTATAGTCGGCTTGGGATTGAACGCGGTTGAACTTCAAGTCAATCCTGTCCTTGACGAATATGTAATTCATGACCTTAATGCGGATCCAACCCTCCCTTTTGACGACGGGGAATTTGCAGCGGTAATTATGACTGTTTCGATGCAGTACCTTACGAAACCGATTGAGGTTTTTCGTGAGGTGCATCGCATTCTTCAGCCAGATGCTCCGTTCATCGTCATTTTTTCCAATCGTCTGTTTCCAACGAAAGCGGTGTACATCTGGCGTGTAACCTCTGACGCTGAGCACGCCCAATTGGTGCAGCATTACTTCCATTTGGCGGGCGGCTATGCGGAAGTCACATTTTTGGATTGCACTCCACAGACCAATGAATACACAGATCCTGTGTATCTTGTTATGGCGAACAAGGTTGAGGGACCTTAGATGCAGCAGACAAATGAGATTTTTCAGACTTGATAATTAGGACTTACGCAGCTGAACGCTCAAAGTCCTGTAGTTCGGCGATTTATCGCCGTAGGACACCATATCCAACGCCCGATGAATCGGGCAACTACAGCAGGAGCACCATCAAGGATCCCGTAGGGAACAACGATCGTTGTTCCCTACTGAAGTGTGCAACTTCTATAATCTAACGAAGCCACGACGAAAGGAGAATTTTGAATCATGACTGATAGTACCAACACCGAAGAAATCCAAGAATTTGAGTATAGAGCAGAGATGAAACAACTCCTGCATCTCATTGTTCACTCGCTTTATACTCACCCTGAAGTTGCGATCCGTGAACTCATTTCCAACGCTTCCGATGCGTTGCATAAAATCCGCTTCAGACAGTTGACGGATAAGAATATTCTAAGTCCTGAAGCGTCTTTGAGGATTGACATTGCGGTTGATTCTGATGCACAGACCTTCTCGATTACGGATACGGGCATCGGCATGACTATGGACGATTTGACCGAAAGAATCGGCACTGTTGCCAGCTCGGGAACACTAGAATTTTTGGAGCAGATGAAGGAGGGAGACACACCTTTCGATGCTGACCTAATCGGTCAGTTCGGTATCGGTTTTTATTCGGTGTTTATGCTCACGAACGAAATTACAATTGAAACGCGCTATGCAGATGCCGACTCGAAAGGATTCCGGTGGCAGTCAACGGGTGAGGGCAAATTTACCATCAAGGAGATTGAACGCCCGCAAAGAGGGACGCAAATCTCCTTTAAGTTGAAAGATGAGTCCAAGGATTTTAGCCAGTCGTATCGGGTTGAGCAGGTGATTACAAAATACTCCAATTTTGTTGATTTTCCTGTTTCGGTCAATGGAAAGCAGGTGAATACCGTCAGTGCCTTGTGGCATAAGAACAGGAATGAAGTGACTGAGGAAGAACGGAATGAGTTCTATAAATTCATATCTAACGACCTTAATCCTCCGCTCGGTCACCTGCATCTGTCTCTCGAAGGTCGCGTGAATTTCAAAACGTTGATGTTTATACCGGAAACGCAACCGCTCAGATTCCTCAGAGAGGAAGACCTAAGTTCGCTACACCTGTATTCGAGTAAGGTTTTTATTCAGGATGATTGTAAGGAACTTCTGCCTGAGTACCTTCGATTTATATCAGGGGTGGTGGATACCGAAGATCTGCCCTTGAATGTATCCCGCGAAGTGACACAGTCGAGTCCCGTCATGGCACGTATCCGGGAAACCTTAACCGGCAGGATACTCTCTCTGTTGGAAGATTGGGCGAAAAATGACTCAGAGAGGTACGATAAATTTTTCAGAAATTTTAGTTTACTCTTCAAGACAGGACTCAGTTCAGATTTTGTCAACAGAGATCGGCTGCTTGAGCTCTTGCGGTTTGAGTCGACCAAAACTGAGAGTGGCAAGTTTACCTCGCTGCAGGATTATGTCGCCGGAATGTCGGAGGATCAGGAGGAGATCTATTACTTGTCAGGTGACAGCAGAGATGCGGTAGAACGAAATCCCAATTTGGAATATTTCAGGAAGCAAGGGGTTGAGGTCTTGTTCTTCATCGACCCCGTTGATCTGTTCAATATTCCCCATCTGCTTGAATATGACGAGAAGCCGCTAAAGAGCATTGAAAAGGCGGATATAGATCTCAAAGCAGATGAAGAAAGCCAAGATGAAACCTTGACCGAAGATACCAACCTGATTTCTGTTTTCAAGGAGATTCTCGGCGATAGGGTGGAGGATGTGGTCGCTTCCAAAAGGCTGGTTGATTCAGCGGCAACCTTGGTTGTTGGAGCAGATGGTATGGATGCCCACATGGAGCGGATGATGAAAATGATGAATCAGGAGTTCACCGGTTCCAAACGCATCTTAGAGCTCAATTTTTCCCATCCGTTGATACAGAATCTTACACAACTCAACGAGAACCAAGGCGATGAAGCTCTTATCAAGAATTGTATTTTACAGCTTTACGAAGGTGCGTTGCTAGTCGATGGAAATACTGTGGATCCGCCCACATTTGTCGCTCGGATGACGGAGATTATGGAACGAGCAACAAATTGACACGAATTCTGATTTGGCAAATCGTACCCCAATTTATCGGCGCTATACCTATTTATGGTGAATTAGATAAATAAGTAGACAGTACCAATACGGCTTTCGCGAAGTTTCCCAAGTCCCCCTGATAAGGGGGATTTAGGGGGTTAGTTGTGTATTGAGAGTGTCTAAGTAATTCTAAAATCTACCATATAAAAAGATTGGCTCATATAAAAAGTAGGGTGCAGAGCATGAAGAGAAACCGAGTTTTTTCTTGAAAACTTGGTTTCTGTTGCACGATTTCTTTACATGAGCCAAAAGATTTTGAAGGAGGGATTAATGAACGCAACAATTACCGTAATACCCGGAGATGGAATCGGTCAGGAAGTCACAGCTGAGGCTATTCGGGTATTGGATACTATCCAAGACAAATATGGGCATCGTTTTGAGTACGAATACGGACTGCTCGGCGGTTGTGCGATTGACCAGACAGGCACAGCCCTACCCCAAGAGACGTTAGACCTATGCCGAAGATCTGACGCAATCTTGTTTGGTGCGGCAGGAGGACCGGAGTGGGAGGACGTACCAAGCGCAGAACGTCCCGAACGCGCTGTCGGAACAGTGCGCAAAGAACTTGACCTTTTTGTAAACCTTCGCCCGATACGTGGGAGGAAGGCGTTAGCACCTGTCATGCCGGTGAAGGATGAGATTGTCGGTGAGGGACTGGACTTTATCGTGATTCGTGAATTGGCTGGCGGGTTATACTACGGCGAACCACGCGGCATTGAGCCACACGCGGATGGAGAACGCGGATGTAATACGCTCGCTTACACGACACGGGAGATTGACCGTGTGGTACGTGCTGGCTTTGAACTCGCACGGAAACGGTCCAAAAAACTTACCTCTGTGGCGAAGGAGAACATGCTGGAAAGTTCAAAACTCTGGCGAGAAGTTGCGACAAAGGTGAGTCAGGATTATCCCGATGTCGAATTGGACCATATCCTAGTTGATGCGTGTGCCTATCACCTTATCCGAAATCCGAGCCAATTTGATGTCATGGTGACAGGGAATATCTTCGGAGATATCCTCACTGACGAAGCAGGCGTATTGGTTGGCTCACTCGGTATGTGCCCATCGGCAAGCTACGGGTACGCCAAGCAAGGCTTCTACGAACCAATTCACGGCACCGCGCCAGACATCACCGGACAAGGGATCGCCAACCCGATTGGGGAGATTTTGTCCGCAGCCCTTTTGCTCCGACACTCCTTCGACCTTGAGACGGAAGCTGCGGATATTGAAAGCACTGTTGACCGTGCAATTGATAGAGGTTTACGCACAATTGATATCCAGCAGCCGGGGTTGAAAACAGTCGGCACCGTCGAAATGACAGACGCCATTATTGACGAGATTCGATCCGATTCGTGAGTCATAAAGCGTGAACAGCAATCGCGGGAAAACCTGTAAATATGGATAAACTTCGCAGAGAATATACTGATGCCGGCTTGGACGAGCGAGACTTGGATGCAAATCCCTTTAAGCAGTTCGAGAAGTGGTTTCAAGACGCGGTTGAAGCGAAAATCGATCTGCCGGATGCTATGACGCTGGCAACGGCAACGGAGGATGGCATACCTTCGGCAAGGATTGTACTGCTCAGAGGGCATGACGAGCGGGGTTTCGTCTTTTATACAGACTACGAAAGCCAAAAAGCGCAGGAACTTGTGGAAAATCCGAATGCAGCGTTGGTTTTTTACTGGCGAGAATTGGATCGACAGGTGCGTATTACTGGGCAAGTGAACAAGGTCTCTCGTGAAAACTCCTACAACTATTTTCAGAGTCGGCCCGTCGGTAGCCGTTTGGCTGCGTTAGCATCAAAACAGAGCGAGGTTATCCCTGACCGACAGGTACTGGAAGATCGCTTTAATCAGTTAGAAGAACAATATCAGGACACAGAAATTCCACTGCCATCAGATTGGGGTGGTTACCGGTTATCTCCCAACATGATTGAGTTCTGGAGTGGTCGTCCAAGCCGTCTGCATGACCGCCTTCGCTACACCCGCCAATCCAATGATGATTGGCGGATTGAGCGAATTTCGCCGTGACACTTGCTCTTGAATAATGCCTCTCGGTTAAATAACGACGTCGGATTTTTTCGCTTTTTCGGTTGTTTGCCCGGAGATCTCGTCGCCAATTTGTCGAAGTTGATTAAAGTCGCTTTGGAAGCCTTCGTGTAATGCGCCCACGTCGGTCTTATGCAATACAAATCGAACCCCTTCTTGAATCCACTTTGTTGACAACTCGACAGATTGCAGATGGATAGCGACAGGGATATTTCGTGCACCGGACGTACGGATGACAAAGCGGAGCATCTCCTCAAAATCCGGATGATCATACTGATCTGGGATACCCATTGTGATGCTCATATCGTTGGGTCCTACGAAGATCGCATCAATCCCACCAACGTTTAGGATCTCCTCCAAATTATCGGCGGCGGGCACGCTCTCAATCCCAATCATGACAACGGTGTTACGGTTTCGCTCCTGCAAATACTCTTTCGACGTTTCGCTTGGGAATTCCCCTGTTTCCATCGCGCGATCTACGAGTGCCCCTTTCAGCGGACGCCATCTCGCTGCCGCGACCACTTCTTTAACTTCTTCAACAGTTTCGCAGTATGGGACGAGGACACCGTGTGCGCCGGCATCGAGTGCCATGGTTACATAGTGAGATGAGGGAATTGGCACGCGGATAATTGTGGTCGTTCCTGTCGTGTTAATCGCCGAGACAAAATCCGCTACTTCTCCTCGACTATATGCTGAATGCTCGTTGTCAATAATCACATAGTCGAAGTTGAGTTGACCAATAGCTCTTGCCCATCGAGGATTACGGGATAGACTCAACATTGTGCCGTATACGATACCACCATTTTCTAATTTGTTACGTAGATCTATGCCAGCCATTTATTTCTCCATATTGGTATTGCTTGAATACTAGGGTCTTATGCTAGTTCCTAAGGCAGTGGAAAAGCCAACTGCTTAATCTGTAAACACGCCTCTTTTTTGACTATCTGATTCAGAAAATGTTAAGCGTATGAGCGGTGATTTTGGCGTATAAGCGCGTGCATAATCCCCAGAAACTGTGTGCATGATTCCTTTGTCGCTCATGTTAAGATTTGGTGCAAAGAAACCGAGTTTTTTCTTCAAAACTTGGTTTCTCTTCGTGCTTTGCACTTTCTTTTTATATGAGCCTCCTTTGTATATGAAATTGTTGACTCAATTGCCCATTAACCGTTTCAACAATCTGCCGACTTTGGTTAATCCGTCGCTGGGTTTGTCTGGAGATTTGCTGTTTCTGATTGCGACGGGGGACGGTTATCAGCTCGATACCGTTGTCTTGGGCTAATTCTTGTTTGACTTGGGTGCTGATATAGGCTTTATCCCCTATCACTTGCTTATCTTGGTGTCCACAGAGCAATTCATTGCCAACTGATAAATCGGTTGCAGAAGCGGGTGCCAGTTCAAAATCAACAATCACTCCCCTTGCGGTGACTAACAAATGCAGTTTATAGCCGAAAATGGTCTGTTTCATTGATTCGACTCGACCATAATTAGCCCCATAACATGACCAATCATTTGATGACGAAAGTGCAAGATGAAACTGCATGACGGAAATCGGCAAACTATCAATAATACACAACTTCTGCTCAACCCCTTCGATGTTTGATAACAGCATCTGTCGGATCCGATTGATGATTGACCCCAAGTTGCGCCTGCGCCGGCTAAATCGGGACTGACAAGGCAGTATAGGGAATAGATGCGGGGGTTGGCTAATTTCTGATAGCAGTTGGGTTTCGATGTCCCACCCCTTACATTCGGCAATCAATATCATAGTGATTAACTCGCTATCACTACAATCGGGAGAGGGACCAGGGTGCCGGAGTAAGGGTGCCAATTGTATCAGTATATCATCAACAATGACATAAGTCCATAGACACAGGTCATCAAAATCGGTTATCATTATGGGTATCCTCCAGTTTTAGATGGGTTGTTGTGTTCATCTATAGTAACAGACTGGAGGACTTTTTAACTCCCCTCTTTTTATCAACAATAAAAAGAGGGGAGTTAACTAGCATAAAGCCCAATTAGTAAGTAAACATAATATCCTAACAGTCGTTTCACCAAAACGCTGTAGGTAATGGGAAACGTGAACACCCTATGCAGCAACTAAGTTTGAAGAATAAACCAGGCACTTCACCACAAACCAAATCTCGATTAATAAGACGTTTTCTAATCGAGTTTTATGGTGTAATACCTTTAACAGAAAGGAAAATATTATGCCAGCCTGTAAAAATTGCCGCAGCCAACAAGTAACTAGAAACGGATTTATCCGTTCAAAACAACGTTATCGCTGTAAAACGTGTGGCTATAATTTCGTCTCAGGCGATGAACGAACTAACCCACAAACCGTTGTCAAACGCGCTTTCGCTATCATTCTTTATGTCCTTGGAAGCGCTTCCTATCGCTCTATCGCTCAGTTATTCGATGTCTCAACAAGTACAGTGTCCAATTGGCTCACCAGCGAAATTGTGTCGTCAGATCCATCTCAGATTCCCCCAAACTGCCGCGAATTGGAGTTTGATGAGATGCGGAATTTGATTAGTGCCAGAACAAGGAACGCTAGATCCACAGCGCAGTTTCTCGTGGAACCGGTAGAATCGCTGTCTGGATTATCGGTAATTGTAATGCTGATACCGCCAACCAATTAGATACGTAGCCAGGCACTTGGGCAAACGCGAAGTTTACGCATCAAGTGCTCTCAATAGTGCCTTTACATAAGCCACGGCATAGGCCGAAGATGCCCGCTGCTCCACATCGCCAATATAGTTCGGTAGATGATCAATCTGTAAGCCGCCGTCAAACCCAATCTCTTTTAGGGTTTGAAGCACCTTGAACATATTCATATCACCATCGTCGAGAGCAACCTCCATATATCCGCCCGTCGGGATCGTTCCTTCCACGTTGCGGAAATGGGTGTGAAAGATTTTCCCTTTCCTTCCAAAATGGCGGATGTTCTCAAAGATGTCTACACCCGACTCATAGCACGTACCGATGCAATAGAGCAGTCCGCTGTGATCGCTTGGTACGGCGTCAAGGATCCCAGCCCACCGTTTCGGTGAAAATTCGGTCTCTGGCAGTGGGGGATCCGATGGATGGATAATGAGTTTTACATCGAATTTTTCAGCGAGCGGAACGAGTCGTTGATACATCTGTACACAACGTTCCCAATGTTTTTCAACCGAAAACGGTTCAAGCGGCTTTTCTGCGATACTCCGTTTCATCAATTCGACGTCAAATCCGCCGAACGTATAATTGCCCCGGAGGGGTTTGGTATATCCGCCCCGGTTTCCCGGATTCGCATCTTGATGTGCCGGGGTTTGTGCGAGATGCACAGGCATTGACATAAAGGGGATCCCGGCTTGACCGAAAATCTCAAGCGACTTACACAGATTGTTCAGTTCCTCCTCGCCGCCCGGTTGACCGGTGAGGAATTTCTGCGGTTCGGCGGGTGCGACGCGGTAGATATTAAGTCCAGCAGCGTTGACTCTCTCTTTTAATTTTGTCAGTTGTTCTAAATCTGGATAACCCTGTTCCACCAAGCCAGGGATGCTTTCGGCGTTATGAATATCAAAGCCATCAGCACCAATCTGTGCGGCAAATTGGATATATTCGTCTGATAGGTCACGTTGTCTCAGTAAGACTTTCATAGAGGTCGCCTCCTCCTAACAGAGAATAGCAGAATTCATTCGGGAGCACAAGTCAAAAGCACATTTCGCTCATGTTAAGAAATAGTACAAAGAAACCGAGTTTTTTCTTCAAAACCCGGTTTCTCTAAGCTGCTCTGCACTTTCTTTTGACATGAACCGCGTCTTTCTAATTTAACAAATTGCACAGACTTCCACTGCCTGTGAAACTGATAAACCTATACAGTTCGCATCCAAAAATGGCTTGATTTTTCTTTTCATATCAAATATACTGATCACTATAAACAGCAGGGCAGCCGGAAACAGCGTAGAAAAATCCGCCTGCCCAAACTCGAAGGAGGATAAAATGAAACTGAAGATGTTGTTCCTACTGATACTTGTTGCTGTGATCTGCTGCATCGCATGGGTCGTTCAGAGCCAAGAAAGCAAAGATCAGCAGGTACAACCGATGTACGGTGGATTCCTTATAGACGGTTACGATTTTAAGAACGATAATAGCCCCAAAGGAACTATCGTATACGATGAAGCAGCAAACGAATTTCGGGGAACCTATAAAGGGTTAAAGATGCCCAGGGGTCGTCGTGCAATTTTCGCGTGGCTGCACGATACAGTCAATCAGAAAACTGAATATCTGGGTCCCATTGGTTGGCTAAAAGTGGATACTAGCGGTAAAAAGAAAGGAACATTCCGAATCAAGGTTCCTGATAAGTTCAAAGGTGGAAACTTTGGTAGCTATGAAATCATCGGGTTTACCGCAGAAAAGACATCATCCCTGAAAAATGGAACACAGGTTGTGGAGGTTCCAAAAGAGCCTTCCGGCAGCGATATTCTTGCCAAATTAAAACCTGCTTTTTACCTGTATGCTGCGCTGCCCGGAGCCGACACAGAACTGGGCTATTGCGGTCACGGACTTGATTTCTTCTTCGCCAAAGACCTAGAAAATCAACTTTGCTACGACTGACTGTGCGGTCAACCGTATTCGGTCTGTAAGGCCGCAGGAATGAACTCCCACTAGCGAACAGAAACCGAGTTTTTTCTTCAAAACTCGGTTTCTATTCGCGTTTTGCATCGTCTTTTTTGAGCCTCGTAAATCAGGCTTCCGAGCCTAACTGCATCAATAAACCAATGAAAATGATTTTCACGTTTTACGCATCACGTTTCACGGCTACTGCATTGGCGAAAAAGGTGCGGGAAGCAGAATCTTGCTCTCCTGTGTAATGGGCCTAACAGAGCCTTTGGGGGGCCAGACGCCCTGCTCCCGTGTTTCAGCCCGTATCCGCAGACGTTCTTCAAAACTTCTATACGCCCATACATGGATAAAGTTGTTAAGCCCACCGTATTCTGAGTACCAGCAGCCCGCCATCGGTGAGAACTTTTGGCGTTCGCCAACGGCTGCCCCCCACGCTTCTAACACTTGCGGCATCCCTTCTGCAGGATAGGTGTATATACGCATCTCATATATTGGACCAATGTCTCTTTCACTCAAGGGTGTCATAAATGGGGCTGGCAGGAAAATTTCAGAGACCATTGACACGATGAGGTCGCTTGTATCGGGGGGCCATATCGGATTCGGACCTGCTTCCGCAGCATGTCGGATTTCAGCTCGTTGTTCAAGGCTCTCGTAGGGCCAAATAGCGACCATTTGATTCAACGGCCCCGCTTCTGTGTACCAATGCCCACCCAGTTTTGATAATTCTTGACGCGCCGGTAATTTCTCGCCGAAGCGTTCCCAATATTCCTGAAGTTGTCCCACTTTTAGGTTATAGGTTCGTATTTCATAAATCATAATTTTACTCCTCATTAGTCAAGTTTTGATGGATCCAGTTAGCCCCAGCGGGACGGTATGTGTATAGAATACTCAGAGAAACCGAGTTTTTTCGGCAAAACTCGGTTTCTGTTTCCCGATTTGTTCACATGATCGTATGTGTGAGTCATCTATGAACCGGGGTATCTATTTATGAGCACCCCTCATCTAAATATGCGTATATTATATCAGTCAATCAGTTTTGTAAATACAAAAATCTTTGAGGATTCGCCAAAATTGACGACGAAACCAATTCAATTAAAGTCCGCCATACCGCGCTCCATTTTCCATCTGTGGGTTATAATTCTGGTGCTAGTTGTAAGCATCAATTTCGCGGAGGCACAGCGAAATTCCACCAGTGTCAGTGATACATTGAGCAGCAAAGCCGATGAGCGATTCGCCCGCGTGCTTGAGCCGATGACGTTTCAGTTCCCACGCGATCACGGACCGCACCGGGAGTATCAGATCGAGTGGTGGTATTATACCGGTAACCTGCACACCGACGATGGGAAGGCTTTCGGTTATCAGTTGACCTTTTTCCGCTTTGCCCTGACGCCTCAAATGCCAGAAAGGACTTCACATTTCGCCACGAACCAAGTTTACATGGGGCATTTTGCTGTTACGGATGCAGCGAACAGCGAATATTTCTGCTTTGAGCGTAGGAGTCGGGGAGCAGGTGGATTGGCAGGAGCAACGGGAGATCCAAGCTACAAAGTCTGGCTGGAGGATTGGTCGGCAACAGAAACGGAGTCGGGGGTGATGCGCCTGCATGTCCCTTCAACCTCTGATTTTATTGAATCAGAACCGCAGATTGGATTATCACTCAACCTGCGACAGACGTGTCCACCGATACTGCACGGAAATCGCGGCTTGAGCCAAAAGGGACCCGAACTAGGAAATGCGACCTATTACTATAGTCTCGTTGGGTTGGAAACTACCGGTGAAGTTACAATCAACGGTGAAACGGTAGCTGTCAGCGGGGTCAGTTGGATGGATCATGAGTTCGGCACCAGTTTTCTCCCTGAGGGATTCGTGGGGTGGGATTGGTTCAGCTTACAGTTGGAAGATAGCACCACAGTAATGCTATACTGCCTGCGCCGGTCAGACCAGTCATGCGATCCACAAACGTTTGGAGGTACTCTGATTTATCCCAATGGTCGGCAGTTAAGCATCAGGACAAAAGATTTCACATTGACCCCTATCCGCCAATGGACGAGTCCGGAGAGCAGCGCCACATATCCCTCCGGTTGGCAAATAACCTTTCCGGAATTAAAGATCGCACTTCAGGTCGAACCACTGATCCCGAACCAAGAATTTCGCGCGAGTTTCATATATTGGGAGGGTGCTGTGCGGGTGATCGGACAGATTGATGGCGCAGCAGTTGATGGTCAAGGGTATGTTGAGCTGACCGGCTATGAGAGATGAGCGGACTTTTTGTGTGTCCCTTCTAGAGCTGATAGAACCCACGGGCGTTCTCTGCCATGATGTTCCGCTTCAACGCCGGAGACAGATTCGTCGGAAGTGTGCGATCCGGAGAATCAAAATCCCAATGGGGATAGTCCGTAGCAAACATCAACCTTTCATCCGCGTTGATATGCTCAAGCAACTGTTGAAAGTATTCCGGCTTAGGCGGTTCCTCGATCGGCTGTGTCGTCATCCAGAAATGCTCATGGATATACTCCGAAGGCAACCGTTTGAGGTAAGGCACCTCATCGCGCAGCTTCTTCCATGCACGGTCAAGCCGCCACATCAGCGGCGGAAGCCAAGCAAACCCGCCCTCAATTAAAGCCACCTTCAGCGTGGGGAAATGCTCAAAAACACCCTCGCAAACTAGACTGGTTACCTGTGTCTGAAACGCCTGCGTCATACCAGTGTGATCTTCAATGTAGTGAGACGGTTTGCCAACAGCGGTAATCGGACCCACACCGACACCGGTGAAGTGAATCGCAATCGGCAGATCATGACGTACCGCAGCCTCATACATCTCCCAGTATTTACGTCTGCCCAACGGTTCCATTGTGCGGGCAAGAAGTAATATTTGGACAAATCTCGAATCTCCTGCGAGTCGCTCTATCTCCTCCGATGCCAACTTGCCATCGTCACAGGGGACAATCATCGACGCTCGGAGTCGGGGTTCTGGATCTAGCCAGTGCTCGATCTGCCAATCGTTGACCGCCCGCGCAAATGCCGCAGCGTACTCCAAATTGGGCATCTCGCAAACAGGCGTCAGACAATTCAGAATGCCGTACTCAATGTCCCACAAATCAAGCAACTGTTCCCGCAGGAAATCCAAATCCGAGCCCGGACGATGACCGGAGGGAGTCCAAGCGTCATAACGCGCCCCGTAAGGCATACCGCGCGGGACATATCCCCCGACGCGATCAGGGGTGCCCAACATCTGATGATGCCGACGCCAACGCTCGGAGAGATACGGATACAACACCGTCTCTGAAGACAGGGTGTTGTGCACATCACAATCGATAACCGGCAATCCCCGTCGTTTTTGTCTCTTCTCGTCTGGCTTAGACGTTTTCGTCTCTTCCATCTTTCTACGCTCCTTTTACATCTCGACCGCTTTGCTCGTCGCCGCCGATTCAAACACGGCATCAATAGTCCGCATCTGGTTGATGCTGTTCTCCGGCGGTATTCGATGCGGTTGACCCGTTTCGAGGCAGTCACACAGGTGCGCAAGCTGATTCGTGAATTGATGGATCGGCTCAAAGTTAATGAACTCCGTTCCATCAGGGGTACGGTGTTCCAGATCCACAGACCGATTCTCGTTGTTCCACGCAATTTCTATTCGGAGCAGCCCTCCGCTCCCAGAGATTTCAACGTACTGTGCCGTCGCTGAATTGAACCCAACAGAAATCTGTGCTGTACGGTCATCCGGAAAGACGAGCAGTATGTACATAGCGTCATCAACCTCTAAGCCCGGCTGTGAAGACGCAAAAACCCGAACTGGATTCGCACCAAACATAAAACGTGCATGATGGATGCAGTAACAGGCGAGGTCATAGACGCTGCCGCCGCCTTTTGCCTTGTTAAAACGCCAGTTGTCTTCCGGTCTGCGCTCTTCAGGACCGGCTCCCCTGCCGCCCGAACAGAACGTACTGCGAATCGTCAGTACATCACCAATCGCACCCGAATCCGCCAATTCCTTCGCTTTGAGATGCATGGGATGATGGCGGAACTTGAAGGCTTCAGCAAGAAGGATGCCGTTCTCTTCCGCCGCAGCGACCATCTGTCTTGCTTCAGCCGCATTATTGGTAAACGGCTTCTCGCACAGGATGGCTCGCACTTTCCGCGACTTCGCAATCTGAATTCCCGTCTCGGCGTGGACAGCGCCCCAGTTACAGAGGATAGCGATATCCAAGTTTGCATCCTCAAGCATATCGTCTAAGTCGAGGTATCGGTTGGTAACACCGAACTGTTCGCCATAGCGATCCAGTGCTTCCTGTGAAACGTCACAAATAGCGGAAAGGTCAGCACCATCAAGTGCTTGGCAGGCAGTGCCGTGCGCCCGTGCAATGCCACCACTTCCAACAAGACCCACACGGTAAGTCTTTGAATAATTTGACATAAGTTACACCTCAATACTTTAGTTCTAAAGGTATGTAAGTAATCGCACAGTTCGGAGTGAACGGATGTAAATTGAAGATTTACCAAGTAAACCCCTCATTGCACATCTATATCTAACAGTCATCAACGATCATATCTGGGGTAGCCTGCGTACTTGAAAACGAGTTCAGGAGGATATCGTCGATCCAATTTATCAGATTTTCGCTGCAAAGCCTTGAATCTGGATTGTTGTGCCTTCAGTTTGTCTAATAGCTCCATCAAGGCGGCTCTTTCCTCTGGTGTTTCAACAGAACTGTTAGAATTATCAACATAACGGGATATAAGCGGATCAATCTCCCGATGCAGTTTCTTGGATTCCCAGAACAATTTACTCCATTCCGCGTCAAGCGCATCGCGCCTTTCATAATAGCTATCCCAATCCCGAAAGTCGTTTACGCTAGGAACACTAAACACACCGAGCCCCGTCAACAGCAGCCCCACGGCGAAAAGCAGCACAACAGTGAAACCAACCATTTGTAGGGTCGAACTTCGTTTCTTCATGTGTTATTCTTCTCATCTCCGATTAAACCCAATATCCGATGAATGTAATCAAATCAACTTTCCTCCATCGGGCGATACGGGTCAATAAAGCGATTGTCCGCGTCCTTACGTCGTGGCGGAGGCAAGGCATCCACTTTACCGCGCAACCCTGCAAGTGCTTCAGCATAGGCGGGGTTGTCAATCAAATTGTTGCGTTCATCAGGATCACTCGACAAATCGAACAATTGTTCGGGCCAACCAGCACCATTATCGAAACGGAAATACTTCAGACTATCCTGTTTGAGCATCACGGACGGACCATTGTGGACGCGCCAAAGTTCGCTGTAGACCGTATTGCGCCAATCATCGGTACAACCTTCGATAAGTGGGACTAACGAGCGTCCATCGATTTCATCAGGAGCGGGGATGTCAACCAGATCACATAGCGTCGGAAATAGGTCTACCAGCGACACATTATGTTCGATGATTTGCGACTCACGCCCAAACCGTTCTGGATACCAGATGGAAAATGGCACACGCGCCGAGGCATCAAAAAAACTCTGTTTCTCCCACAACCCTTTCGTGCCAAGCATCTCACCGTGATCCGACAGGAAAACGATGATAAAGTCGTCGAGGACGTTAAGGTGTTCAAGTTTCTCAATCACGCGACCAAATTGCTGATCCATCCAGTCAATCATGCCGTAGTAAGCAGCCGTAGCACGGTGCGCCTGACGATGGGTCACATCCTCACCGAAACGAACCTTGAAGAAATCATTGCACTCAAATTTATCGTTCGGTGTCTCAATAATCGGTTCGACACGCTGCATGTAATAGGTAAACAGGTCGAGCGGACACTGATACGGATAGTGCGGACACCAAAGACTTACCGCCATACACAACGGATTCGGCTTGTACCGGTCATAGGGCGCGTCCACGAAATACTCCTCAAGGAACAGCAACGCACCGTCTACCGCGTACTGGTCGTGGAGCATCCAATATCCCATTCCGGGTTGGGCATCGCGAATCTCTTGGATGACCTTGTTCTGTTTTGAACCGGTGCCCGGCTCTCGCTGAAATTGGGCAGTATGTTCATCATCAACGACTAAATAAGGGTAGCCGTTATCCCCCACAATGTCTCGACCAACCCGCTCTCGCCAACCGTGCATGACATCTTTGCCGACGAAGTGCATCTTCCCCGCGGCGCACGAGTAGTAGCCGTAGTTACCGAGATGACCCGGAATGGTTCGGACCTCGGTCGGCATCGGATCACCGAAATTGAGGCTGCCGCAGTTGCGGGGATAGAGTCCAGAGATAAAACTCTGCCGCGCTGGCACACAGATCGGCGAAGGCGTATACGCATTGCGAAAATACGTACCTTCGTTGATAAATCGATCCAACGTCGGAGTGCGGACCTGCCGGTTACCTTCGACCGGCAAAACGTCAGGACGATGTTCGTCGTTGATCAGCAGCAGGACATGGGGTTTTTGTTGGGACATACCGTTCCTTGTTAAAAGGTTGAAGTAGCACGGCAGTAATACGTAGGTTGGGTTGAACGGAACCGATGAAAAATACTAAGCATTACACTTAAAGTTTTGGTGTTCAATTCTGTTTGAAATCTCGGAGATATAGTGAAACCCAACGCTTAGTAATCTGCTGAACTATGCACAGAATATCAAGAGCGCTTACGCCGCCAAAATCCGCTCATACACGCGCATCCGCTCGCCTTCTATTTCCTCTGGATCCACCAGTTTGAGCCAAACAGCCTGATCTGGACGCTTGCCACTAAGTTCGTGGACAGCACCCGCTTGATCCGGCTGCGAACCGCTCCAGATAACTTCCCCATCTTGTAGATAGATAAATGAACCAGCGTGACGATCTACTAACCGTTCCTGATTATCCTGATAAAACAACGCCTGGTGACACGCAGTTTGGCGCAGGCTAGCGATTTTTTCGCTGGCATCCATCTTCTCTGAATCGAACTCGGCGAGGGGCGGTTGCAGTTCACCCATGTCAAAGTCGATCTCTTCCAGATTCACTGTCCCAAAGCCGTGCTCCGCAGCCACCGCAATCGGGCTTCGATCACGGCGAAAAGGCGGATTGGGCCAATCAAGGCACGGGTCGGTGCCCATCAGGTAACTGCCGCAGGCATCCGTAGCAATCACATGGTCACCGGCAATCAGCGCATCACAGATACGCCCGTCCCCGCCCCACTCCCGTCTCGCTTGTCCCGTCAAACCGTCGATGATGTTGAGACAAGGTTGGGTAATCAGACCGAGGTCAGGCAGGACGTATGAAAGCCGGATGACATGATGAAAGTAAGTTCTCACCCGACCGTGGGGCTGTATCGGAGGCAGACCAAACAGGTTTTTCAAACACAACGTAATACCCATAAAGGCGTGGTTTTTCATCTTCGCGATTGAGACAAAAGCGTCCGCCTCGCCAATAGAAGCAGAAAGCTGATATTCAGAGAACATCATACCACCACCGGGCACCTTGTACTGCGTAAAGGGCGGATCACCCGCTTCAATATAAGGAATATCAAACTCCTCGAAGATTGGGCGCATATTAAAATCGTCGCCGGGACGCTGACCCACTGGTTTCATGCTGGTATCCAGCACGAAGATATGCGCATCGCTGCGCTCCCGCAATAAACGTAGCGATGCACGGAGGACATCGTCATCAACCAACTCCTGACGTCGTCCTCCAATGCGACGGATATTATCCGGAGGCATCTGCATGTTCACCTTAATACCAATTTTACGGGCTTTTTCGATTTTCTCCCATGAGCGCGTCAGAGGAGCAGTAATCGCTTTGAGCCTTTCGTAAATCTCCTCCGGAGAGGCTTTGTGACTACAGTGAATCGCACGAACTTTGTACGCTTTCTCTTCGGACATATTGGAATCTCCTATTTAATGGTAAGTCGTAGACGCTGAAATACAGAGTCACGAAATCCCTCATGTTAAAAGAAAGTGCAAAGCGCGTTGAAAATCCCGATATATCGGGGAAGAGAAACCGAGTTTTTTCTTGAAAACTTGGTTTCTGTTGCACGATTTCTTTACATGAGCCTACGAAATTATCCCTTCTTCCTTCATACTGATATAACTCCCGTCGCCAATAATAACGTGATCCGTCACCCGGATATCAAGCAGCTTCCCCGCCTCGACCAACTGGCGTGTCGCATTAATGTCTTCCGGGCTTGGTGCGGGATCACCAGATGGGTGGTTATGCATAAGGATAATTGATGCTGCTGCTTCCTCTATTGCAAACCGAAACACTTCACGAGAGTGAACTATGCTCGCATTTAAGCTCCCCTCAAAGATGCGGCGCTGCTTGGTCACATAGTTCTTCGTGTCAAGGCAAAAGACATGGAGCTCTTCCTTTCGTAGGTCTCGCATCGAGGGCATCGCCATTCGTGCAACGTGCACAACATCGCTGGGAGAACTAATCTGGGGCTTCTCTTCAAGAAAAGCCGCCATCCTTCGCCCCAATTCAAAAGATGCCCTGATCTGACCCACCTTCACCGTGCCTAACCCTTTGATACCTTCTGCAATCTGTATCTCGCTATTATCCGCCAACCGCTTCAGGTTACCGTCGTACTTCTGAAGCAGCTGCTCTGCGACCTGAACGGCGGTTGTAGTGCGTGTTCCTGTACGAATAATAATTGCGATTAGTTCTGATGTTTTAAGTGCTTGCGGACCATATTTGTCAAGCCGTTCAAGCGGTCGTTCATCTTCGGGCAAGTCTTTTAGCCGAAGTCGATATTCTGTCGTTTCCATTATCATATCCTTTGTAACCTACAATATTCTACTCATTAGAGTGGAAAATTGTAAGGCAGATTATACCAAAATCAGAAGAGGAAGGCAATAATTATCAATCGTTGATTCAGCTTTTTTGTTAGAAATTCCCCACGTCTAAGAAATACTCTCATGAGGATTTTCTGCTTTTTGTGTTGATGTTTGCCCACTGATGTGATAGAATACAAATGCACTTATACGATGAACCATTTGATAGACTCATACTTTTGCCAGCTAACACTTTCTCATGTTTCGGCCATTTCTCGATTTGTCTTGCGTGACCAGGCGCTAGCCGGTCCGACACGTCTCTCTTTCCAGCGACCGTTACAATCTCACGAAGTCTGTTAATTCAAGAGAATGTTAGCAACCGAATACTCCAAATATTGGAAACGTTATTTTAGGGAAATTCTCCCGCGTTTCTCCTACGGCAAAAGAAATTAATTCTGAAATACCATCCAATACGACTGACTATCCTGTTTGAGGAGGGTTCAATGCGTGACCAAAACGATAGAAGGCGACCCGAAACGATACCAGAAGACGATTTCCGGCTATTTGACGACCTCGAAGAAGAAATTGAGGACGATGATGATCAGGTGGGCACCCCTCGTTCCTTGATGTTAGTGGATCGACTCATCTATGCGACCCACGAGAACGATCGTCGGCGCCCCCTGCTGTTTCAACTTCGGCGGGCGATTGTGGAAGATGAAATGACCTTCCAAGAGGCACGAGAAGCCATCGTTGAAATGCAGGAAACAATCGAAAAGTTGACTTCTCCTGCGAATCGAATTGGAACGCTGATGGGGCTTCCGAAAAAGGAGGTCGCCCATGTTATTATTGGCGGATCTGAATACTATGCGAATATTGACCCACAACTGGATGCCGCAGCGCTGAAGATCGGTTTTAGTGTACTCCTTAATGATGCTTACGTCATTGTCGGTGAACTGGGATATAACACCTCTGGATCGATTGCGAAAATTGTGGATTTGATGCCCGATGGACGGTTGCGCGTTGGTGGTGAGCCCGCCGGATTACAATCGATTATTTTACAACGCTCCACCGACTTAGCCAATGCAAAGCTTAAAGTTGGCGATGAAATCCGCATGGACCCGAACTCCAAAGTAGCACTAGAACGCCTAGAAGCACAAGAAGCACAGGATTACTACCTCGAAGCCGTGCCAGACCTCCCTTGGTCGAAAGTGGGTGGACTGGATGATACCATTCAGCTCATCAAAGATACCATCGAACTCCCAATTTTACACCCGGAACTCTTCGATAAGTTCCAATACGCGCCCCCGAAAGGCTTTCTTTTACACGGTCCTCCGGGCTGTGGAAAAACACTCATCGGGAAGGCGACAGCCCACAATCTGACGCAACGACTGAGCGAAGAGGAAGGTGTCGAGGTGGAAGGCAGTTTCCTGCACATCAAGGGTCCCGAAATCTTGAATATGTGGCTTGGTGAATCGGAACGTAAAGTCCGTGAAATCTTCCAGATAGCGCGTGAGAAGAGTAAAGAAGGTTATCTACCCTTTGTCTTCATTGATGAAGCAGAATCAATCTTAGGGACACGCCGTTCATTTCGTTCCCACAATATTTCCAACACCGTCGTCCCAATGTTCTGCGCCGAAATGGATGGAATCGAATCCTTGCAAGATGTTGTAATTATCCTTGCAACGAACCGCCCGGATCTCATTGATCCTGCGATCTTACGCCCCGGACGGATTGATCGGAAGATTAAAGTTACCCGTCCCGACAAAGACGCATCGAAATCGATTTTTCGCATTTATCTCACCCCAGATTTACCGCTTCATCCAGAAATTCTTGATACCCACAACGGCGATACAGAAGCAGCGGTTTCTCACCTCATTGATCAGGTCTGCGATGAACTGTTTCAGCGAGATGAAAGTAACAAGTTTTTAGAGGTGGCTCTGCGAAGTGGTCGCCGTGATATTATGTACCGTGGCGATCTATGTAGCGGTGCTATTGTCGATTCCATTGTTCAACGCGCAAAAGAGTCCGCAATCAAACGTGCGATAGAAGGCACTGAGGATGCGGTTGGAATTCGGGTTGAAGATCTGTTAGAAGGGGCAGTGGCAGAATATCGCGAGAACGACATCTTCCCCCCGACAGATAGCGTTGAGGATTGGCTTAAGCTGCTCGATTACGATCCAGAAAACGTTGTCAAAGTGACCCCAATCCGTCCAGAGAAATCAACTCGTAGAAAAGCTGCGAGTAGCGTGATTTAGGATGAAGCGTTTATGCAAAGACTTTTTGGAATCGAAACTGAATACGGAATCACGCTAGAGTCAGAGGAACATGTTGATCCCGTCAATCAATCTGTCGAATTGATTAAGAGTTACCGACAGGACGATTTTCGACCAATGTGGGATTATAGCGGTGAAGATCCATTCCAGGACGAGCGTGGATTCCGTGCAAAAACTTTGCAGGAACACCCCGACGAGCAGGAACATCAGGAAGCCGACCGTCAGCGAAATCTGTCCTTCGTCGAAATCAAAAGCGATCTGATTTTGACCAATGGTGCCCGTTTATACAACGACCACGCCCACCCCGAATACTCCACTCCAGAATGTTGCAGCCTTTTTCAATTGGTCGCCCACGATAAAGCGGGAGAGCGAATACTGCAGCAGTGTGCAGTCAGGCGGAGCGAAAAATTGGGAAAACGCGTCCTATTGTATAAAAACAATACCGACTTTCATGGACACAGTTACGGCTGCCACGACAATTACCTAATGGCGCGGGACATTCCCTTTGATGACCTCAAAGCGAGCATCATGCCATTTTTTGTGACACGACAGATTTTTGCCGGGGCAGGAAAGGTAGGAATCGAAACCGAATCGGGATTGACCTCCGCCGGTTTTTTCCAAATCGCACAACGATCCGATTTTTTTCATGTCGAAGTCAGCGTTGATACCATGCACAACCGCCCAATCGTGAATACGCGCGACGAGCCCCACGCTGATCCGGCGAAGTACCGTCGCCTACACGGTATCGTTGGCGATGCCAATATGTCAGAGTATGCAACGGCACTCAAGATTGGTACAACCGCACTCGTTATCGATCTCATTGAGCAGAAGCGCGTCCCCGGTTGGCTCATCTTACAAGATCCACTCCACGCGATTAAGGAAATCTCCCGCGATCAGACCTACCAATGGCGATTGAAATTAGCCAACGGTAACAGCATCTCAGCAATCGATCTGCAGCGCGAATATCTCGCGCTAGCCCAAAAGCATCTCAATCCACAAAGTGGCGATACCGATTGGATCCTCACCGAATGGGAATCAACTCTTGATACACTTGAAACGGATCCGATGGATCTCACTGATCGATTGGATTGGGTCGCCAAGAAGTGGCTGCTGGAAACGTTCATTGACGAAGAAAGACTTACCTGGGATGACCCATGGTTACAGAGCCTCGATCTTGAGTATCACAACATCGATCAAGAGGCAGGATTATATTATGAACTTGAAACAAGTGGCATGATGCGACGTCTTGTCACCGATCGGCAAATTGAAAACGCTATCCACAATCCACCCACTGATACTCGTGCATATTTTCGAGGCAAATCGTTGGACAAATTCCGCCCACACGTCAAATCAATCCAATGGGATAACGTCACATTTAACACAAAAGGGAAAAAAACTGTCTCAGTAAGCATGAACCAACTCGCGGATGCAGAGATGGCAGAAAAATACAATCGCATCCTCGATCAGGCACAGTCGGTCGAAGCGTTAGTTGAAAACTTAAACCTTTAGGAAGTGAAACCCCTAAATCTATTCCTTTACAGGAGGTTATTACCATGACAGCACAGCATTTGATTCATCTACGCGATCGGATTCAAAGACCGGTGAAACCCGTAGATCCGGGCGACGGTGGGGACGATGATGGCCCCAAGCGTCCGGATGTGACCAGACCGGATACGAGAAATTTGGTTCGGCGGATGCGGCGTGTCGATAAAGACCAATCAAGGCGTTATCGCCAACGGACAGGTGAGTAACTGATGACAAATCACAAGGGGAATTTCCTCGACCTCTTGAAGGCGCACGATTGCCAGATTCAACTAGATCTGCCCGCAACAACTGCAAATGAGGCTTCGCCTCCCATCCAAGAAACAGAAGGCACCACCGTCCTGGCCGTGCGCTATAAGGAGGGTGTCCTCATCGGCGGGGATCGGCGGGCAACGGCGGGCAATGTTGTCATGTATGATCGCGCGGAAAAGCTGCTGCAGATTGACGAACACTCTGTCCTTGCAATCGCAGGATCGCCCGCAATGGCTTATGAAATGGCGCGAGTCCTCGAACATTCGTTCCAATATTTCCGCCGAAGCCAACTCCAGGAGTTGAGTCTCGAAGGCAAACTGCGTACACTCTCCCGCCTAATCCGTGAAAATTTGCCCATGACGTTGCAAGGCATCGGGGGCGTAATACCAATCTATGCCATCTATGATTTGCAAAACGACGATGAAAACGGCGGCAAAATCTTCTTTTACGATGCGCTCGGTGCACATTTCGAGAGTGCCGATTTTGCGACATCAGGATCCGGCTCTGTATGGATTCGTGGGGTTTTGTTCTATCAGAACCGTTGGGGCGATAAACCACTTGCCGACATGGATGAAGGAGAAGCTACTGTTACTGTTTTGCGCCTACTCGATGCAGCAGCAGAATATGACTCGGCAACAAGCGGCTATAACCCGAAATCAAATATTTATCCAACCGTAAAAACGATCACAAAGGACGGAATTCAAGATCTCTCTGTCGAAAGACTCCAAGAGATTTATGCTGAATCTGTAGAAACAACTTATGCTAGATGAACCTTATCGGTGGCTTGAAGCCGTTAATAACCGCCGTGACTATATCGAAGACCAACTTCGTGGCGGAAGTCCCGTCGTCGGACTAAGATATGACGATGGACTGTTGCTTGTGACCATTGGACGCGGACAACGTAAAATCTTTGAAGTGCATGACCGGATTGCACTCTCAGCTATAGGACATAGTGCCGATATTGAACGGCTGCGCATGATGGTAACTGACACCGCATCCGTACAAGGTTTTCAGAGTTCAGTTGATGACGTTACCCTCCACCGTCTGACAAATTTTGTGCTTGGACCCACTATCAAACAATCTTTTGAAGCCATCTTCGGCTCCGCCTACATCATTAAAATGCTGTTAGCGGAACTCGGAGCGCACGGTGAAGGGGATGGATTTATCGCCCTGAACTACGATGGCACAGTGCAATCAAATCAAGACAGCGAAGTTATCGGTGGTACCCACGAAGCCGAAACGGCGATGCAGAATTACCTATCCGCTGCTGAGGCTTCCGACTCTTCGCTCACCGCTGCCTTACAGTTAGCTTTGGAAACTTGGGTGGTCGGTTGGGAGTTGGGAGTGCAACAAACAGAGACCGATTCGGATGAGGACGCAAACGAGGATTCGGAATTGACGACGGACAAAGAGCGGCTGCACGAAGTCCTTCGAGATGAGTTGCAGGCAGGCGAAATTGAAGGGGCGGTATTGGAGACTTCGCGCCGAACCAATAATAAGTTCCGCCTTCTGACCTCGGCTGAGATTGATGCAGCAATCGCAGACTGGCTTTAATACGACACTGATATTAAGAAATCACGTAACAGAAACCGAGTTTTTTCTTCAAAACTCGGTTTCTCTTTGTATTTTGCACTATTTCCCCCAGGCCTGGTAGGTGCGGTTTCCAACCGCACCGGACATCGCTCAGAAATTACCGAATTAATATTTTAATCTTCATCCAGCTTGTCCTTGAGGCAAAACCGTGAGCAGACGTATCTTTGGTATCGAAACTGAATTTGGATGTATGGCTGACTCGGATGGCTCTCTAGGCTCTTCGGAAGGGACCGCCGCACTTGTGAGGGACTATATCTTTCACGAGTTGAAACTCGGTATGTCGGATATGCACTACCGAGATTGGGGAGAACCGCCCGGCAACGGTGGTTTTCTGTTCAACGGCGGAAGGCTTTACATCGATATGGGGCATCTTGAGTATGCTACGCCGGAGTGTATCAACCTTTTCGATCTGATTGCCTACGACCGAGCCATCGAGCAGCTGATTATCACAATCCTCGATGATGTTGGGTTGAAGGACGATATCTCCTTCTTCAAAAACAACATAGATCATTTCACAGGCGCGACTTTCGGCTGCCATGAAAACTATCAACTCCGGCGCGACGTCCCCTTCTACAAGGTCGTTATTCCTACGCTGCTGCCGTTTTTCGTTACACGCCAGATTTATGCAGGCGCCGGTCGTGTCGGCGGACACGAAGAGATCCTCGAATTTGGGGATTCGCACCATCGACGTGACGATTTTGTCGGCTACCAAATCTCTCAACGCGCTGATCACATTGTCACAGAAATTTACGAGTGGATCCAGTTCAGTCGGGCAATTATCAACACACGCGATGAACCCCTCGGTGACTATACTAAATATCGACGCCTCCACCTGCTTGTGGGCGATTCAAACATGTCCGAATTTGCCGCGGCTTTGAAGGTTGGAACCACCTCTCTTATACTTGATCTTCTTGAGGAAGGACATCGTCCCCGCGATATGAGTTTAGTCAACCCAGTGCACGCCATTAAAGAAATCTCGCGTGATCAGACCTTCCAGTGGATTGTTGAACTGGAATCCGGCGGCACCATCTCAGCGATAGACCTGCAGCGCGAATATCTCGATCTCGCACAAAAAGTCCTGAAAGGCAAAGATGACGACACAGATTGGGTATTGACCGAGTGGGAATCGGTTTTGGACGACTTGGAAACGGACCCGGAGCTGTTAATCGATCGCGTCGATTGGGTAACAAAGAAATGGCTGCTTGAGGCTTTTATGGAGGAGGAGGAATTGGATTGGACCGACTCGTGGATTGAGAGTCTCGACCTTGAGTACCATCACCTCAACCGCGAGAAAGGGTTGTTTTACGAACTTGAGCGCGAAGGGCACGTGAGACGAGTTACGACGGATGAGCAGATTGAGGCAGCGATCCGGAATGCCCCCGAAAACACAAGAGCAAAAGCCCGCTCCTATGTAATGCGTTATCTATCCCAACACCGCCTGCCCTGCATCATTGATTGGAACCAGATCTATTTTTCGAACGAAGAACCCTTTGAGATGAAAGATCCTTTTGAAACATACGATGCAGAGGTTGAAGACCTACTGAAGCGACTCAGTGAGCAGCCACGCCCAGTTTCACGGCAGACGCGCATCCGGTTAAGACGGGAATGACAGTGTTTCACTTCTTATGGAGTACAGATCTTCCCTAGCACATCCGCTACCATTGCCAATGCAAAAAATGTCATAAAAACGATGCGCCGCTCATGTTTTATTTTGCGAGGAAAACTTGGGGGCGTGAGCAAGAACGTTCTGAGGTTGACCTAAGTTGTTACTTATCGGAAACTAGGGATTTCGCATGTTTTCTTGGTGCTTTGCTTTGAGTTCAACTTATCAGTCCGGCTCGGCTTGGATTGACAAATCCAAGCTTTTCTTGTGCGTGTGCTATGGATTTGTCAATCCATGGTGAGCAGGGATTTTCTCGATTTAGCTCCCATTGATCCAAGTTACGCCTTACCCTATAAGTCGCAACTTGTGTTAATAAGTGTCTGCCTCATTCGTTTGTCTAAAAAGATTTGATAAAAAAATGGATATGATTAAGCCCCAAATGTTGAACTACGGCAGCCGCGTCGTCGCGATTTCATTGTCTTGGGGCGGGCCCGCAGCAGTCCGACACCGCTACGAAGTAGGAAAACAGCAATTAGAAGAAGAATTTGGCGTAACAGTTATTGAGACCGAGCACGCCTTGCACGACCCAGACTGGCTTGCCAAAAATCCAAAAGCACGTGCTGAAGATTTGATGGCCTCCTTTGCCGATGATACGATTGACGGAATCTTCTCTACTATTGGCGGAGACGATTCTATCCGTATCCTTCCATATCTCGATTTGGACATAATTCGGGATAACCCAAAAGTATTCATGGGCTATTCGGATACCACTATATCGCACGCCGCCTGTTTTAAAGCAGGTCTTGTTTCATTTTACGGTCCCGCATTGATGGCTGGATTTGCTGAAAATGGGGGTATGTTTCCATATATGGTCAATTCAGTCCGCAAAACGCTGTTTTCCACCGAACCAATTGGGACTATCAAACCGAACCAAACAGGATGGACTGCTGAACGTCTAGAATGGGCAGATCCAACGAACCAGTCAATAAAGCGAAAGCTGAATCCCTGCACAGGTTGGGTATTTCACCAAGATAGTGGTGAAGTCAAAGGAACATTATTTGGCGGTTGCGTTGAAGTGTTAGACTGGCTTCGTGGCTCACCCTATTGGCCTTCAGCAGAATCGCTTCAGGGGGCTGTTCTTTTTCTCGAAACATCCGAGGACGCGCCGCCACCTTCACGACTAAGGGAGTTTATTAGGTCCCTTGCGGCGATGGGTGTTCTTGAAAGGCTCGGTGGTATTTTATTCGGGCGCCCCGGTGGACCGATTCAACCAGAAATATTTCAGAGCTACGACGACGTGCTTTGCAACACAATCAGAGAGGAATATGAATTAGACGAATTGCCAATTGTCACAAATATGGACTTTGGACATACCGACCCGATGTTTGTCATTCCTTTAGGATTACAAATTCGTATCAATTCTGTCCAGCACCAAATCTCAATTGATGAATCTGCCATCGTAAATCTACAATGTTACTGAGAGTAACTCATCACTCCATGGGAGAGGCATCATCGCCTCGACTTTCACTGACAGAGTCTAGGGGACTCTCTCACAGAATCCGCGTCTCCACCAGAGTTGCGATGGCTTATGCGTTTCCCTCAGCTAGGTAGGTACGGAACCCGCAAATGCAAGAACAAAACCCATTCAAATCCGGATACGTCAGCATCATCGGTGAGCCTAACGTCGGCAAATCAACGCTGCTGAATGCGCTGATGGGGGAGAAACTCGCAATTGTCACACCGAAGCCGCAGACAACGCGCAACCGGATCACCGGAATTCTCACAACAGATTCGCATCAAATCATCTTCCTAGATACGCCCGGCGTGCTTACCCCCAAATATCGCTTGCAGGAACAGATGGTCAAAGCCGCATACACCGCAATCACAGACGCAGACCTTGTGCTTTATATGATTGATGTGAGTCGGCTAAACTCAGGCATTGAGGAAAAAATCCTTGATGAACTTAAAAAGGCAGCCCAGCAAGTCATACTCATAATTAACAAAATCGATCTGATACCCAATCCAGCCCTTTTACCAATTATTGCCGGTTATCATGAAAAGTTTCCCTTCCTCGAAATCATCCCCATCTCAGCGACAAAAAACGATGGAGTCCTTCAACTTCGCGAGTCTATCCTCACACACATTCCCGAAGGTCCTCCCTACTTCCCGCCCGACCAACTCAGTGATCTGCCGGAACGCTTCTTTGTCTCGGAGACGATACGGGAAAAGGTTTTCCTCCGAACCAGTCAGGAGATTCCTTACGCTTCCAGCGTCGTGGTTGAAGAGTTCAAAGAACGTCCAAACGGAAAGATCTATATCAGTGCAATGCTTTATGTCGAACGACAATCACAAAAAGGGATCTTAGTGGGTAAAGGTGGTAAAACAATCAAAAGGATCGGTCAACTCGCTCGCGCGGAGATCGAACGGTTTTTGGGGACAACCGTATTTCTAGATTTGCGTGTATCGGTCAAAGCAGATTGGCGGCGCGATGAACGACAGTTGAAAGATATGGGATATTTCTAAAAAAACACAAAAATGTCACTAAAAATTTAAAAAAAGGCTTGCCCTCACCCTATTTTTTTGGTAAACTATAATCCTACCTAAATTGTTTCCCCAACCCGTATATGGCAGAGGGAAACAATCCCCCACACAAGTCTTCAGTTATGATGTTGTAGATTACAAAGAACGAATGATTTTGGTCGTCCCCACCTAGGCATATTTGTAACATTTAGACTTAGATTTAGTATCAGTAAAAATATTCAACCTCCAATCGTAGGACAATAGCAATGAACCACTCGAACGGCGGCAGCGATGATCGCTCTCCCCAGCCACTAGTATCACCTCCATCCGAATTGCCAACTGGTATACCAACTTCGTCGCAGCGTTTACCTGCCAACTCAGGACTGAATCCGACACTAACTTTTGATCGGTTCGTCGTTGGACAAAGTAACCAAGAGGCGTTTGATGCAGCGAAAAGCATGATGAATGGGGCCGGAGAGATGGAGGGAGTGTTGCTTATACATGGGGGTGTCGGACTCGGTAAAACCCACCTGTTACACGCAATCGGGAACCAATTCCGTCAGGGGCATCTGAATCGCACAGTGTACTGCTCTTCGGCAGAGGCTTTTATGCGCGAATGGCTCCGGTCTATTGCCACGCCTCAGAAAGCTGCCGCATTGCGGCAACAGTATAAGCATGTAGATCTGTTGCTAATCGACGACATTCAATTTTTATCGCCAGAACAAAAAATTCAGGAAGAATTTTTCCATCTGCTTAACTGCTTAAATGAACGAGGTCAACGGCTTGTATGCACCTGCGATCGCTTGCCACAATTCCTGAAGGAGTTTTGGGATTTGCCCAATAGCCCCACACAGGGGCGCACTGTTGAAATTTGTGTGCCGGAGTTTGATTTGCGGGTTTCAATTCTGAAGCAAAAATTAAAAGAGCGAGAATCGAAGCCCATACCTTTGAAAGTGCTTCGTTATTTGGCAAAACACCTGACGGAGCACATTCGTCAGCTTGAAGGCGCGCTCAACCGATTAATGGCAGAGGTACGTTTGGGTTCGCCGCTGACCCTTCAAGCAGTTCATCATGTGCTAGAAAGCAAAACCCCAGATCGACCACCACCCGATACTATCACGCTAGAACATATTCAGGAAGCCGTTGCTCGATATTTCCATCTCACCATATCAGATCTATGTTCTCGAAAACGGGGAAGACGGTTTGTACTCCCTCGACAAGTCGGAATGTATCTTACCCGTCAGTTGACCTCCCTCTCGTTGAAAGAGATCAATCAAGGGTTTGGACAAAGTCGAGCAACAGTCGTGCGAAGCTGTCAACGAATCGAAACACTACTCAAGGAAGATCTGGTACTAAGTCAGTCTATTGAAGCATTGACAGCCGAATTAACACGTCCTCAACATCTACATGAGGACTGAGCAGTTAACCTATTTTTCGCTGCACACCTGCCTAGCCAACAAGACAGTTCCCACCCCTTCTCACCAACAGCAATTTCGTAAGTCCCCCTGATAAGGGGGATTTAGGGGGTTTCGCGCCGTGTGCTAGATTGCCGTAAGTCCCGGATAAAATCCCTCTCAATTCCGCTTAATCACAGGTAGCACAATATGAGATGGTCTCATTTCATCGTGCATGACCGTATTGATTGCGATCTGCCCGGAAGCCTCATTATGAATGGGCCCACCGGTGTTGAGATTGCGGTCAAACCGAGGAAAACAGCTACTTGTGACCGAAACGCGAACCCTATGTCCCGGTAGGAAAACGTTGCTAGTTGCCCACAGGTCTATCTCATATCTGTATACCTTACCGACTTCCAGCAACTCAGGCTGGGCGAAAGAATCCCTATACCGTGCCCGGAGGATACCGTCACACAGCAGCCGGGAGTAACCGTCCGGATGTACATCGGTGAGTCGCACAACCCAATCGGTATCCAGCGCGGAGGACAGCCCATATATCACCGCCTTTACGGGACCCGTGACTTCAAGTTCTTCCGCTAGCGGCTCGGTCGTAAAAGTAAGACACAATTCATCAACCTCGTGTTGGTCATAAACACCACCGGGTACATTTAATGTGTTACCACCTCGAGTAGGAACGGGCTGGAGCGGATCGTACACAAAACTGTCCGGATTTTCACTCCCTTCGGGAGGCTTTGATGACAGTGTTCCGTCGTTCAATGATTTAATCGAACCGCTCTGGCCGCCGTGCAGATAATAGTTTGTATACCGCGTGTCTGGTAGGGGCCAATCGACCTCATCACGCCACTCATTGCGCCCCATCACGAAAATACGTACCGGCGGGGAATCCATAATCCCCGTGTCAACGCCCTTGAGCCAGTAATCGAACCAAGGGAGACGCAATTCGTTGAAATCCTCAGCCGCATCAGTTCCAAAATCGAACTCCCCAGCAGATTGGGTGTTGATAGCCCCAGGACCGTGCACCCAAGGTCCAACAATCAGTTTCTGGCTCTGGCGCGCTTTCTCCGTACGACCACGTTGCTTGATGCCCATATAGTGTTTGAAGGTCCCCGTCAAGAAGATGTCAAACCAGCCCCCTAGGTGGTACATGGGTGTTTCTACCTGATCGTGAAATTTGTCCATATTGAAGGTATCCCAGTATCCATCATCCGTTGGGTGTTGAAGCCACTCGTTGAACCAATCGCTAAGTCCTTCAAAGAACGGACACGGATAAATCGGAAGTCGCGCGTACCAGCTATCCATCTCTTCCTGAACCTTTTTGAGTCTACCTTCCTGTTGATTAAACTCCTCTCCGACCGCGAGGTGCGAGAGGTTGTTCAACGTTACTCCATGCGCCCAAGCCATGTTGAACGCCAACTCAAATGCACCATTCCGGTATACCCACTCCTGATAGTAGTCCGCAGAAGATTCACGGACAAACATCGCCCGCAAGTGGGGTGGACGACTAAGCGCGTTTCTGTATTGGGTAGCTCCAGAATAGGAACCACCAATTGTCCCTACGTTGCCGTCAGACCACGGCTGCGCCGCCGCCCACTCAACGGTGTCATAGCCATCGCGGTTTATCCCTGCGCCATCGTCCCGAAATGGGTAAAAGTCACCGTCAGAAGCAAACCTGCCACGCACATCTTGGATAATGACAGCATACCCCCTCTGGGCGAAGAATTGGGGAGATCCTACCCCATTTTCAGATCCACCCTCCTTGTTGTACGGTGTGCGCTCTATCAGTACAGGGAACTTACCCTCCACATTGGGACGCGTGATATTGGCACGAAGAACCGTGCCGTCCCGCATGGTAATTTCTTGATTCTTTTCATGAGTTGTCTCATACTGAGGTTTTGACAATACTGATTCTTTGATCATGGTTTCTCCTTTAGATGATCACCGCGTTACCAGCCCACCGGAAACAACAACCGTCTCACCCGTCATCTCGGAAGCGTCTGGACCCGCCAGAAAAGCCACAACGTTGGCAATGTCCTGCGGCTGCTGCAGCCGACCGAGTGGAATAGAATCACGGCGACGCTCCATAAACTCACCGGGGGACAGACCCATCTGCTGAACCCCTATCAAGTCATCAAGCGTCCAGTTAAAAGCGGTTTCTACAATGCCGGGGGCAACAGCGTTGACCGTAACTCCGTACTCCGCGAGGTTAGCAGCAGCCACCTTGGTCAGATTAATGATTGCTGCCTTGCTCGCTGCATAAGGTGGTGAGTAGGTCATCCCCCCAGCGATTCCAGCCACCGAAGCAATGTTGATAATCGTGCCACTTTTTTGCGCCATCATCGGTTTCGCTGCTTCTTGCATATAAAAATATGGGCCCTTCAGATTCAGGTTAAGCGTCCAGTCCCACGTTTCTTCTGTAACATCTGGGAACGGCTGCGTCCGTATACCTCCTGCGTTGTTGACCATGATATCAATACGTCCGCACCGCTCGACGGCTGCCTGAACAAAGGGTCGAGCGTCCGCTGCTTTGGCTGCATCGAAGATTCCTGTGACGATGGTTGCACCGGTCGCTTTGACTTCACTTTCCAATTGTTCTAGCAGATCTCCTCGGATGTCGCTGGCGAAGATCGACGCTCCCTCCCGCGCCAATCGTAAGACAGTTTCCCTGCCGATCCCCTGTCCCGCGCCGGTAACGGCTGCTACCTTGCCGGCGAGTCGGCGGGAAGATTCTGGCGTAGGCTGAGATGATTGATCCTGTCCTTGCATCTTGTCTGGCTCCTCTGTCGCAGTTTGGATTTGAGGTCGCTATTCATATTATCAAACATTCCTTTAGGGGTAAAACCCAAGCATTTATGCTTGGGATACACCCATGCTTTAGTACTATTTTTCCATGAGTTTTTAGGAAGAATATGGTATACTTATCTTTGCTTTCGTGGGAGAATGTCAGCCCTAACGTCCGTTAGGGTCTCCCACATTCCACTGACATGGATATGAGAGCCAGAAAGCGATTCCCTGATGAAAACGTACAAGTTCAAGATGTATAGCAATCACGGTACTGGTGAGTTAGACAAGACGATAGATGGTCATGCTGATGTGTGGAATCACTGCGTCGTGCTTCAGCGTCGTTACTATTGCATCTATGGTAAATATATCAGCAAATTCCGGTTGATAAACCATATATCTAAACTGAAGTGCTTGCCGAAGTTTTCTCATTGGAATCAACTACCGAGTCAATCTATCCAAGACGTATCCACCCGTATTGATAAAGGCTACCGGGCGATGTTTGAAGCGCGTGCGAGTGGTAAGAAATGGGGTAGACCCCGTTTCAAGCCACGAGGTAAGTATAAGTCCTTCACCTTGCTTCAAGCCGGCTGGGAGTTACTGCCGGGCAATCGTATTAGAATTGGAAAACGTATCTACTCCTATTTCAAGTCGCGTGATGTTTTTGGTAATCTGAAACGTTGCACGATTAAACGGGACACCGTTGGAGATGTCTATATCTGTATCTTAACAGACTATGTAGAGCCGGATCTCAATCGCGTCATGACGGGTAAAATCGCGGGCTTCGATTTCGGTCTGAAGCGGTATCTCACCGGTCATAACGGACACGATATAGAGTCACCCCTATTTTTCAAACGCAGTCTCAACGATGTCAAGCGAGCCAACCGAGCACATTCACGCAAACGTAAAGGCTCCAATAACAGTGAGCGGGCAAGGCTTGACTTAGCACGAAACACCGCAAGATTGAACGCCAACGGGAGGATTTCCACTGGAAACTTGCACACCAACTGACAGACGCATACGACGAGATACGGCTTGAGGATTTGAACCTTAAAGGCATGAAAGCCCTTTGGGGGCGCAAAGTCAGTGACTTGAGTTTCGCTGATTTTGTTAAAAAGTTGGTGTACATCGCCAAAAGAAAAAGGGTTAAAATCACCTTCATTGATAAATGGTATCCAACGAGTAAAACTTGTTCGGTCTGCGGTGCTGTCAATGAAGCGTTGAATCTGCGGGATAGAACTTGGCAGTGTAGCGATTGTGGCATAACCCATGACCGTGACCGCAACGCTGCGATTAACATTTTTCGGGTTGGGGCGTCAACCCATGAAGGAGAGGACGTAAGTCCCGATTCGTCGGGCAATCCTTGTTGATAGCACAATTCCACTCTTATGGGCAAGGGACGCGCTCCGATTCTCGGAGTCCCGATAAATCGGGATAAGAATCCCAAGCCTTTAGGTTTGGGAGTACGTCAAATACTCACAACTCATTGCCCTACGGATAGAAACGCGACGCTATTACTTGAAATTCTCACGGATGTGCTGCCGAACCCTCTCCTGCGTCTTTTTTGTCATGAGTCTCAACCCTTCAAGTCTATCTTCGTCGAGTGCTTCACCAAGAGAGGCAAGACTATCAATACTAAGTTCATCGTACAACGCCTTGGCGGTCTTGATACCGACGCCGGGAAGTGCTGTCAACTCTAACACAGTTTTCGGCGTGTGTTCAGCAAATTCCTCCAACTTGTTGCATGTGCCCGTCTCGATAAACTCACCAATAATCTCAGCAATCGTTTCACCGACACCGGAGATTGTCGACAAACATCCTTCACGATGCAGTTCCTCGACCGATTCCGGGTGGCGGGAAATAGTGTAAGCTAACCTTGTATATCGTGTCGCATGAGATTCTTCATAACCACCGATAACCAAGATGTCGTGGAGTTGTTGGAGTTTTTTCGCAATTTCGTCATTGCAGTGCCAACGGGTGCGACCTTTCGCATCGGTATACGATCTATCACCTTTTGGATCCATAACAGATTTACCTCCAAGATTATGAGAATTCCTAGAAAACACTAGAGATCAGATTTGAGCTCCCAGATTTGAACTGTCGAGTCGAAAAGCCCAACTGCCATATATTTCCCATCATGAGAAAACGCAAGAGATTCAATTCCGGTATCGACCCTCAACGCAAACACCTCTCTATCTTCCTTAATATTCAAGAGCATTAGCACTCCCGATTCATCCCCCAGCGCAATGTATTTGCCATCTAACACAAACGTGAGCGCACGCGCCCAATACGCCTCCAAGTTGTCTATCAGACATAGTTGTTCTCTTGTACTTCTCTCCCACACACGGATCCCCGCCTTCGCGTCTATTTGGCTATCGACAGCCAGCATTGAGCCGTCAGGAGAAAAATGCAGGTTCCACACACCCAAGATGATACCTGTATCAATCAGATCCGCCGGGGTATCTTGCTTGATGTCCCATACCTCAATATTCGTGCGATGTCCCTCGCTATCTCGGTACGTGCCTTCCGCTGCTGCGACGTACTGTCCATCGTGGGAAATTGCTAAACCGTTTCTCACCGGCTCAACTGTGTGCAGGCGTTTCAGTAGTCGCTTCCGGTCTGCGTCCCAAATTTCTATCTCCTTATCCCCATGCGATAGCGCGACCAATTTCCCGTTTGCGGACAAACTTCCGTGTTCAAATGTACCGCTGGTCAGAACTATTTCCTGATTGGTGTTTAGAGGGATAAGTGTAATATCATCGTTCTTTTTTCTGACCAAGAGCAGATTTTGAGCCGGTGAATAGGAAAATAGGTCTTCCGTGGTAGTAATATATTTTTCTTTGCGGGTTTCTAAATCCCACTGCACTACACTCCCATCCTCCATTTTGGAGATGATTTTGGTGTCATCCAAACTAAAGACAATGCACCGAGAAACACGCGGCAGCATACGATCGCCCGGCGGATTCCGGCTCATACCAAAGTAGAAAGAGAATTGGGGAATTATTGTTCCCTTCTGTTCTGCATCTACGGTAGAAGCTAGGAAACCGACAGCAAAAAGCAGAACCAATAACCTAAATCCTTTCACAACATGCCCCCAGTTATCGAATCATTTTTGCTCGTTCTTTCGACACCTGATATGTTACATTTATGGACAGACGATTACTGCAAATTAGGGAATAAGCTGTTATTATAGGACTTACGCACTCCAGATTGTAGTTGCCCGATTCATCGGGCGTTGGTAACGGTGTCTAGCGGCGATGAATCGCCGAAGATACCAAGAATATAGTGCTATAGTCCTGGCTCAACCAGCCCGGAGTGTTGCATGACCGTTTCTGGTGTTTGCTTTGACCGTTCAACTGCGTAAGTCCTGATTAGCTAAAATCAACCGCAGAGAAGAATTGAAAACATAATCCCTTCGCCCAAAGAGATTTAATGCAAATCGAAAATTTCCTTTTATTCCGCCCCTTTGTTTCTCTGTGTCCTCTGTGCCTCGGCGGTCAGTTTCAAATAAAAATGCCTATGCTATACAAAATTCGACAAACGGCAATCCAATACTCTCGCCGCCCAAGCGATTGTTTTGATCTCGCTATTTACCTAGGCTTTCTTCTGTTCGCCCTTATCCTTCCATTCGGCTATGCAACACCAATCTTGAATGCGAGCTTGTTACTCGTACTGTTTGGGTGGGTAGGGCGCATCTGCCATGAGCGTCAATTTGAATGGAAAAGAACACCGCTATACATCCCAATTGCCGTCTTTCTTCTCCTTGCGCTTGTCGCTTCGCTCCTTGCACCACACCCAGCGACAAGCAGTCTGGGGTATTTCTGGAAGCTGTTCCGAGCCGTGTTACTGTTTTACGCCGTCATTCACAGTCGGTTGGGTGGTCGTTGGCGTCACGTTATCATCGCCTTCGTGTTTGCCGGGGGTTTCTCCTCTATCCTCGGTCTATATTACTACGCAACTGACACACACATGGGAACCGCCTATATGTTCGATGTAGATACAAGGTTAGAAAGTCATTTCAGCGATGCAGCCCGTCATAATGAGGGAATTAAGGTCTCGGACGATTTACGGCAAGTTTACGAGAAAAACGGCAGACGGCTCTCCCAAAATGCGATTATTTTGCCTTCAAAAAAATACGGCGACTGGTTGATAGTGGATAAGCACCAAAACCGTAAGTACGCTGTCAGGAAAAGTGAGGGACAACTCAAAGTTTACATGATTGAACCCCGACTCGCCGGCACCTTCAAGATGCCTAACGACTTGGGAGCTTACCTCGTAATTGTTCTACCGATGGCAATAGGCTATTTTGTTGCAAGTTTCGGGCTATCGGAACGGAGCGGACGTGCTCCCCAAAACTGGAAGTTTATCGCTGTTTTAGGGGTTCTCCTATGCGCGATGGGAGCTAGCCTCGCCCTCACACTCACGCGGGCTGCGTGGATTGGGGTGTTTGTTGCAACGCTTTATATCGCAATCTATTTTCAACGGAAACTACTCTGGGGATTGCTAGCCATCGCGCTCTTATCCCCCTTTTTAATGCCCCAAGCCGTCAAAGATCGCTTTGAGGTCATGCGCCAACGCCCATCAGGTTTTATGAGCGAACGTCCCCAATGGTGGAAAACATCCACCCAACTGATAGCGAAATATCCTATTACTGGCATTGGTCTAGGAAGGTTTCGCCATGAATACCAACTACATGCACCGGCAGGTGCCCAGCACAAACCGTATCACGCCCATAACATCTATCTACACATCGCTGTTGAACAGGGAATTCCATCGCTCATGCTGTTTTTAGGGATACTCTTTCTCATCTTCCGTCAGCTTTTTGCCCTGCGCAAAAGAGATGATTTCTGGAGTTCAGGTCTGTTTATTGGGGGTAGCGGTTTCCTGATTTCCGCTCTTGTCTACGGGCTTGCAGATCAGATTCTCCACCAACGACCACTGCTGATTTTCTGGTTTCTTGTTGGGTTGGTCTTTTATGTCTCGGATCTCGACAATAGTTCAGCGGACCGCCCCGAATTGCCATCTTAATAAGGAAAAGCGCAGAAACCGAGTTTTTTCTTGAAAACTCGGTTTCTCTATCTCCATGCCCGGTAGGTGCGGTTTCCAACCGCACCGGACATCGGTCAGAAATTACCGAATTACTATTTTAATCTTCATAAAAAACTCGGTTTCTCTATCTCCATGTCTATACCCGCTAATTTTCTACGTTCAATCCCGCATGAGCCATGTTACCATACCTCCAAATAGATGTATAGAAAAATTTGATTGACACAGCGACTCAAAGGTATATAATGAAGACCTATGATATGAGGTTATTACAAAAATAAAAGCCGGGAGTCGCCTATGGAAAAAGATGTGAAGATAACAACCCTACTGAATCAACCGGTGCAGCCGCTCGGTCTAGCTGGGAATCCAAATATGGAGGAAGGCTGTGTTACCGCAGCGTACGACGCAGGTGTCAATTACTACTTCTTCTACAACCAGTCATATCCGACACTCATCGACGAATTGAAATCCGTGCTACACGAGAATCGGGAATCGATAGTCGTAGCAACGGGGAGCGAATCCCGTAATCTCAAAACGTTGAATTCCTACCTCAATCAGGTGCGTCGTCAGCTAGAAGTAGAGGCAGTGGATGTCTTCTACGCAGAGTATGTCTCCCCCGGTGATGACATGGAAATGCTGCTCGGCGCAGAGGGTGTGTTTGACGAACTCCACCGGTGGAAAGCGGAGGGACACATCCGTTACGTCGGCGCCACAACACACAACCGCCCAATGGCAGTAGAACTCATTGAGAGTGGTCGTCTTGATGTGCTTATGCATCGCTATAACATGGCACATCGAGGTGCAGAAGAACAGGTGCTTCCCGCAGCGCTCAACGCTGAGGTTCCGGTAGTGGCATTTACGTGCACGCGGTGGGGATCGTTACTCACGGGCCATCAAGATTGGGACGGTCCTGTGCCAACCGCTGCAGATTGCTATCAATACGTCCTGCACCATCCCGCCATCCACATCGCATTAACCGCACCAACAACACCAGCACAATTGGAAGAAAACCTGTCCGCCTTGAAAGGTACAGAGCAACCGTTACAAAGCCTGCCACTTTGGGAGGCGTACGGTAAGCTGGTATACGGCGACGGAACCGATGCCTTTGAAACGCAGTGGCCCTAGTGTCTAGCACAAAAAATAAAAAAATTGTTGGCTCATATAAAAAGAAAGTGCAAGTCCCGATTCATCGAGGATTCCGCTAAGTGGAACACGAAGAGAAACCGAGTTTTTTCGGAAAAACTCGGTTTCTTTGCACCAAATCTTAACATGAGCGAAATTGTTATACTGAAACTAACTTCCGAACAACATGACCAATAACTAAGGAGGTAGAGACAGTGACAGAAGAACAAAAATATCTATTTGACCTACAAGGCTACATTGTTTTGGAAGATGTAGTGCCTCAATCTGTGGTGAAAGCGTGCAACAAGGCATTAGATCCCTTGGAAGATATGCCGCCGGGGGACTATCCGCCGCCGCTCTGCCTCGGCACACCCAAGACAGAAAAGGAACTCTATATCTCCAATATCCTCGAAGCAGATCCCGTTTTCAATCCGTTGGTCGACCTTCCCGAAGTGTTGGATGTTATTGAAGGCGTGACCGGCGGTCCATACCGACTCAACCATACCTACACAATCTACCGGTGGGGTGGTGGTTATACAGGGCTGCACATGAACGGCACCCCGATCATCCCGAAATGTCAGTACCATTGCCGCAACGGTCAAATGGTTTCCACGCTGACCAAAGCCGTGTTTCCGTTGCTGGATTGCGATGTTGAGGACGGCTGTTTCGCCGTCATTCCGGGGGCGCACAAGAGCAACTTTGTCAGACCCTGGGGCAACCATCCCCACGAAAACCCGGTGTTGACACCCATCCCCGCAAAAGCAGGCGACGCCATTATCTTCACCGAAGCCTTGACACACGGTTCGTTCGTAAACACCTCGAAACGTCCACGCCGGACCCTGTATTACTGTTACAGTATCGGATACATGCCCGATTGGGGCGGTCAGAGCTTGGTCTTTAGCGATCACGTCATGGATTCTCTGTCAGAGGCACAGCGTGAGATTCTGCGATTGAAGTAGGAGATCGGAGAGGGTGAATGTCTAAAGTTATTCCAAAGGACATCCGACCGACGTTCCCGGTAGATGTTCCAAAAGACGCAGTGCGCTCAAAACTCCTAGAGCTGCTAGGATTGGACGAGATCCCCAAAGAGGTTGACTTCACGGAGGAAATAACGGAAGAAGAGGAAGATATCCGTGTCACGCAGTTGACATACACAAACTCCCTCGGCGAAACGGTTCCGGGGATTCTCCTAGTCCCGCTCAATGCGTCGAGTCAACAACTGCCCGGGGTCGTTTGCGTACCCGGCACGGGCGGCTCCGCTAAAAAGATTGCCCATCAACGATTTTATCTGGAAGAAGACCCGCCCGGTATGTTGATCGGTTGGGCGCGTGAACTAGCACGACGCGGCTTCGCAACCCTGGCGATTTCACCCAAAGGGAGCGTCACCCGACACCCTAGCATAGAACACTGGAATCTTGAAGGCAAACTCCTCACGCCTTATGGGCGTCCACAGATGGGAATCCTTGTCGAAGAAACGCTGAGGGCAGCGCGTATCCTTGCAGCAAGTGAAAGAGTCCATCCCGATAGCATCGGTATGACAGGCATGTCGCTCGGTGGGAATGCGACGTGGTATGCCATGGCAGCTGCGCCGTGGATTCGGGCGGGTGCACCAATCTGCGGCGGTGTGGGACGTATGGCGAGCGTTATCCACGAAGGAGACATCGAACGTCACAGCACCTATTTCTTCCTCCCCCACATGCTCCGCTACTTTGACCATCCAGAGGTTGTCGCTGCGTGTATACCGCCGCGTCCATTCATGATGGTGGCACCCACCCAAGACGAGGATATGCCCCGCGGGGGAGTAGAGGACCTGATTCAGGTTGTGGGGCAGGTCTACGCATCATCGGGACATCCAGAGCGATTCAAGGTCTATCAGCCAGAGGGCAACCATCGCTTTCTCGTCGAATATTTTGAGTGGATGGTCGAATGGTTCCGTCGATTCCTAATGGAAGACACCGCTTAGTCAGGAAGATGGTGCACATGGTAAGATAAAACAGGCGTGGCTCACGCGGAAGTCTTCCAGTATATCCATGTGATTGGGAAATCGGGCGAGAACCGGGGTGCACATGGGAAGTTTTCCATCCATATAGATAGATGAGAATAATAATATTGTCTTTGACAAGGAATTTTAGGCGTGCTATAATCATTTTGGTTAGTCAAGTGTTTGGGAATCTCCTGCCCCAAAGGCGGCAAAACGAGTAAGGAGAGTTTAGAGATGCTACTAGGTGAAAATAGCGAGTCCATCCATGGTTTGTTTACTGTTGACGCGCAATACCAGGTTCCTCGCTATCAACGACGTTATGTCTGGAATGAAACGAATTGGGAAACACTTTGGGAGGATATCCTCTCTCAGTTAGACTTAGAACTTGAACCCGAAGATAGAGGCCATTTCACCGGTCTCATCGTAACGCGCCCTATTAGTAGAAACTTATATAGATATGAAGTTATTGATGGGCAACAACGCCTCACAACCTTTCAAATCATCCTTTGTGTCATCAGGGATATATGTCAATTACAAGACTCTGCCGAATTAGCAGAATTGGCAGATGAAGTAGGTGAACTCATAGTAAATTCAAATACTGTTATAAGGAGAAACGTCCCCGAGCCTTTTCCCGATCCCACCTATAAATTCCGCCCTACAGACTATGATAGGTCGGCATTTGAAGCAATAGCTGAAGGACAATATGGTAAAGTCATACCCCAAGCATTTGATAAAGCAGAAAACCGTCTACAGTCCGAATCTGTAAAGAAAGTCAGATCTCAAGTCTTTGCTGAACCAGAAAAGGTTAGTCCTATCATTCTTGATGCCTATGACTATTTCTATGAGCAGATTCGAGTTTATGTAGGGGAAACTTGCGATTATAAAAAAATTGACGGTCTGATCAGTTCTATAAAGTTTGATTTTAACCTTGTTCACATAACATTTGGTTCATCGGATCAGCCGGAAAAGATATTTGAATCACTTAATGCGACAGGAAGAAAACTTTCAGAGTTCGACTATCTCAGAAACAATCTTTTCCTACGCGCCGCAAAACTAGGAGAAGACGAGAATGGTAATTCCTATAGCGATATCTACTATGATAAGTACTGGCACTTTGAAAACGATTCTCACTATTGGAATGCAGATAGATTGGATTCCTTTTTTCGGGCGTTTCTCACGGCAGAACTGGGGCCGGAAAGGGAAGGAAAAACCCTAAAAGCATTTGATCGATACCGGAATTATAGCAAGACGCTAACGAAAAACCAGAGACAGAGTATCAAATACGAACTTCAGCAACTCAGACACTATGCAGATTCTTATAAAGAGATGCACAATTCTGCTTTGGACCTTGGCAGCCGAATGCAGTTTTATAACGACCTTAATCTCCCAAGTTTAGATTCATTCATATTATTTCTAAAACATAGATTGGAACGGGACATCAGTGAGCTTCTTGATGTTTGCAATATTTTGGAGTCTTATCTAGTGTGGCGGCTGCTCTGCCCCGATGGTGAAGACAGTTACATAAGAATAAACGTCCTTTTTTCTGAAGCAATTAAAGTCAGTGAGTTCCACGTAAGACAATTCGCAGAAGACCTATATGGCATGTGGCCAAATTCCGAGGAGGTTAGAAAAGCCTTGGAACAGGCCTGGTCTAAAGACCATAACCTTATTCTTTACATATTGTATAGAATTGAACTCCTTAAGCGAGGACGCCCTCAGTCGTCAGATTTTAAAAGCCTGAAGGTTCCAGAGCGTATAGAGTGTCGAGGCCTGACTGATTACTCCGTTGTAGACAGTATCGGAAATATAACCCCTCTCACATCAACCGCCCCCGACCAATGGCACTTGTTACCATTTACAGAAAAAAAGATATTTTTAGAAGATGAAATCGCGAACGGCCTTATCCTGACCCAAGAGATATGCACATGTGACACTTGGAATACAGAGGAAATTTATTGCAGAGCTAACGAGTTGATCAGCAGTTTTTATGCTATATGGCCACCTGTTCATTCTTTTATTTGAGTTAGAACATAAGGCTTTGGCAAACCTCACCGCATCAGAGGAAAAGCGTACAAGGAGAATTTAGAAATGAAGACAAGTGAACAAGGCGTTAATGTAGGCGCGTTGTTTAAAGTTGATATACAATATCAGGTTCCTCGCTATCAACGGCGTTATGTCTGGAATGAAACGAATTGGCGCACACTTTGGGAGGATATCCTCTCTCAGTTAGATTTAGAACTTGTAGAGTACTCCAATGGGGAATTCGTTGTCAAACAGCGCGAGCAACGTGAGAATATGTCAGACAAGGATGGTGGGCATTTTACCGGTCCCTTCGTCATTCGCCCTATTGGTAGTGGAAACTTAAACAGATGTGAAGTTATTGATGGACAACAACGCCTCATAACCTTTCAAATCATTCTTTGTGTTATCAGGGATAGATGCCAATCACAAGACTCTGCTGAATTAGCAGAATTGGCAGATGAAGTAGACCAACTTATAGTAAATTCAAATACTGTCATAAGGAGAAACGTCTCCGAGCCTTTTCCCGATCCCACCTATAAATTCCGCTCTACAGACTATGATAGGTCGGCATTTGAAGCAATAGCTGAGGGACAATATGGTAAGGTCATACCCCAAGCATTTGATGAAGTAGAAAACCGCTTGCAATCCAAAGAATACATACAGGAAATCAGATCTCAAGTATTTGATGATTTCAAAGACGTCAGCGATAACGTTCTTGGTGCCTATGACTATTTCTATGAGCAGATTCAAATTTATGCGGGGGAAACTTGCGATTATAAAAAAATTGACGGTCTGATCAGTTCTATCAAGAATAAATTTGAACTTGCCCAAATAACGCTTGATTCATCGGATCAGCCGGAAGAAATATTTGAGTCGCTTAATGCGACAGGAAGAAAACTTTCAGAGTTTGATTATCTCAGAAACAATCTTTTCCTTCGCGCCGGAGAACTGAAAGAAGACGAGAACGGTACGTCCTATAGCGATATTTACTATGATAAGTACTGGCACTTTGAAAACAATTTTCATTACTGGAATATAGATAGACTGGAGTCGTTTCTCCGGATGTTTCTCTTCGCGAAACTGGGACCATATTGTTTCCAATCGGATAAGGAGGATGGAAAAGATAGAAAAGCATTTGAGGTATATCAAAAGCAGTACTTCAAGAAGATAAAAGGCGAGGAAATCGAACATGAATTCTCCGAATTGCGCCGCTATGCAAAAGTCTATCAAGAAGTATATCCATACAACATAGATGAACGCAAGTCAGAAATTGGCCGCCGAATGCAGTTTTATGATGACCTCAAAATTACAAATTTGCTGCCCTTTATACTACACTTAAAAAATGAGGTAAAGATATCTGATAGTGCCCTAGGGGAGGTTTGCAATATTTTGGAATCTTATCTAGTGCGGCGCATGGTCCACTATGGTCATGGCACTAATCACAAAGACGAAAAAGGATATGCAGCAATTGATGAATTCTTTTCTAAATTAATTGAATACAAAAAATTTAATATACAGGAGTTTGTGCGATCTCTATCTGCCTGGCCAGATAACTCAGCGATTTTAGGCGACGGTAAACTTCAAGGTAGGGACGTGTCTGTAGGTGGCTTGCAGAGAACCGCAAATGATACGGATTCTAACAATCGCCCCTTGACTCAAAACCCAGCTTGGTCCTTGCTACGCTATATCTTCTATCGAATTGAACAACATATCACCGAGGACAATACGTTACGTTTTGGAGATTTCTTGTCTAATCCAACACGTATTTTACCTGAACCTCCAAAACACCAATCGCGGGCTGATTGGCTTAGTATAGGAAACCTAACCTTCCGAGAAAAAAATGATATGGATTCTGACTGGGTGAATAATTTATCTTTTGATAACACAAAAAACATTTTATTGGACGGACTTAATGCACAACTTGAACTAAACAGAGAAATATGCGAGGAGTATAACAGCTGGGATGTGAGGCAAATTCGTCGTCGCCAAGAAACATTATCTAATCGCTTTTGTGCAATATGGCCAGATAAAGATTCCTTCTTAGCGAAGATTTCAAAATCCAATTCACCTTTAACTTATGAATTAAAAGGTAAACCTTTAACAGCTCATCAGCGACCACAGCGACCACAACGAAGGAGACACATTGTACTGCCAACGTTAATTTAGACCACAAATCATCAAAGTTAAACCAAATCTTGCTGCTCAAATTCAATCGACATTAAATACCCTAACGCCGCGTGCGGTATTAACCTCTACAATAAAATGCTTGATGCGTTGTCTAGCATCCATTATATCATCATACGCATTGAGATGGACCTCTTCCGCCTTGAGCGCACGGATAAGCATTTCGGCATAATCGTTCTCCCGCGGACGGCCTCTCCGGTCTAGCGAAATCTCAATCCCATGACTGATGAGTGTAGAAATATAAGCACTCGAAAAATACTGAACCCCGTAGGTACTGTAAATCTACGGCGTTTTGCCCTCGGATGCTCCTTTCAATTAGATTGTTATTGTATCACAATCTTGGTTTAGATAGCGACCCAAATTTCCGATGGCAGTACGAGGTTACAGATTTTGGCAGCAGAGAAGCCATCACGCCCCATCCTCTTCACAATCACAGCATGAGGCTTTGCCTTGTGCCTTTTCAAATGCCTCTTTCCCTTCCTTTGCTGAAAAATAGGCAATTCCTAAAGCAGCTATGCTATCTAAGTAGCCTACGTGCGTCAGTTCGTAGATGAGACTTGATGCCAATAGAACAAACGACATGTAAAGACATACTTTCGTGCATTTCGCATCAGCGATAATGGGTTGAGAATCTAACTGTTTTCCAACTTTCATCTTCAAAGCGATTAGAATCCACATGGCAATAATTGAAGTTACTGCAATGACAATCCCCCAGAAGGTTGTTTTAGGTTGATGCCCTTGAACGATATTGAGCCCCGCAGTAATAACAAGTCCCACCGTCAGAAGATAGAAACATCTTCCCGTAATACGCAGCGCAGTGATTTCAAATCTATCCCTTGAGGCATCCGGAAAACGGCGGATTCGGGTAATCATATGGGCGATACCGATTGCTGAAATTACCTCAATAAAGCTATCTACCCCGAAACCCAAAAGTGCGAGCGTTTCGTCTTGAAATCCGAGCAAGGTTGAAACTGTCCCTTCTAGAAAATTATAGCCAATTGTAAATGCGCTCAACCATAATGCCCACCTAAATGCCCGTATTTCTATTTTTTCGCTAGCCATCTGCTGTGTTAGTAACATTTAGACATCCCTCCCGTCAAACTACTTGTTGCAATTCATTTCGCCAATTCCCGGTCATCAACAATCCGATCTTGGATAGGTCATCCCGAAACTCGGTCGCCTCAGTCAACCCACCTCTGTACATCACAAAGATTCGGTCACTCAACGCCAAGACCTCGTCAAGTTCCGTCGAAATCAGCAGGACTGCCCGTTGCTTTCGACGTTGTTCCAGAAACTGTTGATGTGTGTAGTCAGCGGCACCGATGTCCAACCCACGGGTCGGATTGACAGCCAGCAACAGTTCTGGCTCCTGTGAGAGCTCCCGCGCGATAACAACCTTCTGCTGATTGCCCCCAGACAACGACTCTGCCGGCGCATGGGTGTGAATCGTCCGCACGTCATAGTTTTGAATGAGCTCTTCACTATCAGCGTCGATCCGTTTAAGATCTAAAAACGCCCCCCAACCCTTCAAAAATTTTGACCGATACCCCTTAAGCCGACGCACGTTGAGAATCAGATTCTCCGCAATTGTGAAACTCAGGATAAGCCCGGCGGTCTGTCGGTCTTCGGGGATATAGCCATATCCCAACTGGCGACTTTTGCTTGTCGGAAAATTGGTAATTGATTGTCCTTTGAAATGGAGGGCACCACTCTGAGACCGGCGGAGTCCGACAATTGCTTCGGCAAGCGCGATCTGTCCGTTACCATCAATGCCAGCGACCCCCACGATTTCGCCGGCACAAACATCAAACGAAGAACCATCAACGACCCGACGACCATCATGGTCTGTAACGGTTAAATCGCGAACTTCAAGAATTGGGGGACCATGGGCTTGGGCACTTCGCCGAATTTCTGGTAATTCATGTCCAACCATCTGTTCTGCCAAATCAGTAGGAGAGGTGTCAGTGACCTTCGTCGTCGCCACACGCTTGCCATTACGTAACACAGTAATCCGATCACTGATTTCCATTACCTCTTTCAGCTTATGACTAATGAAGATAATGGAATGACCATCGGACTTGAGACGACGCAGGATGGCGAACAGTTCTGTGATCTCTTGTGGGGATAAAACCGCGGTAGGCTCATCGAGGATGAGAATTTGGGCATCCGCTGAAAGTGCCTTGAGAATCTCAACCCGCTGCTGAAGTCCAACTGAAAGCTCCCAGACCTTGATCTGTGGTGAGATGGACAGACTGTAACGGGTGGAAAGCTGCTGGACGTTCTCCTCCGCATCGTTCCGCCGAAAACGGAACTTTCCGCGCTCAGAAGTGAGGGCAATATTTTCAGCCACACTCAACGAAGGCACAAGCATAAAGTGTTGATGCACCATGCCTAAGCCCAAGGCAATTGCTGTCTTTGGAGAATCGACAACACTCCGTTTCCCGTCTATCAGAATCTCCCCGGCATCGGGCTGATGCAAACCGTAGATCAGGTTCATCAGCGTGGACTTGCCTGCTCCGTTCTCACCGAGTAAAGCGTGAATCTCTCCCTGTTCCAACACGAAGTCCACGCCATCTACGGCGAGGTTGTTCCCAAATGCCTTGGTGATGCCGTACAGTTCAAGTGCGAGTGATGCCAATGGATGAATTCCCTTTATTTATGGTGAATTAGAGAAATAAGTAGACATTTATCAATAACTCCGATCTTCGCGAAGTTTCAAAAGTCCCCCTGAGTTTTCCAAGTCCCCCTGACAAGGGGGATTTAGGGGGTTGGGGGATTTAGGGGGTTCACTGTGCATTGGAAGTGTTTAAGTAATTCTAAAATCTACCATAGCACCCGAGTGCTGCTCGGCGGAAATACCGCTTCTGTCGCGATGCTCTAGTTCACCCGATATGCTTCCACAACCTGCGGTTCCAATTCCACACCTAGACCCGGGGCATCCGTTAGGTGCAACTCCCCGTCTCGGAAACTCATACTGTGATGGACTAGGTCTTGCGCCAGCGGAGACGGAGCGCGAGTAAATTCCGTCATCGGCTTTTCGGAAGAGGCAGCCCATTGAGCAGAAGCCGCAAGCAGCACCCCAGTACCAAAGGCGTGAGGGACTGCCCACGCACCGGTCTCTTGTGCCAAAGCGGCAATCTGTTTTCCCCCAGTAACGCCTCCAACTCGCCCCAGATCGGGCTGAACTACCTGTATACGACCATCTCTGAGCAGGGTCTCGTACTCCTCGATTAACGTCACCGCCTCACCGGCGGCAATCGGTATCGACGATGATTCGGAGAGCGTCCTGTACCCTACCGTGTCGTAGGGGTTCAACGGCTCTTCAAGCCAGAAAACATCGTATTTCTGAAACCGTTCGACACGCTCCAGTGCTGTTGGTACATCCCAAGCGCGGCCGGCGTCTACCATTAGGTCTATCTCAGGTCCCAGCGCATCACGGGCGGCGGCAACCAACGCCTCATCCAATTCTGGGTCTGGTCCCATAGGTGCCCAACCGTATTTCACCGCCCGGTATCCCTGTTCCAAAAACCCCCGCGCAGATGCCGCCATCATCTCTGGACGTTTGGGCCAGAGAACACTGGCATAACACGGTATTGCGTCAACCGGAGTCTCGCTGAGTAACGCACGGACGGGCACCCCCATCGCCTTGCCACGCAGATCCCACAGTGCCATATCGATCCCACTCATTGCGTGTCGGGTAACACCACCGGGACCGTACCAAGCAGTGTCTTCGATCATTGCCCGTAACACGGCGTCTATATCCTCCGCATCCATGCCCTCGACAATGGAAGCCAAACCGTGTCGAAAAGGCGCGGAGCGCGGAGCCTCAATAACCGCCCGGGCGACATACGAGCAGGAAACCACCTCTCCTAACCCGGTGAGTCCAGCGTCGGTATGTACACGCACAATGAGACAGTCTTGGGTGCCGTCGGCGACTTCTTGAACAACAGGCAAGCGCAGATGCAAGGCTTCAATTTCGGTAACTTTCATGGATAGAACCTGTTTGTTCCTACTGTACTCCTGATGCGTAGGGATCGCCCCATGAATTCTCCGGTTCTTCTTGAGGTAACCTAAGTTGCTAGTTGTTGAAAATCTATCAGAATCTGTAGGTCGAGATTCATATCTCGACATAAAACCGTCGATTTTGGAAAATCGACCTACAACTCATGATACAACTTGCACAAGGATTAGAGGCTATTGATTTGAATATGTCAGTTACTAGGGCGTGTTGACATTCGGCAGCCCGTAGGCTGAATTGAACGGTTAAACGTCAATCCTTATCAAGTACAAAGGAGTCTTTTGTACCACAATCTGCTAGATGGTGACACAAAGCCGCAAACTAAATGAAGATTAAAAAATTAATTGGGTAATTTGCTATTGACACCAGCACGGTTGCAAACTGTGCCTACCCTATGTTTGAGGTATTTGGAGGAAAATCACGATTACCGATTTAAATACTTAAACTTCATACAGTTTGCGCTACTTATATTAGATTATCCAATGGTGACAACGCTTGTCGAATCAGCAGTCTCAAAATGTCAACAGAACCTAGCAACTTGCGTTTCAGGTCGTAACGAGCATTTCGTCACTTCCCACGCCCGTAGGATAGACTTCTAAAATTTCACGCGAGGTGCCTTAAATTTACCGGCGAGGATATCCTGACGAAGTTTCTCAACTTTGGCGCGGAGATCTTCAGGGACGCGATCCTTCAGTTTCGGGTTGTAAACCAACTTCACAGTCTCATCAAGCGACATCCCCATCCACATCACTTGGGGTTCAAATTTGCCCGTCTGAACCAAGTCGGCAGCGTATACAAAGGCTTTGGTATCGATGACAGCACTTGCAAGAATTGCATCGGGAGCAATGTCGTTCTGATCCAGATTTGAACCGAAAGCATAAACATCCTTACCCGCTTTGCGGCTCTCCTCAACAGCATGAAAAACGCCACGCCCAGCAGCATCCGCATTGTGGAAGATGAAATCAACCCCCTCTGTAATTTGGGACAATGCCAACTCTTTTCCTTTCCCGATATTCTCCCAATCTCCGACGTAGGAGGTAGATACTTTGATATGTGGATTGACAGATTTCGCTCCTTCTTCGAGGGCGTGAAAGGTGCTGTTGATCGGTGGGATGTTCATACCACCGATAAGTCCAATCTTGCCAGTTTGGCTCATCGTGCCGGCGATGACCCCCAGCAGATATGTTACCTCCTCAAGCTCAAACACAATTGATGCCACATTATCCAGAACGGTATTTCCGGAGGTTGTAATAAATACCGTATCCGGAAAATCGGGAGCGACAGATTTTGCGGCCTCTTGATATTCAAATCCGTGTCCAAAAACCAGACCGAACCCCTTACTCGCATAGAATCGAAAGTGTTCCTCCCACTGCGATGGAGCTTTGCTTTCGACATGGCTGACCTCGACTCCCAATTCCTTTTCAATTCGCTTGAGTCCTTCATAAGCCAGCGCGTTCCACCCGGCATCGCTAATTGAACCGGGCGTTAGCAAGGCAACTTTGAACTTCGCTGCATCTGCCGTGCCGATAGTAAATCCAAAGAACAATACCAATAAACCACAAATCAACCAACCTCTTTTATTCATAAAAAAACACCTCAATATAGAAGTTACGAAAACTGTTTGTATACTGGACAACACCTGTTGTCCACCACTCAATCTAAATCGGTGCAAATTATATGGAAGCACCAATGACCTGTCAACCCCATTCTAACCCAAGTTGTTCGGGTATTTAGCACTTTCTCCTATCATCTTGGCGAGCCAAATGCTTCAAGCCCCTGAATATATCCTTCACCATCGTACCCCCAATAGCTGCTAGCTACAGTCATAGATTTCGGGCGAACTCGAATAGCATCTCCTCTCGTAGCAATATTGATGCGAGTCGCAGCGTCTACCGATTTCTTGAACTGCTTTACCAGTTTCCAGTTCTCCGGTTCCACCCGGACAAAGACATCTATGTTTTTGACGGGGCGCTTCGTATTTATCACGATTCGTTGAATAAAGCACGGTTCATTAAGCACGAGAAAATACACGGGCATAGTTCCAAACTCCCCCATGCTGTCCTCATAGAACCTTCCTGACAGCTTCATTTCTGGTTCGGCTGCCATCCGAGCACAACTAGCAATTCCAGCGATGGCGATCGCAATGAGTGCAGTAGCCTGTATATTATCTTTTAGTTGTATCATGCTGTCGCACTTTTAATCAAATGGCTGCAGAGATACAAAAAGACAGTCGAGACTTTCCCCAAACCTACCATCAGAACTCCTCTGTATCCGAGTCCTCCTGTGCAAGTTGCACGAGCTGCTTGTAATCAACGACTTTTATCTCTCCGTTGTTTTGTTCAGCCAGATCAATAAGGAGCCCGGCACCGGGCGAATGTTCCAGATCTATCTCAAGCGCAACGATATAGATGCTTGCGTGATTCACATTTTTCTTCTTGACAGTTTCCAGAATTGTTGTCGAATCTATTTCGATATTGTTACCCCCACCTGTTGTGGGTAAACCATCGGTGACCAACACAATAATTGATGGGTTGACCTCAAGTGCCATTTCAATGGCTTCGAGAAGGTTCGTTCCTTGACTATTTGCGATTCGTTCGGGCGTGAACCGATCCAGATACTTCGATACCGTTTCAATATTCTTCTCTGTCACCGGTGCTAGCTTACCCTTCCCCATCTTGGCATTCGCCGCAAAAGTGATTATATTGAACGAGTCCTCATCATCAAGCGAAGACAACGCTTCCTTGATCGCCTCAATTGCCAATTCAAGTTTTCTTAGTCCAGCCGCCTGCATACTCGCAGAAACATCAAGGCAAAAAATTACCTGTTGGGGTCCCTCCGCTTCCTCAATGAATTCGATGATGCCGAGTTTGTCTTTGATGTTCGGCAATCTCTTTAATTTTTTCGCAGCTCCCGGCGATCCACCTCCACCAATCAACCCACCTTTTGAGTTTCCCGCCGAATCAACCATATCGAGACCGCTACGTTGCCCACGTACCCGCACCCGTCCCGTCACTTCGCCCTGACCATCAGATCGAAGTGAAACCGGGCGCCCAATGTCTGACGTTTCAGATTCCCGCAAGTCCACATCTGTCATTACGTCCGGCAGCTTCTCGGTGAGCGGTGCAGTGGTCACATCGAAATTCTCGCGTACCATCCGTTGGCTGCGGCGGGCAACTTCCGTCAATTTGTGGCGTGAGGATTCAAGGAGTTTTTCTTTCGATCTGAGAGCCAAATTCTCGTCAGGCTTACGAGCTTGCATCTTCAGCGGCGGTTTGGTCTTGATCGTTTTCACCTCAGGTCTTGGCGGCTCTTTCACCCACTCCACCCAGATATGGTCCTTATCTCTAACCGCTTCATCACGAGGAGTTAAGACATAAACAATTCCGATAATCAGATGCACAATCAGAGCGACCAGTATCGCTGACCGTCGTCGAATTTTGTTGAATTCCGTATGTTGTCCAAGCATTTGTCCGTCCCTCCCATTGATACACTGAAAGCAATCACATGTGAAAGCGATTGAACCCCTGTGGTGCTGTGATTCCTTTGGTGCACTCCCTTGGCGTGAAACGTGATGCGTGAAACGTAAAAAATGAACCCATCAACTCATCAACAAGTAAACCAGCAAGGAGAAAGCGACTGACAATCTCCCAAATAAACAGATGTAATTTCCCTATTGATACACTCAAAAGCGGTGACATCGTCGAGACATATCATTTATAGTGAATTCTAAAAATAAATGGACACTTTCGCCTCCCGGTAGGTGCGGTCCGATAAATCGTGACCAGGGCTTCTAACCGCATCGCATAGATGCCGTGGTGGGTTGAAACGGCGCAGTTGGAAACTCTGCTTGCGATCCCGATTTATCGGGGAGCGCCTACCAATTTAGAGTGTTCCATTAATTCTAAGATCTACTATAGATCCGCGCTCAGATGCGAATACGCTCCCACCGGTCACTGCGGAAACGGAGGAAATAGGTTATACCCGCCAAAATGATATAGATTGTTGCACCGCACCACGCACCCGGCACTCCATACCCCAACAAAAATGCTAAACTATATGCGAGCGGAAGAAAGAGCAGCCACGCATAGCCAATGCTAACACACATTGTGAAAAAGGTATCACCGGCCCCCTTGAGTGCACCCGACGCACAGATCCCAAACCCGTCGGAGAGTTGGAAAAGTGCTGCAAAAAACAGGACCTGCGTTCCGAGACGAATAACCTCCGCATCCGGTGTAACCAGCGAGATAAGAAACTCCGGTACAGCAAAAAACGCAACCGCAACGAAAAAGGTATACACAACTCCCAACTTTATCGCCGTGTAGCCACTTCGGCGGGCATAAGGGAGTTGACCGGCTCCGATGTAGTGCCCAACCAGCGTCGTTGCAGCCATAGAAATTCCATACAGAGGCATAAACGATGTAGAAATCAGAGTGACCCCGGCATTATTCGCCGCAAGTGCGATGTCGCCCATGCGTCCAACCAAGGCGACAAACACCGTAAAGCTCCCCATATCCATCAAATTGTGAACGCCCATCGGCAAACCTATCCGAAGAATGCGACGGAGTTCACGCAAGTCAATCTGGAAATGGGATCGAGTTTGGAACGCACGATTCGACTTCCGTGAGAGGAAAACAGCGAAATAGCAAATTACTGCGACTACACCTGCAATCAACGTAGCAATCGCAGCACCAACGATTTCAAGCCGGGGACACCCAAATTTGCCAAAGATTAGCAGATAGTCGAGGACGAGATTGACCAAATTTGCGACAATCTCAATCCGCATCGGTGTTTTCGTGTCGCCGATACCCCGTAGAAAACTCGCCATCCCAAAAGAGATGAAGACCGTAATTCCGCCACATAACCGGATTTGCGTGTAGATGCTTGCCAGACGTTGTACCTCTGGCGATGGCTTCATCAGGGCAAACGCAGGTACCGTAAATAGGTTCATCACCAATATGATGAGATACGATCCGAGTGCGAGGTAAAGCCCTTGCCACGCCGCAACGGTGACACCACGTCGATCGCCCGCCCCATAGCGTTGTGCGACGAAGGTGTTGACGCTACCCAGAAATCCTTGAAAAAAGGAGAATAACGTCCATGTCAATATTCCTGCCAATCCGACAGCGGCCAATTCCGTTGAGCCTAAACGTCCGACCATCGCTGTATCCACAAACATCATCGCTGTTCGCGATAGCATCGTGATGACGATCGGATATGCTAACAACCAAACCTCTCGGTAGCCCCCGGGTCCCGCTACTCCTTCCTTTACACCCCTACTTTCTACGTTTTGTTGCAATCCACTCTCCTGAGACTATTCCCTTTGGCTCATGTTAAGAAATCACGCAATAGAAACCGAGTTTTTTCTTGAAAACTCGGTTTCTCTTTACATTCAGTACTGTTTTTTTGAACCCGCGTAGGTTAGATTTCCTAACCCAATTTTATCAATGAACTAAATAGTTTTCACGTTTTACGCATCACGCTCTTATTTTGCGATGCAGCTACCTTTGTCTTCTCCTCAAACGAGCGTATCCACCGATCTCCCTTGGGTGTCAATTCATAGTAGGTATGGTTGCGGTGTTTGATCCACTTCCCCTTCACAATGTTCTTGCGGTATTGAATCATCCGTCGCTCCACGCGTTTCAAGCCGCCCAATTCCCGCAACTTCCGATGGTGCTTTTGAGTCTCCTCAAGGGGTAGACCGAGCATCTCCGAGACAACAATCGAATAATCTAACCCAAATTCCTGATGATGCTTCAGGATAAGGTAATCCACTTCATCGAGTTGACCAAATGTCGGATCTTCCGTTTTTATATCGGATGGTGTTTCTGCTGCACGGATTTCATCCCACGTCACCTCAAGCAGCCGCTCAAGGCGTAGTTGCTGGACAGAAGTACAATTGGACCGGTGGACAGCAACCGTGCCATCCTCCTTAAAGTATCCGATGATGCCCTCCCCCGCCTCCGGCGAACAACATTGGGCGAGCTTGTAGGTGAGTTCTTGGTGCATTGCGTATATCTTTGTTTATAATCTTGACTCATCTAAGAAGAAAGTGCAGAAACCGAGTTTTTTCTTCAAAACTCGGTTTCTCTTTCCATTTTGCAATGTGTTTTGAGTCATGAACAAATGATTTTCACGTTTCACGTTTGTTCCATTTTGTATCGTCTTTTGACATAAGCCGCGTTATTTATATCCTCAATCGCACGCCTTCACGACTTCAATTCGCCCACATAGCGGCGGATCTTTGTCGCCGCCGTGACGATATCCGCCATATCTTCCTCAGTTCCCATCAGAATGCTCTGACTGAGTGCCAAACCGTTTTTACACAGCTTTTCCGTCTCTGGACAGGAGACGTTTGAATAGTCAGGCTTCGCACTCAAGAGATTCGATTCCATAAACGATTCTCGATACATCGGTGTCGTGTACCAATGTCGCATTGGAACCCCCTCTGCGCTCATCGCCTCGATGAACGTTTCGCGGGAGATGCCCTCAAACTCCTCTGGGTCGAAAATTGCCTTATAACCGTGACAACCGCCACGGGTGGCGCGTGAATCGAGCGGCACCACCTTGATGCCGGGGATTTCTCCCAACCCAGCATCCAGAAAACGCATATTTGTATTGCGTAGGTTGACCTCGCCATCCAACCGCCCAAGCCGTGATAGCAACAATCCGCCCTGCCACTCCGTCATCCGGAAATTTCCACCGAACGTTTCTGTCTCAAATTCAGATTCAGATGGAGAGCGTCCACAGTTATGAATCGACCACGCCCGTTCATACAACTTCCGATCATTGGTCAGCACAATACCACCTTCGCCCGCACAGAGGTTCTTGGAAGATTGAAAGCTAAAGCAACCGAGATGCCCCCAGCCGCCGACTCCTCTGTCCCGCCACTCCGCGCCGTGTGCTTGGGCACAATCCTCAACCACAACGAGATTATTCCGCTCGGTAACTTCCAAAATCCCATCCATATCAGCAGGGTAACCTGCAATATGAACCGGCAGAACAGCTTTGGTCTTCGGTGTTATCGCCGCCTCGATTTTCGATGGGTCAATATTAAAACCGTCCGGGAGCGTATCCACAAAAACCGGTGTGCCGTTCGCCATCAGAATCGACACCACCGTCGCTTGGAAGGTGTACGGCGTTGTGATAACCTCGTCGCCAAGCCCAACTCCCGCAGCCTTGAGCGCGACATACAGTGCCGCCGTGCCGCTATTCACGCAGACACCATACTTCGTACCTTGAAATTGAGCGAAACGCTCCTCAAACTCAGGCACCCTTGACCCATTGGTGCCCCATACCCCGCTCCGATAGATCTCCTCAAAGGTTTTGAGATCGTTATCATCAAAGGTGGGCCACGACGGATACGGTTCGGTTCGGACGGGTGTGCCGCCGTTAATCGCTAAATTCGCCATTTTCGTTCTCCTCAGTCATTTGACAGAAACCGAGTTTTTTCTTGAAAACTCGGTTTCTCTTCGCGCTTTGCGTTTTCCTTTTGCATGAACCAGAGTTGTTTGAAGTATAGGTGATCATCCCAAAATCGTCGTTTCAGGCGTCGGAATAAGTTGTAATCTTCACGGCTATAGTCCCAAAGCAGCTGGATATCCGCTTGCCCTGTCGAAAAGGCCCGGATATACAGATCAGTTCCAATCACTTGATAAGAGAAAGGATCTGCGTTCCAAGGCTTTTGCAACTCATACCTCCACTGCTTCAACAACTCAAGTGCTTTGTCCGCATTCCGAATACGGAAATATGGCTGATTCTTTCTTGCCATAATAATCACCTCGGTGCGTGAAACGTGATGCGTGAAACGTGAAAAAGGACAGAGGCTCCCTCACATTTTACATTTCACATTTCATTCTATGAATCAAAGATTCAACCCACTCAAGTAGTCCGCGATGTGTTTCGTTTGTCCGTCAACGCTCGTTTCCATCGCCGCAATCACTAACGCGAAACTCTTGATGTTATCCTCAATTCGCGTTGCAGAAGGTGCACCACCATCAAGCCAGTTGATAAATTCGTCGAACAGATGCTCATGACCGAAGCGAGGTATCTCTGGTGCTTCATACATCTCCGGCTCCTGACCGACCCGATGAATCGTAACTTCAGCTTCGCCCTCAATTTCGACACACCCATCCTCAAATTCCGCGCGATAATGTTCATTATGCCAACAGTTGACGATGCCCGCAGCCGAGCTATTCCCCTCGTAACAGGTATGTACCCCGTTGTCCATCTGCATCAGATACAGTCCACTCGAAAAGTGCTTAAAGCTGGACCACTCCGGATTCCAACCGAACCCGACTAGCGTCTCGCAGTCGCCGCCGGAGAGGAAGCGTAGCATATCAAGATGATGAACCGAACCCTCAAAGAGCAGACTGAAATCCATATCGTGCCGCCACGCCTTGCCCCACGATTGATAGCGGCGATAGTCGCAGGCATACCGTCCCACAATATGTTGGAGCCGTCCCAACCGCCCCTCTTCCCGAATCCGAACCAATTCCTGCTTGTTCCTCGCATAGCGGTAATTCTGGATGATCGCACACGGCAGCCCAGTTTTTTGGGCGGTAGCCACCATTGCTTTCGCTGCTTCGAGTGTGTCCGCGATCGGCTTTTCGCAGATTACCGGCATTCCGTTCTCCATCGCAGCGATCACTGCGGGACTGTGGAATGGCGGGGGTGTCGCAACGCCACAGAAGTCTGCCTTGACCGTCGCACACGCCTCATTGAAGTCCGTGAATAACTGATCTTCGCTGAGACCGAGTGCTGCGCCTTGCTCCTGTAGTACGTCCGGCAGCACATCCGCCAATCCAATAATTTTAATCCGATCGCCGAAGTTATCGACAAAGTTTCGGATCCAGCCGCCTGCCATGCCGCTGCCACCAATCATTAAACATGTCTTTTGTGCCATTTAATACCTCCGTAATAAGATAACGCAAGTTGCCATCTAAGGCCTCCAGCCGGGTGAAAAGTGTATAGTATGATTCTCTAATTTACTTTTGCTGCCAAACTACAATTTGTTCAAATAGCTCTTTATCGACATAGTCTTCTCTGGTAGTTAGCACCTTGCTTGCACCAATTGGGATTATGCTTTCTAGTATCACGTCATATATTTCAAAGCCATCACTATCTAAACCCTGCAATTCGACAAATACTCTCGGATTATCAGATCCATTCTGAATCAGAGCTTTAATTGCAAAAGAGAAATCATCTTCATCTGCTGACACGACTCTTGTAGCAATATCATCAACGGTTATCATCTGTACCCTCCATTCCTCTCGTAAATTTTCTATTTTTGTGAACCTCTTATCAGCTATATTAACCTTAGTGCATAGGACTTGTTGTTAAAACTGAACAACTTAACCTTTCGCTCCAGAGGAGCGATATGTCTATAGAAAAATGCTCGTACTTTCTTCCGCTCCAGCGGAGCGGTATGTGGAGAATCGCGCTTCTTCTTGAATGTTCTGCCTAAATGATGTTTTTCCGGTCTAGGTGACAACTTGCGTTAAGATATGATGCTGTACACACAACTCAAGGAATAACTAATAAATCTCCTTGCAAAGTCAACTGCCCATCCTTGATTAATCTCTCTACGACTTTGTCAACCCCTTGTTGTATATTCGCGGTGGCTCGCTTGATACCGAAAAGTTTGGGAACCTCAAGGGCTAAATCATCTCGCTCTATTCCAAAGGCATCTGATACGACCTGCTTGATAGCGACCTCTATCTCTTCAGGTGCGATAAGTTCTATCTTTCGTGAAGCGTTCGGGAGTTCACTCCGGTCCCGTACGGTGACCTGCCCTTGCTCTGTCGAATAGAGAAATCCTTCCCTGATCTGAACGCTGCCAGAACGTGCTGCTTGCCTCGCGGCAGTCTTGACCTTGCTTTGGATACGCCTGCCTATTTTAGCTACTCTCACAGCTGCTGCGATGCGTCTTGCCACTTCGTCGAGGTGCACCGGACTCTCGATTTTAACAACACTCTGAATCCAGCTTGCCATTGTAGACGACGGAACTTCATGCAAATGTAGTCCATCGGTAGAAATAGACAGTTCAGCGAGTTTATATTTTTCAGTGGGAGAATTCTCCTGAGGCTCCGGGGATGGATGGACAATTATCGTGGGATCGGGCTCGGGTACTCCCTCGGCCTCACTAGAATCAAGAATGTTGATTTCGGGAGGAGACTCAGGTAAAGGAGGGACATGTGCCTTAGCTGCCTCAATCGCTTCGGAGGCCTTTCCGAGTTCCCGGTCTGGGGTTCTAAACCAATCGGTACTCCAAATGCGATGGATACGCCAACCCAATCCTTCAAGCACTTGCTGTCGAAGTCGGTCGCGGTCACGCGCTGACTGTGCACTATGGTAGGTCGCACCATCACACTCAATACCCAACAAATAGCGTCCCGGTCGTTCTGGATCTTTGACGCCAAGATCAACGAAATATCCGGCGGAACCGATTTGATGGTCAATTTGGAAACCAAGTCCACGGAGGGCCTCTGCAACCTCTTCTTCAAACGGCGAATCCGCTTCCCTGCCGGTCGATATTACGATGTCGGATTTGCCTGTCTCTGCATATTCGAGATAACGTTTAAGTGCCACAATACCACGGGGATTGGTAGGACTCAAAGCGATATCATCGCCTTTCAGATTGGTAAACACTTCGCAACGCCGCCGTGCTCGTGTAATCAATACATTTAATCGCCTTTCCCCACCATCTTTGTTGAAAGGCCCAAAGTTCATTGTGAGGCGTCCATTGGCATCCCGTCCGTAACCGATGCTAATAAAAATGACATCGCGTTCATCGCCTTGTACGTTCTCCAGATTTTTGACAAAAAAAGGTTCTTCTGGGTGCGCATTGAAAAACGTTTGTTCACACGATGGATCTTCTCTCCTTAGAATTTCAAGTTCATTCTGAACCGCCTCCATCTGGGCTGTACTGAACGTCGAAACACCGAGCGTCAAATTGGGACGTGAACGGGCATGTTCCATGACCTTCTCTGCGACGATTCGGGCTTCTTCCTTGTTACTTCCAGTTCCCCCGCGGTCATAAGCAGTATCTGGCAGGTAATAATAAATTAGCCCGACTTCCTCCTTCGCGGCATCAGGACTTGGGAAGAGTTGAAGCTTATTGTCGTAGAATTCAATGTTGGACACAGTAATTAGCGATTCGTGTCGGCTGCGATAATGCCAACGTAACATACGCTCCGGCGCGTTCTGGGCACTAAACAATCCTAAAATACTCTCCATATCGCCTACTAGGTTTTCTTCCGCATTTTCATCTACATCGTCATCCGCTATGTGTTTATCAAAGAAACGGGTCGGTGGAAGTTGACGGTTATCCCCAACAACAACGGTTTGCCCACCCCGAAGGATTGCTCCAAAAGCGTCAACAGGTTTGACTTGACTCGCTTCGTCAAACACCACCCAATCGAAATCAACGCTGTTCGGCGGTAAGAATGTTGCTACTGAGAGCGGACTCATCATGAATATCGGCTTAATTGCTTGTATTGCATTTCCTGCCCTGTCTATAAGCTGACGAATTGGCAGATGCCGCCGCTTTTTTTCAAATTCACGCCTAAGCAGCCCTAACTGTCCACTAGACACTTCATGTTGAGGCAAATGCCTCCAGTGTTCATATGCAACTTTAGCTTTATTGTACTCAAGTGAAAGGTTGTCTCGCTCTTTGAACAGCTCAACAACAGACTGATGGACATCACTAGCAAAACCAGCAAGGATCGAGCGTTCTCGCATTGCTGTCTCAACTCGTGCGCTATACCAAGCCCGTTTGAGCACGTCCGATAGAAACTGGCTCGCCTCGGGCCAGACATTTGCAACCTCCACAATTTCAGCAAAACCGCTGTCCTTTAACGCCTCCACCAAGTGATTATAGGTGACAATATCTTGGAGTTTCTCCGATTCCTGTTCCCAACGCTCAAGAATGTGTACCTGCTCTGCGAGCGTACACGCTTTTAGTCCATTATCGCCTTCAAAACGTACTGCTTCATCAAGTTGAATTTTTTCTACAACAGCCTGCAGGAGATGTGGCTGGCTGTTCTGATACTCCTCAACTGTTGAAACTAGTGTCCTAAGCGTTTCCAAATTGGGGTTTGCTGCGAGATATGCAACCAATGCCTCTGGCAATTCACCATTGGCTACTGATTCGTGTAACGCTGAAAGATACCTGACAATTTCTTGAAGTTGAGACCAATTCGAGGATTCTCCTTGCCAGTGTGTGGCGAACAGTCGTTGTCCGAGCTCCTGTATCTTTTCAAGATGGGGTAGCTCACGTTGTGCTTCAAGAATTGCGTCAACGATACAGAGGCGCGCTTCTTGAGTTTTGGGTAGTGGTTGTGTGCATAAGCCTGTGAGCTCACCATAGGCGCGTCGATATCTACCCAAAAGAACACGCCACCATTTGCCTCCATAGGCTGCCAACATCTGCCGAATCTCTAGCACGTTTTGCCCCCACGCTTCAGGGATAAGGATGCTATTATGTTCACTATGCAGTTCGTTTAACCGTTCTCCCGCATTTAGTCCCACTTCCAAATTATTACGGTGCGTCTGCCATTCGGTTGATTGCACGTTGGTACCAGCTAAGTTCGGTGCATCTAATGCACGATATGCCGCATGAATTAGGTTTTCGACCGCTTCATAAGTATCTGGCACCGGGAGTTTGAGATGTTGCGCGAGTTGTTCGGATGAATCCTTGAGTGCTGTGCTCGTTTCTCTTGATTCGGCTACTGCCCGTTCCAGTGACTCTCTGTCAGTTGGAAGAAAGAACCTACAACGACTGCCCCAAAACGGGTGATTTATCGGTATCCCCATCCCCTCCAGATGCGCCCGTAATTTTTCTGTTTGCTCCAATCCCTCCCTAAATTCAGACGCCGAATGTTGGAATTGATGTGAGTCCAAGGATGGAAGTTGCACTCCTGAAAGGCGACGTCCAACCACTAAAAGTTCACCATATGCCCGATAAGGTGTGATTCCACTTTTGCCAATAGGCGTGTTGACTGCCTGACAGTAATCGTTTAAGTAATCACGGTTATTGAGCAGTAATTTCACTTCTTCTTCAAGGGTTGTTGTCCGCGGCTCTCCAAGCTCTAAGATTCGCCTCAATTCATCAACCACCGCTTTTTTGTTCATCTTATGACTATGCAATTCCAGACACGCATCTCCGAGTCCTACCTTGTCGAGATTGCGCTTGACGACCTCCAAAGCCGCCATCTTTTCTGCTACAAATAGCACTCGTTTTCCCTTTGAGATGGCTTCCGCAATCAGGTTAGTAATGGTTTGGGATTTTCCAGTGCCCGGTGGACCTTGGATAACGAGATTTCGACCTTGACTCACATCATGGATAGCCAACGCCTGCGAACTATCCGCATCAACGACATGATACGCCTCGGTGGGATTGAGGTGTTCGTCAATGTTGGGTGTGTTGGGGTCAATGGCTGACTCCGGTTCTTGAAATCCACGTGTCAATACAGACTGTAATACTGAATGCCCAGATAGAGAATTACCAGACCAGTTTGCGGTGTCTAGGTCCCGATACATCAGAAACTTGGCAAACGAAAAAAAACTGAGCGCAATAGCAGACGTATCAACCATCCATCGGGCTTTATGGCAAATTGCAGAATTTACCTTTTGATAATAGATCTGAATGTCAGATTGCTCAAGGTCATCCGTATCAGGAAAATCTGGGAATTGGAGACCAAATTCAGATTTTAGTTTTCCCTGTAGAGAGAGATTTGTCCCGATATCCTCCTCTGTGTAGCGAATACGGAAGTTGGCTCGGACACTAGCGCGGTCAATTTCGACCGGAATCAGGATGAGTGGTGCGTGACGCAGTATATCACTTGATTCGGATTCGTACCACTGGAGCATACCGAGCGCGAGGTAAAGTGTAGTCACTCCTTGTTCTTCGATAGCTGTCCGCGCTGTATAGTAGGTATTCAGCAAACGTCTTTGAAGCTCTGTTGGTAAATCATCTGTTTGAAGTTTGTTATCAATATGCCGAGTAGGATCGGTTTCTACTTCATCATCTTCAAGCAGCCGTAAGTTATCATCTTCTTCAGGTTCAGGCTTTGGTAGGAAAGACATAACCTTACCTTCTTGCACAAGGATGCGATAAACATCTGGAGGGGATTCATCAACAATCTCAACTCCTCGCGCCCTCGACAACCTATAGTTGATGAGAGGGTTGCGTAGCCCCAAGTCAAGCAGTTCTTTCCTAGCTGTGTCTAATTGTGTTTGTATAGAATTCATTTCATTCATTGGCTATAACTCAATTTCCCTTGGAAGTGCCAACTGATACGACTTTTCAGTCATGCTGATAACCTCCCAATAGCTCAAACGCGACAGAGCTATCGGGATGAAAACTGTTTGAAACGCTTCGGATCTTGCTTATATTGCCTTACCTCACAGCAGCAGCGTTTTGAGCGACTCAATCAACCCATCGGGCGGATCAAACGGAAGCTCAACAGGCTCGTGCGTCAATGCACTATGATAGATACCCAAGATAGCATTAAACTCTGCAAGCGACTGTTCCAAGTGGGTGGGATGCACCTTTTCCTCGTCATCAAGCCAATCGAACATCGCCTCGGTGATGCCCGCCTGTCCCAAGACATCCTGCTCACCGTACTCGTGTGCTCCACTACTATAACCGTCTCCCGGTGTGTTGCGTTCCCAGCCGTACATCCACCAATGGACAAACCCGCGCTTCCCAAAAACACGGACCCGTTTGTGCTGGAACACCGATTCATGATCGCTAATTTCGGGCGAGCCTTTAGTGCCAAATGTAACCAGCGCCCGAACCCCATTGGCATACGTGATCGACGCTGTCGCATGGTCGGGCGACGGTTGGGCAGTATCCAGATGTTCACCCCCTCCGACCTGACCGAAAACCTTGACCGGACGCGAATTGTCGATGTATGACGAAACCAGCTGCAGCACATGCGGTCCCTGATCAATCGGCGTTGAACGCGCACTAGCGTCGATAAAGTCAATGTCCCCAATCGCCCCCGCAGCGACATCAGCCTTCAATTTCAAATTCGGCGGATGAAAATTAAGCTGCGTGTTCACAGCAAATTTGGTTTTGGTATTCTTGCATAATTCGCTCAGTTGACGCCAATCCTCCCCCATGACCGCAATCGGCTTTTCAACAATTGCAGCAGGCACCTCGTGTTCCGATGCGATATTCATTAGCGGGTAGCGGATCAACTCGTTTGATCCCCGCAGCACTGGTGCGGTCACGATATGCAGCAGGTCGGGACGCTCTCTGTCCAACATCTTATGGATGTCTGTGTACCGCTTCTCAACCCCAAATTCATCGCCGAAACTATTTAGCAGCTCCTCGTTCATATCGCACAGCGCGACAATTTCACCGCGGTTGATATGCTGATACGCGTGCGCATGACCGCGCGCCCGTCCGCCACAACCCAGAAATGCACATTTATACATCATAAGCCTCCATAAATTAACCCAAGTTCTAGAGATATCGAAAATCCATTGTTTTCATCGTAGGGGCGGAGCCTCTCCGCCCGCCAAGAGTTCTATATTTCGCTCCAGAGGAGCGATATGTCTATAGACAGGTGATAAAGGCAATTCCTGCGCTCCAGAGGAGCGCAATGTATAAGTCTCATCAGTTCAATGAACTAATGAACTAATACAGTCTTTGTCCCCCTTCTCACCTTCTCACCTGCCCATGCCGATTTCATCAAGCATCTCCTGATTCCATCGAGGACTCTCGGCTGCGCCGGAGCCGAGAATCGGGACTTTCATTCTTCCCACGAATCCAACCCCAAAAGTTTGCGCCCTAACGGCGTCAATTCCGCGGTCTTGCCTTGGAAATGTTCCTTCTCCTTCTCCTCCTTGCCTAACCCTGTCAGTCGTTCCCGCCAGCCGGCGATCCGTTTCTGACGTCCTTCCTCATTATCCTGCGGTGCCGGCGACATGGTGATATATTGCACAATTCGAGGGCGATCGCCGCTGTTCGGGCTGCTCCCGTGTGGCAGCGCGCTGTGCCAGATAACCAGGTCCCCAGCTTTCCCCGCAACCGGCACGGCATCGGCATCTCTCTGCTTAATAACCTGCCGCGGATCCGCATCTTCGGGCAGATCGTTGAGCCAATCCTCCAATTTATGATGGAATCCCGGTATGCAGGTGAATGCCCCCTGATTGCCGGGTGTATCGGTTAGGTATAATACCCCCTGCACCTTGAGCCGAACCGGCATATCCAACGACATATCCCAATGTAGGTGGGGGCCCGGGAACTTATAGTCGTCCCGTTCCGGCGGGTTCAGGCTGCCGCGATCAAAGCTGACCCACAATTTGTTCGTGCCCCAAATCTCAGAAAAGGCTTGGTGGATTCGGGGATATTGTCGATTGTTCCACAACGCTTGATGCTGATAAATCTCGACCATAATACCGCGGCGCGGCGGGTCTGGATACCAAGTCTCTGGGTCGTCTGTATCCATTTCAAGAAAGTTCCAAATGGCACGCTCGGCTGCCTTACAATTCTCCGGTGGCACCGCGTCGTGAAGGACAACGTAGCCGTTTTCTTCCCAAAAATCTACATCTGCTGCGCTTAAAACTGGCATATCTTTCTCCTTTTTAGTTCATTAGTTCACTAGTTCATCAGTTCATTAATTACCCAATGTACTAATGAACCAATGAACAAACTGTTTTCACGTTTCACGTCCCGGTATCCATCGGCGTCTACGTCCTACGAATCTGATCTCCCTCAGGTCTCGGAATGTGCTGCCAATAACCCTCGCTGTCGCGCCCACGGCAGATAATACCCGAACCCTGTTTCGGATCCCTCCCGCGCACGTCCGGCGGAAAGTAACGCAGGGTGAGACCGCAACGTCGCCGATTCGAGTTATTCGGCTCCGACCCGTGTAGCAATAGATCGGTATGTAGCGACACCTGACCCGCCTTCATTTCAAAAGCAACAGGTGCCTCTCCATAATCCTCTGCCTGATGTACCGACTGACCAAGAACATTATTTTCCTCAGCTGTGCTATGTTCAAAGGGAATCTGTCCGCCTAAATGTGATCTAGGGATAACCTTCATCGCGCTATTCTCTTCATCTGCATCATCGATTGCCAGCCAGACAGTAACTACTTTGCTAGGGGTCAGGGGCCAATAGGAAGCGTCTTGATGCCACGTAACTCGTTTCGTATCGCCCGGTTCCTTACAGAAATAGTGGGTCATCGTACAAATCAGATCCTTGCCAAGTAGATCTTGCACATAATCGAGGATGCGGTCGTCCAACGCTAGATCGTAAATCCCCCGGCAGGTGGGATGCCAACCGTTAATCGAATAACTGTTCAAGCCGGCTGCTTTTGCCATCTCCATTATCCGATCGAAATACGCTCGGTTTGTCGTCACCTCTTCCTCCGTAAATACATTTAACGGAAAAATATAACCCTTTTCGTTGAACTGACGAATCTGTTCCGCTGTCAGTTTTTGGGGATTCTCGTTCTGGACCGGAAAGAATTTGAGCTCTCGTTTCATATCCGGCAGCGCATCCATAATCGGCATCGTCAATTTCTCCTATTCTGATTGTCTGTTCGTGGCACTAGTATTCCACCTCCATAAAACACGTTGATAGGGCACAAAAAGGGAGTTATGACCTTATTCAAAACCTTCCGAAGATTTCAACCCAATCAGCGATAAAACCGGATTTAGTGTATCCGTCCCTCTCCTCTCAACGAGACGCTCCGCCGTTCAACCCCATCTCTTCAAGACTGTCCGCCGTCAAGAGACGAATCCCTAGCTGATCCAGTTCTTCATCCGCGGTTATCCCCTGAATTTGATCCATCACGGATTGAGGAATCTCCCCGAATTTCGCAGCGAGTTGCCGGATTATGAGTAACCGTTTCCCTTGCTTGATGCCTTGATGGAATTCCCACAGGAATCCTAACTGAAATCTTGGCGGGATGTCTTCCTCAATCCAGTCAGTGATAAAACCAGATTCGCGCATCTGTTCCATCTCCGCTGTTGCCCCTCTCTCAGCGAGACGCTCCGCCGTTTAGCCCCATCTCTTCAAGGCTTTCTGCTGTCAAGAGATGAATCCCTAGCTGATCTAGTTCTTCCTCTTCGGTCATTCCCTGAATTTGGTCCGTTACGGATTGAGGAAGTTCCCCGAATTTAGCAGCGAGTAGTCGGATGAGGATCGATCGTTTCCCTTGCTGAATACCATCCTCAATCCAGTCAGTGATAAAACCAGATTCGCGCATCTGTTCCACCTCCTCTCCAAAAAATTCCCATAACCATTCAAGTTCAAAATAGCGGGATGCAATCATCACCGCTGTCGCCAATGAATCCGCCCGTTTCTGCGGATGGGTTTCCTGTAAAATGAGTTCTTTTTCTTGATGCAGCACCGCTTCCGTCTTCTCCGGCTCCAACATAATCAACAACGGAGCAAACTCCCTCAACTCTCCAGAACGGATACGTTCTGTATAATCCCACAGCTTGATGATCGGATAGGTGAACCGGTGGATGACCCATTCCCCGATTTGAACGACATATTCGCTAGGTGGGTCTGACTCCCGCCGCTCCAGATACAAAACGATAGTGATTGTCGGCTTCTGATGCTGGTCGGTTAGTCCGCCAGAAAAAGTAAAAACATTGCGAGGATAATCGGTCCTGTGTTGAAGTTGGAACTCAAAGTGGAGCAAATACTCCTCACCTTCAACTCGAAGTCTATGAAGAAAGTCGGCACGTCGATCTGGTAGGGTTATTTCGACATTTTCCAGTGTTCCAACCAGTTGGAAAGCGGTATCGGGAAAAGCGAGTTTCAGAAACGATTCGGCGTAATGCCGCCCCAAGATTTTCATGACGCGATCGAAAAGATTAATCTGCCTTGATGCCACTATAAGAGACTCCTCAACAGAAACCGAGTTTTTGCCAAACACTCGGTTCCCCTTAGCGTTTTGTACTTAACTTTTCACATAAATCTTTCAGGATATACATCTAATGTTTCAAACCACTTCTTGAGTAGCGAGACCCGCTCGGTGGACGCATCAGAAACTTCGAGGGGCCGACCGCGTGTATCCACCACTAGACCAACCACGCCACCTTCGACCTCCGCTTCAACCGGCTGACCGCGCCCCACCCCCATGTCGAGACGACGCTCAGGCTGGATCGTCACCCGCGCTTTCTCCCCGACACCCAGCGGATAGAGACGCAACTCACCAAACGGTACAGTTTCCGTTAAATCGCCGCTGATTGTGACACCCAAATCGCCGGAAGCTGCAACTCCGACCGGTGCGATGCAAGTTCCCAAATGGATGAGGCAATCACGCTCAAAGACCTGTGTCGCTGCCGCTTCATTAACCTGAGCCAATACACCGAGTTGAGGCATCATAAAGATGCTATCAACAGCGAGGTGGGTTACTCCTTCCGGTTGGAATGCGTCAATCATCATCAACATCGCCTGATTCCGCCGTGGCGCGTGGGAAAGCACACCCCCACTTCCGACAATCAGATCCAATGAGAGCATATCCACAAGTGTCGCACCGGTCTCAGATTGAGCGAACGCTTCGGAGATGGTGCGCTGCTGCTGCACCCCGCGCAATTCGACTGCAAGCTGCTTGTGTTGATCAAACGCCAATCGCAACGCTTCGCGCGCAATTGCGCCCTCAATAATTAGTTCCTCCAACGCTTGCGGAATCGTCGTAGGTCGTATCATTTTATTCTTGATCCGATTCCCAAGATCACTGACATCAATATCAAAGGGCACCCACCGCAAAACGTTCTCCATCCCTGCCTCCGCGAGAACGTTGGAGATACTGTAGCTCATCCCCAAATTCGCGCTCACCGTGCGGTTAAAAATCGCTTCACCTTCCTGATTTTTGAAGACGGAGAACACATCCGTCGTTGCTCCACCGATGTCTACGCCGACCACCTCAATATTCTGCTGCGTGGCGATCGTTTGCATAATTGCGCCGACAGCGCCGGGCGTCGGCATAATCGGCGCATCGGTCCAAGAGATCAATTTTCTGTAGCCAGGAGCATGTGCCATTACATGCTCTAGAAACTGGTCTTGGATCTTCAGGCGTGTCGGCATCAGATTTTCGCGTTCTAGCACAGGACGCAGGTTATCGACCACCTCTAACGCCATTTTATCACCAAGTCGTTCACCAACGATCTTGCTCGCGTCTTTGTTTCCCGCATAGATCACCGGCAATTCATAAGCCACCCCCAGACGGGGTTTGGGGTTTGCTGCCTCAATGATTTCTGCTAACTCCGCAACGTGAGAGGTTGTGCCACCGTCAACCCCGCCGGAAAGCAGCACCATATCCGGACGAAGATGTCGGATGCGCTCAATCTTCTCGTGAGGGAGCCGCTTGTCGTTGGATGCGATTACATCCATGACAATCGCGCCTGCACCTAGGGCAGCGCGTTCTGCACTCTCAGCGGTCAGATTCCGCACAACACCCGCAACCATCATCTGTAAACCGCCGCCCGCGCTACTCGTCGAGATATACAGATCCGTACCTTCATCTCCCTGCTGGGGCTTGATGATCTGCCCGTCCCTTAACAACCTACGTCCAGCGAGCTCCTCGACCTCTGTTATCGCGTTGATTACCCCGGCGGTGACATCTTCCACCGGTGCTTCAACTGTCGTCGGAGCCTCTCCACGAACCACAAGATGGTATTCGTCCCCCCGCTTCTCTATGAGGATGGCTTTCGTGGTGGTGCTACCACAATCCGTCGCAAGGATCGAGCGTATCCCCTGTGCCTGGTCCGACATACTACTTTTTCTCCTCTCCGTCTAATTTTTCAATCAATTGAGTCAGCAATTCAACATTTGCGTCCTTTTCGATTATCAGAGCAAATTTCTGGTATTCGGCGGTGTTAAAAATTGAAGTCACAAAAGGGTTAAGTGCAATAAGCATTTGACTACCGATAAAGTTGATGGGTTTACAAGTTTCAAGGAATAAAATCGCAGGCACGGTCAGGCGCCGTCTCACGATCTCCGTGGCAACTTTTGTCAGCAGCGCTTCCTGCTCATCTTCAGGAATTTCATCAAGGGTCAATGGTTGGGGTATTTGCATCTTTTTATTTATAGTATTGGTAAAGTCCCAGCTAAGTACAAGTGTAGTAACTCCGCCGGCGTTTTCATCCTCAATTCTGAGCAAGTGCCAAGAGCACCTGATCACCATCTACTTCACCTCGTACAATCCGGTCAACGATCCCACAGATCCGCAGCCGAATGCCCAACTGGGCTGCCAATCCTGCCACAGCATTGGACGATGCAACACCTTCGGCAACGCTCACCCGTTCGCTCAAAATCTCCGCTAACGCCTTTCCCTGTCCCAAAGCGTAGCCCAAAGACATATTGCGCGAAGTGTGACTGTTACAGGTCAGAATCAGGTCACCAAGACCACATAGTCCCATCGCTGTCTCAGGTTTACCACCTTTCGCAACGCACAGTTGGTTTATCTCCGCCAATCCTTCGGTGATCAATGCCGCTTTCGCATTTTCTCCAAACCCTTTGCCTTCAACAATACCGCAAGCGATGGCAATGACATTTTTCATGGCACCACAGATTTGGGGACCGATCACATCATCAGAATGACGGACACCGAATTTTGGGTGCACTACCAACTGCGCTAGTTTTTGCCCTAGAGATGCGTTACCACATGCAAGCGTCACCGAAGTGGGCAGCCCTTTTGCCACTTCGATAGCAAAGGTGGGACCACTGAGTACCGCCAGTGGATTGGGGAGACGCTCTGTCACAACTTCGCTCATCAACCTCAAGCTGTCCTGTTCTATCCCCTTGCTGCAGATAACTATAGGGAGAGTATCATCCAAACCGGCTGAAGCCAGTCCCTCACAGGTGCTCCCTACATATTGGGCGGGTGCCACTATTAATAGTGCATCTTGCGCCAGCATCGCCTCTAGATTGTTGACCGCACGGATGTTGTCAGGCAGCTTGATATTGGGAAGGAACATCTCGTTTTCCTGCCGTCCGTTGATAGATGCCACAACTTCTGGCTCTCGCGCCCATAGGGTGACATCACTACCCGCCCGCGCCGCCGTAATCGCAAGCGCTGTCCCCCACGCGCCGGCACCTACAACTCCAACCTTTTTCATAGCTGTCACCACCTTCTTATGCTTGCCACTAGTTTAATGAGGAGTGCTCATAATTATTGTCTGAATCGCAGATTAAAACGGATTTCAGGATTACACGGGTTCAAAACCGATTGAATCTTCGGGAAGAATCTGTCACGGCGCAATAATATGTGCGAGAATCATGTAAAGCAAGAGCAAAGCACCCAGAGAAACCGAGTTTTGGAAAAAAACTCGGTTTCTGTTATCTGATTTGTTCACACTCCAAACCGGTGCGGTTAGGAGACCGCATAGATGCCGTGGTCGGTTGAAACGGCGCAGTTGGAAACAGCGCCTACCAATTGAGTGTTCCATTAATTCTAAGATCTACTATAGTTTATCCCGATTTATCGGGGAGATCGAAACCGAGGGGAGAAAGTGTTTACTTATTTTTAGAATTCACTAAATCTTGCAGCAGAAGTTTCCAACTCTGACGTTCACGGTCAGGATCAACAATCGGCTTTAATCCTTCACACCACGTTTTGAGTGTATCATAAAATGCGGTATCCGTCTCAAGGCGTATGAGCATATCCGTCAGCGCCTGTGTATCTTCTGTCGGGAAGTACCCCGGATAACCCTCCCCTAAAAGACCGATTGAGCCAGATATCCGCGACGAGATGACGGGGACAGAACACGCAATCGCTTCGCAAACCGCATTCGCGCCTCCCTCCATCTGCGAGGTCAGCACGAGAACCCGACTCCGCGCGAGGACGCGGAGTGCCCGCCACCGTGGGAGTTCTCCCAACCAGCGATAACGTGGATTGGCGGCTGCCTCAGCGTCTGCCTGCACTCTCATGTCGTCGGTGAGTGCACCCCCAACATGTACCACCTGAATTCGAGATGATGGAGGCAGTTGTCGGGAGGCCATTGCAGTACGAAATGGGTCCTTCACGGGACGCAGATGCCCTAGCACACACAACTCGAAAACGTTCTTTTTTGGGACAAATCGCCCCGGTGGTGCTGTTATCGATTGGTAGATTACCCACGCTTTGTGGCGCAGATGTTCTGAAAGTTCTTCAATGCCTGCGGGCTGCAACAGAATGAAACGATCCGCCATCTCCAGAGATTTTTGGGCTGATGCGTCCGTATGGATATCGCCGTAGAGATCCGTTCCGGTTAAGGCAAGGATGAGAGGCAGCTTCGGGTGTTTGCAGTGGAAACGTGCAATAGAAGCGTGGCTGCGACGGGCATGAAGCGCAACCAATACATCGCATCGCTCTCCCCGATACTCCTCCGCGATAACGACACGGTGCCCCAGTTCTCGTAAGATACGAGCCCACCGAAGGGCAGTTACACGGTTGCCCTTCCGGGAATATGTTGGGGCGGGGGTAATTAAGCAGATTTTCATAACTCATACAAAAACAAGATGGTTCGGTTCGGCAAATGGCGTTACATCTCCGATAATCTGCGCTTCTGTCACACCGCCACTGTGTAACGCCGTCAACAGCGATTCGCTTTGAGGGGCAGGCACAGACATCAGCAGACCACCGCTGGTCTGCGGATCAACAAAGATCTCCTCATGCCAATCAGGAAGTGATTTTTCAAAGCGTGTGGAATCTTCAATCAACGCTCGATTGGCGGTGTTGACACCTGTCCTCATCCCTCTTTCGTACATCTCCAGTGCCTCCCGCATAAATGGCACATCGTCGGCACGAATCTCCAGAGTCACGCCCGACCCTTCTGCCATCTCCAAGGCGTGCCCACCCAATCCGAATCCGGTGATGTCCGTTACCGCATGGAGGTCAAACCCAGCCATAACCGCCGCCGCACCCTTATTGAGTGTCGTGATAGCCCCTATACATTCGTCTAACGCTTGATCTGACACCCAATTTTTCAGATTCGCGTTAAAAATCACGCCACTACCGATCGGTTTAGTCAAGATTAGGACATCCCCCGGCTCCGCACCGACGTTTCGCCAATACTTTTCCGGATGCACAATTCCGGTGACCGACAACCCAAACTTCGGTTCCTCATCATCGGTCGTATGCCCGCCCGCCAAAACTGCGCCAGATTCCGTGATTTTACTCAACGCACCTTCGACAATGCCGTGCAGGATCTCTGGATCCAATTTATCCGCCGGAAATCCCACCAAATTCAGGCAGGTCACAGGTTTTCCGCCCATCGCATAAATATCGCTGATTGAATTGGCGGCGGCAATCTGACCAAACAGATACGGGTCATCTACCGGCGGCGTGATAAAATCAGCGGTCGTAACTAAAGCCATCTCGTCGTTGAGGCGGTAGATGCCAGCGTCGTCGCTAGTTTCAAATCCAACGAGCAGATCCGGATCGTTTTTCTTCGGCAATTTGGCGAGCAGTTCTCCCAGTCCAACTGGACTGACTTTCGCCGCTCACCCACATGTTTTTGCAAGGCTTGTGAGGGTATGTTTTCGGGACAATCTATTTAGGTTCATCCTATCGCTCCCAATTTTTCTTATTTTCTACAAATACACCAAAAACCGAGTTTTTTCTTGAAAACTCGGTTTCTCTTTGTGTTTCATGCTTTCTTTTTACATGAACCAACTCGGTTTCTCTAATCTCGTATAACACAATTATGCCATCACGGCTTTCGCTTGCGCCAACGCCTCGGATTCTGCATCAGCCCGGGTTGTCGCTGTAGACCGAGCAATGACAGCACCGGGACTCACGTTATCTATAGTGCAGATATACGCATCACCGAGCTGGTAAGATCTGATCCGAACTGTCCATTTCCCAATAGATTCGGTTCGAGTTTGATGATTTTTAGGGGTTTGCGCCATGTTATTCCTCCTTCAAAAAAGTTCCCAGTTTAGCCCCACACCCTGCTACCAGTCTCAACAACCACCGATAACTTATGCTTCTGATCTTCCCCTGTAATGCGATTGCCGAGAACCGAAGTAGCAAAGCCACACTGCGGGCTTAATGCAAGTCGTTCTAGCGGCACAAATTGACTGGCTTCTTTTATGCGCCCGGTGAGTCCTGCCGCCGTCTCTCTACGCGGTGTTTTCGTCGTGACCAACCCTAAAACAGCGATCTTGTCATCCGGGATCTCTTTCAACGGTTCAAATGAACCGGAGCGTTCATCGTCGTATTCAAGCAGTAGACGTTGGGCACGGATGCCTCGGAAAATCGGTTTGGCAATCAGATTGTATCCCCCTTCGACCAACCACCGGCTGCCCTGATTGCCGCGTCAGAGGTGAAAGCCAAACGTCACCTCTGGAAAATCGCCAATCACAGCGTTATCCATCTCAATACCCCGGTCTAACCACTGATCAAGACGCCAACCTTGCCCTTCATAGAAGGTTCTAGTCTTGGGATCGAGCAGCAACGGATAATGGGGGGCATCAAGTTGAATGTAGGTCGCACCCAGCCGGACCAACTCAGCGACCTCGTCCCGCATAATGTCAACGACATCCGCAAGAAAACTGTCGAGCGTGGGATACGCAGGCGTGGAGTGTTCCGGCGACCAGAAGTTTGTCCACAAGCTTGGACTAGGCAACGTAATCTTCGGTATGCGACTCGTCCGCGCTCGTAGGTAGATAAATTCCTCCGCTGAGAGGTGCCGTTTGCGGGTGAGTTTGCCGACAACTCCCAAGTTTTTGGGGCGTTCTAGGCTCAAACTCCCCGTACCTTCGTCGCCACGCCAATCACCCCAGAGGAACGCATTAAGATCATATTCGCCGAAACCAGCGACCGCTTCTGTCATCTGGCTCTGGAAGGATAACCGACGCATCTCGCCATCGGTCACAACCTCCAAGTCCACCGCTTCCTGAAGTGCAACCGCTTCATCAACCGACTGATCTTCAATCGTTTTGAACGCCGCTTGCGTCATTTTGCCCGCAGCGACCTCGGTTCTTGCCTTGAGAAGTTCCGGCGGCCGAAGCAAACTTCCAACGACGTCGGTATGTGCAGCGATCATGGGCACCCCTCGCAATGATGGTCGGGTTGATGTGGCACGGTTCCCAATGCTAGCACCGTTTTACGTGGTCTCGGCAAGTTTGACACCGATTTCATCCTGACTCAGTTTTTCCCGATGCACAGAGACGTCAATCCCATACAGACCGGCGACATTTTCACCTAAGACCTTGCGCTTGGCTTCTGGCGTAAGGTCAACCCCATATTCCTCTTTGATATCGTCCGGCAACTCAAGTGCCATAAATTTCTCAATCAACCACTTGGGCGTCCAGATCGCATAATCGCTGCCGAAAATCATCTTATCCTCACCTAACCAAAACAGCAGGTTGGCGACTATCTCCGCAAAATATTTCGGACGGGAGTGGATGAACGCCATCGCCACCGACATGCCGGCATAGACGTTCTTTTCCTGCGTGGCGATCCAGCAGAAATCATCTAACCGTGGGAGTCCAATATGCTCAATGATAAAGTTGAGATTGGGGAAGTCAGTGGCGGCATAATCTACATCAGCGACATCAAAAGCATCGCGATTAAGAGGATAAACCGTTGGTCCCTTGTGAACGTGGATATTTTTAACCCCAAGTTCCTCGGCAAGCTCAAAATACTTGTAAGCCCACGGATCATTCAGCCGCCAGCCCTTCGAGCCGTTTCGCCATTCGGCAGTGTAGAGTTTGAGCCCTTGAACCGGGTAATCGTCCACCATCTGTCGGAACGCATCCAGTCCCGCCTCCTCCGCTCGGGGATCGAAGGAACCACAGAGAATAAAACGGTCGGGGTATTTCGCTTTGATCGCGTTGTTCTGTTGATGGGTGTTAAATCCATTTTTGTAAAACTCGTAAAGATATGTTGAGTTGAGGATCGCAACGTCGACGTATCCATCCGAGAAGAGATCGTTGATCAGCGTCTCTTCACCGTATTTGCAATACTTTTCAAAGGACCAGACATATTCTTCCGGGCTGAGGGCGGTATGAAAGTCGTAGAAACAGCGGATCCAGCCTTCGCCATACTCATTGCGCCAGTTTTCCGGATTGGCATCCCAAAAGTGCATATGTCCGTCAACAACAAAAATCTCGTGCCCATTTTCCTTGTACATGGTAAGGCTCCTTGTATATTTAACGGCATTTATGACTCATGAAATAGAAACCGAGTTTTTTCTTGAAAACTCGGTTTCTATTCTCGCTTTACACTTTCTTTTTACATGAACCACCTTTGAAAGACTAGCTCAGTTTTTACCTTTCCGTGCTGCCAACACAGCCGCACAGAATGACCCATTGGCTTGCAGTGCGACGCGCACAGTGCGTGCACGTATCAGATACTTCTCTAACTGCTCGGGGTTGACCTCCCTACCACGCAGATCGATTATCAGAGGCGCGGTAGGCGAGCAATCAAGGTCCATCTCCGCTCGACGCTGGAAGTATTGACGAGCGACTTCAGCCTTCCCAACATCACAAATCCGACCATCGCCACGCCGGATCCGATAAGATTCGTCCTCGAAATAGAGGTCGCCAATACGTCGGGCAGCGATCTCCTCAAATGATAAACTCGCACTTTTCAAGTTCTGCAACAAACGCTCTTGGCGCCTAATATACCCTTTGCGAAGAAAAAGATCGCTGAGTTGACACAAATCTTCAGATGCTTCATCGGGAAAAGCCTGCGAGAAGGATTTACCAGCGTTCACACCCGCCTCGATTGTTCCTGCGGCGAAATGATCTTTCAACCGAACTGTGACATCGTGGATCCCACCAACCGTCAGAAGTTCACGGCGCGTATCCTCAGCCATCATGTAGGAGAAGTTGGGCGCACACCAGTAGGTTGGAAGGTGCAGCTCGATTGTTAGATGATCGCTTTCAGCTTCAATCGACTTGACGAAACCAAGTTTGAGGATGGACTCGTCAAGTTCAGGATCAAGCACCTTCTCCAGCCGTCTGAAGATAACCTCTCGGTCCAAGGTATCAGGAAGCGATAACCGCACATCATCGTACATTTTTCCCTCCACTTACGCCGTGCTAGATCTCCATCAAGGTTCATATCAGAAGCAAGTGCAAAATGCGAACAGAAACCGAGTTTTGAAGAAAAAACTCGGTTTCTTTGCACTATTTCTTAACATGAGCCTCCATCAATTTGTGTGATAGGGGGTTAGGGAACAATAACGCCCCGACCCACAATCTGACGATTTTTGAAGTCGGTGATAGCCGTGTTAATGTCGTCCAGCGAGTACTGTTGTGCACGCATATTGACGCGACCTTCGGCGTTTAGCTCCATCAATTCGACCAATTCCGTGTAATTGCCAACAAGGCTGCCGACAATCGCGATTTCATTGATAATCATGTGAACGGTGGGCACCTCAATTCTGCCGCCGTAACCGACGACGAAGTGGGTCCCGCCTTGACGCAACATCTGCCAGCAGAGTTGCTCTGCGCCGAGTTCTCCCACAAAATCAATGACGGCGTGGGCACCCCCTCCGGTGAGCTCTTTCAACTCCTCAACGACATCGGGACCGCCGTCAAGCACATGATGAGCCCCCAAGTCTTTAGCCAATTTTCGGGCAGCTTCACTCCGGTCAACCGCAATGGTACGGGTGCCGCACAATTCGTGCAAACACTGGAGGGCAATGTGTCCCAACCCACCCACACCGAGGATCGCACAATACCCCCCCGGGTTCAATATGTTGGCAGCGCGCTTGGCTACTCGGTAGGCGGTGATACCGGCATCCGCCATAGGAGCCACATTCACCGGTAACACATTCTCGTTAAGTTTAATCAATGCCCGCTCGTTGGTCAGGAAGTACTCGGCAAAGCCACCGTTGTCACTCAGTCCCGGAAATGTGTTGTTCTCACAGTACATATCCTCACCCCGGCGGCAGCCTGCACAGATTCCGCACGACCGCAAAGGATGGCAGATAACGGCATCACCGGGCTTTACCGATTTCACGCCAACACCGACCTCCTCAACCCAACCTGCGTTTTCATGCCCCATGGTGTAAGGCAACAATGCGCCGTCCGCATCCATCACGTCCCGCCATACCCCTTCGATGATATGCAGATCCGTCCGGCATAAGCCTGCAGCGCCGACACGAACAATCACGTCCTCGGGATCGCTGATGATTGGCTCAGGTACGCTTTCAATTTTAAGATCGACGTTCATCTCTTTATCATACGCATATAGTTGAGCAGCTTTCATGTGGATGCCCTCCTTTCCGGACTCCGATACAAGTTATCGGACATATTTTTTGCTTATTGAGGCTAGTGGGATACGCACTATGACTGGATTTTGTTTTCGGGATTTTCCAAAAAATGGCTTAAAATGTCCCATAAGAAATATTATCGGATATTTATTTTTCCAATCCGTAAATCGTCAAAAATTAATAACAACTTTAATTATATTCCCTAACAACCACTCTCAGGGAACCCCGCCGCTCTTTACAGGTGAAGAAACTCAAAGGGGCTGGAGACTCTATCTCAACCACTAGCCTATGCTCATTCCTCAGTCCTTTTAGATATTCAAAGTCTGACAATGAATTTAGGTCAACCTGCAGCCTAGTCAACTTGGGCATTCCCTCCAAAATACCAATCTCGGTTATTGAATTATCCCCAATCCACAAACCTTCCAATTCTTCCAGATCAGCCAGCGGCGATATTTCTTTTATTGCATTGCTTTGTAACCATAGCCATCTCAGATTAGTCAGCCCCTGCAAGGAATCAATAGTCCTTATCTTATTGCCCTCAAGATTAAGGTATTCTAGGTTTATTAAATTTCTCAAAGGCGATAATTTTGCTATCTTATTGTTCTGGAACCACAAACCTCGCAAATTTGTCAATTCCTCTAGAGGCAAGAGACTTGTTATCGTATTACCCCAGAAATCGAGAGTCTTCAGACTGGTCAACCCTTTCAAAGGCGACAAATCCGATATAGAATTACCGCCTGCTCTTAGTGTAACTAAATTCTTTGCCCCTTCAAGTCCATTCAATCTGGTTATGCCAGATTCTTGTAAATTTAACTCTTTCACATCAGCCAAATCATTAACGCCATTCTTTTCAAGTTCTCCTGCAATCGCAGTGTGAAGGTTTGAGTCGGTTGTGTCTACATGTTTCATAATGAAAATCTCCTTTATTTCTATGATTTGAGATAGTCCTCAAGGATCTCTATATTTGCGTCTTCAGAGGGTTCAGTGCTGATGGTATCAATAATGTTCCGTTCTTGTTCACTAGAAAGTAGGCTGCCGATAGCGATGTTTTTTTTCGAGATCGCTTCCCGATCTTGTGCAACCGCTTCCTTAATTTGTTCAATCTTCTGCTTATCTTCCCTAGCTTGGTTCTTGTATCGCTCGGCAATCTCCATATAGTCCTTAACAGCGTTTTTGTCACGACTAATTTGCTCTTTGTCCTTGTTGATGGTTGATTTGAGTTCTTCCATGTCGTTTCTGAGGTTAATAAGTTTGCGGATTAAATCACTCACCCTTCCAATTCCCCATTTAAGAGCCCACCCTAATATAACAACTAATATACCAGCTATTACCTTTTCAACGATCCCCATAATTGAAACATCAGTTATAAATTTCTTTATGGTATCCATTTGCCAAATCTGCCTCTACTGATCCAATCTCTCGTTGAATATCTTCTGCCATGTTTCTTTCCTTATATCCGATAACCGATTTTATCGGATATTCTTAGTTTATCACCAACGTAATCATAAAGAAAAATAAAGATATTAAGAAGGTAGCCATAAATCCATGAACCCATTGCAAGCGCTTAAATCGTGAGTGTCCTTGACCAATTGCAAAAACACCATGTGGAAAGCATGCCATAAACAGCTTATGAGAAGCAAACGATAGGGAGTATATGGGAAAAATCATCATAAGGAGTGACAAAGCATATCGTTCTAATTCTTCAACTTTTTTTAAAATTAACGATATATACTCTTTGAAAGACAGCAGTCCTACAAACGTGACCAAAATTGCAATGCCCACACTCACCCAATTTTCATAACGGGCTAGCACATCATACCAAGGGCGCATCCCTGCAAAAATATCTTGAATCCTGTCCGCTATTTTGGAAATGTCATCTTCGTTCGCAGTTACATTAATTAAGATGTTAAACTCAGAAATCATTATCAAGATTTGTCTTGAGCTATCGTCTGATGTAGCATGTAAATTAATGCGTTCAATCTTTTTTGACTTGGGATTTTCATGGGCTATTAAATCGTCCGCAGCCTCAAAGTTGGAAGTAATGCCATCATAAGTACTAACTTGAAACCTGACATTGCCAATGAGATCTTGGAGCAGTTTTATTAGTTTCTTTAATTTATCCTCATCTATAACAAAAGTATGCGACAAAAGTTTTTGATATGTGACTTGCATGATATCCCACCTTCCCCCCATCTCTTGAAGTTTCGCCACAAGGGAGGCGTGGGGAGGTGTGCCTCCTTCGCGGCGGATTATGCTCCTCCGCTCTCTGAGTATTTCCAGAGTGCTCTGTCCAAAGTTCGCTTCTCTACCTCATTGTCCTTTACTAATTTTCTGAATAATTTTACATAGGCTTGCCACTCTCTAGGCTTTAGCGTGTTGTCCATTTTGTAAATGCCCACGCTGTACCTAGCCTGCGGGGACCAAATGGGATAGTCATCATTGTGAAACCAATGTAAGATTGCAGTGGCAACAACCGGACCAATACCATCTAGTTTACACAGAACAGAGATTCTATATTGTTCACTAGTATCTGAACGTAGAGCTGAGCCTGTTATTTTCTCAATAGACCCATCGCTGTTACTTCTAATCCTAGGCTTCTGTCGTTGGTTTTTCGCCCAATCCGAAACCGCTATCAAGTCGGCTTTTGTTAGATAACCTCTGCCCTTTACTTCATCTACGATTTCTTCTATGGGATTGTCGTAACCTAACTCCTCTGCCAGATACTTATCTGCATAGTAACGGATTTGTGATTCGTTAAAACGTAATTGCATACATTCCTCCTACTTGCAAGTGTCGTGAACATCCGATAAGAGATTTTATCGGATATTTATATTTCCCAAAAACAACTGCCATTGTCGCTGACTAGGGAGCGATTCTATCTAATATGAACAATAGTATTGCTCCTGCACAGAGAAATAAAAATGCCCAATAAGAAACTGTATCTGAACTTAGTATGACACACCAGATTCCGCATGTGACACATATACCGAAAATAGGGACTTCTACAAAAAACAACCAGCCCCACAATAGTATCATTCCAATGCAAAACAAGCCTGCCCAATAAGGTGTCTTATCAAGCATTGAACGGAAACCAATCCAATCCTTAAAATTATTCTCTCCAAGAATATATAGAAGTGTAGTGTCAGCCCGGTAGCCATGTTGAGCCCAGAATAAAAGACTTTCTCCTAAAGATACCATGGGCACCGAAAAGCATAGCAGTGTTACACTCAACACAGCTAATGTGGAGTGGGTGTTGTCATTTTTCATTAGGTTCTCTACAATATGCCAAATAATCGATCCAGAGAGGGTCTAATCCGATTTTTTCTACATATCGCTCAGCAGCTTTATGTCTCCGCATGTTAAGGAGAGAAGTCCCAACTCTTTCTTCGGCTTCAAAAACCCTAATAATTTCTGCTAACATTCTATCAGTGGAATATTTGGGCGGGATCGCACCTTTAGCCCATATCGTATACGCACATATAATCTCTTTGTCCGTAGGTCTTTGGACGTTCATTTTATCCTTTCATTAATTGTCCGATAACCGATTTTATTGGATATTTTCCTACCCGCAAAGTTGACACGGTTTCTCATAACCCAGCCATTTCGCAAGATACAAGGGAATCCGACGTATCTGTGACGGCTTTGAGCTGTTCAATGCGCCACAATCAACCCTTGAATGATACCTCCATCCTGTCCACAGAGTCACGTAAACGTCTGTTGATGAATCTGTTGCCTCTAAATCTGATATTAGATCCCTAAAATTTCTAACAGCCATATTTGACCCTTTCCTTTCAAATCCCCATCTCTTGAAGTTTTGCCACAAAGAAGGCGTGGGGATGTTGCACCTGTCTTGTGGCTTTTATCACTTCAAAAGTGATGCCGGTTCAGGTGGTCGATGTGATTCTGGTTCAGCTTACTGATTTCGGTTGTTATATCAGACAAGCGTTGATTCATTTCAGGTCGGACACCGCTGATTTCTTGCCGGACTTCTCCGATTTGCTGATTCACTTCCACAAATCGTTTGTCCATCCGTTCTTTGAGCCGTTCGATGGCATGAAAGAAAGTCTCACCTTGTTCTTTGAGTACCAAGCGAAAATCTTCGCCTTGCTTATCCAGTTTCTTGTCGTTTTGCTTGGTGCGGTGGAAATACACAGCGACCTGACCGATAAATACCGCGACTGCGAAAAGAACCAATATCGTGTGGCTTGGCGACCATGCGGAAAAGTCCACTTTACCCCTTCCTGTGGTAAAAACGGTGTCTTTCACCCTGTATCATCAAACTCATCATCGTTTCCTGCGATCCATTGATTGAGCTTGCCTGCTAGGGGTAGTAATAACATGAGCAATACAATCAGTCCAATAAGCACCATCCATATAAAGGCACTTATTATTATCCCCCAAGCAGCATGCGTCATTGTAAAGTGTTCAAACAGGACAGCAATCGATACAAGCGCTATCGCAGCCAAAGGCACCACCAGAACAGTTGCTCGAATATAAGTTGCTATAAATCCTTTTTCTAATTTAGATAAAGGTAAGCGGTTCACTATTTTCATTATCATATTTCATGCCTTTGATAACCGCAATTATCAACGCTTAAAGATCCTCCGTTCCACCATCAATCCTGCCAGTTTTGCGCCCTATAAATCCAGTCTGAGAACGCATCTCAATGAGATGTACGCGACTGTATCTATATGAAATTTTCGCCGAGGGATATAATGCGTTCATGTTAGCACACCGACTCTTGAAATGCAAGCAAAAAGCCAGAGCGCAACAGATGCCCAACACTCCCACCGGACAGAATGTCCAGACAGGCATTCTGCTTCGGTAAATTTTGGTATAGGGTTTAGGAGGCGATTATGTTATACTTTGTAGGATAGAAACGGATTAGTCCTTCAACATTTAGGAGATTTTCACGTCCAAAGAATCAAGATTTTCGGGAAGCATTTTCGCTACTGTTACGCACTCGCGCATCGAGTTGAGATAGCTCCGAAGACGATCTGTCGCGCCACCGGGCTTCAGGCTTTCCGATTTTCTAGGAACGTTACGACACTTTAAGGAGAAAAAATCAGATGAAGCAGACATATCAACATATATTCCGAGCAACAACGCTTGCTCTTGCACTCATAATATCACTCATCGGTTGTAGGCAAGACGTGACCCGCAAAGCGGATTGGGAAGTCAATTTCACAGATCTACATTTCGCAGATGCCGAACGTGGCTGGATCGTCGGCGAAAAGGGAACGATTGTTCATACAAAGGATGGTGGAAAAACGTGGGAACGCCAAGAAGTTGGAACGGAAGGTGATTTTAAGGCGGTCTATTTCACCAATCCCCGCTACGGTTGGGCGGTTGGTGATAGAGGTTTAATTGCTACCACCGATGACGGCCGCCGCTGGCATCTCCAAGACAGTGGCACCTTAGCAACGCTCCGGGATGTCCACTTTGCAAACTCCGATGAGGGGTGGATCGTCGGAGAGGATGCCGACGTACTATACACCAAGAACGGCGGCAAGACGTGGGAACGCTACGAATACATCAGCGAGTTCCCGCTCAGTGGCGTCTGGTTTGCTACCAAACGCCGTGGCTGGACTGTCGGTGCCAATGATCGGATTTTCTTCACAGAGGACGGTGGCAAAACGTGGCGGCAGCAGAGTAATCGCTATGAGGGCGAACGCGACCGGATGATCAACGACAACAAGCGGGTCTTCTTCATCAGCCAGAACGAGGGCTGGCTTGTCGGGACCGATGGTTCGATCTTCCACACGACAAACGGAGGTGCCGAATGGACGAAGCAGGACAGCCGTATTCCACTGATCAACGGACATGTTCGGGACACCGTCAACAGTATCCATTTCACAGACAATAAACGCGGCGTGGCGGTCGCTGATATCGGTTTCATTACATTCACAGAGGACGGCGGCGATAATTGGCGATTGCTAGAGAGTGGCACCGAAAATAATCTGACCGGGGTTCAGTTCACCACGCCAAACGAGGCGTGGGCGGTCGGCTGGCAAGGCACAATCATGCACTCAAAGGACGGTGGGGAGACGTGGACGATAGCCAGCGGTACGACTGCCAACAACCTTGAGGAGATACAGTTTGCTGATGGGAACCGAGCAATCGCTGTCGGTGAAAAAGGGACCATTGCCATGAGCCAAGATGGCGGGCAAACGTGGACCGAGGTTCAGACCGACATCTGGGACCACATCCGAAGCCTCTATTTTGTATCAGACTTAGAGGGTTGGGCGGTCGGTGATCGCGGCATGATTGTCCACACCTCCGATGGCGGGCAGAGCTGGGAAACTCAAAAAAGTGGGTGGTGGTACTCGCTCAGGGGCACCTACTTCGTCAGTCCGAAAAAAGGCTGGGTTGTTGGCGATCTTGGGACAGTCCTACATACCGCTGACGGTGGTGAAACATGGGTACAGCAGACACCGGGCGAATTTCACATGCTTAAAGAGGTATTTTTCCTCAACGAAAAGGAAGGTTGGTCGGTCGGTTGGCCTGGCATCGTTATCCACACAGCCAACGGCGGACTGACATGGACGCAACAAAAGACACCTACCTACAATGAACTTTACGCAATCTACTTTATCGACAACAAAAACGGCTGGGTGACTGGGCAGTTTGGAGAAATCCTGCACACCAAAGATGGCGGAAAAACGTGGAGATTCCAACCCAGCGGCGTGGAGGCAAACCTGAACAAGGTCTACTTCGCTGATGAAAAGCACGGTCTCATCGTGGGAGATGGCGGCGTGATCCTGACTACCACCAACGGCGGGAAGAAATGGGAGAAGCAGGAGAGCGATACGGAGAACGACCTTTACGGATTCGCGCTTTCACCGGAAGGGATGGTCGCGGTCGGTAAAGGCGGAATTGCAATGCGCTACTCCGTCGATGCAGAAGAACTGCCAGCCGAACTACCCCCTATGGCAGAACGAACGGAACCCACCGAAGCTATCGAGGAACCACCGGTTATCGAAGAAGTTACCTATCATTGGGATATCGTCCGTCAGGCAACTTGGCAGACCGATTTTACCGATACCTATTTCCATCGGACGGCGGGTGAGCCAGCCACTTTGCGCGGATGGGCGGTCGGATCCGGCGGCGTGATTGCACATACGACGGACGGTGGCAAGACGTGGGTGCCCCAACACAGCGGCATCAAGGATGATTTGCGGCGCATCACTTTTGTCGACGAAGATCATGGGTGGATCGCCGGACGCGGCGTACTGCTCCGGACGGAAAACGGTGGACAGACGTGGCAGGTCATCAAAAAGGTGGTACAAAACTTCCAGCGGATCAGTGCCATGCAGTTCATCAACATACAAGAGGGTTGGCTCGGTGCAGATCAGGGACAAACACTCCACACAACGGACGGCGGTGTAACGTGGAAACGCCAGAAAACCGGGACGACGAATCAACCAATCACAGCACTCCATTTCATCAATAGCACCGAAGGGTGGGCAATTACTCCCCAACGGGTCGAAGGGGGACTGGTTCTGCATACGGTCAACGGTGGAGACTACTGGGAGATTCAGGACAAGACCCATCAACCTGCTGCCGCAGTACACTTCGCCGATGCGAAGTCCGGCTGGATTGTGGGGGGGGATGGTAGATCCTTTATCACACAGGATGGCGGTGTGACGTGGAAACAAATCCTCCCGGAAGACATGGTAGAAGGACTGCGACGCATCAAGTTTCATGACCATCAGCGTGCTTGGGGAATTGGCCGTAACGGAGCTATTCTCGTGACAAACGATCAAGGTGAGAGTTGGCTGCCGACCTATGTAGGGCTTGAGACAGCGGCAGAACTCATTGCTCAACGTAAACAAACGGACATGGAAGCAAAAACGGATAACACTCAAGAGCCACAGCCAACGATCACCAATCCGCTAGACGACAATTTCACTGACATCTTTCAGAGAGATATGACCGAGCAGAGATCGCGTGCCGGACGTTTCACACCGGAAGGTGAGATTGAATCAGACGCTGAAGACACAGCGGTTACACAGACAGAAACGGAAACCGAAAACCGAGAAAGACCAACCCGCCGCCGTCGGAGCCTCCGTCAATCTGGGCTGCCAATCACAAATATACATTTCATCGGCGAGCAACACGCCTGGGCGGTCGGTGACGCAGGACATATCTATCACACCGAGAATGGCGGACAAACCTGGGAACGGCAACTCGGTGAGCAACTCGACGACTTTCGCGATATCCTTTTCCTAGACAACGCACACGGTTGGATTACCGGAGATAACGGCATCCTGCTGGAAACTCGGGATGGCGGGAAAACGTGGACCCACCTGCAAACTGGCACTGGACAGCCCCTTGTCGGCGTTCATTTTGCCGATGTCTCAGGGTTAAACGCCGAAGACACAACCCGATGGGGCTGGTCGATGCGGCGTGACGGCACTGTCCTTTACACAACCAACGGGGTGAAGTGGTCAGCGGGACAAACCCCGATGCGCCCAGGGCTATTTGAGGAGGATCCACCGTTACCCTTTGAGATGAACGATGTTGCGTTTGGCAGTTTCTCAGAAGGATGGGCTGTTGGCAGAGATGGACAGATTATCCATAACCAAGACGGGGGTCCCATCTGGACACCCCAACGCACCTCCACAGGAAAAGACCTCGAAAGAGTCGAGATGAAATTCGCGCCGCTCGGTTGGGCGGTTGGGCATAGCGGTATTATCCAACGCACAATCAATGGGGGTGGATATTGGAAACACCATGAAACCGACACCGGTTATGACCTGTACGGGGTATCGTTCATCACAAAACGGAAGGGCTGGGCAGCTGGCGACTACGGCATCATCCTCCGCACAACAGGGGGCGGATTTAAGTGGGAAGCCTTGTCGAGCGGCGTCACCGAAAGGCTCTACGGTATCCTCGCGTTGTCGGAGCAGGAAATCTACGCCGTTGGTGCCTCCGGCACAATCCTCCGCTCAATGGATGGTGGCACGACATGGGAGCGAGAACATACGGACATCTCCAACAATCTGTATACTATCGTCCGCGCTCCAAACGATGATACGCTATGGGTGGTCGGTCAGTGGGGCGTTGTCCTGCGGCGGGAGCTTAATGCCAAAAAAATGTCAATGCGGTAACGGAATGCGCCGTGATTTATTAAGGAGGGATGCATAATGGATCTAACAACCTTTGAAGAGAAACGCCGCAAATTTTTGCCAAAAATACCAAGGGCTTTTGGTCAACCGACTGTTTACCTAAAGGGCTATCCTACAGAAGATGGTGAACCGATGTCAGCTACCGAATTTCATGGACGCCAAATTAGCATCCTCAGCGAGCAACTAAACGACTATTTCAGTCGGGGCGACACGCTGGCGTATGTTGGCACAGATAGCTTTGTTTACTATCAAGAGGGAGATATACGGAAATTCGTTGCTCCCGATGTGTTCGTGGTGTTGGGTGTGCCTTCCGAACCACTGCGCCGAAGTTTTTATACATGGGCAGAAGGAGCGGCTCCAACTGTTGTTTTTGAATTTCTATCCGATTCGACAGCGAAAGAAGATCGGGGGGAAAAAATGCGGCGGTATTTCTCGGAAATAGGTATCCACGAATACTTCATTCATCAACCAGAAGGGGAGCTGCCTCCCGAATTTCGCGGATGGCGGCGAAAAGGAGACGGATATGAAGCTATTCCGCCCGATGAGCGAGGGGCATTGTACAGCGAAACCCTGAATCTATTGTTTTCAACCGAGGATCTCCCTAACAAACTCCGTTTCATGCGCCCCTATCTACCCGATGGAACACCCTTAGTGACACTCACGGAATCGAAAGCCGAAACCGCAGCGGCAAGAGCTAAAGCGGCTGAAGCAACAACGCGAGCCGAAGTCGCTGAAGCCAGAGTCGAACAATTGCAGGCGGATATGGTGCGTTTGCGAGAAGCCGTTGAACGCCAACACCCTTCAGAAAACTAAAGGAACAATCACCTTAAAATGCTATCAAAGTATAGATCAAGCAAAGCGTTTGTTGTTTCCTTCACCTTACACCTCATCGTTGGTGTCATAGGTTTTTTCTTCTGGACTAGCGACCAGTTTGTCGCGAATCAGGACGCTATCAGCGCAGTGCTGATGAAGGTCGAAGAGCCTAAGACAAAACGGAAGAATCGACCCAAACGTCCGCAGGTACGGAGACAGAAGGCAACTGTGCAAACCAACCAACCGGCTCTGAAGATTTTGACAAGCAACGCGCCCGCCACAGAGCGAGGAGTCGTTTCAGCAGCCGAACCGACACAGTTTAGCCTTGGTCCAATGAATCTAGGCGACAATGTGGGCTTATCCACAGAAAGTATCGCACCGCAAGCCATGCCACAGATGGAACGGGTGATAACGAATCCCATCAAAAAAGTCGATTCGGAGGAACGTCCCAAAAGTCGACTCGTCAAATTTATCGAAAGGCAAGAGGGACCGCAGCGGATCATCTACTGCGTCGATCTCTCGTCAAGCATGATCGGCTTGGCACCACGAAAGCTTAAGCGAATCCTCTCCATCATGTCGAATTCGTTGGAGTTTCTGGAATCGCAAGACCAATTCAACGTCTGCACCTTCAGCGAAGAGGTCCAATTTTTTCAGTCCAATTTTCTCTCCGTCAGCGATACTAATATCGCGGATACCGCTGCCCATCTTGAGGCTGCAAAGCCTGTGAAAAGCGAACGCTATTCAGACAAAGACATGCTTGAAGCATTACAAGAAACGCACAATCGGGGACCCACAATCGTGGTGCTATTTAGCGATGGTATTCTGACTTCGGGCATCCCCGACCTGAGAGCTATTGAGCAACGCGCAACAACCGATATCCGAATCTTCACAATGGCAATTGATATGGCGGAAGATTTTCCCGGCGCTGTACTGCTGGGCGCACTAGCAACGCATAGCGAAGGTGAATTCTGGCTTGTTAGGCGCTAGTGTCGGATATCTTGTCTAGAACAACCCAAGAGGTCGGGCATCTTGCCCAACCCATATCCCCCGTTATTCTGAACCCAACCTGATCGGGGGCAGAATAATGTGTCTTAAAGCCCCAGCGGGGCGATATGTTTATAGAATATCAGAAAATCAACCCTAAAGCCCCAGCGGGGTGACATGTGTGCAGCATTGGGTTGATGCACGATAAATCAAGAAAACCGCTCGTAGATCAAAAACCTTGATAGCTTATCGAGTGTCGAATATGGTAACTCGACTATAGGCTCCCTAGCAACTGGATTTAGAATGGAGAAGAAATCATGAACGCACAGAAAAAAGCACGCTTGGGATTTATCGGCGCAGGGTGGTGGGCAACCAGCAATCACATGCCCGTTTTCGCGGGGCGCGAGGATGTCGAGTTGGTAGGCGTCTGCCGTCTAGGAACCGAGGAATTACGGCAGGTGCAAGAAGCGTTCGGGTTTGCGTATGCAACTGAGGACTATCATGATCTGCTTGACAAGTGCGAATTAGATGGTGTGGTCGTGGCTTCACCCCATACCCTCCATTACGATCACGCCTCCGCCGCCCTTGAAAAGGGTTTACACGTCATGTGTGAGAAACCCCTAACCACCCGTGCCGAACATGCACGAGAATTGGTGCGGTTGGCAGATGAAAAGGGCGTCCAACTGCTGGTGCCTTACGGCTGGCATCACAAACCGTTTATCCAACATGCCAAGCGACTCATGGACGATGGCGGAATTGGCACAATAGAGTATGTGCTGTGTCATATGGCCTCCCCGATACGTGGGCTGCTCAGTGGCGAAGGTATGGACGTTGCGGAGGTGAGCGGACAGTCTGAAGGAACGATGTTCAATCCGGACCCTGCAACATGGGCGGATCCCCACGTCGCGGGAGGCGGTTATGGACATGGACAAATTTCGCATTCGGCGGGGTTAATGTTCTGGCTGTCGGGTTTACGCTCGGAGACAGTCTTCAGTATGATGACTGCGCCGGGGGCGCAAGTAGACCTTTATGATGCGATTACGACCCGCTTCACAAGTGGGGCGGTTGGCACGGTCAGCGGCTCAGGCACAGTCCCAACCCACCGACCATTTCAGGTAGATATCCGCCTCTTTGGCACTGAGGGGATGCTGCTCCTAGATGCCGAACGTGCTCGCATGGAGTTGCGCCGACACAACGGAGTTGACGCGGTTGCCGATGTCGCGCCAGATGGCGGTGTCTATGAGTGTGACGGTCCTCCCAACAATTTTGTGGATCTGATTCTCGGAACAACCGATGTGAATTGGTCGCCGGGAGAAGCCGCCATGCGAGGGGTAGAACTACTCGACGCAGCCTACCGCTCCGCAACATCCGGCGTAGCAGAGGTAGTATAAACTATAGTGGATTTTAGAATTAATGAAACACCCCTCGGTAGGCGCTGTTTCTAACTGCGCCTATGCGGTGCGGTTGCAAACCGCACCTACCGGGGAGCGAAAGTGTCTCTTTATTTTTAGCATCCACTATAAATTGCTATTTGGTTCATGGAAAAAGAAAGGGCAAAATACGCAGATAAACCGGGGTTTGCCAGCAAGGAACAATTATCGTTGTTCCCTACGGTTTCTGTTGCACGAATTGTTAGCATGAACCTTCACGATATACACGGACTTGGTGCATTTTCGTCAACATAGAAAAGCATCCGTCTACCCCATTAGCTCAAAAAGCGTTAGCGATGAACATCCACGACAGCGGATATAAGAAACTATTCTCAAATCGTACCATATTTCGACAACTGATTGAGACCTTCGTCAACCAAGAGTGGGTCCATTCGCTTGATTTCGACACCTGTGAACTCCTTGATAAATCCTTTATCTCCGAACACTACAAAGAGACCGAGAGTGACTTAATCTACAAAGTCCAGTTTCAGGACCGCGAAGTCTATATTTACATCCTCATCGAGTTTCAATCCACTGTAGACCCGTTCATGGCGTTACGTGTGTTGAACTACATCACCAACTTTTACATGGATTTTCTCGTCAATAACAGCGGTGTTAAAAAATTGCCAGCGGTTTTCCAATCATGCTGTACAACGGAAACGCATCTTGGACGGCACCGGTCAACCTTTCGGCGTTGGCTCATGTAAAAACAGTGTGCAATTACAGTAAAGGCGTTAAGGGCGGGGCAAGATGCCCTGCCTACGGTTTTTGAGGGAAGCAGGTGCTGTTGCACTAATCCTTTACATGAGCGTCGGCGTTAATTGAGCAGAACCCGCCACTAGTACTCAGTCAGATAAGTTTTGCAATTATTATATATGTAGGACTTACGCACTTTAGACTGTAGTTGCCCGATTCATCGGGCGTATCGGGGCAGGTCCCGATTTATCGGGATCCTCGCTTCGCGGGAGATGCCCCTCCCACACACCGTTCAGTGCCCGCTAAAGGGTGAGAAAGGGCTTTGACCGTTCGGCAGGGCAAGTCCTGATATGTTATTGTTTTCTTTCAATCAATATACACAACCATAATTTGCCTGACAGAGTACTAGGTACATTTGGGTTAGATTTTCAATATTTCCTAATTGCTGAGAATCAATACAGTCAGGAAGCGTTGTTAAACATCCGCAACATCGTATCAACGTTGTTTCTGGCAGAATCGCATTACGATTTAGATGTGCTAGAGGCGGAGCTGCTGAATGTGTTTTCGTCGGAGGGTGACAGACAGGCGGTCAGTCTGTTCTTAAACTGGTTTAGGCAGTTGGCTTTTCACGGGCGGATTGAATCTGAAGATTATCAGTCGCTGGAATATATTTATCGGACCGAAGAGGAGGTGAAGACGATGTTAGTCACAGCGTTAGAGAGAGAACGGGAGCGTTTTTTTCAAAACGGTCTGCGTGAGGGTGAACAGAAGGGCAAGCAGGAAGGGCTGCTTGAGGGTGAGCAGAAAGGTAGAATTGAGGGTGAGCAGAAAGGTAGAATTGAAACCGCAAAGGCAATGCTTGCCAAGGGAATGGACATGACGCTCATTTCTGAAATCACAAACCTTCCAGCAACACAACTCTTGCAGTTGAAAAACGCGCTTTCTTCAGTAAAAGATTGACGTACTCCCAAACCTAAAGGATTGGGATTCTTACCCGCTCTGATAGCCGAGTTCACAGCTAGGGAATCACACCCTAACGGGCCCACGCCATAAGGGCAACTACTGGAGGGAGACGAGGCAGAGAACGCACCTGCCAAGCCATCCAGATACTTTTTACCCGGCATATCTACCGGGCGGCAACGGGTGAACGATTTATCGTTCTATGTGCTAGGGCGACACGAATCCCCTATGGGTCATGTCGATCCTCCTAGTCACTGCTTTCAATTTTTAGAAAGGTGTTGCCATATTTGCCAATCTGTTACCGCTACGACAGCGGTGGGATAGAACCCCAACGAGGTTGTTGGGGGTCGTATTCTATCCCGAATTGGCAAAACAAGTATACCATTTTTTGACTGTCAAATCAAGGAAAAACGTGCTAAAGCAATCTGTATAGGCTGCGCGCCAACTGCTCCAAGCATAAATGATTGGGCTTTAGACCTAAAGGGAGTTTCGGTAAGAACAATGTTAATCGCCGACTTCAACGTTGCTCTTGATCGTGAGGAAGTGCCCGAAATCCTGTCCATCATATCAGAAATCAGTCTTTACCAGCCCCAAATGGGGGAGCCAATCGGCACGGCTTAGACACCTTTGTTTTAGTGATAAGCTGTTTTGTTCTCGTCTTCCTATTATCCTGCGAGCGCTTTGGTACGAAGCGCGGGATTACTCAGAACCTCCGGATTCACCACCGATTCAGGCATCTGTCCCGTCAGCACCCTTGCAACCTCCGACGCTGCGGTCTTCTGGGCATCGTATGTTGACTCCTCCGAGAGGAACGCAACATGCGGCGTTAAAATGACGTTTTCCAGCGTGAGTAGCGGTTCATCAGGGGGCGCAGGCTCCTGCGGCAAAACATCCTGACCCGCCCCAGCAATCCAACCCTCACTCAGCGCCTTGTAGAGCGCGACCGTATCAATAATACCCCCTCGTGCAGTGTTGATGAGGTAGGCGTTGGGCTTCATCTGACGAAGCTCGGCTTCACCGATTAAATTCTGCGTTTCCGGTGTCAGCGGCGTGTGAATCGAGATATAATCAGATTTTGCAAGGAGTTCAGGGAGTTCGACCTTCACCGCGCCGTGCGCTTGAACAGCCTCTGAGGTAAGATACTGATCAAAGACGATAACCTCCAATCCAAATGCTTGTGCCTTCGGTGCGATCGCCTGCCCAATCCTGCCAAACCCAATGACCCCTAACGTCTGCCCACGGATACGACGCATCGGAGGTCCGACATCTCGATTCCAACTATTGATGTGCTTATGGAAAAGCGGAATCTTTCGTGCACACGCTAATAGCAATGCCATGGCGTGGTCGGTAACCTCATCAATGCAGTAAGCTGGAACGTTAGTAACAACAATCCCCGCAGCCGTCGCTGCATCAAGCGCAACATTATCAAATCCAACGCCATATCGAGCAATGGCTTTACACTTTTGCGCCACCGCTATGATATCGTCGGTTATTGACTGCCTGTCAGTGAGTATCCCGTCAACTTGAGGAGCAAAAGAGAGGAGTTCCGCTTCCGTTTTTGTCTCAGCAACGACAATCTCCGCGCCTAGCTCTCCAAATATTTCCCGTTCCGGTTCAATAGACCACGGGGCATCGGCTATCAAAATCTTGTATTCGGCAGCCATCGTGGACTTCCTTTCCGTATAATTCCTAGTTTATAGTGACTTCTAAAAATAAATAGACACTGTCGCCTACCGGTAGGTACGGTTTCCTCACCGCCCCGAATAGGCGCAGTTAGAAACAGCGCCTACCAAACGGTAGAACATTAGTTTGGTTTTCTTAACCTCACCGGGTTGAAGTTTCTCATTACTTCTAAGATCTACCATAAATTCTCAATCAAGCCAACGATAAATCACAATTGTGCTTGTTCACGCGCATGGTATGAACTCCGGACGAGCGGTCCCGATTCCACATGCCGAAATCCCATCTTTATACCGGCTATTTTCAGATCTTCAAATTCCTCTGGGGTATAATACCGCTGAATTGGCAGATGCCTCGATGTCGGTGAAAGGTACTGCCCAACCGTCAAAAGATCGCAGTTCGTATCGCGGATATCCTGCATCGTTTCTAACAATTCTTCGGTGCTCTCCCCTAACCCCACCATCAACCCCGACTTGGTCAGCATCGTCCCGTCCATCTCTTTGCCGATACGCAATAGGTCTAAGGTGCGCTGGTATTTGGCTTGTGGACGCGTTCTACGATAGAGACGTGGCACCGTCTCCGTATTATGATTGAGAACATCAGGTTTCGCTTCGACAATCACGGCGAGCGCGTCCCAATTCCCTTCGAGGTCTGGGATCAGCACCTCAACGGTGCAGCCGGGGCTATGCCGACGGGATTCATGGATACATCCTGCGAAGATGCTCGCACCGCCATCGGAAAGCTCATCACGGTTGACAGAAGTGATGACCACATGCTCCAACTTCAGATGTCCCACAGCCTCGCCGAGCCGACGAGGTTCATCAAAATCGACACCCTCCGGCTTCCCTTTGGTAACTGCACAAAACATGCACCGACGGGTACAGACATCACCCAAGATCATGAAGGTGGCGGATCGGCTTTCCCAGCACTCACCGATATTTGGACACTGCGCCTCCTCACAGACCGTGTGCAGCTCAAGGTCACGCATCAACCGCTTGAGTTCGGTATAGTTGGGTCCCGATGGAACCCGTGCCCGAATCCACGGCGGGTGGCGGCGGGTAGCGGAGTATTGAACGGATTTTTTACCGGTCGCACAAGAACCGCCACTGCCGTTCTCTTGATATAACTGGAGTGATTTAATCATTTGCATCTACCCTTTGCCAATACTAACGTCTGCCTGTCAGCCCTGCGTTTTTGAGATAGTTGTAGAGGTCGCTATCCGTCGATAAAATCAGCTTGGTATTGGAATCGATCGTGTTGCGATAGGTTTCCAGCGTTTGAAGGAACGCGTAAAACTCCGGATCTCTGCCGTGTGATTGCGCATAAATCTGAATCGCTTGGGCATCAGCGTCACCTTTAAGCTGTTCCGCCGTTTTGTAGGCTTCAGACTGAATGCGTTCTAACTCTTTCTGTTTCTGTCCCATGATATCTGCCGCTTCGCCTTGACCCTCCGACCGGTACTTGGCGGCGATCCGATCGCGTTCGGAAATCATCCGGGCAAAAACCTCTCGACGGACTGAGTCTACATAGTTAATCCGTTTAATCCGCACATCAATTAACTCTATTCCCCAGTCTTGAGGGGTGCTCTGTTGCGCCTTTTCAAGGATCATCTTCGCAATTTTATCCCGCCCCACCGAAATGCTTTCCAGCGGTTCGCTATCACCACTCCCCTCCTCTTGGTCCAACTCCTCCAGATTAAGATCCAGAATACGATCTGAGTTACGCACCACTTCAACTAGTAGTTGACCCGTCACCAAATCACGGGCAGCTGAATCGATGATGTCATCTAACCGAGATTGAGCAAGCCCTTCTGGACTTCCGCCTCGGAATTTTTCGTAGAACGCAAGAGCGTTTGTAATACGCCAGCGTGCAGTGGTATCTAACCAGATAAACCGCTTATCCTTCGTCGTAATCTCATTGGGAGAACCGTCCCATTCGAGGATTCGTTTCTCCAAACGTTGGACTTTTTGGATGAATGGTGTCTTTATCTTTAGTCCCGCTTCACGCGTTGCTTTGATGGCTTCACCAAATTGGGTAATCACCACCTGTTCATCTTCACGAACTGTGTAGAACACATTTGAGGCTAAGGGAATAGCAATGATGAGAATAACGATTATCGATACCAATGTTTTGGGGTTCATCGTGGATATCCTTCCGTGAGATGAATACTGTTATTTATCAAGTTGTAAAATTGGAAGCGGAGCATTCGACTTACCGTCAATGACATAGATTTCCTTGACCTTGGGTAGCACCGTGCTCATAGCTTCCAGATAGAGCCTGCGACGGGTCACCGCTTTGGCATTCTGATACTCTCGCCGGATTGCGTTGAATCGATCGGCATCGCCTCTAGCTTCGTTGACACGCTTGAGCGCGTATCCTTCCGCCTCTAGGATCTGTTGCCGTGCGACGCCCTTGGCTTTGGGAACAGATTCGTTATAATCCTTCCGCGCCTCATTGATTAGTTTCTCTTTCTCCTGTTTTGCCTCATTGACGGCATTAAAAGAGGGCTTCACTGTTTCCGGGGGATTCACATCTTGCAGGGTAACATTCACAAGGATCAAACCGGTGTTATACCGATCGAGTAATTCTTGGAGGCGCTGTTTCACCTCGGCAGCAATCTCAATACGTCCGACAGTCAACACCTCCGTGACAGTCCGGTCACCAACGACCGTCCGCATCACTGCTTCGGAGAGGTCGCGCAAGGAGCGAGTCGCATCGCGGATTGCAAACAGAAACTTTTGCGGTTCGCTGATCTGATACTGAACCACCCACTCAACATCAGCGATGTTGAGATCGCCGGTCAACAGCAGCGACTCGTCAGAATAATCTCTAGGATCATATTGGGTACGAACCCCGGCGCGAAGCGTCCGAAAACCAAATTCCTCCTTGAACACCCTTTCGACAGGAACGCCGATAACTTGGTCAATGCCAAACGGGAGCTTGAAGCGCAAGCCGGGTTGGGTCGTGTCGATGTATTTCCCAAACCGTAGCACCACAGCCACCTCATCCGCCTCGACGGTGTACATACTAGTCAGGGATACAGCAATAAGAAGCAAGATAACAATTGCTAAAATAATACGTTTGGGGGTGATGAGCCGAAAATATGGCTGCACTTCATCCCACGGTTGTCCTTGCATGGTTGTTACTCCTTTCAATTTCTCTATTTAACGTCCAAGTTATTATATATTGAAAATCCGTAGGGGCGGGGTCTCCCCGCCCGTCAAAGACTCTGTTTTTCGCTCCAGAGGAGCGATATGTCTATAGAATGTCAATAGGTCTAACCCTCGCGCTCCAGCGGAGCGCAATGTGTAGGGTTTACAGCCCGATCAACCAATGAACTAGCTAACCAATGAATTACGCAGCCCAACGAGGTGATGGGAGCATACTATAACAAGAACAGTGAAATCCCAATGTTCGTGTACCTTTCGCCACCCCCAATCGGTTCAACAAAATTCTGGATAATATAATCGCCAGTTATCAGCAGTCCCATCCGCTGCCCGAAGGCATCACCCTGTAATACAAGCTCTAAAAAGCTAACAGTTCGGTTGAGGCTCCGTTGTGAATCCTTACGGTCCCGCCACGTCAAAAACTGTGCGCCCGCACTCAACTGCAACTGTGCTGCCACCTGATGGGTTAAGGTTAAGATATAAGCGTTTCGGATGGTATCAAAGGCAGTCCGTTTATCAAAAGGAAACGTATAGCCGATGTTTCGATCACTCCGAAACGCAGGAGAAATGGTCAGGTCTTCACGAACTTGATAGTCGTAGCGGATTTGGTTAATCAAGGCAGTGTCAATAACCCGCTGACGCGTGTGGAACAACGTATCCCGCTGGTATTTAAATTTGCTGCGAATTGTGAGATTCTTGATATTTTGGTAATCGACAACCATCGTAAAAATGTTGCCGAGATACCTTTGGCGCACCAAATCATCTTCGATTAACTCACCCGTACTCCGAATCACAACATCATCCGGAATAATATCACGGGATCGGCGAAAGGTATAACGAAAAAGAATCGTCCCGAAATGGGGAATCGACTTTGGTGCGTAAGATAGGACATTATACCATCCTCTCGCGCTCTTGTGTTGAAGAATGAGATGTTTCTCATAATATCCGGGCAGTACCGAAAGCCCTTCCACAAACGGCAATTCAACCTTGAGGTAGGTGTGGTGTCCAGAAGAACCCTCGTCGTAATCGTAACGGTAGTTTGGCCTATCGTCGTCTTCGAGGTTATCGGGCTGACCGTTGTTGTTGAAGTCGATTGATTCGCGGTTGAGACCTAAGCGAAAACTCGGCGGATCCGCGAAGAACAGCAGGAAATCGTCATCCCAATCTTTGACCCGATCGCCATCCAAATCGTCCTTTGTATTCCCCGAAATCAAAATCTCCGGCTCGCGAGAATCCGCATAGGGATCGTCGTCGTCGTTATCGTCAATGAAGTTCCTTGCCGTGTAAAAAGGGGCAATCCGTGTAACTTCGCTGCGCCAAGTCACCGGACCAAAGTTCCGATTCACATCAATGAACCATGCGCCGGTTGTGCGGTGCGCCCGCTTGCCACTGAGGAGCGGATACTGTTTCGTCTGCACATACCACGCACGTTCAGCCTCAATCGAAAACCCAAGCAGCGTCGTCTGGAGATCAAATCCCATCGTCGCTTCATCGGTTAATTCGCCATACTCAAACCGATGCACCTTCCGATTCGTTTCGTCCTTAACGTTGCCCGGCGCACTTAACTCAACCTGAAAATCCTGATTATTTGTTGAAAGTTCAACTAGATAATCGTTGGCAACATCAACCTCAAATCGTACACTGTTAATCTCCTGCGGACTGAACAGGAAGAATCGATAGGTAAACGTCCCCTCGCCGTCCACCCAACGTGAATTTCCGTCCCGCATACTGGCGTTCGGGAACAGCAGTACACCGGGCAGCTCCCTACCACCGCTGATATCGTACTCCAAGACATCATCAATAAAAACACGGACGCGAAAAACCTTAGCGCCGCCGGGATTCTCCGGCGAGGCATCGCTGAAACGTAGGTACAGTTCCGGTGGCGGATTGGCGATTGTAACACCGCGAAACGGATTGTTCGTGCGCGTAAGATCGTAGTTGGTAAAAAACCGATTCACATAGTTAAACCCGACCCTAGGCAACGGCACGGTAAACTCCGGTAACGCGCCCAACCGCACGCCGTGAGCACCGAGATTTGCTTCCGCCCGTAAGCCCGCCATGAACCAGTCAGAGCCACTCACAATGTCCTCGTCCTCAATCGGTTTGACCCGATCACCGGACAGGGCAAAGGTGTTGTTCGTCACCCTTCCCACAAACGCAGATACCCTGCCACCTGCTTTCGGAACCGTTATATTCCATCGGGCTGCATCAAAGAGTTCCTTATTCAGCGTGAAACTCGAAAATTTGGTCGGAAAGTTCCCGACGGTCAACTGATGGAGCACATTTTCGCCCGGAATATTGAAGGTGAAAAAGTTCCGGTTGCTCGTCTTCTTCCGAAACTCTGAGTCGCGGCGCAGGAGCGAGTCCCCGCCCAACACACCAAATCTCGCTTGGAGTGTATACAACTCTTTCCCGCTCTTATCGAAGACAGGGTTGCCTAACGGATCCGTATGTTGAGCAAGTGCAGGTTGCAACAGACACGTCCACGCTATCAAGGAAATCGCCAAAACGTGAAGAGATCCAATGTGAGTCCGAGGCGTCTCGGTGAATGGCACCTCTAGCGGCGTCTGTCGTACCACGTTACAGCCTCCTTTTCGGTCAGACAGTATAGAACATTACAAAGAGGCGTGTCAAGAATTAAGCGGGGACTATCAGTTGATGGAAACGTCAATATATTGATGAGATTGGATTAAAGGTGGGATATGCAAAATACAAGATGGTATTAAAAGGAATTAAAGGAGCGAAACTATGAATAAAGAAATCGTCTAAATCAGGATTGGGCTTTAGGATTCTCAGGATTTTTGAAGGATTGCATTGCACTCGAAGACTTAGGGGGGATTATTTTTCGCTTCGCTTGCTTCAGCAAAGTTGCTTGTGGCTAAATACCTATCGCCGCTAGGCGACGTAGCCGAGGCGGCTTACCAGATTCACAGACAACAATCAGCGGAGGTGTCCAATCAATCTCTGTGTTGAGGAGAATTTGCAAGTCAGCAATGACCTCCGAGGACGGACGATTTCCCGGACGCAAATGGATGATCCCGGTAATGGCTTGTCCCTCATGAACTGCCAGCGTCCCAAAATCGGAATCGTGTGTCAACACAAATCGGTTCATCGCATGCGCCTCACGCAGGATGTCTCGGTCTTTATATCTATTCCAGCCTTCTTCGCGTCCAGCCACCACATCAACCCCTCGCGCTCGCAAAAATTGAATGACAGAAACTGCAATATCTATGTCAGCGACAAGCGGGGGTAGCATTATTAAGCTCTATCACGGGTGGTCGGGAGATCGATTATCACCCCATTGCGGAGTGCCCACGAAGGATACCTACGCCCCGAAGCATACGCCCGCACCGCTTGGATGTTTTCCTCGTTCAACTCCGGGTAGTCTGCGATAATCTCTGCCTTAGACATGCCGCTGGCAAGCAGCCCTAACACATGCTCTACGCTAAGGCGCGTTCCCTCGATAATCGGTTTGCCATCAAGAATTTCTGGATTGACGACAATTTTAGCCATCATTGCACCTCCCTTGAAACATTTTTAGTTTCGATTTCCACTGCTTTTGTCAATTTGTCAACATTCATGCCTGCGGTGGCATTAGCCCCGATAAGATCGGGATTCAAAGCAACATGGCAGCGATATTTTCTGGTAGCTGAACGCCATTTCTCCGCTCGAAATTCTCGACGTTTTCGTAGTCATTACGAAACGCAGTAATGATATTTATCCCCAGGTCTCTGGCAACAGTCAGGTCTGACTCGGCTCTCTCCCATTCTCTCAGGCGTAACCACGCTACACCGCGATTGTAATAGGCCGGACCAAACTCAGGATTCAATCCTATTGCCGGGTTGTAGTCTTTGATGGCACGGATTACGCCAAGCTTAGAACTTGGCGAACTCGGTTGAGTCGGCAAACTGTCAACCTCGCTTTTGACCCCGTAAGCCATACCGCGATTGTTATAAGCTACGGCATAATCGGGATTCAACTCTATCGCTTTGGTGAAATCTCCAATGGCAGAATCATACTCCTCTTTTAAGTAGTACGCAACGCCGCGATTGTTATAGGCTATGGCATAGTCAGGATTCAGCTCTATCGCTTTGGTGAAATCTCCAATGGCAGAATCATACTCCTCTTTTAAGTAGTACACTCCTCCGCGATCATTATAGGCTATGGCATAATTGGGATTGAGGTTTATCATTTTGGTATAGTCTGCAATAGCGCGGTCAAAATCACCTTTTTCCCCGTAAGCCATACCGCGATTGCTATAGGCTTCGGTATCATCGGGGTTGAGTTGTATCGCTTTGGTATAGTCTTCAATGGCACGGCCATAATCACCTTTTATGTGGTAAGTAAAGCCACGATTGTGATAAGTATCGGCATCATCGGGTTTAAGCTCTATTGCCGTGCTTAAGTCTTTGATGGCACGGTCAAAATCGCCTTTTTCCCTATAAGCCATACCGCGATTGTAATAGGCTTCGGCATAATCGGGATTCAGTCCTATCGCCATGTTACAGTCTTCAATAGCACGGTCATAATCGCCTTTGTTACGGTAAGCATCGCCGCGATTGCTATAAGCTATGGCATAATTGGAATTCCGTTTTATTACTTTGGTGTAGTCTTGGATAGCACGGTCATAATCGCCTTTAGCGTGGTAAGCCACCCCGCGATTGTGATAGGCATCGGCATTATCCGGGTTCAGTGTAATTGCATGTGAGTAGGCTTTTATTGCCACGTCAATTTGCCCGAGCATCAACAGAAAATTACCTTGTTGGAATGCCAATTCAGCGCGTAGTTCTTTTTTAGATTCTTCGGAGGACGAATCCACCTGAGCTTGTATTTCTTCAACAGCTTCTCGAATACCCTCCACCGCATTTTGCCAACCCTTACTTTCAGGCTGCCATTCGTTAATTGGCTTGCCTTTGTCTGGAAAAGCCTGAAAGTCGCTGAGTTGATGATGTTTCCAATCACAATCCTCAAGGATTATCGGGATAATCCTTATGTTGGAGCTTACCGCTTCTGCCAATTCTTTATTACAGTTTTCAGACGCAAGACTTGCAGCAGATACAAGATAGAGAAGTATATCCGAATCAGCAAGGTGTTTGAAAATATCTTCACGCCACTTGTCACCCCCGGTCATTTCAGCATCGTGCCAAGTCACCAGCTTGTTTTGCTGCTGCATCACAGCAAGACGTGTTATTAACTCATCCTTAGCTGCTGTATTTTTATGTGCATAGGTAATGAATATCTTTAGTGGTCGACTCATTCTCTTTCCTCTGTCTGCATCTATAATCTGCTAGATTATAGGATTCTCGTTTTGGACGTATCCTTTCCTATCCTGTTTATCCTTCAATTCCCAAAATCCTGATTCAGACAATCTCTAATCCAAACCGAAATCAAAAACTGCCTCTTCCTCCGTTTCCTCCTGAGCCTCATCTTGACTTGGTGTTGCCTGTTCAGCTGCGGTAGGTTCCTCAGGAGCAGGCTCCAATCGAGGCGCAATTGCACCAAGAACCGTGAGTAACACAATCAACACAACAGACAGACAGGTAACTGTGAGCGCGACCGGACGTTTCAGCAAAGAAATCCGCTCCTCTTTCCTATCCAAAAAGGGAAGGAAAAGGAGTAAGATAAACCCAACGGCGGGAATCACAAAAGTGCCAACCACCTCAAGAGGCCCCTCAAAATACTTGAGCAACTGGAACAGAAACAGAAAATACCACTCCGGGCGCGGGTCATAACTGGCATCGGTAGGATCGGCGAGCTCTTCAAGCGGTACAGGGATAAAGATCGCCATCGCAGCAAGAATGACGAATAAGATCAGGATCGCGACCGCATCCTCAAAAAGCTGATCCGGATAAAACGGTTTACCAGAACGCATATCTCCGGGGCTGTTTTTGGGGGTTCCCGCCGAACCGTAGTAGCGCACGAAAAACAGGTGCACGGCAACCAGCCCAAAAGCGAGCCATGGCAGCCAGATCGTGTGCAGCGCATAAAACCGAGTGAGCGTAACCGCACCGACCTCCTCCCCACCACGGAGCACCTTCGCGACAAACTCCCCTAGGACAGGAGCCGTGCCAGCAATTTTTACACCGACCACAGTTGCCCAGTACGCCTTCTGATCCCACGGCAGCAGATAACCCGTGAAACCGAATCCCAACACGATCAGGAACATCAAGACTCCAGTAACCCACGTCATTTCTCTTGGCGGTTTGTAGGAGGCGTAAGCCACAACGCGCAGCAGATGCAAAAACACGACAATCACCATCGCACTGGCACCCCAATGGTGCAGCCCACGCACAAAGCCGCCGAAAGCCACCTCCTTGCTGATGTAATTCACAGCGTTATAGGCGTGATCGGGCGAGGGCGAATAGTAAAATGCTAAAAACGCCCCAGTAACTGCTTGAAGAATCAGCAGAAAGGCTGCCATGCTTCCCAGAGAGAAAAGCCAGTTGATATGTTTCGGTAGCGGCTTTTTGATGTGATTTTCTACATCCTTGAGAGGCAATCGATCCGCCAGAAATGCTCCCACTCGATTTTTCATCGGTGTGATTCCTCCTTGACAATACGCTCGGCTAAACTTGCGTTGATCCTTGTGTAAATTATACAACCGGAGTCGCCAAAACTCAACATCAAAACCGAATCCTTCGTATTGACAACCACTGAAAACTATCATAAAATGCGTGCAAACATCGGGCTAATTCAAACCAAAATTACGCCAAAGGAATCATCCTTAAATCTAATTCATTACCACGGAGGGATCATTGTGCCAGCTAAAAAGATCGTGTGTCTCGGCGGTGGAAGCCTCTATTTCCGCCGCGCAATACCAGATTTGCTTTTGAGTCAAGATCTGGAGGAGTCAGAACTCGTCCTCTACGACATCGACAGCGAAAAGGTTGAAAGAATGGCGGGGATGGGGAGGCGTTTAGCGGAAGTCGCAGGAACGAGATTCAAAATTCGTTCAACGATTAATCTTGCTGATGCCGTTGATGGCGCGGATTTCGCTATCTCTTCGATTGGCGGGAGCGGTGCTGAAATTACGCGGAATGTTTACAACTCATATTTCCACAACGCTGATATCCGCATTCCAGAGAAATACGGCATTTCCCAAGTTATCGGTGACACCTGCGGTCCTGCGGGGATGATGATGGCACTACGGTCAATTCCCGCTTATATCAACATCTGTCAAGAAATGGAAAAACGTTGCCCCAAGGCTATCATGTTTAACCATTCCAACCCAATGGCGACGCTACTACGCGCTATGCATAAATATACCGATATGAACGTCATCGGTATCTGCCACGGGGTGCAAGCGGGAATCGTGTATGCAGCAGAAATCCTAGGTGTCCCGCCGACGGAATTGGATTGCATGTGGGTCGGAACAAATCATTACTTCTGGTTCACCCGCGTCCTGCATAGGGGAGAGGACCTGTATCCAGAGTTGATGCGACGCGTAGCCGAACGCGAAGCGCCGAAAGGGCGAGTTCTCAGTGCGAGGTTATCGCAAATTTACGGGTATCATATCGTTTACCCGTCCGACGATCACATTATAGAGTTTTATCCGTTTTTGACACAGGTGCAGGGTGGAGCGGAGAATTTACCTTACGGCATGTACGAGAGTCTTCTGGGGCACGGATACGAAACCGGCAAACCGACCGCAGCACCTGCTGAACCGGAAGTCCGCGCCGAATTCTTTCAGGAGTATCAGGGACTTCTGGACGAGATCCAACTCCCTGACGCACAGGACAACTCGATCACCGGCGAAGGCATAGCAAGCCTTATCAGTGCCATTGCGAACGGTCGTCGTGAAATTTATATTGTCAACGTCGCCAACCAAGGCGCAATCACCAACCTTCCGGCGACTGCTGAAGTCGAGTTGGAGGGCGTAACCGATTCTGGAGGCGTACGCGCAATCCAGATGGGCGAGGTGCCACCGGTGCTCAAAGGTATTCTGGAAAAACGGTTTGTGTGGCACGAATTGGTCGCCGATGCCGCAGTCAAGGGAGATCGCAACCTCGCGCTTCAGGCGTTGCTGATCGATGAAATGGCAATTCTGCCCGATAAAGCGGAAGCGATGCTCGATGAGCTACTCCTCGCGTCAAAAGAACTGCTTCCCCAGTTTTTCTAGCGCACACTGACATTCCGAAAGCTGTAGGGAACAACTCTCGGACTCTCGGTCGCAGACCGGAGGATCGTTGTTCCCTACGAAAATCCTCGCCGGGACATAGAACTGATTAAGCGAAATCCGCTTGATTAGGCTTCAGAATACGTGCTATAATCCGCCGTCGAAAGTATTCCTAACGAGAGATAAGAGGCTGAACTAAAATGAAAATCACAGAAATAGAAACCATTGCGTTGACAGATCCGGGCAAAGCGGACGAAACCCTCGTGCGCGTGCACACCGACGAAGGGATCACCGGGATCGGACAGGCGGAATCCCCGTCACTGGTGATTGATGCTATCATCCGCACCGACGGCGGCTTACAAGGACTTCTGCACGGCGAAGATCCACTGCAAGTTGAACGGCTCTGGCAGAAAATGTACTCTGCCACAGGCTTATTCGGGAGACGCGGTGTTACCATCGCAGCCATCGGAGCGGTGGAAACCGCACTCTGGGATATTGCGGGCAAAGCACTCGGCAAGCCCGTCTGCGAACTGATCTGGCACGCCTGCTGCACCGTGCGGGAACCCGGCGAAATTAAAAAGAAGGTGATGCCCTATGCCACCGTCTATCCGCCGGGCGAGGAGGTAGGAGAGATTGTCGAGCGTTTTACGCTGGCAAAGGATCGAAACTTCCACGCAATGAAACTGGAGGAGTGGCCCGGCGGTTTCGGACATGTCAGCACACACCGCGATGCCGAGATTGTAGGAGCCGTGCGCGAGACCATCGGTGAGGATAGGGAGATCCTGATTGATGTACAGAACTGCTGGTACGAAGTCGGACAAGCCATCGCCTCGATCCGTGCGATTGAGGAGTATCGTCCATTTTTCATTGAGGCACCCCTGCCTGCGGATAATCTTGCGGGATATGCTCGATTGGCGGATGCGGTAGACACACGCATTGCTGTTGGCGACTGGGGTTTCACCACACGATTTGAATTCGAGGATATTATGGAGAAGGGACGAGTGGATGTGGTCCAGCCTAGCTCAGTCCGTTCAGGTGGGATTCGAGAGATAGCGCGGATTGCGGAAGCCGCCTATCGCAGGGGACTAATTTGTGTTCCACATGCGTGGTGTCACGTCGTCGGAGTGGCGGCAGAAATCCATCTCGCTGCGGTGCTACCGAATATGCCGTATTTTGAGACGCCCATCGCATTTCCAGATTCGCCAATTATCTCCGAGCTGCTGACACCGACTGTGGAGGTTGATGTGGATGGATTTATCCAAGTGCCTGATCGCCCAGGGCTGGGGTTTGAGCTGAATCAAGACGTGGTAAAACACTTCAGGGTTGCACCGCATTAAGGAGATGTAGTGTCCCACTTGTAGGGGCGAGGTTTTCTCGCCCAACGGACTGACAGATTCAACCCCTACGTCTTCAATGGATGTCTAGACGGTTTTTCCTACATACGATGTATTGTTTCTCGCTAGTCCCAGTGGAGTGACGATAGGCGTATTAAAACACACCACACTCGTAGGTCGGACATCTTGCCCGACTCATAGCCCCAGAGGGGCGACATGTTTATAGCCGAGCAACACGCCCTAGTGACCAAAGCCTCAGCGGGGCGACATGTGCAGTTTGGATTACAATACGGAAATATAGACTTCGCTCAAATAACGCATAAACATCAACAAGTTATGCACTTACACATCACGCAATATCACATTCGCTTAATAACTCCGAAATTATAGTGAATTAGAGAAATAAGTAGACATTTACCAATAACAGTGAAGTTTCCAAAGTCCCCCTGAGTTTTCCAAGTCCCCCTGACAAGGGGGATTTAGGGGGTTGGGGGATTTAGGGGGTTGGTTGTGCATTGGGAGTGTCTAAGTAATTCTAAAATCTACCATAGTAACAACTTACTCTTAAAAGTAGGACTTACGCAGCGCGTTCATAAGTCCCCCTGAAAAGGGGGATTTAGGGGGTTAAAAATCAAAAATCTACCCCTCGTGTGCTAATTTTGCGTAAGTCCTGAGAAAAAAGACGATGCCAGAAAGAACAGCAGATCTGAGAAGCGATACTGTCACTTTACCCACGCAAGAGATGAAGGAAGCCATGATGGAGGCAGCTCTCGGAGATGATGGCTACGGAGAGGATGCCACCGTCAATAGGCTCCAAGAATTGGCTGCAAAAAAACTCGGAATGGAAGCCGGACTTTATGTCCCCAGCGGAACAATGGGCAATGCCTGTGCGTTATTCGCCCACACCAATTCAGGGGACGATGTCTTTTTCGAGGAACGCGCTCATCTGTTCGCCGGAGCGCGAGGCGATTTTGCGGTCCTCCATGGGGTGAACCCACACCCGATGCAGGCAGAATTCGGAGTCATTCAACCTGAACAGCTAGACGAGGTCATTAATTCGGAGGACGTTTCCCAGCCGAGCCTACTGTGCATTGAGAACACTCACAACGGGAGCGGCGGATCAGCGTGGACCCCCGCAGAAGTAGAAGTGATTTCCGCGGCAGCGAGGGCGCATGGATTGAAAATCCACATGGATGGTGCTCGGCTTTTCAATGCGGTTGTCGCACATGGAGTAGATGCAAAGGATTACACCCGGCACATTGACTCGGTAATGTTCTGCGTATCGAAAGGATTGAGCGCGCCGGTAGGATCGCTGCTGTGTGGCAGTCACGCATTCATCGACGACGCCGATGCTATGCGTAAACGCATGGGCGGCGGTATGCGTCAGGCCGGTATGATCGCGGCAGCGGGTATTGTCGCGCTGCAGAAGATGGTGGATCGGTTGGCAGAAGACCATGAAAACGCCCGACTACTCTGTTCAGGATTGGAGGCAATTGAAGGGATAAAAGTCCAACGACCACCCACACCTACTAACTTCGCCATGGTAAACGCTGAGGAATTGGGGTGGCACTCTGAATTGCTCATTGAGAAATGGAAGACCTGTGGTATCTTCGCGAACCCGCGTCCCCCCGCCGGTGCACGTCTGGTTGTCCATCGTCACATCACACACGACGATGTAACCTACGTGGTGGAGGCCACACGCCGGTTGGTCGAGAGGGGATAGATCACGTCCAACAGCATGAACCGAGCGACCCCCACCTATCTCCACGTCCTGCGCGATTCCAACCGCGATGTGCGCCTGTACCTCATCACTACAATGTTAATCGGGCTCACCGTCGATGGCGGTGTCTATACCGTTCTATTCAATCTGTATCTGTTGCGTCTAGGATATGGTCCCGAATTTATTGGCTTCGTCAATGGAAGCGGGATGCTGCTCTTTGCTCTTTTTTGCCTGCCTGCTGGAACACTCAGCGGACGCTGGGGCAATCGCCGTATGATGATTACGGGGTTGACTCTACTCCTAATAGGCTGCGGATTTCTACCCTTTGCCGAATTACGCACAGGAAACTGGCAGGCTGTGTGGTTGCTCATCACTTGGTGCTTCGCTTTCATCGGTTTTGCCATGTACTTTGCAAACACTGCACCGTTTGTGATGAAAGTCACTCAGCAGAATGAACGCAGTCATGTCTTTTCAGTGCAAGCAGCAGTCTGGTCGCTGGCTGGATTTGTTGGAAGTCTAGTCGGTGGTTTCCTGCCGGGAATCTGTGCCATATATCTTGGCGTTTCGCTCGATCAGGCAGCACCGTACCGATACTCGTTGTTACTTGCCAGTCTGTTGTTGATTCCTACGGTTATAGCAATCGTAGCGACCCGTGAGCCTCACGCTCAATCCATAACAGAAAGACAGCCCAAAGGAAGTGCGTCTCCCCTCCGGTTGATTGCATTCCTGACGTTAGTTCGGCTCCTCGTCGTCACCGGTGTGGGCACGCTCTTCATCTTCTTTAACGTCTACATGGATGCCGGTCTAGACATCTCTACAGTTCACATCGGTGTGTTATCCGCCACCGGTAGGTTGCTCTCTATCCCAACAGCCTTGATTGTACCCCTGCTGACGAGGCGATGGGGCTATGGTCACACCGCTGCATGGGCATCATTGGGAACAGCAATCAGTATGTTGCCGTTAATCCTCATCTCTCACTGGAGTGCTGCTGGACTCGGTTTCATCGGGGTACTTGCGCTGACCTCAATCCGGTATCCGACCTTCCTCGTCTACACGATGGAGGTAGTGTCACCAGCCCGCCGAGGGACGATGTCCGGTGCCGGAGAGATGGCATCAGGCTTGAGTTTCTCAGCCATGGCGTTGGGAGGGGGTTACATCATCGAAGCACTCGGCTACCGCAGTCTTTTCCTGACCGGTGCGAGCCTGACTGTCATCGGAACGCTCAGTTTCCTAGTCTACCTCCGTCTACAACAGCGGCAAGCTGTCCGATAAATATGTTGCAAATCTCTATCGGTGTGCTATACTAGCCCAAGTCACTAAGTTCTGTTGACATTTGACAAATTACTCCGAGAATCGCCAATGGACATGTACAGGTTGCTTTGAATTCCGATCTTATTGGGGACCCGCCCCTACATTGGCTGGATTCTTTGTAGGGGCAACCCTCGTGGTTGCCCTGTTGTAGGTCGATTTTCCAAAATTGATATGCCTGATCGCTACAAAGGAAAATCCGATGCCATTTACCTTGAATCCCGATGAAATCAGGACGGTTCAACTCGCTGACAGCATCACCAAACTCGGACCTCAGTTCCGGGGAACCGTACTCGTTGCCGGTTCTCACGGAGGCAGCTACTGCGGATACCTAGCAGCACTCGCGGGCTTACGCGGTGTGATTTTCAATGACGCAGGAATCGGGCTAGATAACGCAGGCATTGGAGCACTCGATTATCTACAGTGGCTAGGGATGGCCGCCGCAACTGTTGCCCATACATCGGCACGTATTGGAGACGGTGCTGACATGTTTGCACGCGGACAGATCAGCCACTGCAACACAACCGCTAAAACTCTCGGCTGTGCCGTGGGTCAAACTTGCCAAGAGGCGGCAGAAGCTATGCAGCATGGTAAGGCGTTTGAAGGCGATGCACCTGCTTACTTGGAAACACGCAAATTTCTACGCGAAGTGCCGGTGAGGGTAATCGCCTGCGACTCAGCATCACTCGTCGAGCCCAACGATAGCCACGCAATCATCATTACAGGTTCGCACGGGGGCAGACTTGCCGGACGTCCCGGTTACGGACTTGCAGTGCAGGCGCGAGGTGCAGTCTTCAACGATGCCGGCGTTGGGATAGACATGGCTGGCATTCAACGTCTCGAAATCCTTGATCAGAACTCCACACCGGCGGTTACAGTCGACGCCATGACCGCCCGTATCGGCGATGCGTGTTCCGCGTGGGAAAGCGGGATCATCTCACACATTAACAAACAAGCTGCCAAACGTGACGTCACTGTTGGCATGACAGTGCCAACCTTTGTAGAATTGCTCACTCCGTAACCGGGGGCAAGGAGGATTTTATGTCTTCATTTCGACAGATGAATGGCGGACAAGCACTCGCTGAAATGCTCAAGAGCCACAACCCCGCCCCGATGTTCGGCATGGCTGGGTTCCAGCTATTGCCCTTCTATGATGCAGTCCGCGAGCTAGGGCTTCAACATACACTTATCAACGACGAGCGGTCCGGCGTGTTCGCTGCTGACGCATGGGCACGGGTTACTGGTCGCCCTGGCATCTGCGACGCCACGCTCGGTCCGGGAGCCACAAATCTAGTGACCGGGCTTGTCGAATCGTTGAATGCAGGGGTGCCTCTCGTCGTCATCGTTGGCAATAGTAACCGCGCCCATTCTTGGAAGAACATGACACAGGAGGCACGTCAGTCCGAAATTCTCGCCCCATCGGTTAAAGCGTTAATCCGGATCGAAGATGGACTTCGTATCCCCGAACTGGTACGGCGTGCCTACGCTATCGCCACTTCAGGGCGACCAGGTCCCGTCGTTCTGGATGTTCCCGAAGACGTGGCACATGGCGAATTCGACTACCCAAGCGACGATTTCTACGTTGACCCAGAAACCATCTGTATCCCAGCCCAGCGTCCTCGTCCGGGGCGCGAAGTCGTTGCCCACGCCGCAGCGCAGTTACGCCGTTCCAAGCGACCAATTATACTTGCGGGCGGTGGTATCCATCTATCAGGTGCCTATGAAGCACTGCTCAAGTTCGCCGAAGATTTCAGTGTTCCAGTTGCCCAGACATTAAGCGGGAAGGGGGCCATTCCGTGTACGCACCCGTTGAGCGTGGGCTTGTTCGGTCGGTGGTCACGGATTGCCAACGATCTGATTGAATCCTCAGATTGCATCCTCGCAGTCGGTTGCAAGATGGGTGAGATTGCCACCAAACGCTACGCTCTGATGCCACGAGGTGTCCCGTTCATCCATCTCGATATCGTGGCGGAGGAGATTGGACGCACCACACCCACAGAAGTCGCACTCTGGGGCGATGCTGCGGAAGGGCTTCTCGACCTCCACGCCAGCCTCGCTGACGACACCGAAGCCTTACAGACCCAACACGCAGCCTATCTAACAGAAGTGGCAGAACGGATGGCAACTTGGCGGGTAGAGGCAGAACCCCGCTACGCCTCCGAAGAACGTCCGATCCACATGGCACGATTGGTCCGCGAACTGCAAGGTGTCATGCCTGACGACGGAGTCCTCGTTGTTGACGGCGGATTCGCCGCCCATTGGACGGGCTTGCTCTACGATTCAACCCGCGCAGGGCGTTCCTACATCGCAAATCGGGGGTTTGCCTCTATCGGTTATGGTTTGCCGGGGGCTATCGGTGCACAGCTTGCTGCACCAGATTCACCGGTGGTCGGACTTACCGGCGATGCCGGATTCAACATGATGCTTGGGGAACTTGAAACGGCTCGACGCTTGGGACTCGGTTTCACCCTCGCCATCGTCAACAACGCCGCCTCCGGCTACGTCAAAGCACTTCAGCACAGCCTGTACGGCGGACGCTATCAATCGAGTGATCTGAGCGAGACCCATTATGCAAACGTAGCGCGTGAACTTGGGTGTCACGGTATTCGGGTATCAGAACCTTCTAAACTTGGGGCAGCGTTCGTCGAAGGCATCGCTGCACGCAACATACCCACCATCATTGACGTGATTGTGACCCGCGATCCAGCAAAAATGTTGCCCGGCGTCGATAGCCGAACCGCACCGGTACAAAAGGGCGATAGGCCCGCATAGTTAGGAGAACTGACATGCAGGCAATGGGCAGATTGCTAGTTACCTTGGTAGCTCCGGTGTTCGTTGTAGTAGGACTACACTGTGGCATTGTGATTCCAGATATTGACCAACGAACGGATTTTCTACTCCACCGTTCCATCATCACGCACAGTCCGCTTATTCCGCTCATAGTGGTGTTGCTCGCATTAAGGATTGGCTTGGGATTGTACACATTTGCGATGGGCGTTAGCATCGGTTTTGCCGTCCACCACGTTTTTGATCTATTTCCAACAGGGTGGACAGGTTACGCGCTCATTAGCCTCCCTTTCTATGGATGGACACCGTGGCTATTTTCATGGATATGGATTGCATTTACTACACTTGCTTGTGCGTACCTTGCGGCTCGGTTAGTGCAAGGGCGGTTGGATAGAATATGGTATCTGCTCGGATTTATCTATATTTTTTTAGTGACCGCACTAAAAGAAGATACCTGGTTCGGTCCTGTCGTTGCGCTCGTAATCGCTGTCCTTGTGCTAGCCCGCACAATACTGTTTCGACGAGCAAAAGCTGAGGCTTGAGGCAATAAAGTAGTAGGCACACGCCGTGTGCCGTCACACAGTGCTACTTCGACGAGCAAAGACTGCAACTTGACGTGATAGACGAGATTTTCGGGAGGAATAAACATGACGCTCACAACAGAGAAACAACTTGAGATGCTCCGCTCGATGCAGACCATCCGTCGTTTCGAGGAACGGGCATCAGATGACTATCAGGCAGGTGCCATCTACGGTGTCGTGCACTGCTACATCGGTGAGGAAGCTGTTGCCGTGGGAGTGTGCTCGGCGCTGAACGCGGATGACCAAATCATCAGTACCCACCGTGGTCACGGACACTGTCTTGCTAAGGGCGCCGATCTGAATCGGATGATGGCTGAACTTTACGGCAGGCAAACCGGCTACTGCAAAGGCAAAGGCGGCTCGATGCACATCGCTGACTTCAGCATCGGTATGTTGGGCGCCAACGGTATTGTCGCCGGCGGTATTCCCATTGTAACCGGTGCCGGTCTGGCTGCCCAACTCGAAGGCAAAGGGCGGGTCGCCGTATCCTTCTTTGGGGACGGCGCTTCAAATGCAGGTCCCTTCCACGAATCCATCAACATCGCCGCAACGTGGAAGTTGCCGATGCTCTACGTCTGCGAGAACAACCTCTATTCCGCCGGCACCACCGCAGCAGACACCTTAGCCCTTAGCGATGTCGCAGCTCGCGCCGCCGGTTACGGTATTCCGGGGGTGGTCGTCGATGGCAACGATGTGATGGCGGTCTATGAAGCCGCCGAGGCTGCTGTCAACCGTGCGCGCGCCGGTCAAGGTCCTACCCTCATCGAATGTAAGACCTATCGTTGGCGCGGACATACCGAAAGACCGGGACAAGAGGACCCACGTCCGAAGGAAGAGATCAAAGAGTGGCAGCAGCGAGACCCAATCAACCGCTTTGCTACAAGCCTGATGGAACACGGCATACTGACCGAAAAAGCATGGCAGAAAATGGACGAGGAAATCCTCGCAGCGATTGAAGACGCGGTCAAATTTTCTGAGGAAAGTCCATTTCCGGAGCCGGAAGCGGCGGTCGAAGACATCTTTGCTGAATCCTAACCCACTAATACCATGAATTCAGAGTCAGACAAAACAAGGGGCTATGTCGCACAGGACCAACCGACCATCTTCTTTGACGGTGTGTGCGGGCTGTGCAACCGATTTGTGGATCTGATCCTGAGGATTGACAACAAAGGGGTCTTCAGGTTCGCGCCAATTCAAGGAGAAACTGCCAAGCAAATGCTACCACCACTCTCCGAGGCACCCCAAGAGTGGTCCATGTTCTATCTGGACAAGCGGGGACTTTACAAAGAGTCAGATGCTTTTCTGGAGGTATATCGACATTTGGGAGGGGCATGGTGGTTCTTGAGCCTGCTGCGCCTTGTTCCACGAGGTATCCGGGATATCGTCTATCGAAATGTCGCTCGAAATCGATACCGATGGTTCGGGCGGAGAGATGCGTGTCGGATTCCGAGTCCCGAAGAGAAATCCCGTTTTCTTCCATGAAACCTTTTAAGAAATCATGCAACCGAAACCGAGTTTTTTCTTCAAAACTCGGTTTCTCTGAGTGCTTTGCACTTTCTTTCTACATAAGCCATCATTTTAGCTTTGATCGAAAATTATGGGGGCTATCTACTATGCCAAAAATATCTTATGCACAAGCCGGAACAGATGCACTCATCGAGGAGATGAAGCGAGATACGACCACATTTCACCTCGCAACTAGTGCTGCAGACGAACTGGTCAATGAATTCGGCTCCGAGCGAGTACGTGCCACACCCATCGCCGAGGGTGCTTTTACAGGTATCGCCATCGGCGCAGCGGGGTCAGGCTATCGACCAATTGTCAACTGGGGTATGATAACATTTTCCTTCGTTGCCATGGACCAAATCGTGAATCAGGCGGCGAAAATTCACTATATGTTTGGAGGTCAAGCGAAGTTTCCCATCACATTTCGCGCCTCGGTCGGAGGTGGTAGACGGGTCGCCGCCCAACACTCCCAGAGTCCCTATTCGATGTTTATGAACCTTGCAGGATTGAAGATGATATTGCCCTCAACACCCTATGATATGAAGGGGCTGCTCAAATCTGCCATCCGCGACGACAACCCTGTCATTTCGTTTGAATCCAACCGTCTCATGGGCGTTGAGGGCGAGGTGCCTGAAGAAGATTACACGGTGCCATTGGGAGTTGCTGACACCAAACGGGAAGGTAACGATGTAACATTGGTGGCACTGGCTTGGCTCGTGCACGAGGGGCTTGCCGCAGCTGAAATCCTTGAGAAAGAGGGCGTCTCCATCGAAGTTATCGATCCACGTTCCCTCGTACCTCTAGATGAGGCAGCAATTCGCGCCTCCGTGCAGAAAACGGGCAGGCTGGTCATCGCCGATGAGGCAGGTCCCACCGCAGGCGCGTCAGCAGAGATCATAACCGTAGTCACTGAAGATAGCGAAACCTTTACAAAACTGAAAGCAGCGCCCAAGCGTGTTTGCGCGCTGCATGTACCGATCCCTTATAGCCCTGGACTTGAAGACCACGTATTTCCAGATCGGGATAACATCGTTGCGGGTATAAGGGAAGTTCTTGACACCGGGTAAACATCTTGGTTCATGTCAAGAAATCGTATAACAGAAACCAAGTTTTGAAGAAAAAACTCGGTTTCTTTCCGTGCCCTGCACTCTCTTTTTTTTAGAACCGCAGGTCGAGTTCTCTAGCCGGTCTGCCCCTATGAACAAACGGTTTTCACGTTTCATGCTCTTTACGTTTCACACTTTTTTTATATAAATCAATGTCTTTACAGCACCGCGATAACCACTTCAATCTATCCCCGATCTAGCCACTTATATGCCGCTAGGGCATTCCGCCAGAAATACTTTTCGGTGGCAACGACTCCCTTCGCGTTAAAATATTGGGATACGATTCGTTGCACCGTCGCATACTCGGCAAAGCGTTCGGATACGGGCCAATTGCTTCCGTAGACCAACCGATCCACCCCAAACGCATCCCACAAGACATCCACTGTCGGTTCATAATACGCCACATCAGTAGGCGCGGGCTGGTCCTTCGTGCTTTCCACCAATCCTGACACCTTACAGTAGACATGCGGGTTTGCCGCGGACATCTGCATCCCTTCAACCCACGCTGCATCTGGTGCCTTCCCATCAATAGGCACACCAGCGACGTGATTGATGACAATACGCAGTTCTGGGATTTTCTTTGCTAGTGCAGCGACACTCGGCAACGCATCTGGCGATGATAAAAGATCTACCGATAAATCCTTTGAAGCAAACATCTCAATGTTCGCTAGATTTCCATTGTTTACAACCTCACCGATATCCACCCCTCGAAGCCGTACTCCCCGGAAAAGTGGATTCGCAGAATAGCGTTCAAGGTTAACCTCAAAATCCGCCGCGCCTATGTCTAAATTCCCAACGAACCCAACGATAAACGGTTCATTTTCCGCAAGGTCAAGTATCCACTGATTATCCTCAACCCATGTACTTGCCTCAACAACTACGGTTCCGGTCACACCTTCAGGGATGGCAAGTGCCTTGTGATGCTCTGGGTACACAGGGCGATAAAGCACATCATCATCGGGATCGGGCCAAGGTACTCCCTCGGGCCGTGTTGGATCGTAAAAATGCGTATGTGTATCAATAATCATCCGTTACCTCCATTATTGCGTTTTACTTATACAAATTCTCTCCTACGAAATCGCCGGTACGGGTACCGGACGGTGTTCACGCGATGATTGGTTTGCAGCAATCGACACCGCTGCTGATTTGAGTCCATCTGCATAGGAAGATCGGATCAACGATCTGTCCCCCGTCTGAATCGCTTGGATAAATGCCTCATCAATCGAAAGGGGCTGCTCATCAGACACTTCAATCGTCGCTGCATCTTCGGGAACAATTTGCACGTCCCCCCAACCGAGCTGAACAGTGTAGTGACCTTCGACGATAAAATCGGTGCGCGATCCCCCACCGCCATTAATCAATGCAGAACTAGTTGAGATGTAGCCAACTGCTCCACTCTCAAACTCAAGCGTGACCACCTCCGCATCGGGGATTGTATGGTTTTCCTGATCAACATTAATCTGCATGGCATCAATCTTATAGACTTCGACAATTTCACCGGCGGTGTATCGAATCATATCAAGTTGGTGAGTTGCCTGTTCATGAAGCATCCCACCCGATTTCTCCATCATCCGCCACCAATGGCTCGGTCCTCCGGGGACCCCACCCCAGCGATGACAAGCGATCATGCCGATGGTTTTATCCTTGAGAAAATCACGCGCAGCGGTTGCGACATTGTTGTACCGCCCTTGATAGCCTACACAGGAAACCACACCCGATTTCTCAATCGCCTCCATAATACGAATTCCAGTCTCAAGCTCCAGCACAACCGGCTTCTGAACAAGTAAGTGAAATCCCTTCTCAGCTGCGATTATTTCTGCGTCGGAGTGCGCAAACGGAGGCAAACAGAAATAGACAGCATCCAGATCCACTTTATCAAACATCTTGCGATAATCTGTGTATGCTTGTCCACCATAGGTTTCGACTGCTGCGTTTGCGCGTACTTCGTCAATATCACAAAGGGCTGCGATACACACATTCTCCATTTCTGCAAGGTTACGGAGATGGCTATTTGCGATGCCGCCTGTTCCAACAAAACCAACTTTTACCGGCTGACTCATGATTCCTCCTAGGTTGGAGCAGAAAATCAATTGGCTCATGTAAAAAGAAAGTGCAAGGCACGAAGAGAAACCGAGTTTTTTCTTTAAAACTCGGTTTCTTTGCACTAAATCTTAACATAAGTGAATCAATTATTCTCAATCATTAATGTCAAATACAAAACCTATGTTAAATTATACCGAAAGCCTTTGTAAAATGTAAAGTCAAGATCAAGCAGACAAGATTGACATCAGAGGCATCTGCCTTGCCTGAAATTTAGGTGATTCGCTGCCTAAATTTTCAGCAGATTTCTAAAAAACGTATCAGTGGTTTGCAATGAGCATTCCATAGCCAATCATTTCAAAAAATCCTGTCATAACGCCGTTGTTTCTGTCTTTCAGCTGTTTCCGCCTGTACAAAAAATATCCTCATCAACTGCTGGCATCTTTTTTGCCTACTGTCGTTAGCATAATGATTTGGTCTTTGGCATCGGAAAGATAAACGATCTAAGCGGCTACAACCTTTTGTTCATCTTTCCTCCGCTTTACGGATAATTTACAATACGCCGACGAAGGTGCCACCTAATAAGGAGACAAAAATGAAAAGATTCCTTCAGAGCGATTACAGGATTACAGGAATTGTTCTGATTTTGACACTATGTCTAGGTACGAGTGCTTTCGCCTTAGACGGCTTCGTCGAAGGTGAAAAGATCGAAACCTCAAAATATATTGCTGATACCATCTGGGTATTGGTTGCTGCCTTTCTGGTTTTCTTTATGCAGGCAGGCTTCTCCATGGTTGAAGCGGGATTTACCCGTGCCAAAAATGCCGTCAATATCCTGATGAAAAACCTAATGGACTTCTCAATGGGAGCCATCGCTTACTGGGCGATCGGATTCGCAATTATGTTTGGCGATGGCAATGGCTTCCTCGGATTGAGTGGATGGTTCGTCTCCGGAGAAACAAAAGGCTTCAGCGCACTGGAGTGGAGTTCCGTCCCAACCCTCGCTGCATGGTTGTTCCAATTGGTTTTCGCCGCCACCGCAGCGACAATCGTCTCCGGTGCGATGGCTGAACGAACAAAGTTCAGAAGCTATCTGATTTACAGCGTTTTCATCACCGGTTTAATCTATCCGATCGTCGGACACTGGATCTGGGGAGGCGGTTGGCTGTCAAGTATGGGAATGTTGGATTTCGCAGGCTCAACGGTTGTCCACTCAACGGGTGGCTGGCTCGCTCTAGCAGGCGCAATCGTACTCGGTGCTCGCACCGGTAAGTATGATGCGAATGGAAGACCTCGCCCAATTCCCGGACATAACCTTCCATTGGCGGCACTCGGTGTGTTTATCCTATGGCTCGGATGGTTCGGATTTAATCCGGGTAGCCAGATGGCGGCTGATGCAAAACCCATTGCATTAATCGCTGTAACGACAAACCTCGCTGCCGCAGCGGGCGCAATCCTCGCCATGATAACAGCTTGGTTCAAACTCAAGAAGCCCGATGCTGGTATGGCACTCAACGGCGCACTTGCCGGACTCGTTGCTATTACCGCACCATGTGCATTTGTTACACCAGTCGCAGCAGTAATTATTGGGGCGATCGCAGGTGTTGTAGTCGTATTCTCGGTCCTGATAATTGAAAACCTGAGAATCGACGACCCAGTTGGCGCGATTTCTGTACACGGCGTTTGCGGCGCTTTAGGAACACTCTTGCTTGGATTGTTCCATACCGAACAAGGGATTCTCTACGCAGCGGATAAAGGCGCGGCGTTCAAATTCTTGGGTGCCCAATTCATTGGTGTCGTTGCCGTTTTTGCGTGGTGTATGGTAGCAGGTTTTATCCTGTTTTATGGTATCAAAGCGATTGTCGGGTTGCGTGCTAGTGAAGAAGAAGAGCTGGAAGGATTGGATTACGGCGAACACGGTGCAAGCGCGTATCCAGATTTTACAATCTCTTCTATTGGCTAGAATACAGGTAAGCGTTCAGATAGAGGTTATATCTGAACGCTTATCAGGTTACAATTATAGTGAATCTTAGAATTAATAGGACATTCCAAACCGGTGCGGTTAGAAACCGCACCTACTGGGTTAGATGGGATGTTTGGTAGGTACTGTTTCCAATCCCGATTTATCGGGATCCCGAGAATCGGGACAAGCCGTTTCAACCCACCACGGCAACTATGCGGTGCGGTTAGGAAAACGAATCTACCGGGGAGCGAAAGTGCCTATTTATTTTTAGAATTTACCATAGTTCATTGGTTCCTCCTTGTGGACAAAGGCGTCCATTTGATAGGGGCGTGCTCCTACAGATGGGCGCTTTTTTTATCTGAAATGTTGCTTTGAATGGACAAGTATAGAAGGTTCGAAAATGAGCAACCCAACTTCTCTATTACGCATCCTAATCTCTGATGACGATACGGAACGAGCGAATATGCTAGTTCAGGCGCTGGAAGCAAGTGAGTATACCGTAGCGGTGCATACCTCATCGGTTAGAGATTTGCTTCCACACGTGGGAAGGATAAAGCCTGATGTCGTTCTTATTGGCGTAGACGCTCCGGGGCAGAATCTTCTAGCTGATGTTGCAACGATTAGCCAGCAACAGTCGGTGCCAATCGTCATGTTTACAAGGAACAATCGTTCCGAAACCATTCGAGCAGCAACTCAAGCCGGGGTCTCTGCCTATGTAGTCGATGGTCTCAGTCCCGAACGCATTCAACCAATCATTGAGGCTGCCATCGCCCGTTTTCGTGAGTTCCAAGCATTGGCGCAAGAACTGGAAAAAACGAAGACAAGCCTTGCCGAGCGCAAGATCATTGAACGCGCTAAGGGAGTCGTTATGGAACAGCGAGGTTGTACCGAAGCAGAAGCGTATCGAATGTTACAAAAAATAGCAATGGATCGGAAGAAACGTTTGGCAGAAATCGCCCAAGATGTACTTTCAGTTACAGCAGTATTGAGAAACGGATAAGCATATCGTTCAAAGACGAACGAATCCACCGAGATGAAGTAAAAATAAAAAATCGAGATTCCACGCCAAAGATGGTAGGATAACGGACAAAGGCGTCCATTTGTGACCGGAATTAGTCGCAAGTGGACGCCTTTTTTTTGGAAAAGGATATAGGGGAATATGAAAGATTCAAATTTTGTTAAAAAAACCAGCGAACTGAAAACCGTTGTTGTTATTGGAAACGGTATGGTCGGACATCGGTTCTGTGAAAAATTAGTCGAGTTTGATGTTGATAGAAAGTTTCAGATTGTAACGTTCTGTGAAGAACCTCGTGCCGCTTACGACCGCGTCGGTCTAACCCAATTCTTTACGAACCGCGATCCTGAACAACTCATGCTAACCAACACTCAGTGGTACGAAGAGCAAGGCATTTCACTCCACATAGGTGATAAAGCGACCACCATCGACCGTGAGCTGCGAGTCGTCCGATCAGAAAATGGGAAGGAAATCCCCTACGACACAGTTGTACTCACGACTGGCTCCTATCCTTTTGTGCCACCAATTCCCGGTGTCGATAAAGACGGTGTCTTTGTCTACAGGACCATTGAAGATCTTCAAGGAATTCTCGACTATGCGCAGAAAGTCGAAGCAGCAGCCGTTATTGGTGGAGGGTTGCTCGGCTTGGAAGCGGCAAAAGCCACCTACGACCTTGGTCTCGAAACACATGTTGTCGAATTCATGCCCGGCTTGATGCCTCGACAGGTGGACGAAGCTGGATCCAATCTTCTCATCAAAAAAATCGAGTCGCTCGGCGTTCATGTCCATGTTGATACAGCGACCAAAGAAATTATCGGTAACGGAAAAGTTGACGGCATGGTATTCAACAGCGGTGAAATGATTGACGTCGGGATGGTCATTGTCTCTACGGGTATTCGACCCCGCGATGAACTTGCGCGTGAATGCGGGATCGAAGTCCACGAACGGGGCGGCGTGGTCATAAATGATTGTTTGCAGACCGACGACCCGGACATCTACGCTATCGGTGAGGTCGCCTTGCACGGCGGGATGATTTACGGTCTTGTGGCACCGGGGTATGAAATGGCGGAAATCCTCGCCGCCCGCCTAACTAGCGACGGGACACGAACCTTCACCGGTGCCGATCTGTCGACAAAACTTAAGCTTATGGGTGTTGATGTGGCAAGTTTCGGGGATTACACCGCGGAGGAATCCATTGCCAAGCCACTCACCTACGAAGATCCCTTCGGTGGTATCTACAAAAAACTTCTCTTTACCCCAGATGGGAAAAATTTGGTTGGCGGCATCTTGGTCGGTGACGCTTCCGATTACGGGAGCCTCATGATGCTTTCAAAGAATGAGACCGAATTGACAGTGGAACCGGGGGCGCTAGTGCTCGGTTCAAGCGGCGGTGGTGTGGTGGTATCCGCCACGGAGATGCCTGACGAAGCACAAGTCTGTCAGTGTAACAGCGTCAGCAAGGGCGACATCTGCTGTGCGATTCGTGACAATCAGTTTACAACCGTCGGAGAAGTAAAAGCCCTCACGAAGGCGGGCACAGGCTGCGGTGGCTGCGTCCCGCTCGTAACTGACCTACTCAAACAGGAATTGGAAGCAGCGGGATTAGAAATCAATACGGATCTGTGCGAACACTTCCCCTACACCCGTCAGGAACTATTCGATATTGTCAAAGTTAAGGAGATTAAAACTTTCGACGCACTCATCGCCGAGTATGGACATGGCAACGGTTGTGAAATCTGCAAACCTGCCGTCACATCAATGCTAGCGAGCCTGTGGAACGAGAACATCATGTTCGACAAACATCAAACATTGCAGGACACCAATGACCGTTTCTTGGCGAACATGCAGCGTGGTGGTCTGTATTCCGTCATTCCACGTGTCCCCGGCGGCGAAATTACGCCCGATAAACTCATCGCACTCGGTTCCATCGCTAAGAAATATGAGCTTTACACAAAAATTACCGGTGGACAACGCATCGATATGTTCGGTGCACAGGTACACCAACTACCGGATATTTGGGAAGAACTCGTCAGCGCGGGGTTTGAGAGCGGCCACGCCTACGGAAAGGCGTTGCGGACCGTCAAGAGTTGTGTTGGCACAACATGGTGTCGCTACGCTGTCCAAGATTCAGTGAAGTTCGCCATTCAGGTCGAAGAACGCTATCGCGGTATCCGTTCCCCACACAAGATGAAAGCCGCTGTTTCTGGTTGTATCCGAGAATGTGCAGAAGCACAGGGTAAGGACTTCGGATTGATCGCAACTGAGAAGGGCTATAACATCTATGTCTGCGGGAACGGTGGTTCCAATCCGCGCCATGCCGACCTACTCGTAAGCGATATTGACGAGGAGACAGCAATTAAGTACCTCGACCGCTTTATCATGTTCTACATCATGACCGCCGACAAGCTCACGCGCACCTCAGTCTGGCTCGAAAAGATGGAGGGAGGCATTGACTACCTTCGCGATGTAATTGTTCACGACAAACTTGGTATCTGCGGTGAACTGGAGAAACGGATGGAGCATCTCATTGACACCTACAAATGTGAGTGGAGAGAGGTGGTTATGAATCCGGAAATTCGGAAAAAGTTCCGACAATTCATCAATACCGATGAGACCGAAACCGGAATCGAATTCGTCTCAGAACGCGGGCAGCAGCGCCCAAAGTATTGGGAAAAGGACCTCATTCCAATCGAAGATGTAACCTTACCATCAAGCGCAAAGTTGAAAGCGTTGCGCGAATCTCGAAATAAACAGTGGGTCAAAGTCGGCAGCGTTTCCGACTTCCCTTACGACGGTGGCGCAGCAATCAAATATGGCAAAACACAGATTGCCGTGTTCAATTTCTCCTCTCGTAGTGAGTGGTACGCGACGCAAAATATGTGTCCACATAAGAAGGCGTTTGTTCTCTCCCGCGGTATCATCGGTGATGCACAAGGTGCGCCGAAAATCGCTTGTCCACTCCACAAAAAGACCTTCTGCCTCGAATCGGGAGCCTGTCTGAGTGGCGAGGACTACGAAGTTCTCACCTTCCCGGTGAAAGTTAAAGACAACGATGTCTACCTTGAACTTCCACCCCAAGATGAACTTGATGCGACTTTGTCAACCGAGAACTTCTGCAACATCGGCGCATCGCCTAGAGGTCCTGAAAAAGGGGCATCGAAAACCCCAGTCACGCCTTACCTGCGGGTGGAACGCCCTGATGGACAGTTGGATTATATCGGGGAACGAGCGGGTGTAAATGTCTCTGAATCCGATATGTTGAATTCCTAGCACTACTCTAGAGAGACAATTCTTAGTTGTAGGGAACAACGATCGTTGTTCCCTACGATAGAGGCTCCAGCGGGCATAGAAGCAAGCATAATTTGTAGGAAACGGAGATCTCCGTTCCATTTGTCACAAACCACAGGGACAGTACCTTCAAAGTTAATCAAGGTTTGTTCAATTTGGCAAATGTCAACAGAACTTAATAATTATAAAAACTTACGCTCATGTTAAGAATTAGTGCAACCAAAGCCACAAGCACTTGTATCCCGATTTATCAGGGGTTACTCTCCCCCTGCTTGCGGGGGGATTAAGGGGGGTACAAAGGGGGCCTTCACTTCGTGCTTTGCACTCTCTTTTTACATGAGCCAAAACTTAAAGTGGGAAAGAATACACCTAATGGAAGTCAAAAACAAGGCAACACGAATTAATCTATTCAGTTTGAAAACGGTACAGATGCGTGCCTTTCACATGACATGGGGTGCGTTTTTCCTAGCTTTTTTCGGTTGGTTCGGTATTGCACCCCTAATGGCAATCGTCCGAGAAGACCTGATGCTGACCAAAGCCCAAATCGGTAATACTATCATCGCTTCAGTTGCGATTACCGTGCTTGTGCGGATTCTTATTGGTCCGCTCTGTGACCGGATCGGTTCAAGACGGACGTATACATGGCTGTTGCTTATCGGCTCACTTCCCGTGATGGGGATTGGGCTCGCCCAGAGTTACCAAACTTTCCTGTTTTTCAGATTAGCGATTGGTGCGATTGGTGCGTCATTCGTCATTACACAGTATCATACCTCTATGATGTTTGCCCCCAATGTCATCGGTACGGCGAATGCAACAACAGCCGGTTGGGGGAATTTAGGTGGTGGTGTGACGCAGATGGTTATGCCACTGATTTTTACCGCGCTACTCACTTTGGGCGTTGATCAATTTCTCGGTTGGCGTTTGGCAATGATTGTGCCCGGTGCAGCACTGTTTCTCACCGGGATCGCTTACTATTTCGTTACACGTGATGCACCAGATGGAGATTACAAAGAATTACGCGCTCGAGGCGAACTTCCTGTGACTCAAAGAAAAGGCATGGAGTCATTCATGCTCGCAATTAAAGATTACCGTGTCTGGGCGTTGTTTATTATTTATGCCGTCTGTTTCGGCATTGAGTTGACAATCAATAATATCGCTGCGCTTTACTATCACGACCGATTTGGTCTAGATGTAAAGACAGCGGGACTGATTGCCGGATTGTTTGGCTTGATGAACATTTTCGCCCGTACAATGGGTGGCATGTTTTCCGATCTGTTCGCGAAAAAGATGGGGTTGAAAGGGCGTGTTATATTCCTATTCATCGCCCTCCTCGGCGAGGGACTCGCACTTATACTTTTCTCTCAGATGGGAGTTTTGGTTGCTGCTGTTGCCACAATGATTATCTTCAGCCTCTTGGTACAGATGTCCGAAGGCGCGACCTACGGTATTGTGCCTTTCATTAACAAAAAGGCTTTAGGCGCAGTAGCAGGACTCGTTGGCGCAGGTGGAAACGCTGGAGCGGTCGCAGCAGGTTTCCTTTTCCGTGCTGAAAGTATCACAACGCAACAGGGACTGCTATACCTTGGAGTTATGGTTACGGTAGCAGCATTCTGCAGCGTATTAGTCCGATTCTCACCAGCAGTTCAAGAAGCTGAGAAAAAGGCGTTTGAAGCAGCACTTGCCGTAAAAGAAGAAACCGCAGTATAATACCCATCTGAGTTCATAGGAGACATCAAGTGGAAGTTCCAAAAAAAATGACCGATTTTGAACTACAGCAACTCGTAGTTAGTGCATTGGCGGAACAGCGGAAAATTACTGCGATCGAAAAATACGCCCAGCAGCACGAAAATCTCCAATTCCCTCTCCAGCAAAAATACTATCGAGATTTAATGCCACTGTCCCAACCAAAACAAGGTCAGCAGTATGCCTTTGAAGTAGATTTAGATCGGTGTAGCGGTTGCAAGGCGTGCGTAACAGCATGTCACAGCCTCAACGGTCTAGGCGAAAACGAAACATGGCGTTCTGTAGGATTACTTCTTGGTGGCACCGAAGAAAAACCGATTCAGCAACATGTAACCACCGCCTGCCACCATTGTGCGGAACCTGCGTGCATGCATGGCTGCCCCGTCAACGCCTATGAAAAAGATGAGATCACAGGCATAGTGAAACATCTTGACGATCAGTGTATTGGGTGCGTCTATTGTACGCTAAAATGTCCCTACGAAGTTCCTCAGTATGACAAGGCACACGGAATTGTCCGAAAATGCGATATGTGTGCCGACCGGCTGAACGAAGGCGAAGCCCCGGCATGCGTACAGGCATGCCCAACCCAAGCCCTCGCCATTAAAGTAGTGGATAAAGAAAAAATCCTCGAAGAAAGCCAAACGACAGCACTGGTTCCGGGAGCACCAGCTTCTGACTATACGCTGCCCACAACGACCTATAAGTCAAATCAACCCACTCCCAGAAACATGTTGCCGAGCGACTACCACCACCTCAACCCCCAACACGCCCATCTACCGCTCATTATTATGCTAGTGCTTACCCAGTTATCCGTTGGGGCGTTTTGTGTCGATATGTTGCTGAATACATTTCATAATCCCGTAGCACCCTATCTAAACCCGATACGTTCCGTCGTCGCGCTATGCTCTGGACTGTTGGCACTCGGAGCGAGCGTATTTCATCTGGGACGACCATTCTACGCCTTTCGCGTCGTCGTCGGTTTAAAAAAATCTTGGTTGAGCCGGGAAGTCCTCGTCTTTGGCATTTTTGCCATTCTCGCAGTGCTTTATGCCGCCTCGTTCTGGATCGCAGGAATAGAAAATACCCATTTCATACTTGGTCTTGGGGTGATAATGAGTGGTATGTTGGGCGTCGTATTCTCCGTTTTGGTTTATGCCGACTGTCGAAAGGAATTATGGAGAGAATTCATAAGTGGGTTCAAGTTCTTCACAACGGTTGCTATTCTCGGATTCTCCACCACACTGATCACCTCAACCACAAGCGTTCTATTCATCAATTCAGTTGAGCGAAAAGAGGTATTTCTGTTTTCCATTGGTCCGCTATGCCTCGGATTAACATTCATATCCGCACTGAAAATGCTTTGGGAAGTGTCAATCTTCCGCTATCTGAAAGACCATTCCTATTCCATATTTAAGCGCGCCGCACTGTTAATGGTCGGAAAACTTAATCGAGTGACGATGCTTCGCTTTCTCACCGGCGGGTTAGGCGGCTTGCTGCTACCGCTGCTTGTCTATTATGCCTCGCACAACATAGACCCCAATTCATCCGATACGGTTCTGCTCATCGGGTTAAGCATCTTGACCTTCTCCTTGACACTCATCGGAGAATTGTGCGAACGTTATCTCTTCTTTACCACTGCCGTCAGTCTTAAGATGCCGGGGGATTTTTAAGCATGAAAGATAGACAATCGCAGGTGCTCAAAGAAAAAATCAGTGCAGTCTTTCATCAATCCGACGGAAAACTCACTCGTGCCCGACGCTTGGAGACTGGAAAATACGGTCTTGGCAAAGTCCCTCAACAATTGAAACCGGATGCCACAACGCGAGCAATCTGTGGCTTTTGTTCGACCGGATGCTCTTTGGATATCCATCTGAAAGATGGTCAGGCGGTCAACATCACCCCCACCACGGAATACCCGGTGAACTTAGGCATGGCATGTCCAAAGGGCTGGGAAGCACTGACTCCGCTCAAATCCCCAGATCGAGCAACCACGCCACTGTTACGCAACTCTCACGATAAACTGGAACCTGTGGATTGGCACACCGCGCTATCCACCTTCACAGATCGTTTCAAAACCATCCAGGAAAAACACGGGAGTGATTCCATTGCTTTTCTGAGTACCGGTCAGATTCCGATGGAGGAAATGGCTTACCTAGGCGCGCTAGCTAAGTTCGGGATGGGTATCCTACACGGAGATGGCAATACGCGGCAATGTATGGCAACTTCTGTTGTTTCGTACAAACAATCCTTTGGCTTTGACGCACCACCGTATACCTACAAGGATTTTGAAGAATCCGATGTAATCGTTCTTATCGGCTCAAATCTCTGCGTGGCGCACCCGATCATGTGGGAACGTGTCATGATGAACAGAAACAACCCAGAGATCGTTGTGATTGACCCACGCGCAACAGAAACGGCAATGGCTGCCACCCAGCACTACGCGATCCGCCCGAAGTCAGACATCTATCTTTTCTACGGGCTCGCTCATATTCTCATCGAAGGTGGTAGCATCGACACAGCATATATTGAGACGCACACTACCGCTTTCAATGACTTTGCTGAACATGTCAAATCCTATACACCGGAGTTGGTTAGTTCAAAAACGGGGATCGCTATATCTCGTCTCTATCATTTGGCGGACATGATTGCCCAAGGAGAGCGCGTCTCCTTCTGGTGGACAATGGGTGTGAATCAGAGTTACGAAGGCGTTCGTGTCGCTCAGTCAATTATCAACCTAGCCCTGATGACCGGCAACATCGGACGCCCCGGCACCGGCGCAAACTCCATCACGGGTCAATGCAACGCGATGGGATCGAGGCTTTTCAGTAACACCACGAATCTCCTCGGCGGTCACGACTTTACCAATCCGCAGCACCGCCAAAAGGTTGCCGATATTCTCGGTATTGATGTGTTCCGAATCCCACAAAAAAATAGTTGGGCTTACGATCAGATTGTTGACGGCATTACAAGTGGAAAGATTAAAGGGCTATGGATTATTGCCACCAATTCCTCCCACTCTTGGATTAATCAGGGTCGATTTAACAAAATCATCCAGCAGCTCGATTTTCTCGTCGTTCAGGACATGTATCACACGACAGAATCCGCCCAAAGAGCCGATCTGGTTTTGCCCGCCGCGGCGTGGGGAGAAAAAGAAGGGACCTTCATCAACTCGGAACGCCGCATCGGCTTAATCAAAAAAGTTACTCAAGCTCCCGGCATTGCGCTCTCCGATTTTAATATTTTTAAATTAATCGCCCATCATTGGGGCTGCGCCAAACTATTCAAAAATTGGGAAACACCGGAGGATGTTTTCGGTATCCTCAAAAAAGTTTCCAGAGGTCAACCGTGTGACATCACCGGTATCAGAGACTATCAAATGTTGGACAACTTGGGTGGTATTCAATGGCCCTTTGAGGAAGGAGCATCGTTAAACGGAAATGAACGCCGACTGTTTTCCGATGGTCACTACTACCATCCTGATGGCAAAGCGAAATTTCTCTTTGAAGAGCCACGCCAGTCTCTTGAGGCACCCGATACCGAATATCCATTTTGGTTGCTAACCGGTCGGGGCACCACAGCCCAATGGCATACACAGACACGGACATGCAAATCTTCTGTCCTTCGCAAACTCTACCCGGAGGAAGTTTACGTCGAAATCAACGGAGACGACGCACGAAAACTAGGGATTGGTCCCAATGAATTGGTCAGCCTCATCTCTCGGAGAGGACAGATTCATGCACATGCGTATATTACCTATCAAGTTCAACGGGGACAGATCTTTATCCCAATGCACTATGAGGAGACCAATAAGCTGACCTTGTCCCAATTTGACCCCTACTCCCGGCAGCCCTCTTATAAAGCATGTGCCGTCAAAATTGAGCGGTCAAGGTCAATCCGGGATCACATTCAACCCTTTGGAAAAGATGACCCCATGACCGCCTCCGAAGATATCCAACATGCAAACATTCTGCTCATTATTGGGGCAGATATGGCGGAGAATCATCCTATCCTGTTTCACATGATTCAGCGTCGTCGGTCCGAAGAGCGGAGTACCCGGATTATTGTCATTGATTCGCGCAATACACGAACGACCCAATATGCGGACGTGCATGTAACCCTCGCCTCCAGCGGTGAGGCGGCCTTCCTACAACTTGTCGCCAAACGCTTATGCACCATGGGACACATTGATAAGCGATCTGTCAAACGGAACCATCAAGGATTCAACACATACCGTAAATACTTGGAAACACTTGACGAGCAAGCCCTGATCTCTACCTACCAACTCCATCCGGCGCGTATCGACGAAGTGGTCGAATTTCTGACAATGCCGGGGCATCTATTCAGTTTCTACTATCCAGAGAATCGACAGAATACACATCGCGTGGGAATAGATGTCACACTCATGAATCTACATCTCCAATTGGGGCAAGTTGGGATGAGGGGATCGGGCTACCTTTCGTTGAGAGGATAGATCTCTGTTTTTCGGTAGATGCCCTACCCATCCCATAGAAAAAGAACCTATCCATAAATCATATAAAATCGAAAAAATTCTGTTTACTTTTGAAACCGATGGTGTTATACTGCCTGACAAGGAGTTTGAAGCAATTTTCAAGTTCGCTCATGTTAAGAATTAGTGCAACCAAAGCCACAAGCACTTGCATCCCGATTTATCAGGGGTTACTCTCCCCCTGCTTGTTTCTTAATCCCGATTTATCGGGGCGGGGGGATTAAGGGGGGTACAAAGGGGGCCTTCACTTCGTGCTTTGCACTCTCTTTTTACATGAGCCTTCAAGTTAAGCGTAGCGAAGTCCCGCCTGTCCCGATCTATCGGGGACCTTATCGGGGCAGGTAGTGATCGGCTAAACCTAAATGGAGGTAAAAATGCACCAACAACCAAAGAATGTGTTTAGGTTTCAGAAGCATACAAAACCTATAAGGCTTTTAAGACACGGTAAGCCCAGAGTTGTTCTGGGAATGCTGTTGGTACTGATGTTCTTAGCACTTCCGAAACTTGCCCTCGCTGAAGACGAACTTAATTCAGGTGACACCGCTTGGCTGCTCACAGCAACAGCGCTGGTTCTTTTCATGACCATTCCCGGTCTTGCACTGTTCTATGGCGGACTGGTGCGTGCCAAAAATGTTCTATCGCTATTGATGCAATGTTTTTCGCTGACCGGACTGATTACTATTATATGGATTGTGATTGGCTATAGCATTGCCTTTGATACAGGCGGTATGATGTCAAAAGTAACCAATGGCCACTCATTTGTCGGCGGACTCGGTAAGGCGTTCCTTCGGGGTGTGAATGCGGATAGTTTATCAGGCACTATCCCGGAAACAGTATTTATCTGCTTCCAGATGACCTTTGCGATCATCACACCGGCACTGATCGCGGGTGCCTTCGCCGAACGAATGAAATTCTCCGCCATGCTCTGGTTCATGGGGATCTGGTCTATAATTGTGTACGCGCCAATTTGCCACATGGCTTGGGCGGGTGATGGCTCATATTTTGGAGATATTTTGGGCGCACTCGATTTTGCCGGTGGGACTGTGGTGCACGTCAACGCAGGTGTTGCAGCGCTTGTCGCTGCCCTAATGATTGGCAAACGCTACGGCTATCCTGAAACCCCCATGCCACCCCACAACTTGACCCTGACAGTCATTGGTGCCTCTATGCTCTGGGTCGGCTGGTTCGGTTTCAATGCCGGTAGCGCTTTGGCAGCCGACGGCGCGGCAGGGATGGCGATGCTAGTCACACAAATCTCGACAGGTACCGCCGCAGTGGCGTGGATGTTTATTGAGTGGATAAAGTACAAAAAGCCAAGCGTGCTAGGTATCGTCACCGGTGCTGTCGCAGGGCTTGTGGCAATTACACCAGCCTCCGGCAGCGTTGGACCGATGGGCGCATTGGTTATCGGACTCGCTTCAGGCGTGATCTGTTTCTGGGGTGCAACTAGTCTCAAGCATAAGCTCGGATATGACGATTCGCTCGATGCCTTTGGCGTACACGGTATCGGTGGTATCGTCGGCTGCTTGTTGACCGGAATATTCGCCGCAGAAGGATTAGGTGGAATGGGAATGGACAAGAGTATTGGTTTACAACTTTGGAGTCAGTTTGTCAGTCTCATCGTGACCATACTTTGGAGCGGGATTCTTTCCTTTATTATTCTCAAGGCTGTTGATAGGGTGGTTGGTTTACGTGTCAAATACAACGATGAACAAGAGGGATTAGACCTCGCCCTGCACAACGAACGAGGCTACAACCTATAGAACTACTCAAGTTGGTAGGTTGGGCTTCTCAGCCCGACCTCCATTCTCGACATTAGTTGTGCAACAGAAACCGAGTTTTTGGCAAAAACTCGGTTTCTTTGTGCACTATTGCATTTTTTTACATGAGTCGCTGTGTTTATCTGCGAAATCCGCGGTTCAATATTACCCTTCACTCTTTTTCGTCAAACTCCGGTGGACGATTTCAATCCATCGTCCTGTCGAAATGAAACCGGCTCCCCAAGAACGCCACTTTTTGGGAAGTCCCGCCGCTTTAATTTTTTCCAAACTTTTTCCTGCTTCTATCTGATCCCGAATCACCTCCGTCGTTTCCACAAGCGTCTGGTGATACGTCTTGAGGTCGTCAATATCCGAAAGTGGACCGTGCCCCGGAATTAGTTTCACGTCGGGCGGGAGTTCGGCTAAGAGCTTCTCAATATGCTTTATTAATCCTTCCACATCCCCGCCGCTGTTCAAGTCAACATAGGGAAATCGACCGGAGAAAAAGAGATCTCCCATATGCACAACGTTCGATCCGGTGAAGAAAATGACGCTGTCTCCATCCGTATGACTATTTGGGAAGTGGATGACACGAATCTCTTCGCCGTTGAAGTGGATAGACAACGAATCGTCGAATGTGACAACCGGCAAGGCTTCTTGAGGAGAAGATTCTACCTGTAACCGTTTTCGGACATTGGCGTGAGAGATGATATGCGCCTCAGCTCCGAAGACAACGTTGCCGCCGGTGTGATCGCCGTGAAAGTGAGTGTTTATCAAAAATTTTAACGGTCCCTCATTCAACTCTTTGAGCGCGTTCCGAATCTTCTCCGCCAACGGTGCAAACTGAGCGTCAACAAGCAGAATCCCGTCTGTTCCCACCGATACGCCGATATTCCCACCAGCTCCTTTCAACATATAGATGTTGCCGGCGACGTGAGTCGTTTTAATCTTAATCCTTGCGAAATCCATCTGAGCCCATGCAGCAACGCACAAGAAAGTAGTTGTCACCACAACGATTGAATAAATCAGACGTTTCATAGATTTTCCTCTCAAACTTATTTCGCCTGTAAAGCCTGATGTGCCAACAGCCGCAGACGATCCGCATCCGACAAGTACAACTCGATCTGCTCGGCAAATTCGGCGAGCGTTTCCTCCACAGCCGCCGTTGTCGTGTCGAGAGTGAATTTTCTGCGAATCAGCGAGGCTTGATATTCCTCCTCAAATCGTTGCAGGACGTATTCGATATCCTTCTCCTGGAGAACCCCCTGCGGTTGTGGGTTATCTCGCATCCGTTGCGCAATAACCTCGGCTGACGCTGTCAGTAGAATGAGCACCGTGTCAGGTGCTTCCTCCATAATCGTTTTCTCTACCGCTCGCGCTAATGTCGTGCGCTCCGCATATTCACCTTTGCCACCGTAGCCGTAATACAACGGCGCATAGACCGCTTCCTCAATATGAAAACCGGTCATGTTGTGGTCCGGATCCGCATAAAACGCAGGCTGAAGATGATACTCAATGATATAACGTTGGAACATCTCCTTAAGTCGTGGACTCAGCGCCGCAAATTGATCTTGATCTTCCACTGTTAATTCATTGGAAGGGATGGTAAAATGGTCATGGAAGCCGCGAGCACCACCTAGGGTGTCATCAATCCATTTTACAATTTCATTGGCTAACGTTGTCTTACCGGCGTATTCACAGCCGACGAGGATGAGTCTCATAATAATTTCCTCCTAAACCGTAGGGGCAACCCTTGTGGTTGCCCGCTTTGGGCAGACACAAGACCTGCCCCTACAAAATTGACGCCGAATCCATCCGTTTGAATATACTGACGGAACAATGGTCGGCGCTGGTATTCAACCCTTGACTTCGGCTCAGTATAGCAGAAATCCGAATCCCCGTCAACAGTACAAAGAAACCGAGTTTTTTCTTCAAAACTCGGTTTCTCTTCATGCTTTGCACTTTCTTTTTACATGAGCCACTGTTTTTACACATCACGCTTCACGTTATCAACAATTACAAATTAATATCATCAGTCATACACCGGAGACACCAAATGCCTATCACAAAACGCTTTGAACATCCGAATACCCCATTTCCCGTCGGGGTAGAGTACTACCGCGCCCCCACTCCCAAACTCGATTGCTGGGACGCAGACTTCGCCCGGTTAAGCGCGTCGGGGTTCCGGATTGTGCGCAGCTTTACCTATTGGAACTGGATGGAGCCACGTCCCGGTATCTACGAACTGGACGACTTCGACTGCATGTTCGACTTGGCAGAAAAACACGGATTATCCATCTGGCTCGACATCGTGTTAGGGACACATGGCGCATGCCCGGAGTGGCTGACCCGTGAGCATCCCGATATGCGGGTCGTCAATCACCGTGGTCAACGCGCAGAGCCCGATGCGGGACCCGCTTATCCACAAGGCGCGATGATCCACTGCTACGACCATCCCGCTTGGCGCGAGTACGGAGGCGGACTGTTGCGCCATGTGGTCCACCGCTATAAAGACCGTCCCAGCCTGTTAATCTGGGGACTCTGGGATGGAGCAAATCTGGCATCGGTCTGGCACAGAGATGGCGATGGCTATCCATGTTACTGCGAGAACACAATGGCGAAGTACAAAGAGTGGTTGCGCGAGCGATTTACGCTAGACACCCTCAATACCCGTTTCTCACGCCGCTATCGCCGCTGGGAAGATGTGGAACCACCCCGATCTGATCAAAATGTCGTCGAGATGCTGCTCTACCGCGAATTTCACTACGAGAACCTAGCGAACCATCTGCAATGGATGGTGGACGAAGTCGAAGAGATCGATCCCCGCCATGAGGTGCGATCACACGGCGGATGGTCCCCACGCCCATGGGATGAGCGATGTGCACGGATCGTGGATAGCTGGGGGATGTCGATGTCGTCTAACAATCTGCTCACATCGGATGACCCTTATCAAATTGCAGATCGAGCGTTCAGTTTCGACTGGTCACGGAGCGCCGGACGCAACGGCCGCTGGTGGAATGAAGAAATCTACGCAGGTATGTCGAGGGGCGGGGTAACGTGGAAAAAGCAATCCGACCCGCGAGAACTAACCACGCTGCTCTGGATGACCTTAGCGTGCGGTGCTGCGGGGACGATGTTCTGGCAATATCGTCCTGAATATCTCAGTTTCGAGTCTCCCGGCTATAACTTGGTAGCACTAGATGGTGAACCGACATCCCGTTTCGATGCGGCAGCGGGTGCAATAGCGCAGATTGAAGGACTCGCCGAACACCTACCCCTCGAATGCCCACGCGCCGACGTAGGCATCGTGTACCATCCCGAATCGCAGGAACTTTTCAGCTATAACGACGAATCTGATCGCTTTTTGGCGGATCTGCGTGGCGTGTATCGGACACTCTGGACCCACGGCATCTCTGCGGATATCATTACGCCCCGGATGGACTGGTCGGGATACCGGCTCCTATTTCTGCCCAACGTCACACTGATGAATGGAGAAACACAGGCACGGATCGAACGAACATTGCAAGAGAGCCCAGAAACGCATTTCGTGGCGGAGGGAAGTTTTGGCATGTATTCCGCCGATGGGCAGTCCAGCTACCGTCCGCCGGAAGGGTTCGCCGAGCGTTTCGGCGTACGGGTAGCGGACTTCTCAGCAGTAACACCGTACGACATCGAATGTGGACGAAATATCGTCGAAACCACCTATGGACAAGCGACTATTCAGACACCGTGCGGATATGCTATCCTAGAACCGCGCAACGACACCCGGTCGATCGCATCTTTAGGCGGCGACACCCTAGCCGTGCAGACAAAGGATCAGCACTTCACATGGTTCGGCTTTACACTATCGGCAGGATTTGGCGACGTGGGACAGCCCGACCTAGTTCTTGGACTAGCGGATGAATTTGGAGTACACCCCGCGGTATCCGTCGAAGGAGATCGCGTGGTGCCGATTGCACGGAAATCGTGTCACGGAGGCTGGCTACTGTTTGCCTTTAACCTCGAACCACGACAGGCACACGTCACCCTATGTCCCAAATGGAAAACAAGCCATGCTCACGACCTATTGGCTCATCGTGATATGCCGATTACAGATGATGCGTTCCAAATCACAATCGAACCTTGGGAGGTTGCGGTCATACACTGTGTGGAAGCATAATACCCAATGGTGCTAGTTTGCAGCTGTTGATAACGTGAAACGTGATGCCCCGATAAATCGGGACAGGCTGTGAAACGTAAAAATCATTAGTTCAGCGGTTCATTTAGCCCCAGAGGGGCGACATGTTTATAGGACACGGATAAACAAATACCCTAAAGCCCCAAATACCCGGCGGGTTATCCATCAATTCTTGGCTCATTGAGCCTAGCACCTTATGCAACATTCCGGGTATTTTCGACACGTGTATCCGAAGGGGAGAACGCAAGAAGAATAGATGAACCAACCAACTAATAAATCAATGAACTCTTGAACAATGTGGAAACGACTTTCTCACTCGCTAGCACCAAAGGTTAATAATAACCAAGCGATAGAAATTTCGATCAACCCTGATTATCAGGAGTCAATAAATGATAAAACCGATTATCACCGCAGAAGAAGCTGTGCAGATGGTACAAAGTGGGGATACCCTTGTTATCGGGGGAAGCGGTGCAGGACACGCCATCCCCGAAAAACTCATCGAGGCGTTAGGGAAACAATTCCGATCAACACTCCAGCCGCGCGACCTGACCGTCGTCCACATCAGCGGGATGGGCGATCAAGGCGAACTCGGTTTGGGACACCTCGCCGACCCGCGCCTAATTAAACGCGACATCGGCGGACATTGGGGGATGTCGCCACCGATGGCTAAACTCGCTATCGAAAACAAAACTGAGGCGTACAATCTCCCGCAGGGTGCTCTGTCCTGCCTGATGCGGAGCATCGCTGCCGGTGCGCCGGGCTACATTACCCATGTCGGTTTGCACACATTCGCAGATCCCCGAATCGAAGGCGGCAAACTCAACAAACGGGCGACGGAAGATCTGGTCGAAGTGGTCACATTGCGCGGTAAGGAGTACCTGATGTACCACAGCTTCCCCGTCAACGTCGCCTTCATCCGCGGCACCACCGCCGATCCCGATGGCAACATCTCAATGGAAGATGAGGCAGCCTATTTCGAGATGCTATCGGATGCACAAGCCGCTCGGAACTCCGGGGGAAAGGTCATCGCACAGGTTAAGCGGATGGTTGGGAAACGTGGCATCGATCCCCGTATGGTCAAGATCCCCGGCACCCTTGTCGATGCCCTTGTACTTGCCCCAGATCAGAAACAGACCTACCAGATCGACTACGATCCGGCACTGTGTGGCGAGGCTCGCGAAGGCGATCTGAGTATGGGTAGGCTCTCGCTCGATGAGCGCAAAGTCATCGTTAAACGGGCGGCGTTGGAACTACGTCCGAATGCCGTGGTAAATCTCGGATTTGGTATGCCCTTTGGGGTCGGGATGATCGCCGAAGAAAGTGGGATTGAAGATCAAATCACTCTCAGCATCGAACAGGGCAGCTTGGGCGGCATTCCCGCCGGCGGACTCGATTCCGGCGCGATGTACTATCCGATGGTAATATTGGATCAGCCCTACCAGTTCGATTCATATCAGGGCGGGGGCATCGACATCGCATTCCTCTCGCACGCTCAAGTAGACGGGCACGGCAACGTGAACGTCAGCAAATTTGGCAGCCGTATCCCCGGCTGCGGCGGTTTCATCGACATCTCCCAGAACGCCAAGAAGGTTGTCTTCTGCGGCACCCTTGCCGTGAAGTCAGAGGTCGAGATACAAGATAGCAGAGTCGAGGTCGTCAAGGAAGGCATGATCCCCAAGTTCGTCGAACAGGTTGAGCAGATCACCTTCAGCGGCAGATACGCCCGCGAAACAGGGCAGGAGGTATTGTACGTCACCGAACGCGCAACCTTCCAACTGACGAACCGCGGCGTCGAGCTAAAGGAAGTTGCGCCGGGAATCGACATCCAACGCGATGTGCTAGATGGGATGGGCTTCGAGCCAATTGTCGAGGAAGTTTCAACAACCGATGAAAAGGTATTCACCGACCAACCTCTGACATTCCCAAACTTCTAAATCATGCAACAGAAACCGAGTTTTTTCTTCAAAACTCGGTTTCTATTCGTACTTTACACTTTCCTTTTATAACGCAAGTTGCTAGTGTTGAAAATCGATCCGTTTTCTGTTAAAGATCAAATTCTATCTTTCGCTCCAGAGGAGCGATATGTCTATAGAACCGCGATAGAGTTAATCCCTGCGCTCCAGAGGAGCGCAATGTGTATACAAGAGCTGCAGTTATGGCTTGGGCATGCTTCCCAAGTCGAGCCGGTTTGACAACTAGCAACTTAGGTTTTTATAGTAGATTTTAGAATTAATGAGACACTCCAAATTAGTAGGCGCTGTTTCATGAAGTTTAAGTCTTTAAATCGGTAATCCCAATTTTCCTCGAAACATACGGTAGGCGCGGTTTGCAACCGCGCTGGTGTCAATAGCAAATTACCGAATTATTTTTTTTCGCTCATATTAAGAAATAGTGCAACAGAAACCGAGTTTTTTCTTGAAAACTTGGTTTCTTTTCGTACTTTACACTTTCCTTTTACATGAACCATTTCTGAACAGGGAGGAGGCAAAAGCCAATGTCACGACTGAAGGATAAAGTTGCCGTTATCACCGGCTCAGGCATGGGATTAGGTCAAGCGATGGGGCTGCTATTCAGCCGCGAAGGTGCCAAAATTGTCGTTCCCGATATCAATACAGAGGCTGGAGAGGAAACGGTGAACGCCATCCACAAGGAAGGCGGCGACGCGATTTTCGTCCGAGCCGATGTCTCCAAGGGGGACGACGCCGAACGCATGATTGCTGCAGCCGTCAATTCCTACGGAGGCGTCAATGTCTTAGTCAATAATGCAGGAGTACAGGTTGAGAAGAACGTCCCCGACACCACCGAGGAGGAGTGGGATCACGTGCTGGGCGTAAACCTCAAAGGCACCTTTCTGTGCTCAAGGGCTGCTATCCCGCAGATGCGCCGTCAGGGGGGTGGAAGTATCATCTGTATCTCGTCTATTTCAGGTCTCGTCGGGCAGCCGAACCAAGCGTCCTACAACGCCTCCAAGCACGGCGTCATCGGGCTGGTCAGAGCCATGGCGTGCGACCACGCCGAAGAACATATCCGAATCAACGCAATCTGTCCCGGATCTATGAACACTCCGATGGCAGCAAACATCCCAGAGGAACACCTCGCACCGTACCGCAAGGCGAATCTTTTCGGTCGTTTCGCAGAACCGATAGAAGTCGCCTACGCCGCCCTATTCCTGGCGAGCGATGAATCGTCGTATGTCACAGGTTCCGTGATGACAGTCGACGGCGGATACACCACAAAGTAGTAGAATGTGAAACCGAGTTTTTTTTTCAAAACTCGGTTTCTTTGCACTATTTCTGAACATGACCAACCGATTTATGCACCTCCCCCATCCAATGAACCAATGAACTAATGTACTAATGAACCAAGAGAAAGGAAAACCTATGAACGCCTCAATCAAAATCGACCACGTCGCAGTCATGGTCAACGATCTGGAAAAATCACTCCACTTCTACCGCGACTTACTGGGACTGGAGGTTGTCTCCCCCGAAGAGCACAACGACGGTCCAATCTCCGAAATGGTTGCAATCCCCAAGGTACACATGCGCGAATATCGGCTACGCGCACCCGACGGCATCCATGGCCACACCCGAAACGAAGGACCGGGATTCACACTGGATCTCATCCAGTGGCTTAATCCCACCAGTCCCGTTGAACGCTACCCGGTCAACCACGTCCCAAGTGCACACATCTGCTTTGGCGTCGAAGATGTCCCCGCCACCTACGAGCGGTTGAAAGCAGCGGGCGTAGAATTCGTCTCCCCACCTGTCCGCTTCACCGGCGAGGGTGAATGGCATGTGCTCTTCTTCTACGATCCAGATGGCAACCTTCTCGAACTCAACGAAATTGGCACAGGAGAGCAGGTCGTTCACAAATACGATTGGAGCAACGCTTAACACCTCCTCTAGAAACCGAGTTTTTTCTTCAAAACTCGGTTTCTCTCCGCGCTTTGCACCCTCTTTTTACATGAACTATAGTGAATTCAAAAAATAAATGAACACTTTCGCTTCCCATGTTTGGTAGGCGCTGTTTCCAACTGCGCCGATTTTGGTTGTCTCATTAATTCTAAGATCCACTATAAATTATTTTTTCCAGAGTCAAACCATTAGTTTAACTCTGCCGATTTTAGATTTGCACTCTGTCTGTCCTATCCTGTATCTTTTAAGACATAGAATCCCGATCTTATAAAGTGGTAGGTCAGGTATCCCCGATAAATCGGGATTTTTAACTTGTCCGATCAATATGGGGCGATATGTGTATATTCTTCGCTCCAGCGGAGCGATATATCTATAGAACCACAATACGTCCCAATCCCGCGCTCCAGAGGAGCGCAATGTGCATTTCACCCGTTTAATGAACCGATGAATTAATGAAACAACATAGCCCCAGAGGGGTGAGATGTGTATAGAACCGAGAACATACCAAGTTTTTTAGCCCCAACAGGGCGACATCTCGATAAAAATACCAAACCAGACAACCGAAACCGAGTTTTTTCTTCAAAACTCGGTTTCTTTGCACGATTCCTTAACATGATCGCAAGAAGATTTCTCTCATTTCCGTGTACCGTAAAGGTATTCGTCATGCTTTGTTGAGGTGTTGGACAGTTTTCCAGCAACAGCATCTTTTCCAAGGTCTTTGAAAATTTGCCAACCCTTCTGGGGGTCAGGCATCGAAGGTGTTTCCACCGCCAACGTCACTTTGACTTGCTTTTGCGCTCCCAATTCTTTTCGGACGTCGTCAGGCAGTGCGAGAGAACCATCGGGCAACACCTCTGCGATGTACTCAATTACTTTCATAGGACGGTACACTCCTCTGATATTGGATGGGCAGCTATAAAATATAGTGTCCTATATCGTCACGTATCTATTTTATCAGAATTGGTGCTGTTTTACAATGTAAGAAAATTGTCGCCTACAGTGTGTAGACTGATAAAATTTGACCTAGGGAAGTATCGAATGGATAAGAGAAGGCGAAAAAATGTGACATACGCTAAAAAATTACAGTATTTTCCGATCACCGACATGTTCTGACGAGGATAGGGATTATAATATGGAGCGATCAACTCAAAAGTTTGTTGCCACGGAGGCATTGAAATATGGATTATCAAGCATTTAGAACAAAGGCTGTCAAATTCATGCTCAACCGCGATTGGAAGAAAAAGACCGCAAAGCGGAGAAGTTTTGAGCAAAGTTTATTTGATCACACAGTTATTGAAATTGACGCTCTTATCACATTGCTGCCGCTACTTCAGCAAACCTTTTCACCCTCACTGACGGAGTCTGAAGAGCAGGTGCTCTTAACCAGCGTTCTTGCACATGATGTTGGCAAGGAACTTGACGAGTGGCAAGAATACGTGATGGGGCAGCGCGACTTCCTCTCAGATGTAAATCGAGAATTAGCTGAGGAAGTGGTTCTAGAATTAGCAAGTCAGTTTGGATCTAGTAACGTTGAGGAGACGCTATCGTCGGTCCTGTTACACATGCGCTATGAAAGGACACCAGCTAATGTGACAAGTCGGCTTTTGTTTGGTCAGCATACAAATCCACGATGGAAAACATTGGCAGACATCGTTGATGCAGTGGATAATCTGTGTTCAGCAAAAGGTCTTTTCGCTGGATTACAATGCGTGGCTGAGAAAACGTGCATATCCAACCATCTCCATGCCTCCTATCATCTCGTACAAATGCGGGGTGTTTCAACGACTTTGCTACATCGCGCCGCAATTAACGCTTTTATTGAATGTGGCTGGAGTCCATTGTTACACTACAACAGCGGTACAATTTACGTGGCAAGCAGCGCGACTCAACCGCTAGAACCGAGCGTTGATGAAATTCAAAACCAAATGGCACAAGGTATCGAAAAAGCTATGCCGAGTGAAATGGCGAAATTGATCGTTGGCAATCCAACAAATAACATAATGCCAAAACCTGATTTATTTGACTACCACGATTTGGAAACATGCTTATCTGTTGCCGCTCGCCGCATCACCCGCAAAAGTTTTCTCAACAGATCTGAGCAAGAGAGGCATGAGGTCATTGGCAAATATTTGCTTCTTTTAGAATGCTTAACTGAAAATGAACCTAAATCTGCTATCACCGAATCTAACAGAAAATGGAAAATGAGCGATCGCCCACATATAGATGATGAAATATTTGCATTGCAAACTTCAAGGATAGCCGCAGCGCAACCTGAAATGTGTGTTTTCAAATTTTTTAAAGCAGCTTTGGCAGATACCCTACTTGGTAAACGGGTCACAGCGGAAGCGGAAGAAATCTATGTTGATTTTGCAGAAGGGAGTGGGAAGAGGAAAGCACCAAAAGTAACGCCACAAAGTGTCGCACGAGCAGAATACGATGCTGCTTTTGGTGAAGGGGCTTACGCTGGTTTACAGTCTACAGCAAACTTAATGCCCGCTCGTGACATGGCACTGACCATTGATCGATTTTGGTCACTGGAGGGTTCGCGGTTTGGGTTTGATATATCGAAGGTTGAGTATCTAGATGACACCAAACGTGAGGAGATTCTCATTGATACCCTTGTAGATATTGCGGACAAAGTCTACACCGCGATACCCGCTGAAAACCGACCAACCCGTGCAACACCGGAAGACATTGTACAATGTTTCATGCCAGATCTAATTCATCCATCACCTGAGCTAGATCTTGATGAATTGATTGCACAGCAGATGCAAGCATACGGAGAAACAAAAGCAAATGCTCGAAAGGACAAAGGTTTGCATCTTTGTCCAATCTGTAATGGACAGTTTGATGGCGGCACAAAAGCAAAAGCCGACTTTGTTGGCAACCCTGAAGGCCACACCAACCGCGGGATTTCGCATGGTAGGGCCGGACAAATTGTTATTTGTGATACTTGTAAATATGAGCGATTTCTCCAACAACTATTGCTCGGTTCACAAGTGACTGACCTGCTGGTACTATTTCCACGCATGAATATCGGTCACAGCAGCGGCGAAGTATTCCGACAAAAGGCAATTCAGATTTGGGACAAAGCTTCGATCCGAATGACGGAAGCAAATCCCAATCCTGACTTGCATCTATCATTCGGACTCACTTACAACCTTGCTCAAAAGTTGGGGAATTACGATGTGTATCGACTGACACCTGACGAAATTGTTGAAGTTATCACATACGAATCGAGCGCGGATACAAAAAAACGCAATCGGCGAGATTTAGAAAAAGAGTTGAAAACTATCTACGGTATGGAGGAACTCCGTCTGGATGAAATCAACGAGTTATGGGACACTGATTTCACAACAATAGAAGCAGCTGTACAAGCTCTTATTGACGGCAAAGTCCGAGATGAAGAAGCCCGTGACATTCGCACAAAGGCATTTCGCTTAAATCGTCAGTTTTATATCGCTTGTCAGACACCACACATGATTCTTGTACCGTTGACAAATTCTGTGTCAATAGGCAGTGAATCCGACACAAACGCAGGTCTCCGTGAACTTTACCTAACGCTAATATTAGGGCTTTCATTAGATTGCTCTGCTGCTGTGGTCAAAGCCGGAGAACCAATAACTTTTGAAGGAGGCGAAGGAGTCGCTCGTGTGCCGCCAACACCCGCGTTGCGAGAGATAGTCGGTGCTGAGTGGATTTCTATGGAAGCCGCCGAGGGATGGTTGAATGCCATTGGTGCTATTGCATTGTTGGCAAACGTAACAGCTTTCCCCGAACGTTCTAATCTCTACCAAATTCTTAAAAGCCCAACGTTAGGGCACGTACTTCGCCGAATTGAGCAGAAAAGCGAAAACGGTCAAGCTTACATGTACCATTTCCATTTACTTGAACAAATGAAGGAGGTTCTCAGATGAGACAGTTAATCATAACCAAAGGACAGCGATTTGATATCGAAACCGTTCGTCCCAAAATTGAACGTATCGCTGATTCCTTTAACCGGTATCTTGATGAGTATCGTCCCAAAACCACGCGAACTATGCACGGCGTTATGGGACCTGTACCAATGATTCTTGATGGCGCACGTATCCGAAAAGAAGATGCCAAAACATTGGTGGGAAGGGCAGTACGCGCTCATGAAATGAACGAGAATAACCGCGGGTATTTATCGCCCGCTGCGCTTGAAGCCCTTGAAACGGGGACGCATGACTTACTGGCATTGTGTAATGAAGTACCTATTACAACCGTGTCCAAGGTTACCGAGCGCGTTCGTTACACCATCTATTACGCGCGCAGAAAGAAGAATATTGAGTGGTTGGAGCAGATGCGTAAGGCGTTTATCAAGTTTTTACGAGAACGTTATGCCGATGAAACCGCGCTCGCTACAGCGTGGGGAGAGAAGCCATTGAAATTCGACGATGTTCGTTTTCCTTCTCAGCGCAATCAAGCGTTTAGAGATGCAAATGAGGTAAAGAAGGGAGACATTATTAGTTTCTGGGAGTCTACTGACACAGAACCTATCATTGACGAAGAGGAGGATGATGATAATGAGTAACTTAGACCTTTTGAAACCCTTTACCGTAGAGAAACCACAACCGCTGATTGGCGCGAAGACAGTTCAAATTCTACTGATGCGCGAGATATTGGATTACACAGTTCTACGCACAGAAGACACACGCGAACTGAACACGGTTGCTACGCCCCTCTCACTTAACAATGGTGATGAGGACACCATGCGAGTGGCATTTCTGGCAACGAAGCAGAAAGCCGCTGAATCACGGCAGCTGGAGCAACTTCTGCGTACAGGAACCTCTGAAGCAGGTGTATCAGGAACAGAATGCTATCTGAAAGACAAACTCTGCCTCGAATGTCCTCGCTGTACCTTATTTGGCGCGACAAGCACAGAATCCGGACGTGAAAATCGAGCCAACATCAAGCACCGTATAGAGTATTCGACAGCGTTTTCCCTACTTCCATTTGAGGACATCGAATCGTCAACGACGTTCAACGCAATTAACGACCTCAATCAAACGACCGGGCAGGCATTAGGCAGTCGTTATGCTGTCATACCCGCAACCGTATTTCCGAGCATTGTCAGTCTGCGAAGCACAACGCTTACTGAGGTTATTTTGACTATCAAAACGTTATTGGCAAGCAAAAGCTACGGTGCAGAATCCCGAATCGGTGGCGATGTGCGTAACTCTGTCTTCGGAATCATAGGGGGTTGGGAAGAGGTTATCACACCACTTGAGCTCACCCTTGAACTTTATGACCAAAGCGATAACTTAGGCGGCGATACTTTCAAGACAATTGCTGAAAAATATAAACCGTTGGCAGGCAATCCTGACCGAGTGACTATTTTCTCGCCCGATGAGGTGGATGGAATCATCGAAGCTGCTGCGAACACACCACTTGATCAATCGTTATTGACAGCAGCTTACAACGATGCGAAAGCCTATGTCGAGGCTCAACAGAAAAAGTAAGTGTCAAAGAAACCGAGTTTTTTCCGAAAAACTCGGTTTCTTCATACACATCAGCCAAGCGAGGTAATAACATGGCAAACGCAATTCGGCTTTATGAACGCGGGGTGCGTGTATTTGCAGGACGACTGTATAACCACGATTACCTCTGGTTCTCCTCCAATGAAATCAGCAAAGTCTCAACGACCCAACCCATCCTGCACAACTACGCACTCTGTTATGCAATTTCGCAACGCTCCTACGGCGTCTATCTAGGTTCAACACCGAAATATGTTGAAGATCCAGATGGTGAATTTAATGCGATGTCACTCTACGCTACACCCGCCCACGCAAACTATCCTGAATATGTATCACGTACAACTATTACCTTCAATGCTGTTGATTCACGCACATTAACAACGGGCGATAGCAAATCAATGAATACACCGAATTTGGGGAAGCGAGTCTACATTGATCCAGCGTGGGAATCAACGGAGACAGAACGGCCAGAAAAAGGTTACCAATTCTATGTTTTCACATTTGACAATTCGCGTCCACCGGGGGTAATACGACTCGGTAAGAAAGGGGCTTCGATGCGCATTCGGTGGGATGAGGTCCCCCAGCCTGTCGCAATCTACCGTGAAGCTGCACACAGCCCAACGCACCCAATTAATCCTTTGGATGTTAATGGACATCTCATCAGTTATGATCCGGTGATGATTCCTCCACATCTATTATTCCGGACAGCAACTCTTGCCGAAGATTGGTGGCTATTCTTCAATGTTGGCAGAGCACGGCATACCATACACATCCCCAAGCGTGTTTTGAACCGAATCGGAGGTATATCATGAGAATTCAAGGCTACTCTTACGAACAGGTCACTGTCGAAGGCGTGGCAACTCGCCTCTATCCACACCAAGCCGCCATGTACAACAAGTGGGAAAACCACACCGGATTTCTACTCGTGACCAAAACAGGCAGTGGCAAAACACGAGCAACAGCACTACCTGTACTGAAAAACCATGAATCTGCTGTTTTCGTCTATCCTACAAACGCGCTGATTCAAGATCAATCACGGGCGATTCAGCAATTGATGGATGATGAAGGGATAACATATAGTGAGTTAACACCAGCCACAGCAAGTAATAGAGTGGGAAGAGAGGAATATCAACTTGTCCAAATCAACGCACAGTCGCTAACAGATTTTGCAAAGGCATGGGGGATGGGTGAAAAGCAACGGGGTGAGGCACTCAAAAGACTGCTTCAACAGGACAAGCGAAAGATCATATTGATTAATTCCGATATTCTTTATCTTTTGTACTCGCTACGTTACCGCGGCAGTCAAGAGATTCTAGCATTGTTTCAAGCATTTGAGACCATCGTGTTTGACGAGTTTCATCTCTACAACGGCGTTGAATTAGCCCACGTGCTTTTCCTCATTTTTTTGGCACAGCGTATGGGTGCAGTCCAACGGGTTGTGTTGCTTTCTGCTACTCCGAATGAGGAGATCAAAACCTATCTAGATCGACTGCTCAAGCCATTTGTCATTGATGCAGATGTAAACGTTCCGCAACCTGTTTGTGGCGAACGAATGGTCGCACATGATGTAGAACTCAATGTTTTACCAACCGCTGGGGATGTGGTCGAAACCGCACAATCAAAGGTCCTTGAACTTCAGAGTGAACTATACCGACTCCGGGCAGAAAACCAAGAAACAAACAACACAGGAGATTATGTGCCTTGTGTCGTTATCCTCAATTCAGTTGTTAACGCCATCGCACTGGAAGATGCTCTCGTTGAATCAGGGGTACCACGTACAAAAATCGCACCGATTCGCGGGCTTTCAGCACGGAGTAGTCGAGATGTGAGAGGCAAAATGCTTGTCATCGGTACAGCGGCAATTGAAGTTGGAATTGACTTCAAAACTGATTATCTGATTTTCGAGGCAGGCGATCAAGTATCGTTTATGCAGCGATTTGGACGACTTGGAAGACATAGCGTTGGACAGGCGTTCCTACTCGCTTCTCCACGTGAATGTGAAGCGGTACAGTCTCTTGGAGACGACATCTCCCGTAATGCTCTAGAGAAGGGCATCAAAACTATCTATCCCGGACAAGATGCGAAAGGGTGGTTTGTTGATACGCAGTGTGGCGCGTTTACCGTGCTTGCACAAGCCGAGAACTTCCGCGGTCGGATTATTGATGATTGGTCCGCTGATGAAGCGATGCAAGCCGAAATTGAGACATGGTTAAATGACACTCTAACAGACTATGCAGCAAAAATGTGTTTAACTCAGATGAAACGTGCTCAATTGAAACTTCGACGTAAGCTCACGTGGTTTGAACATTACAAAGAACTCAACTCATTTCGCACCTCCTTACCCAGTCAGGAGGTTTGGGATGTTCGGGAAAAAGAGAACGAGCGCGATTGGTCCTACGATGCCGATGTTAAGATGCTGCTCACTCGCGCCAAACGGTTATGGTATAACGACGAGCATAATCGGCTCTACGTTAAAGGCTATGGCAAGTATCGTCAAGTCTGGTTGTCCAAAACATTTGAAGATAAGCATGAAGATGAATGTTGTGGAATACCTTACACAACTGCTGATTATTCAGTAGAAGATATGAAATTCATCCAAGAGGGTCATCATACATCGGTTTCGCATGTGATGGCAAAACAGAAATACAAAGAGCGTGTTACCGGTCATGTGTTTGTTCTTGCACCCATAGATCTAATCCAGAAATTAGACTGGCGACTAGCATGGTTCAGATGCGGATCACGTGGGAAATACATCATTGCATTTGATGGAGACGCTCTTCTACTGAAAGAAATCTACGATCGGGTAAGAACATGACGAAAGACATAGCTACTCCACTGCCTCACCGAATTCTTCAACGAGGACGCGCTTTTCCGCTTCCACGTCCGCTTCGACAATATCCGTGCGGAGTGCATAGTAGTGCATCGCTTCGACGACAGCCTCAAGCGGCAAACCAAAGTTTTCGGCGGTCTGCTCAAGCGTCTCATGTTCAGTACGCATCGTGGCGATCAGATGCCAAACTGTCATATTTCTGCCCTTAATCCAAAGCTGGTTTCGCCAGTTCTTCGGACGGGGCTCAAGATATTTGTAAGTATTGCAACGTTGACACATAAGAACCACCTAAATCAGTTTCCTATAGTCTCTTGGCTCATATAAAAAGGAAGTGCAAATCCCGATTCATCAAGGATTCCGCTACGCGGAACACGAAGAGAAACCGAGTTTTCAAGAAAAAACTCGGTTTCTTTGCACTAAATCTTAACATGAGCGAATCTCTTATAACCGAAAGCACGGAACGCAGATCTGTGTTCCTTGTTAAAGCATACCCGAAACTCAAGACCGACGCAAGCAGCAGATTGAAAGGAAACAGAAAAGTGGAACAACTCATCATCTCCGACTACGGCACATACCTCGGCAAACGCTCTGAGCGCGTCAGCGTCCGATACCGAGACAAAGACCGCGAAAAAGAGGAACACGCCCTGATGGACCTCGACCAGATCGTAATTACCTCACGCGGTGTCAGCATGTCCTCAGACCTGATCGAAGCCTGTACCGAGCGCGGCATCGAAATCGCATTCCTCAGCTTCAACGGCAAACCGTATGCCAAACTCAACAGCCCGTCGCTGACAGCAACCGTGATCTCAAGGCGCGAACAACTCGCCGCCTACCACGATGAGCGCGGCCTAGAGATTGCCAAACGATTCGCTACTGGTAAGCTGAAGAACCAGATCAATCTCATCCGCTACTTCGGCAAATACCGCAAAAAACAGGCACCCAAAAAATACGCCGAACTAATGGAGCGGATCACAAAGATCGAAGGACTCATTGACGAGATCCAGCTTGTCCAATCCCCAACCTCCAACCCCCCGCCTGCGGGGGGACTCAGGGGGGTAACGAACCACCGATCGACAGTGCACGCAGCACACTACTGAACCTCGAAGGACGCGCCGGTGCCCTCTACTGGGAATGCGTCCAACGACTATTGCCCGCCGGACGCTTCACCACCCGCAACCATCAAGGCGCAGCTGATGACGTGAACGCACTGCTCAACTACGGTTACGGAATCCTCTACTCCCAAGTCTGGAGCGCGCTCACGCTATCAGGGCTTGAACCCTTTGCCGGATTCTTACACGTTGATCGCCCCGGCAAACCCTCACTGGTGTTAGACTTTATCGAAGAGTTCCGTCAACCAGTCGTGGATCGGGTCGTGTTCGCGATGATCAACAAACGATTCAAAGTCGAGTGGGAAGACCCCGACAGCGACGCCGCCAAAGCCGCGCACCAGTCCTCAAAACCCGATGCGGAGACCGAAACCCCAACACAACGCCGCCTCAGCCAAACGACCCGACGCGCACTCGCCGACCGCGTACTGGCGAGGCTTCAAGAAACCGAACGCTTCGAGCGAAAAGCGCAGAAACTCGGCAACATCATCCAACTCCAAGCCCGTCACCTCGCCATGCACCTACGCCGAGAACGGGACTATCACCCCTTCACCGCCACATGGTAAAAGTTTAGAAACTCAGTTTTTTCTTGAAAACTTATTTTCTTGGACACGTGATAGAGACGAAACTCCCAACTCAATTCAAGGTACATTTAGAAACTCAGTTTTTTCTTGAAAACTTATTTTCTTGGACACGTGATAGAGACGAAACCCTCAATTCAAGGTAGGGTACATTTAGAAACTCAGTTTTGCCGAAAAAACTCGGTTCTGGAAGAAAATACAGATGCGAGACATTCAATTTAGAGCAGGACATTATTACCATTTATACAACCGTGGCGTAAACCGTCAACCAATTTTCTTCGAGCAAGAAAATTGGGGATACTTTATCAAACGTTTACGCCATTACTGCCTCCCTGACTTGATTGAAATTGTTGCCTATTGTCTTATGCCGAATCATTACCACATTCTCGCCTACCTGAAAGATGACAACTTGAGCAAGAAAATTATACAACCATTCACCGTATCCTACACCAAAGCTGTGAATCGGCAACAAGACCGCGTGGGACCAGTTTTCCAAGGTGTCTTTAAGGCAAAGTTAGTAGACAAAAACGAGTATCTCTTACATCTGTCACGCTATATTCACCTAAATCCAGTATTGGTGGGGATAGCCAGTAATCCAGAAAGTTGGACATTTTCTAGCTATCAGGATTACATCGGTTTGCGTAATGGAACTTTATCCAAACCTCATATCGTACTCTCCCAGTTTTCTTCGCGCCCAGCTTATGCTAAATTCGTCCGATCATATACTGAGACCGACAGAGAATTTATTGAACATTTGATGTTAGATTAGAAGGCAAAGAAACCGAGTTTTGAAGAAAAAACTCGGTTTCTCGGTTTCTATAATTTATGCACACCTACGTCATCTACGACATCGTAAAAGACCGCATCCGCAAAAAAATCGCCGACGTCTGCCTCGACTACGGATTGAAACGCATCCAGTACAGCGCATTCCAAGGTGACATCAACACAACCCGACGACGGGCATTGGAGGAGAAATTGACCGAACAACTCGGCAAGACAGAAGGGAAGATCGAGATTCTCAGCGTGTGTGCGAAAGACTACGACAAACGGACCGTCATCGAGGAGAACGGAAAATAAACACATACGTCTCCCCCTGCTTGCGGGGGGACTAAGGGGGGTCAAAACATGAACATACGCGTCAGTGACATCAAACAATACTTCTACTGTCCACGGGTAGTCTACCACACCTACTACACCCCTGTGACTCGCCCGACGACGCATCCGATGCAAATCGGCGCGGTCCAACATGAAGTCCTAAGTATCCTAGAACGACGGCGAACTCTCTCCCGCTACGGACTGGAGGAGGGCAGCCGTCAGTTCCACATATCACTACACGCCGAGTCCCTCGGACTGAGCGGCGTGCTCGACCTACTCATCGAGACAGAAGATGGCGCATTCCCAGTCGAGTTTAAGGACACGACCCAACGGCTCAACCTAAACGCGAAATACCAGTTGACAGCCTACGCGCTGATGGTGGAGGAGTGCCTCGGTCAATCGGTGTCCCAAGGGTTTATCTATCGGATCCCCACAGGGCGCATCACACCCGTTCCGATTTCAGAGACACTTAGGCGCAAGACCTTCGACGCTATCAAACAGATACGGCGTATGCTATCAGAGGAGTGGATGCCTCCACCAACACCACAGCGCGGAAAATGCGTCGAGTGCGAATTTCGCCGATTCTGTGCCGATGTGTTGTGAGCGTTTCGCAAACCAAGTTTCTGCGGAAAAGGCGGGGCAATTTGCGAAAGGTAGGGAACGCAGACCTGCGTTCCTTATCCTGTATCAAATCTAACTGTAAGGCGTTTCAACCGCTATCTGATGCAAAAGGCGGACAACCCTCCCGATGCTTTATCGGGGACTCGTGCTTGTCCTGCGTTTCAATTTGCGACCAACCCACACTGATCTGCACAGCCTAACAGGTGGTATCAGACTCACAAAAGGGATTTGCGAAAATAGCGATCCAAATCCCACGGAGGGCGATGAATACAAGGCACGCTGGAGATATGCACTTTTTACTTGAACACAGAAGCGTTTCATGCCATGATACAGAAAATGGTCAACAAACACAGTCATTGCCTACATTCTGGAGCGATCCATGAGCGTCGCCCGTGGTCGGTTACAACCCTTGCCCCGATGAAAAGGGGACTGAAAGCAACACCTTCATCGCGCAGAACAGCGAGCTGCTGAGTTACAACCCTTGCCCCGATGAAAAGGGGACTGAAAGCTTTATTGCCGAGACGCCCAACCCAAATTTTAATGGTTACAACCCTTGCCCCGATGAAAAGGGGACTGAAAGCGATACCCACACGCCCTGCAAGCATATCATCGCTGTGTTACAACCCTTGCCCCGATGAAAAGGGGACTGAAAGCTTTATTGCCGAGACGCCCAACCCAAATTTTAATGGTTACAACCCTTGCCCCGATGAAAAGGGGACTGAAAGATGCGAATGTAGGTATGGGCGATCCGATCTGGCAGGGTTACAACCCTTGCCCCGATGAAAAGGGGACTGAAAGCTTTATTGCCGAGACGCCCAACCCAAATTTTAATGGTTACAACCCTTGCCCCGATGAAAAGGGGACTGAAAGATGCGAATGTAGGTATGGGCGATCCGATCTGGCAGGGTTACAACCCTTGCCCCGATGAAAAGGGGACTGAAAGACCTCGAATCCGGCAAGGTTGAAATCAAAAATGCCCTGTTACAACCCTTGCCCCGATGAAAAGGGGACTGAAAGCGATGACTGCCTGAATGTGATTCGGTGTTACGGTGATGTTACAACCCTTGCCCCGATGAAAAGGGGACTGAAAGATGCGAATGTAGGTATGGGCGATCCGATCTGGCAGGGTTACAACCCTTGCCCCGATGAAAAGGGGACTGAAAGTACTGCTAGAAGAGTGAGCCGGTGTTGCACTCATTGTTACAACCCTTGCCCCGATGAAAAGGGGACTGAAAGATCGACATGAGTGAGGTCGATGGGAGTGTTTAACGTAGTTACAACCCTTGCCCCGATGAAAAGGGGACTGAAAGACCCGTTTCGGTTCAACCCGTTTGTCCCGTTTGCGGTTACAACCCTTGCCCCGATGAAAAGGGGACTGAAAGTTTTTTCATGAATGCGATGCAACGTCCCGCCTTGTCGTTACAACCCTTGCCCCGATGAAAAGGGGACTGAAAGTATCGAAGATTGAGCGGATTTGGCTTGTCTGCGGTTCTGTTACAACCCTTGCCCCGATGAAAAGGGGACTGAAAGCTATTCTTATCTGTCCAGTTCTCCTGTTCCAATTCGGTTACAACCCTTGCCCCGATGAAAAGGGGACTGAAAGGCAACAAAGCAAAGGAAAGACGGCTTAACACAAATCAGTTACAATCGCTTCCTTGATGAAAAGGGGATTGAAAGTCGTGGGAGGTGGCACCTCGTCGCATGGCGAGGCTCCCACATCCTATGCGACGGGGCGTGAAGGACAAAAAGAAGGATACCTCTTGAACAATCTACCATAAGGAGAAATCTAATGTTTACGCTAAGTTTGCGATTACTATTTGTATTGTCTATCTGCATGTTTGTGTCCTTGTTGGGGTGTGAATGGGCGCGGGATGGAGCTACGCCCCCCGGACTTGTGAATGTCCCCGATGTAGATACGACGGTCCCCGTTGACGGGTCGGATGTAATAGACCGTTCCAATGTGGTCATTACTGATGATGCTGAACCGTTTGGCGTTGATGAATATCGCCTGAATACGGCAGTGGTAACAGGAGACACATTAACAGTCAGCGTCTCGTTTAGCGGTGGTTGCAAGGACCATCAATTTACCCTTGTCACCGATGGCGTATTTTTAGAATCAGATCCAGTCCGATTGATGTTGTCACTAGCGCACAATGCGAATAACGATCCATGTGAAGCGTACCCGACTGAGGAGCATCAATTCGACTTGAGCATAATCAAAGGTCTATATCAATCCGCTTACCAACGGGAATCCGGGAAAATTATCTTGCTGCTCCGAGATGCGCCCAATGGGCTCGCCTACGAATTTCGTGATTAACTTTCAGTAGGAATGGCTGAAAGATGTACACAAAAAGGGAGCAAAGAAACCGAGTTTTGAAGAAAAAACTCGGTTTCGGGTGTTTTTTAGGTTACAATTGTTTGCCCGACAAAAAGGGAACTGAAAGAAATGGAGCCATTTCACCCAATCGTGTGCCTTCCCAACGTTACAACCTATTCCCCGACGAAAAGGGGACTGAAAGAACCATGTCACGACCATGTACTGCCCCATGTATTTGATTACAACTCTTTCCCTATTAAGAGGGGACTGAAAGTGCCACGCTTCATTCACCGACAGAGGTTTCACGGGTAGTTCCAACCATTACCCCGACCAAAAGAAAACTATGGTAGATTTTAGAATTAATGAGACACTCCCAATTCACAGCTAACCCCCTAAATCCCTCTCCCGATTTTATCGGGATGTACCACTTATCAGGGGGACTTTGGCAACTTCTCGAAAGCCGGAGTTATTGGTAGTGTCTACTTATTTATCTATTTTACCATAAAAGAAAATATCATTCGCGACAATTCGTGTGGATTCGTGGATATTTATCTCCCAATCCAAAGTAACAGGAGGATACCATGACAATCCGGCTTCTAATATGCCTAACCCTATTGAGTCTCTATACCACCGGGTGCCTGAGCGGAACAACCGGAAAAACCGCATCCACCGTCACACCCGTAGAACCAGAAACCCCAGCCTCCCTTGGGGATCTCCATTTATCACTGGCAGAACCAAGCTACGGCCTCACCGAACCGATACCCCTTGACATGACGATTCAGGTGGGGAAGTTCAATCTACTCGTGCCCTACGCTACCGTTACAGGCAGGGGTGCGTTCACAAAACTAGTGGTCAAGGATCGACTAGGACAAGTTATCGCGCCCAAACCGCCAATCACATTCCCAGCGAAAACCAAAACCGTGATGTGGGAGGACAAGGTGGTGAGTTGCATCCAAGGAACGGAACTCAAGGCAGGAGGGACAAGAAAGGCAAGTTTGAAAGACCTGAAGTCTTACTACAGATTAGGACCTGGTGATTATACCTTGCAGGTGCTGATGGAGTTGAAAGTCTATCGGGAGATCTTTGCGCCTGAACCGCCAGAGGTTCTTGAGATAAAGAACGAAATTCGGATAGTGCAAACAGACACTGTCATGCCTGACGACATGAAGGAACGGATGATCCGCAATTTAGAGCGAGAGATCGAAGGTTTGCGGAGCGAAGAGGCAGCCCAACTAGACGGGACCTATCTCCTCAAAGATTCATTCCGGGGCGCAGCGACGCTTGAATCTAACATCATCCCGCTAACGATACAGTAGCATCAGACAGAGATACCACATCGACTTAATGCCGCTATCGCCGCCGCAGCGATACCCTCGGCATCAATGCCGAAGTGTCGGTAAAGTTCCACACGATCGCCCGATTGACCAAACTCATCCACACCGAGCGGGATAACCAACTCCCCATAGACACTCCCCAGCCAAGACAGAGCGTGGGAGGCACCATCGTGAACCGTGACAATCGGCGCATGCCTCTCGTTGCTTGGAATCAGCCAGTCAAACGGGGTAGCGACCTCTCCTGCACTTTGTGGGTATCCGGGAAACTGTTGCATCGTCTGCCACGCCTCAAACAGTCGGCGCGGACTGGTCATATTCAGCACATTAGCAGCCACCCGCTGTTCGCGAAGGATTGCCGCAGCCTCAATCGCTTCAGGAATCATAACACCGGTTGTCGCAATATGAACTAACCGCTCTCTTGGCACAACCGGATCCGCATTGCGCCAATCTTCCAACCGGTATCCACCAGCCAGCACCTGATGCTGCAATTCATCTGCTCCTAGACGCTCCAACGCCGGCGTGAGCAGTCGCTGATCAATCTGCTTGGTGGACAGCCGTAGGTAGGTAGAGCGTCCACCCTCACGGTCACAACACTGACGGAGCGCCTCTAGCAATATCCACTCTACCTCCTGCGCGAAACAAGGTTCATAAGCATCAAGACGAGGGATCTCCACACCAAGTGACGGCGTAACGGTGGATTGATGTGCACCACCCTCCGGCGATAACGTGATACCCGACGGTGTCCCAGCGAAAATAAACTTTGCCCCCGAATACTGGGCATAAATGAGTGCTTCAAGACCACGGCAGACAAACGGATCGTAGACAGTGCCAATCGGGATGACATGCTGCCCACACAGTTCAGCAGACAAGCCGAGCATCCCCAGCAACGTAAAGAGATTCATCTCCGAAATTCCCAACTCAATGTGCTGCCCATTTGGCCCATGTCGCCAGCTTCGGAGTTGGTTGGCTTCGGTTTCATAGTCAGGCAATTCCTGCGGCGTAAATACACCCGTCTTGATAATCCATCCAGATAGATTAGTAGACACCGATACATCCGGCGAAGTCGTGACGATTCGATCCGCCAACTTCGGCACACGAGCCAGACGCATCAGCAGCCGCCCCAAAGACTGCTGCGTACTCAGGAACCCTTGCGTTGGAAGCGAAAGTGCTGTCGGTACATCATCGGCAGACAAAGTTACCGGCGGCTCAGGATTGGGAGGAAAGAGTCGATCGGCAACGTCGAGACACAGTTGACCGGGGGGCGACCCCGGATCAAATCGTTCCCATTCGTCGTTAGTAGATATACCCAAACGTTCTCGCAAATCGGCTATCTGCTCTTCACTCAGGAGCATCGAATGATTCAGCGGATGCCCAGCGATAGGTGTGCCCCAACCTTTAATCGTGTAAGCAAAGATAATCGTAGGTCGTTCAGGTTCCGCTTCAGCCTGCGACAGTACGGCGAGCAATTCTTCCAAATCGTGTCCACCCAAGTTACTTAACACCGATGGCAGCGTCTCATCTGGGATGTCCTGGATCACGGACGCGATTTCAGTGTTATCAACTCCCCCACAATCAACAACCCGAGAGCGAAGTTCCTCACCGGGGAGACGAATTAGCGCCTGATATTCCTCATTGCTCATTTCGTCAATCCGCTGACGCAAGGCAGCGCCACCCGGTCGTTCAAAGAGTTCCTCAAGCTGTCGACCGTACTTTGCTTCAAGCACCTGCCAGCCGCTCTCCTCAAATAGACGTTGAAGTTGACGCGCACGAATACCCGGTACAACTCGATCTAGGCTTTGGCGGTTGAGGTCAACAATCCACAACAGATTATCTATGCCGGTGAGGGCTTGATCCAAGATCGCCTCCCACACATTGCCTTCATCCAACTCAGCGTCACCGATCACTCCCACGAAACGACGCGAGCTCACATGACCAAAGTGGGATAGCGCATAGCGATGTGCTAACGCACCAAAAGCAGGCGCAACCGCTCCCAGCCCTACAGAACCGGTCGAAAAGTCGACTGCGTCCGGGTCTTTCGTTCGACTCGGGTACGCCTGCAGCCCCTCAAACGAACGAAACATGGTTAGGTATTTTTTGGGCAGTTGGCCCAGCAGGTAGTGAATTGCATGAAAAACCGGCGAAGCGTGTGGTTTAACCGAGACACGGTCTCCCGCTTCAAGAAAATGGAAGTAGAGTGCCGTCATGATCGAAACCATTGATGCTGAAGAAGCTTGATGCCCACCGACCTTCGTCTGGTCCGGATTGGAACGAAGGTTGTTCGCATAGTGGATAATAAGCGTTGCCAGCCAAAGTACACGCTGCTGAATTGTATCTAGAGTGTCCAACAGTTCTCTTGAAATGGACTGATCAGCGTTTTTCACAATCTTCCACCTCTCTTCCAAACCGAAATTGTTACACTATATGATAGCATAGCCTAGCCGATTCTATCAACTGTGAAAACTTCTAATTGACAGGGAGGTATTGAACGAATATAATTCTACTACGGAATTGCTATTGGAGGAGCGACAACATCCGTCAGGATCAAATACGGGTAGGAGGACAGAGATGGAAAGGCTTGAACACTCAGCCGAAAGTCAAAGAAAGGAGGATGGGAAGCATACTGACGTTCTGCCTTTTCCGCTTTATACACTACGCATCACATGCTACATTTTGCTCTGCCTCGCTTTTATCGCCCTCCCATCAAACGGATTCAGCCAAGAAAGAACTCTCGATTATGTGATCGCCGTCGTCAATGATCAGCCAATCACGTTGCGCGAACTGGAAACCGAACTAATCATTCGCGAACAAGAAAACCAGCCAACCTTTCAAGAAATTAAGGATCCCTCCAATACAGTCAAACGAGCAGCTTTAGAAACGCTCATCGAGCAGAAGCTGATGTTACAGCAGGCAGACGATATCGGAATGCTGCTCTGGAGTTGGGGAAAAAGAGTGGACGCAGAAATTCAAGCACTGAAATCCTTATATAGCAGCGAGGCATCGTTCTTGATTGATCTGAAGCGAATAGGATTAGAATATCAGGAAGTAGAAGAACGGGTGAGGAATGCCTTAATTGTGAACGCCCTGATCGTCCGTCAATTTCGCAACAGTATTGACGACGAACAAATCAATCAAGAGGCTCCCCAATATTTTGAACGGCATCGATCAGACTTTATTGAACCCGCACAAATCCAATTTCAGTACATCCTAGTCCTCTTAAAGTCTGACGATCCAGCAGATTTGCAAACCGAAGCCAAGCCCCTTGCTGAAACAATCGCCTCCCAATTGAAACGGGGCACAACCTTCCAGGAAATTCAGGAGGCTTATGCCGATAACCCCTTTCTTCGGGTTGTCTCAGAACCACAGACACTTTCAGCCGATACCGAGGCTCAACTGGCAATAGTTAGCTTAGCAATTAACGAAATTAGTCAACCCATTCCCACACCTGAAGGCTATCTCATCGCTAAACTAGTTAAAAAACAACCACCTCGCCAGAAGACATATCCAGAGGTCAGCCAAGAAATTCGGGACAAACTCATCGGGGAAGAACTACAGAAACACAGAGAAGCATGGCTCGCTGAACAGAAGGTAACGGCGGATATTCGCATATTAGACGCAGAATTGGCGAAAACACCATTAGCTGTGAGCGCAACGGAAGACCAAGATTAATTGCCGTATTGCTGTGCATAATATTTCCTACCAACCCACAGTTACTTTAACCCAAGTTGCGGTGCAAATGTTGCCAATCGTGGCGCAGATTGCCTAATCTGCGATCCACTTCCCGATACAAAATCGGAGGAAGTTGTGCTTTAAACGTGTAAGTCCTGGGTGGAGACTCAACCTAGCGACTGACTAGGGCGTGTTGACATTTTGATGTTGCTAATTCAGTAAACGCTATAGGGTAATCTGCCAAATGTAGCACAAACTGTTAGATTGCGTGATAAGATCACAATCTATAGTAGATTTTAGAATTAATGGAACACTCCAAATTGGTAGGCGCTGTTTCCAACTGCGCCGTTTCAAACCACCACGGCATCTATGCGGTGCGGTTTTCCACCGCACCTACCGGCCTGGGGAACATATAGAATTACCGAATTATTTTCTTAAACCTCATACAGATTGTGGTACAAAAGACTACTTTTTTGACATACTCCGCAAACCTAAAGGCTTGGGATTCTTAAAAGCCCGCTTCCGATAGGAGAGCTAATTGTGCGATCAACAACGATGCGTGTGATCAAACCACGTCTTACTTCGTCTCCTGCAATGGACGATGCCCCGCTCACTCCCCCGTCTGTTAGGCAAAGCCTAACAGGCATTGGGGAACTTTGGCGAAATGGAAAGCACCGCACCGTCGCCGCCGGGAGGCTGACACTCGGTTGTGGATTTGACCCCGACTCACCGTGAGGCACTGCTTCGATTTCTGATGCGTATTATACCAGAAACGAACACAAAAAGTGTAAGGTAGATTACACTTTTTTACTTTTTGGCAACTTTAATGCTAAAGCCGTCTGTATAGGCTTCGCCCCAACTGCTCCAAACATAAATGTTGGCGTTTTAGACCTAAAGGTTTTTTCGATAAGATAAAGCAAGTTGTTGGGGCATGTTGACATTTTACAGTAGTAGTGAACAATGATCGTTGTTCACTACCGGAACACAGAACTGAATTATTCGTAGGGAACGGAGACCCCCGTTCCGTTTCTTCTTCCGCATTACGTATCATTTCTCCATCAACCCCACCGGTGGGGAAGTTATATCCCAACATCGCAATTCGCATTATTTCATGACCACCATCCGGTGCGTATCGACAAAATCACCCGCCTCCAGATTATAGTAGTAAGTTCCACTAGCAACCCGCTCGTTCATATTATTGCAACCATCCCAATACACGGCGCGCTCTCGCGTTTTGTAGTAACCGGCGGACAGATAACCCAAATCGAATCTCCGAACCTCACGACCCAAAACATCATAAATGGTAATGCGAACATACGCATCCTTGTGCAGCTGGAAGGGAATCCACGTCTCCGGGTTAAACGGATTGGGATAGTTAGGCAACACCCCCGTCCGAGCAGGGCGCAGTTTATCCAAGAAGAACGGCTCCACATCAACGCGGAGGGACTGGCCGTCTACCGAAACAAGATGTGCTGCATCCACAGAAACCGTGGAATTCGGTGGGTGCACTGAATCTATGGAACCGTTCGCGTCTAATTCCAGTGTACCGAGCCGTACCCGACCGCGCCACGGATGCTCCACACCAATTTTCGCCCCCACCAGCGTTCCGGATTGAGTGCCTACCTCCAAACGAAATACATCGTCCTCACCTCTCTCTGGATCTATCTTCAAGAGGCCCGCCGGCACTACCCGGATGTGGTAACCTGCAAGAGGTACAACCGTATCAACCATCAAGTCAAGTAGCAGGCGATTGCCCGCAAACCGGGGATTCTCGAATCTGATTGTTGCCGATACAGGAGTAGAGATGCGTTCAGGCGCTGCTGGACTGTCAATCGCATCTCCAAAATGAGTCCCAACAGCAATCAAATCAGATACGTTCACTAGTCCATCCCGATTCACGTCCGGGTTTTGACCGAAAACGACCCCGTCTATCACCCGTCCCAATTCAGACGCTACGAGGATCAAGTCAAGGATTCCCACAGCCCCATCATTGTTCACATCCCACGGATTTAGGTAAACATCAACAATCGGATTCTGTTCAATCAACGTCAAGGTCCCATCGGAGGTCGCAGCAACACTGGTGATAAAGGTTGAAAATTGATTCGCCGGTGCAGCGACTCCTGAATCATATCCACCATTCCCGTAGATAAGCGTGATCGTGCCGGCGGGCGTGAGGGTCTGAATATCAACCTGAACCTTCTGCTTGGTAAATGTTAAATCGCCGATAATGCCGGTTGATGTTACAGTCGTATATCCGGGAAGCCCTGGAACATTCTGCGGCGGTGTCCAACCTGACGGAATGTGAACCGTAAGAGAACCACCGCGCATCATACCTTCAGCGGTATAAGTAAGTACAATTTCATTGCCGCTGCTATATGCAGGGACAGCATGCGGTACAACCGTAGCAGTGCCAGAGCCATCTGGGGTGGTGGGTGGCGGTTCAAACGCCAGATATTTCGCCATAAATCGCAGCGACTCCTCCGCGATAAATGTGTGTTTACCACCATGTGTCACAAACTCATGATCGATACCAAGCTCTGTCAACTTCTGATCCAATGCCTCCGCCTGCCTATACAATGCCTTCTCGTCCTCAAGACCATGCACCAACTTAATTCCATTCAACCGCACCGGTCGTTGCGGATTGTGCTTTAATCTGTTGAAGTATCGATCGACTTCACGAATGGCATCATTCTCGACAATCTGTTCCCAAACATCCTCGTTACGCTCCCAAGGGGGAATACCCGCCTTTAATCTGTATGGCAAATCTAGATAGCAAGGAGGTTTGTCAGGATTGGAGGCAACCCCCGCTAAATATGCAAGACCGTTACGAAACGGTAGGCTAACTGTCCGTAATGTGTCCGAATTGGCTAAGTCCTCCAAGGCATTCCAGAATGTGTCCCCAGATTTCTGTTTCAGCGGCTCCATGAGCGTTATAACAACGCCACCCTTTTCCGTAAACGATGTAATCAAATCATCTTCAAAATTATAAGTACCCGCTTGGGCAACAACCACACCGAACACCTCTGGATATTTAAGCGAGAGGTGCATTGAACCGTACGCGCCCATCGAAAAGCCTGTAATGCCACGACTATCTCGATGGGGTATCGTCCGGTACTGCTTATCAATGAAATTAACCAAATCCCTCCTGATATACGTTTCATAATCACCGATCGTTGGAGAACTAAGATACTGACTCCCGCCAAACCGATTCGAGCCATCGACAAATACAGCGATAGCTTCCTGAGTCTCTTCGCTAAGGATCATGCGATCCATCGCAGATTTCATCTTTCTGGTTAGGCTTTCTGAATCCCCGTTGAATCCGTGTAGCACATAGATGACAGGGTAGCGTTTTTCAGTAAAATCGTAGCTTGGCGGCAGATATACTCTAATGACCTTACTTCCATCCTCACCAATTAGATTCTCCGTCAGTGTCGGCCAGATTACAGGCGGCCATCGTATCAATTGACTTTCTGACGCGGACAGGATGGGTTGTGAGCACACAATCAGCAATGTCATAAGTATAAAGCAAAATAGCCAGTTTTGGGATAGCAGTTTGCACATGATTTGAAACCCTCTCGTCGGTTCTCTCTGAATTATAGCCCATCTCCACTTACCAATTCAACAGATATCACCGACTCACTTTTCCTCGCGATCCATCCGTGAAGTCCACAATCTCTCACAAATCCGTAGGGCTATTTATAGTAGATCTTAGAATTAATGGAACACTCCAAATTGGTAGGTGCTCCCCGATAATTAGTTTACCCCGATTTATCGGGGGGATCGCAAGCAGAGTTTCCAACTGCGCCGTTTCAACCGACCACGGCATCTATGCGGTGCGGTTTCTTAACCGAACCTACCGGGAGGCGAAAGTGTCCCTTTATTTTTAGAATTCACTATAGTTTTCCATTTTTTGATCGATTTGGCCGGGGAAATGGCAGATTGTCCCTTACATCGTAGGCAGGGCATCTTGCCCCGCTCGAAGAATTAAATGGCCCTAACAAATCCGCAATCCATCTTGCAATCCCATCAGGCGTGTGATAAGATAAAAACTAGGAACGCAAGGGCTGCCAGAACGTTGACAGTCCTCCAACTAGAAAGGGAGATTCGATGGATTTTCGCCCCTCACCCGAACACGAAGCCCTCCGAGAGCGCATCCGCGACTTCTGCGCTCAATTCCCCGATGCTTACTGGCGTGAGACTGACCGCGAGCGTGCGTATCCACAAGCCTTTGTCGAAGCACTCACAGAGGCCGGTTTTCTTTCGATTCTGATTCCAGAAGAATACGGTGGGCTTGGCTTGGGCGTGACAGAGGCAAGCATTGTTTTGGAGGAGATCAATCGTTCGGGTGGAAACTCGGCGGCATTTCATGCACAGATGTATCTCATGGGCGCGTTACTTCGCCACGGCAGCGATTCACAGAAGGAGCGTTGGCTGCCAGCCATCGCCAGCGGGGAGTTGCGATTGCAAGCATTCTCGGTCACCGAAGCGGAAGCCGGCTCCGATACCCCCAGTATTCGCACCTTTGCCCGGCATGATGGCTCCGCGTACATCGTCAACGGTCATAAGAACTGGACCAGCCGCATCGAGCAATCAGACCTACTTCTCTTGTTGGCACGCACAACACCCCGCGAAGCAGTCGATAACCGGACGGACGGACTCAGCCTATTCCTGATCGATTTACGCGATGCACGCCGTCAAGAGGGAACATTAGAGGTGCAGCCGGTTCGCACCATGTTCAACTACGCAACTTACCAAGTTTGGTTCCGCGATCTACGGCTGCCGCTCGACAGTCTGATCGGCGAGGAGGGCCATGGCTTCCGCTACGTCATCGATGGCTGGAACGCCGAACGGATTCTGTTGGCAGCAGAAGCCATCGGCGATGGTTACTGGTTCATTGATCGAGCGAGTGCCTACGCCCGCGAGCGTGAGGTCTTTGACGCGCCGATTGGCCGCAACCAAGGCGTGCAGTTCCCGATCGTACGTGCTTATGCAGCGACAGTTGCAGCAGATCTGGTTCGCTATAAAGCCGCTTGGCTCTTCGATACCAATGCCCCCTGTGGGACAGAAGCAAATATGGCAAAACTGCTCGCCTCTGAGGCGAGTTGGCAGGCAGCCAATATCTGTCTTGACACGCACGGCGGCTACGGCTTTGTCGATGAATACGATGTGGAGCGCAAGTTTCGGGAAACGCGGCTCTATCAAGTTGCGCCGGTCAACAACAACCTCGTACTCGCTTATTTGGCCACCCACGAGTTAGATCTACCCCGGTCATATTAGATGGTAAAAATATAGGATAATTGATGGTCGAAAACTATGATGGATGATTCAGATGTGAAATTCCGAAATAATCAAGAGGGATTGTTACATCAATGGTGGGATGCGTTACACAGCAGATTGCCCTCGTGGGGACAACCGGGCTGTTCAATCTGAATTGTCGTGTGGAAAATGCCAAACTGCGTTTGTAACTTGTCGTTAATCTCCCGCCGTAAATCGTGCGACGATTTGCTTGTGTCCTCAGCGATCGACACATGCGTGCTCAACGCCAAATAATTAGAACATAAGGACCAGATGTGCATGTCATGAACATCCTTGACCGAATCGATAGTGCTGATGCACGCTGCTACTTTGTGGGCATCAGCATGTTTCGGAGAACCTTCCAATAAGATGTGAACGGCTTCTTTCGTGATTCTGACCGCGCCGATCAAGACCACTAGACCAATACCACAACTCAGAATTGGATCGATAAGGAACCAACTAGTATAATATATCACCACCCCGCCCACAATGACGCCGATGGAAGCCAGCGCATCTCCAATGACGTGAAGCACCGCACTCCGCACGTTGAGGTTCTTATGCCCTTCCCCATGAAACAACCAGACGATGACCATATTCGCAATAAATCCAAAGATCGCCACGACGAGCATCTCTCTGCTTTTAACAGGTTCAGGCTCCATAAACCGCTGAACAGCTTCGTAAAATATCCACCCAGAGATTGCAATCAGTGAAATACCGTTGATGAATGCGGCGAATACTTCTGTCCGGTGATAGCCATAGGTGCGTGAGCCAGTTGCCGGACGAGTTGACAGATAGATCGCCAACCAACTCATAATCAGCGACATGGAATCTGAGAAAACATGCGCCGCATCGCTCAACAACGCCAAGCTATTCGACAAAATCCCGCCTACTAGTTCGATACCGAACACAAAAGTTGTCAACAGGATAGCGAATCGAAATTTTCCCTGTAAGCGATGTTGATGACTATGTTGATGTCTATCTTCTTCTCCATCATGGTGATGATGTTCGTGGTCATGATGGTGATGCGTGTGGGCCATGCTATCCCCTTTCAGCTAATAAACACAATCAAGCTGTCCGAATGTTTATAGCGAGAGCGTTGCCTATGCACACGGTGCCGATTGTGTCAGTGGGTAGTTCCGCACAAGATGTTGCTTGGAATCCCAATCTTATCGGGGTGGAATTGCTTATTAATTATCTCTCAAGCACTGGTATCTGAAGTTGATTTGGAAGTGTTACTGCTCTCTGTCTTGCTAGGTTTAGAATCGCTGCTCTTGCTGTCCCCGCTTTTGCTATCGCCACTCTTGCTATCCCCGTCTCCGCTCGATGACGGGTCTTTGTCCTTTTTCGCGCTCTCTTTGTACCCCTCACTGCGATAGTCCGTGATGTAGAAGCCGGACCCCTTAAAAATCAGCCCGGCGCCAGCACCAATTAACCGCTTGGTCTGACCTGAACATTCGGGACATTCTTGGATGGGATCTTCGGTGATACCTTGAAACCGATCAAATTGGATACCACAATCCAAGCATTTATATTCGTATGTCGGCATATAATGAAACTCCTCTTACCCGGTTATTGTTAACAGACATTGCGACAAATGTCGGGATTTGATATATTTTAACGACTGACAGATAGCATGTCAAGCAGTTTCCCAGAATCGCAACCCTACCTTTTAGATCGACACGCCTTGATAAACCAGTATAATTAATGCACCAATGAACCAACACAGTCCCAGTGGGACAATAGTGTATAGTTGGCATAATGAAGATCCCAGAGACAATCCCCATGCTTTAGCGTTGGGTCAGATGGCGTAATTTTAGTTGGTTTTCTTGGCAAACAATGTTAAAAACACACAAAATAGCATTAGATCCGAACAACGTCCAAGCCACTCAATTTGCACAGCATTGTGGCTATGCTCGTGTTGCTTATAACCACGCCCTTGCTGATTTTAAGGATGGTTTAGCCAATGGCGAGTGGTATAGCCATATAGAGTTAAACAAACGTTTTAATTCTGTCAAGCGTGAGCAATATGCGTGGTGTGACGAGTTAAATCAACGAGCTGCTCATAATGCGATTTACTTCAACTTTCAGGATGCCGTCAAACGTTGGAAGGCAGGTGAGAGTCGGTTTCCTAAGTTCAAGAAGCGTTCTAAGGGGCAGAGTTTCCAAGCAGACGCAGGTCGAGGCACAACTATTATCGAAGGACAGCGTATAAAACTACCCAAGATGGGTTGGGTTCGCATGTTCCAAACACTTCGACACCTCGGCCCTATCGTCAAAGTTGTCATCTCAAAGACAGCTAACCGTTGGTTCGCCTCTATCACTGTAGATACTTTCGATAACGATACGATTGCTGCCAATCGCCATCTGCCTGTCGTTGGCGTTGACGTAGGTATCAAGCACTTAGCAGTCACGTCCGAAGGTGTGTATCACGAAAACCCCAAAGCCTTAAAGCGTTACGAGCGGAAGCTAAAACGTCTGCAACGTCAGTTAAGCCGTCGGCAAAAAGGGAGTCGGAATTGGCATAAGACGAAAGCGAAACTTGCCAAACTGCACTACCGTATCACCTGTATCCGACAAGATGCCCAACACCAAGCAACAACGGCTATCGTCAATGGTGCAAGTCGTATTGGGATTGAGTCGCTAAATGTTGCAGGTATGTTAAAAAACCACAGGCTTGCAAAGGCATTATCGGACGCTTCGCTATCCAGTTTTCTCACGATGCTTGCATACAAAGCAGAACGTATGGGGGTTAAAATTGTAGAGGCAGACACCTTCTACCCAAGCAGTAAGACATGCTCGGCTTGTGGGGCAAAAGACAAAGACCTGTCACTATCGGATAGGATGTACCATTGCAGTGATTGTGGGCATACCCAAGACAGAGACCTTAACGCTGCGATAAACCTCAGAACCGTCGCCGTGGGACACACGGAGACTTAAAACGTCCCGATTTATCGGGAGATCCCGATTTATCGGGGTGGAGATTTTGTAAGTCCTCATCTGCAACACGAGGCAAGAATCGCTGAAGCAAGAAAATAGCATGGAGACAGAAAATGTCTACCAATCAGTCTATTAAGAATCCCAATGTTTCAACATTGGGAGCAGTCAACAAAACACGGAGGTGTACGCTCATGGCAGATCAGATTCCTCAAATAACCCTTGGTCGAACAGGATTGGTCGTAACTCGACTGGGGACCGGCGGTGCGTATTGTGAAACTGCCGATGGGTATCGAGCCGCATTAGACTGTGGCGTCAATTATATGGACACAGCACGAGCGTATCGGGAGGGAGACGACGAAAGGGTTATCGGAAATGCCATCCAAGGACGGCGGCATGAACTGACTCTGGCGACCAAGACCCAACAGCGCGATGCCGAGGGAGCACGACGAGATCTCGAAACATCGCTGCGCCTGTTGAAAACAGATTACATCGACATCTACCAACTCCACCATCTAAACACCGAAGAGGAACGGAATCGTGCTTTGGGTGCCGATGGCGCATTGGAAGCAGTTCAAAAAGCGCGAGAGGAAGGACTCATCCGCTTCATTGGCGTTACAGGGCACGATTGGGAACAGATTGGGCAGGCGGTTGCAACCGGATTTTTTGATACTGTCCTGTGTTGGTACAATTGCGCCATGAAGGAACCAGAGAGCACCGTGTTCCCGGAGGCACGCAAGCATAACACCGGCGTGGTGATCATGAATGCGTCACGCAATGATAAGCTCTTTGATGGTGAAGGCGCACCGGCGCCAGAACAGTTCTATCGCTACGTCCTCAGTCATGAATCGGTAGGCATAACAATTATGGGATTGCGAAACGTGCCCCGCTTCTGTCAGATCGCATCGGCACTGTCTGATCGCCACACACTCACACCAGAGGAAAAAGCCAAAATCGAAGCTTACGGTGCACGAATGCGGGCGGACGGAAAATTGTGATGTGTAGCAATTGAGCTTCATACTCGCCCACGTTTTGACAGATCGTTCGTCCGTCCGAGCAAGGTTAACGCTGCGGCTGCCGCAATCACCGAAACCGTCCCGGCAATGATGAATGCCCCAGAAAGTCCCACCGCATCGGCAACAACCCCAGCGGTCATTGGTCCCAAAAACATGCCGATTGCGTATACCGCTTGAAAAACGCCCATTGCTGTCGCCCGGTCCTCACCAGCTATCTCCCGGATACTCAGTCCCATCAGCAAAGGGTATACGAGACCGCGCCCCAACCCACTCACGCCTTGGGCAACCGCCAACAGCGGAATATTTTTGATCAGAGGAACAACAAACATCGTCGCCGCCATCACCATAATTCCTACAGAGGCAGCGCGATTTTCGCCCAATCGGGCAGCAAAATGATGATTCATCGGAGCAGTTAACGTATAGGGCACCAACGCCGCTACGCCAATGATGCCGAGTGCCAATTTGCTTGCGCCTATATTCGCCGCATGGACCGGGATAAATCCAAAAGTGGTTGCCCAAAATGAATAGTGATTGAGCGCTGTAATCAGCGCAACGATCATCAAGGCAGGGTGTGTGATGATGCGCCATATCTGTCGAAATGTGGGAGGTTTATGGGTCGCCCGATGTTCCTTGATCGGCACAGTTGCTATGAGCCCCATAGCCGCTAGAACTGCACCGACATAGAATGTCGCCCCCATCCCCCACATCTGAGCGATTTGACCGCCGAATCCATTGACGACAATAAGTGAGATACCATTGATAGCCGTAACAACACCCATCGCTTTGGGACTCTGATCTGACGGGAAATAACTCGCGAAAAGGACGGTGAACGCAACCCATGTGGCGGCACTAATACCAAGCACACCGCGGAAGATCACAAGGTACATCGGCGTCGGTGCCATCGCAAGCCCCAAACACCCAACGAGGTTGAAAAAGTGCCCAGCGTAAAGAAAGGGCAAGCGCCGTCCCAACCGATCCGACCATACACCCAACGGAATTCGTAGCCACATCTGCACGAAGCCGTACGCTCCGACAACCATCCCCACTGTTGTGAATGATGCCCCCAACGACTGAGCGTATACTGATAGAATCGGTGAGTAGACATATAGCGCACCCCAGTAGAGAAACATGCCGACATAGTACGCCCGGATGGTAGTCCTGTCAGGAAACGTCCAATCTGTTGTAGAGCGCGCCCCCTCAACCTTGTTCATTGCGCCTTTATGCAGTGCTCCTCTCCAACCTCTGCTGTTAGAACCGAATCTGAACCAACGATGTCCGCAACTCAACATCAGAAATCCGCGAATCTATACCGCCGACAGGGACAACAGTAATCGCCGGCAAAGACAGGTTCCATCTCTTCTCAGCGGGCTCAAGATTCAGCAATCCCATGCCACTTTTTGTGAAATAACTCTCTGGAATGTCATAGTTCCGAGTAAAATAAGCACCCGCTGTTAACCCAACCACACCGCCGATTCCCATGAGTGACCAGAACGTTCGGTCCTCCGGCTCAATATCAAGCAGAATACTCGTGCCTAAACCGTAGAGTGTACCTACAATGCCCCCGATGTTAATAAGACGTGCGCGGGCGCGACTCATGTTCAGCTTCGTTGACCATGCCGCCATGGCTGATAGTCCAATATTGCCGCCCATCATTGCACTGCCGAGAACAAATTTGCTGTTATCACTGCTCCTGTCGCGAGCAGCCATCGCTCCACAGATTGCAAACCATGTTCCCCAAATCCCACCGAAATTGATTAGTGTCGCATCACCGGGACTGATGTTTCTGCCTCTGACAATGCTGCTAGTCAACGCCAGTCCAAGTGCGCCGCCCACCATGCTTGCCCCCACGGTCAACTTCTCATCAGCATTGGCAAGGTTTGCCGCTGCAACCGCTTGCCAGATACCCCAGGTCCCTCCGAGGGTAATTAGTGAAGCCTGCCCATCGCTCAGTTCGCTCTCTCGTGTAAAACTTAGCGAACCAAATAATCCACTCAAGGGACCCGCGATTAAAGCGAGACCATAGAAGGGCGGATTCTCTACGTCCAGAAGTACCAGCGTACCAACGCCTAGCCATGTCGTGTAGAGCGTACCAAACCCGACCAACCCCGCTCTGCTCACGCCACTGATCGGTTTGGGCTGTTGCAGTAGAATACCAACCTCTTCTTTTTTATCCGTCGCTAATTGCATGTACCTCGTTTCAGGATATGCGGAGACAATCCAATCCAGTCGTCTGAGTGCTTTATCGTATTTCCCATCGACAACCTGCTTAAGGGCATCTTCATAGATTAATTGTGCTTCCACAGCCTTGATTTCCGATTCAATCTCATTTGCCCACAACGAGTGTGAGAAACAGAAAAGCAGGGCTGCGATGATAATTTTGATGAATTGATTCGGCATATTTTCAATCTCCTTGATTGCTAACTCAACCAATAAAAATCTGTGATTAAAATTGGACGTTGAGAAAATTGACCTGTACACCGTCAGAATTCAACTGCAATTGGTGTGGAGGTCGATCCCAGGATGTCGAATTATTTCGCCGACTCAACCTTTCACCTGCTTCTGGCGGTGGAATCTGACGGGTATTATAAATGCCTGTAATAAGCCCAGCAATGCCACCAACCATCAGGAGACCAAATGCGGCCTCCGCACTAATTTCATCTTCAGCGATTATCACCACTATTCCGCTAGCAACGGTAGTGCCAATAACCCCTCCCAGATTAATCCAGTGCGCCCGTGCCGATGTGATGTCAATTTTTGGGGAAAGCGATGCCATTGTTATCGCGCCTATATTGCCCCCGATGAGCGTCCAAGCGAGTAGTTCATCACCACCTTCAACACCGGCAACCTGACCTGAACACATAGATAACCATGTGCCCCAAAGTGCACCGTAATTGATTATCGCCATGTCCCCTAAATTCGGATCAATTTTTCTTGTGAGAATAGAGGTTGCCAGAATACCGGACAGCCCGCCAATCATTGCCCCCCTAATCAATGATTTTTCGTCATCATCTTCGTCGATGAGAATTGTCCAGCCTAGTCCCTGCCATGTCCCCCAAAGACCACTGAAGTTGATTAAAGCAGATTGTCCACGAGTCAATTTGGCATTTCGCGTCACAACTAGAGAGGTCAGAAGTCCCGCCGGTGCCCCTATCATCAGCCCCCCAGCGATGGTTTTGGCGTTGTCCGTTTCATCAATAAGCCTCGCTGTGCCAAATCCCAGCCATGTTGAATATAAGGTGCTGAACACCACCGTTCCAACTCGACCGCTCTGGTCGATTTTCTTGCGCCGGATGCTTGGTAGATTCAGTTGTTCCAACCGTTGCTTCCGGTCTTCCGCAAACCGCGCATAGACAGTATTCGGGTATCTGTCAATGACTTCGTTGAGCCGATCGTACGCGTCACTGTAATCCCCTTCAACTATCAGTCCAAAAGCAGTCTCATAGAGCTGCGCTGCCTCACTCGATTCAGCGGAAGCTGCGCTTGGCTGACAAAATAACGCGCATACTAAAATCGTGATTAGTGCTGCCCCAATCTGTTTATGAATCATTCCCCTACCCTTTCTGTCTTTCTCTCATGATAAACAAAATGATCGAGAAAAACAAGACATTTTGATTGATAAGTAGATGTTATAGGGATAACATGAGTGGCTGATGTTAAGAAAGCACACAACAGCAATCGGTTTTGTAGGGATTGGGTCACCTGACCCCTACTGTGGGCGGGGAAACCCCGCCCCTACGATTTCGCTTCATATTTTACACTTTCTCTTTACATGAGCCAAAAAGAAATTCTAAAAATAGGCGTGTATACCCGTTCCTACGTAAACACCAGCGCGACCCTTGGATTGAGAGTCGGTTGTTTCCCTGCCAACCCCTTGACCGACTTTTACGTTCAAGCCAAGAGGAATCCCGCCCAGTGAGAACACAAGTTCACCCCCAAAAGCGAGTCCAGCTCCGAGAGTGGTGGTTTTGAGCGTCTCTTGACTGAGTTCCTGCCTTTTTTGATACCGGCCACCACCCTCTAATTCGAAATAAAGTCGCGCAATATTCCACTGACTTTCGTGTTCAAATATAGCATACGAAATGCTGGCACCTACTATATGGTCGTTATCCTGATCATTGAGGACAAAATGCCCAACGGTTTGAAAATAGACGGGCGCAAGTCCGTTATAGCGAAAACTGATTCCGCCCAGAATCGGCTCCGACTGCTCTTGAACAAGACCGTATGCAGGTGTAGCTCCCTGGAGTCCAATACCGAAATTTCTGGTGAGGTCAGCTGCTTGCACTTGAGTTAAGAAACTGAAGGTTATCCCTAAAACCGTAGCCATTAAGCAAAAAATTGAACGTATCACTGTTTTTCTCCTTTTTGAAATGTGAAATGTAAAATGTGAAACGCAACGATATAAATCACCAATTCCGTTCATCGAGCGATCAGCATTGTCACCCGATGCGTTTCCGTGGTGGATGGATGATGCATGAGGAGATCCTGCATCCCGTCCTTGTTAAAGTCCACCAACCAAGTGTATTCCTCGTAGGGCATGATCACCGCTACTTTTTGAGGCTTCCGGGCAAATAGATCTGGCCCCAGTACGCCGATAAAGACGTGCAATTCTTTTGGTCCGTTCTGCACTAGTAGGTCCGGGCGTTCATCGCCGTTCACATCCCCAAACAGCAACGACGGGAAGTGCATCGCTTTCTTCCCTGAATCGCCGGGCGTGTACGCCTTGATTTTGTAACTAGCGTCACGTTTGTCGGGGTACGAACCGCCTTCCATACGATAGAGATTGAGATCCATCAATGTGGAACGCGTCGCAATTCCCCTAGCTAACATACCAATGATTTTGAATATCCCCGGGTCAATAACCGCGAACATCACATCGGTCTGACCGTCGTGGTCAAAGTCGCACGCGTCCATCTCAAACGGGATGCCGTCCGACCGAACCATGGTGCCGACCTCCGTCTCGAACACAGTACCATTGGGCGTCTGCCTGCCGAGGTGCACCTCGTAACTGGATTGCATATTCCACAGTTCGGAGGTCTGCCCTAGAAAACCACTTTTACCCGCTCGCAACGAAAAGATTGAGAGATCGGCAATACCGTCGTGGTTCACGTCGGTCAACCTGTGCAGCACCCTCCCCGTCATGGCACCGGGTGCTCCGTGATCGAAACGTCTGCCACGAACCCCGTCGGGAGCGACAAGCGAACCGAGATCATCGGAGTCGAAGGCAACCTCGGTTGTGAAGGTTTTAGCCACCGGGGAGAATAACCCACGCTCATCTTGGCAATGAACGACAAAATGATCTTCGTTCCAGAATACTAAATCGCTGCGACCATCCTGGTCATAGTCCATCTCATGGATTCGAGCTTCAGTCCAAGGGTTGTAGCGATATCCGTCGGCTGCGTAGATTCTATCTATCTCAATGGCAGGACCAATCTTCACTGGATCGGCGAACATACCATCGTCCATCTGAATGAATATCCAGAAGCCATCGGAGTCTGGTACAACCAAGTCGTCGCGATTATCACCGTTGAGATCATGGGTGATATCAAGGTGGGGAATCTCGCCTTTGGGAGGCGGAGCGTTCGAAGTAACCGCCACCAGCGGATAATCCCTTGCTGATTCGGGATCGAACCAGTTCAGGCGACCATTCTCGTAGATAATCAAGCGATCACGTCCGCCAATATTAGCCACATCAACAAACAATACTTCAGGGCGGAGCGTTGCTTCCAGTTTCAGTGCCCAACTGTCGTCATCGAACGCATAGATACACAAGCCGCGGCTGTCTTCCTCGTCGATATTCACCGCAATAAGTTCTGCGGTAGCATTACCGAGCAGAAACCCCGTCAAAACCGTCTGGTGTTTCGCCGCACCGGTGATGACCTCGTACTGCTCAAAGGTAAATTCCGTCGGGGCAGGCGACATCGGATCAGCTTCTTTGCCAAGCAGACTTGAACATCCCAATTGGAAGACTCCAAAAATCAGCATAAAAAACCGGCTCAGTTCATAATACCTCATGTGATTAGAAGCCAAGTTAAGTTTTGCGAAAAGAAAGTGTCTGTAGAACAGGTTTCGCTTTTTCATTCTTAATTTTCCTTTCAGGATTTTCTGTGAATTAACATAGATAAATAAATTAACATCGTTAACATACCAGCCAAAAAAATATGGCGACCTTCGCCATATAATGTGCCTACTACTTTTAATGTCTATAGGAATTACGCAGTTGAAGGCTCAAAGTCTCCATTTCGACCTCCTCTAACTCCCCCGCAAGCGGGGAGAAAGCAATCAATTGGGCTACTACAAATTGCTTTGAATCCCGATAAAATCGGGACTGAAGTGCGTAACTCCTAGTCTATTTATTTATAGAACTCTGATGAATGATAATTGGTGGTGGTCAATCCCAACTTGATTGTGGTAGCAAACTTGCGTAGGAGTATATTATGGGGAACTGACTGTAAGTTGTTGAACCACCTGTTTCACAGCCTTTCTTTCAGGACAATAACCGTTCCAACATCATAGGTGAGTATCAATGTCGATCCCTCCCTGACCCATGTGCCGCTCATCTCGTCACCGGGGCTTGGCGCATCGCCAAAGAATAGTGAGCTCTCAACCGTCACGGTAAATCGCGCCCCCTCCACAGTATAGGTCCCATCAATACTAAAGTAGAGGGGCGGTGAGACGAATACACCATCGGCGTTGGCTGCGGGCATCCATCCCCATATCCGCTCGTATCGACCATCACGATAGAACGTCCAGATGTCAAAGAAATCAGCGAGCTTTTGCGCTCCGGGGATAGCCATCCCTATGGTTTGACCGTCTATCGTCTCGATGGTCCACACCCCGACAAGTGGGTTCTCCTCCGGCCGCGTTACCACTGTATCAACAACTGCGTCGCAACCATATAATGTTATCGCCAATATAACGATGAAAAGTGTTCTCATGTGCATATAGCACCTCCTAATTAAGTTATCTTTTTTGACGCTTACGCCTTCAAACCCTCGATCATCGTGTGAATGACCGTATCGATCAATTTGTCTTTCTCAGCCCAAGGGAAATCGGAAAAATCGATCAGGAGCAATGTGACGCCGTGAACCGCTGACCACAGGGCCTGACCAGTGGTTTCGACATCCACCTGACGGAATGCCTTCTGTTGAATACATTCAGACACCATTTCGCGCAGGTAATTAAACACCCTTTCGCCAACCGATCCCTCTCCCAGACCTAACCCCTTCTGGAACTGGGGACGGACAACAAACGTTAATTTGTAATCTTGCGGATATTTCAAGCCGAATTCGACATAGGCTTTCCCACTTTTTCTCAGAGTCTCGACAGGGTCGCTCTTATCTCTGTTTAGCAACTCAAGCGTGTTCAACAGGTCCAAGAGGGTCTCCTGACAAGCGGAATCTAAAAGGTCCGCCTTGTCCTTAAAATAAAGATAGATTGTCGTCGGTGAATACTCAATCTTGTTAGCGATCTTTCGCATTGAAACATTCTCGTAGCCTTCATTGACGAACAACTCGCGCGCTGCAGAAAGAATTTGACGCCGTAACTGCTCTTTTTCCCTAGCTCTGCGTTCTTTGGTACCCACTGTTTTGCCCCTGATTTACATAGTAATTTAACTTAACACTGTTAATTATACCGGATATCTTTTCCTGTGTCAAGATTTTTTTTGCAGCCATCTGGTTTTTTTCTTCTATCTTCAAAAGACGACGTTTGTAACAAACATCCATCGACATCAAGTTTAGGGAAGGGACGCAAAAAATGGCTCATATAAAAAGAGAGTGCAAAGCATGAAGAGAAACCGAGTTTTTTCTTCAAAACTCGGTTTCTGTTGCACGATTTCTTAATATGAGCCAAAAAAAATAAAAAAGACAAGGCTGCACCATCAACTGGAATCTTAGCGCGAATCCAGTTGATGGTGCAGAAGCAAATTATCTGGCATCAAAGCCATTTGAGCGTTATCTGTGTTTGGGTTCTGTTTTCCGGTACTATGACGCATAGCTTCTCATCCGAAGCAGCCACCAAAGCGCGGAAAGACACACAAGAACGGAATCAGAGTGGATTCAGGCTTGGGGAGCACCCGAACCATCAGTTAGGCTGCCACGCCTTAGACCCGTGATATAATCGTCTAGTCAACGGTTTAACTTGCAAGTGCCCGGTGGCGCGGGAGTGCAAGCCTCGCCCTTCAGGGCGGGGTTATTAACTGGCAGACCGAGCAGACGCCAAGAATCTCGATCACTCTGGATTGAACCTGAAAGTCAAGTTTCTCGGCGGCGACAGCAATACACTTCTCGATCTTGTGACTGACAAGCTCAGTTGTCTCGCCACACAATTTGCAGATGATAAACTGGCCACGATGAGGTTCCTGTGGGAAGTCACATCCGATATAGGCGTTTAACGAGGCAATCCGATGAATCAAACCTTGCTCAAGCAGAAAGTCAAGGGCCCGGTAGACAGTTGGCGGTGCGGTTTTCCGGCCACGTTTTTGAAAGGTGTCAAGAATATCGTAGGCGCCGATTGGCTTGTGGCTAGCGCACACGAGTTCAAAAACCTGTTTTCGTAGCTCGGTAAATCGCACGCCTCGCACCTGACAGATCGCCAAAGCCTTTGCCAATGCCTCTTTGACGCACTGAGAATGGTCATGGATTGGCTTGGGAAAGGCGTCAAATGTTGTGTTTTCCGCATCCGTAAAAGACATATCCCTAGCTCCTTAATAAGTGACGGTGTATGTTATGTTATGATATAAAGCCGTCTTTGTCAATGAATTCAAAACGTCTTTTCTTTAGTGGAAAAGAACGACAATGCCGTCTTGTTTTCTTCGTTAAAGGTTCAGTCAACTCCTCCTATCTAGAAGATTCCATTTCTGACTTGACTTCTGAATTCGTTATGTTATAATATAACAAATAGAGCTTACACAGTTGAACGTTCAACCTCTCGTAGTTCGGTAATTTATCACCGCACACCAACACTCGATGAGTTGGACGACTACAGTTAGGGCTTAGGTTTGTAGTAGGGCGATTTATCGTCCGTTCCGAGGCTAGGGGGACAGGTGCACTACTACGAACTGAAGTGCCTAACTCCTAACAAATTCAGAAGGAGTGAACAGAATGGATTGGCAATTTATCAAGACGAGTTTATGTTTGCTGGTGTTACTGCTGACGGTTGCTGGCGGATGTCAAAAGGATAACACAGAAGACCCCACAAATGCAAACCTTACGACAGATAAAAAACTTCATGTCGTCGCAACAATCGGCATGATTACCGACATTTTGGAAAATATTGGTCAAGATAGGATTGATGTCACCGGGATTGTCGGTGCAGGAGTTGATCCGCATCTCTATAAACCGACAGAGGGAGACGTCGAACGGCTAAAGGGCGCTGATATTATCTTCTACAACGGCTTGAATCTCGAAATGAAAATTATAGGCACCGCCCACGATAAGATGGCGTATCAAACGAAGGCCGTCGCCGTTACGGACGGGATCCTACGCTCACAACTTCGGACCTCATCTGAATTTCAGGGCGGTTACGACCCACATGTCTGGCACGATGTGTCGCTCTGGATGAAAGCAGTTGAAGGGGTTCGAGACACGTTGGCTCAAGCCGACCCTAATAACGCCGAATATTATCGTTCTAACGCGAAGAATTACCTGGCAGCGTTGAAAACATTGCATGACGACCTACAAAACCTCGCGGCACAGATACCCACTCAACGTCGCGTTCTCGTCACGACGCACGATGCATTCGGTTACCTCGGACGCGCTTACGGTTTCGAGGTGCGTGGGCTTCAAGGGTTGAACACAGAAACGGAAGTGGGCGTCGCCGATGTCAGAGAACTCGCGGCGTTTATTATTGAACATCGAATCCCGGCGATGTTCGTTGAAACCTCAACCCCACCGCAGGGCATCGAGGCTGTTCAAGCCGCTGTTCGCGCAAAGGGGTTCGAGGTCGAAATCGGCGGCGGTCTTTTCGCCGATGCGATGGGAACGCCTGGAACTCCTGAAGGGACGTATATCGGGTTGATGCGTCACAACATAGATACCATCGTGAACGCCTTGAGAGGCGAGTTAGCGTATCGGAGGCAATGAAGACGTGAAATGTGAAACGTTATCGGCAATTGAACCGGACGTTTAAGTGCCCAGATCGATCAGGAAACACGCAATGCCGATTTATGAATTTGAATGTCCCGACTGTGATATTCTCTTTGAGGAACGGCTTTCCCCTGCACAGTTGGACGAAGTGGTTGTCGAATGCCCCATCTGCTATACGCCTCGTGTCGAAAAGGTCATTAGTGCCCCCACCTTTCTCATCAGCCGGGGGTGCTCCAATCTATCCGATACTGAAGTAGATTCCGGCGAGTCGGGTACCGAAGAGGCCGATGAACCTGGAGAGCTTGAGACCCCGGAGGAACCCAGCCTCAATCACCCGGTCGGCTGTGCATGCTGTTGGAATATTTGGAGAGAATAGGCGTTCACCCGGCCGTATTTTAGAGACTGAGTGATGAAAACAGGCCTCGACTCGGGGACTCAAGACACTCAGTCAGCGTGACGAATCCACGAATACAAGCAATTTATAATTCAAGAAATAAGAGGATGACTGAAATTCAAGACTTTACAGAACCGATTCCGGTGACTATCATCAGCGGCTTTTTAGGCGCGGGCAAAACCTCCCTGCTCAACCATATTCTCAACGCCGACCACGGATTGCGCGTGGCAGTATTGGTCAACGATTTTGGAGAGATTAACATTGACGCCGAGTTGATCGCTGGCGTCTCTGGGGAATCCACCATCAACCTTTCCAACGGGTGTATCTGCTGCTCAATTCGCGACGACCTGCTTGAGGCCACGGTACAATTGATTCAACGCGCAGACCCGCCGGAGTATATCGTCGTTGAAACCAGCGGTGTATCTGACCCTCTAGCGGTTTCATTGACCTTCATGTCGCCCGAATTGCGGTCAGGGGCGCGAGTGGACAGTATGCTGACCGTGGTTGATTCCGATCAGATTGATCAGGTAGACGTCAAGCATCGGGAGCTCATGTTAGACCAAATCGCTATGGCAGACATTGTGGTGCTGAACAAGGTTGACTTGATCAATGATAAAAAACGGGAGAAATTGGCAGCCTTTGTCAAAAACCTGGTTCCGAAGGCGCGTATCCTCGAAACCACACACGGTAAGGTTCCGCTCGATTTGGTGCTCGGCGTCGGGACATACGACCTCCAACGCTTTTCGGGGAAATCGGGCTTGGATGTTCACGTCCATGCCGACGGAGAGGCGCATGACCACGACCATGCACATGACCACGCGGATGAACACCATCACGAACATAGCCACGAACACGACCATACGTTGGTCTTTAATACGTGGAGTTATACGACCGACAAACCGCTCTCACATCGGGCAGTGCGTCAGGCGGTGAAAACCTTACCGGCGACGATCTACCGTGCCAAAGGCTTTGTCTATCTTGATGAGACTCCGGATCGGAAGGGAATCGTCCACGTTGTCGGCCAACGGGCGCGTCTGATCATTGGTGCGCCGTGGGGCGACGAGAAGCCGGGCACGCAGTTAGTCTTTATCGGTGAGTATGGCGGAATCGACGCTACTGAGTTGCAATCGCGCTTTGAAGCGTGCCAAGCTACAGAGAAAACACGCCAAGATGCAGTTCTTGACAACGCTTTTGAGTTGCTGCGTGACCTTGTGGAGGAGTAGAAATCGCTTCTTATGGAGGAATAAGTCATGTCTGGCAGAACTGACAACGAATCTGCACGTTGGTTAGGTGCATTGAACAAGGTCAGGAAGATCGGGACGACGCTGTTGGACCAACAGTTGTGGTGTTGGGGACAGGACATTCGCCGGGCAGAAGGAAATGCTTTGCTCACCTACGGTCTCACCAAACATCGCCCGCCGGAAGGTAAGCACGGAAGTACCGCTTATGAGTGGCGTAGCTCTGGCAAAAGTCGAGTTATTTTATGGGGATTCGGGTTTTTCTATGGTGATGGGGACCGAGGAGGACTTTTCTTGCAGCGTTACAAATTCATGCCCAAACAGACAGCAGCGGCCGATTTTTCGTTGCCCATATGGAAATCGGAGCAACTCCCTGAGCTTACGCAGCCATGTGATGTGGAAGAGTGGCGTCGTGTTTTCAGTTTGCTCACTCAAGGTTTCGCATGGATAGGCGACTACGAACGGTGGATTATTTCTGAATGTGGGCTTGACTATCGCCAACGGTGTACTGACGCATGGAAGAAGAAACGTATTCCTGCACACGAGATGGCTGCAAAGTGGCATGACCTCGTCGAATACTTGCTTTCACAACCTGGAAGCGATTGGTAAACCTCAAGCTCAGATAATAGATGAAGCGGCTGGTTATTTTAAAATAAATGCCGAGAAAATTCATCACTACCCTTGAATATCATTGGGTAGTGATAAATCGGTATATTCACAGAAGTGTAAAACACAGGAAAAAGGTATGAGAGTAGATGGAATCGAATCGTCGCCCAAGCTGGCATCAAAGCGGCGTGTCTTAGCGCATATGCTGGTCTGTAAGGGCTGTTGTTGTGGCGTGACAGAGAAACGAAATCCGCCTGTGCCGGTCGAGTGGCTCAAACAGGAGTGGCGTAACAGGCGGCTGTCCCCGTCAATAACATTGACAATAAGCGAAGGCTGCCTTGGGCCGTGCGATCTCGCAAATGTCGTCTGTATCACATCACCGCATGACGTCGTGTGGTTAGGACAGATAGAATCCCATCTACACTATGCGCGACTCGTGGATTGGGCGGAAGCCCTGGCACGGACAGATGCGCTACTTCCGTTGCCTTCAACCTTTGATAGTCACCGTTTTGATCGATTTCGATCTCCCTCGTTCGAGTTTGAGAAAAAACAAGCGACCCGTGAACTACAAGGCTTGACCATGACAAGCGTTCAGTAGTACAAAGTTGCTGCATTAATACGAGTTTGATGACAGACGGTTTAGAGGACTGTGCAACTGATTGGCGTAGTTCCGTACACGCCTCCCGCAGAATAGAGACCGCGGACTTGAGAAAAATATAGTCAGAATCGTGTGCGATGACCGATTCGTGGCGAGATTTCAGGTATTAAAACAGCATCATATACGAGGAAAGGAGACCATACAACAGTGCTGAATTTTTTCAATTCGCAAAAAGAGAGTGACCCACGGCAACTCGTCCAAGTCAAATCGTGGGTATCCCAAACCTTTGACCTATCAGAAGATGTCTCGGTGATGATTACTCAGTTACAATGTACCGAAGAAGGCTGCCCGCCTATTGAAACGGTCATTGCAATCATGGAGACACCCGGACAACCCCGGCAATACAAGATTCATAAACCGCTGGCGGAGGTGAAGCAGACGGACATCGTTAGCTTGACCGCTGGCTAAATTCAACAAGGAGAAAAAGATGAACACAGCCATGCTAAACAATCAAGTCCCCGTCACTGTGTTGACGGGCTTTTTAGGGTCTGGTAAAACCACGCTTCTCAACCGCATTCTCACCGAAAACCATGGCAAACGTATCGCCGTTATCGAAAACGAGTTTGGCGAGATTGGCGTCGATAATGATTTGGTCATCGGTGCCGAAGAAGAGATTTTCGAGATGAACAATGGTTGCATCTGCTGCACAGTACGCGGTGATCTCATCCGTATTTTGGGGAATCTGATGAAGCGTCGCGATAAGTTCGACTACATCATGGTCGAAACCACAGGGCTTGCGGATCCCGGGCCAGTTGCTCAGACGTTCTTCATGGACGCCGAAATGGAGGAGAAACTGCAACTGGATTCCGTCACAACGGTGGTTGATGCCAAACACATCTGGCAGCACATCGATGACAGCGACGAGGCACGTGAACAGATTGCCTTTGCCGATGTCATTTTGTTGAACAAGATTGACCTTGTGACCGAGGAAGAGTTGGATCAACTGGAATCCAGAATTCGCAGCATGAACGCCGCAGCGAAGATTTACCGAACGAAAAACGCCGCGGTTGAAATGGACAAGATTCTCAATGTCGGCGGATTCGATCTGGACCGGGCGATGGAGGTTGACCCACAGTTTATGGAACCGGAGTATCCCTTTGAATGGGCTGGTGTTTATAACCTTTCGGCAGGCACACATGAACTGGTTCTCCAAGAAGGTCCTGACCCGACGATGAAAGTCGCGTTGGTGCCCGTAAATGAGTCAACCGATGAAGCTTTGAATGCCGCTGTTGAGCCAGTCGTTATGGTTTTCTCCGATGATGAGCATGAACTTTCGGCGGGTGGCACCCTTCAACCGAGTGGACAGCTCATTGAGTTGAATCTCACAGCGGACGAATTATGCTTTGATGTGCAGATCGACCGCCCCGGTGCTTACGCGCTGTTTACCGAGCATCACCCCGACGAATTCCAAGCACAGCTCTTTGGCAGCGGCACCCTTGTCAAGCCAGTTGTTGACCGCGAATTTAAGCCAGACCACGAACATGATGACGAAGTCACATCCGTCGGCATCACAACCCCCGGCGACCTCGACCCCGACCGGCTGAACGATTGGATTGGCGATCTGCTTCGGACAAAAGGTCTCGACATCTTCCGCATGAAAGGTATTCTGAGCATCAAGGGTCAGCCAAACCGATTCGTCTTCCAAGGTGTTCATATGCTTTTCGACGGTCGCCCCGACCGCCCATGGGGTGGTGAATCGCGCTACAATAGCCTCATCTTCATCGGGCGCAATCTCGACCGGGCTGAGTTGACTGAAGGGTTTGAAGCATGTCTCGCTTGAACAATCTGAACAACCGCTTTGCCCAGCCCTCTCGACTGCGCGAAAATTGGACCGCAACCATCAGCGACCACGTCATTGATCTGGCGTGGTCACCTGATGGGAGATACATCGCTGCCGCGTCGGTTCTCGGTCCGGTAACAATTTTTGAAGGTCGTCGTCGAGCGGTTATCCATGTCTTTGAAGGGCATGAATTCGGCACAATGTCAATAGCGTGGCGTCCAGACAGCAAGGTGCTTGCAAGCGCAGGACAAGATGGGAAAATTCGGTTGTGGGATATGACAAGTGGCGAAGCGACCCATTCGCTTGACGGGGGCGCAGCATGGGTTGAGCACCTGGCTTGGAGTGGCGGCAAAGGACCGATACTCGCCTCTGCCGCTGGTCGTAAGCTGAAACTGTGGAACGCTGTCGGCGACCTTGTTCGCGAATACCCCGACCATCAGAGCACGATTTCTGGTTTCCAGTGGAGACCGCGTGTAAGGCAACTTGCCTCGATTGCCTATGGCGGCGTCACGCTGTGGGACCCGCAACAGTCGGAAGCTGTCCGCCGATTGGAATGGAAAGGCTCATCACTGGTGATTGAGTGGAGCCCTGATGGCAAATACATCGCCACCGGAGATCAAGATTCGACTGTACATTTTTGGATTATGTCTACCGGTGACGACTTGCAAATGTCTGGCTATCCGACGAAAGTGCGAGAAATCTCGTGGGATGCCACGAGTCGATACTTGGCTACGGGCGGCGGTCAGGAAGTTGCGGTGTGGGATTGTTCCGGTCGCGGACCGGCCAATACCAACCCCATTATGCTTTCCGGGCACCAGGATTTTCTCAGCGTTGTGCGTTTTCAACATCGTGGAAAACTGCTTGCCTCGGGCGGTGCCGACGGTCTGGTCTACGTCTGGCAATTGCAGGGCCGACACCGCTCTCGGGCGGTTCATGAAGTCGCTCTGACAGCGGGGGTCACAAGCCTCGTTTGGTCACCGAATGATCAGCATATTGCTGTTGGTGACGAGTCGGGTGGGGTGAGCGTTTTTTCGATAAGTTAAAGTTCAACATTCAAACGGAGTCGGTTGCCCGAGTTCTTACTTCGGTCAGTATGCGGTCGATTTGTCTGAGCAGTTTACCTTAACCGATTTGGTAGTAGACAAAAGTTTGTTTAAGGCACAAGGACCTGTCTGGCATTTAAGTTACTCCCAATGTTTAGACAGTTATGAACGAAAATTAAGGTGTAAAGGCTTTTGTAGGGAATAACGATCGTTATTCCCTACTGTCGGATTAGGCAGATTTGAGTGATCGACTGCGTAAGTCCTAAGAACCTGTTTGAAAAGTACATTTGTAGGGTGCGCACTGCGCACCAGCCTCTAACAGCCCCAGCGGGGCGGAAGGTGTGTAGAAACTTCGAAACCCCGTGGCCCCAAGCCCCAGCGGGGCGCAGGTATGTAGCAGCCAACACTTAATACATGACTTCCTACAAATGACCTTGCTACCAATTATTCAAGCAGGCTTTCATCTACAAAGTTTCCAAAAGAGGAAATCTACAGTTTGACAGACAGAAGGTAATGTGCATGAGTCTAACGCTCGAATTAACAACTGAACAGGTTATTGATCTAATTCAGCAAATGCCGCTGGAAGAAAAATTAACAGTACTCAAGACACTTGCAAAGGAAGCACGCGCTATGAACCGTGTCGGTGAACTTTTTGGCGACGGTAAGATTTTTCTACCACAAGTTGTCAAAAGCGCGCGGGTCATGAAAAAATCGGTTGCACATCTCATTTCGGACATTGAGAAGGAACAAGCGGAAGGTGATGTCCAATCGAGAGGCAAAATCGTAATAGCAACGGTGAAGGGTGATGTGCACGACCTCGGAAAGAACATCGTCGGAGTTGTGCTTAGGTGTAACAACTATGAAGTCATTGATCTCGGTATGATGGTGCCTGCAGACGAGATTCTTGAAGCCGCGCGGAAAGAAAACGCCGATATGATCGGATTAAGTGGACTCATCACGCCTTCGTTAAATGAGATGAAGTATGTTGCTGAAGAGATGGAACGTGAAGGATTCCGTATCCCACTACTCATCGGCGGTGCTACCACTTCAGAAGTACATACGGCTATCCAAATTGAACCTGTTTATAACGGTCCAACGATCTATGTGAGGGATGCATCCCAAAGCGTCGGTGTTGTCAGCAACTTGATGAGCGACGAAAGGCAGGAGGCGTTCATGACGCAGACGCGTGAAGAATACGCCAATATCCGCGAGCGGCGTACGAAGAACCGAAAGCGGGTGAACTTGCTACCGTTCAGTGTCGCACAAGAGCGGAAATTCACACCGGGTTTGCAGAATTATCAGCCACCTGAACCGTCTATGATAGGGATTAAGGTCTTTGACGACTACCCTCTGTCGGAACTCGTTGATTACATCAACTGGAGTCCGTTTTTCACGATCTGGGGACTCCGGGGTAAGTATCCAAATATATTGGAAAATCCGCAGGTCGGCGAGGAGGCGCGCAAACTCCTCAAAGATGCGGAAGCACTTTTGCGTATCATTATCGAAGAGAAAAGATTTCAAGCACGCGCTGTCGTTGGGCTTTTCCCTGCCAATGGTGTCGGTGAAGACACCGAAATCTATGCCGACGCAGCGCGGACGGAACCCATCGCTACACTACATCACCTACGTCAACAGACGGAACAGCCGTTTAACAGACCGAACTTCAGTCTCGGTGATTTCATCGCGCCGAAAGCGACAGCATTGCCAGATTATATCGGTGCCTTCGCGGTGACGACGGGACACGGCGTCCCCGAATTCTGTGCTGAATTCGAGCGGGAACAGGACGATTATAACCGTATTATGGCGCAGGCGTTGGCTGACATGTTAGCAGAGGCGTTCGAGGAGAAGATGCACGAAACGCTTTCGGGGTATGCCGTCGATGAGGCGTTGGATAACGATGCCCTGATCGCCAAAAGATACCCAGGCATCCGTCCGTTACCGGGGTATCCTGCCTGCCCGGATCACAACCAAAAACGGACGCTGTTTGATTTGTTGAAAGTAACAGAGAACACGGGAATTACGCTTACGGAGAATCTGGCGACGTTCCCAGCAGCGTCTGTGAGTGGATGGTATTACGCGCATCCAGAGTCTCGATATTTCAGTATCGCCAGGATCGGGGAGGATCAGGTTGCAGATTATGCAGAACGCACCGGTATGGACATCGAAACGGCGAGGCGATGGCTAAAACCGTTGCTTACCTAAGATTGTCCCCACAACTAAAAAAACAAGTCGGAACGAAACCGCTTTAGATCGAGTTGGCCAATCTGTTTCCGTGTTAATCTTCCGATTTCTTATTCGGAGGAACGCCGTGTGGTTCGTGAGGAACACTTTGTCCAGGCGCGTATAAACCGATGCACAATGGGAGAAACTGTCCTCGTTTCTGCCAACATCTCAACCCTTAGGCAGACCTCTAAAATGGGAGATGTGCTTAATCATCAATGCTATCTTTTATGTCGTCAAGTCCGGGTGCCAGGGGCGAATGCTACCCCACGATATGCCACCGTGGCAAACCGTCTATTACCATTTCAGAAAGTGGAAAGCCGACGATACATGGCTCTTGATTCATCAAGCACTTCGCGAACAAACACGTTGTGATGATGGCAAACAACCATCACCGACAGCAGCTATCATTGACAGCCAATCCGTTAAGACGACGGAACTGGCGGCGACTCGAGGATTTGATGGTCACAAGAAGGTCAAAGGACGCAAACGCCATCTGGTAACAGACACGACGGGGATTCCATTGATGGTCAAAGTCACTGATGCCAATGTCAGTGACAATCAGATAGCTATTGAGTTACTAACCGAAGTATTTGACTGGTACATAACAATTCAGTTGGTGTGTGCCGATGCTGCCTATCGCGGAGAATTAGAAGACTGGTTATATCTTGCTCATCAGTGTGAACTAGAGATTGCATCTACGCTAGGGCAGCAGGGGTTTGAAGTTGTCCCGTTACGATGGATTGTTGAGCGCACATTTTCTTGGCTTGGTTGGTTTCGTCGATTGACTTTGGATTATGAACGCTATCCTAAGACTGCTGAGACTATGGTGTACATCGCTTCCATTTACTTGATGCGAAACCGAATCAAATGACTTTTCAAACAGGCTCTAAGTTAATTTCATTTTCCACACTTAACTCTGAAGAGCCGGTTATTTAACCGATGCCGAGTGGAATCGGAATGGTGTTTTCATCAAAACTCAGATGCAGCACTAATCCATCCGGCGGATTAGCTTTACTACACAGTGCAAAACTGATGAGTATGCCCTCACTGCAAAAACCATAAAAACGCTTTTCATGATAAACTCCTTTTGAGAGGTTAGCGAAAATAAAAAGGTTTCGGAACCAGTGAAAATACGCTTAACCACGCGCCACCATATCAATTGCAAAAATGATAGCAGATTTAACGAAAAGAATTAAAAAAAGAGTTTTTATTTAAGATCACATTTAAGGAAGGACAACTGTGCTGCAGTAAAGAGTAGCACATTGAAAAGGATCAGCAGTCCGAGTGGAAAAATCGCGCTTTGATGCAAGATGTGTTCTTTAAATACGGGTACGGTCTCTGGATCCACGGGTTTCTGAGATAAGCCCTCTCTCACAGGGTAGATATGAAGACTTTCTGGATCACCTCTATCTTCCGATTTAATAAAATCTATAAATGTGTTTCTGTAACGGCGCACCTGTTTAACGAAATTCATATAACTGGCGATCCCAGTATTTGCGAGTCCTTCCATGGTGTATTGGAAGCAGGCCGTCGGGGAGATTTGGGTGAGTTTGCGGGCGAGTTGCACCTGTCTCAATTGCTGATCTACACGTGCATCTGCTATGCGGGTTTGCACTTCAGACCTTTCCCTGAAGTAGGTCGCCCATAGGCGCGTTGCTAATGGATTATCAATGGAAGGGGCTTCACTGAGTTTTGCTGCTTCCACCAATTCTGCTGGGTGAAATTCATCATCTATGTTCGCTAATTGCAAGCGTTTTTCCTCGGATATTCTTTCTATCGATGGAATTGGATCAAGGGTTCCGACGAATAGTCCAAGTAGACTCGGGAAGATAAATGCTAAACAAACCCAAGTTAGCAATAGCCACACTAAACTGGTAATGGCATTTGAGACGCGACTTGAGAAAAACAGTCCTAAAAAAATGAAGATAGAAATATGCAACGCGAAGAGTCCGACCATTCCTAAAATCCGAAGCCAACTGCCTGAATCAAAGGGGATATTCCCTGACAAGTAGATAATGAGAAGGTTCATGAGGACTCCAATTAGGAGTGGGATGATGAGCGTGAAAAATGCTCCTAAGTATTTCGCGAATAATACCTGTCCACGAGGGATTGGGTTGGACATCATGAGACTGAGTGTTCCGCGAACGCGTTCCCCGGCGATGGCATCGAAAGTAAATAAAATAACAAAAAAACTCATGAAGACACCGATAAATACCCAGTCAATTTTGATGAGCGTAGTTGCGTCGCCGCCATGATTTGAAGGTAGATATTCTAAGGACCACAACTCCCGCCAACTATAGTTTTCAACCAAGTCCTTGTATTCAGGCCGTTCCCAATTTATGCGATATGCGATCGTGATAGAATGGGGTATGAAGGCATCACCACCATCGGCACAGAATTTCAACTGGGGCGGACGCTTGGGTATCTCTGCTGGACCGACCATCGCCAACTCCCCTAAACCCTGGGCAGCATATTTTTCAATATGAGAGCGTCCTTGGTCCACTTTACGGTTATAATCTCGTATTTCCGCTCTATACCCATTATCCCCGAAGCCATATATGAGGGCATTGGCGATCATCAAGATGGGCAGAAGGATTATCATTAAAACGAACCGCAGCGTTGTAAGATTGTGATATATCTCTTTTTTCGCAATATGCCAAATCATATTTTTAATGGTTGTCAGCCGTCAGTGTGGTTTCTACAAAATAGTTGTCAGTAACCAATGTTAGAGAGTGTACGAAAGTTTGCAAGTTATCAACTTACAGACTTCACAACTTTAGAACACTTTACAAACTTCTGTGACTGACAACTGAAAACTAAAAAAACTGATAACCCTCCTTCTCAACTCATATCATATCGAAGGAATGATACATACACGCCTATAAACAGGACGACATTCCACGCCAACAGGATCAGGATATCGCTTGATGCGCGGGAAAGACTCTGAAATAGAGAAGTGTGTGAGTTCTGAAAAATAGGGAGATCTTTAAACGCCGCTGCCCCTTGATCGCTGGAAAACCAGGCTCTCGCGGAAAAAGCGTTTTTGCCAGTGAGATAGTCGACAACTTGACGCTTATAACTCCTTGCCTGTCTAATAAAGTCTTGGTAACTTTCCCTGTCTGTATCGGTTATTGCGCCAACGGCAAATCGGTATGCGTCTGCGAAAGAAAATCGGGAAATATCTTTAGCGAACTGTTTGTTCCTTTCTTCAACTTGTTCTCTCTGTCTGAGGAGTGCCTCTGCTTGATTTGCGTAGTCGATACGTAGGGGTTCTTGGTAGCCCAATACTTCCTGAAATTTGGAGACATCCACGATGTGGATCTGTTGGATATAATAGAACTCACTATACCCGATTTCCTCTGGTGAACTCGTGTACATCGCTACTAAAAAATTCCCCTCGCTTATCGGAGAAACCGCACTGGCTGGATGTTCGTATCCCCACTTCTTGAGGATGTAAGCATCCCGTTCTTCCCTGAAATCTTCCCATCTCTGCTGAATATACTGCAGAATCTCCTTTTCAGCTTGTGGTTGATAGGGCGGGAATTTCATAACTGCGAAGGTTGCTATATTGGAATGTAGGATTGTTAGGATTCCCCAAATGAACATTGAAAGGATGAGCGTGGTGGTTGCTTCCTTTGTCCATACGGATAGGAGCATTCCTAAAAGGTAACACGTTGACACGTACAATAGGGAAAAGATAAGCACAGCAACGAGCCGGAACAGATCAGCACTATTGAAATCGGTCGCAGGAGAAGCGTAAGCGATGAGGATTCCGATGATAAAGCTGATAATCACCATTGGGAACAGAGATAACATGCCGCCGAGGTATTTCCCAACCACGAGTGTATCCCTCGGAATTGGATTGGATAACACTAATTTTAGGGTGCCCTCCTCGTGTTCCCCTGAAATCGTATTGTAAGCAAAGAGGATCGCCAAGGCACTGAGGATGATTTTGAAGACAAAGATAGCATCAATTGCGAGAAGAATGGAGAGAAACGGGTTATCGGATACCTGTTTCTGTGCCTCTTTCTCCCAGATAGGTGTTGCGACTTGAATACTCACCATATCGGCACCGGATTTTTCCGTGCCGACGTTGAAGATACTGAGCGGATTGGGTTTTCTGTGTGCCTTGGGATTAATTTGGCTGTAGACATCCCATGTCTGGGCTGTTTCTTGATGTTCCTGAATGGCGGTGTGATATGCTGCTAAGCGTTTCTCATAATCTTCAACCTGAACGAAAACTGCAGCAGCGGTTGACATGAGACAGATGAGAAAACCGATCATGAATCGGGATGTCAATACATTTGAAACGAATTCTCGTCGAATAACAAGCCAAAGTGTTGCCATAAGTATATACCGAGTATTCAAGATGAAGTGCTTTTCGCCGTTCTGTTGGAAAGCTGATTCTCACTCAATCTTTTATTATTAAACAGATTTTTCTCTAATTTATTCAATTAAGCTTTTCGGAATCAGTCGTTTTGGACTTGAGAAAAAAATAAATTTGACAAAAAACACAAAAAATTGTATAATGTTCAAAATGCCATTTGGTAGCGAATTTCATCTGCCTCGTTTGAGGCAGTCGCTATATCTGCCGAGTGGAATCGGAATGGCATTTTTAAGAACGCCATTTGGTAGCGAATTCCATCTGTCTCGTTTGAAGCAGTCGCTATATCTGCCGAGTGGAATCGGAATGGCGTTTTCATCCCATTCACGTTAAGGACCATTCTCTTCTTTGGTTTGCCCCGCCTGCCGAGCTGCACCCTTAAACACAGCGTAAAGATACCAGAAAGCAGGCACCAACAGCACACCCCCCGCAATCAGTACAATCAGCAACGGACGCAACACTGTATCCGGTGCAGCCGTATTTGAAAAGGTTAAGTCCGGTGTGACAAGATACGGATACTGTGCCAGCCCCCAACCGAAAACGATGAGCGTAACCTGTATCGGAACGAGGATACGTGCGAGGCGAAATTGACGCTTCCAAATTGTCCAGATCGCCCACAGTGCCATCGCGCCCGTTAAAATATGAAACGGGATCGACCAAGACGCGCTACCGAGTCCGCGTCGAATTGCTGGCGCACCCTCCGCAGACAAGATAAAACTTAGTCCTGCCATCGCACCGACACTCACTGCCGAGATGAGGGCACGTCGCCGAAAATCCTCCTGCAATTCTGTGTCCTCAGTCTCAAGGGTGAGATACACCGCCGCAAGCAACGCACAAAGTGTCAAGGTAAAGAACCCGATTGCAAACGGAAACGGCGCAAACCATGCCGAGATGAAATCTGTGTCCACCTGTCCACTCTCCACGTCAACGTGTATCGTGCCGGACGCGACCGCGCCCAACGTAACCCCTAACATCACAGGCGTAATAACACTTGCAACAGCGAATACTCGGCTCCAACGGCGGTGTATTACATCCGATTGAACATCATAGGTGCGAAACACAAACGCCGTGCCGCGAAGCACAATACCGATGAGCATAAATGTCAATGGAATATGTAAAGCCGTGCTAATTGCAGCGAATGCAACAGGAAACGCCACGAAAAATAGAACGACAATCACAATCAACCAGACATGGTTCGCTTCCCAGATGGGTCCAATCGCGTGTGCGATAAGCGAGCGTTGTGCGCTCGCACGGCGACCTGTTGCAAACAGATCCCAGATGCCACCGCCAAAATCAGCACCACCTGTCAACATATAGATAATCAGGGAAATAAGCATTACACATGCAATGCAGAATTCAAGACTCAACGTCAGCTACCCCGCCCTGAAGGGACGGTGCTTGTTTGAAACGTCCGCCCAACGGGTCTTACAGAGTGTCGCGCTTCTGTCCCCTGACGGGGGATTTCGGGGTCGTTTACAACCGACGCACCTCCACGCAAGGCTACAGCAGCCTTTTTGATGTTTATCGCAGCGTTATGGTCTCGGTCAATTACTAGTCCGCAATGGGGACAATCATGGATACGATCCGACAACGTTTTTGGGACAATTTCATTACAACCGGAGCATTTTTGACTGGTATGGTGAGGCTTGACTTTCGTGAACTGCTTGCCAGCGTTTGCAGCTTTGCTTTGCAGTTTCAACCGAAAACGACCCCACCCCGCGTCAGATATACTCTTGGCGAGGTAATGGTTCTTCAACATATTGGTGATGGTCAAGTTTTCCACAGCGACCTCATCACATCGTTCAAGGATACGATGGGCTGCCTTGAACTGAAAATCCCTGCGCTGATTCGCTATCCGTTCATGGATGCGAGCGACAATCTCACGCTGTTTCGCTCGACGTTTACTTCCTTTTTTGCGCCGAGATAGTATGCGTTGATGTTTGCCAAGTCGCTTTTCAGACTGACGATAATGGCGGGGATTGGGGATATGCTCACCATCAGAATCTACGGCAAACGAGTTAAGCCCCACGTCTACACCGATAGTCGTGTGGATCGGGACTTCTACAGGGTCTCTGACTTCGATGCAGATCGTTACATACCAGCCACTTGCTCGTTTGAGGATCGTGAGGTTCTTAATCTTGCCGTCGGGTAGCGGGCGGTGATACCGAATCTTGAGGTGTCCTATTTTCGGAACAACAACTTTGGCAAACTTACGACGCACATTCCGGACCAGATGCTTGGACAGGTGGCTAAAGGTCATTGACCGATAGCGTCCTTCACCTTTGAAGCGCGGGAAACCCGCTGCCTCCCCGTTCTGAGCACGACGGAAGAATGCCTTATATGCTTTATCCAAACGGCGTATCGCATCTTGGACAACGTCACTGTGAAGAACGGCAAAGAACTCAGATGCTTGCTTCAAATCTGGCAAAGCGTTGGCTTGGGTCGTCCATTTCACTGTTAGCCCGGTGGTTTGGTATGCTTCGATACGCCACGCAAGGGCTTGGTTGTAAATAGAGCGAAGTAATGCTAACCAGACGGTAAAGATGTTTCGTTGTTTCGTTGTAGGATACGCACGATATTCAAATGTCTTTTTCATTGTGGATTCGGCTTCCTGGCTTCCGCTTCCATCTCAGTGGAATGTGGGAGACCCTATCGTGCGATAGGGGTGAGGTACTCCCACCAAAGCCACCATAATTATACCATGTTTTTGGGGTTTTATACACGAAAAAAGAGGCGGGATTTCCTCCCCTCCCTAAAGGAAAGGGGCTCCAGCCCGAAGATTTGATGAAAGTTCTCTCGACGTGGCGGTGGGTGCCTGGCAGCAGGTTCGTCGCAACAATCTAATAATCGTGTTTAACGCTTGGCGTCAGCTTAAGAACCTGTTTTAAAAAGCAAGACATTGTCCTAAAGGGCTGTGGATTTGTCAATCCACAGCGAGCCACATTGGGGTATAGGGATTGAGTCTGCCAAACCGTTGGGTTTTGGCCCCCAGCTCCTAGCATTGACCTGACAGGGCTTGCTGGAGATAGTGATAAGATATCGTTGAATAGTATATGCCCTTCTGAATTGCGGAAGAAACCGAGTTTTGCAGAAAAAACTCGGCTTCAGGGCAAATCCCTTTACCCAAAATGACTTTTCAAACAGGCTCTAAAAATATCAGACGACGTAATAGAATAACAACGATAATAGAGAGGAAAATATAAAGTACCGTAAAACCGAGAAAGGGAACGACGAGGTTCGGCATTGAGGTTACTGCCTCAGCGGTTCGCATGTAATTATAAATAATCCACGGTTGCCGTCCAACCTCTGTGACCGTCCAACCTGCCTCAATCGCGATAAACCCAAGCGGTGTACAGAACGTAACGAACCGAAGATACCAACGTTGATCCGGTAGTCTTTTATGTTTCCACGCGAGCCAACCACCGATAACACCAGCAGCAATCAGCACTATCCCGCACGCTACCATAATTTGAAATGCGAAATGCACAATCGCCACAGGCGGACGGTCTTCCGGTGGCACCGCCTTAAGCCCCATAACCTCAGCGTTGAAGTCAGAGTACGCAAGAAAACTAAGTGCCTTCGGAATTTCAAGCGCATATCGAGTCTCTTCAGTGTCCTCGTTAGGAATACCACCGATACGTAAAGGTGCCCCGCGTTCGGTCTCCCACTGCGCCTCCATCGCCGCCAGCTTGATAGGTTGGTGTTTCGCAAGCTTCTTGGCACTGATGTCACCCGAAATCGGTTGCAGGAGTGCGAACACACCACCAACACTCAAGGCAATCGCAAACGCACGGCGATGGAAAAGGTTGTCGGGATCACGTCGCAGAAAATAGGCGTGAATGCCCGCCACCGCAAATCCGACTGTCAGAAAAGCAGCGATAGTCATGTGAAGTGTTTGGCTAAACGAGGAGGGATTCAACATTGCCGCAATCGGATCGACATCCGTCACTTCTCCATTGACAATAGAGAATCCGGTAGGCGTGTTCATCCATGCATTCGCGGTGACAACAAAAATACCGGACAAGGTGCCGCCGAGCAGCACCATCATCCCAGCAAACCAATGGGCATATTTTGGAATGCGGTCCCAGCCATAGAGGTAAAGCCCTAAGAAGATCGCTTCCAGGAAAAATGCAAACCCTTCCAATGAAAACGGCATGCCGATGATCGGACCAGCGTAAGCCATAAAATTGGGCCACAACAAACCGAGTTCAAAAGACAAAACGGTGCCAGAAACCGCGCCGACAGCAAACATAATCGCAGTCCCTTTTGCCCACCGCTTCGCAAGCGTCAGGTAAACCTCTTCTCGCGTTTTGAGCCATAGTCCTTCCGCAATCACCATTAGCAGCGGCATCGCTATACCGATTACTGCAAAAATAATGTGAAATGCGAGCGACATCGCCATCTGTGCGCGTGCTGCCAATAAATCTGTCATGAGACGACTCTCCTTACACTATCTCTGGCGCATCCACCAGATACAAAACGCCTTGCACCTTCAAACGTACCGGCATATCATCCAACGACATATCCCAATGCAAATAAGGACGGGTAAACTTCCAATCCGGACGTTCAGGCGGATTCATACTCGCACGATCAAAACTAATCCACGGTATTAAGAATATCACAAAAGATTAAGAGAATCAAACTGTTCGATTTATAACCGTCCCTGAGCCTTTCCAAATTTTCGCAAGGCTCTCCGATACCCGAAAAATTTCTTGCAATCAATAAGGTGCTATACTATGGTAGTTAATGCAGTGAAAACGTATTCTTATATCTCAACTGCCCCGAAAGGAAATACCAATGAATTGCCTTGATTATGGACTCTCTTTTATCAACTCTGTCGGCAATGGAAACACGCCCCGATTTTGGGTCGAATCCCGATGCCGCATGATAGATGACACGGATGGAAGTTTCAACGACTATTACCAGTGTGGTTCGTGTAAGAGTGAACACACCTTTGCGGAGACAGATCTCTTCATCAATCCAAATTACGATTTTCTCCCGGTTTTTGGAGAAGAACACTCAGCAGTATTCAGACGACATGCCTACCGCAACGATAACTACGTCGAGTATAGACCGGCGAAGGAATGGTGGGGAGGGCCCCTGTTTGATATCCAAGAGGCATCGCCGGTACAGGTCCTCAATAGCAACGCAGCTATTTTTGAAGCCACGCGAAAAAGCCTGCCAATCGTAACGCACACAGAGATATGGGATACCAATACATCTCAGCGGGCAATTATCGAATGTCCAGTTAAAACGATGAATATAGATGAAAAAGCAGACATCTACCAAGTCGATACAGGAATAGTCCTCTTTCCAGATCTGTCAAAGCGATATAATCCACAGATTGAGACGTTCAGCCTCGCCTATGTTGCCTTCAATGCCCCTCACTTTGCCGACTTCGTTATCGAGAAACCGACTCCGATTATTGAAAATGGGGTAGAAGTCATCCAAGTGTACCACTATTCCGAAATTGTTAGCTTGGAAGCGAAGAACACCGTGTTCTGCATCGGTGAACTTTGACGGCTGCATCGCCTCAGATAATCCCTAGCTTCTTTAAGAAATATTCAGTCGGAATAGTTAAATCAAGTCCCCTTATCTCATCAGGGGCGTACCACCCAATGATATCCGCTTCGTCAGATAGCGTTGCTGTATTCTGATCTACTGTCGCCCGGTACAGTTGCCATTCGTGGAAATCCGCGCCACGACGACACGGTTCTTTCAGGGTTTCCACAAATACCGGCTTTTCAGGCTGGATCTCAATTCCCGCCTCCTCCCTTATCTCACGAGCGATGGCAATCTCCGGAGTCTCATCGTCCAAGTCCCAATGCCCTGCAACGATTGTATAACAAAATGGGAATAATCTTCGGTGGAATAAGAGAATTTTCTCCTCCCATTCGATGACTGCACCGACGGAATAATGCAACAACTCACCGTCGGGTAAAATGCGGTAACGCATTTGCGGATAGAACATGATGAGGCGGCTATCATCATATCCGCAACCCCCGCATCGATAGTATTCCCTGCCCTCACTTGCATAAGGTTGGATGCATTCACTCCAGCACTCGGGACAGTAGCTATGGGCTCTGTTATCTTGAGAGATTTTTCCTTTGACTTTCACGGTTTGTCCTTCACTAAGTCTCACAATCCTCCACATCTTCCCACGGTTGTCTTTTCAAACTCTTCTCATTATATCACAATGAGTAGGGCAAAGCGATGCCATGTCCGATTTCTTAGAAAGTTTATTTTTTCCTTTCAATTTGTCTAGTTATCGCCTAAAATAGGGTGGTCGCGTTAGTGCACATAGAGAGGAATCACAAATATGACACGAGATGTTATTCCAGACCGGATCAAGCTAGTTGACCCAGAGCAGTTAAGGCGCAACCTGTTCTACCTATCGAAAGCACCTTTGCCCTATCGGAAGTTGAATTATACTATCCCCGGCCACACGACAAACACTTTGTACGAAGCCGACGATTTTATCCAACGAAACCTAGAGTCGTGGGGATATACGGTAGAGAAAGAAGGTGTTCAAGTCCAACCATTTGGTTGCGATACATCTAAGCCGAAAGCACACCAATACGCTCCGCCGGCTTCTGATGCGCTCTGGTATACTGCCTACAACCTTTATGCGAAAAAGCAGGGCTCCGTTTATCCTGAAGAGATTATCCTATTCCTTTCGCATAAGGATTCTCAAAGCTGGGTGGATTCCCCCGGGGCTTATGATAATGCGACTGGTACGGTGGGAACGATGGAAATAGCACGTGTTCTGAAAGATTACCGTTCTCAACGGTCCATCTGGTTTCTGTTCTGTAATGAAGAACACAAGCCCTGGACCAGTGTGACAGCGGCGCAAAACGCGAAAGCGCGAGGGGATAATCTGGTCGGTATCTTCAATCTGGATTCTCTAGGGGGTAAGTCGCAGGCGGATATTGATGTGGGGTGCCGGACAAATGTAACCCTCTACACAAAACCTGAAGGGGAGCGTTTTGCCGATCTGATGGCTGATGTGAACAAAATTTACAATATCGGATTAATACAAGAGAAATTTCAGCGACAATCCCCCGGCGATGATGATGGCTCCTACATCAACGCGGGTTATCCGATAGCGGTGGCAAATCTGGGTTCGTTCCCTTACGTCGATCCAAATTACCACAGAGAAACAGACATCCCTGAATATGTCGATATCCCCAATGTATGCATGGGAACGCAGGTGAGTCTCGCCGCCGGGTTGAGGGTAGACCGCGGCGAAATATAACTTGGGTGTCGCTGTATCGGAAGTCAAGTGCTCAGGATTCGTTCATAGGAAATAGTGCAACAGAAACCGAGTTTTTCCGAAAAAAACTCGGTTTCTCTTCGTGATTTGCACTCTCTTTTTACATAAATCTCACATTACATTAATTGGAGGCAAAAATCATGATGAAAATATCCGTCTGGGACGGAGGGCTCACGGACAGTTATCTGAAACAGGTTACGCAGTTAGGCGCAGATTGCATCGACTTCGGTAGTGGCAATTCTTTCCCCGGCGTCACAGAACAGGGCTATCCAGATCTGGATGAGACCATCAAAATTAGAAAGCGGATCCGTTCTTGGGGGCTTGACATCAACCGTGTAACCCTACCCGACATCACCGAAACATTTATGAAAGGGTTGCCGGGGGCAGAAAAAGAACTGGAAAACACCTGTAACGCCTTAAAGGTTTTCGCCGAAGCAGGCGTCCCCATCGCAAGACAGCGATTCTGGGGGGATACCTTCAACGAAATAATGACCCGTTACAATTCCGAGCATCGTGGCGGCTACACATCGCGTGGGGAAAGCCGTGGATTGACAGTAAATCCTCCTGAAACGCCAAACTTTGAAGAACTCGAAGAATGGTGGAAACGCTTCTGCGAGGTCTACGGACATCTGGTCCCCATCGCCGAAGAACACGATATAAAACTCGCTATGCATCCCTCTGACACGCCCAACCCCGACACACCACTAGGAAGTCTGGGGTTCCATCGCGTGATTGACGCATTCCCCAGCAGAAATGTCGGATACCTCTACTGCTGCGGTACCAGAGGTGAGGCGGGCAGCACCCCGCTTGTTCTCGACGAGATCAATAACTACGGTCGTAAAGGCAAGATTTTTATGATTCACCTACGCAACGTCCGCGGAAGCCTTGCGACTGCCGGTGCCTTTGAAGAGGTCCTCCTAGACGATGGCGATATGAATATGTTCAAAATTGTCCTCGAACTCCATAAGGTCGGATTCGACGGTTGCTTAAACCCCGATCACATCCCCCGTATGGAGGGCGACGACGGATTGGCATATTCGGTTGGGTACATCAAAGCGTTGTTCGCTGCGTTGTCAGTCATCTAAGGCGTGTTGCTGCAATCGCTGTATTTGCAAATAGCTCAGGTGCAGAAAATCCATATGAACGGAAGATAACAAATGCCCAATTCCAAAACATCCGTTGGTATCGAGGTCACGGTTAGTTTGCGTGAGATTACACAGGATACAGTCAACTCCATTCTGAATCTGCGTGTGACCAAAGAGCAACAGCAGTTTGTCGCTTCAAACGCGGTCTCTATTGCACAAGCCCATTTCTCGGAGGATGCCTGGTTTCGCGCAATCTATGCGGACGAAACACCTGTCGGTTTTCTTCTGATGCTATCCGATCAACCGGATAAAGGCGAATATTATTTATGGCGCTTCATGGTTGATGCCCAGCATCAAGGAAAAGGTTACGGTCGTCGCGCCCTCGAACTTCTGATTGAGCATGTGAAGACACGACCAAATGCAAAAGAACTTTTCTTGAGCCACGTTCCCGGCCCCGGCAGTCCCGAAGGTTTTTATCGCCAGTTAGGTTTTGAACACACGGGTGAGAAGGCAGGGGAGGAATTAGTGATGAAATTGACGCTTCAGTGAAGGAGTTTCACCTGAATTCTATACAGGAGGGTGTTATGACTTTCTATCACGGCACAACCTTACGGAGTGCGATTAGAATTGCCGAGATCGGCTTTCTCCCAAAAAAGGGTGCAGTCTGGTTCACTACGAGTAAGAATCGTGCCCAACGGCGCGCTAGGCAAAAAGCGCGTAAAACCGCTAGCCCGCCGTTTATCTTCGTCTGTGAAATTGATGTCCAAGAATTGTCTAATCGTCTTGGTAAAAATCTCGTTATGCGCAGCAAGGGATTTCTTGCTATCCGGAGACGTACCCCACCAACGGTGATACTGAATTCAACTGAACTCATTGCTAGGTGGGTAAGCCAGGTGCTCCAAGGCGAATCCTATCAGAACATTAGTCCACATCACCCTGGAATAGACCGGTTGTCGCGCTGGGTGGAAAACCGCATGAACACCGGCACGGACAGTGCCATCCGTCCAAAGGAATTTTCACAGAGGCTGCAGCAATGGCTGCCTAATTTTTTTCGAGGGGTCAAGATCTCACCAGAAGATCTACGCTTCGATTACTCCCCCGAATTCGTTGATTTTGAAACAGAACCTTCGCTAGAACCGGTTGACCCACGAGAGGAAAACGCTCTTGACGCCCTCGCCGACGCGAAGCCAAAACGACGCATCCGTGGTCTTGAGCTGCTAGCGCAGCTTGAACATGAAGATTTATATGAATGGTGCACGCTATTAATCTCGGATGAATCAGCAGAGGTTCGCATTGCCGCCTTACAAACGATAGTCCATTGCGACGATGGAGATCCAGAGGTCCTCATGCCATTTGTCGAATCTCAAAATAAACGGATTCGGGCAGCAGCAATCGCCGCCCTTGCCAAGCATTCCACCGAAGACGCGTCCCATTGGTTTGAGCAAGGATTGAAAGACCGCGAAGCGTGCGTGCGCCTTGAAACAGCTGCTCTACTCCCAACGCTGGATGTAATCGAACACCGCGAAATCTTTGAACTTGCACTCTACGATCCCAATCCTGCAATCAAAAACTTGGCAGAAAAACTCACTATAGGGAAAGGGTATGCAGATGCAAGGTAAGCGTGATGAAATTGACACTTTAGTGAAGGACTTCACCTGAATCTCAAGAATAGAGGAGCGCGCTATGAAGTTCTATCACGGTACAACCTTACGAAGCGCGATTAAAATTGCTGAGATGGGCTTTCGCCCAAGGAAGGGGGCCGTCTGGTTCACCACGAGTAAGCAATATGCTCAAGGTCGCGCCAAGCAGAAAGTGCGTAGAGCGGGTAGCTCACCGTTTGTCCTTGCCTGTGATATTGATTTCCAAGAATTGTATAACCGTCTTGGAAAAAAGCAAGTCATGCGTAGCGGTGGAGTTATTGCCATCCGGGGGCGTGTCCCACCGACGGTGATACGTTCGCACTTTACGTTGGAATTACTCAATTCGCCCGAACAGATTGCCAGATGGGTGAATCATAAACTCCGACGCAAGTCCTACGAAGGCATCAGTCCCCGTCACCCCGGCATAGATCGCCTGACGCGTTGGATGGAAAACCGCACCACTTCTGGCACCGGCAGCACCATCCGCCCAGATGAACTATCGCAGAAGCTGCAGCAATGGTTGCCCGACTTTTTTCAAGGGATTGAGATTACGCCCGAGGATTTGCGTTTCGACTGTTTTCCTGAACCGGCTGAAATTGAAACAACCCCTCCATCAGAACCGGTTGACTCACGAGAGGAAAACGCGATTGATGACCTCGCCCACGCGAAACCGCAACGACGCATTCGCGGTCTTAAACGGCTAGCGCGGCTTGGAAACGAGGATCTCTACGACTGGTGTACGTTGCTTCTCTCGGATGAGTCATTGGAGGTTCACATCGCCGCCTTGCAAACGATAGCACATTGCGATGACGGAGATCCAGAGGTTATCCTGCCATTTGTCGATTCTCAAGACAAAAGGATTCGAGCCGCAGCGATTGCCGCACTCGCTAAACATTCCGTCGAAGACGCCCCCCGATGGTTTGAGCAAGGATTAAAAGATCGCGAGGCATGTGTGCGCCTTGAAACAGCTGCATTGCTTCCAACATTAGATGTAACCCAACACCGGGAGATTTTTGAACTTGCACTCTATGACCCGAATCCAGAGATCAAGCGCCTCGCGGAGAAACTCACCGTGAGGAAAGGTTATGCAGATGCTCGGTAACAACAAAGTAGGGAACAACGATCGTTGTTCCCCACGAAATTGTGGATTTATGGTTCCGTAAGATTTTATGCCACCAAAATAACAGAATCGGAACCTTGTGGTTGGCGTCTTTAGTCTCTCTTTTTTATTGGCGCAGATTCGCGTTAATTCGCGGATGCTTTAATACTTTGCACCTTCTCTTTACATGAACCAAAAACAATGTTTATAAATCCTGATTCAGACATTCATTCTACAAGTACCCTATTAACCGATAACAACTAGGAGAATCAAATATGAAACTTAGACCGAATCGAGTTAAGCACAAATTGGCTGAAGGTAGCACGGCCTATATAGCTGGCGGTATGACACACCCGGACGACATTGATGCCTTCGGTCCAAACGGCTTCGACGGCGTTTGGCTGGAAGGCGAACACGGTCCCGTGGATGCTGCCGAACTCGGCAACCTCACCCGTGCCTGCGACATCTGGGGGATGACCTCTGTGGTTCGCATCAACCAGAATGACCAGGGGCTAATCTATCGTACCCTCGATCGAGGTGCTCAAGGTATTGTCGTCCCGCACGTCAACACAAAAGAAGAAGCACAGAACCTAGTCGATGGCGGCAAGTTCGCACCTATCGGCTACCGGGGCATGTATACCAGCCGTCAAGGATTCGCTGTTCCCGATTACGTTCAAGTTGCCAATGATGAGACGTTGTTAATTATCCTGATTGAAGATATCGTCGCCGTCAGAAACCTCGACGAGATCTTGACAGTAGATCATATTGATGTGTTCTTCGTCGCACCATCGGATCTAGCGACCTCAATGGGACATATCGGTGACCTTCAGCACCCCGATGTCCAAGGCACAATTGACGATACACTAGCTCGCATCCAAGCAGGAGGGCGAGTCGCTGGTACACTTGCCAACAATGACAATGTTGCGAAGTATGCTGCGGCAGGCGTCCGTTTTCTATTTACCAGTGTTGGTGGGTGGATCACCGCTGGTGCTGCTGAGTTTGTCAGCCGCGCTGAAGAAGCAAAGTAACAGAAATAAAAGGATAGGAGGTGAATGATGAAGATAACCGGTGTTACACCGTGGCTTGTTAGATCAGAGGCACCTTACCTAGATACCGCCGGTGAAACCTCCGGCAGAGAACGGGAGTATGTCTTCGTTGCAGTTTCAACGGACGAAGGCATCACGGGTTGGGGCGAAATTACCGGCACCAGCCGGGTCGCAAATAGAGCGGTGTGCGCCATGCTTGAACAAACCAGTAGTCTAATTGAAGGCGACGACCCAACGCGTATCGAGAAGATATGGAACAAGGTTTTCCGAGCGTTCACCTACATGGGAACACGCGGTGCCACCTCAAATATCGTCAGTGCTATTGATATCGCGTTGTGGGATATTCGCGGGAAGCAGTTGGGATTACCAATCTATGAATTGGTCGGTGGCGGACCCGTTCGGGACTCGATATCCCTTTACACACATCCAGGGGGTGGGACAAATCCGGAGAGTGCGGCAGCACATTGCAAAGCGATTGCAGAAACCGGTCACACCGCGTTGAAGACCGATCCGTTCCCCCACCATCCGGAGGAAGCCAACGGCTATTTGAGCGGGCAGATGGACGCTGCAGGAGAAGAACAGGGAGCAAATGTAATTGCTGCGATTCGAGAGGCGGTCGGACCTGACATTCAAATTCTCATCGACTGCCACGGTCGGTTCGATGTGGCGACAGCGATTCGGCTCGCTAAAAGGTTGGAGCCTTACAATATCGGTTGGTTTGAAGAGCCCGTCCCTGTCGAGAGCTACCACGCATTGAAGCAGGTCAGACAGAACGTCAGCGTGCCAATCTGTGTCGGTGAACGGCTCCAGACCCGCTATGAGTTCGTGGCAGTCCTTGAAAACGAACTTGCGGACTATATTATGCCAGATGTGACGTGGGCGGGTGGTATCTCAGAGTTGAAGAAGATTGCAACGCAGGCGGAGACTTACTACGTGCCGATCTCCCCACACGATGCAAGCGGACCCATCAACGTGTTGGCTGGCGCGCATACGATGATGACAGTCCCAAACTTCTATAAGTTGGAAACTAGCCGTGCCAAGCTTAATGCCTATGATGTGTTGATAGATCATCCGTTGGATGTCAGGGACGGCTGCCTGCATCTGTCTAACCGTCCCGGCTTGGGTATTGAGATGAATGTCGATTATCTGCGGAGTAAAGCAATCGCACCGTTTTCCGGCTAAAGCATGAAATCTTGCGAAGGTTTTCAACTTTCGCAAGATTGATTTCTGTTTTGAGTCTATGGCGTGTCATGGCATGGTAGTACCATAGCATATCCTCCGGAAGGTATTCCTTTAGATCAAATTTTTTCTTAAACACGCTGCAGAAAACAGCTATTCTGTATTAGGAAAAATGGAGGTAGTAGCTGGGCTGATTACTCAGAAGAATTTGATCTAATTTTTGTAGTTGGCAGTTTGATATAGTGGATATTCTATAGTCCACTACATCTCTTGTAAAAGCTGTTGACTGGAAGAGATAGTCTTTAATGCTGCATGTTGGAAGGATGCTTTATGCTGAGTGAACTGAAGGTCCAGATACCAGATTTGTTAAAAATTAGATCGACCAACCAAGAACCTAACCAAATCAAAGATTTCACTATTGATTTGGAAATAGATGCCTTTTTAAGTGAGGTTTTTAGTAGGCCGGCCAATTTAGCACGGACCTTTCCGGGCCACGATAATCTACGCTCGCTTCTACAGAATTCTTTCGCGGAGAAAACCATTGTTGAATTTAGACAAGGTATATTTGATGAAATATATCAGAGATCATTAGAACGTCCTTTAGACCATATTGTTATCAACCTTTCCTTTTGTGCTTCAGATATCCCAAAATATCCTGATGAATCTCCCTCGCAATACTTGGCAAGACAAGAAGCTGAACTAGGTGAACGAGTTAATCGGTTTAAAGCAGCTATTGAGTCCCTCGATTCACTATTAAAAGATGCAAAATCAAATGGTCTTCAACAAGTACATAGATTCGCCACAAATATAAAAGAGTCGGAAGAATTTCAGGAAATCAGTCAGAGACTCAAAGAATATATACAATCTTGTCGGAAATCCGATAGCAGCTTTTGGACACAGATTTTGTCAAAGCGCATTAAACCGAAGTATGAATTAATCCGAAAAGAAAAAGAAGAAAGATTCAAGTTCCTAAAGGAAAGATCAAAATTAAAGGAACTAGAAAACCAGATCAAAGTTTATACCACTGTTGCTAGATTCTTCCGGAAATTAAATGGTGTTGGAGTAGATATATGTTTGCCTAAAATACTAGATTCGCGCCAGAGATGCTCCAAGATAATAGATGTAATTAATCCGATTCTCGCTGCTATAAAAGGCACCGGAGTCGTTCCAAATGATATACACTATTCTCCTGATAAGAACATTTATGTTATCACGGGACCAAACAATGGAGGCAAAACAACATTTGCGAAAACTATCGGGTTAGCAGTTCTGCTTGCTCACGCAGGTTTCTATATTTCGGCGAAGTCCGCTGAAATTAGCGTGGTTGACAATATATTCACTCAATTTGTTAAGCCGGGTGATCTGGCTAAAGGGGAAGGGCGTTATTTTGCGGAGCTAAGGCGTATTAAAACAATATTTGAAAAAGCTACGCCTTATAGTCTAGCTATTCTTGATGAACCATGTAGCGGGACAAGTAATGAGGAAGGGCTAGAACAGTCAATGATTATCCTTGAGGGTTTCTATAAACTAGGCTGTACCGTTTACTTTATAACCCATATGCATGAGATCGCTCAAAGAATTGCGGCAAATTCTCTTCACGGCATGGCAAATCTCTCGGTTGGTATAGATTTCAATGATGGAAAACCTATATTTGATTATAAAATCTGCGAAGGACCGGGACAAAAGAGTTACGGTGTTGAATTAGCGGAAACTATTGGATTGGGGTCAAAGCAATTAGACAAGTTAATTAGAAATAGAGCTGCCAGCGGAGAATTATCATCGGGCGATGTGAGAATAAGTTGAATTTTCTATGCTAGGGTGCGCCAAAATCTTATTGCCCTCAACCCGATAAATACTGTAATCTTTGTGCAACACGGTTTTCACGCTTCGCTGCAGCAGTTGTCTTCAACTACATCATAGATTCACCGCCATCAATATCTATACTGACACCGCTAATCCAAGCAGATTCATCCGATGCTAGAAAGACCGCCGCCATTGCAATGTCAGCCGGATGCCCTCCGCGAACCAGTTCAGACGGTGGCAGTCCCGCATCCTCCTCACCACGAGTATCGCCAATACCACCGGGACAGATACAATTCACTCGAATCCCATCATCGCGGTATTGACGTGCAAGGCTACGGGTTAGTCCTATAAGTCCCCATTTCGCTGCACCATAACCGGCGTTGGCACGTTGCCGGGTTTCACCCGCAGCTGAAACAAAGATCACCGAGCCCTGTTCCTGCTCCTGCATCTTCGGGATCGCCGCCTGCGCACACATATAGCCGGTGTGGAGGTTAATGTCCACAAGGTACTTCCACGCCTCCTCACCGGTTTCATGCAGCCGCAATCCACTCGCAGCAGCGTCTCCCAAATTGTCGAACAACACATCGATCTGTCCCCACCGCTCTATCGTGGCATCCACCATCTTGACGCCGCCTTGGACAGTGGTAAGATCAGCGGTCACATAGTCCGCCTCGCCGCCCCTCGCCTCAATATCCGAGACCATCGCCGCTAACGGTTCCGCTCTACGCGCCACAAGCATCAGTTTTGCCCCTTCTGCCGCAAACCACAGGGGTGTAGACCGTCCCATACCTCCGCCTGCACCGGCTATGATAGCAACCTTGCCGGCGAGTCTGCCTGCGCTATTCCCGCTCATGATAACCTCCCTTGTGAATTTTACGTTTTTTCACCGCTCCCTCAACCATGCTCCCCTTGAACCGACTCTCCGTCATTCCTAAATTAGACGCAACCTTTGTTTTTAAGAAATGTTGTTTGCTACTCCATCAACCCGGTGCCTATACAGCGGTTTCACATCCTCCGGGAACGCCTCGTAAACGTGCCGTGGAACGATTGCATTGTTGCGTCCTCCAAACTCCACACTCACCCACCACGGCACATAGCGCACCACAATCGCCACTCGCGGTTTATCACTGGGGTTGGCAGCATTCGAATGCCAAATACGACTGTCTATCACCAACACACTACCCGCGGGACCCGAAGCCTGCATTTCGCCGGGAATAGGCTTAAATTCATCAATCCCGTCCTCTGGCCCCCTCGGATTGCGTGGATCCCGGTGACTGCCCGGCACCACCCATGTACCGCCGCTCTCAGGTCCAAACGGTGAGAGCAGCCATATTGTTGTCAGCCCCATCGTGACGTTGGGAAACGGTTGACGCACGGCACCCGCCCGGTCCCTATCCGACAGGTCGTGGGGCCAATCCGAATGGTAAGAACGATACATCTTGTTATCGTCATTCGGTGGTCGGGTCTTAAACTCGGTTTGCGCAATCCGCACATGCGGGTCAAGCATTGTCCTAATTACTCCAAGCACTCGCTTCTCCGCCAAGTAAGGTGCCAACGGCTGAATATAGGCGATAACGTTTTTCCCAGGTCCCCCGTCTTTGTCTGTCTGGCGACCGAGTGCCCCACCGGATGCCTCATATTCGGCGGTCGCCTCCAGATGGGCGTCTTCCACATGATGCCGAATGGTATCCACCTCGTTTGCAGGGATAACCCCCTCTACGACACACCAACCCACCTCTCTCAACTGCGACACATATGTCTCAATTTGCTTCGTTAATGTATCTGCATCTGTCATGAATTTTCCTCGATAGCACACAGTTTCGTCAACACCACCTAAAACTGCCTATCTGCCGTGATAGATTCATCCCAACGTTGGGCTTCCAAGTACGCCATAACTGCTTGTCGAGCGGCAGGCGAATCAATACGTCTTAACGCATCCATGGCAAAGGCACCCACATGGCCACACGGGTCGTCCATTGCATGGAACAAAACCTCCTCGGCCCCCGCAGCATCCTTCCCTAACCGTGTGAACGCCATCGCTGCATTGGTCCGGACCTGATCTTGAATTGTCCACCCACGACGCTCTTCTTCATGCCAGACCGCCCGATCCTCCGTCAATAAGCGAATAATATGCGGGATAAACGTCGGCGCGCCCTGATGGATGCTTCCCAGCGCGTCCGTCGCTGTGCGAACTACACGATGCGAATCATCGCTTAAACACGCTGTCAGTTTTGACACAGCACTCACTGCATGGGAGTCCAATTCTCCTAAGGCAAAGCTGGCATTAATGCGAACCCATTCGCTCGAAGACTCAAGGGCTTCGGTCAAAGCAGGAACCGCCGGTGCCCCAATAGCAGTCAAAGCGTGCGCTGCGTCCTCCATTGAGATAGCACCTTCGTTCCAAGGTTCGGGAGCTGGATGCGCGTCTTCTCGGCACCCTGCCGCTTTCAACCTGTCCATCAACGGCTCAATGGCGGGCTCTCCAATCGCACCAAGCGTATAAACGGCAGCCACCCGCGCCGCCTGATGGTCGTTGTCCAACATGGAGATCAGTTCAGGAACAGCTTTAGCAGCGTCGGAACCGAGTCCAGCCAAATCATAAATCGCTCTCAGTCGGTCAGCTAGATCCTGATCCTCCCCCAAAGCAGCGATGTATTGATATAAATCGTTTGTGGTCGATTGAACACCATTGCTTCGAAAACTTTCGTAGCGGTCACGTTTCCCACACAACCAATCCCACATGTGAGACCACACCAGTTTCAGATTGTGCGGTGTTTCGATAGCCTCTGGGTTCTGCCACTGAAGGTTCTGGCAATCCCACGATGGAGCGGTAGGCTCCGATGCACGGACATAAATAAACTTTATCATATCGCGCGGTTGGTTGAGGAGGTTGACACCTGCAGCATGACCCACGTCGAAATGTGTTAGCGACACGGTGCCCGCTTTTCCTTCCATTGGAATGGCTTGTGCCTTATCTTCATCAGTCAGACGCTTATGGAATTGTGTGCCGGGGATGGCGTGGGTCGGTCCCAGTTCAATGGGCGTGTCCTGCGGATAGTACATAATCCGAGCGAAACGGGAATAGTGCTGCCGGGGTCTACCTAAAGGGGTGTATGAATCTTGATGACAGTTCGCAGCCAACTTAATCTCCGGTTCAGGGTCTGGGTCAGCGACCGGGACCAAGTGATGACAGTAACGGTGCGGGTGTTCGATATATCCCTCGCCCAACGCACTTATCAATGCACCGCGTACCTCAGGACTGTTGAGGATGTGCCGCATCTCCGGCACCCGCGGCAGCACGTTGTTCCCCGGATTGCTCCCCACGTCCAGAACATCTGCAAGTTTCCGGCGGATGGTTTCATGCAGCTCATCGGGAACGGACGGCTCTAGCATCACATAGCCATCGACAATGTATTGACGCATCTGCTCATCGGTGAGCAGGATAGGTGCACTGTTAAATGAAACGCTCATAGGTTTGACTCCTTTTCAACGGTTTTACAAGACTTTGAGAATATGCAAACAAACTAATGGGTTGGATTCCTTAACCATTATACAGATGTTCTGTTTTTCGCTCAAACTTGAACCTCAATAATCGGCTGACGATGTGTTGGATTGAACGCCACAAAAGTTGTGTTGTTCTCCGTGAAGAAGGTATTGTTTTTGAACAATGCACGGCTGCCAGCACGAGTGAGGTTCACCCCATCTACGGAAACACCTCGTACATCAACACCGGTCAAACAAAGCGTTAAATCAGGGACGCGTACCGGCAAGTCAAGCCGAATAGTATTGGTCTCCACTATCATCTCAGCCATCTCTCGTGCACACGCATAGTTGGTGATCTCGCTGCATTTGCGCCATTGTGTCCGTTTGCCATTTGGGTCATGCTCCTTCAAACGGTGGACAACGGTTTTGAACGCGTTAAACCCACGACGGTCATCGTTGTGTAAGCCATAAAATCCTTGCCAGTGGCTAATCAGCACCGCCGGATCCCCAGCGTCAATGGTAGCAGGGAGACAGCCACCCTGCAAGTCTGCTGTGATATACTTATCGACACTGACCTCGCCGTAGCCGGTCCATGAGCCGGTCCAGTCACCCGTAGTAGCAATAATTTCACCCACAGCCGTACCCGCCTCCCGGTCCGCATACCAAACAGGTGTTTCGACAGGACCATCGGTAGAGATTCGCTTAAAGAAGTAGGGCGTGGGGTTCCCTGTAACTTGTCGCGCTGCAATACCGACAACCTTTGCGTAGAAATCAAGCGGATTGCCGAACCCACCGGGGGAAGTGACTCCTTCGGGCGTTAAGCCGACGTTCTCCAAAATCTGGCAGGCGGTGGTAATATAGTCGATTACCAACTCCTCCTGATCAACGGGTAGATTGTTCCAATCGTACTGCTCCCAGATCCCCGACTCCAAAGGTTTACAGGTCTTTGGATCGACCACAACAGTATGCGTAATCATCTCAGGCGTGATGTCGAAGGCAGGGGTGATTACCTCTCGGCACATCTGCAACCAACTCTCCTGCTGCGCCTTGCTAAAGAGCGGCAACCCCTCGTCAATACGCCCCAACGCAGCTGGGCACGGGACGACGCTATACTTGCCCCGGACGCCGTGTTCGAGACACCATTCGGCGAATTCGCGGACAAATGATTCCGGATGGACAACAGGCACATCCTGCCACCGACGGTTCTCCCCGTCTACAAGATTTCGGTCACGCATAAAGAAATAGTTCAGATTGACCAACACCGTTGAGTCGTCAAAGATGATTGATAGAGGCACGCGATCAAGGGCGTGTCGAGCAATTTCAACCTGCATGAATAACTCCTATGAACTCTTACGTTTCACGCATCACGCCTCAATTCGTTTGAAAGAACTCGACGCTCTCACCATTAGGTCCTCTGAAGAAAGCAATCGTAACCTGTAATCCCCCAAGTTCTACATCGCGTGGCTCGACCGTAATCTCATATCCCGCCTCGCGGACATGCTCGATTGCTCCATGGATGTCGGTTGTCGTCAATGCAAAATGGTGCACCGGGTTGTTCGGCGCAGGATCCCCCGGTTTGGGTCCATCCGCAGTCGGCTGGAAAAGCTCCATGTGACTTCCATCTCCCATATCCAATAAGAGAATCTTGCGATCTGCCGGTCCAAATTCCGCGATAATCTCCATACCAAGCACATCGCGATAAAGTCGCAGCGATTCCTCCCAATCGCGCGTATGCACAGCAATATGATGTGCACCACATCCTTTGATAACTCTGTTTTTCGTTCCAATAGCCATAGTAGAATCTTTCCTTCTGTTTTCTAATTTTTCGGCGTTGCCTGTCCAGTTTGGAGGACCTCTCCAACCAGAAATTTCTGCCGATTTCCATTTATATCTTTGAGTAGCAACCCACCATCCTGATCAATCGCCTCGGTTTCCCCACAACAGATCCCATCGGCTGTGTTAATCTGGACCCAATCGCCGGAAAAATGTAATAGCCTGTTAGCGGTTGCAATAATCGGTTCAGTGTCACTACATTTCAAGCGGAGGTAGTTTTGTTCAAGGTGGTGTAGGATAGTTTGGAGCAGTACGACGCGGGAGATTTCTCGACCGCTTTCTATTCGCAAAGAGGTAGCAGAAGAACGAAGTTCCTCCGGCAAATCTGCCTTTGTCGTATTGACGTTGACCCCGAACCCCATGACGGAAAATGGCTGTCGATGTCGGTCGTATTCCAACTCCGTTAAGACACCGCTCACTTTTTTCTTTTGAATCAGCACATCGTTAGGCCACTTAATCTGTGCCGATAGATTGGTCAACTCCTTGATCGCAGTTGCAATCGCAACCGCGCTGATGAGGTTCGGTAAGCCGACCTGATCTGCACGGAGCCGGTGCCGTAGGATAACCGATGCAAGAATGCTCGATCCCGGGGGAGCGAGCCACCTTCTGCCGTGTCGCCCCCGCCCTTGGGTTTGGCTCTCCGCTAGAATGAGTGTGCCTTCTTCTGCACCGTCAATGCCGGATTGTAGTGCCAAATCGTTTGTTGAACCCACCCGATCGTAGGTTTGGATCTGCCGCCCGATAGTCTGGTTCTGCAACCCGGATAGAATGTCGTCGATTGTCATTATGAGTCACCATATTATCACGCCCACTCCTAAAGTGTCAACGCCTAACTTTCCGCTTGACTTTGTGTCCCCGTTATCCTAAAATTGATTGAATAGCGATCGAGTACAGGTGACAAAATTTCACAGCGATTCGACCACTCATTGTGTACCACGCACCACGCCTTATTATGTCCACAATACTCACAATCAACGCCGGAAGTTCCTCTGTCAAGTACCAATGTTTTGAGATGACGAACGAAGTATGTCTGGCAAAGGGGCAAGTCGACCGACTGGGTTCTCCATCTCCGAATCTGTCCTATGAGCGGCATGATGGCACTACACATCAGACTAACGTTCCGCCAATGGAATATGAAGCGGTCTTTCCTTCAATCTTTGAGATACTGCTCGACACAGAAAAGGGTATCCTTCAAAATCTCAATGACATTGTTGCTGTTGGACATCGTGTCGTTCACGGAGGGAGCCGCTTTGCCGAATCCGTATTAATCACCCCCGAAGTTGAAACAGCGATCAATCAATGTGTTCCCCTTGCTCCACTGCACAACCCGTATAACTTGGGTGGCATCCGCGCCTGTCGTCAAGCGCTGCCAAACGCCGTACATGTCGCTGTATTTGATACAGCTTTCCATCAAACGATGCCCGATTACGCCTACATGTACGCACTCCCTCGCTCACTTTATGAGCAATACGGCATTCGGCGATACGGTTTTCACGGCACATCGCACCGATATGTTTCAATGCGAGCAGCAGAAATCATCGGACACCCACTGACATCGCTTAAACTGATTACCTGCCATCTCGGAAATGGATGTAGTATCACCGCCGTCGATCAGGGAAAATCGGTTGATACCAGTATGGGACTCACTCCACTTGAAGGCTTAATGATGGGCACACGCTGTGGCGACATTGACCCCGCGATTATTTTTCACCTGATGGAGGAAGGGCAGATGTCCGCGGACACAATCAATCAGATACTCAACCGTGAAAGCGGTCTGCTCGGTGTTTCAGGAATCGCGTCAGATGTTCGGGACCTGTTCAAGGCTGTTTCGGAGGGCAATTCACAAGCAGCCCTTGCACTACAAATGTTTTCCTATCATGTGAGACAATATATCGGAAAATATGCAGCAGTTCTCGGTGGTTTGGACGCACTAATTTTCACCGCAGGGATCGGTGAAAACGCCTCGTCCATTCGTGCTACCATTTGTGAGAACCTCGACTTCCTAGGGATCTACCTCGACGAAGAGAAAAATCAGTCAAGTGAGATAGAAAAGGCAATTCATCGGGAAGATGCTCCTGTCAAACTCCTTGTCGTTCCAACCAACGAGGAACTGATGATTGCTCGTGACACTTTGTGCCTCATAGAAGGATAAGTTTTGACAGAAAAGGAGGCGTGGTAGACATGATTTCTATAAAACGGCAAAAATACACGAAAGCCCGTTTCATTATCCTTTTAGCCAGCTCAATATTATGCGGATTGTTGAATTTTCCGTCGACGAGCCATGCGAAACAAGGCAGATGGACGCAGAAAGCAGACATGCCAACACCACTGATGCAATTAGCAACCGCCGTTGTCAACGGTAAAATTTATGCCATCGGTGGGCTCAATGGCGGTTCACGCCCTACCGTGGCAGAATATGACCCACAAAGGAATGTTTGGACAAACAAAGCTGATATGCCAACCCCAAGAGGCGGAATCGCCGCAAGCGCGGTTGATGGTAAGATTTATGTGTTTGGTGGTCACAGAGTCGCTTTCCAACCACTTGACACTGTCCAAATGTACGATCCGGCAAAAGACAAATGGACACGGAAAAAGCGGATGCCGGTACCGATGGACCGGATGACGACAAGTGTCGTCAATGGACAGATTTATCTCATCGGTGGCTGGGACTTTCCCGACGATGTTTACGCAACCGTCTTTCAGTACAATCCTGCCGGAGACATATGGACTCGGAAAGCGGATATGCCAACAGCGAGAGGCGGTCACGCTGCAGTTGTATTCGAAGAAAAGATCTATGTCCTCGGAGGTGGAACTTTCAAAGAAACTACCCATGGCGGAATCCGGTATTTTGACGTTGTGGAAATGTACGATCCCGTTGAAGATCGGTGGACACGCAAAACCAAAATGCCGGTGCCAAACATTGGTTTAGGTGTTGAAACCGTCAATGAAAAGATCTACACAATCGGAGGAACCGCCTCAGATAATACTACCCGACTCTCAAGGATAGACATCTTTACCCCGGAGGACAACGTGTGGCTCGCGGAGGGTGGGACTCGGCTTCCGATAGCAAGAGGAGGACTGTCAGTTTCTAAAGTAAACGACAAAATTTACGCCTTTGGCGGATTTTCAGGACTAGGGGTCGTCCCAACAGTAAACGAGTATGATCCCTCAGTGTTGAGCGTTTCCCCAAAAGACAATATAGTAACAACGTGGGGAGCGATAAAACGCAACAGATAACTCTTGTAACTGGGTAGTTACATACCCAAATCATAAAAGGAGGTTTTTATGAAAATTGGTTTACGTATACCGGGGACAGCGCGTGAGCTGCCCTTTGATGAGTTCTGTCGTTGGTGCGCAGATAACGGTTTTGATGCCGTTGATATAAGCAGTGTCACACCCGAAATTGTGGGGACAGCAAGAGATGCCGGATTGGCAATTGGCACCTCAGACATGCCGGGTACTGGCGACCTATTGAGCGTTGATAAATCTCAGCAAGCAGCGGGGGCAGAAGCCGCAAAAGCCTCCATCCAAGCCGCTGCCGATAACGATGTCCATCTCATGTTCTGCGTTTTCTCCCCAGCAGATCCAACCATCGGACGGGCAAAAGCCTTTGATCTGTGGAAGGAAACTGTCCCACCGATCGCAGAGTTTGCCGCGGATCGCGGTGTTACCATTTCTGTTGAAGGTTACCCCGGTCCCTCGCCCCACTGTCCCGCGCTCGGTTGCACTCCCGAAACGCTGCGAGCGATGTTTGCAGAGTGTCCGAGGGGACTCGGCGTGAATTATGATCCGTCGCATTTAGTCCGCATCGGAATTGACTATATACGGATGCTCAATGAATTCGCCGCTCACGTCGTGCATGTCCACGGCAAGGATACCGATTTCGATCAAGAGGCACTCTACCTCCACGGTAATCTGGGACCGACCTTTCATGCCTCACGTGGTTTCGGCGAGGATTGGTGGCGATATACCATACCCGGTGATGGTGTCGTCGATTGGCTCCAAGTTGTTCGACGACTTGAGGATGCAGGATTCGATGGAATTGTCAGCGTTGAACTTGAAGACTATCGCTACTGGAAAACTTGGGAAGCAGAATCCGATGGACTCAAGCGTTCACGAGACTACCTCGCACAGTATGTCCGTTAAGGATAATATTCCTTGGAAGTGCAGTAAATCCAAGTAATGTAGGCTGGGTTGCACAGTAGGGAACGCAGATATGCGTTCCCTACATTTGGCAAACACCTTTTTTATCGAACGATAACGTTGCCTTAGACGTCCATCGGTGACCGGACCGAAGAAAGGAACGATACAATGATTATCGACTCCCACGCATACTGTTTTGAACCGGCGGATAGCCCACGCGGCTACGCCAGTAGCGAAGAACACCTCAAGTGGGTTCAGGCATCACATGCGGTGCACCATCAGCCAGCTTTTCGAATTCGAGACCGCGCACCCGGTCCCTCAGATATCCTCGCCCCCGAAGGGCGCCGCGATTTATCTAACCTTCCCGATGTGCGATTTCGGATTAACCACCCGCGCGGCAGAATTGTCTGGAACTACGAAGGCGAGGAGTACACCAAGCATTTCTACCCACCCAACCTCCGAAGTTGTGAATTCACACCCTTCAGCTTGAACTCCGAGATGGATTATGCAGATGTGGACATGGCGCTGCTTCACACAAACCCGATGCTTGGGCGGGATAGCGCCTATCAGGCGGAATGTGTGCAGCGGTTCCCAGATCGTCTCCGTTCAATGACGCACGTAGACGAATGGCGTATCCGTGATGAGATGGATGCCGTCATTGATGAAGTTACGACCGCTATCACCGTGCATGGATTGCACGCTATCAAGTTCAATCCGCTGACCTACATGGTAAGTCCTGATCCTTGGGATGATGGCGTTTATCGACCATTCTGGGAAGCGGTGACCTCCCTCAATGTTCCGATATTCTTCACGCTGGGCAGCGGACCAGAAGCGGAGCAATACACCCTCTCTGACGCTGAACAGCAAGCGGGTTATCTGAATGAACTTCGGATTCTGATTCGATGGATGGAACGTTACCCGGAGACTACCTGCAGCATTACCCACGGCTTCCCTTGGCGCGCATTTTTGGATGGAGACCGCATCACGCTACCAGACGCAATTTGGGAACCGTTCCAAAATCCGAATATCAACCTAGAAGTATGCTTTCCCGTCCGAATAGGTGACATCTTCGATTACCCCTACAGAGAGGTCTGGTCCACTCTTGAAGCGATGGTTGAACGCATCGGCGCAGACCACCTACTTTGGGGGACGGATATGCCATTCCAGAACCGTTTCTGCACATACCGCCAGTCTCGCCACTGGATTGAGAAATACTGTAGCTTCCTAACCCCAGATGACTTGGCGATGATCATGGGCGGCACTATCGCACGGATCCTTGGACTTTGACGATTGAGGTGGGACCGTTATCACCAAATTCCTAGCAGTGGAAGTCCCGTCCTTTAGGACGTGGAGGGAACTGCGCTTCCTTTCTTGATTGATTCAAAGCATTGATTATGAAAAAGACTTATGAATACAGAGCCTATCCAACAATCAAGCAAGCCGATAAACTGATCGTATGGCTTGAAATTCTTCGTACCTTGTACAATCAAGCCCTTGCATGGCGTAAGGACATCTACGAACAGACCGGTCAGTCCGTTAAGAAATCAATCCAAGAAAAAGCCTTAACGCCGTTTCGTCGAGAATCAGCGCCAGTCGCATCGCTTCATATTGACGTTTTGCAGGATACGATTGACCGATTAGACAAAGCCTACCAATCGTTTTTTCGCCGTGGTAAGAAGGGAGAAAAGCCCGGCTTTCCACGCTTCAAAGGTGCCGGTCGGTATCGTTCAATGACGTTTAAGCACTTGGCAAAGCAGTTGATACGCGATGTTCGCAAGCGGACAGCGCGAGTCGTTGTGCCAAAAATCGGTCATATTAAAATCCACTACCACCGGCCGTTGCCCGACGGGAAAATTAAGACGTTGACAGTACGGCGTAGAGCGAGTGGGTGGTATGTGTGCATAGTGGTTGAGATAGCAGACCCTGTTGAGATTCCCGTTGAAACGACAATAGGTATTGACGTTGGACTTGCATCGTTTTTAACCACCTCAGATGGTGATAAAGTCGCCAACCCTCGACACTTCCGGCGGTCAGAAAAGAGACTTGGTAAAGCGCAACGGATATTGTCCCGTCGTAAAAAAGGCAGTGTCCGCTATGAGAAACAACGGGAGCATGTCGCCAAGATACATGAACATATCGGCAATCAACGCCGTGATTTTCAGAGTAAGACCGCGCATTGGTTGTTCTCCCAATGCGAAGAAGTCGCTGTTGAAGACCTGAAAATCAAGAACATGGTAAAGAATAAGCATCTATCTAAGAGCATATCTGACGCTGGCTGGGGTAACTTTCGATTAAGACTTCAAAGCAAAGCTGCAAATGCTGGCTTGACGTTGACGCAAGTTGACCCCAAGCACACCAGTCAGAAATGCTCAGGTTGTGATTCGGTTGTACCGAAATTGTTATCAGCGCGTGTCCATGACTGTCCCCATTGTGGGTTAGTCTTGGATAGAGATTATAATGCTGCGATAAACATTAAAAAGGCTGCTGTAGCCTTGCGTGGAGGTGTGTCGGTAGTGAACGACCCCGAAACCCCCTGTCCGGGGACAGAAGCGCGGAACTCGGTAAGACCCATTGGATGGACAAACAAGCACCGTCCTTTAGGGCGGGGTAACTGACGATATTCATAAGTCCCCATATCGTCGCATCATTCATGTCCGAACTTGGGGAAGTGATATTACGTTCAATGTGCTACTCTTTATACATTAACTCAACCTCAATCTTGATCGGGATCATTCTCACCTCCCTCTTAATCCTTTCGTCAATTGGGCTTCACGGTCCGGCTCACGCACAAACAGAATCAGAACCAATAGAACTTGAAGAGATCGTCGTGACACCGGGCAAGTTTACCGTTCAAAGTGGAACCGACGCAAGCCTATCACTGTCAAAGGAAGGACTAGATCTGTTCCCACTGATTGACAACGACGTTTTCCGTGCCGCCCATATCTTTCCCGGCGTGACCGCGAACGATTTCAGTGCAAGGTTCAATCTGCGCGGCGGCGAGAAGGACGAAATCGTTGTGCGATTGGACGGGATGGAACTTTTCGAGCCGTATCACCTGCAAGATTTCGGCGGGGCAATCTCGATCATCGACCTCGGAGTGATCCATCGTGCAGACCTGTTTATGGGAGGCTTCCCCGCAGAATATGGTGATAGAATGTCAGGCGTGTTCGATATCACCACAAAGATGGGAAACCGGGATAGATTTGCCATGAATCTGGGGATTGATCTAATCAACGCACACGCACTGTTGGAAGGTCCCCTATCGGACAAAGGGTCTTGGCTTGTCTCGGCACGGCGAGGCTATGTTGACCTGATCCTCGCACTGATAGATGCTGACGAAGACCTCAAACCACAGTATGCAGACCTCTACAGCAAAATCGCCTATGACTTAACCGATAAAGATAAACTCACCTTTAACGTGCTCTACGCGTGGGACGACAACTTCATCAATGAAGATAATGATGAAGATGACCTTGATTCGACCTATCACAATACGATGTTCTGGACGAAATGGCGGCATTTCTACAGCGAGTCGGTCTGGTCAGATCTGTTTGTTTTTAACAATTTGGCGACCCGAGATCGTCAAGTGAGCATTGACAGCACAGATAAGCGAGACTTTGGCTTTCTCGGCACGAAAGGGGAGTTGACTGCACATCTGAGAGATACCCACATAATTCGGGGCGGATTGGAATGGCGTTGGTCTAGAGCGGAATATGATTATTCTGTTCCACTCCAACAACAGATCACAAGGCAGTTTATCTTAAACCATTGTCCCGACTGCAAACCGCCTGACAGAAGTCAAGCAGCATTTGACGATACAGGTTGGGAAATCAAGGGCTATCTACAAGATAAATGGCAACTACATCCGAAGCTAGCACTCAATATTGGTGGGAGCTACCTTTTCCAAGACTATCGCCGTGGCAATATTCAAAAATATGAGATTGGCCCACGGATCGCGTTGGCCGTCAAGCCTGTCGAAAACCTAACATTGCGGGCAGCGTGGGGGCTTTACCATCAACCGATTGACCTGATGACGATTCCTGTTGAGACGTTCGTCACAGACGTTGGCAGGGCGGGTCAAGCAATACACTATATCATCGGGGCAGAATACGCTTCCGACACGAATTTTATGGTTCGGGCGGAGGGGTATTACAAAACACTCACAAATCTCGTCGGACAAATTCAGGATTTCGGCAGGCAAGCTCAGATTATTGCCCCCACTGATTCGGGACATGCAAAGGGCTTTGACCTCTTTGGCACGTACGCACTGTCGGATCGATTGATGGGGAGTGTGGGATATGCGTTTTTAATTGCAAAAGCAAATGAGGAAGATCTGAGGTATGATCGTCCACTATTCGGTGAGGAATTCTATCGGGATTTCGATCAACGCCATACAATCTCCCTTAACAGCAGCTATCAAATCGCGTCGCGTTGGCATCTGCACCTCGCATGGCGGTTCCATACCGGCAATCCAACAACACCTCTAGAACATACGTTGGTCAGCCATTCTAATGGTCGCATCGATTGTGAACGGGGATTTGGGGAGTATAACACCGACCGGTTGCCTCCGTATCACAGCCTCGACTTGAGGTTTACAAAAACCGGCGAATACAAGAGTTGGACGCTCAACTGGTACGTTCAGATCCTAAACTTATATAACAGATCAAACGTTCATGAACGTGTGTTCAATGAAGTTTATGACGATGCAACGGAACGGCTCATCGGGTGTGAAGTGAGCGATGAACCACTGTTTCCGATTCTGCCAACACTAGGCGTGAGCACCACATTTTAGGTAGACAGTGATAACCATGCCCTAGTTGGATTGGTACATCCATCTCTTGACCGAGAAGGCTTGTTAAAACACGTATAATGCTTGACATCTTTTTATTGTTTTGATTATAATTTTGCGAGAGGCAGTATGCACCGTTTTGAGCTCATAATATATGATAGTACACAAGGAGAGAGCCGATGCTGAATAGTATTCAAAAAGCACTACAAGCGCTCTTCAATAGGAACGCAACACCCTCGGTCAAAGGCAGTGTACCCCGAGCCGCACCCAGCGCCGAAGAGGCAATTATCCCTTTTAATCCTGCTGAACATGCAATCCAACCTCAAAGCCTCAAGCGGCTGATCGATAACGGTCATGATATTATTTTATTAGATGTGCGCGAAGCGTGGGAATACGAAATTGTCCATCTTAAAGATGCAAAGCAGATTTCTCTCGGAGAACTACCGCAGCAGGCTTCTTTACTGAACCCTTACGCCGAAATCGTTATATACTGCCACAAAGGCATGCGCAGCTTAGATGCCGTATATCTGCTGCAACAACTTGGATTCAAGCGAGTCAAAAGTTTGGTTGGCGGTATAGATCGATGGGCGAGGGAAATTGATACCGAACTTCAGCGATATTAATCTCTCCGAATCTGCCTAATCAGAATAGAGATCGCCGCACCCAAATCAATCCATCTCTTGCGGGCGATATTTATTATTCGATCTAGCGATCTTTGTGTTCTACGTGTTGATGGATTCTATCTTTTCACGCAGGAAACTGACACACCCATCTACCTCTGCTTCACTGAGTCCATGAAGAATTATTGAAACATCGGAGTCAACATCGTTGAGCAATGACAGGTATTGATCATAATCTAAAAGACCCTTTCCTGCGGCAAGATGGCCCGCTTCGCCATCACGATCGAGGTCTTTCGCGTGTGCAAAAGCGATGTGCTCACCAAGTAGTTCGAAGGCTTCATCAAGAATTTCACGCATACGCGGCAATTCCCCGGTATGAAAGATATTGGCGCCATCCATAACCACCTTCAGATAGGGGGAACCGATCTGGTCAATTATGCGACGGGCTTTTATTGCGGAATCAACCACATTGGCAACTTCAGGTTCAAAGGCAAGGGTGACTTGGTACTCCTCAGCGACTTCTATGGCTTGACGCATTGAAACGACTAAATCGTCCCACGCCTCCGGCGTATCATTGTCAGGATGTCGTCGCCACATATTATCGGGGTCTCGCGAACCTGTACATAATGCGATTACCGACGTCCCTAGCCTTTCACAAGCCGCCGCCAACACGCGTAGATTACGCAATCCATCGGCGCGTCGCTGTACATCGGGATGAATCATGTTGTAGGTGCCACCAAGCGCAGTCATTGTTATGTTGCGTGCACTCATTTCTTCACGGATTTTATCACATAAATCCTCATCAATATGCGGTGGTATTTTGGTCACACCGGCACTCGAAAGATTAAATTGCACACAACTCATGCCATGGTTTACAACGGCATCCAACGCTTCTTCCAACGTTTCACGGGCAAAGGTTCCAGACATAGTTCCAATCCGCATTTGTATTCCCTCCTCAACTCAGATCAATTCTCGATTTATACACGACGAATTTGTAAGCGAGCCACCACTATACCACCCCTTATACACTGAATCAAGAGAAATTAGTCGATACCACGACAGGGAAAAACCAAACACATCAGATAACAGACCGCTGATCCTATTCTCTGATTCCTCAACGCGCCTCGACTATGCACACATTATCAATCCTACTCAAATCCAGCTGGCAGGGCTGGTTAAATAGTATTCAATACGCCTCAGAGGAGAGACGGAAAAAGGTCGTAGAGATCATCGGTTTCCTAGTGATAATGGCTGCATTATACCTGATCGGACATGCCATTTTCAAAGTGGTCGGACAGCAAGCGGAAGCCGATGGGCAGACTATACTACGCGCAATCAATATTTGCGTGGGACTCGGCGTGTTCATCTTGGTGAAAAGTGCAATGGAAAGCACAATCAAAAAGTTTTACGAAGATGCAGATATATCACTACTTCTGTCGTCGGTATCGCCATCAACAGTTTTTGGATTTAAGTTAATTCAACTCATTGCAGCAAGTTTATTGGGCATGGTGATGTGGCTGTTTACCCCGTGGATCGCATTTGGACGACTCTTTGGTCTACCATGGCACTTCTATCTTGGACTCATCCCAGCCTGCTTCTGCCTGCTTGTCATCATCATAACGAATGTTGTCGTCGTCGTAATGTTGATTACGCGCTTTTTTTCTTCACAGCGAATAATGCAGGTCTCAAAAATTGTTGGCGCAATCATTGGTGCTGTCGCCGGATTTTTCCTCGCGTTCAGTGTCTTTACACTTGCGTGGTCAGATGAGATTGCCACATTTCTCCTCGAACGATTAAAATTCCCTACCTCCGACTGGTATCCGCATCTCTGGGCAGCAAAGTTCATGATGAGTTGGCTTCCCGAATCGGGAATCCAACCGTTACGGTGGGGAGTCCAACTGGTCGTTGCAAGTATAGTGATACCGTTTTTTACCGTGTTGTTGGCTTCTCAAATTTACCACCGGAGTTGGGAATACGCTAGACATATAGAGGTCAATCCGAGACAGAATGACAAGAAACGGCGGAGTGCTGCACTCCTAGGTCGCGGCAAGATCCGCTCAATGATGGCAAAAGATTTCCACGTTTTCCTCCGGCACAAGGGACGGGTAACGATGATTGTAATACTAACTCTCCTCCAGTTGATACCAATATCTGCCCTAGTTTATCAGATGCAAACCGATGATAAAATTTATTACGCCGTTTATCTGCCGAACTTAGCAGCGATAGCTGTTCAAATCATGATCTATAGTGTGATAGTGACCGCCGGCCTATCATGGGGCGGCTGCAAAGCTGAAGCAAAAACGTGGTGGCTCTTAAAATCAAGCTCGATTTCGCCGGCGCTGCTGTTCGACAGCAAACTTGTGATCGGAACGCTCTGTGCAGTTGGTTACGCAGCAATGTGGCTTTTAGTAGTATTAATTTTGTCTCGGATACCGTTTCAACTAGGGCTACCAATCCTATTAATGACGGCGGTGATTACGGCGTCAGCCACAGCGTTCAATACGGCAATGGGGACCCTGCCTTGGGTTGCAGAAATTGGAGATGCGGATCGGGATTTTAGCAAGCAACCTGTTGTACGCCTTGCAACGCTTCTAGTTACAATCATTGCTAATCTAATACTGCTCAGTGCACCCATCATGATCCTGCAGATGGCTGTCCTTGGCAAAATGAAGTTTTTTGGTGGCGAACAGAACGGTTTACTGTCCACTTCACAGCAACTTACAATCGGGCTTATCCTGATAATCCTCATCGGTGTGTGGGTAATATCATATTTTCTCGGCAGGCAATCGTTACGGAAACTACTCTACAGTTGACCGCTCCCCGCTCTAAAGAACAGGGATTGTTTTGATGGTTCCTCCCCGTTCTACCTCTTAGAGTTTAGCGTCTATTGCTATGGAGCCGTCTGCCTTCTTCGTGAAAAGGCTTCCCCCCTCAACTTATGGGGCAACACAACTTACGCAGCTGCGGCGCGGGCCATGGGGCGTACTACGGAAACACTTTGAGGTCAAGTGCGACCGATACTTGCAAGCCACTTGCTTGGCAAGACAATCTTCTGCTTTGTTGGACGCGTCCAACTCAGGACTACCAACTCACAAGGCTGTTAGTTTACCCAACATTAGATATTTTTTTGTGGTGTCAGTGGTTTTCCACATCCACACAGCCAATTACGATTGGTGGGCAAAGCCAACGGCGAGGGTGCCGAAGTCGTAATGCTCTGCCCTGTGGATAGTAGAAGTATGCCACACTTTACGATTAGATTCAAGCCTTGCAGCGATTTTAGCCTTCGTAGGGGTAACCCTTGTGGTTACCCTGTAGTTTGGTCCTCCATGTTTTGGGCAGGCACAAGTTTCTTAATCCCGATCCTATCGGGGACCTGCCCCTACAGAGACCAATAATCGTAGGTCGGGCATCTTGCCCGACACATAGCCCTAGTAGAACGATAGGTGCCAGTTAGCATTATTACTAAGATTTCTGTTGAAACAAAACATGCAATATGCTAGAGTTTAACTCATTCTATACCCATGAACATAAATAGATGAACCTACGGGTAAAATGTGTAAAAACAAAAAAATTGCACAAACCAAATTGGAGGAAATTGGATGGCAACTACCGATAAAGTACGAATCGCAGTTGTTGGTATGGGGATCGGCAAACCCAACGGACGCGCCTTATCTGCAAACCCACGTGGACAGGTCATCGCACTTTGTGATCTGTTAGAAGAACGTATGCAGGAATTTGCGAAGGAACTGCCGGAAGAGGTCAAATTTTACACCGACTACAAACAGATGTGCAAAGATCCAGAAATCGATGCCGTCTTTGTTGGAACACCGAATCAATGGCATGTCCCTGTTGCGTTGGAGGCTGTGCGAAACGGGAAGCATGTTATGGTGACCAAACCGCTCGCCGACTCAGAAGCAGCAGCGAAGGAACTGGTCGCTGAAGCGGAAACATCAGGCGTCGTGAACATGATGTCTCTCTCCACCCGCTTCGGTCGGGACTGTCAATACCTCGGCCACCTTCAGCAGCAGGGATATTTCGGTGAACTCTACTACGCAAGATCTCGCAGCGTCCGAAGGAATGGGATCCCAACTTGGAGCTTGGGATTCATTCAGAAGGGTGGTGGTGCTTTTCGGGACATGGGGGTGCATGCCCTCGATGCTGTGTGGTGGGTGCTGGGTATGCCCAAACCCGTTGGCGTGTTAGGAACCGCCGGAGCGAAGTTCGGCCCCTACGGATTGGGATATTCTAGCAGTCCACCTCCGCCTAAATCGTTCTACGAGCAGTACGCATCGGACGACTACGGTGGCGGTTTTATCCGTTTCGAAGATGGCACCGGGTTACAGATTGAAAGTTTCTGGGCATCGCACCAACCGGGTGAGTTTCAGATGGAGTTGTTTGGTACAGAAGCAGGGGCTATACTCAATCCACTCACACTCTATCGCATGGAAGACGGCGCCACCCAAGACATCAGTGTTGACCCGCCCCCAGGGCTTGAGTCGTGGGATAACATCGCCGCACATTTCATCGACAGCATCTTGGATGGCAAACCGAGTGCAGCCCCACTCCGTCACGGACTTATCGTACAACAGATGATGGAAGCTCTACTCCTGAGTGCAGAGACCGGGAAGGAAGTGCGAATCGAAACTGATGCGTAATGGAAACTATTTCTAAGGAGTTGCCAATTCGAGCAAAGACATACAGACCACTTGGTGCATGATATCACCTATCCAAGCATGCGATTGACGGAGAGAATATGGGCAGAAAAACTGTACGTTGGTGCGATAGTGAAACATTGGCAAAAGATATCGGCGGAAACGCATATATAGTAACCGGAGCGAACTCTGGAGTTGGACTCGAAACTACCCGACAGCTGGTAAAACAAGGTGGTCACGTGGTAATGGCTTGCCGTAGAGTGGAAGCAGGCGAAGAAGCAGCAAAATCATTTGCAGAACTCAAAGGTAGCTACGAGGTGATGAAATGTGATTTAGCTGATTTGCAATCTGTCTGTGATTTTGTGGCTGCATTCCTTAAAAAATATGACCACTTGGACGGCTTAATGTGTAATGCTGGAATGGTGTCCATGGGAAGCAAGCCACAATACACAAAAGACGGCTTTGAATTGACTATGGCCAGCAGTTATTTTGGGCATTTTTTAATGACAGAATTGCTACTTGATATTCTCAAAAAAAGTGCGCCTTCAAGAATGGCCATTGTGTCTTCAGTTGTGCATGCAGGAAGTCCAAAGAATCGCTACAAAGTCCGTTTAGAGGATCTAAACTTCAAAAATAGAAAGTATAGTAATTTTGCTGCCTATGGTGAGGCGAAGGTTGCTGTAGTGCTATATGCTATGGAGCTGGCCGAAAGACTCAAAGGAACAGGGGTCACAACTGCATCTGTTCATCCAGGTTGGGCCAGATCAAACTTTGGTAGTGGCGGTGGTTTGCTTATGAGAACGCTTATGGGTGTGATGAGACCGTTAACGCGGTCAATGAGTGATAGCAATGAGGAGTCCGCACAAACATCGTTGCATGTACTTCTTTCTGATGATGCACCAAACCATTCGGGGGCATATTTTAGCCAGAGTAGTGTGCTCTACAGGGATAAAGAATGTCGTGATGGTGGCTGGCCAATGGAATCTCCTAACCCTCGTGCAAGAGATATGGAGACAGCCAAGAAATTAGTAGCTAAGAGCTATGAGATTGTTGGGCTAAAGTAGTAGATACTGACCCTATAGCCTATAGCAAAAAGGGAAAAAAATTTTAGAAGTTGCGTTGGAGTGGTAGGGAACGTAAATTTATGTTTCCTACTATGTTAACTCCACCGCAGTCAGTCTTGACAACTTTCTTATATTCAGTTCCCAATCCTCATTTGCAAATTTCTATGGAACTGTGGTATAATTGGCGTAACCGAATATTCAAAAAAGATTCGATGCGCCCGAGGAGAGATAGAAATGGCTTATGTAATTGCCGAACCTTGTGTTGACGTCATGGATACAGCGTGCGTTGACGTGTGTCCGGTCGATTGTATTCATACAAAAGATGGGGAAAACCAACTTTATATTAACCCCGCTGAATGTATTGATTGCGCCGCATGTGAACCCGCATGTCCGGTCACCGCAATTTTCATACTTGACGATGTACCAGAGCAGTGGACCTCTTATGTTGAATTAAACGAGAAATTCTTTGAGGATTTTGTTAAACCGACAAAAGCGGGGGCAGCAGACGGAGAAGATGGTGCAGCCGCTGCGGACGAAGATAAGATTGGAATCGAAGAATTTGTGCAAACCATCGAGTCTCCCAAGTCTTCAATTCGTCCCGTATTGCGTCCGTTTGTTATGCTCTCCCAGCTTGTGCTAGGTGCCTTCGACGCAAAATTTAAGCGCGAGCTTGAGGAGATGGCTCAGAACCCAGTCATCTTTAGTGCACCAGTCTCGACAGGAATTAACAGTCTCATCAATCTAACACTCTATCCACTTGTGCTCTTCCTCCTTTTCTCCGGTGGGGATATAGGATCTGCTCTGTTCACAGGCAAAGGGAACTTCGCGATTTTCCTCGGTGTTATCTTGGCGGTACTTGAGGGACTCTATCGATTTAGAGACGATCTTGCCACAACGGATAGTGAAGAACCTTCTCGATATGGGGCTTCGATATACGGCTGGATCCCATCGCTAGTTTTCCGCCTATTGTTGCCAACGTTGCGACCGGTGCTTGTAACCGAACCCACTTCCCCGCGTTCAACTATGCCGGGCGCTGTCCTCACCGATGGTCCCATTTATCAAGAGGATGTCCGTGAACGCTATCGCCGTTACGGAATGCTGAATCGGATGGAGGAAGAAGTAGACCGCTATATCATCGAAATCGAGTTCCCTCGCTGGGTGCCGGATTCTACATATAAGCGGAAGTACGATCTCCCAGACCGGATGCCGGACTACACATATCAAGTGAGCCTCGGAGAAGGCACGGTCGATGTGGAAACCAAGCTGGAGGATTCTCGATTTACCGAAGTGGCTGGACGTATTAGTTCGTTTCCCCTCGGATTCAATAATGTCTTTCGCATCGAAGCACAACCCGAAGATTTTCAGGCAATGCTGCGGGATAAGGTGCTGCAGATCATCGTGCCGAAATCAGGTAAAGTCGAAGATCTTGTCATTGACCGCCCAGTCCACTATGCGAAAATTAAGGGATAATCGCAATAATTCTGAACTCAAAAAGCGGAATCTGGAGTATCCTCCGGGTTCCGCTTTTTTATTTTCGATCATGTAAAGAAATTGCACAAAGAAACCGAGTTTTTTCGGGAAAACTCGGTTTCTCTAAGCTGCTCTACACTTTTCAAAGTGCGACATGACTACCCCTTACAAAACCCCTGAATGGGAAACAGCAGGATTCAACCACATCTGGTTGCCCTACACGCAGATGCAGACCGCACCCTTGCCCCTGCCAGTCATCTCTGCCAATGGTGTTCGGCTTACCTTAGCTGATGGCAGAGAATTGATTGACGGCATCGCGTCATGGTGGTGCGCCTGTCACGGCTACCAACACCCCCATCTGGTAAAACAGATCTCAAACCAGCTTGATACCCTGTCACACGTCATGTTCGCGGGACTCGCCCACGAACAGGCTTATACGCTCGCCCATCGTCTCGTCTCCATCACACCAAACGGATTAAGTCGCGTCTTCTTTTCTGACTCCGGCTCAATAGCCGTTGAAGTGGCGATGAAAATGGCGGCACAGTTTTGGGCTAATCGACAGGCACCAGACAAGCGCAAGTTTATCTGCTTTCGGAACGGTTACCATGGGGACACCATGGGTGGTATGTCACTCGCTGATCCTGAAACAGGGATGCACCGGACGCTTAATCACTACATGCCCGAACAATACGTCTTCGACATCCCCAACAATAGGACAGATCTGGCTGCGCTTGCAGCATCACTAGAGGCGATCAAAGAAACGGTGGCAGGGCTTGTGATCGAACCGCTGGTTCAGGCAGCGGGAGGTATGAAGTTCCATTCAGCCGAAACAGTTGCTGAAATCCATCAACTCTGTAAGGAACATCAGATCTTGTTCATCGCCGATGAAATTGCCACAGGGTTCGGGCGCACCGGCTCTATGTTTGCCTGCGAGGAGGCGGGTATCACACCCGATATCATGTGTCTGGGCAAGGCACTCACCGGCGGTATGATAGGGTTGGCTGCGACATTAGCCACAGAGGAGGTGTTCGAAGTTTTCCTTTCAGATCGACTAGAAACCGCGCTGATGCACGGTCCCACATTCATGGCGAATCCGCTCGCATGTGCCGCCGCCAACGCCTCACTCGATCTGTTTGAACGTGAACCTCGAACCGCACAGATCCAAGCAATCGAAACGCAGTTACGAGAGGAATTGAAACCGTGCCATAAATTGGAGAATGTCGCTGATGTGAGGGTGAAGGGCGCTATCGGTGTCGTCCAGTTGTCCAACGCAAGTGAGGAATATATACTTGCCCTCCGGCAGCGGTTTATAGAAGAGGGTGTGTGGATCAGACCGTTTAGCGATATCGTTTATATCATGCCCGCCTTCACAATCTCGACAGCAGAATTAACTCAACTGACCGATGTAGTATTTAAGGTTTTAGCAGCTGCCTCTTTTATCTAACCCCGCCCGACCTCAATGGATGAGACAAATCACGGCGATCGGCACCTAAATCATCGAAGAACAGATCGAAATGCGCTAAACATGCAGCGTCTGGCTGTTCGACTCCATAAGTGCTCGCCGTAATCCCCAACTGCAACGCAGGGTATTCCCGATGCAAATGATCGGCAAACTCAAACAGCCATCGATAAATCACGCCAATCGACTCAGCACGGGTATAATGCTGATGCCCCAGTGCATCGCAGCCTTTTAAGAGACTGCCCGGTGATCCCAAAATCGGGCGATCTAAGATGAGTAGGTCCGCTGCTGTTTCTTTGAGCAACGTTTTTACAGCCTGTGTGAGATAGTAACCGTAATCACTCAAAACACAATAAACTACCGGGGTTACCTCGTGAGTTGCGGACTGCTGTGTTTCCTCTTGTTCTTGTTCGTCGTCTTTCTCCGCACCGTGATTTTCCGGCACTGTATGCCATTGGAACACCGGTACCGGTGCCAGCCGCCACTCCGGACGATCCAAAATAGAGGTGTGAATCTCAGCAATCGGGAGACGGATCGCGAATTTACCGCCACCTTCACGCACCCGTTGGCTTATCTGCTTTACTGTATGCAGGTCTTCGATTTTCCAGTCATAATCGAGGGCAATGAAATCGCCGGAACGCATCGATTCTAGTAATACCGTCCATTCAGTTTCCAGTGTTATCCATCGAATTTCAGGAATTTGCCTCCTCCTATCTTTAGAATATAACGGAATATACCCTGAAGCATTCTGTGAGATCTTTTCAATCGCAGCTTGGTAATTGTCTTCAACAAGCATCGTCCAGACTTTGGGACTGTCCACTGATTGTCCCGGCGATACTCGGATTTCAACCCCATTGATAGTCGCTGTTGGCCCTAAACCAACCAACACAACCTCCTGATCTGAATGGACTGCGTAATATTTGAGGATCCCTGCGCTCTCATTCCCCAACATCACATGGCTATCAGTACTGGCTTCACCTATCGCAACGAATGCAGCTGACGCACCACCCTTCCAAGGAGCCGGCAATGGCTCCTCCGCTGCCCCTGAAGCCCCATACCGCCAGATTTGAAGGCTGTCCTCCCGTCCCGCAAACAGAGGCAGAGACTCAATTACCATATCCTCTACAAAAAACGCTGAATTCGTCAGATTCTGAATTGTCAGCCATTTGCGAATCACCGACAGATCAGGGTAAATCTCGTAATGAATCCACAGATAAAAAGTTGGTTTAGCTGCCGCGCCTGAATTATAAGTGAATTGAACCGTAACTCGCTTGTTCCCGCTCATCGTCGGGACAACCTGAGAATCGTTATAAGTCAGCAGGCTGCTATCCCCAGAAAAGATAATCTCCCCAATCCGAAACCGAAATTCCTCGCTCGGTCGATCTATATAGTTTTGTCCTGATCCTTTGTGAGCGTAACGGATAGTCTGAATCTTGTGATCTTCTTGATCCAAGCGCAGCCAGCGTTCTATGGAGTTGTTTCCCATATAAAGTATGCCCGTTTTCAGATCAAAACCGACATAGGCACCAATCCGCTTTAATGGCTGCAGCTGTGCTCGCAGGTCGGTAACTGAAACCGTATGCTGCCCCTTACCGCTGCTTCCGGCGCAGCCGATACAGATCAGAAAGATGGGTATGCAAAACTTTAGGCGAGAAACATAAGATGCGTAAATTCTTAGGAAGTGGGAATTTAGATGTGTCAAGCCATTTTTACTCGGCATTTTTCAAAAGGGTGGGTTGAAACCATTTTTATAGTAGATTTTAGAATTAAGGAGACACTCCAAATCGGCGCAGTTGCAAACAGTGCCTACCAAACGTGGGGAGCGAAAGTGTCTATTTATTTTTAGAATTCACTATAATTGGCAATGAGGTATTATCGGCAATACAGGTCAAACGGGTTAGTCTAGAGTCTCTGTGATGAGGGAATATAGCTTTGGAACGGTACGATCGAAATCTCCGGAAATATGGTAGCTCTCGCCGCCATCTTTCACAGTGCGAACTAGGATTGTCTTCTTGGGACGGTGGTAGTAATGAGCATCTGTCGGACTGCCTTCTTCCCGGAAATCGGAGAACTCGATTAGATCAAAGTTAGCGGTGGTGAAACGCCGAATCTCTTCACCGCGTTGCGCGGCGATATTTCGCGCCATCGACAGACTCTTGAGATAGACCTCCGGTCCCATCACCGCAGATCCTAAGTTCAGAAACACGCCCTCCTCCAATTTCGAAACACTGTGGGAAAAGCGTAGGAAGTCGTCGCCGGTTGTGTAGCCCATCGCAGCGTAATCAGCAGCGGGGTGTTGGTCAATGATGTCGTAGCCGATCCCCTTATGCACAGTCATCGGAATCCCTAAACGATATGCCGCTGCAAACATGCTGATCTCTCGGTGTGGAAACTTGACGCCGTCCTCTCCATCTTGTATGAGTCGCCCGATCGCCTCACCGAATCCGATTTTGTCGTGATAGCCGCGAGTGATTGCATCGTTGATGTAACGTCCAGTCTCCTCCCAGTTACCAAACTTTCCATCCCAGATATACCGCTCCACGTCTTCCAACGTCGCACCGATCAGGGCAAGTTCAAAGTCGTGGATCGCACCGGCACCGTTTGTTGCCAGATGCGTAAGGACCCCGCGTTCCATTAGATCAATGATATAGCGTGAATTTCCACGCCGCATGACATGCGCGCCCATCATCCATATCACCTGTTTTCCTTCTCGATGGGCTTGAATTATCCGATCCGCCACTATCCGCAAATCATTGTTTTCATACGGCGGTGTCTCCGCGCCCAACGGGTAGATATCCGCGACCGTCATTTTATGTTCCCGTTCAGTTAACGGTAGAACCTTTAGCCGGTTCCGATCCAACTTTGAATAGATCACAAATCTATATCTCCCGGATTTTTAGCCAAACACAGAATAGGGCAGCGGCTCTCCATTTAATCCAGCCAACAGGTTCTCAGCCGCCATCGTTGCCATCCGCGTGCGAGTCTGTAATGTTGAACTACCAAGATGTGGGAAGATGAGAGCATTGTCAAGCGTCAGCAATGGATCGTCCGTTGGGATGGGTTCTGGATCTGTCACATCAAGCGCAGCCCGTGCGATTTCTCCAGCCTTTAATGCCTCGTATAGTGCCGCCGAATCCACCACCGGTCCCCGTGCAATATTTACAAGGATGGCTGTGGGCTTCATCTTTTTGAACTCTTCCGTACTAATCAGATGGTGAGTCTCCGGCGTCATCGGAACATGCAAGGTGATAAAATCAGATTCCTCAAGCACGCGATCAAAGCTGGCATACTCAATGCCCAACTCCGCTTCCCAATCCTCACGGCGAGTTCGCTTGTAATACAGCACCCGCATATCAAATCCCAACGCCCTTTTGGCAACCTCATAGCCGATTCTGCCCATGCCGATAATGCCGAGCGTCGCGTGATGAACGTCGTATCCGTGGAAGATATTTGGATCGTAGCACGTCCAACGCTTTTCCTGAACGTAGATACCGGCGGGAACGAGGTGTCGTGCCGCTGCAAGGAGTTGCGCGAAAGTTGTATCAGCGGTGGTTTCGCTCAACACGCCGGGCGTATTGCCAACCGCAACGCCTTGTGCCCTCGCTGCCTCTGCGTCAATGTGATTATATCCGACACCGACATTGGAAATTACCTTAAGATTTGGTGCGCTAGCGATCATCTCTGCTGTTACTGGTTCGTGACTATAGGTGACTAGCCCATCAAGCCCCGGCAATCGCTCCGCAGTTGGGGGTAGAATCTCGCTCGTAGGCCATATATCAACTTCACATTCTGTTTCAATCATTGCCAAGGCTTTTTCTGGGATCGGACGGGTAATAAAAATTTTCGGCTTCAATGATGATACCTCCTGCGTGATGAATACGAAGCAACTACCTTACTTCAGTTGTGTAATTTGATGGCTGCCAGAGTCCTGATACCCGATAAACCTTGCGCATGAACAACACAATTTGTCGGGCGACCTCTCTCCTATAAAAGGTTGACAACGCAACGGAAACGGCTATAATATGGCTCAGAGGACTCGACGCAGTCTTCGCTCGCGAATCATATTAGATATTATAATCCACAAGAAACGTATTCTCAAGAGGTTTCTGCCTTCGCTAGCCCGCCCTATGAGACACGGTATAAGCCCGAAAGAAATTGCATTAAACCCCCAATCCCAACAACCACAGATCCGTTGGAGCACGATCTGGCTAGGTCTAGGTCTCATCTTTATCAACAACTATTGGTTATTTGCGATGTTGCGGTGGGAACAGGGCCTCCCAACCACCATGTCGCTCTTCTTCAATGTGATTTTCATCTTCGCGTTTGTCGTGATTGTGAACTTTTGGCTCGTTCGGTTTTCGCCACACTTAGCATTAACACAGGGCGAATTGTTGACGCTCTATGCAATGCTCTCCATCGCCTCCGCAATCGGTGGGCATGACCTGTTCCAAGTCGTTGTCACCAATATAGCGGTCGTCGGCTGGATGTCAAACGAAGAAAACGAATGGGCAACACTGTTTCATCACTATCTCCCCGATTGGTTGGCGCTGACCGACAAAAAAAGTATCACACCCTATTTTGTTGGAGAATCCAGTCTTTACCTCCCTGAAAATCTTCGGCTATGGTGGCAGCCCGTCCTTGCATGGTCTGGATTTATCATCGTTCTCCTTTTCACCGCCTTTTGCATCAACGCCATCCTGCGGAAACAGTGGATTGAAGCAGAACGGCTCAGCTATCCAATCATCGAACTGCCGCAGCAAATGACCACGACAGATTTTTTTCGAAATCGATTAATGTGGGCAGGATTCGTTCTCGCCGGCGGCATGGATCTCATCAATGGGCTGCATTTCCTGTTTCCCATCATCCCCGGGCTCGGTGGCGAATTTTTTGACCTGCGCCCTTTTTTTACCACAAAACCGTGGAACGCTATCGGTTGGACACCGATCGTTGTCTTTCCCTTCGCCATTGGGATGGGATATTTTATTCCCCTCGATCTCTCCTTTACCTTCTGGTTCTTCTACGTCTTCTGGAAGTTTGAAATGATTATGGGGAGTGTTTTCGGTCTTCAGCATATCCCCGGTTTTCCCTTCATCTTTGATCAATCATTCGGAGTCTGTGTTGGCGTGCTGATTATCACACTATGGGGAGCACGGCGACATCTGCGAACCGTGCTCGTGAGTGCGTGGCGGGGTCCCTCATCCCATAGGCTTTCTAGCTCCCAAAGTGAGGGAGCGGAACAAGGGGATCCGTCAGGGAGCAAAATCGAAGCTAATGAACCAATCTCCTATCGTACCGCTGTACTTGGACTGATCATTGGCTTCACGTTGTTGGTCGGTTTTTGGGCGGTGGCGGGATTGCCCCTTTGGGTCGCGTTTCTCGTGCTTGTCATCCATTTTACAACGGTAACCGTTATTACCCGTATCCGTGCGGAGTTAGGCCCGCCCATCCACGATTTACGTGCGATGGGGCCCGATGTTCTACTGCCAAAAATGTTCGGTATGCGACGGCTAGGGGCAAGAAGCCTCACCCTGTTCTCGCTTGTGTATTGCTTCAATCGCGCCTATCGAGGCAACGCCATGCCCCACCAGTTAGAGGCATTGAAACTCGCAGAGCGCACAGGGGTGTCATCACGTCGTGTTGGATACGCCATACTACTTGCAGTTGTTCTTAGTCCATTAACTTCGTTCTGGTTTTCGTTGCACATCGGTTACAAGTCCGGCGCGTGGGAGGTTTGGTATGGATCTATCTTTCGACGCACCCAAAGCTGGCTAACCAATCCGGCGCCTGTCGATGTGTTGTCAATCTTGGCGATGTGCTTCGGGGTGGTCTTCACCTTCCTACTCACCGCTGTGCGCACCCGTTTTGTTTGGTGGCCCCTATATCCTGTCGGATATGGCATCTCCGGCACATGGGCTGTCAATTTTTTCTGGTTTTCGGTGTTTATCAGCTGGATAATTAAGTGGTGCATCCTACGCTTTGGCGGCTTAAAGACGTTTCGTAATCTAGCACCATTCTTTCTCGGATTGATACTAGGTGAATTTCTTGTCGGCGGTGTGTGGGCACTGATCGGCGTAGTGTTAGAAAAGCCGATGTATCGATTCATCTGGTAAATGGAGGTTCTGCGTCTACTGCCGTCGGTTTGGACAGTTCATATCAACCGGGGTAGAAACTTCTATTGTCCATGACAAAACGATTGCAATTCCGAAAAGCATACAGTATAATATCACTGTTTTAGGTCGGAGCAGCTGAAAACAGCGAGGTACTACAGACCTTCAGCGTCATAACCTTCATTTCTGGGGAGGAATCACCATGCCAATTGGCCCATGGGAACTGATTGTTATCCTTATCATTGCACTTCTGGTTTTCGGTCCGAAGCGTTTACCGGATATGGGCCGTTCACTTGGAAAGGCGATTCGGGAGTTTAGGAACGCCGGCAAAGAGATTCAAAACGACATCGCCGAATCAATTGATGAAAACGAGCGTAATTCGACCAAGTCAGCGAATAAGACGGTTTAGTAATCAGCATGGCTTCTGATGCATCAATGTCCTTTTTGGACCATCTTGAAGAACTCCGCCGACGCATTATCATCGCCCTGATTGCGATCGTGATATGTACACTTATAAGCCTGTGGTTCAAGGATTCGGCTGTACAAATCATAAAACGACCTGCTGACGTACCACTCAACGCGCAATTGGCGAATTGGATAGATCGAAGTGTCGGTTCAGACGGCTCTTTCATGGCGTTCCTGTCGATTGTCCTGAAAGCAAAAGCAGTAAGTACGGTTCAGCTCAATAAAATCGGAGCCGGTGAAGCCATCATGGCTTTTCTCAAGATTGCCGTCACCTTTGGGGTATTGCTTGCATCACCCGTTGTGCTCTATCAGGCTTGGGCATTTGTTTTCCCTGCCTTAACACAACAGGAGAGGAAGTTCGCACTTCCACTATTTCTAATTATTGTTTTCTTCTTCCTTGTTGGGGCAGTCTTTGCCTACTTGATCGTCTTACCCGTCGTCGTCCAATTTGCTGCAGGTCTCTTCGCTAATGTGGGCGTTGGAAACCTATGGAGTATTGATAAATATGTGGGTTTTGCAACCGGTATGCTATTAGCCTTCGGTGTCGCATTTGAACTCCCAATTGTTATGGCGTTTCTGTCACGAATCGGTGTCATTAATGCGCAAGGCTTCCGAGAACGACAACGATATGCCATCATGTTTATCTTTGTTGCAGCCGCACTATTGACACCAGCGGATCTACTGTCTATGTTATTAATGGCGATTCCACTTATCTTGTTGTATCAGTTGGGGATCTTCTTCGCCTTTCTTGCCGAACAGGAGCCTGAAAGTAATGTCTAATCTCGACTTGCAGGAACAGTTACGATTGTTGTACGAGTTTCAGCAGATTGACGCCGCAATCTTGACGTTGGACAATAAACTCAAATCAGTCCCACGCAAGATCAAGAAGGCGGAGGCACAACTTCAGCTCCATCAACAAAAGCTACAAGAAAAACAGGCACAACTGGCTGACGTAGAAAAATTGCAGCGGTCAAAGACAGCAGAACTTGAGATGGAAGGCGAACAACGTAGCAAATATCAAGCACAGTTGCGGGGGGTGAAAAGCAACAAAGAATACCAAGCACTAGATAAAGAGATCAGCTTTATCGAAGTAAAGGAAGCGGAAATAGAAGATGAGATTTTATCAGCGATGTTGCGAATAGATCAGCTCAACGAGGAGCTCGATCAACGACAGAAGGACTTTGCTGCCGAGCAGGAAAAACATAACGCACAGAAAGCCGAGCACGAACAGGAAGCAAAAGACCTCGAAGCAGAAATTGTAAAATGGCAAACCAAACAACAGGACTTTGCCCACCAAATTGATTCGGGGTTACGAGACCAGTATCAAGCCCGGTTCAAACGTTATCGCAAGGGACTAGTGTCGCTAGTTGTTGAAAATGCCTGTGGCAATTGTCATCTCACGATTCCGCCGCAAACACTACAGGAGGCTCGTAAATATGAACAACTTATCCATTGTGGAAGTTGCAGACTCATTCTTTACATTCCATCTCCCTCTCCTGACGATGTTCCCACCGAAGAACCTAATTCTGGTTCGGGCTAGTTCTAAATTTCCGTCGCCGCACACACTAAGACCTCTTTTACTCGCCGATGTATAGCACGATAGTTCAGTCCAAACGCAAGTCAATATTAGTATCCGCGATTTGATTTTCCTGATCCCCTTCCTCTACCATATTTGTATTTATATATAAGTACTACTTTTTCGTTTATACACGTTCTTATGAAACCAATCCGAAAATTTTGCGTTAGGCGCAGCATAGCGACTCATCCAAAATATAGCCCGGAGAAGCCAAATGAACGTAACACAGAAATCGCTCATCCTTGTGGCGATGCTATTCTTATCTGTATCTACCACAGGGCTATCAACAAACGCGTCTAAATCCACCCAACCTATAACTAAAACCAAATCTCCATTTGGTTTAACCACCATTGTGCTCGATGCTGGACACGGAGGCAGAGACCCTGGCAATGTTGGCCCGGGGCGTGCAGATGAAAAGGATATCAACCTGACAATTACCCGCAAATTGGCAGCACTAATTCGGGAAAAAACGACATATAACGTTTACCTCACCCGGTCGGCAGACCATTGGATTTCATTAGCGGATCGTGCCCGTTTTGCCAATCAATTTCCAGCTAGTGAAACCCTGTTTATCAGCATCCACTGTAACTCACATTTCAATTCCCGTGTTCACGGATTGGAGAGTTATATCTTTAACTTGCAAGCGACTGATAAGTTCGCAGCAGAATTAGCCAAATGGGAAAACGATGAAGAGGGTATCGATCCCATCAATTTTATCATCAATAATCTGAGTAAGAGAGGCGTTGAAAAATATAGTTGGGAAGCCGCCCGTATTGTGCAATCCGTGCTTGTTTCTCACCTCGGAGCGCGAAACCGGAATCGAAGTGCTCCGGACAAAATGGTCAGACGAGCACCTTTCCGAGTCCTTGTCGATACCAGGATGCCAGCCCTTTTGGTCGAATTGGGATACCTGTCTAACAAGGCAGAATACAAAAAACTCAACTCTCCTACCTACCAAGCCAAGGTGGTAAGGGCACTGTTGAGGTCAATTCAGCAGTTTGATCAAGCGACGCAAGACGTAAACCGTATGGAGGTACGGTTGCCTTAACGCAGACCCAGTACGTGCACAGTCATACAAACTTCGCACCTTTTTCTATATTGGCGGATCGGAAATTGGAGTTGAAGGGAAGCCGTGATATGTTGGGCGACTTAGGGAACGGTGGATAGCAGGCGGGCTGAAACGCTAACAGAAAAACGGCGGCAGGAACATTATCTCAGTCTTTAATCGAGCGGTCTTCAGATAATCTGGACGCACTTTTCTCCATGGATAATCTCACCAATCAATGACGGTGACTCACCCGACTCTCGGAGTGAGGCAAGTGCCATATCAATCTGATTCGATGGTAGTACGAGTACCAGCCCAACGCCCATATTAAACACATGGTACATCTCAGCCTCATCGACGCCACCCTTCTCCTGAAGAAAGGGAAAGACTGGTGGTATTTCCCACGCGCCCTTCCGAACCGCTGCGCAGCAATTCGGGGGAAGAATGCGGATGATGTTATCTGACAACCCACCACCTGTAATATGGGCGATACCCTTAATATCGCAACACTTCCGTAGGGTAAGGACGTTCTTCACGTAACTTTTATGGTACGCAAGCAGTTCTGAGCCAATCGTTGTGCTAAGTTCAGGGATGTACTGATCCACGTCATAACCACAAACCTCAAACACGATTCGCCGCGCAAGCGAAAAACCGTTTGTGTGCAAGCCAAGTGAACCTAAACCAACCAAGATATCCCCCGGCGCAATCCTGCTTCCCGTGATTAATTGTGACTCCTCGACTACACCAACAATTGTACCAGCGAGATCATACTCACCCATCGTGTAGAGTTCCGGCAGCTCCGCGATCTCTCCACCGATTAACGCACAACCGATTTCCCGACAGCCTGCCGCCACGCCGCTCACAATCTGCTCAATGACTTCAGGGTGCAGCCTACTTGTGCCAATGTAATCTAGGAAAAAGAGCGGTTCCGCCCCTTGAACGAGGATATCATTACCGCAGTGCGCTACAATATCAAATCCAATCGTATCATGCCGCCCTGTCATAAAAGCAACTTTGAGTTTTGTGCCAACGCTGTCGGTGCTAGAAACTAAGACCGGCTTTTCGTACTCACCGAGTGCAAACAACCCACCAAAATTGCCGACCTCGCTCAAAACCTCAGGACGATGGGTCGATTGAAGAAGGGGTTTTATGCGCTCCAGTGCGTCATCCTGCGCGGCGATGGATACACCTGTGCTAGCGTAAGTTAACCCTTGCTCAGACATCAGAGTTGTCAGATTCCTTCCGTTTTTCCATGCGCTGGTTAAACGATTCCAAGCGTCTATTACCGATGAAAGCCATTATCTTATCCATCTTTAACAGGGAAGCGACCAATACCACAATACATAATCCAACCGTAATCAACATCGCCTGCTCTGCAGCGACCTGTGGAGTCACTGTTGGACTCAGTTTTTGAACTAGTAGGATCGTCGGTTGGTACACCACTATACCAAGAATCGCACATAAGATGATGGCGTAAAAAGTGAATCGCCCCTGCGATGTGGATAAACCTCGTCGGACGTTTTGAAAAGGGTGGGAAGATTGAGGTCGTTCTCTTCTTAACCTATTTTGCATTGGACTACTCCTTGGGAATGGCTCCTTCTGCAACCATTAGTCCCGTCCATTCACAAAAGTAATGGGAAGTTGTGACGGTGATTGTCCACTAAATTCAACAGGATAGCTGCCATCAAAACAAGCCGTGCAAAAATCTTGGGGTGATTTCATACACTTGAGCATGCCTTCAATGCTGAGATAACCTAAACTATCTGCGCGGATGTATTTACAGGTTTCTTCGATGGTGTGTGAGCTGGCGATCAGCTCATTCCGGGTGGGTGTATCAATACCGTAAAAACATGGGAATTTATTCGGCGGAGAAGCGATACGGACGTGAACCTCTGTAGCACCGCCTTGACGAAGCATTTTTACAAACTTTCGGCTCTCAGTTCCCCGCATAATCGAATCATCAACCACCACAATGCGCTTGCCCTCAAGCACATCACGAATCGGGTTTAGTTTTACCTTAACCATCAGTTCGCGAACCTCTTGTGAAGGGTTCATGAAAGCACGCCCCACGTAGGAGTTTCGGTAGAGTCCCACATCATACGGAATACCTGATTCTTCCGAATATCCCAACGCAGAAAGTGTTGCCGAATCTGGTACAGGGATGACAATGTCTGCTGCTGCGGGACATTCACGCGCCAATTGTCTACCGAGTTCCCGTCTTGGGCGGTTAACGAGTTCACCGAATACAACACTGTCCGGACGTGAGAGATAAATATATTCAAAGATACATTGTGACAGATGGGGCAACGTCTGCCCAAACATAAATGATTCCGGTTCTTTATCGTTCTCGGTAATAATGACCATTTCACCGGGGCTAATCTCACGGATTGGCTCCGCTTCAATCACATCGAAGGCACACGTTTCAGAGGCGATAACATATGAATCGCCAACGCGACCTAACCAGAGTGGGCGGAAACCGTATATGTCTCGCACACCGATCAGGATGGATTTTCCCATGAAGACAAGTGAATACGCACCGCGAATCTCTTTGAGGGCATCCAATATACGATCTTCCAGCAGCGTTTGGCGGGAACGGGCAATGAGGTGAGCGATAACCTCTGTGTCCGAAGTCGTGCTAAAAATTGAACCGGCATCTTCAAGGTCATTGCGGATACGCTGGGCGTTCACAAGATTTCCATTATGTGCAATCGCGAGAGGCCCCCGCTTGTATTCCCGAACCAGCGGTTGCGCGTTCTGGAGAGTACTGTGCCCGGTTGTCGAATAACGGTTGTGTCCTAGCGCAAGGTCGCCCTCTAACTTTCCCAGGGTATCCGAATCAAAGATGGTCGCAACAAGTCCCATACCATGATGATATGTGAATGAATCGTTGTCTGCCGCGACAATTCCTGCACTTTCCTGACCACGGTGCTGAAGGGCGCGTAAACCCAAGTACGTGAATTCAATCGCTCTAGGGTGTCCCAAAATGCCGAACACCCCACATTCGCATCTTGGCTTATCATCAAACGCATTGATATATTCCATATTTCGGTGATTCTCCAATTTATCGGGTGTTCCGCCACACACCGGTACGCTATTGCATGGTGTCCGAAAATCTTGACCGTCTGGATTTGGGCTAGGGTTCAACTGACGCTGTCCGCCTCCGCTCCATACCAAGTCGGTAGCCAAGGATTGCACCAATCGGCGCCGCAAGGATGTATAAGAGCTCGGGAGGGCATTTTATCGCTAGTAAGATGCGAAGGGGTAGAGATATGATAAGGGCAAGCAACTGCGCTATATTTAGGAGTATGTAGAACAGCAAATTCGCGGCGACCAACGCTTCCCAGTGAATATTCAATAGTGACATCAACGCTACTATCGCAGGAGCGCCAAGGAAAGCACCTTGATACGTGCGCTTGCGGTCTATACTAACGTCAAAGCGGCGTCCGGCAAAGATAACGCCTTCAGCAACACCAGCGAGGGCAATCCCGTAGGTCACGCCAAAGGAAATAAGCAGGAGTAAACCCACCCAGAATCCGTGCTGAATACGATCACCGATTAAGCCTCTCCATAAGAGCAGCTCGACAATCAAACGGCAGAGCCCTCCACTTGCCAAACCGATAGAACCACCTAGAGCAATTTGACTCACCGTTAAAGCAATCGTTCTCTTTCGAGGCATACCACTCTCCTAAAAATTAGGCTTGATATGAAGATTATATCACGGCGGCGCAGCCGTGTCAACCGGAATGGAACATGAAGAGGGCACCTGCAATTCTTCCCAATGATATGTTATTAAATCAAACGGACAATAAGGCAAAAATGTAACAAATATTGAGAGTTTTTTGACAGCTCAAAGTCTAAGTTTGATCTTGACAGACCGTGCGCCATCCCCTACAATTGTACGATGGCTGCAAATAAGTCTGCATGCGCTGCCACACGAGTTCCCTTGCTTCGTCTTAGCTGTGGCGACGGACAAGTTAAATTGAACTGAGAGGAAACCTATGAGTAACCTACTGTTTCAATCGGGTGAAAAGGTGCTTTTTATCGGTGATAGCATTACCGACTGCGGACGTCGCGGCGACCACGCACCACTGGGCAACGGCTACGTGAAAAAGGCAACGGAGCTAATCACCGCAAAGTATCCGCAGCGTCGAATTGAGTATGTCAATAAAGGCATCGGCGGCGATGTCGTCGAAGGGCTCGAAGTACGATGGAATACAGATGTTATCGCCGAAAAACCGGACTGGTTGTCAGTGAAAATCGGCATCAATAATGCGTCACGGCAACTTGGGGCAGATGTTCCAAACGAAACATATCTCCCAGAATGGGAGGCGTGCTATCGGCGTATCCTCACTCGTGCGAAGGAGGAATTGGACGTAGGATTTTTCATATTCGAGACTTTTTATATTGAGGAAGATGTTCCCCAACCTCGCCCGTTAGACGTTGATGCTTATAATGAGATTATCCATCGACTTGCCGACGAGTTTCACGCCCGATTGATACGAACAAACGACGTATTTGACCGGGCGGTGGCTGCGCGACCGGGAGCGTTGTGGACAACCCAAGATGGTGTCCACCCAAACCCGGAAGGACATACGCTGATGGCACTAGAGTTTCTCAAACAAGCGGGCTGGTAGAAACCTTATTTGGATACTGCCACTGGAGGCTTAACCATGGATAGAGCTGCACAAGTGTTAGAACGTATGAAAGGGCCGGTAGTCCCCATCAACGTCTGTTTCAATTCAGACGGCACAATCAACTACGATGCTGTTGGAGCGTATATCAACTGGCTATGCGAAGAGAAAACCCCTGTGCTTTTGCTCACTTATGGGAGCAGCGAATTTGCGAGCATCAGCGATGAAGAACTCTGGGAATTAACGGAGACCGTCGCGGCTGCCAACGACAGACGCTCACTCTGCATCGCGTCTACCAGCTACTGGAAACCGGCGAAAACTCGGGATTTCCTGAAACACGCTGACGCCGTTGGTATTGACGCTGTCAAGGTGCAAATTAACCCTTGGCTGCCCAAGACACAAGAGGCATTAGTCCGATACTTCGACCTAATTGAAGATGCGTCCGACATACCGTTATTGCTCTGGGGCGTAGCACCACCCCCATTCCCCGTGGAGGTTGTAGCGGAATTGGCGCGACGTCCCAACATCGTTGGCATGAAGAACGACGCACATCCCTTTTATGACTATTACGATTTGGTTCGCGCCACAAAGAATGAGGGTTTTGGCGTGGTCAGCGGTGGGCAGATGCGCAATTTCTTGTTCGGACACCAGATTGGATCGCCTGCCTACCTGTGTCCCATCGCGCCTTTCCGTCCCGACATCGCCTTGCAATTTTATCAGCTGCTAGTGGAAGGGAATTACACTCAAGGGTGGGAAATGGTTTATCGTTATGAAGAACCTTGGCTCCAATGGGCAATTGACAAAAACTGGCTGGGGGTAATGAAGTCAGCGGTACAACTTCAAGGACTGTATCCCAACAATCTGCTTGGTCCGCCGCATCCCCCGACGAATCCGAGCCTGCTCACTGAAGTGCGAGAGAAGTTAGAGGAGCTCTTTGGTGCATCGCGTACACGCCCAGCGTAAACACTTGACCCTCCAACCCCTGCAACCACTCCCCGATGATTGCTACGTCCCAACTTCCATTTCACAGGATAAGACACGAGAGGATCTCCCCAGATGTATGAGGGACTATAAAATGAGTAGCCGTGCAGCCCCACAATGCCATCAAGATACCGCTATGAGCACTGAAGCGTTCAGCGAATTACAAAGTTTGCTGGGGGATCGCCTAACCACAGCGAAAGATATTAGAGAGGATCATGCGAAAGATGTCTCTCATCACCTACCCCATCTGCCACATGCCGTCGTATTCCCCCACACCAACGCTGAAGTCTCCCAAATTGTGAAAATCTGCGCCCAGTATTCGGTTCCGATCGTTCCCTATGGTACAGGGACCGGAGTTGAAGGAGCGGTTGTCGCTATCCATGGGGGTATCTGTGTTGATTTGACTCAGATGAGCCAAATCCTTCAGGTCAATAAGAACGACATGGATGCAACAGTGCAAGCAGGAGTCACACGGAACCAACTCAATGATCATCTTTCTGAAAACGGAACGGGGCTTTACTTCCCTGTCGATCCGGGGGCAGATGCGTCGTTAGGTGGTATGGCAGCGACTCGCGCGTCGGGTAACGCCGCAGTACGCTACGGCACTATGCGAGAGAATGTACTCGGATTGACGGTAGTAACCTCCGAAGGGAATATTATCCACACCGGCGGTCGCGCCCGTAAATCTTCCGCTGGCTATGATTTGACACGATTATTTGTGGGTTCAGAAGGAACACTGGGGATTATCACAGAGGTAACGCTAAAGTTGGCGAAGACACCAGAGGCTGTCTCAGCGGCAGTATGTGCATTTTCAGACATTGCAGCAGCAGCAAATACAGCCATCCAAGTGATCGGATACGGCATTCCCGTGGCTCGACTGGAGTTGCTAGACGAAATCCAAATGGGCGCTGTTAATAACTATGCCGGCTTGGATTACAAAGTTGCACCAACGCTCCTTTTTGAATTTCACGGATCAGAATCAGGAGTGACCGAGCAAGCACAAACTGTAGGCACAATTGTCCACGAACATGGCGGTGAAGACTTTCAATGGGCATCCGGGGAGGAAGAGCGTAACCGGCTTTGGCAGGCACGCTATGATAGCTATTATGCCTCACTATCACTTCGCCCCGGATCCGTTGGGTACGTTACGGATGTCTGCGTTCCCATTTCACGTTTAGCGGACTGCATCCTAAAAACCAAGCAGGAAATCCAAGCATCTGGCTTAGTTGCACCGTTGCTTGGGCACGTGGGAGATGGTAATTTTCATGTGGTGTTCCCCCTCGATCCTAACCGCCCCGAAGAGTTGAAGGAGGCACAACGGCTCAGTCAACTTTTCGTAGAATACGCGCTTGAGATGGATGGCACCTGTACTGGTGAACACGGCATTGGACTGGGGAAAATCGACGCTCTCAGACAGGAGCACGGACCGGGCGTCGACGTGATGCAAGCAATCAAAAAGTCATTAGACCCACGAAATATCATGAACCCCGGTAAAGTTATACCGCTCTAAGTAACATGAAAACAGCAATCACGAAAACGCTAATCGCTTTTTTTATTTTCATTCTGAGCCTCGTCGGGATTCTAATCGGCGTTATCAAATACTGGTCACAGAGCGGTTCCTTGATCGAAAGCATGATGATGGTTGACTTCTCAGGGCTTCTGCTCAGTGTTTTGGGAGCATCAGTTTTAATTCTTATCAGCGTTGCCCTGATCTTCTGGCTCGCACATGCTTGGTCAGTTGAACAACCCGCATTGGGAGAACAAATCATCCGGCTGGCGATGCTTGTGAGTATCCTGTTAATTCTTGTCTTCGGTGGAATGGGAATCGGTCTAATCGTTTTACGTACCCTCTGGACAGTCAATTATTTTTAGAATTGTTTTTACGTTTCACGCTTTACTCTTGTTTTGTCCGGCAAGTGTATCAACAGTTGCAAACTAGCGTCATTGGTTAAATACACCCACACCAGAGGATTTTCACTTGCATTCATAGATTCGGATGTGCTAAAATAGTCTCGTATTGTGTCACATTCCATAATCAAACTTCGACTTTTAACCCGTTTTTTTCAAGTCACAGTTAGCCAATGGAACTCACCGTATATTGTAGGAATTCATCTTCACAATATACACCAACAGATTGAGAAGGGGTGTCAAAGATTCAAAGTAGAGGTCGCCGTTACCAACAGAAAACGCAACAGCAGCAGAATAGAGTGAATCGCCAGATTCGGGCAAGGCAGGTCTTGTTGATCACTGCCGAAAACGACAAACTTGGACCCATGCCTGTCTATGAAGCACTTGACCGTGCACAGGAAGAAGGGCTTGATTTGGTAGAAGTCTCTCCAAATGCCGATCCGCCGGTCTGCAAAATTATGGACTACGGTAAGTTCCAGTATGAAAAAAGTAAACGGGCGAAAGAAGCAAAAAAGAAACAAGCCAAAGTTGTCCTGAAAGAGATAAAGTTTCCCTCTGTAAGAACCGGAGATCACGACTTTCAATTCAAGCTGCGGCATGCCCGCGAGTTCTTATCAAATGGCTGGAAGGTCAAAGCAACCGTTAGATTCAGTGGGCGTGAAATGCTGCACACGGATCTAGGTATGGAAATGTTGCGACGATTTGCAGCAGATGTTGCAGATATCGGCGAGATTGAATCGCCTCCACGGATGGAAAGTCGCTCTATGTTCATGATCTTGACGCCAAAGTCAGAAAAGTAGAGGAGCACCAATCAGATGCCGAAAATGAAAACACATAAAGGTTCAGCCAAGCGTTTCAAAATCACAGGAAATGGGAAAATCCGTAGACGCAAGGCTTATTCCAATCACCTATTTATGTCAAAGACGGCGAAACAGAAGCGAAACCTCAGGAAAAGTGCTCTCGTCGATGAAACAAACGAGAAAAGGCTGCGTCGCCTGCTTCCCAACTAGGTGATTGTTGATATCGTTTTCAAGGAGATTGTAATGTCAAAAGTAAAAACCGGTAATGTCCGTCGCCAACGCCGCAAAAGAATCATGAAACACTCAAAGGGCTATCGCGGCGGTCGAAATAATCTGAAGCGGTCTGCGATGGAGGCGGTCGAAAAGGGCTGGAATTATGCCTATGCCCATCGCCGAGCGCGGAAACGGGAATTCCGGCAGCTTTGGATTGCCCGTATTAATGCCGCTGCACGGATGCACGGCTTATCTTATAGCCGTTTTATGAATGGATTGAAAAAAGCGGGAATTGATCTCAATCGCAAGGTCCTCGCCGACCTCGCTGTCCATGATGAGGCTGGATTTGCTCGTATTGCGGAACTTGCAAAAGGACAATAAAATTGAGTTTGCATAAAAGCTATGAAAGGACAGAGTAAGCGGTTCGAGCATTCTAATTAGAGAGGATGCGTCACCGGCTGAAAGCGCATCTTTAGAACGAGTCGCCGAATTTCATCCTGGAGCCGCCGAGTTGAACGCCGATTGTGGCAATTAGACTCGTGCCGGGGTTTCGCCGTTATCGGAACGATTAATGAAGTGGGCAGATACTATATCTGCCAATAAGGGTGGTACCGCGGAAGATCCTGACGCCTGTCACTTTCGTCCCTTGGACGAGATGACAGGCGTTTTTTATTGCAATTTTACAGGAGACAAATATGCAAGAAGAGCTAAAGCAAATCGAGACCGAAGGGTTGACAGACCTCGAAACTGTAAGCGACTTGCGCGAGCTAGAATCTCTGCGGATTAAGTATTTCGGACGCAAGGGCTTGCTCTCCACGGTGATGCGAGGAATGGGCAAACTCTCCAAAGAGGAGCGACCAGTTGTTGGTAAGCTGGCGAATGAAATACGAGCGAGTCTCACAGAGGCATTTGATCAGGTCGAAAGAACTTTGAATCAACAAGCGCGAGAAGGCCAACTTGCAGCGGAAGCTGTGGATATTACACTGCCCGGTCGTCCACCGCAGCTGGGGAAAAAGCATCCGGTGACACAAACCTTTGATCGCATCCAAGAGATCTTCCGGGGCATGGGATTCCAAGTTGCTGAAGGACCCGAGATTGAACATGAATATTACAATTTTGATGCGCTGAACACACCCGCTGAGCACCCTGCCAGAGATTCACACGATACATTTTATATCACCGATAGCCTACTATTGCGGACACATACCTCACCAGTTCAAATCCGCTACATGGAAGAACAGGAGCCTCCCATACGAATTATCGTACCGGGGCGAGTGTATCGATGCGATTCCGATGCCTCCCACACACCGATGTTCCATCAGGTCGAAGGTTTGCTAGTTGCCGAGCAAGTCACTTTCAGTGAATTGAAGGGTGTATTATACGCTTTCGTGCAACAGATGTTCGGAGAGGGAACACGGACCCGCTTCCGCCCCCACTTCTTCCCATTCACAGAGCCGAGTGCGGAGGTCGATATCTCTTGCACAACTTGCCACGGCAGAGGGTGTCGCCTCTGCTCAGGCACCGGTTGGCTCGAGATCTTGGGAGCAGGCTCGGTACATCCAAATGTTTTCCAGTATGTCAATTACGATCCAGAACAGTTTACCGGCTTTGCGTTTGGCATGGGTGTTGATCGGATTGCGACGCTGAAATACGGCATCCCAGACCTACGGCTGATGTTTGACAATGACATGCGGTTCGCCCAGCAGTTTTAGGATCAGTGGAGGAAAATAAATCATGAACGCAAGCATCAAATGGTTAAAAGAATATGTCGATTTCGATCTATCCCCCGAAGCACTAGCAGAGCGTTTGCTGATGCTCGGTATGGAAATCGAATCTATTAAACAACTTGGAGAGGGACTAGACCGGGTAGTGGTTGGCAGAATCAATACCGTGGATAAGCACCCACAGGCAGACAAACTAGTGCTATGCAATGTTGATGTCGGGTCGGGTACAGACGCGCAAATCGTCTGTGGTGCCCCGAATGCGCGTGAAGGGTTAGTTGCCCCCGTCGCGCTTGTCGGTGCCCAGTTACCCAACGGATTGACAATAAAACGCGCAAAAATTCGAGGTGAGGAATCACAAGGGATGCTCTGCTCAGAGCAGGAGTTGGCAATTTCAGATGAGGCATCAGGCTTAATGGAACTCCCTGACGACACGCAAATTGGCGCACCGATTGTTGAGGTTCTTGATCTGAAAGATGTGGTACTGGAACTTGATATCACGCCTAATCGTCCCGATTGCCTCAGTATGATTGGGATTGCTAGGGAAATCAGCGTAATCACTGAAAATCCACTCAGATTGCCTGAAGTGAACGTGCCATCGGGAACAACAGATATCCATAATCTCACTAGCGTAACGATTGAGGCACCCGACCTCTGTCCACGTTACGCAGCGCGAGTTATCCGCGGTATTAAAATAGCACCTTCGCCCACTTGGCTACAACGTCGCCTCGAAGCCATCGGCGTTGGAACGATTAACAACATCGTTGATATTACCAATTACGTCCTGATGGAATACGGACAGCCCTTACACGCTTTCGATTATCATCGACTAGTTGAGAACCGGATCGTCGTCCGCCGCGCCAAGTCGGGTGAAACATTGAAGACAATCGATGCGGAAGAACGGGAATTGACTCCCGACATGCTCGTTATTGCCGACGCAGAGAACTCAGTCGCACTGGCTGGCGTGATGGGTGGATTCGATTCGGAGATCACTGATCAGACGGTTGATGTGCTGCTTGAAAGTGCGTACTTCCACCCGCCAAGCATCCGGAAAACATCAAAGGCTTTGGGTATGCACACAGAAGCCTCCCACCGATTTGAACGTGGTGCAGACCCTGAAGGTGTTATCCCAGCTCTCAACCGCGCTGCACAACTCATCGCAGAAATCGCCGGTGGAGAGATCTGTTCAGGAATTGTCGATGTCTATCCGGGTAAGCAAGAAGCCATCAATATTAAACTCCGTCCAGAGCGTGCCAACTTTGTCCTAGGAACGAAAATTGCGCCTGATGACATGCGCGGCATCCTGACTCGCCTTGGCTTTACTGTGTCCGATACGTTTGAGGTTACAGCCCCCACCTACCGTCCAGATGTGGGGCAGGAGATCGATCTGGTCGAGGAGATCGCGCGTGTTTACGGCTTCGATAATATCCCAACCACGCTGCCAAGAGGCGACATCCCTATTCCGCAGGTTGACCCAAAGGAAGATCTGCGTGAGCGTGTGAAAACCTATCTACTACAATGCGGTATGATGGAAGCGATGAATTACGCCTTCTATCATCCGGACGTTTTCGATCACATCCGCCTTGAATCAACAGACCCGCTCCGTCAGGCGGTTCAAATTGCTAATCCATTGACCGAAGATCAGTCGATCATGCGAACAACCTTGCTGCCTAGCTTGCTTGCAAACGCCCAGCGCAACCGGAACCATCAGATCAACGATGTGCAATTCTTTGAGTGCAGCAAAGTTTTCATTCCTAACGAAACAGATGAATACCCAAATGAACCTGAACGTGTCGCAGGTATCATAGCGGGCAATCTCGGCGCGGGTGTATACGGTGCCCCGTTCCGTCCGGCAGACTTCTTCGACATCAAAGGGGTCGTCGAAGGCATGCTAGACCGATGCGGGATATCAGATTATACTATCACCCACACCGACCATCCAGCCTTCCATCCTGGACGCCGGGCAGAAATCCACATTGAAGGTAAAGCGCTATGCGTGTTCGGTGAAGCCCACCCAGAGGTACTGGAAAATTACAACCTGCCTCACAAGGCTTATCTGTTTGAACTCGATTTCGAGAGATTGGTTGGCGTGGTTGAACCGATGACGCAATTTGAGCCTATCCCAATCTATCCCAGTGTCAATCGGGATCTCGCCATTGTGCTAGATATGGATACACCCGCCAGCCGTCCGACAGAAATTATTAAATCTGCCGGGGGCGAGTTAGTCTCTGCATTGCACCTGTTTGATGTCTACGCAGGCGAGCAGGTGCCCGAAGGAAAGAAAAGTTTGGCGTTTGCAATCGAATATCGTTCGACAACGGAGACACTTACGGATGAAATTGTCGATAACGTTCACGGTGGGATTTTAGAACAGTTAGAGCGGGAACTAGGGGCGACACTGCGTAGTTGAATGGCATCGCGGCGTTTTCGAATAACCTCCGCTAATCTTCGCTAATCTTTTTTCGATCATGTTAAGAAATCGTGTAACAGAAACCGTAGGGAACAACGATCGTTGTTCCTTACTGGCTCGGTTTCTCTTTCTGATTCGCACTTTCTTTTTACATGAACCTTTTTTTATTTTTCGTGAAGATTCGTGGGTATTCGTGGATGGTTATATGGAGAACCGGTGCCACCATCTTCTCTTAGACTTGGTTTCCGGTAGCTGGGGTTGGAGGGATTTTTCGGAGCGTAAGGATTTGAGTAGGTTTGATATTTCCTTATTCCTTCTATCGATCTCTAGGACCATTTCGCACATTGCAACGGCGCGCTGTCCAATCACTGGATCCTGTGTCGCTTGATAGGTGAGTCCACAGATTGTTGCAGCGGCACTATGATATTTGACCGGCTCAATCTCGCTTGGCAGTTCATCGGGAAGCCAATTGAGGAGTGCAAACCCAACCTGCCACGCCTGAGATTTTGCGTCGCAAATTAACTTGTGATACAGCAGATCCGCCGATGAATCATCGAGCCAATACGCTTGTTCGTAACATGCAGCCGCCTCGTCATACGCTTCATTGTCAATGTGAAGTTTAGCTAACTCAGTATAAAACGCGTACAATCCGCGATCCGTGATGGCGTACACTTCGTGTTGTGTACTCGTTAACCACTCTCCTGTCTCCAGAAATTCGATTGCCGAGTTTTTCTCTTCCTCTGTAATAATAATGCCTGTGAGGAGGTGTTTTGCCACCGCCGCATTCGGGTAAATTTTGGTGCGGCTCTTCATCAGGGGATATGCCTGTACCGGCTTGTCCATCTGAAGCAGCTTGAGTCCCGTTGCAATTCGAAAAAACGAGACGATCGAATCGCTGTTTTTTCGCGCCCTTTCATCAAAAACGGACGCTTGATTGTCGGTAATATAGCAATTGAGGGACTCCAATTCCGAACGAATTGTTGGATCGGCAGGCTCGATTTCGTGCGCTTTCGCAAGAAACCTTTGAGCAGTAAACAGTTCATCCCACTCCCGATAGATTCGCCCAAGCGACAAATTTGCCTGTGCGAGGAGTGGCGGCACAACAGCGACAGACGCAATGGTATCCCACGCTTGGATTGCTGTTGAAAGTTCCTTCGGTGCTGTCAGCGTTTGGGCATAACCAACAAATCGATCTAACTCTGCCCCGATTTTCGTTCTGTCGAATATGAAAATCTGGTCCACGGGTGACCCTCTCAGATCTTAGGCACTAGCGGATACCCAATCCTCTGTGCTTCTCTCAAACTCCTCAGCAACCTCATCGGAGATAGTATCCTTGATAACCGTAATCAGATGGTTTCGGAACTTTCCCCAATCGGCACCGCGCCCGGTAAAGCGGTATCGGTTGTCGATTTCGACAAACATGGTATCATTCGGTTCGTGATGTGATTCAAGATAACGATTAACCTTCATAATTTCCTCCTAAAAAAGAAAGTGAGAAAAAAACAAGAGACGATTACACACTTTTATCTTTACACACCTTCTGTTTTTACCCGTTTTCTCGCTTTCCCGTTTTCATCTTTACCCCTATCCGCCTCCAACTGTCCACTCACTAATTTCCCACCCCGACTCTATTGCAACCTGTCGCAACCCTTTGCTCGGATTAACGGCAATCGGTTTACCAACACATTCTAGCATGGGCAGATCGGCACGGCTATCGCCATAGGCATAACTTGCAGCGAGGTCGACATTATACTGTTCGACAAAAGTTTGGATAGCGCGAACTTTTTCCACCTCACTCAACGGTGGTGTTGTCAATTCACCCGTAAATTTTCCGTGCGCTTCCTCAAGCTGTACCGTTAATGCAGCATCCGCTTGAAGATAAATGACGAGGGGCTCGATGATAAAATCGAGGGAGCCGGTCACAAGCACAACCAAATCGCCCCGATTTTGGTGTTCACGAATATGATCTAAGGCAGCGGGAAATAATTTTGAGCGCACATAGGTCTCAAATTGCTCGCCAGCAAGCTGTTTAACAACTTCCGCATTCAGTCCCCGATAGTTGCGATAGAAAACTCGATTGAATCTTGTACGGCTCACCTTATCGAGAAAAAAGTAGTAGACAACTTTCAACGCGAACCAAGCAATCCAGAAGGGACGAAATAAGGAGGGGAGCAAACTGGAACGGAATTGAACGTAATAGTGAACGATGGTCGTGCTAACGATGGTGCCATCAACATCAAAAAAGGCAGCCGTTTTTTTTTCTTCCACTGACATCTTACGCCTCACGATCTACACAATCTGCTCGTCCTCATTTATCGAGAATCCGCGTTCCGCGTAGCGGAGCGCGACAATGCCTCAATTTCAGACCTGACGGCGTCGGCGAGTTTTCTATAAGTCTCCTGTTCCAGTCCTGAAGCGGTGTCCGCCTTCCCTAGTTCGTGTCCGCTAGACGGCATGACAGGCTTACCGAAAGTCACCCGAATACGGCTCTTGCGCGGCAGATTTCTGCCTTTAGGCAGCGCGTGGTAAGTACCGTCAATATAAGTGGGGATGATCGGAGATTTGCTTTCATGAGCCAACAAACCGAGTCCAGGTTTGAACGGTTGAAGCTCGCCGGTGACAGAGCGGGTGCCTTCGGGATAGATCAGCAAACATTCGTTCTGTTTCAGTATCTCCTGCGAAATCCGGAGCCCCTGCAGAAAATTAGCATGTCGATCAAACGGCACAAATTTAAGCAATTTGCCAGAGAACCATGATTTGAAACGGGTGCTAAACCAGTAATCTTTTGCAGCGAGAACCCTCAAGCGTTTACGCTCGTTGCCTAAAACAGTCATGATTGCAAGGGTATCAAGATGACTTGAATGATTAGCGGCGATGATATACGGCTCACGCGGAAGGTTTTCCAGTCCGTTGCATTTAATTGAGAAGTAACATCTATAGATAGCCCATACACCGAATCGGAATAGTGCTGCCAATGTAGCAGATACAAGTGAGGATTCAGATTGTACAATATAAGCGGATGTTTCTTCATCAAGAGGAGGCGGTGTAGACTCAGATTGCATCGTTTTGACCGTCTCCGCTACGTCACCAACCGTCTGGATTTTACCAATTAACTCATCAGGAATTGAGCGTTGCAGTCTAGACTCCAGCAGAAGCAGCAATTCCACCCGCGCCATTGAATCCAGCCCGAGTTCTGTCCCCAAGTTGCTGTTCAAATGGATCTGATCCGCCGGCAGACGCGCCAAACGACTGAGCTCAGAAATAATAACCGCCTCAACCCCCGCAGGTGTGTCAGGAGGCGCCATTGCCTTCAAGGCATCCTCATTTTTATCGGTAGTCAGAGTATCTTTGACAGGATCGGGCTGCGGAACCTCTTGTGTCTGCCGAGATAATTGGTCTTGTAAAATCTCTCTAACACGCTGGCGATCTATTACCGCATCCGAGGTCTTCGGCAATTCATCCTCCCAAAAGTGCACTGTTTGGAGATGTTGATATGTCGGCAAATCTTGGGCGCGTTCCTGAATCTGTTGATGGATAGCTTTCTCAACCTCAGTCTTATCTCGATTATCATCATGAACAGGAACGATGATAGCGTGCGCCGCTTCAAACAGATTATCTGTGCTCATCCCGACAACGCAGATCTCCGAAATTAAGGGATTGTCTCGGTAGAGTGCTTCAAGCTCAACCGGGTAGATATTTTTACCGGCACCAGACACAATCACATCCTTGCTGCGTCCGGTGAGGTACAAATAACCTTCCTCGTCAAAATAGCCCAAATCGCCTGTATACAGCAGCCCGTCTCGAATCACCTGTTCTGTCATAGCTTGATTTCGATAGTAGCCTTGCATCAAGCTTGGGCTGCTTGCGACGATCTCACCCATACCGTTCTCGTCAGGATTGATAATCTGAAGTTGTACTCCCTGAACTTCAGGTCCGACCGTTCCCCGCTTGCTTTTGTGGTGAGGATTTACACTTAGAACAGGAGACGCTTCTGTCATGCCATAGCCTTGATAAATTGTTAGTCCAAATTCCATGAATCGATCATATACCTCGTCCGGCAACGCAGCCCCTCCACTGACCAGAACGCGGATATGCCCTCCCAATGCAGCCTGAATCTCTTGGACAACCTCTGGATCAAGGGGTGGTTCCATTGCTTCAGGGGACTCTACAACATAACGTTTAATTGTATCGTAGAGCAATTGGAACAGGCGCGGTACCCCAATAAGCACGGTAGTCTCGGTCTCCCGCATGATAGCCAAAATCGAGGTCGGTCTCAAACTATTGGTGTATGTGATGGTTGTACCGGCGTAAATCGACATCAAGAAATTGCAAGAGAACCCTAACGCGTGATACAACGGCAGGACGGAAAGGAACCGATCCGTGTCTTCGGGAGGTAGTGCCTGCGAAACAGCCACAACGTTTGCAATAAACCCCCTATGCGAAATCATTGCGCCCCGCGCATCTACAGTTGTGCCCATTGTGAAGATAATCGACGCAACCGTATCTGGATCGATATCCACATCAGGAAAATTATCAGGAACCGCAGGAAGTTCCGAATCCGTAGGCGCAGAGGTTTCGGTTTGCTCACATTCAAAAGGTTGGCAGAAATTATTGATATTCAAGAACTCTGGCGATGCAGATTCCGCACTTGGCTTGATCGGGATACTCTGTAAACGAGTGACACAGGCTTCAGAAGCTAAAATCGCCTTCGCCTCAGTGTACTCCGCCAGCGCGAAGATTTCTTCTTCAGCGGTCTGTGGATCAATTGGAACGACAATAACGCCAATCTGCACAGCAGCTAAATAAGCGATACCCCATTCCGGTTGATTTTCAGCAAAAAGAATTACCCGATTGCCTTTGCGGTACCCGCGTTCCCACAGCGTACAAGCAACCTGCCGCGAGACCTCATAAAGTTGGCGATAAGAGTAGCGCACCCACTCATCACCCCGTTTCATCTCTAAAGCAATTTTATCCGGAATGGACTCTGCCTGTCGAGCAACCAAATCTATCATTGTCTGATGCTCGATTGGTTTGGAGGATTCGTTGATGAGTGGCTCTGCGGATTCATTGTGCGCTCGAAATTCTTCTTCGGAAGAGCTATCCGCCGGTAATTCCTCGATTTGATTGGGAGTCGGTTCGCTGATCCTCTGACTCCCTGAATCGTCGCCTAGCTTGAGAAAGTGTCGTTTAATACCTGGGATATGTATTTCTTGGAAATAACGTCGCCAATCAATCCGTGACACGTCAAAGTTGAACCGTTGTTGATCGGCAGGCGAAAGGGAATCGTAAAGCGCTTCTGTCTTGCCGATTTCAAATTCAAAACTGAGGCGGACATACGGACCATAAATCTGCACATAGTGTAGTAGAGTCTCAATGGCGTTCTTTTTAACCGCGATTCGACGTTCTTTTCGTCTTGCCCATCTCAATGGAATCCTATTGAGCCAGCGACTGGCTGTGTCGAGCAAGTGCAGCTTCTGACGAAGGTCTTTCTGAAATTTCTGTTCATCTGGAAATTTCCATACAGGAACAGGGATTGGCTTGCCGTTATCTAACAACGGCTGTCGCGTAAAGTAGTCATGAGTGATATTAACAATATCACCAAAAGTCAGAGGATTACGCGCTCCACTTGCTACGTGATAGACCTCTATGCCTTGACGGTAATAGGTCTGTACAGTCGCCGCTAAAATAGCATTAATAACGAAATCAGCAGGGATAATATCAAGAATACTATTTGGATCGCCGGGAAAATCCGGCAAACGTCCCTTTCCAAAACCGACAATAAGTGGATCTGCCATGCGCAGTGCACCACCGAGCCAACCCGGCTCCGGGTCCTCAAGGCTGCTTTCCATAATTGATTGACGAATAATTGCGGTCGGTAGATCTCCCCGCGTTTTGGTAATCATCTGTTCGCCGAGAGCCTTCATATAAGTATAGGTATCATTCCAGCCTCGTGCATGGGCTCGTTTCAAACCCTCATCAATTAAACGCTGCTCGATCCATTTCTCCCGGGCGATATCAATCTGCCTGTTCAGCTTCTCGCCCGTATCGGTGCCTAAATCTCGTATGACTTCACGCCGGAACTGATCGAGTTTATCAGGTTGATTTGCTTCATTCCTGATCTGCTCGCTCAGCCGTTGGATATCTTCAATTTCAGCATCAAGGGTGCTAGGGATGACTTCCCCCTTTTCTGCTTGATATTGTTCGGCATAAGTTTCGTATGGTGGATGTAATTCTTCAGGCACCTTTCCCGGTTGAACTCCACGAACATAAGCAGTCGATACGTGTAGAAAAATCGCATTATTACAACTTTTTGCCAGTTCAACTGCGTACTTTGAACCGAACACATTACTCTGCAAGGACGCATCAATCGGTGGGTCGAATTTGACAAGCCCACCGCTGTTAATGAAGATTTGTACTTCGCGCTGCAATGTTTCGTAGTCGGTATCGGAGAGACCGAGCCGCTCGTAAGCCATATCGCCTTCTACTGCGTAGACCTTTTTACGGAGCCACTCCTCCAACTGTTCCCCATGAATCTGTTTAAGTTTCGCAAAAGCACTTGAAGTAAAGACCTCATTTTCTAGCCGATCTGTTGCGGTACGCTTTGCTCCATCGGTTCCAGTCTGGCTGCGGATGAGCAGGTAGATCCGCTTCACATCAGGAAGTGCAGCGAGAATTTTCGCCACAAGTGCTTGCCCCAGAAATCCGGTCGCACCGGCGATTAATACCACTTTACCATGAAAAAATTCAGGAATTGTCTGCATATCGTCCTTCATTTTCAGCCAAATTGGAGAAATGCCCTAATCATCGCGTACTTCGCCAAAAACTGTAGCGGTTGCCCAAAATTGCTTAAAGCAATGTAGGTTGGGTTGAACGGGAACCGTGCCCCCAACACTACACTAACAATCTGCGTTAGTATAAGCGATTACAAGGCTATCTGTCAATAGCAAAACTGAAACACAATACAGAGATGGTCGCCCCTGTTAAGGCTTAATTCCCTTACTTAACCGCATATTTCCACAGTTGATTAAAAACTGACATATCCACCACAAACAGGGATACATTGCCCCGTCACATAATCCGAGAGATCTGTGACAAGAAACTCAACAACTTTCGCACAATCCTCTGGCAGCCCCATGCGGCGCAGCGGGATTTGCGGCAACAGTTTTTCACGTGTTTCAGGACTATTTCTACCGCCGGCAATGCCTCGGGAAGAAAGAATGTAGCCCGGGGCGATGCAGTTTACATTAATCCCGTATGTTCCCAATTCAGCGGCAAGGAGGCGAGTATACTGAACAACCCCCGCCTTCGCAACGCTATACGCCATACCTCCCCCGTTCCAAGCGCTCCACAAACCTGCCTGAGAACTGACGTTGACAATCCGCCCGTAACCCGCCTCCTTCATCGGGACGCTCACCGTCTGACAGCACAGAATTGCGCTGCTGAGGTTGATCTCCATAATATAGTTGTAATATTCCTCTTCAGTGTCGGATGCCATCGAGGATTTCGGCTGCCCCAACGCACCACCGGTGTTATTGACGAGGATATCAATTCGCCCCAACTTGTCCACAATCTCGTCAACCATCGCAAAGACAGCATCGCGTTCCGTAACGTCAACTTCAAAGCCGAGCGATCGACGACCGAAATTTTCGATCTCCGCTACGACGGTCTCCGCCGTCAGCTCTTCGTTATACTCTTTCGCTGCGTCGAGATCAATGTCGTTGATGACAACATCCGCTCCCAACTGAGCGAGGTGGAGTGCGTAAGCTCTACCTAACCCACGTCCTGAACCGGTAACAAGTGCAACCTGTCCATCCAATTTACCCATCGAAATCTCCTTTATATGTGAAGATAAGGTGTGAACCTCCTACAACTTCAAAGAATGTGAGTTTGAATTATCACTAACACAACTGGATTAACGAACAACCGCAACCTTTCCCGACCTACGGACTGTCTCTCCATCTCGCTTCGCTTCCAAGACGTAGATATATACCCCGGCAGAGACCGACTCTGCCATTTGATTTTCACATTTCCAAACGAAGGCTTCGTCCAGTGAGGCAGACTGTTGACCAACCACATTCCGCAACACATCCGTATAGAGTAAGCCTCCGGTGACATCATAAATCTCCAGCGTAACATCAGCAGATTTGGTGAGTTGGAATGTAATGATGGCATCGTGTGAAGTAGGATTCGGATATACAATAACCTTATCGGCAAAATCGAAAATATCCTGAGTAAAGAATTCCATCGTCTGGCGCTTTTCATTGCCAGCCCGATCCGTCGCGCTAACTTCAAGAGTATGCCTACCTGCCCCCAGATTACTTGGGAGGTAGGTCAAGTGTCCCGTCGTATCTTCGTATAGAAATTGCACCGCCCGATTGTCCACCCACAACCGAATAACACCAACGCCGGAACCTTCATCAGTAATCTCATGCACTATAAGGAAGCGATCGGGCTGAACCGCTGCGGAATCTTCGGGAAAAGTGGTATTTATGATAGGCGGCGTCCGATCTACAAGAAGGGCGTAGCTCCCGAACCGATCTGCGGTGGCTTCAAACATACCGAGTTGGTTTTTGACTGCATCCAGCGGCAGCCATTGCTGGAACTGGCTGTCCCACTGAAACATCGCAATCCCGTTTCCAATCCTATTGTGTTCTAGAGGAAGTGGGAGTGCAATCTGAAATGAAACACCTGCCGTCTCCACGGGGGATTCGATAACGTAGATAGGTCCCAGTATCGTTAGCCCACGCGTATCGGCGTTCTGTCGCTGTGCACGAATCACATTTTGATTTAATCCGCCTTGACTTCGTAAGGTAACTTGACGTGCTGCATCACCGCGGAGTAGTTGGACGCTGGGCCCATCATCGATAGAGAGCAGGACTGTCTCCAACGGAGAATCCTCTCCCCTAATCAATCGCGGAAATTGGATATCTTCAAAGAACCGATTCTGATCTGTGAAATAGCCGTGCACGGGAAGTATCTCTCCGTTGAGAGAACGAACTTCGGTAGAAAACGTGAATCCCGCTTGTGACGGAGAAATCGGAAAGTCAAAGGCATACCGAAAGATCAATCGATGGTTTCCCACTTTCAAATTCGCGTTCAGCTCTTCATCTGCGACGCTGAAATGATCGAGATTAGGTGTATATCCTAAATTCGCACCGGAGGGAAGCACTTCAACAACGGGAGTTACTGCCAATCGTTTTGTTGTAGTTAGCGTTATTCTGAGTGTATCTCTTGCCCCTTTAACCCGTTCCGCCGAAATTGACGCTTGGAACGGTCGTGTGTCAATGGTAAATGTAGAATCGATTGGCGTCGCCGCATTGCCTGCGGTATCCTGAACCTCCAATTTGAAGTGATAGGTGCCGTCAATCAGTTCGGTCCGTGGCGTGTAGGTGAACTTGCCCATCTCTGGTTGAAAATTAAAAGGACTTCCATCAAACTTAGCAGCCCCCGGGCTTCCATCGAAGACAAATGTTTCCTCACCAAAACTGAAACGAATTGTCAACGGATCTATTTCCATATTATCAACTAAGAATCCAATGATCGTTACGTCTGATTGATCAAGAAGTGCACCATCGGGCGGTAAAACCTCCGTTATTGCTGGTAGGCTAAGATCTATCCCAAGGAGCGGATCTGTCCTCTTATAGCTGATACGGCGTTGTATCTCCGTTTTGCGACCCAGCCGATCGATAGCGACCACACTGATGAGATTAGCTACCTCCCCTCCTACACTCTCAACAGAATCTTTCTCCCTCAGTCGCAACGTGCGCTCAAAATGCCCTTCCGCTTTAAGGGGTACAGCCGTTCCGTTAATCAAGAGCCGTGCATTGGGATCACTGATTTGACCGGACACAGTGACATAGGGCACTTCTAGCAGAGCGAAATCAGCCAGAGATGTCAACATAATCTCCGGCGGTTGGCTATCACGTACGACAGTCCGGATCATACTGGTCTCTAGCCCAATTGGGTTGATTACTTGGATCTCGATTCTGTTTGGACCTTCGTTCAAGGGCAACTGCGTAACAAAACTCCCTTCCGAATCAACAGGTAAGGACATTTCCATCTGTTCGGATTTAAGAGTAACAGTGTTCGATTTTTCCGTTGTCCCGCGCACTGTTATCTGCTTCTCTAATGTCAGAAGATCTTCAGACGGATCAGAAACCTCTAGGCGCGGACGCTCATTCTCAATAAAGATACGGATCTGGTCCTTCACTTCATCGCCCTGCGTTGAAACAACGATAAGCCGTATCAGGAAGGCTCCGCGCAACCGCTGCGCATCCCACAGTCCAAGAAAACCGGGCTCCGTCACTGGGGCTGTCGCCCTACCGCCAATCTGACGCCACCCGGTCGAGACAGTTCTTCCCTTACCTGTGGAAGTAGGGATATACTCCAAACGATACTCCCTGAACATCGTGCCTCGAGCGATTCCAAAGATACCAACTTTACCGCTCAACAGTTCTCCTATCTGGGGACGATCTATTTTCGCTTCAACTGTTGAGAGTTGCGGGAGAGCATGGAGCAAAGCGGTAAAACCGAATAACCAGAGCACAATTGCCAAGAGCGTAGAGGTGAGCAAAATCGAAGAATGGAAGGATAGGAGGGTGGACAAAAAGGAAGGATTCGTTTTACGTTTCACAACGCCGTTCCGAGAGGACAAGGATCGGACCTACGCCCCGAAGATACCAATAACGTCGCGTCATGATTCTAGGCTCAATCAGCCCGGTGTGTAGTGCAACACATCGGGTATTTTCGGGACGGACAGATCTATCAGAGGGTCAAGTGTTAAGTTCTACATCCGGCGGAAAAGCCCGACAACCTTGCCCAAAATCTGTGCATCATCAACGATAATCGGCGACATCACCGAATTTTCAGGTTGCAGACGAATTCGGTTTCCATCGCGGAAGAACCGTTTCACTGTTGCTTCATCTTCAAGCAATGCAACAACAATATCCCCGGTATCTGCGTAATTTTGTGACCGCACAATCACAAGGTCGCCTTCAAAAATACCAGCCTCAATCATACTTTTCCCATTAACACGTAACGCGAAGCAGGTCTCTTCCTTAACGACCTCTCGCGGTACGGGTAAAGTACCTTCAACATTCTCAGAGGCAAGTATAGGTTCACCAGCGGCAACTCGTCCAACGATGGGGACTTCGACCGCTGCTTGGGGCAGCTTTTGCGGCACAAACTCCAAAATTTCGATCGCACGAGGTTTCTTGGGGATGCGTCGTATGTAACCTTTCTTTTCGATAGCATTTAGGTGATCGTAGGCACCCTTTTCAGAAATACCGAAGTCCATCCCAATTTCACGGACGGTCGGCGGATAGCCTGTATCTTGCACATGCTTCCGAATGAACTCAAAGATTCGGTCCTGTTTTTTGGTCAATGGCTTTCGCATGATCGCCTCCTATATCTTGCATAGATATCTTTTAATATACTATACATAGATTAAGCTGTCAAGGAAAAAGCGTTGCGCCTGTACCGGTCTCTTCTATTTTCCCGATTAGTCAGGATTGTCATTGAGTTTGACAATCCAATCAACCGCTCATTTCTTCATTTTCATCTTCATGATAATCGTAGGGATGATTCCGAAAAATATAGTCAATCGGCTCGTCGGTAAATTCAACGTTTGGATCTATCTGGCAATTTTCAAAAACATCCTCACAGCCCTTGTTGAACTGTACCTCTTTCTTGTGTCGGAACCAGCGGACATTGTGGACCATCGCAATCATCTGCCGTGGACGATCGGAATAGTTGGGCATACCCCGGTGCCACAGGCGCATATCCCTGATAAGGACACTCCCCTTTTTCGTATTGCCACGCACCGGCGGCGCAATCTCCCGACGCGCTTCGACCAGCCGCTCATCGACCTTAATTGTTGCGCTATCCAGAGCAACATTCGTGTCTAGGTGGGATCCGGGCCAAAGTTCAATGCTACCATTATGTTCAGTGACATCCATCGGTGCGATGTTGATTACCAACGATACCGCTGGATGTGCCATTTTCAACCCCGACCATAACTGTCCGTTATCCACATGAACCGGTTGTGTGCCACTGCCGGGGCAGTTGGTGTTGCCGGAGTACATGCTGTTAAACAAACCCTCACCGAGAACCTTTCGGGTCACCTGTATCACCCACGGATTAGCGACAATATCACGAAAAACATAAGGTGCAAAGGGCGGTGGATCTTGCTGAAGGTGTTGCTTGACAAATTGCGCCGGCAGGACTGACGCTGTCATCAATGTGTGTAAATCTTCATCCATCTTTTCGCGGAGCAGATCCAGATGGGCGTGTGATATGATGTCTGATAGGATGACATATCCGTCTGTGCGGATGGCGTGGACAGCCTGATCGAGATGCATTTGCGACATCTCACCGTTGGCTAGCTCTTCGGGACTGATCGTGATTTCCATCGATTATACCTCGTGAGTTCATTGTTTTGATGAGATAATATCAGACGCCTACCAAGCGGTCAAGCGAAATATTTAGTTCAGTTAGGGCTATTCAGTTTTCGGCTTGACTCATATAAAAAGAGAGTGCAAAGTGTGAAAAAACACCGAGTTATTGTGGTAATGAGCGGTATTAGGACGGGGCAAGATGCCCCGCCTACGGATTCAAGTCATTCCGAAATCGGTCAAAAACCTAAAACTAAATGACCCTATTAGTCCAGTATTTGGGACTTTCAATCGGTGAGCAGATGTGCTAAAATATGTTCCTCAGAGTTTAGAAGTGTCTATAACAGTCAGGAATATGTTTGATAATATTTACGAGATTCGGAGAGGTGCATAGATGGCAAGAGTAAATCGGGCAATCGAACTGCTCGAACAGGGTCAACCAGTCTACTATTCCAGTCCAAGAGAACTCAGCTACGAAGGAGGCGTGGAAGCCTCTCAGACGTGGTCGGATTATCTCGTGGTCGAGATGGAGCATGGGACGTTTAACCTCGCGGGATTGGACGCATTTATGAAGGGGCTCGCTGCAAGCGGTCCCACAAAAAGCGGACATCACACGCCGACGGTCATCACTACGCTGCCGACGGACGGCACCGACGAATATGTTATGCGTGCAAATGCGTGGATGGTTAAACAGGTACTTGCAAGAGGTGTTCACGGTATCCTACTATGCCATGCCGAAACGCCCGGTGCGGTGAAGGTGTTTGTTGAATCTGCTCGTTATCCGATCCATACAATCGGCGTCGGAGCAGGGCTTGATGTAGGACGTCGTGGCGCGGGTGGACAAGGTGGTGCGGCAGCGATTTGGGGCGTATCCGTAGAGGAATACATGAGACGCGCCGATGTCTGGCCCCTGAACCCAAATGGTGAAATCTTTCTCGGCTTGAAGATCGAAAACAAACGGGCATTGAGCAATGCTGAGGCAACGGCACGTGTTCCCGGCATCGCCTTTGCAGAATGGGGTCCGGGGGATATGGCACTGTCACACGGTTTTTTCGATAGGGATGAGTCGTCCTACGCAGAAGTGAGTGAAAATGCACGTATGCGTGTAAAGGCTGCCTGTGACGCTGAAAATATTGCGTTCCTAGACGGTGCGACTTCAGACAACATAGCTGAGAAAATCGACAGCGGTGTTCGCATTCCTTCATGCGGTGAGGAAGTTGCGAATATTGGTCGTAAACACACCAATCGCACAATGCCGTGGTAGGAATGCGGTGTGAAACTGACTAATCGTTGAGAAGCTGCCTAACCGCCGTTGCAGCAACCTCCGTGTCCTGTAGCGGCTTGACGGGACTTTTATCCACTAAGGCAGTCTCAAGGGCAGTCTCCAAATCTTCAACACCAGACCACATCACCGAGGCACAACGCATAATTTCTGAATAAACTTGATGCCGTTTGGGACGACGCCGGGTTTTGCGATCAACCTTCAGAATAATCACCCGTTTACCGCTGCTTGCAGCTTCGCACACCATCGAGAAACTGTCCTCCGTAACGACAATCACATCCGACAGGGCGAAAATTGTCCCCACCGGATCCGTGAGCGAAGTTCCACTATGTGCCAGAACAAGGATTGGACAACGTTGGGTGTCTGAAAGTTGCTTGCCAATCAGATTTTCAACAGAGGCGGGGGTTCGACGCGAGGTTGTCAACAAAAGTTGACTATCCCATTTAGTTGCAAACTGCTGCAAAACCTCGATGAGGCGAGCGGTAGTTGTCTCAGTGATTGTATCGTATCGGTCTTCGCCACCAATCAGAACGCCAATACGTTTCTGATCCGACAGATCTACATCCGTCTGGAACTCGTTGCGCTGTGTCTCCAGTTTCTCTGGACACACTCGATTGGGGACGCCAATTGTCTTGCAAACGTTGCCTTTGTTGCAGCGGGACCAATACATTCGGGGAAGGATAGCAAGATCGAAGTGGTGAACCCCGACCGGTGAGGGACGACGGCACGTAACCGTCTTTGCGTCGAAGAGTTGTCCGATGAGCAAGTTAGGCGCAGCGACAGATGAACCAGTAGAAAGGATAAAATCAGGCGCAACTGCATAGATTTCATCCAATGTATCTCGCTGGAGTGCCATGTGCAAGCACGCTTTGATAAACCAACGCGGCAATCTAAATCTACCGAATAGACGCATTAACACCCGTAGCAGATTATCTCGCTGCTTACTGCGAAACTTTACATCAATCCAGTGATATTCGCACTCCGGCAGCCGCTCGATCACACCTAAAGACTGGTTATAATGACCGGGCTTACCGTCACTTAAGAGAAGAGCTCGCATAGAAGTGATTAAATTGTGTCTCGCTCAATGTGCAACAGTCAACAACTCATCAATAGACCTTTCGAGATTAGAATTGATTTGCTCAATAAATAAAGACATTAATCACGACAGAGCTGAAAAGACCAAGAGTCAATCTCTGTTAGAAATCCGTTAACGCTTTCTCCTCTGAAGCAAAGATATCAATACTTTGGGATAAACCAATTATATCGAAAACCTGCCGCATCTGATTTGATGGATGGGAAACCCGTAGACCTTGTCCCCTGTTGCGCGTTTTCCAAATCAGTTTGACGATAACACCAAACCCGCTACTAGTGATAAAACTTTGCCGGTCAAAGTGAAGCAGAATTTTTGTTGCATTCGTACTTTGGTCATAAGCTGCGTTTATCCCTTCTGCTGAGTCTTCCGTAAAATAACCGGTGATGTCAAAAATTGAGATTTCTCCCTCGTGCCTGACTGTTACTCGAGGTTCTGACCGCGTATACCGCATATAAAGTAATCCGTTCTCCTTTCGGCGTTCAGGACAGACAAAAAATTCAAGCTATCTGCAATGGAGATTCTAGCCGATTTGAGAAAAATTGTCAATAAGGTAGGTAGAACTTTGAATAATTTTCACGTAAAGATAGATAAACCCATTTGCTGATAGCAGAAGCATTTTCAGATGGGATGGAGATTCTAGCCGATCTGAGAAAAATTGTCAATAAGATAGATTGAAATTTTCACGTAAAGAATAAACCCATTTGCTGATAGCAGAAATATCTTCAGATGGCTGGAAAACTAAGCTATAACTGGATCTAAGTTATTCTGATTTCTTTCTGATAGTCGAATTATCCTAAAAATCTATCTAAAGGTTTGCAATCTCGAAGTTTGCAACCAAACAGATGAGGCGAAAGAACGACTTAAGAGGCGAGAATGTCGCGAAGTTTGTTTAACCTGTTAAGGAGAAAATCCAATGACCAGTGAAATTCAGCGAGACAGACCATTTTCTGAGGAAAAAACGCAACAGATTGTCGAACAATTCAATCGTGATGGATACTATTTCTTAGGCGAGGTATTCACCTCAGAAGAGGCAGCCACCCTTAAAACCTTAATAGAAAAAAAACATAACGACCCCCGCATGCACGATGAGGAAGGCGATCATATCCGCGGCATCAGCATGATGCGCATGTTTGAATATGACAAAACTTTCCGAGATCTCATTGTGCGAGAGCCTTATGTCAGCCTCGCTGAAGCAATTTTGGGGGAGGACTGCCACATGATGTCGCAAAATGCGATACGTTACGCGCCCGGACAGGGAGGCGGGTGGCATAGTGACGACAAACTTCATTTTCCATTGCCCGATGATGTTCCTCGACATGATCCACGTATCACGCTGCCCTGCTTCGTTATCAATGTGTTAATCCCGCTCATTGATATTGAAATAATGGACGATGGTCCAACACAGGTTGTTCCCGGCAGTCATTATTCAGGGCGCAGACCACCCGCCGAAGAAAATCCAATATTTGAGGGGAAGGGTCCCGTCAGCTTTTTTACAAAGGCGGGCGGTGCGTACATGTTTAACAGCCAAGTCTGGCATCGTGGCACCCCTAATAACAGAAATCAGATTCGGTACATTGCAGCGGTCACATACAGTCAGCGGATCATCGCACAACGACTCTATCCATTTATCGACTACCGGATGCCTGAACACGTCTTTGAGGGGGCGGACGAACGGTTACAGAGACTATTGGGCAGGCATGAGAAGGGAGCTTTCGGTTAAGCGCATGAGTGAATCACACTATGAAAAATTCTTTGAACTCATGGCGAAGCGATCCGCTCTAATTGACCTTAGAGAAGATAAGCAAATCAGTCTGACCGAAATCACGACCCCGATTGATTGGGGTGAACTCTTCAGGAACGAGAATCCCGTCGAGATAGAAATCGGATGCGGTAAGGGACGCTTTCTGCTTGAAGCCTCAAAGCAACACCCGGAGATCAATTACGTTGGTGTCGAACGAGCGTTGAAATATGTTCAACACACAAAGGAGCGGTTGCTAAAGGGAAACGCTAGGAGGGTTTTCCTTATCTGGAGTGACGCCGCTTACCTCGTTAATCGATACATTGGAGAAGGCACCGTTGATGCGTATCATGTCTACTTTCCGGACCCTTGGCCCAAGAAACGACATCGCAAACGTCGGCTCTTTAGAAATGAAGTCTGGCTGCGCGGATTGATTCGGACGTTGAATTCGAGTAGAGGGCGCATCCACGTTGCTACCGACTACGCCGAGTATTTCTATGAAATTCACGACTGTCTGCAGCGTACCCCGCCGTTGGTGTACCTACCACCTGACTCTCTTGAGATAGGAAATATCCCAACCAGTTTTGAGATGAAGTATCGTGCGGAAGGACGGAAGATCTACCGTGCAGTCTATCAGATAGATTCAACTTCGTCCGAAGCTAAAACGTGAGAGAGATCTGTTTTTCACATTTCGCGTTTTTTCTACATATCATCAAGTGGATAAAGTTTCCGACCGAGATTATGGAACGGTAACTCCTTTCCCACCGGATCATGCACGCTCGGCTCGGACACCGCATAGATCGCCCCTGCCCACGACTCAAAACCTGCCCGAAAATGTACGGTCGATTTGACCCCGATGTAACGCATATTGCGTGGGTCTAAGCCCATTGTTCGCGAAAAAGCGGTGTCAAACGGCTGCTCGCGCTCCGTCACTAGCAGGACATGAATCCCGTCCTGTCGGATATATGCCGAAGGTCCCATGCTGCTCTCCAACCCGGCATTCCTCGGTCCATCGTAACGGAAACTACCATCTGAAAGCGTGACAACCTCCGCTGTCATGCGTATCGGCTGCCCTTGAAGCGGTGTCGATTTCGCGCCGACATCTAAAGTCAGTGTGGATCCTACGCCCGCCTCTTGGCAAGCGCATACCGCTTCTGAATCAACGATGTATAGGATACAGGCATCCTCTACCCCTGCTTCGATGAACGTCTGCAACACACCGGTACTATCTCCCGGCGAACCACCGCCGGTGTTGTCATTCCGATCAGCAAAAATCACCGGAAATTTCCCCGCTGCGTTCGCCTGTGCTAGTGCCTCACGGGTCGGTGGCATCGGTGCCTGCCAGTCCGCTCGACGTTCCCAGATCCATGCCGCCAACTCATCTGCATATCCCTGCGCCAAATCCAGATCGTTGTCGGTGACGATATAAACCGACGCGCCCATGTCCGGAATGTCAGCCAACGGATAGCAGGTCGCGATTGAACCGCAAATCACGCCCGGTTGCGCCTCGATTCTGTGCAATTCAGCGATCGCCTCCCGCATCGGCGAGTGTGCCGTGACCTGATTCAATCCCCAGACCAGCGGAATCTGGTGCAGCGCCATGGTAGGACGTAGCTTCTCTCGATGAATGCGAACCAAAACGTCAGCACATTCGCGGGCACGTTCTGCCTGATCAATCTCCGGGTAGGTCTCCCTCCCAATCAACACATCCGCCATCTCGATCATGCGGCGGGAGACGTTGGAATGGATGTCCAATTCCGCCAAGATAGGCACCTGTGGACCGACCAATTCGCGCACAGCGGTCAGAATATGTCCCTCGCCGTCATCAATCTCTTCCGCCACCATCGCGCCGTGCAGATCGAGCAGAACACCATCAATGACCCCCGCCTCAGCGATCCGATCTAGCATATCCTTCAGGATGGCATCGAAGATGTGTCGCGGGGTTGGACCACTCGGATGCGCGTTAGCGTAGATTGTGGGGATTAGCTCAAATCCGTGTGCTTCCGCACCTGCAATGTATCCACCGATGGTCGTGTTGCTGCCGCGAAACTTGCTGATGATTTCGTCTCCGGTTAGATATCCGAATCGTTGATCACGGTAGCTCGCCCAAGTGGTGGCGACAGTAGTAAAAGTGCTGGTCTCATGACCGATTGCACCGGTAATGACTCTCATTAGTTTTGTGCTCCTTTTCTAAGCGGCATGATAAATGCTAAACTCGGTTCCTCGCGCTCCATTGGCTCTACGGCAAAACCCATAGAGAGTTTAAGTTGATGGTTTTCTGGGTGATCCATGTCACTGACAGATCGAACCTGGTAACAATCAAGCTCCTTCGCCCGTTTCAGCGTATATTCTTGAAGTGCTTTACCAATGCCTCGCCGACGATAGGCTTTCTTCACGCCAAACGCAATAATCTTCGCCTCTCGCAGTGTCTTTCCAGCCATCTGAACAGGAGGATGATCGCGATCATGGGGACCAATGTCCCAAACGACAAACATGAGAAACCCAACTATATTTCCATCCTGTTTGGCAGCTAGGAAGTAACGTGCGAACTGCTCAAAATGGGAATTAAATGCCCAACCTGTTTGGTTTTCCTGCGTGATAACATCAACCAATTCCTGCCATTCTGGATGGTCGGGCGTCATCTCTTCAATTGGGAAAGGCGGTGATTTGTACATCCGTTGGCTGCTTTCACTCGGTTTGTCAGATTAACTGGTTTGTCTTAATCTATAGTAGATTTTAGAATTAATGAGACGCTCCAAATCGGCGCAGTTGGAAACAGCGTCTACCAAACATGGAGAGCGAAAGTGTCTATTTATTTTTAGAATTCACCATAAATGGACGGATCACTCTGGTATGTTGGTCAATTTCGGGGAAACTCTCTCATGCCGGCAGCGCCTGCTCATAAAACCGCTGCCAGTTGCGGTACATCACATTAGCGATGTCTGCCTCAGCATAGCCGCGCCTATCAAGGATATCTGCAATTTTCTGATAATCCGCCACTGTGTCGATTTCGTATGGGGCACCATCGTTGCCCCCCTGACCGTCCGTATCCCCGCCGATAGAAGCGTGCTGCGAGTTGCCTGCTAACTGGCAGACATGGTCCATGTGATTCACCAGATGCTCCAGTGTAACAGCCTCTCTTGGGAAGACGCTGCGACGTGGTGGAATATCTCCACCCCAGTCGATACCGCCTTCTGCGTAAATCATCCACGTATCCATCGACGCGCCGATGACACCTCCACGTTCAAGTAAAGCTTGGAGTTGCTCATCAGAAAACTGTCGCTCGCCAGGTGCTAATACGCGGCAGTTCTGGTGACTTGCCATCACCGGTCCCGAAAATAGATCTAGCGCCTGCCAAAACGCCTCATCAGCGGTATGCGTGAGGTCGAGAACCATCCCCAATTCATCCATCTCACGCAGCAGTGGTTTGGCAGGAGGCAACAATCCACCGGGTCTGCCTGTGCCGTGAGAATAGGTGCTGATGCCGTAATGTGCTAAGTTAATTGTGCGCAGCCCACTCTCCCACCATTCGTGGACATGTTCGGGCCAAAGGATGGGGTCCGCCCCTTCCATACCGAGAACCATGCCAATCGGCAGATCTTCATAGTTCGTGGCTTCTGACCACGTTTGCATATGCTCGCTGAGATCCCCGCGGGTCCTCAAGATACGCGCTTCACCCCTACCTTCCAGAATTCGGTAGTAGGCGAGGTGTGCCTGTGCTGCAGCATAAGCGACATCACCACTCCTGTATCCCCAGATGGGACTATTTTTTCGCTCAATCCGTCCCGATATTTTAACCAGTGCCGCTGCAATTTTTCCCCGTCGCATCTCCGGCAGCGAAGCCATTGTCCCCGCCGCGGGCCACCGGTCCTGTTCTTGCGATCCCTCCTGAACCGCTCGGACCTCCTCAATCGGCAAGGTTAGATCTCGATTCAAGTCAATCGCACCATACGCCATCGGATAGTCGCCATCAAAAATTAACATGATTTACCTCTACCTTTCGTTGTCATCCACTGTAAAATAAGATTAGGTCCCCTTTAATATTTGATCAGCGTGTATACCAAGAAGCCGTATTTTGTCGGGAACGAGTCAGCTACACAACTGATACGCGATGGCATACGCACATTTATGAACTCCAGAGTTGTTAGGTTCGGAGCGATGCCATGTGTAATTGGTGAAGAATGCCGCATCTCCCGGCGACATAGGCAAAAGCACCTCTCCGGAAAAATCGATCTCCGCTATCGGAATGCGCCATCGCTTGAACGCTTCACCGCTTCGAGCGTTGTGATAGCTCGGCTCATCGTAATAACCTTCGTGTTCGATCAGCGTCCACGATTGCTGCGTGCCGGGCATGATTGCTAAAGCGCACCCATCCACACCCACCTCGTCAAGCGCAATCCACGAATTGCAACCCTGCTCAGGTGCCAAATGCCAATAGAACGAATCTTGGTGGAAGAACGATTGACCGCTGATGGCGCGATGCTTGATCAACGCCTGATCGGTGAAACGTTCCACGGGCCCGCCGAGCAGCTGTTCCATCACGCGCTGCAAGTTTGGGTGATCGGCTATCCCTTTGAAAATATCTTCCTGCATGGCGGGGCGTTGCACACCGATCGGAAGGAAACCGCCCTCGTTATTGCGGAATTTCGACGGATCAAGCACCTGAAAATGGGTATCGGGCCAATCGTGACCACCCGCCAGCAGATCCATGAGACGGTTACGCACACGACAACCCTCTTCGGACGAAATCAATCCACGCACGACGGTGTATCCTTCGGTTCTATATTGCTTTATTTGTTCTTCGGTCAGTCGCATGTTACCCCCAATTATGCAAGTCGATTTGAGTCCGATTTTTCCATGTTTTTTACGCATCATTTTTTATTTTGGCAAATACAAGTGTATCCCGTAGTACCCCGGTTAGCGAAAGCGAATCATGTCGCAATGTGCCTTCCAATTTGAACCCAAGCCTGTCGGGGATGCGTCGGCTCCTGACATTTTTCGAGTCACAACGAATTCCCACCCGCTTCGCCCCAAGGGTTTCAAACGCAAACGTCGTAATCGCCTCCGTTGACTCGGTGATGTAGCCTTGCCCCTGAAAACGCTTTCGACACCAATAACCAATCTCAAATTTGGGGATATCCCAGTTTATCTGATGCAAGCCACTACCCCCTACCAGTGTATTTGTACCTTTAAGAAAAAGAAGCAGCGTCAAATCCTCGCGCCCCAAAAATTCAGACTGTGCACGGCGGACAAAGGCTTCGGATTCCTCCAAAGTGGGCATCTGCTGCGCCCACGGCATCCATGGCTTGAGATCATCGAAGGTTTCCCGAATTGCAGCATTTACCTCGGCACCATCGCCCGGACGAGGGGCACGGATGGTCAAGCGGTCTGACTCAAATGATTCCGGAAAATCGAGCAGTAATGCATCCATCAAGTTTTCTCCATTTATCTCCAATTCAAATCAAAATGACTGTAATAATCCAAGTTGCTAGGCATTGAATATCTATCAGTTCTCTGTTAAAACTGAGGGGCTCTGCCTTTCGCTCCAGAGGAGCGATATATCTATAGAAGGGCAATAGGGGCAATCATTGCGATCCAGAGGAGCGCAATGTATAAACCAAAGTATAGCAGATTGCGAACGGTTACGCCACATGAAAAAATGTATTGACATCCACTTAAAATCGGTATAGATTATTTAGGTACACAGCAGGTTGAACATATTACAAGAAATAATAAAACAGGGATATTCGGAGGTAAAAAATGAGTGATATGAATGTTGGTATCGTTGGACTGGGTTGGGTTGCCGGGGCGCACATTGAAACCTTTAAGGCGGTTCAAGGCGGAAACGTTACAGCAATCTGCTCCCGACGCGAACACGATGAAGCGGCATTGGAAGCAGAGTTTGGCACACCGTTGAAAGCCTATACGGACTATGAAGCGATGATAGCAAATCCAGACATACACATCATAGACATCTGTACACCCCACCCGTTTCACGCGGATCAGGCTATCGCCGCCGCAGAGGCAGGGAAGCACCTGATTATCGAAAAACCGATCTGCCTGACATATCAGGATGCCAAGCGGGTACGGGATGCAATACGAAAAGCAGGTGTGGGTGTATGTGTCTGCTTCGAGTGCCGATACAGCGCACACTTCACAATGATCCGCTCAGTCATCGACGAAGGCTTGCTCGGCGATCTGCACTACAGCGAGGTGGACTACTACCACGGCATCGGACCTTGGTACGGTCAGTACGGTTGGAACATCAAGAAAGACTTCGCCGGCAGTAGTCTATTGACGGCAGGTTGCCATGCGCTTGACGCCTTGCTGTTCTTCATGGATGAGAAGGTCGAGGAGGTCACTAGCTACAACACACAATCGAAGGGGAAAGATTTCGTCCCGTACGAATACGAGACAACCAGCGTCACGATTCTCAAGTTTGAGGGTGGGAACAAAATCGCGAAGGTCACTTCCTGTGTGGATTGCCTCCAACCTTACTACTTCCATATCCATCTGGTCGGCAGCGAAGGCAGTCTGTTGGACAACCGAATCTACTCCGCAAAATTGAAGGGCATGGACAAGACCCGGTGGAGTACACTTGAAACTTCGCTCATCGATTCGGGGGATGTGAGCGATCACCCGTATGAACCCCAGTTCCAAGCGTTTATTGACAGTATCGGCACAGGCGAACCGATGCCCTTAACCGATTTCGACACAGCGTTTGAATCACACCGCGTTGTTTTTGCAGCAGACCTTTCGGCAGCAGAAGGCCGACCTGTCAAATTATCCGAATTCGATTAACAGAAAACGCTCATATAAAAAGAAAGTGTAGGCGGGGCATCTTGCCCCGCTCGTCTGCGTCAAAAAGCTTGGTTTCTGTTGCACGCTTTCTTAACATGAGCCACAGAAAAATCTCATGTTTATTCGATACTCACTCCTCTGCTTATTCTTGGTAATAGCGGCTAACGGGTGGGCGGCTGAAGACAAATTGCAACTCAAACCGCTACAACCGAAACGACCGACTTCCGCTGCTCCGACCTGAAGCGGGTGACCCGGCGAAGGGGCACCGCTTCGGGGAAGCGGCATTCAGACAAAATGGGCGGTATCTTTGCGCTACGTGGACACAGAGCAGGAACGTCCACGCTGGCGAACAACGCTGAATTACCGTTTGATAGACAGACTTCAAGTCGGTGTCGAGTACAATCTAGTACCTTCGGAGATATCACCGCTCTTCAGCTTATTCCTGTTTACAGAAACGGATATCCGCCCTGGGCTATTTCTCGGAACAAGTTCCGACCGCATCGGCTCTCCCGTAGGCGAACATGCCTACTTTGTAACTGCTACCAAACGACTACCATATATCCCGCTCTCGGTGTACGGGACAGTGAATTATTCTGAGTGGGATGATGAACTTAATTTTCCTTTTGGTGCTAGTGTTGACTTTGGAAAGGGTTTCTCTGTACGTGGGATGTATGACGGAAAGGAACCTCATCTTATGTTCAACTACTTCTATAAACAGCATGGCATCAGTCTGATGTACGTCTGGTTTGAAACATTCGGGGTCGCGATGTCCACAGCGTTTTGATCGGGTTTATTTGCAGTGATTCAAGGGCAACGAATAAAAAAGGCGAATGGACAAAACCATTCACCTAATGAATTTTTGGAGATAGGATTGTGAACTACTCTAACATCAGACCGTCATAAACTCGCCACACTCCCTCCTCTCTTCGCATCTTGATAAGAGTATCTGGTGGGGTTGTGAAAGACATTTCTACTCCCTGCTCTCTACTATCCAGTATCTTTGGTGCCGGCATTCGCAATCGGAAGTGAAATTCATCGCCCACATATTCGCCATTTATAGCTGATGCCTGACTTTGCATTTCACGGAACGACACATCCAGCAGGGGTTTAAGCTGCTTTATCTTCTCTACAGCCATAGCTTTGATGACCTCATCCGGTATATCATCTGATCCCTCATTTCGTACTTTTCCTATCTCTATGGAACCCTCAGCGTCATGATCATGACTACTACGTCTCATATCTGTCGTCAATAATGGGCGCATTGCCTTAAAGTCAGAATTCCGCCACGCCTCCACGTAAGCATACATCACATCTTCAGCAGACCGACTTGTGCTTGCTGATGACGCAGACGTATCGGTAGTGCGGCTCTCTTCTTCGTCTGGATCAAAGTTAACCTCTGCCGCGAATTGTGCCAGATCTGCTTCGTCGAGTTCAGCGAACAAATCGTCAATCAGTTCCCTCTTTTCAGCGGACGCTGCTGAAGCAATTTGTGGTTGATTATCCCGGACTTCTATATTTTCAGTAGAATTAGTTTGGGCAGCCAAGCCTTCAGCATTATTTCGTGGACGTGCAGTCCCGTCTTCCCACGGCGACAAATACACACGCTCCTCAACCTGCGGTGCACGAATCTGGCGCACTCCGATGAAACCGATGAAAATAATCGCAATTAACCCTGCTGCACCTATTGTTACTTTAGGCACCGTTCCAACTTTCATGACAGTTAGACCTCCCATATAAAGTTTTTTTAGTGTCATTGTGGGAGAAACAAAGATGCCTGTCAGAAGATAGCGTAGCTGTTTGGAGAGTTTCCGTTTGATACGGAAAAGCCGTAACGCAATTGCGTTGTATGATAGCTCATGCGTACTGATCAGTTCATCGTAACTCGCACCCTCCAGATAGAAGGCACGGGCAATATCCCTGTCTTTTTGCGGAAGCGTCTCCATGGTCCGGCGAATCAATTCCCTCTGCTCTAACCGTGCCAATTGCTCATCAGGTGAATCTTCCGTTTGAAGCATTTGCTCACTCACGTCATCAAGGGATACGGTTTCACCCCGCTGTTTGCGGAGCCAGTTTCGTGCGCGATTTCGTGTAATCTCTGCCAACCAACTTTTGAATTTGGTCGTATCCTCAAGCTGGCTTAACCCTTGATAGGCGTTGAGGAACGCGTCTTGCACTACTTCCTCGGCATCATGGGGATTGTCCACGATCCTGACAGCAATCGTATAAACAAAGGCGTGGTACGCTCGCATCAGATCAGCAAATGCCCCTTCATCTCCAGCTTGGGCGCGATAGATGAGCGTATTCTCCTTAGCCATGACTCTCCATTCCTCCCTTACACCCTGCCAAGACACAGTTCTGAGATTTTTTTTACCACTTTTTTATTTTGAGAGATATTTTATCCATTTTTTCGAGAGCAAGCAATAAAAAAGGCGAATGGACCAAACCATTCGCCTCGTGAAGTTTTGCAGATAGATTTGCGGACTAGTGGGGCCACTTTGGTGCCTCCGACATCGCACTGTCATAATCAAACGCTTTGTCATAAACTCGCCAAGCACTATTCTCTTTTCGCATCTTAACAAGCTGATATCCGGGCGAGATAAAAATTGATGTCGAATGATCTGATGAAATATTCGGCATCTCCGGTGCCGGTGTTCTCAACCGGAAGTGAAATTCATCGCCTACATATTCGCTGCTCACAACCTCCGCCTGACTTATCGTTTCACGGATTGACTCACCCAACACTGGTTTAAACTGATGTATAATTTCGACGACGTCATCCGGTGCATCATCTGACACATCTACGGAAATCTTAGAGTCTACGGAAATCTCAGAGCCATCGCCATAATAATCATGGTTGCTACGCATGTACTCCTCTGTCCCTAACGAGCTCATTGCCTCAAAATCAGAATCCCTAAACGCCTCCACGTAAGCATACATCACATCTTCAGCAGACTGATTTGTGCTTTCTGATGAAACAGATGTGTCAGTAGTGAAATCCCACTCTGTGTATAGATCAACTTCCGTTTCTGTCGCGAATTGTGCCAGATCCGCTTCGTCGAGTTCAGCGAACAAATCGTCAATCAGTTCCCTCTCTTCAGCAGATGCTGCTGAAGCAATTTGTGGCTGAGTATCCCCGCTTTCTGTATCTTGAGTAGGATTAGTTTGGGCAGCCAATCCTTCCGGGCTACTTTGTGGGCGCGCCGTGCCATCTTCCCATGGCGACAGATACACGCGTTCTGCAACTGTGGGTGCATTCAACTGACGTATCCCAATGTAACCGATAAAAATAAGCCCAATCAGTGCTGCCGCACCAACCGTTATTTTAGGTGCCGTTCCAACTTTCATGACAGTTAGACCTCCCATATAAAGTTTTTTTAGTGTCATTGTGGGAGAAATGAAGATGCCTGTCAGAAGATATTGCAACCGTTTAGAAAGTTGTCGCTTCGCACGCGACAGCCGAAACGCAATTGCGTTGTATGACAGTCCATGCGTGCTGGTCAGTTCATCGTAACTCGCACCCTCCAGATAGAAAGCGCGCGCAATGTCCCTGTCTTTCTGCGGAAGCGTCTCCATGGTCCGGCGAATCAATTCCCTCTGCTCTAACCGTGCCAATCGCTCATCAGGTGAACCCTCCGTTTGCAACAGATGTTCACTCACGTCATCTAGGGATACGGTCTCGCCCTGTTGTTTACGGAGCCAGTTTCGTGCGCGATTTCGCGTAATCTCTGCCAACCAGCTTTTGAATTTGGTCGCATCCTCAAGTTGTCTTAACCCTTGATACGCGTTGAGAAAGGCATCCTGCACCACCTCTTCAGCATCATGGGAATTATCCACAACCCCGACAACAATTGCATAAACGAAGGCGTGGTACGACCGCATCAGGTCAGCAAATGCTCCTTCATCCCCACTTTGGGCGCGATAGATGAGCGTATTTTCTTTAGTCATAGCACTTCATTCCTCCCTTACACCCTACCAAGACACAGTTCCGAGATTTTTTTTAGCACTTTTTTGTGTTGAAGGATATTTTATCCATTTTTTCGAGAGCAAGCAATAAAAAAGGCGAATGGATAGAACCATTCGCCTCGTGAAGTTCTCAGAATAGGTTTGCGATCTAGTGAAAGTGGGCCCCCTCCGGAAGCTCTGACTGCATCCTGTCGAGATCGAACACAGTGTCATAAATTAGCCACACCCCATTCTCTTTTCGCATCTTAATAAGCTCATATGAGGCACCCATAAAAACCGTTATGCCCCGATTCGAGACAATCGGCGGCCTATCTAATGCCGGTGCTGTTAATTGGAAGTGGAATTCATCACCGACATATTTGCTGCTCTCAATCTCTGCTTGACTGTTCCTTTCATACATCAATTCAGCTATCTCGTCGACAATTTCAAGCGGTAGTTCACTAGCATTATCACGGTAGCTATGCCTGTGCTCCTCCGTCATTAACGAGTCCAGCGCGTCATTGTCGAAATTTCTATAAGCCTCCAAATAGGCGTACATCACATCTTCAGCAGACTGACTTGTGCTGTCCGATGACACAGATATGTCGGTAGTAAAATCTTGCTCTGCCCCTGGCTCAAATTCCGTTTCTGTTGTTAAGTATGTCATATCTGTTTCGTCGGGTTGATCGGAGAAATCGTCAATTGGCTCCATCCCTGCTGCGGATTCTGTCGTAACAATTTGTGGCTGAACGCCTCTGCTTTCCGTATCTTGAGTCGTGTCAGTTGGAAGTCCTTCAGGGTTGCTTCGTGGACGTGCAGTGCCATCCTCCCACGGCGACAAATACACCCGCTCCTCGACTGTGGGCGCATTCATCCGGCGAACTCCAACGAAACCGATGAAAATGACCGCAATCAACGCTGCTACTCCCACCGTTATTTTAGGCACCGTTCCCATTTTCATGACGGTTAGACCTCCCGAATAAATTTTCTTTAGCATCATTCCGGGAGAAACGAAGATCCCTGTCAGAAGGTATTGCAACCGTTTGGAGAGTTGCCGCTTGATGCGGAAAAGCCGCAACGCAATTGCGTTGTATGATAGCCCATGCGCCCTAGTCAGTTCATCGTAGCTTACGCCCTCCAGATAAAAGGCACGGGCAATATCCCTGTCCTTTTGCGGAAGCGTCTCCATGGTCCGGCGAATCAGCTCCCTCTGCTCCTGGCGTGCCAATTGCTCATCAGGAGAATCCTCCGTTTGAAGTATCCCCTCATTCACTTCATTAAGGGGTACGGTCTCGCCTCGCTGTTTGCGGAGCCATTGCCGGGCACAGTTTCGTGCAATCTCCGCTAACCAGCTCTTGAATTTGGTTGTATCCTCAAGCTGTGTCAACCCTCGATAGGCACTGAGGAAGGTATCTTGCACCACCTCTTCGGCATCATGGGGATTGTTCACACTCCCGATAACAATCGTATAGACAAAGGGGTAGTATTCCCGCATTAGGGCGGCAAATGCCTCTTCATCCCCGGTTTGGGCGCGATAGATGAGCGTATCCTCCTTAGCCATGACTCTTCGTTCCCCCCAACATCCTATCAAAATACAGTTCTGAGATTTTTTTTTATAGTAGATCTTAGAATTAATGAGATACTCCAAACCGGTGCGGTTAAAAACCGCACCTACCGGGGGTCGAAAGTGTCTATTTATTTTTAGAATTCACCATAAACACTCATTCGCATTGAAGCAAAGGGTAGTACAACTCAAGGAGGTTTTCCGTCCCCCGATTGGTGTTTCAAACTGTCACTGCCTCTCCAATTTCATTCGTCCCCAAAGGACAGCTTGATTCCTTGACACCTCCACCGACAGAGAAGGATCACGAATGACCCATGTCGGATCCGTATCCGAACCCGGATCCTTAGTAAGTTGCGCCCGATTACCTCCGTTGGCATCCATCACATAAATATCCGGGTGCTGACCAACCTGAAATGCGTGGAACGCAATCCATCTCCCATTGGGAGACCACGCAGGCGCACGGTCCTCCCACGGGTGGCGGGTTAGGTTGACGACATTCGAGCCATCTGGATTCATCACATAGATATCGTCCTGACCGCCTTCCCGATTGGACTGAAACACTATCTGTGTCCCATCGGGAGACCATGTGGGTGCAGCGTCTAGGGCAGGGTGGTTGGTCAAATTGACCTGCTTTCTGCCATTTGAACCCATCACATAGATTTCTCCATTCCCATCCCGATTGGAAAAGAACACAATTTTTGAACCGTCAGGAGACCAAGAACCGACCTCATCCCTTCCCGGCGACCGTGTTAAATTCTTCAACACAATCCCTTCGATAGCCATAACGCAAACGTCAGTCATGCCATCTGGCGACCCATCAGTGCTGGTGAGAGCTAACCGCTTCCCATCGGGAGACCATTTTGGCGATAGGTACGTTTGACCACCAAATTGTCTAGTCACCTCTTTGATTTGAATTCTAGGACGAGGCCCCGGACGAGGCCCCGAAAATTCAAGAAGAATAACAGGAGTATGCAAATATATAACAGAGATAAATGGGTCTTGTAGGTCATGCACGTGGTAGGCAATAGATTTTCCATCCGGGGACCAGGCAATTGGACCATCACTACCCATCCAAGGCATTTCGTTTGATCCATCGGCATCAATCAGATAAACCATTATATCAATCCGAAAAAGGGGATCTCGATTTCGATCGGATAGAAATGTAATGGTGCCAGTCCGCTCGTCGGAGGACGCCTGCTCAGTAAATAGACTCCATGCAAATAGAAATATCATGGGACCAAGAATCTTCTGGGGCACTGAAAGCTGCTTCAACATGTATAACCCTCCTTGAACTTGAATTTGTTTGGTGCTCATGCATAAACGGACTTCGCTCATGTTAAGATTTAGTGCAAAGAAACCGAGTTTTTTCTTGAAAACTCGGTTTCTTTTCGTGCTTTGCACTTTCTTTTTATATGAGCCACGGACTTCAATGGAGGTTACTCTTTATCTCTCCCCACGTGGTTGTGAGTTGCTTCCGGGGCTGCACTGAAAGAGCCTCATATTGAACCTCAAAGTCATCGAAGTGGACACGGTTCCCCCTTCCTGACGACAGATAAATTCCCCCTGCCGTGTAGGTATCGTCGAGAAAATCTAGCATTTTTTTGTCATCAATAAAGCATTGAAACCGATTCCCTTTGGCAATAACCTTCAACCGATACCACTTGTGCAGCCTGAAATCAAATTCCCGAAATGCGAGTAGATTGTCCCCTAAAAAGATTGTCGGGAATCCGTCTTTTGTCACAGAAACCTTCATAAGCTGAATGGTCGCTGCAAGACCTCTTCTTATATCGTGATGTTTATTATCATGTGTATGACCTAGGAAGAACCTGTAAGATCGCCTGTACAGCAATTCGATCCCCTTGTTCTTCTCGTCTCTCTCCGTCCCCCCGTTCCTCTCTAAATATTCCTTGATCAGCTCAATGTCGTGTGGATCCGCATGAGCGCGTATCCCAATGGCTGCACCATCGCTAATATTCCTATCTGCTAGCTTGCTGATTTTTAGGGATACCGACACTTCGTAGTCGCTTGCGATTATACCATCAGCCACAATGATAACCTCCGACTCAAGCTTCACTTCACTCCCCGCTTTAGGAGAACCGAGAACCAATTCACCATTTTCAATACCACCATCTTCAGCACCCTGTACAAGCGTCCAGCCTTGTAAGTCCCCATCGTTAAAATTATCACGAAATATCTCTGCCCCCACTGATGACACAAACAACGTAAGTGTCAATATAACCATCATATGCTTCATGAGATATTTCCTTTCTTTTCTTCAACTTGTTGGCGGGGGTACGGCACATTGCTTTGAATCCCGATTCGTCGGGACGGTGTCCGCCTCCGATGTAAAGGGAAATCTGCCACATGTAGCGCGAACTGTATGAAGTTCAAGTATTTAAATCGGTAATCCCGATTTTCCCCAGGCCCGGTAGGTGTGGTTTCCAACCGCACCGCATCGGCGCAGTTGGAAACAGCGCCTACCAAACATGGGGAGCGAAAGTGTCTATTTATTTTTAGAATTCACTATAGTTACTTGATACCTTAGTCCTGATTTGTTCCTCTCCAGATTCTACCAAGATGCAGTCCCGAGATTTTTTTTACCACTTTTTTGCTTTCAAATAAAAAAAATACGGCTATCCGCCACGTCCTCCTCAAATTTACCTTACTCTCAGAGATATTTTACCTGTTTTTTCGCGGAGCAACTAATAAAAAAAGGCGAATGGAATGAACCATTCGCCTCGTGAAGTTCTGAGAATAGATTTGCGAACTAGTAGGGCACCTCCGGCAGCACTGACCTCATACGGTCCTAATCAAATACAGCCTTATAGACTCGCCACATCCCATTCTCTTTTTGCATCTTAACCTGCTGATTTGACATGCAGATAGCTATTGGCATTATATGATCTGAAACACCCTGTAGCTCTGAATCCGGTATTCGCAATCGGAAGTGAAATTCGTCACCGGCATATTCGCTGCTTACAAGTACTGCCTGCTTCCGTAGTTCACGGATTGTCTCAGCCAAGATTTGAAGCCTAGTTTGGACGACCTCATCATGTTCATGTGCTTCATCTGACGTGGGGGGCCTATTAACAGAATTGTCCTGGATGCTACGCCTATACTGCTCTGTTCTTAACGAGTCTATCATCTTATAATCGGAGCTCCGCCACGCTTCCAAGTAAGCATACATCACATCTTCAGCAGACTGACCTGCGCTTTCTGATGATGCAGATGCATTGATAATGAAGTCTTGTTCTGTGTTTAGCTCAAATTCCATTTCTGTTGCGAACTGTGTCATATCTGTCTCGTCGGGTTGATCCAAGAAATCATCAACTGACTCTGTTCCTGCTGTGGACGCAGCAGCAATTTGTGGCAGATTATTCCGGCTTTCTGTATCTTGAGCGGTGTCATCGGGATTATTTCGTGGGCGTGCAGCCCCATCCTCCCACGGCGACAAATACACCCGCTCTTCAACTGTGGGTGAATTCATTTGGCGGACACCGATATAACCGATAAAAATGACCGCAATCAGCGCTGCTGCACCAACCGTTATTTTAGGCACCGTTCCCATTTTCATAACGTTTGGACCTCCCGTATAAAGCTTTTTCAACGTCAGTCCGGGAGAAACGAACACACCAGTCAGAAGGTATCGCAACCGTTTGGAGAGCTTTCGCTTGATGTGGAAAAGGCGAAACGCGATTGCGTTGTATGATAGCCCGTGCGTACTTGTCAGTTCGTCGTAGCTCGCATCCTCAAGATAGAAGGCGCGGGCGATGTCCCTGTCTTTTTGCGGGAGTGTCTCCATGGTCCGGCGAATCAGTTCCCTCTGTTCAAGTCGTGTCAACTGCTCATCGGGTGAGTCTTGCGTTTGCAGGACCCCTTCGCCCACTTCATCAAGGGATACGGTCTTGCCCCGCTGTTTTCGGACCCATTGTCGTGCACAATTCCGCGCAATCTCTGCCAACCAGCTCTTGAATTTGGTTGTATTCTCAAGCTGTGTCAATCCTTGATAGGCGTTGAGGAAGGTATCTTGTACCACCTCTTCGACATCATGGGGATTTTCCACGCTTCTTGTAACAATGGTATAGACAAAGGGATAGTATTCCCGCATTAGGGCGGCAAATGCCCCTTCATCTCCAGCTTGGGCGCGATAAATGAGCGTATTGTCATTAGCCATAGATCCTCGTTCCCCTCAACATTTTATCAAGATACAGTCCTGAGATTTTTCTGGGCACTTTATGTGAACACCTCATCAGATTAAGCAGTTGGTTGGGCATTATATCAACCCGTCCAATCTGCGTCAAACAATTTGCAAATTGCTATCCTTGCTGCACAAATCAGCGAAAGGAAACGGCAAATACCGTTCTTTCAATAATGGCAGTGGCTCATGTTAAGAAATAGTGCAAAGAAACCGAGTTTTGCCGAAAAAACTCGGTTTATCTTCGCATTTTGCACTTTCTTTTGATATGAATCAAGGCAGTTATCGGTCGACCTGTTTGAGCCGTCCCCACATTGTAAACTTTTTGCCTGTGGGAGAAACCGAAAAAGGTGAGTTAAGCCATGCAGGGTTAGCGTCACCATGCGGGTGATTAGTAAGATTTTGAGGATTCCCGCCATCGGCGTCCATTACGTAGATTTCAGCGTTCCCATCCCTAAGAGAATAAAAGGCAATGCGTTGGCTGTCGGGAGACCAAGAGGGAATTCCGTCATCAACGCGATTCTCAGTGAGTCTTTGTTCATTACCCCCATCGGCGTCCATCACGTAGATTTCAGTGTTTTCCAAATCTCCCTTCCTATCAGAATAGAAGGCAATCCGTTTACCGTCAGGAGACCAAGAGGGTTGCTTGTCATTCTTTCGATTCTCAGTGAGTCTTTGTTCATTACCACCGTCGGCGTCCATCACGTAGATTTCAGAGGTGATTCCATGGAGACCTATAAAGTGCCCCTCCCTACGAGACGTGAAGACAATCCGTTTACCATCGGGAGACCAGGAGGGATCTCTGTCCTCTTCGGGATTGTTAGTGAGATTTTGAGGATTGCCCCCATCAGCATCCATCACGTAGATTTCATAGTTATGATCGCCTCTCTCCCTATCCCTATCAGACGCGAAGGCAATCCGTTTGCCGTCAGGAGACCATGAGGGCTGGGAGTCCCTATCGGGATTTTCAGTGAGTCTTTGTTGATTGCCCCCATCGGCGTCCATCACGTAGATTTCATAAGTGGGTATACCGTTCCTAACGTGCCCATCCCTATCAGACACGAAGACAATCTGTTTACCGTCCGGAGACCAAGAGGGTTGCGAGTCAATATGGCGATTTTCAGTGAGTCTTTGTTGATTGCCCCCATCGGCGTCCATCACATAGATTTCAGAAACGGGTACACGGAGTATAACGTGAACGTGCCCATCCCTATCAGATCCAAAGGCAATCCGTGCCTGTGCATCAACGCATACCATCAGCAGCGTCAGACTTAAGACTACAACGACAGCTAAAATCAAATGTGCGCGTTGCATCTGTTATTCCTCCTCTATTCTCACATCGGTTTATTATTCTTTTCGCTCATGTTAAGAATTAGTGCAACCAAAGCTACAAGCACTTGTATCCCGATTTATCAGGGGTTACTCTCCCCCTGCTTGCGGGGGGATTAAGGGGGGTACAAAGGGGGCCTTCACTTCGTGCTTTGCACTCTCTTTTTACATGAGCCATTCTTTTATAGCTGTTAGTCAAGCGTTTCGCCCAATCTCCAAAGCTGTCAAACCGCGATTCGGAGGGGGACCTCCCCTACCTCTGCCGTATGTTTTTATAGTGAATCATAAAAATAAATAGACACTTTCACTCCCGGTGTTTGGTAGGCACTGTTTCCAACTGCGCCGGTGCGGTTGCACCTACCGGGGTCATAGCGCGGATTTTTCCCTCACTGGTAGTCGATGTTTCCTAACCTCGCCGATTTGCAGTGTCCAATTAATTCTAAAATCTACCATAGTAGGAGGGAATTCCGATTTCCGACGATTGCGCCGGTTTCTAACGCTTGATTTATCAACGTTTCCCCAACAATGGCAGTTATCGGTCAATCTGCTTGAGCCAACCCCACATTGTAAACCTTTTGCCTGCAGGAGAAACCGAAAAAGGAACGTTAAGCCATGCAGGATCTTCGTCATCATCGGGATGATTGGTGAGATTTATCACATTACCCCCATCGGCGTCCATCACGAAGATGTCCCAATTCAAATCCCTTGTCCTATTCGACACAAAGGCAATGCGTTTGCTGTCAAGAGACCATGTCGGATTCCAGTCTCTATCGGGATGATTGGTGAGGTTTTGCTGATTATCCCCATTGGCGTCCATCACATAGATGTCCCGGTTTCGCCCGCCTTTCAAGGAAGTAAAAGCAATGCGCTTACCGTCCGGAGACCATGAGGGATCCTCGTCAGTACGGTCATTATTGGTGAGGTTTTGCCGATTCCCCCCATCGGCGTCCATCACATAGATGTCTTGGTTCCCACCCCTAATGGAAGAAAAGACAATCCGTTGACCGTCCGGAGACCAAGAGGGTGAATAGTCAGGAGAGGGATTGTTAGTGAGGTTTTTAGATTTGCCCCCATCGGCGTCCATCACGTAGATGTCCCATCTCTCCTCCCTCGCAGACGTGAAGGCAATCCGTTTGCCATCCGGAGACCATGAGGGATCCCATTCATCAAAGCCATTATTAGAAAGGTTTTGCTGATTATCCCCATCGGCATCCATCACGTAGATTTGCCGGTTCTTACCCCTATCATCCCTATCAGAGCTAAAGACAATCCGTTTACCATCCGGAGACCATGAGGGATTCCTATCTTCACCAGGGTTATTAGTAAGGTTTCGCGGATTGCCCCCATCGGCGTCCATCACGTAGATTTCCCAATGCCAATCCCTATCGGACATGAAGGCAATCTGTGCCTGTGCATCAACGTCTATCATCAGCAGCGTTAGACCCAACACTATAACGACAGCTAAAATTAAATGTGCGAGATTGTATCTTTGGTGCATTGGCTATGCTTCCTCTGTTTTCAAATCGGTTTCTTATCCTTTGGGTTTGATAGAGGTCAGATTGGGTTGGCAAGCCCTTTACAATTAAGGTGAGGGGGTGCACAAATATAGTTGACATAATCAGTCAACGAGGGTTTTTTATTGTTCACACAAGTTGCTCGTTGCTGAAAATCCATCGGTTCGCTGACGAACGGTGTCCTCTTTACCCTCGATGAATCTCTGACAGCATATCAGTCAATTGACACCTTAGTCTAGCGTCATTTCTCTCCAGACTTTGTTAAGATGCAATTCTGAGATTTTTTTTAGCACTTTTTTTGTTTTTAAGGGAAAAAATATGACTCCCTGTCGAAATACTCTCTAAATCCATGCTATCCTAAGCGGTATTTTGCCTCTTTCTTCGCGGCGCAAGCAATAAAAAAGGCGAATGGAATAAACCATTCGCCTAATGAATTCTTGAAAGTAGGATTGCAAGCTAGTCTAACATCTCACCCTCATACATTCGCCGCACCTCCTCCTCTTTTCGCATCTTGATAACAGTATCTCGCGGGGTTGTGACAGACATCTCTATTCCCTGCTCTCCGCCATCCGGTATCTTTGGAGTAGGCATTCGCGATCGAAAGTGAAATTCATCGCCCACAGATTCACTGTTTATAACCGATGCCTGACTTTGCATTTCACGGAACGACTCACCTAACCGAGGTTCAAGCCGCCTTGTCTGCCCTTCAGCCATAGCTGAGGCGACCTCATCCGGTATGCCATCTGGTGACTTATATTGTACTTCCCTTATCCCTATAGAAATCTCAGAATCATCATGGCCACTACGTCCCATATCGTTTCCCATATTTGCCGCCGGCACCTCCGACATCGCACTTTCGATTGAGGTCGCAGCGTCATACACTCGCCACACTCCATTCTCTCTCTGCATCTTAATCTGATGAATTGTGGTGCAGCAAAACACTGGCGTTCCCTGATCTGTAATATTCGGTAGCTTCGATCCCGGTGTTATCAATCGGAAGTGAAATTCATCATCGACATATTCGCTGCTCACAAGCAATGCCTGCTTTCGTCTTTCACGGACTCTTTCCTCAATCGCCATTCGTTCAAGCTGAGGTATAGTTTCAACAACCTCACCCGGTGATTCATCTGACATATCTACGGAATCCCCATCACTAGGATCCTCATGGCCCTCACGCCTATACTGCTCTGTCATTAACAAACCCATCCCCTTATAATCAAGATTCCGCCACACCTCGAAGTAAGCATACATCACATCTTCAGCGGACTGACTTGTGCTTTCTGATGACGCAGATGGGCCGGTGGTGAACCCCTGTACGGTGTCTATATCAAATCTCCCGCCTGTTGTGAATTGTGCCATATCCGTTTCCCCAGGTTCACCGACGAAATCGTCAATTGGCTCTGTTCCTGTTGTGGACACCGTTGTAGCAATCTGCAGCAGATTGTTCCAGCTTTCTGTCCCTTGAGCGGTAGCAGGTGGGAATCTTTCGGGGTTGTTTTGCGGACGTGCAGTACCCTCCTCCCACGGCGATAGATACACACGCTCCTCGACTATAGGCGCGTTTATCTGGCGTAGCCCAATGAAACCGATGAAAATCAGCGCAACCAGCCCTATCCCTCCAACCGTCATTTTGGGGGTAGTTCCAACCTTCACGGCGGTTAGACCTCTCGTATAAAGTTTTTTCAGCGTCAGCCCGGGAGTGACGAACACGCCAGTCAGAAGGTATCGTAATCGTTTGGAGAGTTGTTGCTTCGCACGTGACAACCGAAACGAAATCGCCTTGTCTGACAACCCGTGTGTGCTAGTCAGCTCATTGTAGCTTGCGCCCTCAAGGTAGAAGGCGCGGGCGATGTCCCTGTCTTTCTGCGGAAGCGTCTCCATGGTCCGGCGGATCAGTTCCCTCTGTTCTAGTCGTGTCAACTGCTCATCAGGTGTGTCTTGTGTTTGCAGTACCCCTTCGCCCACTTCATCAAGGGGTACAGTGTTAATCCGCCGTTTTCGGACCCACTGTCGTGCACAATTCCGTGCAATCTCTGCCAACCAGCTTTTGAACTTCACAATCTCCTGAAGCTGTGTCAGTCCTCGATAGGCACTGAGGAAGGTGTCCTGTACCACCTCTTCGACATCATGGGGATTGTCCACGATTCTTATAACAATCGTATAGACAAAGGGGTAGTATTCCCGCATTAGGGCGGCAAATGCCCCTTCATCTCCAGCTTGGGCGCGATAAATGAGCGTACTGTTATTAGCCATGGATCCTCGTCCCTCCCCAACATTTTATCAAGATAAGGTCATGAGATTGTTCTGGCACTTTATGCAAACATTTCATTAGATTAGGAAGTTCGGCGGGCATTATATCAACTCGCCTAATCTGCGTCAAGCAAATTACAGTGAAACTGGAAGCGGAAAAGTGTGGATCCGGATCTCGGCAACGCCGTTCTCTCAATAGTGGCGGCTATCGGGCACCCTGTTTGAGCCCTCCCCATATCGTGAAGATTTTACCTGCGGGAGTAACTGCAGAAGGAGCTACCTCAATTGCAAAATCAGGGTTAAACCATGCAGGACTACTGTCGCCCTCCCGATTATTGGTGAGTCTTTGCTGATTACCCCCATCAGCGTCCATTACGTAGATTTCAGCGTTCCCATCCCTCTCAGACATGAAGGCAACCCGTTTACCGTCAGGGGACCACGAGGGCTTCCAGTCATAATCACGGTGATTGGTCAGTTTTTGTTGATTACCCCCATCGGCATCCATTACATAAATCTCAAAGTTTTCAAAGTCACCCTTCCTATCAGCCGCGTAGACAATCCGTTCACCGTCGGGTGACCATGACGGAAACCAGTCGGTTTGCCGATTTTCACTGAGTCTCTGTTGATTACCTCCATCGGCATCCATTACATAGATTTCAGTGGTGATTCCAACGTCGCCTCTAAAGTGCCCAGGTCTCTCAGACACAAAGACGATCCGTTTGCCATCAGGGGACCAAGAGGGATACCTGTCGTCACTGGGATTGTTAGTCAGGTTTTGAGGATTCCCGCCATCGGCATCCGTCACATAGATTTCATAAGTAGGGGCAAAATCTCTAATGTGCCCATCCCTCATAGACATGAAGGCAATCCGTTTACCGTCAGGAGACCAGGCGGGTCCCCTGTCATTAGCGGGATTGTTAGTGAGTCTTCGCGGATTACCACCATCGGCGTCCATCACGTAGATTTCATAACTAAACCGACCGGGTACAAAGTGAGGGTGCTCATCCCTATCAGACACAAAGGCAATCTGTTTACCGTCGGGGGACCAGGAGGGATCCCAGTCCTTAGCGGGATTGTTAGTGAGTCTCTGTTGATTACCCCCATCGGCGTCCATCACGTAAATTTCAGGGTTACCATCCCTCTGAGACACGAAGGCAATCTGCGCCTGCGCCTCAACGACTACTATCAGCGGCACTATAACCATGACTACAATACTAGCTAAAATGAAACGTGCGAGATTATATCTCCGTTGCATCTGTCTTTCCTTCTCTGTTCTCAAATCATTTTTGGCTCATGTAGAAAGAAAATGCAAAATATGAACGAAATCGTAGGGGCGGGGTTGCCCGCCCATAATAAGGGTTGGGTGACCCTACCCCTACGAAAACTTGGTTGCTGTTGTACGCTTTCTTAACATGAGCCTCGTTTTTTTATCCTTAAACACTGTTCTCTCAATAATGGCAGCTATCGGTCAACCCGCTTGAGCCAACCCCACGTCGTGAGTATCTTACCGGCAGGTGCAACTGAAAGAACAGGGTTAGACCATGCAGGAATAGTGTCATCATCGGGATGATTAGTTAGGTTTCGAGGATTATCCCCATTGATGTTTATCACGTAGATTTCACGGTTCCCATCCGCCTCCCTATCAGACACGAAGACAATCTGTTTACCGTCTGGAGACCATGAGGGTTCCCAATCCTTAAACGGATTTTGAGTCACTCTTCGCTGATTACCCCCATCGGCGTCCATTACATAGATATCCTTGCTCTTTGCCCTAAAGGAATCAAAGGCAATGTGCTTACCATCTGGAGACCATGAGGGATTTTGATCGTGCTTGGCATTATTGGTGAGATTTTGCTGATTGCCCCCATCGGCATCCATCACGAAGATTTCATAGTTCCCACCCTTGACAGAATTAAAGACAATACGTTTACTGTCAGGAGACCATGAGGGATCCGATTCATCAGAAAAAGGATCGTTAGAGAGGTTTCGCGCATTACCCCCATCGGCGTCCATCACGTAGATTTGCCAGACCCCACCCCCAACGTTCCAATGCTCACTAGAAGTAAAGGCAATACGTTGACCGTCAGGTGACCATGACGGTTCCCATTCAGAAAAGTCACTGTTAGTGAGTTTTTGCTGATTACCGCCATCAGCGTCCATCACGAAGATTTGCCGGTTCTCATCCCTAGCTCCCTCTCCAGCCCTAGTGGTAACAAAGGCAATACGTTGACCGTCAGGTGACCATGTGGGTTCCGATTCATCCAAGGGGTTGTTAGTAAGTCTTCGCAGATTCCCCCCATCAGCGTCCATCACATAGATTTCCAAGTTCCAATCCCTATCAGACACAAAAGCAATCTGTGCCTGTGCCTCAATACACGCTATCAGCGGTGTCAGCACCAAGACGATAACGATAGCTAAAATCAAATATATGAGACTGTATCTCCGTTGCATTTGCCTTTCCTCCTCTGTTCTCAAATCAGTTTTTTTTGTCCTTTGGATGGATAGAGGTCAATAGTGTTGGCAACCCCCTTCAAATTACAGGGACAACTCGGTTTATTATCACATGAAGGTCCGCCCCTTCCTTGGCGTGTATGACCCGCCCCTGGACGCCCTACATCTCAGTGAACACCGTTCTCTCAATAATGGTAGTCATCGGTTGACCTGTTTGAGCCAACCCCACATTGTAAACTTTTTGCCTGTGAGAGAAACCGAAAAAGGTAAGTTCAACCATGCAGGACTAAAGTCATCATGGGGATTATTGGTGAGTCTTTGCGGATTCTTCCCATCGGCGTCCATCACGTAGATTTCAGAATTCCCATCCCTCCAAGACACGAAGGCAATACGTTTACTGTCAGGGGACCATACGGGCTGCGAATCAGAACGGCGATTTTCAGTGAGCCTTTGTTGATTACCGCCATCAGCGTCCATCACGTAGATTTCAGGGTTTTCAAAGTCCCCCTTCCTATCAGCATCAAAGGCAATACGTTCTCCGTCGGGAGACCATGAGGGATAGAAGTCATTCTGGCGATTTTCAGTCAGTCTTTGTTCATTCTGCCCATCGGCATCCATCACGTAGATTTCATAAGTGATTAGAAACTTGCTTTTAAAGTGCCCAGGCCTCTGAGACACAAAGACAAGACGTTCACTGCCGGGAGACCATGAGGGATACCTGTCATCATTGCGATCGTTAGTGATGTTTTGAGGATTCCTACCATTGGCATCCATCACGTAGATTTCATAAGTGGGTCTACCATCGATAACGTGCCCATCCCGCCTAGACATGAAGGCAATCCGTTTACCGTCAGGAGACCATGAAGGATACCAGTCCTCATTATGATCGTTAGTGATGTTTTGAGGATTCCTACCATCGGCCTCCATCACGTAGATTTCACGGTTCCCATCTCGTTCTGAAACAAAGACAATGCGTTTGCCATCGGGGGATCCTGAGGGCCACCAGTCATTATCGCCATTATTGGTGAGTCTACGTAGATTCTGCCCATCAATGTCCATCACATAGATTTCAGGCTTCCCTTCCCTACGGGACATAAAGACAATCTGTGCCTGCGCGTCAACGACCATCATCAGCAGCACTAGACCTAAGGCTACAATGCTAGCTAACATCAAATGTGCGAGATTGTATCTCCGGTACATCTGTCATTCCTCCCCTGACTTTACTAAGATGCAATTCTGAGATTTTTTCTAGCACTTTTTTGATTTTAAGGAAAAAATATGACTCCCTGTGTCGAAACACTACCTAAATCCACGCTAGCCTAAGAGGTGTTTTGCCGCTTTCTCCGCGGAGCAAGCAATAAAAAAGGCGAATGGAGGGGACCATTCGCCTCGTGAAGTTTGGGAATCGGTTTACAAGCTATCGGTTCATTTATTCTATGTTATAAATTCGCCACGCGCCATTCTCCTGCCGCATTTTAACAAGGGTATGCCTTGGGATTGGTTCACTTCTCTGAGCACCCAGTGTTTCTAGTGCTTCAAAACCCGGTATCTCTATTCCTGGGCTTCTCAATTGGAAGTGGAATTCATCATCTACATATCTGCTACTCGCAACCTGTGTCTGACTGTCGCTTTGACGGATCAAATCAAGTATCAGCGATTCCGATTCTTCGACTATAGCGACAGCTTCAAGCATCTCAACCGGTATTTCATCTGTCGAAGCTGGAGATCCATCATCATGCGTCACCTCTACGGAAATCGAAGATCCGTCACCGAGATTATCATGACCGCTATGCCTATACTTCTCCGTCATTAACAAGTGCATTGCCCTAGAGTCGGAATTTCTAACCGCCTCTAAGTAAGCGTACATCACATCTTCAGCGGACTGATTCGTGTTTTCTGATGATGCAGACGTGTCGGTTGTGAAACTCTGATCCGCTTCTGGCTCAAATTCTGTTTCTGTTGCGAATTGTGCTATATCCGTTTCGTCGGGTTGATCGAAGAAATCGTCTGTTGATTCTGTTCCTGCTGTAGACTCTGTCGCAGCAATTTGTGGCTGAGTGCTTCCACTCTCCACATCTTGAGTGGTATCAGTTGGGAATCCTTCAGGGCTGTTTTGAGGACGTGCGGTGCCATCCTCCCACGGCGATAAATATACCCGCTCCTCGACTATGGGTGAATTCATTTGGCGGACACCGATGAAGCCGATGAAAATTAGTCCAATCAGTGCTATCGCGCTTACTGTTATTTTAGGTGCCGTTCCAATTTTCATGGCAGCTAGACCTCCCGAATAGATTTTTTTGAGTGTTAATCCGGGAGGAATGAAGATGCCAGTCAGAAGATATTGCAACCGTTTGGAGAGTTGCCGTTTCGCACGCGATAGCCGGAACGAAATCGCCTTATCCGATAGTCCGTGCGTACTGGTCAGCTCATTGTAACTTGCACCCTCCAGATAGAATGCGCGGGCAATCTCCCTGTCTTTCTGCGGAAGCGTCTCCATTATACGGCGAATTAACTCTCTTTGTTCCTGCCGTATCAATTGCTCATCAGGTGAGTCTTGCGTTTGCAGTATATCTTCACTCACTTCGTCGATAGATACAGTCTCGCCCCTCTGTTTGCGAAGCCAGTTTCGCGCACGATTTCGCGCAATCTCTGCCAACCAGCTTTTGAATTTCGCGCTATCCTCAAGCTGTACCAAGCCTCGATAGGCACTGAGGAAGGTATCTTGCACCACCTCTTCGGCGTCATGGGAATTTTTCACGATTCCGATTACGATTGCACAAACATAAGCATGGTATGCCCGCATCAGTTCGGCGAATGCCCCTCCATCTCCAGCTTGGGCGCGATGGATAAGCGTGATCTCCTTAGCCACGGTTTTTCATTCCTCCCTTACACTCTACCGAGACACAATTCTGAGATTTTTTCTAGCACTTTTTCACATTGAAGCAAAGGGTGGTACGACTCAAGGAAGTCTTCTGTTCCATGATTGGTGCTTCAATATCGGCAAACCTCCTTGAATTTGTTTGGAACTCATGCGTGACCGAACTTCAATGGAAGTCCCCCTTTATCTCTCCCCAAGTAGTCGTAAGTTTCCTCCGCGGCTGCACCGCAAGAGCCTCGTATTGAACCTCAAAATCGTCGAAGTGAACCCTGTTCCCTAATCCTGACGACAGATAAATTCTGCCTGCTGTGTAGGTATCGTCAAAAAAATCTAGCATTTCTGTGTCATCAATAAAGCATTGAAACCGATTCCCCTTGGCAATGACCTTCAAGCGATACCACTTACGCAGTCTAAAATCAAATAGCTGAAACGCGCGCAGTTCATCTTTGAGAAATACCCTGATAAGTCTTTCGTTTCTTCCGATTTCTTTGTTAGCTGCTATATCCGCATGTTGAATAGTCGCTCCAAGACCTCTTTTTATATCCTGAATGTTTATATCTTGATTACCTAGGAAAAACTTGTAAGATCGCCCGTACAGAAGTGTTGGGAGTCCATTTTTTCCCCGAGCAGGGGCGGGTTTAACAATCGGCTCAAGGAATGGATCTGTATGAGCGCGCAGCCCAATGGAGGCCCCACCGTTAATATCAATATCCATAGCTAGCTTGCTGATTTTTAGGGATACCACCACTTCGTAGTCGTTTGAGATTATACCATCAACCGCGATGATAACCTCTGCTTCACGCTCCGGTTTAGGAGAACTGAGAACTAATTCACTGTTTTGAACCCCGCCATTTTCGGCACCTTGTATAAACGTCCATCCCTGTAAGTCACCATCATTAAAATCATCACGAAATATCGCTGCCCCTACTGATGAGACCGACACCAATAAGGCGAGTATAAATATCACCATCATGTACTTCATGAGGTATCACCTTTCTTCTCCACTGTAAGTCAGTTTAGAATTTTTATCTAAATTCAACCCTTATGATTCTCACGAAAGTGGTTTTTGCATGTCGTTTGAGTTCATAAGGCTAACCCTTACAAATTGCATCCTCTATATCCTCGATGAATCTCTTACAGTGTATGAGTTGATTGACATTATGGTCCAGATTCATTCTTCCCCAACTCTTACCAAGACACAATTCTGAGATTTTTTCTAGCACTTTTTTACATTGAAGCAAAGAATTATATAAATTGTTACCCTTTGTCTGGGTTCAGACCTCAAGGTTTGAACCGGAGGGGATAAACAAAAAAACGCCCCTAAATGCACAAACGTGGGGCGTAGTAAGACAGATTACGATATTCGCAAGTTTAAGTATATAATCAGGACACCGGAGGTCGGTGCTGTATCCACGGCTGTGCCCGTTCAAAGGCTGCCGACGCAGCCAGCACAGTTTCCTCGTCTCCCTTCCTCCCCACAATATGGAGACCGATGGGCAGCCCGTCGGATGAGAAACCTGCGGGCACAGTAGCAGCGGGGTGTCCGATCACATTAATCGGTAACGTAAACGCGCCGTTCCAGTACTGATCCGGGAAAATTCTGTCAGGTGACCACTTGCCGGGATACTCGCCGTTGGGGAAAGCGGGAAAACACGATGTCGGTGAAAGCAGCAGATCGTATTCCTCAAAGAGGTCGGTCATACGTGCCTTCAAGAGATCCATCTGACCAAGTGCTCTAGCGTAATCGGTAGCAGTGACCTTCGCACCGTATTCAAGGAGAAATCTGGCAAATTCGGTCATCCGATCTCCATAGGCTTCCAGATACCTGCCTTGGCTGGAATACGAATCCGCCGCTATAATAGCACCGAAAGTATTGTAGGGCGGGTCCATCGCTAGGTCAGATTCCTCGATGTGGCAACCGAGTTCCTCAAATAATCGCGCTGCCTTTGAGGTTACATCCAAAACATCGGGTTCCACATCAGCAAAACCGAAATCCGGGCTCCAAGCGATGCACAATCCCTGGATCTCTCTATCTACTGCAGCGATAAAATCGGGTGGTGTGTCTCGGAGGGAGGTGGGATCTCTGCGATCGTGCCCAGCAAGCGTCTGGAGCAGTAGCGCAGCGTCCCGCACGGTGCGGCTAAGGGGACCGTTCTGCGAAAACATGTAAGGCATTGCAGGACCTTGCAAGCCAGTGTAGCCAGAAACCCTGCCTTGCGTAGGTTTGATGCCGTAGACGCCGCATAAGTTGGCGGGTATACGGATGGAACCGCCGCCATCGCTGCCGGTAGCAAGAGGACACAAATACGCTGCCACCGCTGCCGCAGCACCACCGCTGGAGCCTCCTGGTGTGCGATCGGTGTTCCAAGGGTTGCAGCCGGAGATGCCCAAGCTATTCTCACAGGTGCCGACCATGCCAAACTCTGGAACATTGGTTTTGCCTATGACAATGCCCCCAGCTTCCCGCACCCGCTCCACCACGGCTGAATCCCGCTCCGGTATCCGATCCTTGTACACCACCGAACCCGACGTTGTCTGCATCCCCTTGGTCATTTGGGTGTCCTTGATGGGGATAGGCAATCCGTGTAGCGCTCCCAGTTCATCGCCGCGGATAACTGCCGCTTCGGCAGCTTTGGCAGCTTCCATCGCCTTGTCACGGGTCAAGAGTAAGAAGGCATTTAACTGTGAGTCCAGTCTATCAATCCGGCCAAAGTACAGTTCGGTTAGTTCCACCGGGGAGATCCGTTTTGTCGTGATCAACTCCAAAAGATCGGTCGCTGAAGCGAAAGCCAATCCCTCGTCTATCATGATATCTCCTTTCGATGTACAGTAAGCAATCAGAGGTTTTTGACCCGGTAGACTGCAGAGGCAAGAATATAGAACCAATGATATCCAATTACCTACCTGATCAGACGACTCTGAAATAGCACCTCGTTTCCTGGCATGATGTAGTGTATCCCGTTCGTGGCTGCAGGAGCACGTCGCTGGAATTCTTCAGGAAGTGCCTGAATACTTTCCGGAGAAAGTAAACGCCTAGTCGTCGGCGCAATGCCCCCAATGGCGTTGACTTGTGCGCCGGCGCGAAGGCAGATCTCGACTGCTTGTGTAGATGTATATGTCCTCTCTGGCCCACTGGTAGAGGGCTCATCAGTGACGATAAAAAGTACCAACTTCCGATCATCAGGTGTTCGGAGTTTGGGGACACCTTCCACGATTGCGTCCAACAGATGTTCATCGCCCCGCCTAGGTCTTCGAAATAGTTTCTTGACTTGTTCAGCATTTAATGGCGGTCGTGTTATTGTAACTGAACTTTCGCCGCCGCCCGACTGTGCCCAGAACCGAATGACCCCAAATCGATAATCTAGCGCTTCGCCATCTAGAATCCCAATCAATGTATCCAGTCCTGTACAGACCTCGCTCACCTCTTCATCCATACTCAAACTAGAGTCGTAAACAAATACTATATCGACCGGTTGTTTCACTGTCTCAGTGATATGTTGGGCAATGCGCCTGAAAATCCCATTAATTTTGAGCACAGACTTATCCACCATAGGCACACGACTAACCCTACGTTGATATTTGTCAATAGCGTACCATTTCCCGTCGGTCAGGTCGGTCAATTGTATCTGTATCTCTTCGCCGACTCCGATGATGTTAATCCGAATCTTATCGTGCTTACACCAATCCACAATCTTTCCAACAACCTGATCTCTGTCATCCCCTCCGCCCCAAGACGTTTTCAGGTGTGACTTTGTCATAACAACAAGCTGCTTTTCGGCATCCGACCGGAACTGCAAATCTTCAAGCCCTTGCATTATCGCATCAAGACCATGTCCGGCGGTATTGCCCTTAAATCTCGGCGGCGGCACCTTACGAAAGTTTTCTTCAATCTCAGCCAGTCCACGCTGCAACGGTTTGACTGCGATCCGTGATGTTTTGCCAGCATTTTGAAACCAGACAACCCCAACCTGATAATCAACCATCGCCTCTTCAAAGGTACTGATTATATCAGTAAGCTGTGCTTCGACTATTTTGAACGGTCCCTTCAGCCCCAAGCTTCCATCAATAACAAACACCAAGTCAACCATCTGGTTCGTGCTTTGACGACCTGCACGTTGCGCAATTTCCACGAGACTTTTTCCAATATCAACCGTTGGTTCCTCCTTTTTCTTTAAGGCCTCTGGACTGATCATTAACCCTCTTCTACGACGGGGAGGTTGTACCTGCGCTTGTGTGATTATCTCCAAGCCATCAAGGCAAATCCAAGCTACCAATGTTAGCAACGCAATTCGCCATTTCCAAAGATGCTGTTTAGGTGATTTCATCGATTCCCTCCATGTATGCAATATATAGTGCGAAACAACAAACTCAATATTGGCCTCAGCCGGTATCTTCAGTGTTTGTAGTCGATTTTGTAGCCTTTTTCCTCACGAACCAAAAACCAAAAATAAGGCTTGTTTTGTTATGCTGGTATGCTATAATTTACCTTTCACCCAATCTCCGATCAGGAGCGTTTGAGCACACAATGAACTATAGCGATCTCCTTAAGAACGCCTCCAAAGCGTATTGTCAACGAGTCGCCCGCCGGATAGGATTAACTGATCGACTTCCTGCATTACAGCTGCGCCAGCAAATTGTTGAGAGGTTTCTCAATTCATCGTCCTTGAAAGACTTAGTGGCACGCCTTAACTCTTACGAGCGTTTAGTGCTGATGATCCTTGCCTTCTCCTGTGGGGAAACAGGGGTTCCGTTCCATCTATTCAACCGGAAGGTCAATCAAATGAGCCGTGGTTGGTCTAGCAGAGGCATCGACATTCTGCATACACTTGCCGAATCAGGGTTTATTTTCACATTCGCAGCAAGCGGTATGCAATATCACTATATTGTCCCGGCTGACCTGCGTTTGTTGCTACAAGAAATTTTCGCGGAAGATATGAGCGCGACCCTTAGGCACCCCAAAGAAACGCCCAAGAATGTTCGCAATGACGGTTTTGCACTGGTCCGAGATACTTTTGCCTTCCTCTGCTTTGCCTCCCAATACGGAATACGGCAGACCCAACAAGGCAGCATCTACAAGTACACACAAAAACACCTGATTAAACGTTTTGAAGTACCGAACGACACACCAAAAGTCTATGACCGAATCAATCCAGCGGTGGAAAATCCGGATCGGCTAGCTCTGATCTTTCATTTCTGCCGACACCAAAAGCTAATTCGTCGACAGGATTCTGACCTAGTATGTAGTGAAGCTGGCAAGGAATGGATCCAAAAAACCGATTCAGAAAAACTCTTGGATATATACACCCACTGGCTAGAACACGGCGTATCGAAAGACCCATCAGTGTCAATTGCACAATCCATTGTGCGTATTCTCGCCCCAGAACAGTGGGTCCTGCTTTCCTCGATTCAAGATCAAATCTCCAAATTCGCAGTGAGTGCCCCTTGGAGGCAAACACTTTATTCTCAACTTGAACGTTCCTTGGTTAACCACCTAACCTATATGGGAGGGATTACATTTGCCCATCTAGGGGATGATGTTGCAATTCGAGTGACAGATATTGGACAACGCCTTCTCTACGGCGAACCGATTGAGAGTTATGAGTTCGAGGCATCGTTTATTGTTCAACCCAATCACGAGGTGCTCGCCTCAAGTTATCTAGCCCCTGAACTCCGATGGAAACTCAATTATATTGCAGAACTTCACCAAGCAGATCAGATGTCCACCTATAAACTCTCCGCCGAATCAATCTACAACGGCTTGCGTTCAGGCTTCTCCCTTGACGAAATCTTACTATTCTTGAAGGCGCACTCCAAAACAGGTATTCCGCAAAACGTTGAAGTATCAATTAAAGATTGGGCAGAACGATATGGTCAGATCTATTTAATGGATGTGATGCTGCTGCGTTGCAAAAACGCCCACATCGCCCAAGAAATCAGAACCTCCAAACAGATTGGGAAGTATATTCTCGGCGAAATTTCCCCAACGGATTTCGTGGTATCACGCCAACACTCGCAGGAACTGCTTACCCTCCTTGAAAAGCAGAACTATATGCCATTACCAGAGATTATCACCCTCGGAACATCCATATCATAGAACTAATTCGCTGCTCTCCACCGCAATCAGGAATACCAAACTAGGACGCATTAATCTCCACGACTAGCTATTCGATTCAATCCCCGGAACACCCTCCATCATGCTTTGAATTCGCGGTCGATCGCTATTCACAAACGCCGCATTGGGTTTCAGGGCATAGGGCGACCAACGACGCAAAGAAGCCATATGCGCCTCAGTTGTCGGCTTGGCGGCAAATTTCAGAGCGATATAGCGACGACCCGCCCAACCCCCGAACATCCCGTGCCACAGACAGTGATTGAAGAATACAACATCACCCGGCTGCGCTTCGAGCGGAAAGCACGGTAATTCTGATCCGGAAACCCCGAAGGTACTTGGGCTCGAATCCGCTTTCTGGGCGATCAGTGGTCCAAGATCCATGTGGAGTGGCAGCCGATGTGAACCGGGGATAACGCGCAAGCAGCCTCGCTCTTTCGTCACTGGATCGAGATAGATCATCACCTTGATTCGCAGGTAATCAACCTCCGCTACTCCTTGTCGATCCGCATGCCATCGGTGCTCACTGTGGGCGGTAAGGTTCCCTTCAGAGCCAGACCAGATGAACTCACCCGGCATCAACTGTTCAATGATCTTGTAGATGCGATCCTCCTCAACAAGTTGTGTGAAAAAGGAATTTTGCTCAACGATGGTTGTCGTATGCTGTTCCTCCCCGGTAAAGGGCTTGCCACCGCTCTCTTCCGTCAGCACCTTGTCGAATTCATCAGTAATCTCACTCATCTCCTCCGGCGAAAAATACTGCCGCATAAAGAGAAAACCAAAAGTCTCAAAATACGATTCCTGTTCCGCTGTTAGCATTGTGTGCCTCCTTAGTTTCGGTTACTTTACTCGTATTAACTAATGGTACCAACTGGCAAAAATGTGGTTTCCACATTGTTCAAGCATTCAAGTATTCAGAAGTTCATTCAATGAACCAATGTACTAATAAACCAATGAACAAACACGCAAACTACCAGTCGATCACCGATCCATCATCTGGATCATAAGTCTGGGCGTTCTGCCAGTCATGATCGATTTTATCCTCCATCGCATCTTCATCGAGTTCAATCCCCAGACCGGGACCCGTCGGTAACTCCACAAAACCGTCTTTGAAAACAAACGGGTTCTTGAGGTAACCCTCCCCTAATGTTGTGTGTTCCTGCGCGAGGAAGTTGGGAATTGACGCATCCAACTGAATGCACGCCGCAAGCGAAATCGGTCCCAACGGATTGTGAGGTGCAATACCAGCGTAGTATGCCTCCGCCATACCCGCAATGATTCGGACTTCACTGATTCCGCCTGCATGGCACAGATCTGGTTGCAGAATAGAAGCTGCACCCTTCTCCAGTATTTCACGGAAGCCCCACTTAGTAAAAATCCGTTCTCCAGTAGCAATCGGCAAGTGTGTGCCACGCGCAATTTCCGCCATCACATCCACGTTCTGGCATTGACACGGTTCCTCGACAAACATCGGCTGGTAAGGCTCCAACGCACGAATCAGTAGTTTTGCTGTTTGTGGACTGATTGCGCCGTGGAAGTCAATACCGATATCGACATCAGGTCCAGCGGCTTCGCGCAATGCGGCAAATCGTTCAGTGGCACGGTCTACAAATCCCTTCGATTCAATTAGCCGAGCAGGTCTTCCCCCAGCTACACCTGTCTTAAACGCTGTGAATCCCTTATCAACCCACTCTTTGATGGTCTCCGGATCGCCCCCACCTTTGTACAGACGAATACGGTCGCGTGTTGGCCCACCCAACAACTGGTAGACAGGAACACCAAGCGATTTCCCGGCAAGATCCCAAAGTGCTTGATCCACGCCACTCAATGCACTTGTCATGATGGGACCTCCACGATAGAAGGCGTGGCGATACATTGCCTGCCAGTGATGGACAACACGCCGTGGATCTTTGCCAATCAGATAGGGTGCAAGTTCATCAACAGCTTGTGCACAGGTCTTGGCGCGTCCTTCGAGGATTGGTTCCCCAAGCCCCACCAAACCCTCATCGGTATGAATCTTCAAAAAAAGCCAACGGGGTTTAACCAAAAATGTCTCGACCTTTGTGATTTTCATCGAATAACTCTCCTCCAAAACATCTGGTATGAATTAAATCTACGATAACACCTATGTTCTGAGAAACTCAGACCATGCGATAAGTTGAACTCATGACGCGAGAAACAAATTTTCAAAATTTTGTGTCGTTATCTCACCGATTTCTTCTAACGAAATACTGCGCAGTTCGGCGATCTTCTCCGCCGTCGCACGAACATACGCCGGTTCGTTGCGCTTCCCTCGCCGAAATTGTGGTGCTAGCCATGGACAATCTGTCTCCACTAGTAAGGCGTCCACAGGAACTTTTTGCGCGACCTTCTGCAAAGCGTCTGACTTGCGATAAGTCACCGGGCCACCGATGCCAATGTGAAATCCGAGTGCGAGGTTCTGGCGCATAATTTCAACATCACCTGAAAAACAGTGCATCACACCACGGACCCTGTCACGCCGTGCCTGCAAAATAGGGAGGATGTCGTGGTAGGCGTCACGGTTATGGATCACGATCGGGAGATCCAATTCCTCCGCCAGATCTAATTGGCACTCAAACGCCGCTTTCTGAATCGGACGGGGTGAGAGGTCACGGTAGTAATCCAAACCCATCTCACCGAGCGCCACCACTTTCGGGTGTACAGCAAGGTCACGAAACATACAAACAGTTTCGTCATCTAAATCTTTCGCATCATGTGGATGCATACCAACAGTCGCGTAAATCTGATTATATTTCTCTGCGAGTGCAATCGCTCCACGACTAGTCTCTATATCAAATCCGATGACCAGAATTGCATGCACTCCGGCTTCTTGAGCCCGTTCTAAAACAGCTTCTCGATCTGCATCAAATTGATCCAGTTGAATGTGGGCGTGTGAATCTATAAACATGAGAGACTGTCCAATTTTTTTAACCTGATCCGGCTTATAAGATCCAAGACTCAGGTATCTGTTTCATTATTTGCGCTTACCCGCTGCAAACTGGGTCGCTAAGGTTTGCAAAATTTTATCGACGTGCTGACGATTTTCCCGATCATTGAAAGTCTGTGCTGCCTCTGCTGCGCGATAACGGTTCCCCGCATAATAGCGATAAGATAAAAAGAAAAACGAAAGGAACGCATCGTCGTAGTCCCGTTCGATTGCAGCATTGAGAGTAATGTAACCGAGCACCGCATTGAGAAGCAGGGCATTTAATCCATTTTTCCAGTCTCCGACGTAAGTCTGTCCTAACCCCGGCAAAAAGGTAGAGAGCAGCCGCGCTACCCTCTCCGATTTTTGTGGCAGATTGATTGCCTCCGAAAAGAGCGCGTCGATCTCAGCAGCAGCCCTTGCTGCACTGGGAATTTCATCGAAATATACCTCAAACACCGATCGCGCCTGCTCCCACTTGAACTGATACAGATACGACACGCCCCGCAAGAAACGAGCACGCTGACGCAACCGTGCCGACTGACTGTACATATCAACCTTGATTAGTTCGACCAGTGCGAGATCGTAGGCACCACCAGCAATCAGTGTCACAGCGAGTTCAGTTCGCCTTTCCGCCTGCAATTCGGTTTCCGTTGTTTGCTGAATAGCCACAATCATCGCCCCTACTGCTTCTGCCCACCACTCCTGAGCGCGGTACCCTAAGCCAATTTTGAACTGTACCTCGCCTGCTTGTGGATGGTCAGCATAAAAAAATAGAAACCGCTTGTATTCCGTGATCGACGCGTCATAGTCTCCCAACGCAAAGAGGTGATCGCCAAGATCAAGGGCAGGATCGGAGGCGGAGACAGTAACAGCTGCGAAAAATAGAAGTGTAACCGCTACCATAGTGAAATGACTCATCGACTAATTTCCTATGTCCCTATAACCCCATGTTATCAAATCGTAACCTTACATGCAAGCAATAAAAAAGGGGCGAGCATTTTCAGCCTCGCCCCTCTTAACATCGTTGAAGATACGTGATATACGCATCACATTTTTTTAATATACTGGACGGTCTTTAACGTGTCCCCACGTTGTTGTCATCTTGCCACCGGGTTCAACAGAGAACGGCTCAAAAGGTTGATCGTCAACCTCTTGGAGTTCAACCGCTCCTTCAAGCGTAGCATCTGGACACGGATTACCATGACCACCCTCTTTGGCATGATTTACAATCGAGGCTGCGCCTTCCACTTCGTTGAGATGATAGATAGCTGTCGTATCTGCATCCGGTACAAACTCGGTTTTAGGCATCTCGTAGTCGCCCTTGTAGCGTTGACCCTTCGATATACGAACTTCATCAATCAGCCCGAAATAGATAGAGTGAGTTGCACCACCACGCTCACGCCGACCCATCTTGAAGGTATCCTGATGTGCCCACGTCAACTCCTTGCCACCCCATTCCTCTATTTTTCCTTCCTTGCCGTTGAGATACATTTGGACCTTCGGCGGATCCCAACTCATTGCGCCATGGTTCCAGACATTGACACCGACACTGAGTTCGCTGTTATGCCATGTCCAACCATCATTCCTACCTGCGTCATTGGCACGTGCCACAGCAGATTGGAAGAGACCATCTTTGTTAGCCGTTTCCCAAGTATCCTCTTTATTGAGAATCATGCGTTCTCCTTGGGAGTCAAACGGCTTGAACCACGCTTCGATGGTGAATGGACAACAGATATCCTTGTCCAAACATGGACCGGCAGGTACTGACACATAACTCTCAAAGTCGGCACCGTCAATAAACACCGCCATTTGTGCTGCTGCGTAAGCACCTGTAAGGAAAGTTATTGCGAGTGCAACAAATAATAGGCGTTTCACTTTAGTTCCTCCTTTATTGAGGTTAATAACATTCTAGAGTCGAAATTTGAATTCCAACCAACTCTAAAACTAAATCCATGATGATGGACACCCACCATCATGTGAGCGAGGGGTGATCCAATAAATACACTTATCAGTTAGCCCCCTAAAATCGACGTTGAATCTATCACTATATGAGACACCAAACAGTATATCATAAACGCAAATAAAAGGCAACACTTTTAGGCACGAGTTAAAAGCGAACAGCCTTTGGAAATTTCTATTCCGATTTGCCCATAACTTCGCAACCTTGCCTCTATGCAAATTCTCTTAAAGCGACTCATGAAATTCATTTTTCAAAATCCATAAGTCGCTTTCACGGATAAGGACGGGTAACTACTTCAGGATAACCATGCGACGGGTGTCTGAAAACGCCTCCGCTTTGAGCGTATAGAAATAGATACCACTCGATACCGACCCGCCCAACCGGTCCTTACCATTCCAATAGACAGCTGTCTCCCTGCTGAGGTAGCTGCCCGCTGGCTGCTGACCGACGTCCAACTGACGGACTAGCTTACCTTGGATATCGTAGATACGAACGCTCACGTCCGCATCATCAGCTAGCGTGTAAGGTATCCATGTTTCAGGGTTAAACGGGTTGGGAAAGTTTTGAAGCAACGCTGTCCGCTTGATGTCTCCGAACATAGTCAGTGCCAAGTCACCGCGCGGTTCAACCGACAACGGCAGATTGAGACTTGCTTCATCTTCAGTATCAAAGACATATACCGAACCTGCATCATCACCATGACCAGTAGCATCCCACTGGACGCCGACGACAGCGAAGTTGAAGTTTCGTCCGAATTCTCCATCAATCGCAACGCCACTGCCCATGTTGTCACCGCTGGTTAGACCTGCACCTTCATTCCCTCCCTTTTCAGGTATAATTTCCGCCTGCAATACCCAGTCGGCACCGACCTTCAAAAAGGCGTAAGCTGCACCGGAATCGTCACCCGATTTCGTATCCGTCGAAGGCGCGCCGACAAGCGCGCGATTGACACTAAGCGAAACTGTCAATCCAAAGCCAGCATCTTCTTGAAGCTCTTTAGCATTCAATTTCGCTTCCTGTGTATAGGCATCACCGATACTGCTAAAGATATATGCGGAGCCAGAACCGCGTTTCTTTGCTTCGTTCTCATCTTTGACAGCTCCGACGATAACGCGACTCTTGCTGGCGTCAACAGAAACACCAAACGTATCACCACCATCCCCGTCTTCAGGGGTCAACTTTGCTACCTGTACCCAATCATCTCCCCTACGCTTAAAGATATAAGCGGCACCGGAGTTTCTGTCGGGCGCAGCGGAGAGCGGTGCGCCAGCAATAATAGTGCTTCCATCAACACCGACATCCCATCCGAACCGGGCTCGTGGCGCTGCGTCGTCTGCTTGGAGTTTGGCTTTTTCTACCCATTTATCGTTTTCCCGAGCGTAGACATATACGGCACCTTTCTGCTCGTCATGAAAAGGGGATCCAACAACAAGAAGTTTCTCTCCACTGAGGTCAACGGCATATCCGAACCGGTCCTCGTTTTGGGCATCAACGGCTTTGAAGTCTTGCACCGGAATAAAACCTTTAGTCCCTTCACGCCGGTAGGTATAGACTCTTCCAGGACCGCCTCCCAGAGCATCACCGGCAGTTTTCTTGTTCCCACCAAATTCATAAGCACTAATGACAGCGGTGTTTCCACTGAGAGCAACAGAATGCCCAAACCAATCCCTCATTTTCCCATCGGGTGTCCTAAAGTGATTTAAAACATCCCACTTCTTCCCCTTCTGTTGAAGGATAAAGACACCCCCATGATCTCCGACATACGAGGTGTACCCGGCAATGAGAACTTTTCCACTGACGTCAACGGAATGTCCCCAATTGGTATTTCCACCCTCTGGGGCAGGAACAATCACCGGTTCAGGAGCTTTGGCGTCACTTAGCAAAACCTGTCCAACCAATAGAACGAGACAGGCAAAGATAATTTGCAAGTTTTTCATTAAATAAAGTTCCTTTCAATTGACTTTTACGATTCTAACACAATTTGCAAGTTGGATATCCATGGGATTTCCGGTAGAGTATTTGTCAGCCAAAACAAACTCTTAAACAGGAAGATCCCATGGATTTAATCTTTGTGACAATCCTTTAGGACATCAAGACAGTCCAAAAGTAAAAATATTTGCCCCTGAAATGGTGACAACCGCATAAGTCACCCCTACAAACGAGGGGAATTATTTAAGGATCACCATGCGACGGGTGTCTGAAAACGCATCCGCTTTGAGCGTATAGAAATAGACACCACTCGATACCGACCCGCCCAACCGGTCCTTACCATTCCAATAGACAGCTGTCTCTCTGCTCAGATAGTTGCCCGCAGGCTGCTGCCCGACATCCAGTTGACGGACTAGCTTGCCTTGGATATCGTAGATACGAACGCTCACGTCCGCATCATCAGCTAGGGTGTAAGGTATCCATGTTTCAGGGTTAAATGGATTGGGAAAGTTTTGAAGCAACGCGGTCCGCTTGATATCCCCGAGCATCGTCAGTGCCAAGTCGCCGCGCGGTTCAACCGACAACGGTATGTTGAGACCATCGACATCTCGCGTGTCAAAGATATAAACGGAGCCGGCATCACCCCCACCATCCTGAGCGTCCCATTGCACGCCGATGGCAGCGAAGTTGAATCTTCGTCCGAATTTACCATCAAGAGCGACGGCACTGCCCATGTTGTCGCCACCCGGTAAACCGGGTTCAGCTGGTCCTTTCACAGGTATGACTCTCGCCTGCAACACCCAATCGGCTCCCACTTTCAAAAAGGCGTAAGCGGCTCCAGATTTTTTATTGGCTTTGGTATCCGTAGTAGGCGCGCCGACGAGGGCACGGTTCACATCAAGGGCAACCGAATGCCCGAAGCCAGCAGCTTCTTGAGGCTCGTCCGCGGTCAACTTCGCCTCCTGTGTAACGCCATCTCCAACTAATTGGAAGATATAGGCAGAGCCGGAGCTGCGCTTCTTCGCTTCATTTTCGTCTTTGTTTGCTCCGACGATGATTCGATCCTTGCTGACATCAACAGCAGCACCAAAACTGTCGCCGCCATCCCCGTCATCGGGAGTAATCTTTGCTACCTGTGCCCATGCGTCACCCTGACGCTTAAAGACATACGCCGCACCGGAGAGCCGCGCGGGTGCAGCGGCAAGTGGCGCACCGACAACTATCGTGTTTTCATGAACCGCGCAGTCCCAACCGAACCGATTCTTTACACCCGCGTCATCGGCCTGAAGTTTGGCTTGTTGTTTCCATTGCTTACCGTCTAGTTGGTAAACATAGACCGCACCTTTCTCTTCGTCATGAAAAGGAGTGCCAGCGACGAGAATTTTCCCGCTGAGGTCAACAGAATATCCGAACCGGTCATCGTTTTGGACATCCTCGCCTTTAAGTTTTGCCATTTCCTCAAACCCTTTGGCTTCACGTTTGTAGACATACACTAATCCTGGTCCGCCACCTAACAGTGCGCCTGCCTTGCGTCTTTTGCCACCATGTTCGTAGGCACCCACAACAGCAATGTCACCTTCAAGGGCAACGGCACAACCGTACCAATCCATCGTCCCGTTATCGGGGGTCTTAAAGTGGTCTAAAGGCTCCCACCTCTTCCCCTTTCGTTCCATGATGAAGACACCCCCACTATGTCCCCTATGCGAGGGGTACCCAGCAATAAAGGTCGTTCCACTGATGTCAACGGAATGCCCCCAACTGGTGCTTCCGCCATCGGGCCTAGGAACAACCTCTCCCTCAACATCAGGAACAGCGGCATAGCCCAATGCGACCTGTCCAACTAGTAGAATAAGACAAGCGAAGGTAATATACAAGGTTTTCATCAATAAAGCTCCTTTCAGGGTGAATTGTTTCTTCAATCAACGGTTAATTTGCTGTGTCACAACGGTTAATTTGCTGTGTCAAGATGTAAATCTCAACCCGCAGATTACGCTATTATATCAAACCTAATCAACGGTATAGATTAGGTTAAACATTTAGAAAAATCCCTATCGAGGTAAACCGGAGTGCTGCTCGTTAACCACACTGTTACGTAGATAGAGTGAAATCCAACACCCTAATCCAGGCACAGATTATCGGATGTTGGGTTTCACTATTTAGGAGACTTCAATCAGAATCAAACCTCGCAAGCCAAGCGGAATGCTTCATATGCTTCAAGCGAAACTACTTCAGGATAACCATGCGGCGGGTGTCTGAAAATGCATCCGCTTTGAGCGTATAGAAATAGACACCACTCGATACCGCCCCACCCAACCGGTCCTTACCATTCCAATAGACAGCCGTTTCTCTGCTGAGATAGCTGCCCGCTGGCTGCTGACCGACGTCCAACTGACGGACTAGCTTGCCTTGGATGTCATAGATACGAACACTCACGTCCGCATCATCAGCTAGGGTGTAAGGTATCCATGTTTCAGGGTTAAACGGATTGGGAAAGTTTTGAAGCAACGCGGTCCGCTTGATATCGCCGAACATCGTCAGTGCCAAGTCACCGCGCGGCTCAACGGACAACGGTATATTCAGACTGTCTTCATCTTCAGTATCAAAGACATACACAGAGCCTTGATCTTGCCCGTTATCAGTGGCGTCCCACTGTACGCCGACGGCAGCGAGGTTAAATTTTCGACCGAATTCCCCGTCAATCGCAACAGCGCTGCCCATATTGTCACCGCTGGTTAGACCTACAGCTTCGTTCGGTCCCTTTATAGGTATGATTGTCCCCTGCAACACCCAGTCGGTACCTACCTTTAAAAAGGCGTAAGCCGCACCGGAATCGTCGCCCACTTTCGTGTCGGTCGAAGGCGCACCGACAAGGGCACGGTTGACATCAAGCGCAACTGTCAGCCCGAAACCAGCACCCTCCTGAAGCTCTTTGGCGTTCAATTTCGCTTCCTGTGTATAGGTATCCCCGACGCTGCCAAAGATATACGCGGAACCGGAACCACGCTTCTTCTCTGCGTTCTCATCTTTGACGGCTCCGACAATAACGCGGCTCTTGCTGACATCAATAGATGTGCCAAAAGCATCGCCACCGTCCCCGTCTTCAGCGGTCAATTTTGCCACCTGTACCCAATCATCTCCCCGCTTCTTAAAGACATAAGCGGCCCCGGAGTTCCTGTCGGGTGCAGCGGCGAGTGGTGCACCAGCAGCGATAGTGGTTCCATCAACGCTGACATCCCATCCCAACCGGGCTCGTGGCGCCGCGTCATCTGCCTGAAGTTTGGCTTTTTGTACCCACTTGTCCCCCTCTAACTCGTAGACATATACGGCACCTTTCTGCTCGTCATGATAAGGAGAACCAACAACAAGAAGTTTCTCTCCACTGAGGTCAATGGCATATCCGAACCGGTCATCGTTTTGGGCATCATCTGCCACGAAGTCTTCTACCGGGTCAAAGCCCTTCGGACCTGTGCGTTTGTAGGTATAGACTCTTCCCTTACCTGCTCCCAGACACGGCCCCGGTCCACAGTTACCCGCGGTTTCCTTCTTCCCTCCAAATTCGTAACCACTAACGACAGCAGTGTTGCCACTGATAGCAACAGCATGTCCAAACCAATCTCTCATTTGCACATTGGGGGTTTGAAAGTGATTCAAAAGGTCCCATTTCTTCCCCTTCTGCTCAAGGATAAAAACACCTCCACCATTTCCAACATACGAGGTGTACCCGGCGATGAGGGTCGTCCCACTGACATCAACGGAATGCCCCCAATTGGTACTTCCGCCCTCTGGGGCAGGAACAATCACTGCTTCAGGGTCTTTGGCGTCACTCAGCACAACCTGTCCAACCAATAGAATCAAACAAGCGAAGGTTATTTGCAAGGTTTTCATTGATAACGCTCCTTTCAGATTGAGAACTCCTTTCAATTGCCTTTTAGGATTCTAATATCCAATAACCCTTCTTATCGGACAACCCTCTAGATTATACATTAAATTAATTATATCACGTTTCGATTTTTAGGTCAACAGTGATTTTCCATTTAATTTGCTAGTAAAGTACATCGGACAAATGCTGCGCTCACCTTTCCGACATCGCCTGTAAAACTCTCCGCACCCCAGCAAGATTATGCTTGGCTTCAACGTAGTCAGAATCCAAGCGGATTGCCGTCTTGAAATGCTGACGCGCCTCGACGAAATCACCACGTTTAGCCAAGGCAAGCCCAACGTGATTGTGTGTTTCAGCATGGTTGGGTCGTAGGCGCAACGAAGCCTGATAGTAGGGGATTGCTGCCTCAATTCTATTGAGACGGTAGAGCGTGTGAGCGATGCCGTGAAGCACATGGGGATCTTCCGCACGAATTCGATTAGCCTCTACATAATGGCGCCCTGCGGCTTTGTTCTGCCCCTGCCCTATAAGCGCATCGGCAAGCATACGATTCGCCTCAAAATGGTCTGGATTCCAGCCCACCGCTTCTGAAAGCAACTTGATAACCTCGTCGGCTGCATCGTCTCTCGAAAGTGTCAGTAGCTCCGCTCGCCGGAGAATGGCTTCTGCGATGATTGCCCCTAAATTTTTCTGTTGGATTCCCTTAATAACTGCAATTTTTTCGGCCGAAAGTGTGAAATCGATGACCTCCTCTAGGGAACCGCTATGCTTGAGCAAACGATCTCTAACAATCGGAATCTCATTCGTTTCGGTGATGTAGTCCAAACTGGTTGCGTAATCAAGCACCGGTAAATCATCACGGTAAAGACGAGCCTCCGATCCTAGTTCAGCGAGTTCTTGTGGACCTGTCAGATATCCTCCAAGAAAGACAGGCAGCCAGTTAAGCCACTGTTGAGGACCGCCCCAAAAAGTATAACGCAAGTCCTGGTGCACGGATTCATTGGACCACAATCGTTCTAAGGCAGTGCGGCTGATTTTGAAATCTGTGTCGTTCATACCGATCAGAAGTAAGTCGGAGGAATTGTACCATAGGAAACTTTGCGGGAAGGCATCAAGGAAGGTTTTGATCACACCCTCGAATTGATCGGTTGTGAGCGATGGTAACGAGACTAGTTGGGTAAGAAGACCGCCGGGACGGAGTCGTTGCCGGGAACGGTGGTAGAAATCAGCAGTGTAGAAAAACGCGATACCGGGGCGAAAAATTTGACCGACCTCAATGGCAATCACATCATACATAGCGTCACTATGATTCAGATAGTTAAGCCCATCTTCACTGATCAACTTGACCCGGTCGTCCTCCATCCACTTCGAGTCGAAATGGTCGCGGATAAATTCAAACAACTTCGGTTCAATATCAACACAATCAAGACGGTCAATATCGTACATCAGAAAACGGCTCGGCGTTTGGCCCGTACCGGCACCTACGACGAGAATATCCTTGGGATTCGGGTGTAAAAGCGTCGGGATATGCGCTCCAACTACCTGCTGATTTTTCAGATTGCTTCCCTGCCACCATCGGTCAATCTCCAGTTCAATCCATTCCTTGTCCCTCCGAATAACAGCCAAATCCCCGTCAAACCCCTCACGGAAAGCCACGAGTTGCCGACCAGCCGCAAGAAAGTCAGCAGGAATCTGAGTCCCTGAAGCAAAAGGGAGGCAGATCCAGATGAGTAACGCTCCGGCGACTGCGCCTCCTCGAAAGAGCGGCGAGAAGGTTTTGTCAATCCAGAACCAAGCAGCGAACCCGGTTAATAAGCTAACTCCCGTAATAAACAAGAGACTGAATTTTATCCCAAAAAGAGGTAGCCCCACAAATCCGATCAGCAGTGAACCGAGAATTCCGCCTAGCGTGTTAATCGCTGCCATCCGCCCCGTTCCGATACTTGCCCTTGATGCATCTTCGACAACCATCCGCACCGCAAGCGGAAATGATGCGCCCGAAAGGATTGCGGGAGGCAACAGTAGAAGGAAATACATCCCCAACTCATTTTTGATGCCTGCCCAAAAGGTCTGTGGAAGGGTCATAACGGTTAGCACGGATAACCCTATCAGAATTTGAAACAGACCGAAATATCGTGCACGCGGTGTTGACCGATCAAAGAAACGGGAAGCGAGGAAACTACCAAGGACAATACCAACTAGTACCACTGTCAGCGTCAAGGTGTAGGTATAGACGCTATTCTCACGGGTCAGGAGTCGCAGGTAGCGTGTCCAAAGCACTTCACTTCCAAGAACAACAAAGCCAACGGAAAAAAACAGGATGGCAATAGGAAGTTGCGTGGCGGTAAACCGTTCTGTAACTATTTTACCCTGACTTTCAGATTGCTCCGACTTTCGATCCAATTGAGTAAGTCGATCTTTGGCAACGGGTAATAGCCAGACAGCAATGCCACATAGGACGTTCAAGGCAGCCCCAAACTGAACGGTGAGCCGAAGCCCAAACGTCGGCAGCAAGAAGAACCCAGCTGCTGCACAACCCACCGCTGCTCCCAAGGTGTTCACTCCGTAGAGCATTCCAACACAGTTGGCGACCTTTGCATCGCTGCGAACAAATTGGCGGCAAAAGAGGGGAAGTGTGCTGCCCATGAGGATGGTAGGTGGAAGGATAACCAGGGACACCAGCACACTGCGTGCTACGAATAGAATAACGGCATGACCCGCTAGAGCGCGATAGATTGGTCCATAGAGACTCTCCGTGAGCTCAAGGAGATAAGGACTTACCATAGCAAATAATCCAAGTCCAATTTCGATCAGTGCGTAGAGCCTCAACGGTCGCAACGTTCTTTGGCCAATTCGTCCAAACAGGTAACTTCCGCAAGCCAATCCGAGAAAAAAGACCGCTAATACCGTGCTAACAGCAAACGTCGTAGATCCAAAGGTCAGAGCAGCCTTGCGTATCCACGACACCTCGTAGACTAACCCTGCGAAACCAGAGAGGAAGAAACAGACAATTGCAATGCCGTTTTGGATTTTCATAATGAAATTATAGTAGACCTTAGAATTAATGAGACACTCCCAATGCACAACCAACCCCCTAAATCCCCCTTATCAGGGGGACTTTGGCAGCTTCGCGCATTGGTAAATGTCCACTTATTTTTAGAATTCACCATAAATACAACTCAGATCTTGCAACCAATAAGCTGTTAATTCAGTCTTATGGATTGCGGCTATTCAGTACGCAGATATCTTATATGGTAGCCTTGAGAGAGAATATTTGCGGGACTGAATCATTGTGCGACGTAAGCCGCCACCAGCCGTCCTTACCCTTTTCCATACATGGAAAGGCTTCATAGCCGCTGAATGCAAACTCGTGGAAGAACTGAATCCGTAATCCAGCGTCCAAGATGGCATTCAGTATCTCACCGACGCTGTGCTGCCATTCGTAACACCCAGCTTCTATGATGTCTGAACCTGCATAACTAGGATGACCCCCCTCGTAGAACCCGCCCTCGTCTTTTTTGAAGTATGGGTATCGCACTCGTAGTTCCTGAACCCCAGCTTGGGGCTCTTCAGGCTCAAATACGTGCAAAAACGGGTGGCCATCTAATATGTAGAAAATGCCGTTGGGTTTGAGAAATCTGGCGATGATGTTTGCCCATCCAAGCAAATCTGGCAACCAACAAAGCACCCCCATCGCCGTGTATACAATATCAAACTTTTCATCCAGCACATCAGGTAGATCGTAGATATTGGAACAGATAAATCGGGCATTCAATTGCAGCTCATCATTCAATACCTTCGCTAGGTCAATTGCGGTGCCTGAGATGTCAACCCCTGTCGCCTGCGCGCCTAAACGAGCCCACGACATCGTGTCCATACCGAAGTGACACTGAAGATGCAGAAGCGACTTGCCTTCGACAGAACCTACCTCAGTTCTTTCAATATTGTTCAGCGTTATCCGACCGTTGCGAAATCCCGCCACGTCGTAAAATTCAGAGGCTGCATGAACAGGAGTACGCTCGTTCCAGTTTTTTCGGTTAGCTTCTATGCGATGATCCATAATTGTGTTCCTCTATCTCCACGATTCACTGGTGAATTGGCTTGAAAAATGTTGAACACCTTGATAGGGAAAGGAAGTCCCGTCTCCGCCACAACGTCCATGATAGACCGTTGCTGTCAGTAATGACACAAAAGGTAGAATGTGATCGGTTTCCACCGGCAAGACTAAATTGACATCGCCGACAAGCTATGCTAAAATTAGGTTCTCAGTCGGAAATTATAACGCATTGAAGGTGGGAGTTCAAGGAGGGAAAGCAGTAAATGCAGAAACAGGACAAGAGACAGATCCTCGTAACAGGACTGCGCTTAAGGTGTCCAAGATGCGGTGAAGGTCAAATGTTTTCAAGTATGTTCAAAATGCGTTCGGGGTGTGGTATTTGCCACTTTAGATTTGAACGCGAGGCAGGATACTTTGTTGGGGCAATGTATATCAACTACGGTATGACTATTTTTATTGCATTCGCCAGCTATTTTGCATTAGACTATTTCACTTCTATCCCTTTTCTTTTGAATTTCATTTTATGGGCGGGTTTTAGCGTCCTTTTCCCCATCTTTTTCTTCCGCTATTCTCGCAGTCTATGGTTGAGCCTCGACTACATCTTAAACCCTTCCGACCCATCAGACTCACAACAGGAAAGGACGAGGCAACCACCTTCCTCCTAGATTAAACGTCTTCAAAATCCCGGAGGTGCTCGCAACGGGCAGGGTGACGTAGTCGATTCAAGGCTCTCATCTCAAGCTGGCGAATTCGTTCTCTGGATAGATTCAGGAGTGAGCCGATTTCCTGTAAGCTGTGCTCCTTCCCATTTTCCAAACCATATCTCAAGGAAACGATTTGCTGTTCGCGTGGCGGTAGCTCAGTCAGTACTGTTTTCACTTGATCTACCAAATTTTGCCGTGTGAGTTCCGCTAGCGGATTTGGGCTCTTTTCACACGCGACAAAATCCTCAATCCCACCTTGACCTGAACTAGTATAACTCTCCAGCGATACAGTATTAGCAGTTAGCCGATCCAGTAGCATAAGTCGATCTATGGTGAGTCCCGATGCCTCAGCGACCTCTTTTCGGCTCGGTTCGCGATTGGTCTGCTGATGCAGGCTTGCTTCCACTCTATTCACCTTCCGAATCTCACCGAGGATATACGCAGGCAGACGAATCGTTCGCCCATAATTGGCAATACCACACCCAATTGCCTGCTGCATCCACCACGAAGCATACGCTCCAAATTTGACGCCACGCTGCCAATCAAAGTGATCAACCGCCTGAAGAAGTCCTATGCTCGCCTCTTGAATCAGATCGAGCAAATCAAGCCCACGCTCCCGATATTTTTTGGCGATACAAACTGCTAGTCTTAAATTCGCTTCAACAATGTGGTTTTTAGCAGTGTCAATCTCTACATTGTATAACTTTATGTGTTCTACCAAATCCAAAAGATACACTTCGGTGGATTGTGGGCAGGATTCAGCGATAATTTTGCGGTTCAGAATAGCAGTAGAGGGCGGGTCGTCTAGAGAAAGGCCGGGCAGGTAGGTTGCCAACTCTTGGTAGAGTTCATCAATTTGCAACTGACGCTTTTCGATTTTGATGAACAGATTGGTTTCCTCTTCTTGAGTTAAGCGTGGGATTTTTCCAATCTGGTGAAGATAGGTACTTAATAAACCGTCCTCCTGATCTGAATAACGGGTCTCAAACGTTTTGGCGTTATCATTGACCGCGTCAATTGGCAATTCTTCTGATGACTCTTGTGTTTGTGCATCGGTGGGTGCAAAACGCAGCTTCGGAATCGTTAAATTGTCAATGGGCGTTTCAGCAGGACTTTCCAACTGTGTAACTTCATTTATCTGCGGAGCCATTCTTTCCCCTAACACTTAAATCTTTGCTTGCTTATAAATTGCCTTATTAACTATACTAGGCAATATATGTGCCACATTACTAGGCAATATATGTGCCACATTGCAACAAAATGGAAATTGAGAGGAAATCAGAACGGAAAATCAGACATCATCCAACCACGAAAACAGGCGGAGAGAAGATTGGTAGCTATCAAGTGAAAAACACCAATTTTTTTTAATTGTATTTAATCAAGAATTCCAAGCTGATTTAGGTATCGCCCTACCGTCACCTAAAGGCGACGATGTAACACAAAAGTGACACAAATTGCCACTAAGTCTTGCTCAGGTCTCGCTGCAACCCCAATTCATTAATCTTACGATGTAACGACTGGCGCCGAATACCGATCTGTTCCGCCGTTGCCTGAATATTCCAGTGGTTTTGCTTGAGTTTGTGCTGCAAAAAAATTCGCTCAAATCCCTGTGAAGCCTCCTTAATCGTTGCGGCATCAAGTAGCCTGCGAAAACCTGCTTCCAGCAAATCGACATTCTCGTTCCCCTCACCTCTTTCTTGATTAAGGAACTCAAGGACAGGTTGAGGGCTCTTATCAAAGATTTCCGGTGCCAAATCGCGTACAGAAATCTGTGCACCGGTACAGGTAAGGATTGCATATTCGATCGCTTTTTCTAATTCCCGCACATTCCCCGGCCAATGATACTGTTCAAATGCTGCGAGTACCACATCGTCAAAACCAAAGGTACGTTTCTGTTCGAGGAAGTGAGAATATTTATGAAGAAAATGCCACGCCAACAATTCAATATCTCCTTCGCGCTCACGCAATGGAGGCAAAGCGATTATCGGTTTCAAACGATAGTAAAGATCGCTGCGAAACTTTCCTGCCTCCACAGCCGCTCCAAGGTCGCGATTGGTTGCAGCGATAATCCGAACGTCAACCCGTTGCACTTTCACCCCAACACCCTGAATCTCTTTATAATCTAGCACACGCAGTAATTTCGGCTGCATCTCTAGGCTCAAATCACCAATCTCATCAAGAAAAATAGTCCCACCGTGTGCCTGCTGAAATTTGCCCGGACGTTGGTCAACCGATGTCGCCACCCGTCTCCCGATTCCGAATAATTCTGCCTCAATTAACTCTGCTGGAATTGCGCTGCAATTAACAACCTCAAAGGGACCCTTGCAACGCGGACTATGCTTATGGATGGCGCGTGCGACAAAATCCTTTCCGGTGCCGCTTTCGCCGTAGAGCAAGACATCTGTTTCTGATCGCGCAACCCGCCCGACCGTTGTCATCACTTCAATCATGGCAGGACTTTTGCCGATAATTTCATAATCGTCCACAGAACCTACATTGTCATCTGGGACAGCAGGCTCATGATCGCGTTGGCTCAATACCTCCTTGACGACTTCGATCAGGTGGGTGTAGTTAATCGGCTTGCTGACATAGTCGTGAATCCCCAATCCACTTGCCTCAAGAGCAGTTTCTGAAGAACTGTTGGCAGTGATAACTACGGCTTGCGGTATCGGCTGTTGTTCCTTGCTCTGCTTAAGAACCTTTAACCCCGCTTCTCTATCCAAAATTCCCTGCGCGTCCGGCATCCAGAGATCGACTAGAATCAAGTCATAAGGCGGATTTTCGTCTAACTGTGCAATTGCCGCATCCCGATTATAAGCAAAATCAACGGAGGCATCAATTGATGTCTCCATCTTGAGTTGCGTATCAATATATTTACAGGTCGCTTGTTCGTCGTCTGCTATTAAAATTCGTGCGTGTTTCATGATTCGTATCCGTTAATGCGTAACTGCCTAAGAAAACAGCGAAAGTTGGCTACAAACGAACGAAAAATGTCGTTCCGATGCCAACCTCGCTTTCCACCCGTACCGTTCCATCATGCGCTTCGACGATGTTCTTTACGTTGACTAGACCAAGACCCAAGCCACGTGGTTTAGTTGTATAAAAAGGTTCAAAAATTCGATACAGTTCATCTGCAGGGATACCCGCTCCTGTGTCTCTGACGATGACAGTAACTCTGTCCTGCTGTAGTATCGACACTTCTACAACGATTTCTAATGTCCCTCCCGACGGCATCGCTTGACATGCATTTTTAATCAGGTTCGTAAAAACAATCCGCATCTTATCATCGTCAAGGCGCAGCAGCGGGATTTTCGGCGGCAGATTCATCCGAACTTCAATCTGATTCTCATCAATCACCGGTTGTACCATCTCCACCGCAGACTTCAGGATGGGTTCAAGTGCTTGCTGCTGAAAATTCATGTGAGAGTCTTGGAAAAAGCTGAATTCATCTTCGATCATTTCATCCAGCTTTGTTACCCACCCAATAATCTGGTCCATTTCACCCACAATCTCTTCGGGCTGCTCTCTCAACTTGAGAGGGTCTTGCTTTTGGAAATTAACCCGTATCATTTCTGCAGGAGCGCGGATCAGATTCAGGGCATTTCGTAACTCATGCCGAACACGTGCTGACATCACACCGAACACAGCTTCTTTTTCTGATCTGACTAACTGATTTTGTGTCGTCTGTAACTGCCGAAGCAAATGTCGCAGACGAAGATGCGCTAGGAGTAAACTACCGATCACACTACTAAGCAGCAATGCTAGAGTTGATCCGGTGACTTCAACCCAAAGATCAAAGAGAACAAACATCCCACCAACAAAAAGAAGATGGCATAGTATCAATCCGCTGCCGAAAAGTAGTATAGATCGGTAACTATGCCCGCTCCGGTAGATTAACATTGTTGCTGCAGCAGAAAGAATCGCAAGGCAAGCTACGTAGATTAAATTTCCACCTCGACTGAGTTGCCAAACGAAATCTTGATTTAACAGACCGTTGAGAAGATTTGCCCGCAGAGCCAGTGCTGACAGTTCGCCCAAAGGGGTCGCCCTTTTGTTGACACCTTCCGTCGTAATACCAATCAATATGCACTTATTGTTAAATGCGCGCGCAAATTGATTCGTCTCATTCTCCGACATTGATAAAGCATCAATAAAAGAAACAGGCTGAAACCCCTCCTCGTCATCGGCGAATTGAATGAACAATCGTCCCTGTGAGTCAATAGGAACCCGAACTACCTCTCCCGCTGGCGAGTTGAATTTAAGATATTTTCCAACCCAAAATCCCTCCTGCAATTCTATAGATGTGGGAAAAACACCATAAGTTTGACAGAGGATCGACATTGCGAAAGAGTAACGGTAAGTATCTGCGGCAAGGTCTTTGACGACAAGCTGGGCAGAACGGGAAATGCCATCAGAATCACTCAACGGGAAATAACTAAAACCCCAACCCTGTGCTTGTGCTAAACTATCAGGCAAGGTGCGCCAATCGGTGACTTTTGGCAGTGAATGGCGGCCCATAGTCTTCGGCTTAGGGTAGGGACGGATAACAAATAGCTTTTTACCCGGAATCCGCTGTTCATCTGGCCACTCACGATTGAACGACGCAACTAGACCGATTGCCTTCGGATCGGCTTGTTGGAGAGAATTAATCATCACGGCATAAATATGCGAACGCCATGATGGCACTAGTCCAAGCTCCTTCTCACTTTTGGCATCAATCGTAATCAGCGCAATTTGAGAGGAAATTGGAGGCGTAGTCCACCCTAGTCGGCTATCTAGCGTCTTCAGTTCAATAAACTCAAAAGTACCCAAATTACGTAGAAATCCAACCACTATGAACGGCAGCAGGCTCACGATGCCGATCAGGAGATATACTTTCTGAGATTGCGCTAGTTTTGAGAGCATAAAGTTCGGTGAGGTGTAAAATGTGCAATCACCTCATTTGCTCACCGGCTCACTCCCCTGATTTCCCCTACCACTGGCTTCCTTGATACCACGCTGTCGTGAAATTCTGTTGAGACGGTTGGATCTGCACAGCAATCCAGACTGTATCTTCTCCCTGCCTCTCATGGATTAACTGCTGATTTGCGGCAATCTGTTTGGCGTTGTTGGAGCGAACTTCACTGTTAAAAACGACGAACAGCCGTCCTTCTTCATTTACGTCGAGATCAACATTGAGACCAGCATGGCGAAGCAGTTGAGCATATAACAAAGGACGACGTGATACTTTCACCTCAATCTTGTTGAGCATACCGTAGATTTTTCGAGCCAAGTCTAGATTGGGCGCAGGATATGCAGGATCTTCCACATTTTCTCGGACAGAGCTAACGAGGAGGGGAGAGCCCAACGATACAATCTCATCGGGAAGCAGATCGATTTTGCGACGGAGGGCTTCAAGTTCACTTTGACTTACCTTCACCGCAGGCAGCCCCTCAAAAGCCGAAGCGCGATTCCGTGTTCTACGCTTATTGCCAACGGGTAGCACATCTGTTGCGGGATCCTCATCAAAATCTTCATTAATTCGCCTTCCTTTTTGAGCATCTCTGCGCTGAAGTCCCTCATTGATTAACGTGCGAACAAATACCTCACGTCCACCTGAAAGGGTCGGTAAGCGGGTGTCATCTTCTATTTTTAATCGCATCAGCGAGAAAGGGGGCATTCGTACCAAATCGTCTGCAGCTAGGACCATGCCTTTTTCCAGAAAACGCCACTCCTGTTCGCCAGTTTTTAGAACTTCTATCTTGCCAAAGGTAAATATCACTGTTGACTCTTCCGATTCAGCATACGAGGTGTACACCAGCATCGTACAGAGTAAACAGATTGTAAAGGTTAAGGTTTTATGGGCGATCATTGAGTTTCCTCCTAGTGTTACCTACTTTGGTTCATTCACTGGTACATTAACGGATGAATATACTAATCTACTAATGTACTAACATCGGGCAGTGCGTTCAAAAATTCCATCATCCATGGAGTGGCGAAGTCCGCATCGATCCGTTCTTTGGTGAAGTCTTTGGGAACAGCATACTGTATTGGTTCTCCCGTAAAGGAACTCTCACCATATTTTTCCCATGCGTCCTCGACAGTTTCAGCCCGGATATTCACCGCTTGCAGCGATCGACACCCTTCCTGCCACGCAGCGGCAAAACCCTTGTTGATAAAGGTTGTCTCAATCGGAATCCAAGCTTGCCCGTTGACTGTCCTGTAGTAATTGTTAGGCAAGTCTATCTCTTGTGCTTGTTTAACAGAAATATTGCCAAGATCGAACGCCATTAACACATGACTCGGCAATTGAATGAGTGCTGTTTTGATGCCGACTGATTCAAGCAGAGAACAATAGAGGACTGTACTGTCATCACAGTCGCCAAAGGTAGATTTATCGTTATCTCCTGAATGCTGTCCCATGAGGCTCTTCAACATTTCATGGGGATACTTAATCTCATCGATTGTCCCCCTCTGCCGCGGTATATTCGGATCTCGCGCATACGATACGCCGTGCAGAACATTAAACAACAACATAGCAACATACAAGTTCTCTGGCATATTCGCCCTGTCAATCTCCGTCTGAAATGTGGTACGCACCTGATTGATGAACGCGCCAATCGCCGAATCTGCCACTGAACTTTCCGACGAAATAAAACAAGCAAGTTTCGCAACATCATCCAACTGGATTGAATGATTGTCGTGTAACAAAAATGTTACAGGAAAAGTGCGGTAGGCGGAACCGCCGCTCTCAATCACTTGAATCTGTGCCTCGACAGGTTGATTTTGCGACAATTTCAACGCTTTTGGCGTTAAGACCAGTTGTTGTATCGGCACCGAAGCCCGTTCTAACGGCTGCATCTCAATAACAGATGCAACTTCTGTGCCGTTTTTGTTGACAAAGTCAGGAATAAAGAGTTTGATATGAACAGTTATCTCTTTGTTGCTCTCGTTTTTGAGCCAAATCCTTCCGATCTGATTTGCCTCTTCAAGTGGATAATAATACTCTCGATCTGCGTCTGTAATAACCAGTGGAGTGGCACTATCCAAGGTCTCTTTTTCTAGATCTCGATTCGATGTAGCGTAATAGCGACGAAGAACCGGATAGAGATCTCTTATGCGAACCTCCTCGATAAGCACCGGTAACTTCCGAAAATCGAAGTTGAGCGAAAGCCCGACATAGGCAGTTGGTGGCAACGTCGGAGGGAGAAGATAGGCGACGTTAAAATCCATCCATCTATACTTTACGCTCCCACCTATCGAATAGGTCGGCGGTTCTGACGTATACAAATCTTTCTGGATTCCAGCACGGATGGCAAAATTTCGATTCGGCAGAAATTCTGTGCCGAACTGCAACCGGTCTGTCAGATCTGCCGAGATTAGCCAATCCGAAACGGGCCGATACGCGATACCAACTTTGTATGCAGTTGGGAAAACTTTTTCGCTGACATCTGAATCGTGACGTATCCAAGTGCCGTAACTCAATCCTTCCCCAGATCCGAAACCGATGAAATCCTGTGCAAGTACCCCCAACTTCCAGCGGGAATGGGGTTGGTACAGCAGACCAACATCCGTGCCCCAACCCGTTGCTGCTCCTCTTGATCTGCCATCCAGTGCAATTGACCACGTAAAGTATTTCAGATTTGCCCCAAGGGATAGCTGAGACAAAGGTGCATAACTATAAGCGAAGTTGAAGCTGCTGCGACTTGAATCAAGCTCTTCGTCTTCAATACCAACCTGCAGCCAATCAATGCCGAGCGCCATCTTCTCTGAAGTCGGCAAGACCGCGCTGAGATAGCTTGTTTCCAATACATCGAACAACCCAGAGGGCGTTTGTTCAAACCCTACAGCATATCTGTCCAAACGGGGCAGTCCGGCAGGATTCTGACGCACGGCGTTTTCGTCGTCTGCAACGCCGATGAATGCCCCTCCCATACCGATGGTACGGGCACCTGTTGTCGCCTGTTCCTCAGCACCATATATCGCAGTTGTCGTGTATATCACGAATAACACTGAAAGACAGCATCGCACTCCGAATATAATACGAAGTGCACTCAATTTTGTTAAGACTATTTTGGTAATCCATATCATTGAGACTAAAGACTCTTTAATAGGTAATAAGACGCAAATCCTAAAATCTATGACAATAGAACTTCTCCACATTTCCGTTGCCGGGAAATTTATACTGTGACAAGAGAAGTTTTGACAGCCGGCAATTTTGATTATGTAATTTTACCATTAAAAAGTCACAATAGATACAAATAAGATATTGACGTACTCCCAAACCTAAAGGCTTGGGCTTCTTATCCCGATTTATCGGGACTCCGAGAATCGGAGCGCGTCCCTTGCCAATAGGAGTGGAATTGTGCTATCCACAAGGATTGCCCGATGAATCGGGGCTTACGTCCTCTCCTTCATGGGTTGACGCCCCAACCCGGTAGATATTAATTGCAGCGTTGCGGTCTCGGTCATGGGTTGTGCCACAATCATTACACTGCCAAGTTCTATCCCGCAGATTCAACACTTCATTGACCGCACCGCAGACCGAACAAGTTTTACTCGTTGGATACCACTTGTCTATGAACACGATTTTGACCCCTTTTTTGTCGGCAATATACATCAGTGTTTTGACGAAATCGCCAAAACCTAAGTCACTGACCTTACGTCCCCAAAGGGATTTCATACCCTGTAGATTCAAGTCCTCAAGCCGTATCTCGTCGTATTCGTCAGTGAGTTGGTGTGCTAACTTCCAGTGGAAATCCTCCCGTTGGTTTGCTATTTTGCGGTGCTTGCGTGCTAAGTCAAGTCTTGCACGTTCATGGTTATTTGACTTTTTCTTTGTTTGTGAATGCGCGCGGTTTGCACGTTTGATAGCGTTGAGACTGCGCTTGAAAAACTCAGGTGAGTTTATATCGTGTCCGTTATGACCGGTAAGATACCGTTTCAGACCGAAATCAAACCCCGCGATTTTACCCGTCGTGAGTCGATTGGGGTCGGGTTCTACATAGTCAGTTAAGATACAGATATAGACATCACCGATAGCGTCCCGTTTGATAGTGCAACGCTTGGGGGTGCCACGCACGTCACGGGATTTGAAATACTGATAGATACCTTTACCTATTTTGATACTGTTGCCCGGTAACAGTTGCCAACCGGCTTGAAGCAATGTGAATGATTTGTATCTACGACGGGGCTTGAAGCGAGGACGACCCCACGCTTTGCCTTGCGCCCTCGCTTCAAACATTGCACGGTAGCCTTTGTCGATGCGTGCTGCTACGTCTTGAATCGCTTGGCTTGGCAACTGATTCCAATGGGTAAAACGAGGCAATCGTTTCAGCTTAGAGATGTGATTTATCAGGCTAAACTTGCTGATATATTTGCTATAGATTGCGTAGTACCGACGCTGAAGGGCAACGCAATGATTCCACACTTCAGCATGACCGTCTATCGTCTTGTGCAACTCACGATTACCGTGATTACTATACAACTTGAACTTGTAGGTTTTCATCAGGGACTGTCTTTCTGTCTTTCATGCCTATGCTACGGGAGGGTGGGAGACCCTATCGTGCGATAGGGGGAGCATTCTCCCACGAAAGACAAGACAACTGTACCATATTTTGCACAGAGTCTCAAGAAAAACCGCTAAAGCCGTCTGTATAGGCTTCGCCCCAACTGCTCCAAACATAAATGTTGGGATTTTAGACCTAAAGGTTTTTTCGATAAAACTACAGTTCCCGTATATTATGGTAAGCGACACCTCGTAATTTCTAACCGCTTTCGCCGTTTATCTCAACTTCCAGAATTTGGCTCCTCACGTTACGTTTCACGCCCCATTCCTTAGTTGTTTTGTACCGCAACAACTTTCTTCCCCAATGTGCTCTGCCCCTCAACAGTAACGATATAATAATTGCTGACAACCCGCCGATTCTCATCATCACGTCCGTCCCACTCGAAAACATGTCCCCCATCTGACAAGGGTTCCGATTCTCTTAGTAATCGTCGCAGGCGTCCGGCTTCATTATAGATTTTAATCGTTATGTTATCAGGACGATTTAACCGAAATGAAATCCACGTTGATTCTCGGCTAGGCGAGAATACCCGCGGTTGGCAGGTTAGATCGGAAATAATTGTGTTTTCATCCGTTTCTACAGCAGGTCTGGTTGTGACGGCATATTGTCCAAGAATCGAAATCGCCGTTGAAATCGTTCCACGCTGTGCATTAATTGTTCCACCAATAGGCTGCCATGTTTTGCCATCCCATCGGGCGATTGTCAAGGTTTCTTTCATTTTAGAGCGGGAAAGCATGGCTGCATCTTCAAGGGTAAATTGGATGGTCGCCGGTTTCAACCGGTGGAGACGCAAATCCTCAGGCGCAACATCGTAAGCCGGAAACGGTATCGGGGAAACACGGAGCGAAGATCTCTCTGCCACTGGGTTGACTGTCACGACAGTTGTCTGTGGCAAACTGTTCGGTGGAAAGGTGATTTTGGCACGATTGTCATGGCTTGCGACCATACCACCAGTTTCTTGATCCACACGCGGATTGAAGAATATCTGCACGTGCTCAATCTCTCTATGTCCCGCTGTATCTTCCACGATCAACCGCAATGTGTGCAGCCCTGATAAATTCGGCGCATCCCATAAAGCCAATATATCGCGGGTCACAGGGGTTGAAAACGCCGGCGGTTTGGAGATAGGCAACCAAGTATCAGGAGATTCTCCGGAACCATATTCAATAATATATTCCTTGAAATTTCGGTCAGTTGCAGTACCACGAATCTCTATTCTCTGCGGGACCTGTTCGTTCTCAGCGGGAGAAACGATTTCGACGTCCGGGCGGCTCCTATCCACTTCAACCGTGACGGACGTGGTAGCGAGATGAGGTTTATCGTAATCACCATTCGGCGTATCCCGTGCTATTAACTCAATCGTATATAACCCCGCGGTGACCATTCGTGTATCCCAACGATAAAGTGTGTCATCTGTGACCGGCACTGTTGAAACAAAAGGAGGTAGAGGTTTACCTGAAACTGAACTACCGGGAAAGATACGGATCTGGTAATCCAGAAAATCTGTTGCATCAGTCGCAGTACCTTTGATTTCATAAACGTCGCCAATCACAGCGTTTGCTTTTGGCGCGGTAATGATCACGGTCGGAGCGAGGGAGTCAATCACAAACTCCCTGCTTGCCCCCGTCAAATCCCGGTTGCCTTCCCTATCAATGGCATAAACTGTAAAACGATGCGGTCCCTCTGTGAGACCTGATAATACTGCCCGTTTATCCTCACCCTCATCTTCAGTGAGGATGAGCGGTCCATCGTCAAGCTGGTAGAGATAACGAAGTTCCCCAGTTGGCGTACTGGCATCGCCTCCTTCAAACTTAAAGACAACACTTGTCTGTCCAACAATTTCGCCGTTTTGCGGACTATCATCGGTAATTCTTGTACGAGGTGGAGCCTTCTCCGGACTGAAGATGCTTAACCCACCGTTATCTCTACTACCAAACCAGAGCAGACCATCCACTTCGGCGATTGCAGAAATGTTGTTGCTATTGAGTCCATGGCTTGCAGTCAGTGTCCGTTCAAACCGGCCATTTTGGAATACACTGACACCATCTGCGGTTCCAATCCAGATCCGATTATCTCCATCGCGGTAAAGTGCCTGCACACGGTTATCCACCAATCCATCAGTGGTTGTCAGTGAAGCGATAAGATTCAGTGTCTGTTTGTCGAAAATCCGAATACCGGTATCTGTTCCAACCCAAATTTCACCGCTAGGCGCTTCTAAAATCGTGTGAATTGAGAATGGTTTAGACAAACTGTAAAAATTGTTCAAATTTCGTCCATCGTAAACCCACAAATCGCCACCACCTTCTTCGTTGCCAACCGTGCCGAAGTAGATTCGTCCCTGTGTGTCCGTGAACATAACAACGATTGTCCGACCAATCTCCAGAAATTGATTCCTTTCCCACTGTTGTCCGTCATAACGGTCCAAACCGGGGAGGTCATCTGTTGGCAAGAAGCCTGTACCAGCCCAAACAGCCCCAATTGAATCAACAACAATGGACTGAACGCTATTGACGTTGATATCTGGAATCCGAAAAACTTCCCACGATACTCCATTGAAAACACCGATACCAGCGTTTGTTCCAACCCAAATTCGATCCTGACGATCTTCGGCTAACGTGCGAACCTCATTTCCCGGCGTCTCGGTGACCAACTCAATCCTATTTTGTGCATAGTAGCTCAATCCACTACGTGTTCCGATCCAAAGCCTACCCCGCTGGTCCTTTAGCATCGCTGTCACACTATTGTGACTTAATCCGTCATCTATAGTGATTGATGTCCAAGATCGATCTGAAAAATTAACTCCATTATCGCGTGTCCCAACCCATATCTCGCCGATCTGTGTCTCAAACAGGGCTTGAATATTGTTGCTTGCCAGACCATTTGCTCTTGTCAAGTGCCGCCAACGCCCTAAATCACGGAGTGCTGCCGGAGAGAACTGCGCCGGCGGGTAAAATTGGCTGATGCCGGCAGTGGTCCCAATCCAGATTATTCCTTTCCCATCGCTCATTATGGCTTGCACATTGCTTCCAATCAGAAGTCCATCTTCTGCTGTTACAACATGCCAAACTGAACCATCGTAAACCGCCGTACCAGCCGTTGTACCAATCCAAAGATTGCCGAACCGGTCCTCCAAAATCGTCTGCACATCACCATTCGGTAAGCCATCGTTCACGCTAAAAATTTCCCAGCCCCCGTTATTGAAGCGACTGATAAGATTTCCACTTTGGAGACGATTACTCTGTGAAAGGCCAAACCAGAGGATTCCAGCCCTATCTTCATAGATAATCTGTACGCCTTGATTGAGCTGTCCAACTTCTGCGCTATCCACAGAACGCCAAACTGAACCATCAAACCAGTTGACCCCAAGCGGTGTCCCAATCCATATTTCACCGTTTTGGCGTTGAGTCATCGCCACAACGCGTTCACCTATACCAACCAATCCCGTTTGTTGGTTATGGTGTTGTAGCCAGTCAACCTGCCCCTGCGAACTATTCCATGTTCCTTGATAAACTCCCGCATCCGTTGCAACCCAGATGAAACCTGCATTATCTTCAAACACCTTGAAGACACCAGCCCCTTGAGGTCCTCCATTCGACCTGCCCGCATCGTTCCAGAAGCCGTCCAAACGGCTTAACCCCCTGTCTGTGCCTAACCATATCTGCCCGGACCGATCTTCAGCAATAGTTCTAACATTGTTGCTGATCAGATCGCCATCGTGTCGCGTGAAATTCCGCCATTGGAAGTTTTGCTGACCAAATGCGGTGGCGGGTGTTAGAAGGAAAAGAATAAAGAAGAACGTGAAAAGCGAAAGGTAAAACAGGAAGCGAAAACTATGTTTGAAAAGTAGGACAATGTGCAGATGAAGGGATTGGAAAAGATGAAGAAATGTACTCATTGTGTAAATATCCAAACTAACAACACTAATTGCTTTATTACCATTTTTTGTCTTGGTCAACAGTAACTTGAAGCACGTGTCCGACGAATTTCACTATCAAACCACTGTTCTTGAAAGTTGAGCGCTTCGGTAATTTCACTGTCCGTTAAATCTATGTGGGTTTCAGGAACAACGACTAGCTTATCATCATCGTCATGCAACCGGTGGATAGCGGCAATACCTCTACCCTTTGCTGTGTGTAGTTGGCTGACCCCTAAATAATATGTGTCTAACTCTTCGCCGTCAGCGGATTCTGTCCCGGGAACATAGCCGTAATTAACCTCATACACAAAACTGTGCTTAGGGTGCTTGCTACCGAGAGGTCTGTCCGTGATAATTGAGACCGCCTTACCGAGGTATTGCTCTGCAAGTAATAGAGAACGAGATTTATCCTTCATTACGCAATGTTTCTCCTATTTATAGTTTGTATCAAATGACCCCATGAGTTAAACTACAAGGAGATGGCATTGCCATCAACTGCACTCGACTGATGGAGGTCTATATGAAGCCACAAACCGATAGAGCCTACGGTGTCAACCGCCTACAATCCAAGACTGCCCGTGCAGCGATTATTCAGAAAATATCATCAGACTTTAATCTAATGCCTATCATTGCCGAAGCCTACTACAAACAGATTGCTTCCTACTTTGCCCAACACGCCGAAATTGAACTGACATCGGGTCAAATCTGCTACGAGGTAGTCGCAGCCGACGAACCAGCCGGTAAACACATCGCCTTAGCGAAAAAGGTATCCTGCCGACTCACTCTCAATGATATGCAAGCCGACGTTGAGGTGTTAGCCAATTACGGACTTTCAGGTCTGAGACGGCATCGGATCCTCCGCTTAACCAAACAAGCCTATGACCAAGATGCCCTACTCAGCTATGAAGATTTAGCGGTACTCTTAACGACCAGTCCAGCCACGGTCAAACGCGATATTCGCCAGTTGAAACAGGACGGTTATTTTGTGATGACCCGGGGTGCCAAACACGACATGGGCCCTGGCGTTTCTCATAAGACTCAGATTCTCGAACTCTACTTCAAAGGGTATCAGTTCACCAAAATAGAGCAAAAGACTAACCACACCGAGCGAGCGATCTGGCGATACCTGAGTGACTTTACACAGGTAGCCAGCCTCCATAGTCAAGGCTTTGCCAAGGGACAGATACGGCTGATAAGCCATCTATCGGACCGGCTGATTCGGGAGTATCTGTTGCTATACAATGAGTATCAACAAACCGAGCGAATGACTCAACTGCTTCACCCGGAACCAGTTGATGCGAAAAAGGGGGACAATTGATGGGCAAAACATTGACCCGAACCGAAGTCAACGAGAAGAAATTCAGACGCATCAATGACAAGTCACTGCGCCAGTTGCTGATTCATCGCTTTATCAATTCTTACGGGTACGACAAAGGCGAAGTCACTGCCGCTGCGATTGTCGATGACATTGTCAAAACCGTTGAGGACTATTTTGTGATTACCTTACCCCTTGAGAAACTTGCCACAGGGGAGCAGATACCTAATGAGCGAATGCTCAGTTATGGACAACTCGTCTGGATGGCTGTGCCTATTGATGAATATCCACAAAAGGGAAAGTCCATCGCTAAAACCCGTATGAAGCCGGTTATTCTGACCTACCTCGCTGATGAGGATATTGAATCCTTTCGCAATGGATTGACCGCTCGTCAACTACGAATTAATCGATTGGTCCGTTGGTGTTATCAAGCCTATGACCAAGGCGCATTATTGACACAACTCGACTTGGCTGTATTGCTCAATGTCTGTGATGCTGTGGTCAGCGATTATGTCAATGAATGGCAAAAAACGAGTGGTAAACTCTTGCCTACACGCGGCAATATCCATGACTTATCGGGTGCCATTACCCATAAGAAAGAGATTGTTACCCTCTATCTACAAGGACATCTCACCCCCACTATTGCTGCAAAGACCAAACACTCCAAAGAAGCCGTTGACCGATACATTCGCGATTATGAAATTGTCAAGACCGTTCGCACCGCCACTGACGATATTGACAAAATCTCGCAGATTACCCGGCTCTCCAAACGCGTCATCTCTCAATATCTTGACCTGATACCCCAACATCTACTCAAGGACATCAACGCTAACTTAGCAACCGAATCACAACGCTGCAAAGATACCACCACCCTAGCCAGTTCCAAACCGACAGGAGGCAAACAATGATAAAATCGCACCAACGGTGACTTGAAGAGGGATTTGACACCCGATAGCCTTTTTGCTATACTGGGTTATGCGTATATCCAAACGCATCAATTTCTCGAAGAATATGCTCACCAAGCCAAGCCAACCCGCTCATGCGTGATGGCTGGAAGCCAATGAACATCGGCATTCCAACCATCATCAGGTCATTTGATACTATTTCAAAATAACCATTCTCCGGGTTGCATGGAAGGACTGTGTAGAAAGTGTGTAGAAATAGATGCCGCTAGCGACAGGATCACTATACACATTTGTCCCATCCCAATACGCTGCCTCCCCTCTACTTAGATAGCGTCCGGGCATCAGGTATCCCAAGTCAAGTTGACGAATCAGTGTTCCAGCAGCATCATAAATCTCAATAGTAACCTGACCGGCTGAAGCGAGGTGGAAGGGAATCCACGTTTCTGGGTTGAATGGATTCGGATAGTTTGGCAGCAACTGATTATGCGCCGGGACAGATGGGAATAGGAGATGTTGCAAAACCTGTCTAGCCCGGATAAACTCTGGAGAATTGTTAGACATTAACAGGAGTTCGCGGTAAATTGATTCAAGCTGCTTGCGTATTGATGGTGGAATTAAGTACAGGGATTCGCTGGCGGATTGTGGAGCAGCACGGATTTCATCAGTCTGATAGGACTCACCAAAATGTGCACTTACTAGTACAGAATCGTTGATATCAATAACACCGTCACCATTGACATCTGGATAAATATCCAAGTTTGTCGGAATTGGCTGCCCTATGTATCGCGCAACAGTGGTAAGATCAAGGATATTTACAACTCCATCAAGATTGACATCCCAAGGTCGGACAAGTTCTTCGACAATTACTTCAAACTCGTGAATTTCACAATTAATCCGCTCCTCATTTGAATCAACAAGAATGAGGTCTTGTACTTGAATCTTGCTCGTTCCAACGGCTTTCGCCCGAAATGATACCCCTAGCATGATGCCGCTGCCAGTTATTCCTCTAGCTCCAGTTTTGGCAGCAACGACATCTTTGTATATCCCATTTACCTGGTCTGGCGGTTCTGTCGGTTGATGTCCAATCCCAGATTCACCAAAAATATCTCGGAAGTTGGTGACGGTTACAAATGTAAGGACATTAGGATTGGTCCATCGCAGATCGAACTCAAAACCTTGCAAGTCAATGATGGACTCGACAAAAACATCGACGGCAAATTCCTCTCCTAGGTTGACCCGTCGAACCGACGGTACTATTCTGACCGCGCAACTTGGGGCTCGGAAATCCCTGACCTCAGACCAATCGCTAACCCTACTGAAGCTGCCGGTGCTTACACGCCACCAATAGTGGGAAATATTATTTTTACCTTCAAAGGACAACTCGTTGGCGGTAACAGTCATAAATTGCGTATTTGCTGCAACAAAGTTTGAATCGTTTGAAATTTCGACATCATAGTAAACTGCATTTTCAACCGCTTCCCATCCCAAGTTGATTTGCGAGGGATTGACAAACTCGCCCCTTTGCGGTTCAAGGAGCACTGGCTTTGGATAACTTGAACTCCAAATAGTAATCGTTCCCTCAGCTGACCCTACGACCGCAAGTTGGGGACGAGTTGGACTGAAAGACAGATCATGTACGATTTGCGTGTCGAAAGATTGGAGTTCAGAGGGGGTGAGAATGTCCCACAGTTTAAGGGTATTGTCAGTCGGTGAATTCAACAGACCAACAGCGAGAATTCGTCCGTTAGAATTAAAACGGACTGACATAACTTGGCGGTCATAGGTTACAAACGGCTCCGCCTCGCCAATAGGGTTGCTAGATTCTGCTAAATTGATGTGCCAGAATCGAACAGCTCCATCCCTAGCCCCTGACGCGATGAGGTTGCCATCGGGATGGAACGCAACAGACAGAACCCCTTGTGTATGTCCAGTCAAGCTATAGAGCTGTGAGCCATCTAAGGCATTCCAAAGACGAACAGTACCATCTTCTGATCCAGAGGCAATCATGCTACCATCTGGGCTGAATGCGACGGACCAGATAACGTCTGTATGCCCTTCAAACGTTGCCAGAAGTTTACCGGTATCGGTTTCCCATAGCTTGAGCGTTCGATCTCGTGAACCAGAAACAATACGTCTGCCAGAGGGATTAAAATCCACAGATGTGACTTGTCCAGCGTGCCCCTCGAACGCACGAATCTCTCGTTGTGCCGATACATTCCACAACCGCACTGTTCCATCAACTGAGGCAGATACTAGATTACCGTTGGAACGGAAAGCGAGATCTTGGATTTTTCCTGTGTGTCCAGTCAAGGTATACATTGGTTCATTGACACCAGTCTCCCAGATGAGAATTTCATTCGCCCCACCGGAAGCGAGCCACCTTCCGTCAAGGCTAAACGCAACTGCAAGAGCACGCCCAGTATGCCCAAACAGAAATTGGTGAGGGAACTCAGCATAACTGTTTACACAGAAAAGGAAAGCGAAAAAGATTAAAAACGATGACATCAAGCGTTTCATGATATCCTCCAAGAACGTCAAAAGTAAAAATACGGTTTTTAAGGCAAGCACAATCTATGCCAACATAGACTGCCAACCGCAAAAATACGCCGAGGATCTATCAGGAATTTGTAAATCTGAGAGGAGGTGCGTCGGTTTGAGCGTGAGAGTTTACCAATTGCCAAATTTTACGTTACGGGTTCCACCAATAAGTTATCTTTCCGACAAATGTGGATTCCTCCAACTTAGTGCCTGCGCCGCTGCCATCATAGATTTGGTTGAAAACAAGGTAGAAGTCGCTGCCGGGGCGGTAGATGTAGTTGAGCAGAAAGTTAGCAGAAATCACACCGCTATCGCTGTTCCATTGGGCAAACAGTTTAGTAAAAAATCTTGTAGAAAAGGAATAACTCACACGCGTACCGAAAATGCTCGCATTAAATGAACCCGCAGGAAGGGTGACCCGATTAAATTGGAAACGCGGCTCAAAACTGAAGTGTCCATTGGGTTTGAAGTCAGGTCCGATATCAAAACCAACCCTTTCTCCATCAAAGAACCCGCCAAAATTCGTCCCCAGCTGGAGGGATACCATTTTTGAATCGTCGCTGTTAATCGAAACCCGGAAGGAATTGAAATGGTATTCGTCAACCGGAATCGTGATGTCATCTCGAATCTCAAAATCCTCGTCGAGGCGCTCAAAGGTTCGCTGCGCCTGAAAACCAAACCAACCTCCGCCCTCTAGCTCAAACCAGTTCACGTATGTAAGCTCTCGGGTTGCTAGCTCATTATCTCGATTGAGGATTAAATCAAATTCAGGCCCCGCCCAAATTTGACGAATCCCATATTTAGCAAGCATCGGTGTAAAGCGCACTTCACCACGGAAGCGGCGGACATCTTGTCGCCGGACATATCCAACTTCGGGTTCAAAGTTTTCGCCAATATCTATGTATGAACCGTCCAAGCGCAAATTCTCATTCCGCCAATTGCCCCCAAAGTACAAGGCATCCCTCTGGTCTAATACATCATCTTCAAAAGTACGAGCCCAGAGTCCGCGGAAGTTGATATTATCGGAAGGACGATACGCAACGTCAAATCCACCCGCGCGGTTGTATGTGTCAGCGTTTTGTTTATTGACCGCAATCAGTCCAACAGTGGAACCACTGAACAGATCTCGTCTCATGCGCAGTACCGAGTAGTTTGTACGTGGCTCATTAACGATTTCATCAGGATCAGTAACAGATGCATCAGTATGAAATTTGTCCGTAAAAACATTTAACAGACCGATGCCGTAAGGCCCCACTTTACCGGTAATCTTGCCACCAGTAATAATCGGGACAGCATGTCCCTCCGCAAGACCGATGCGACGGCTATAAAAGAGGAGTAATGGCGGTGGGCGGCGAAAACTGGTGCGGGGGATACCGAAATCAAACAACCCCGCCCCTTCTAAAAAGAAAGGTCGTTTCTCTGGGAAAAACAGATTGAAACGGGTTAAGTTGACCTGCTCCTCATCGGCTTCGACTTGAGCAAAATCGGTGTTAAAGGTCAGATCAGCAGTAAGATTTGAAGTAAGTCCATACTTGACATCAAGACCAAGTTCAAGCTCTCCATTCGTATCATCCTCCGTCTCGATTCGGCTCACACCCGGCAAAACGTAAGGCAACAACTCCAGATTTGGGGACGGCGCAATTCCTTTCAACCCTACTAAACGACCAATGTTAGCGGTGCGATACTTGGCTCGCCAACCATGCGCTCTGGAGACCGGCATCCACATCCCCTCTTCTTGGTTTCGCATGAGGCTCCGTCCCATATTCATTCCCCATGTCATTACATCGCTCCGATCAAAACGGAGTTGACTGAACGGAATACCAATCTCCGCTGTCCAGTACTTCTCATTGGCTTTTGTGCGACAGTCCCAGACTGCATCCCAGTTTTCGTTTCGACTGTCTCCGTTGTCCATTATAGCGACATCTTCCATTGCCCCCAACGGATTGACGCGGAAGAAAAATCCACTCCGCTGGTCGTCATAAGTATCTAAAAGCACAAAGACGTTGTCGTTGTCCCATAGATTGCCATCACGGCGCATTTCGTTGGCAGCCACCTTAGAAATATCCGAGTCAAAACAGGTAAAGCCGAAATAGATGTTTTTCTCATCATAAAGAATACGGACCTCTGTTGCTTCCGTCATCGGCTGCCCCTCGGCCGGTTCCATTTGCACAAACTGACCAATGCGCTTGGCGTTCTGCCAATCCGGTTCAGTAAGATCGCCGTCAACCTCAATGGCTTGAAAAGTCCGATACGCCTCCGCTGTGTACTTTATCGAGGAAGGATCTGCACCCACAATTAGCGGAAATAACAAACAACAAACAGCCAGACAGATTGCTTTAAATCTCGATCCCATGGGATGGAAAAACCCTCCGTTTCGCAGAATTCTACATAGCGGAAGCCGGTTCCAAAAACTAAAATAAACAGTCATCGCTTGTCTCCCGTCTTGATCGTTCAAACTAGTAACCACCGGACCAATCTACAGATGTCGCTGAATCTGATTAAAACTGTGCGAATCGAGTCTGTGATAGTCTGGAATATCGTAGCGATTCCCACGGACATCTGTTACAAGCAGTCGCGCAGGTGGAAACTGTCTAACGTTCTGATGAAGTCCCTGTACAGAGAACGTGATCCGTCCACGCGATGTTTCAACCTCCCAGTCATGGATGCCGAATCGCTCCTTGACGCGGTAAACCCTCCTTATGATAGGTGTAAAGTATCGCTTATCAAGCTCTTCGCGAAGGATTTCTTGGCTTTCGGAGTCGAGCCGTGATGGGTCCTCAATGATACCAATTTCCACCTCTTCCCCAATCCCAAGCGAGATATAACGATCGGGATCGCTCAACGGGAGAATGCGGCGCACTGCCACGCGAGTGTAGCAGATCTCTTTTAGGATTTCCAGACGCGGAGATCCCATCGGCGACCGAAACAGGCGTATATTCTCCGGATCCAAATATCTTGGCGTGAAATTGTTATCGTCAAGCGAGACTGGGAGTGGAGGACCCGATTCCAAAGCGGTGATACTCTTAGATATCTTTTCTTTTTCCGTGTTCATAGGTGGCTCCATCTTATCACTCAATGACCTGTGCTTCTGAACGAATTTCGGACGCTTGCCGTTGTGTTTCAACGAGGTTGTAGTAAATACCTTTTTTCTTCATCAATTCCTCATGCGACCCGCATTCGACACCCCGCCCCTTGTCTATGACGAAGAGGCGATCCGCATTTCGCAGCGTGGAGAGCCGATGGGCAATAGCAAAAGTTGTTCGGTTTTGGACGAGTCGGTCAATCGCCTGTTGGATTTTGCGCTCCGTCTGAACGTCAACCGATGAGGTCGCTTCATCAAGAATCAGGATGCGTGGATTGTGCAGGATTGCCCTTGCAATTGATATCCGCTGTCGTTCCCCGCCGGACAACCTACCACCCCGTTCACCAACTTCCGTGTCATATCCATCAGGAAACTTTACAATGAACTCGTGGGCGTTGGCAGCCTTTGCGGCGGTAATAACCGCTTCCATCCCCGCTCCCGGCTTTGCGTAGGCGATGTTCTCCGCAATGGTCCCATTGAAAAGGTACGGTTCTTGGAGCACGACACCAATCTGCTGCCGCAGATCCTCCAGGCGAATTTCTGTGATATCTACACCGTCAATGGTAATACTCCCCGAATCCGGTATGTAAAACCGGCAAATTAGATTAATCAGCGTCGATTTGCCTGCTCCAGAATGTCCCACTAAGCCGATCATCTCGCCCGGCTTGACGTGAAGGTTGATGTCTCGAAGGACAGGCTTATGCGAATCATAACCAAAGGTCATATTATGGAATTTGACTTCTCCTTGGAGTTTTGATTTCGAAATGAGCCGACTGTCATCTAACTGCTCTGGCTCGGAGTCGATGACCTCAAAGATCCGTTCCGCTGCTGTCATCGCCCGCGATGCCCAGTTAACCATTGGACTCAGATGTCGTAACGGTCCGTAGAACATCGCCAAATAAAAGTGAAACGCCATCAACGTACCAAACGTCATTCCGCCGGTGAGAATCTGCAATCCTCCAGCATACCAGACGATAATTGTTCCTAACTGAACAGCAAACTGCAGCAACGGATAATAGGTTGCCCAAACCTTTTCGGCAACCGTGTCGTAATTGCGGGCATCATCGTTCGTATAGGAAAACCGTCCAACCTCACTCTTCTGCTGACCAAACGCCCGAACAACGCGGATACCGGAGACCGAGTCGTTCACAATATCGTACATCTTCGACCTTCGTCGCCACGCCCGATGCCAGAGTCCACGAACCTTCTTCCAGAACCACCTCGCGCCAAGAACTACCAATGGGATTGGAATTAGGATAAAGCACGCCAATCTCCAGTTCATCGAAAATAGGAAGGCACCAATGCCAAAGAGCATCAATAGGTCGATAACAAGGAACTGGAGCCCATCTAACAGAAACCACTGTAGGCGCGTACTATCCTCTGTGATATGGGAGATAACAGTCCCTGTCTTACGCTTATCGAAGAACCGAAGCGAAAGTCCGTGCAATCGCTCATAAATCTGGTCACGGATGTCTGCTATCATGCGGAAGGTCAACCACGCGGCTAAACGCCCGCGAAAAATGTCGAGGATATGGGTGAGGATATGCGCTACCACGAGACAACCGACGGCGACCGTCAACGCAAGTGCTGCTGTCTCAAACGACCGAAAGAATTGCCCCACCGCCGTTTTTGCAGCACCTTGCGCTGCTGCGAGGTCTTCGTTTAACTTCAACACATCATCAATGAGAATCTTTGTAAAATACGGAGGCATGAGCGCAATCAGTGTTGAGACGAGCATGAGCAGCACCACCACAGCCGCCCGCTTCTTATGTGGCTTGAGATAGGAGAGAATGCGCAACATAACACGATGCTTCTTGGTGCACGCCGGACACGGCAAAAACACATCGGGGAGTGGCAAGCCACAGGTCTTACAGAATTTCTGCTCTTCTTCGTACTCCCACATTGGCGCTTCGTCGCGTTTCCCTTGACGGTGCTCGATCTCTTCACTGAGAAATTTCGCTATGTACCCAAACTTCGGCATCAGCCCGTTTGAGTAGCGGATGAGATCCAGGGCATCTCCGACCATCTCCAGAACGAGCATCCCCCCGTCAACAACCGCTTCTGAACGCACCTCTACCACTTCACTGTATGGCACCCGATTGAGGACAGCACCTTCTGCGTCAAGTGCCAAAATCTCCGTATCGGTCAGGACGAACCAGCTTTCACCAAACAGACCATCGGGATTGAGATCGCTCTGCGCGCTGAACCGTACCTTATCTAAAGGAATGTCCGCCGCCCTTAAGGCTGTTTCTATTGAAGTGGGGAATGTATCTAACATCTCTTGATGTGCCAACGGTATTAATTTCTCCTACGGGTAGATTTGTGGTTGCCAAGCAAAAGACAACAGAGATGTCCATGTTAAAAAATCGTACAATAGAAACCAAGTTTGGGAAAAAAATCAGTTTCTTTTAGCATTTTGCACTTTTTTATTAATCCCGCAGTGCGCGCACCGATGAACTAATGCTTTTCACTGCCCGATAGATAGGGATCCTCCCCGATAGATTGGGGTAGGCTGGAACGGGATTTCGCTCATCACGTTTTATGCTCTTAGCATTTTGCGCCTGCTTTTGACATGAGTCAACCAAGATCTCAAGCCGTCTGCGGCATTTGAAGGACAAGTCCACCGAACAACCTCGGATAATCAGCCACCTTTTGCCAATTTAGCCCACAATCATCGGTCCGGTATAGGACGGTGTCGTCTACCACTACCAGCGCATTCGCCCCATCAACGGTAATAATCTGAAAAGTATCAATATTTTCACCGATCTGTTCAGGCAGACCAGTGACTAAGGCCCAGTTTTCGCCTGCGTCATCGCTTCGATAAAGTTGAGCATCTACCCTGTTGTGGGGACCTCGTGATGTGGAAACTAGATAGACATCACTTTCAGGAAAGCAAGCACATGCTCGTTGATAATAGTAGGGCATACCACTCCGCTGGTGCACAAACGTATCGCCATAGTCCCTACTGATATAGAACCCGCTAGCGGTAGCAGCGAAGACAGTCGCTGGATCAGATGGGTGCACAGCGACCTGATGTACATCCATCTCCAACCCTTCCTGAAGGTTTTCCCAAGTCCTGCCACTGTCACATGAGCGGACAACCCAGCCGACATGAATGTTTGCGTAGATGGTTCCGTCCGTGGAGACCGCCAAAGAGCGTACATCCGGAGGTCCGCCCCACGGCGTTTTCCACAGCCTACGTTCTGGCACCGCGTCAAAACTGTCGATAAAATTTAACTCACCATCGGTGACCCATGCGAGTCGAGCGCGTTCCGTGCCCACGAGTACCCGATCATCAGATGTCCAACAAACGCAGTTCAGAGTGATGTCCGTTGATACCTGCTGATTCCACGTCCCCGAAGCATACGTCCACACCTCATGGTCATTAACGATAACAGACAACCGATCTTGTCCCACATCTCCCGCAATCACTGACGCAGACTGAAATGGAGCATCGTCGATCGGTTCGCCGCTGAATTCTAAGATGCCCTCTTCTGAAAGCAACCAAACAGTCTCTTGGCTCATAGGAAATGCTCCTTTCTCAAAATAGGTTTCAGAAAAAAAGAATTCACAAAAGAAAGGATCTTATTACACGGCAAATTTTTCACCAGGTCCCGATGTTGTCGGCTTGTTCAGAAGTATTACAACATCAGCAGCCTCATATCGCTTGCTTGGAATGTGGCGTATTCAATTATACGCCCCACGTTTTACGTTTCACGTTTCACTTTACGGATTCCACCAATACGTTAGCTTACCAACAAGTGTGGATTCCTCAAGATTGACGCCTCCGCCGTTGCCGTCATAAGTCTGGTTGAAAACAAGGTAGAAATCGCTGCCGGGACGATAGATGTAGTTGAGCAGAAAGTTAATGGCCCCCACTTCATCGCTGCTATTCCACTGAGCAAACAGTTTCGCAAAGAGGTGTGTCGAGAAGGAATAGGCGAAGCGCCCCCCGAACACATTCGCATTGAAGGGCTCTACCCCGGGGAGGCTTATCCGGTTAAATTGATATTGAGATTCGAGGGCAAAACGTCCACTCGGTTTGAAGGTTCCTCCAATGTCAAAACCGCGCCTATTGCCGTTGTAGAACTGACCAAAATCCACATCAAATTCCGCAGCAAGCATTTTACTTTCATCGGTCTGAATTCCTACCCTAGCAGATGCAAAACTATACTCATCAATAGGTATGGTGATATCATCTCGGATTTCAAAATCCTCGTCAAGGTGTTCAGCAGTCTGCCGAACTTCAAACTGTAGGCGACCACCCTTTTCTAATTCAAACCAGTTACTGTACCGAATCGAGCGGGTCTCTAAATCACCGTCTCGATTGAGGACAAGATCGAATTCGGGACCTGTCCAGATGCGGCGAATCCCAAATCTTCTGGGCCAAGGGGTAAAACGCACGTCGCTTCGGATTTGGCGCATACCCTTCCGTCGGATGTAGCCAACCTCAGGGTTAAACTCCTCGCCGATGTCCGTGTATGAACCACCCACTCGAAATCGGTCATTCCGCCAAGTACTGCCGATGTACCAGGCATTACCGCTCCCATCCGCCTCGTCCGAATCAGAGGTATACGCCCACAGCCCACGCACATCAAAGTTGTCCACCGGGCGGTATGAAAAATCGAATCCACCGGAGCGATTGTAGGCATCTCCATCTTGCTTATTGATACCAATTAATCCGACACGTGAGCCGCTGAATAGGTCCCGCGTCAGCCTCAGCACGGAGTAATTGGTGCGTGGCACATCAATAATGTCCTCCGGATCGGTCTCATCAAGAAATTCGTTCGTCAACACATTCAGTAAACCAACGCCGTAAGGTCCCATTTTGCCCGTGATCTTACCGCCAGTGAGAATCGGAATGGCACGTCCCTCTTCGAGACCGATGCGGCGGCTATAAAATAGAAGCAGCGGCGGTGGACGGCGGAAACTAGTGCGCCCAATGCCGAAATCAAACAATCCCGCCCCTTCCAAGAAAAACGGACGCTTCTCCGGAAAAAACAGACTGAAGCGACTGAGGTTGACCTGTTCTTCGTCAGCTTCGACTTGGGCGAAGTCCGTGTTGAAAGTCAAATCTGCGGTCAGATTCGAGTTGATACCGTATTTGAGATCCAAGCCGATATCGAATACCCCATCGGTGCTAGCATCTTCTTCGGTCCGACTCATCCCCGGTAATACATAAGGCAGCAGTTCCAGACGCCGAGACGGAGTTATACCCTCTAAACCGCCGAGGCTCCCCAGATTACCGAGACGGTATTTCGCCATCCCACCGTATCGCCTAGGCACCGGCACCCATATCGCTTCCTCATTGTTCTTACGGACTCCCCGTCCTACATTCATCCCCCAAGTCATCTTGTCATTTTTGTCAAAACGGAGTTGGCTGAACGGGATACCGAACTCGGCTGTCCAGTGATCTGAATTTACCTTAGCCTGACATGCTACAACCGCATCCCAACTCCGATTTAGGCTGTCGCCACCGTTCGTTAAGGCTCTGTCTTGGTACGCTCCCAACGGGTTGATGCGGAAGGCAACCCCGTTGCGCTGATCATTATAAGTGTCTAATATCAGAAAGACGTTGTCGTTTTCATGCAGATCCTGTGCGTCATGACGCATGTCGTTGGCGACCAGTTTCGACATCTCCGATTCAAAACAGGTAAAACCGAAGTAGATATTCTTGTCATCATATAGGATGCGGACTTCCGTCGGTTCGCTTATCGACTCACCTTCATCAGGCTCAATTTGGAAAAACTGATTAATCGGACTCGCGTGTTGCCAGTCAGATTCATTGAAATCACCATCAATTTCAATACTCTGAAACGTTCGGTATGCTTCAATCTTGTACTCCCCAGGACCAGGGTCAGCATCCACAGTGAGTGGAAATAACAAACAACAGATAGCTAATAGAAAAAGACATCTTCCGTGTCGCAGAATGCTACCACTTGAAAACTGACACCAAAAATTGAGGTGGTAAATCACAAACGGTCTCCTTTCAAAATGGCTCCAGAATTGATTCTAGGCTCAGGATCTGTGGTCATGCAAGTATATCAGTCGTCTCCCCGATCGAATCGGAGGAACGCAATATACTGATCATACGCTTCACGTTTACGGATTCCACCGGTAAGTCATTTTTGCGACAACTGTGGATTCATCAAGTGCTGTTTTTGTACCACCGGTATCAAAAATCTGATTGAAAACAAGGTAAAAATCGCTGCCGGGACGGTAGATGTAATTCAACAGAACGTTGGCAGCGATTATGTCATCGTCGCTATTCCATTGGGCAAATATTTTTGCAAAAAGCGTCGTCGAAAAGGAGTAGCCTACACGGGCACCAAAAATGCTCGCATTAAACACATCTTGAGGAAGCGTTACACGGTTAAACTGAAATATAGGCTGAACATTCAAACGCCCGTTCGGTTTGAAGCCTGCATCGAGGGTAAATCCCCATTTGCTGCCATTGTAGAAGTTGCCAAAATTCACACTGTACTGCCCTGTGAGCACTTTCGTATCATCGGTAGAACCTCTAATCATCATTTCAGTGAAGCTGTATTCGCCCGGAGGGATAATAATCCCTGATCGGATTTCAAAATCCTCGTCGAGGTGTTCAGTGGTTCGCTTAGGTAGAAAACCAATGTAGCTACCGCTTTCAAATCGAAAGTAGTTGGTCAGTGTGATCTCTTGAGTTTCTAGTTGATTGTCTTGATTGAGAATAAAATCAAACTCCGGTCCTGTATAGATTTGGCGAACTCCAAATTTGCCGAGCCGGGGACTATAACGCATTTGAGCATTGATTCGGCGAATTCCATCTCGCTGGATAAATCCAACCTCGGGATTAAAATTCTCATCTATGTCCATATATAAACCCTCCAAGCGGAGATCCCTGTTTCGCCAAGTGCCCCCGAAATACAAAGCGTTGTTTTGACCGGAGACATCTGGCTCAAATGTGCGAGCCCATAGTCCACGAACATCAAGGCTATCGGTTGGGCGATACGTGAAGTCAAATCCATTTGCTCGGTTATATGTATCAGTATCTTGCTTGTTAATGCCGATTAACCCGATGCGTGAGCCACTGAAAATGTCCCGCGTCAACCTTAGCACAGAGTAATTGGTGCGCGACACATCAATGATGTCGTCCGGATCTGTTTCATCGAGATATTTATTCGTGAACACATTCAGCATACCGATGCCGTAAGGTCCTGCTTTGCCCGTAATCTTGCCCCCACTGATAATCGGAATGGCACGTCCTTCAGCTAGACCGATACGACGACTATAAAATAGTAGCAAGGGTGGCGGACGGCGGAAACTGGTACGTGGAATGCCGAAATCAAACAATCCAGCACCTTCTAAGAAGAATGGACGCTTCTCGGGGAAAAATAGACTGAAGCGGGTAAGGTTCACCTGCTCCTGATCCGCTTCAACCTGCGCAAAATCGGTGTTAAACGTCACATCCGCTGTGAGATTGGAGGTAATACCGTACTTGAGGTCCAAGCCGATGTCGAAGACCCCATCAGTTTTCTTCTCTTCTTCGATACGATTTACCCCCGGCAAGATATAGGGTAGCAACTCCAGATTTCGAGACGGTGTAATTCCTTTCAAACCAACTAAACTGCCGATGACATCGGTGCGGTATCTCGCAAAGAATCCATGCGCTTTGGAGAGCGGTGCCCATGTTGCGTCCTCTTGGTTTCGCATAAGACTCCGTCCCAAATTCAGTCCCCAAGTCATATCGTCGCTCTTACTAAAACGAAGCTGACTGAAAGGAATACCTATCTCCGCTGTCCAATGGTCATCATTGATTTTGGTGCGACATGTCCAAATTGCATCCCAAGCCTGATTCCGACTCTCTCCACTGTTTATTAAAGCGATGTCTTCCTTTGCTCCTAGTGGATTGACGCGGAAGTAAAATCCGTTCCGTCGATCGTTATAAGTATCCAGTAGGATAGAAACATGGTCGTTTTCACGCAACCCATCCCGACCGCTGCCGTCTCGGCGCATCTCGTTGGCGACCATTTTAGACATATCAGAGTCAAAACAGGTAAAACCGAAGTAAATCTCCTCAGCATCATAAAGAATGCGTATCTCTGTGGGTTGAGAGATTAGCTCGCCCTCGGCAGGTTCGTACTGGATGAGTCGAGTGATGGATTTTGCGTTCTGCCAGTCTTCCTCGCTGAACTCTCCGTCAATCTCAATGCTCTGATAAGTTCGGTACGCCTCGGCTCGGTACGCCATAGCCTCCGGATCTGCACTACCCACAAGCGGAAACAGCAGACAACACATAGACAAAATAAGAAAAGATTTTCCGCACCTTGACGTGATAGGTATTCCGTTAAAATGATAAATCATAGACAGTTTCCTTTGAGAAAAAACCAAATATTTACCAGATGTGCTATGTTTCACACGTTACGGATTCCACCAATAAGTCATCTTTGCAACAACCGTTGATTCCTCAAGCTCTGTTTCTGTACCATCACTACCATAAGTCTGGTTGAAAACAAGATAAAAATCGCTGCCGGGACGGTAGATGTAGTTAAGCAAAAAGTTGGTGGAAATCACCTGATCGTCGCTGTTCCATTGGGCGAACAACTTCGCAAAAAGGGTTGTAGTGAAAGAATAAACAATGCGGCTCCCGAAAATATTCACATTGAAAGGATCTTCGTTCGGGAGATTCACCCGGTTAAATTGATAGTGCGTCTCAAAGGCGATGCGCCCGCTCGGCTTGAAGTTCGCTTGGATATCAAACCCACGTCTTGTTCCGTTAAAAAAAGTGCCGTAATTTGCCCCGAATCGCCCCGAAATCTTGCGCCCCTCATCCGTATCGATCATCGTTCTGAGGGTGGTTAGATTGTAATCGTCAACCGGTATAATAACGCCGTCACGGATTTCAAAATCCTCGTCGAGAAACTCGGAGGTTCGTCGAATCTCAATGTTGATCCAACTCCCCTGCTCAAGCTGAAACCAGTTGGTGAGTGAAAACTCCCGCGTTTCCAGTTCATCATCTTGGTTGAGAATATAGTCAACATCCGGTCCCATGAAGACGCGGCGAATCCCAAATTTTTGAGGCCATGGCGTAAAACGGATCTGTCCACGGAAGCGGCGGCTGCCCTGACGACGGACGAATCCAACCTCAGGGTTGAAATCCTCACCGATGAACGTATATGTTCCATTGAATCGAAGTAGACTGTTCCGCCAAGTACTGCCAAAGTACATCGCATCATTCTTGCCAGAAATATCCTCGTCATAAGTCCGCGCCCACAGTCCGCGCACATCGATACTGTCGCTTGGACGATATGCAAAATCCAATCCTCCCGCGCGATTGTATCTATCCGTATCCTGTTTATTAATCGCAATTGCTCCGATACTGGAGCCGCTGAAGAGATCTCGTGTCACACGCAGCACAGAATAGTTTGTCCTAGACAGATCAACAATCTCATCTTCATCCGTAAGTGATGAATCGGTGTTAAATTCATCAGTCAACACATTCAAAAGACCAATGCCGTAAGGACCCACTTTGCCCGTAATCTTGCCCCCACCGATAATCGGGATCGCGTAACCTTCCTCAAGACCGATGCGACGACTGTAAAAGAGAATTAACGGAGGCGGACTAAAGAAACTCGGTCGAGGAATGCCGAAATCAAACAGCCCTGCCCCCTCCAAGAAGAAGGGACGCTTCTCCGGGAAATACAGACTGAAGCGCGTCAAGTTGACCTGTTCCTGATCTGCTTCAACTTGGGCAAAGTCGGTGTTAAGGGTCAGATCAGCGGTAAGGTTCGAGGTTAAACCGTACTTGAGATCTAATCCAATGTCAAATACTCCACCGGTGCCCTCCTCGCCCTCGATTCGACTAACTCCCGGCAGGACATAAGGCAGAAACTCTAGTCGTCTTGACGAGGCAATGCCCGCCAAACCAACTAGGCTACCGAGGTTAGCGGTTCGATATTTCGATCGACTCCCATACTGTCTTGATACCGGAACCCATGTTGCTTCCTCGTTCTTTCGTCGGAGGGTTCGCCCAAAATTCACGCCCCAGACCATCGAATCGCTTCGGTTGAAACGGAGTTGGCTAAAAGGAATAGCAACCTCCGTTGTCCAGTAGGTATCATTGATTTTGGAGCGACAGTTCCATACGGCATCCCAACTCCTGTTCTGGCTATCTCCGCTGTTTGTCAACGCTATATCCTGCATCGCCCCTAATGGATTGATGCGGAAGAAAACCCCACTCCGTTTATCGTTATAGGTGTCCAAAAGGATGAAAACGTTATCGTTCTCGCGCAAATTTTCTGCATCTCGACGCATTTCGTTGGCAACAATGCTATCACGACCTGAGCTTGAACAGGTAAAACCGAAGTAGATGTTTTTCTCGTCGTAAAGGATGCGGACCTCTGTTGATTCAGTTATTGGAGCACCTTCATCGGGTTCAGTTTGAACAAACTGATTTATCATTTTTGCATGCTGCCAATCGGTTTCACTGAAATCCCCGTCAATCTCAATGCTCTGGAAAGTTCGATACGCCTCGGCTCGATATTCTATCGGTTCAGAGGAGGAACTGATGCAAATCGAAAATAAGGATATAAAACTTAAAAGAAACAGGTGCCTTCTAATTTCAGCGACTTGATACAGATTAAAACTCATACTTCCTTCTTTTAGTAATTATGTGTTGGGATGTAGTATATATTAGATATTAGAATGACGAAAAAGGAGAGGAAGGGATTAACCAAAATTGTACGATAGGAATCCGGGTAGGTTGATTGAATAAACATAAGGAGAGAAAAGATCGGAGATTGCTGATTCAATTAGGGTGCTCGGCTATAAATCTGTGCCTTCTCCAGAGTATCCCTAAATGGCCCCTGTTTGTCCGTTTGCAATGTGACAATAATCACCCCCAGCCTTGTGTCGCGTTGTTCATCCTCTTCAATCAGTCGATGGGGTATCTCCGCGAAAAGCACCCTACGGTTTCCACCGAGTGCCCCCCATCGCAAATCTATGAAGCGTCCATCGTAGACCTTTTTGTTTCTAGTACCATTCCGCATTGAGTAGATTTCGACATGTTCCGTGAATTTGGACTCCGAGAGGCTCCTAGGACCAGTTCCCGGCGTCAAAATACTTCCGGTCTGGATTAATGGACGACCATTTTCATTCAGCAAAAAAATGTCGAATTCAAGCAGATTGGGTCGAAAAGTAGTTTCAATCTTGATACCCGCGAAATTGTCTATCACACCGGTCTCACAACCTAAAATCGCGATGAGACTTCCCCAAGCGAGCCAAGCCAAAATTTTTCTTGCTGCTTTATCTTTTAAGAAACCTACGTTCAATTCCCATCTCCATTTGCGGATTCATGCTCCTCAGAAGTGTAATCCAACCCCCACGCCAATCGCTGTACCGTCAAAATCAAGATCGAAGGGAACCGCACCGCTCCCCTTGAAAGTCTTAAGGATTCGCTTTGCCTCAAAAGTAAGGGTAAGCTGATCCTCAAGAAGTAGATAGGTTAACCCAATCTGCGCATACCCTGTCAAACCAGAATTTCCGTCATCAAGAGCTATTCCTTGTTGCGCCAATAAACCAAGAGCACTACCATCAACACTCAGGTGTGAATAGCCAAAGCCACCTCCCACGTAAAGCGGAAGGAAGTCATGAAGCATTACCGGACGGTAGAGTAGACTGAATGAAATGGGGATAAAGGTGGCGGAAAGATCTGCAGCACTCGGCGGTGGTAGGGCTGTCTCATTTGTCCAATACCCGATCGCTATTTGGGAAGATAACTCCGGTGTGTGTTTCAGTTTCACAGAAGCAACTGGCATCAGCCCCGCGTTGAGCGCTGGCACACCGAGACTGTTCAATAATGTTGTGAGCTGCTCCAAGCTGGGCTTGTAAGAAAAGAAAGAAATGTGGCACGATGTGGATTCGACACCACGTCGCATAAGACCCGGCAACAGATTTGCCTGTTCGCCTTCAGTTGGTGTCTCTGAAACAACCGCCGATTCAAGCGAGATATTTCCCACAAAACAGCCAATAAGCACTATGAGCAACAATGGAGGAACTGTATAAGATCTATTCATTTCTTGTCAGTTAATTGTCAACGGTTCCATTCCGTTTTCGGTTGTCATCACATTTCACATATCAACTTCATTTCGGTTGGCATCGGTAGATGGCTCTGCCTTTTGTTCCACCGAGCAGTGTCACCACAAAATACGTCTCCAACAGCCTACGAATTGGCTGATTGACTCGATAACAGATTAGGAGTGTCGCCACATTTGGTGCTTCTGCAACCTGTTGGAGAAACGGCTCAAGAGGTCCAAAATCCGCTGATTCAGGTCCATCTTTTGGCTGCCAATGGTCATTGTGTGCATAGGGCGGATCTGTGACGAGGGCGACTTCCCCATCAATCGAAGCCAAATGCTCCTGAATCTGAGTTGCATCGTGCTGCAAGAGTTTTACATCAAGGTGAATCTGTTGCGCGTGATTAAAGATTAATCGGCATCGCTCCTGATAGGATCTTTTTAGTTCATCATTCTCGGTTTTGTACGCTTGGATAGCGCATAATCGCTCTTCAAGAGCGTTCTGCTCCTTCATCCACTGAAAATTCTGTCGCGCCGTTTCTAACACAACTGGATGGAGGTCTGCCCCAATCAATTTTTTTATTTTCTTCCAAAAAAGAAGGTATGCTGTGCAGAGGATGACACCGTTACCACAGAACGGATCATACACTGTAATCGGCTCCCGCTCCTCCTCAAATAGCGAGTTAAGCATCACATACGCAACACGAGGTGGAAATCGCGGCGTCCGCGTTGATACCGCTTGATAGAGCGTCTTACCAACCTCTATATATTTATAAGTCACGGGACCTTGTGGGAGATGCATGATGCGTAAAACGACGGAAAATCCCCTCAAATGACGATTAAGATGACGCTGACCGCCACGGGATACAGTGTGCAGCGAAACGTTTGAGTGCGCCACTTTTAACGATAATCGCTTCGGGGCGTAGCACAGTCGCGTACATCATAAGTAACGAAATTGTATCAAGCAGAGACCGATAGCCGGATAGACCGGATATATCAATATAAATTTTGTTAAACTGTTCTCCGAACTCAAGCGCTGCTTTAACATCGAATCCATCTAGCACTTCAAAGTGCAGTTCAGGGTGCATTTCCCGCGCACGCTCAATGCACTTAGGACTGATGTCAGTACCGATGATTTTCTTACAATGCGGCGCAATCAACGCGGTTGTTGTTCCCCACTCACAACCGATCTCTAGCACAACATCACTTGCATTCACCCAAACAGGGATAGTTTCACGGTACTCTCTAACGCCGCGTGTACCGACAAATTCTGTTTTCGCTTCAAATAGTTGGTTCTTGCTTGCCATGTGCTTTCCAGACGGTAACTTATCAGCCGTATCCTATACGCCACGGACTGTTGGTAGCGCAGGTTTCCTAGTCTGATTCTTAAAGTCCCAGCAGAGCAACAGATATATAGTATTGGGGTAACGCACGATAAGTCCAGAAAAACAACGTTCTTTGCACAGCAATTCTTCTAGTCGTTATTGAATATAGAAACCCAATCTATGAATTCTCTAGGTTCTGTTGACATGTCAATCAAAAGGGGGCACAGACGCATGATTCTTCGTAGGGATTGGGTCTCCCAACCCTTTGTTCATACGTCAGAAACGACGTCGCACTTTTGTAGGTCGAGCTATGAATTTCGATCTACAATTTACAATCAATTCAACTGTATAGCGGGCGAGGTAATCTCGCCCTTACGATTGCAGATAGTTTTACAAATGTCAACACGCTCTCACAACTTAATTACCATAAAAAAAGGGAAATTGGGATGAAGCCGATTCCACCCAATTTCCCTTAAAGTAGGTACAGTGTGAAGTGCTACATCATCGAGCCAGCTGGCAAGAGAATGATCTCTGCTCGCCGGTTCTGGGCGCGACCTGCTTTTGTATTGACTGGACCAATAGGTTCCGTATGGCCAAGTCCACGAGATCTAATTGTGTTTGTTACGCCTTTGCTCTTGAGATACTGTACAACCGAATCTGCGCGGGCTTGAGAAAGATCCCAGTTGCTGCGGTATCTTCCTGCTAATACGGGACTCCCATCCGCGTGACCTTTGACGAGTACCGATGCATCAGCACTTGATTGAATCTTTGCCACTGCTTTGTCAAGGGCTTCCATGGCAGCCGCAGTCAAGCCGATTTTCCCGCTGGGAAACTGAACTGTAACCACTATCATTGGTTTGGCAGCAGCCATCTCTTTAGTTGCAGCGAGAGACTTTTTTGTCTCCATGAGTGCAGCTTCCAGATCGGATATCTTTTGGGCTTGCATTTTGTTCGTATCTTCAACTGCAGCAATCTGGTCTTGGAGTTTCTGATCCCCGGACATGGAGGCTTGTTGTGCTTTTTCCTCAACCATATTTGCAGTCTGCATGAGTTCCTCACGCAGCTTGGCATCCCCACTTTCAGCTGCCTCTTTGGCGGCTGCAATTGTATCCGCATCACCTTGTTGAGAGGCGGTAATGGCAGCTTCTTTTGCCATAGACACCTCTGATCTTAAGGCATCCCCCTGAGCATCAACCTTGCCGTTCAGCTCAGAGACCTGGTTGCCCAGATCAGTGTGTGCCGCTGAATTTTCTTGGTTGTATTTATCCATCTCCATGGCAAACTCTTCTTTGCTTAATTTGCCACAGCCGCTGAGGATGACACTAAATACAAAAATGCTAACAATCGCTATTCCTGCTATACTTCTCATTGTTACCTCCTCGGAAAAGATTCATTCTAAAGTGAACGAATATGGTTTATGGTATGACAATTTCCAAAAGTTTGGCATATTGTAGCACAAACCAAATTTTTATACAAGCAAAATTCTATTGTTCGATATAATTGCTTCAGTAGCCTTGCGTTTTCCCTAAAAATCCATTAAATTTAACCCAAGTCGCCGGTAAAGTATATCGCTTTGAATTTGGTACCCTTTAGTAGATGTTGAACTCTGTATCAGTAAGATGAACCTTGAATGTCATTATTTGCAACTCTTTGTAATACAATTTGATAATTTATGATGAAATTCTCAACTCTGAGATGGAAGCAATCTTCGCATTTTCACGTGTAAAATGGGTAATTCCTACACAAACAGGAGAGGATAGCAACATGGGAAAAATTGGCGTTGGGATTATTGGATTGGGAATGGGGAAGTCGATGTTCGGGATTCGACAAATTCCCGAAACCGATCTGGAAATCCGAGGAATTTGTGATACAGATGCGAATCGGCTTGAAGGCATCCGTACTGAACATAACGTTCCGTTTGCAACAATAGATTATCGGGAACTCCTCCAGCGGGATGAAATTGATATCGTGGGCATTTATACACCGGATCCGCTTCATGCACAGCACTGCCTTGATGCCCTCAATTGTGGTAAACATATAATCTGCACAAAAGGATTTGTTGATAGTCTCAATGATGCAGTTCGTGTATTACAGAAAACACGGGAAACTGGTTTGAAACTTATGGTGGGACAGACCTGTCGCTTTCGACCAGATTTCATGCACACGCGCCGATTAATGGAGTCTGGCAAACTTGGCAATATCGTCGCAGCCGAAGCCCACTATGTACACGATATGCGCAGTGTACTCACAGCGACACCTTGGAGACACCAGATGCCTCAGAAAACGCTCTACGGTGGACTGTGCCACCCAATGGATTTGATTATCTGGTTTCTCGGTTTCCCCAGTGCCGTACATGCAATTGCTCACGAGAGTGGAATTGATGAGCGATATCCGTCAGGCGAAGGACATTTCAACGACAACTGGATGGTCAATCTAATCTATGAGGATGGACGGCTCGGACGTGTCCTTGGGCTTTACGGTCTCTGTCATGCACCGATGCCAATGCTGGGGCTATCGGTCTACGGGACTGCCGGCAGTGTTGTCAATGGACAGGCAATTTTCGATGATGATCATCGCAGTGTTATCCCCGTCGAAGATGTGGTTTCTGTCAACGCAGATGAGATCGCCGATATCGGACACATCGGCGAAGTTGTGCGCTATATGCTGCATTTTGAAGACTGCCTTAAGCACGACAAACAACCGTTAATCAATGCAGAGGTCGGTACAAAGATCATCGCTGTGTTAGATGCGTGCGAGCGGTCTGCGAAGAGCGGGACGGTAGAAAGGGTGCAGTCAGCCTTTTAGCCAACCTGTGAATGCTGCAAAATAACACGACGAACCAGGCCTCCATCGATGCTAATGCCGAATTGACATTGAACATCAAGGCAGCCCAATCACTATTGAGCGAGCATGACGCGGTCTGGGCGGAGATCGCTGGGGGCGTGCCTCTCAACTTATTGAGCGAAATTAAAGAGCTAGTTCAGTTTTCGATGGTGTATTCACCTTCAAATACGGGCGCGGCCGACGAGAACCCGCCGGGACATCTGCCAGCGGACACGAAGTACGAAGTCCTCGGATTCCGCGGCGGTGGTGCGTCTTATAAGCAGGTGCTGCACTGCGTGTTACGGTGAAGCACTTTGTTTCATAAAGTCGTCACACTGTAGGTACGCTTTCGGGCAGATCTCCCGCTAGACGATTGGCAACTACACCCCGAATGATATCCAAACGATCCAGCAGCATATCCAACGGGCCTCCTTGCACCAGCCACCGCTTATCCCCCTTGCAGGCAATCTGTGTTTTCGGGTCTTGGAAAACGCGCGCCGCTGTTGAGCCTTGCGCTGTTGCCCACCCTAACATCACAGACCAGCCCAACTGGTCAAGCAATTCTTGGAACTCATCCAACGGAATGATTGATGTTTCAAATTCCGTCACACCGGGCTCCGGCCCCCCCCCCAACACTACCGTTTCTGGGGGTGCCTCTTGTTCTGCCGAAGACACTTCACAGTGAATCAAAGAGATGCGGAGTTTGTCCCCTTCGCGATAAAGCCCGTCAATCTCATTTAATAGTTCCGCATCCGATGATCGCTCCTCTTCCGGTTCCTCGTCCTCATATCGACGCATCCTCTCTATCACGTGAGCGATATACGCCTGTCCAAGATCATTCTCGGCATCAATCAACAGATCTATCGACAAATCCTCTAACGGCGCTGTCCCGTCCGACTGGCTGATAAAGAAACGCCACCCCACGAAATCGAAATCCTCAATATCAAAGATTACCGGATGTGCCCTGCCTGATGCAAACAGATTGAAACATGCACAGAATGCAGTTACTAAATCGATATCAGGATCATCGTCGTTCCACATTAACCGGTTATAGACCGTGAACTTCGTTTGAATATAGAGCGGCTGATTCTGTCCGCGTGGCTGACGCCGCTTCCGTCTTCGCTTTTTCATGATAGAGGCCTCCTGCCTCAACCCTAGTTATGTGAAATGAGAGAATGAACGCGTTACACTAGCGGAGAACTTACCCACGCGAAGGTTCGCTCATTGTCTCCTGCGCCTTCCGAGACAGTTCAGCGAGATGCCCATCGTTAGCCATTACCTGTTCTAGGTGCACCATCCGTTCCGGACCTGCCGAACCTACCATCTTCGGACCGTATTTGCGATCAATCCAGAAACGCGCCGAGTTGCCGATATACGTGCGTAAATCTTCCAAACGGTCTTCGGGATAGCGTTCGCAAAGGTTCATGGTAAACATCCGCCGGCGTGTGCCACCGCCAAACGCAGCATGTTTGGTATTGTGATTGAAACAAACGACATCCCCCGGCTGTGTCTCGAATGCGATTGCCGGTACGTCCTTGCCGTGAACACCCCAGTCGGCCTCACTCTCTCGAATCTCCTCCTGAAGCCGATCCGCGTAGCCATCCCCAAAGAGATGGCTGCCGGGGATGACCCGCAGGGCACCGGTGTCACGGGTTAAATGATCGAGGTAAAACGCAATTTTGAGGTGGGTAGGATCTTCCGGTTTGTGCCCCCCATCAGAATGCCAGCGCGTATCTCCGACGTAGTAGTTGCCATCGCTACCCATATAGTTGAAGTCATCGCCGAGAAGAGTAGTCGTTATTCTCAATATACGAGGGTCGTCCAATAGAGAAGATAAGTATTCGCTCTGATCAATAAACGGAACGATACAGGAGCGTGCCGTTCCTTCGTGGGGTTTTCCGTTATGACCTCCCCCACGCTCCGCCCAAACTGCTTCAAACGCATCAATGATCTCCTCACTACGGTCTGCCATAAGTCCGGGAAAACTCAGATAACCGAAAGTCTGAAAAAAATTGATTTGCTGATCCGTCAGTTTGAAATCTTGATTTGTCATCGAAATCTCCTTTCCAAGTTCCAACACAACAAATTGGTATACCTAAAAACCGAAACTGGAACGCTACTCAAGCGGGTCATGCGTAACAAAACGAGGTGTCGCAAACGGCAAATGCGTCGCCCCGCGAGCAAGAATATGATTGTGATTGCCCTCGCCCCACTCGGTATAAGATCGCGCGTTTGCATAGTGGCAAACGTATGATCGTCGAAATCGGTCTTTCGAGCGATTTTGCTTAGATCTGTGGATGAGATGACCGTGGAAGAAAATAACATCTCCGGCATTGGCGATCGCCGGCACCTCGTTACTTTCTTTGACACCTATAATTTCGGTCAACCTTTCCTGAAAATCATCAGTATTATCCGGTAGTGCCACCTCCTCGTAGATTGGGTGTAAATGGGAACCGGGAACAACATACATGCAGCCGTTTTCCTCGTCACAATCGTCGATGGCTATCCAAGCTCCGCACAGCGTGTCTGGGGCGGTTTTGATGTAAAAGGAATCTTGATGATAAGCCTGACCGGATTTCTCCGGCGGCTTAAGAAAAAGCATCGACTGCATCGCCATTACATCGGGTCCAATCAAGGTTTCAAGCACATCGAGGATGCGGAGATGTAGCAGATACCGCTCATGGACCTCCAGATGGCGATGGAATTGGATGAAGCGGAAAAATTTATCCTCCATATCCGCAGGGGTATCTCCCTCATTTCTGGGCGTAACCCCTTCCAGTTCGCTGAAGTCGACCTTACCCAGCGCCATATCCATCGAATGGCGATCAAGCTCGCGAAGATCTTCTTCACTCAGCAATCCTTCGACTTTGAGATAGCCTTGTGTTCCAAAGAAGTGCCGCTGATCAAGGGTGAGTTGATATTTATCTCGTAGTTGCTGTTCCATCAGCAATCTCCTGTTTTGACTCAAAGGTTTTTCGTTCCGTATGACAACTAATCTGTTAGCATTAGCATTGGAACTGACAACTTAACGTCCCAAAATACAAATTCCGGATTGTTTTCTTGGCACAGCCAGAGTTGATTGAATGATAGCAAATTTTCTCTACACACTACGCAGAAGATACCCAATCCATTGCCTCATCAATGGGCCAGATTGGGCGGCGTAGATAGCGATAGGGGAGGCTAGCGTAATCCACGGTGCTGAGGCCAGGGGTATCGAGTTCAATGGTGCCAGCGACGACCGGATCAAAGGAAGCACGATGTGCCTGATTAGATTTGACGACGAGAATCTGCTTCTCTTCCAACAGGATACCGGCACTTTTAAAAAAATCTCGGTCTTTGCCAGTCCCCTGTTGGGAAAAGATAACGTCGATTTTATTCCCGATGCGCAGCACAACCCGCTTACCGACATCCGCCTCACGAAATGTTTCCTCGTTGACTTCACGTCCCCAACCGCCATGGGTGGGACCGCAGATCATGTATCTGCCATCGTCAATGGACTTGACCTGAGCCGTTATTTCCAACGGTTGGTAGAAGCGTTGATCTATCTTGCCTCCCACCGTGATGTTGAGCTCGGCACCTACCCCGGCTGCTATACCTGCGCGTACCACTTCCGCATCACGGATGGTGAGCGCACAATCCTGCGCTCCACAGCGGAGGAGGCTTTCCAACACCGCCGGACTATCAGCGGGGCAGGCGCTGCCGGGATCGTCACCTAAATCTACTAAAAGAATCGGCTTTCGCGGGTCAGCCATTGCCATCTTTACCGCTTCATCAATGGGGTGTATCGGTCGCACTGTTTTCAGCCGCTCCCGTTGTTCCCACAGATCTCTTGCCAACTCTTGAGCCAACCGCTTGGCGAGTTCCGGGTCGCTATCAGTCGTTGCTATCACTGACATACCGACATCCGGAGAATCACCATACCCGTAACCACCGAGAATGGTGATATTGATAACCTTGAGAGTCTTTTCCATCTCCGCACGTTTTTCGTTCAACTGATAGAGCAGCAGCCCCTGTTCCTCTTGTGACAGGTGTGACCAAGTGCTCTGACCGATATTGGGACCAACAATTGGCACAAACACCCGCTGAGTGACTGGATTGATTTTGCCATCTAACATCTGGAGCAGACATTCCGCTGCCTCCAATCCCCGCTCGTAACCGTCAATATGGGGATTGGTATTATTAGGGAATGGAACCAGTGCTTCAACCTCTTCGTCGCTCATGATAGCGTGAAAGTCGTAAGTGCCAACCATAGGGATATTCCCTAAAACCCGACGTGCTTCCAGCACCAATGCGCCTTCGGCATCGGTATAGGGCGTTTCGGCGACCATCGCTCCATGAAGCGCAAAGTAGACGCCATCTAACGGTCCCGCCTCCTGCAAGCCTGTCACAATCATATCACGACAACGTTCGTAAACTTCGGCATGGATAATGCCGCCGTGTGCGAAGCCAACTCCGACGGTGGGAACTAGTTCTACATCGGATCCCTTGGCACCTTCCACAAAACCACCGATAAAATTCATGGGTTGTGCACGCCTAAGTGCCTCTCCGCGTTGGATATGAACGGTGTCCATACTATCGTTCTGCTCTACAGCAAAGGTGTTAGTCTCATGCCAGAGACTCGCGATACCAATCCTCATTTTTCCCTTCCTTAACTAAAAACGAACTTCTGCAATCGCTTTACCATCTAGCACCTTTTCAGTCACTCGAAGCGTTTTCTGGCAAGCGGCATTAATCTGCTCCCGCCGTGAATGGATCTGGTTGTCGATTTCGTCCAGTTTTGCCTCAAACTCACCCGCCATTCGTTTCACCTCCGTAGGCGATGTGCCACCAAGGCTTTGGTTATTGTGGAGGGAAAGTTTCGGATCCAGAATGCGTTGGAGTTGTGGGATGGATAGGTTAATACCTTCGGATTGTAACAGTTTTTGCGTTTCCTCCCAATCTCCAAAGGTTTTTTCCTGTTTCGCCAAGCCTCCCACAACACTCCCAACGATCTCATGACATTTACGGAATGGCAATCCCTGTTCACTAACTAGGAAATTAGCTAACTCTGTTGCCGTTGCAAAGTTCGCGTTGGCGAGCAGTTCCAACCGATCCGTATTGAAGTCGAGTGTCTCAAGGAGACCGGGCAGAATCCCCAAACAGGATTGAACCACATCAAATGCGCCCCACAGCGGTGGTTTGTCCTCTTGGAGATCGCGGTTATACCCTGTTGGTAACCCTTTGAGATTCGTTAAGAGGTCCATAAGGGCTGCATAAACCTTCCCCGTCCGTCCACGCGTTAACTCTGCGATGTCGGCGTTCTTTTTTTGGGGCATGATTGAGCTGCCCGTCGCATACGCATCATCAAGTGTTGCGATGTTAAATTCATAAGTTGTCCAGTAAACAATCTCTTCACCAATCCTTGAAAGGGTAGTCATCAGCAGGGTCAATGCAAAAAGCGGTTCAGCGATAAAATCACGGGAGCTAATCACATCCAGCGCATGTTCATGTGTGCCATCAAAGCCGAGCAACTCGGTTGTCAAATTTCGATCGATTGAGAAAGAGGTTCCCGCAAGCGCGCAAGCGCCGAGTGGATTGAGATTGACAAGTTCGTAAGCAGTGATGAGTCGTTTCTGATCCCGCAGGAACATGCTGATGTAGGCTGTTGCCCAAAACCCAAGACTGACTGGTTGTGCGTGCTGTGTGTGCGTATAGCCAGGCATTACTGTTTCCGTATGTTTCTGCGCGATAGACAGAAACGCACGGCACAATCGCGATAACCCCTGCTGTGTTTCGAGGAGCTGTTCACGAATGTAGAGATGTGCATCGACAAGCACCTGATCATTTCGAGAGCGAGCAGTGTGAAGTTTTCCGCCATACTCGCTTCCGGCACCCTCAATGAGGTAGGATTCCACATTCATGTGGACATCTTCCTTTTCAGGTTTGAGGACAAATTTCCCATCGCGAAAATCCGATTCCGCCTTGCTCAACCAGTGCAAAATCTGCCGAAGATCTTCATCAGAGATGATACCTTGCCGTGCCAACATGATCGCATGGACTTGACTACCCCAGATGTCATGTGCGACTAAGCGAGAATCAACCTCAATGGATTGTGTGAAGTCTTCGGTTTCAGTTGACAGATCGGAGCGAAATCGACCGCCCCAGAGTTTGGTAAAAGTATTCATTGTTGACTGTGCCTAAAAATAGGAAGTTACGGTAGTCTGTTAGATCCCTGTTATCAAAACATCGGATTGAGCGGTATTATAGCACGAAGCAGGTTGGGTTGACAAGCGGGGATTGTACCAACATCTACAGTACAATTGCACACGTCTCGTTACCCAGATAAAATAAAAAAAGCCCATACCAATTCTCATTGGATATGGGCTTGCTTCGTGAATATATTCAAGTTCGCAACGGACTACTCCATTGAACTTTTGAGACGTTCTATTTGAGACGTTCTAGAAGTACTGTAGTCTGTTGACGAATCTCTTCATCTTTAGCATCAGTTAATTTTTCAAGCGTTGCAATTGCCAATTCGTATTTCTCTTGAATTGCGTAGGTAATCCCCAAGTAATATTGCGCGTCCTCATAAAACTTGCTTTCGGGATAGGTGTCAATGACTTTCTGGAATAGTTCTTCCGCTTTCTGGAAGTAGCTCCTCTGATTGTCGCCGGCAGCATTATTCCCGTAATGAAGCCCAACATTCACATACAACTCAGGTAAAAAACCTGTCTCGTTACTTGGATCCTGTTTTGTAACCTTATCGAATAGCGGTTTCCCCTGTTCAAATTTGCCACGCTTGATGTAAATCAGTGCGAGTCCAGCATTAGCCTTCATATCATCTGGATTCTTCTGGACTGCTACTTTCAATCCCTTAAACGCCTCTTCCTCTTTGAAGGTACTCTCCATCATTGGGAAAAATTCCTCTGGAGGGCTAAAGCCGGGGTGGAGATGAATCAAATCTCCCTCAGCACTGAGAAACGCAATTGCGGGATATCCACTCACACCGTATTTGATACGGACTTCCTCGTTTTCGGGATGGTCTGTATCTTCAGGATTGACCTTGAGGTTGACAAATTTTTTCGATAGGGCAACAACTTTTGCATCCGTAAATGTTTCGGCATCCAGCCGCTTACAAAACCCTCACCATTCGGTGTAGAAATCCATCATAATCGGCTTGCCTGTTTTTTTAGCTTCTGCAAATCCTTTCTCGACTGATTCCGCCCACTGAATCTTCTCTTCCGCCAACGCTATCGGACTTGCAAAAACAACCAATAACAGGGTAGCAAGTACGATAGCCTGTCTGCGTTTCCAAACAGAATTTAACATCGTCTTTCTCCTTTGTAAGCAATTTAGCGATAGAAATTAAGAATCCAAGTAAAGTCAATTAATATCTTAAACGAATGGCGGCACAAAAAGTGTACCTTGCATTGCAGATTAATTGCTAATTATTCTCCAGAGGTCGATTGGTCAGCAGCGGATTCCAATTGTGTCTGTTCAAGAGTTGCAGCACTAACTGTTTTGCTCGTCAGTGTTGTTCGACACTTTTGGCAGGTCGTGACAAGCTGCACTAGATTGCCGCGCCTACCCAATTTATTCTGCTTCTGTTCCGCCTCAACGTATCGCTTGCAGCGAGGACACCACTGCTGTTGTTGTGTCAACATTTCATATCCCTCCTTCACTATTCTTAATATATTGGCTTTCTACCGCTCCATTTTATTTTCCAACACAGAATTGGGAAAAAATTCTGCCCAGAATATCTTCCGTGGTTGTTTTGCCAACAATTTCACCGAGACAATCTAAACTGCTGTGCAGATCGACTGCCACAAGGTCCGGAGGCATGGCTTGGGTGAAGCTTTCTATTGCGTGTCCCAGCGCAAGCCTTCCACGACGCAGCGCATCATGGTGACGGACATTGGTAACAATCGGAGAATCACCCCATATCGCATCTCCTTCAAGGAGTTCTTGATGAACTGCCGATTTCAACTCTTCAACCCCTTTTCCATTGAGAAGAGAGATCTGGACCACCGGCTTCTGAGGCGCATCAGCGCGTAAGTCTGCAGGAATCGTAACGATAGGTAGGTCGGTTTTGTTTAGAATCAGGATTGATTTGCGGACTTTCGCCGCACGGAGTAACTCTTGATCCTCCTCAGTTAAGGACCGAGATGAATCAAACATAATCAATAGCAAGTTGGCACGGTCAAGATACGCTTTACTCCGTTCGACCCCTTGTTGTTCAACAACATCTGTTGTCCGATGTATCCCAGCGGTGTCTATCAAATTAAGCGGAATTCCACCGAGGTTCAGCGGTGCTTCTATTGTATCGCGTGTCGTTCCCGGTATTTCCGTAACTATCGCTCGATCTTCCTGCAACAAAGTATTCAGCAAACTCGATTTCCCAACGTTTGGTCGGCCAAGTATTGCGATGTTCACACCTTCCCGCAGGAGTTTGCCATCCGATGCGGTCGCAATCAACCGGTCCAAGTCATCAAGGATGTCTTGGGCAGTTTGCCTCATTACCGTTAAATCCATGAAATCGAGTTCTTCTTCAGGAAAATCGATAGATGCTTCGACTTCTGCAAGCAGATTCGCAAGCCGATCGTTGAGTGCGTTAATCGTTTGAGACAATTTGCCAGTCAACTGATCTATTGCAATCTGACGGGTGAGGTCAGTCTTTGAGCGAATGAGGTCTACGACCGCTTCTGCCTGTGCTAGATCTAGCCGTCCGTTGAGAAAAGCGCGTTTGGTAAATTCGCCCGGTGCTGCGAGACGCGCTCCCGCTTTCAATGCTAGCTCAAGCACACCTCTGAGAGGGACAATACCGCCGTGGCAGTTAAATTCAACTACCTCCTCCGCTGTATACGATTTTGGCCCCCGCATGATACCGAGCATGACTTCATCAATAACCTCGCCTGTTGATGGTTGGATGACATGCCCGTAGTTCAATGTGTGGCTCGGCAACTCCGCCGCGGAAACATCACGAGGCGAACGAAAAATCTGGCAGGCAATGGAAATAGCAAGGCTACCGCTTACTCGGACAATACCGACACCACCTTCGCCTCGCGGTGTCGCAATCGCTGCAATTGTATCCCATTCAATCATGCTGCTTTGAGTTTGACTCATACCTTTCGCGTGTGGTAACAGCAACGCGCCGCATCATTCCCTCACCCCGGCTGTACGTGCGAATATCCTCATCCGATTGTAGGGTAACGTGAATAATTCGGCGGTCACGAGGTGGCATCGGGTCTAGGACAATTTCTTGATGGGTCTGCTTCACCTTTGCAGCAGCACGATAAGCCAGATCCATCAGCATCTGCTCGCGGCGTTCACGGTATCCCTCCGCATCAACAAAAACTTTCTTCTTCACCAGAGACGATCTATTTAATATACAATTCAACAAATATTCAACAGCGTTTAGCGTTTGACCATGTTTGCCGATCAGTATGCCGGGGTTATCAGAACTCACCGTAAGATGTACACTTCCATTGATGATTTGAGATTCAATCTCCGCCTCAAGCCCCATATGACTTAGAATTTCATGAAGCACCGCCTCCGGCGTCGAGGAAATATCCTCTTTTAGGGTCACGCGGATTTTAGCAAGTTTTGCCCCTAAGCCAAGGATGCCCTTCGTGGGTTCATGTATAACTCTCACACTCACTTGCTCACGACTGACACCAAGTTCTTTAAGGGCAACCTCCAAGGCCTCCTCTGTCGTATTCTCTTCAACTTCAATATATTGGTGCACGATTTAGTGTCCTCCCGAATAACCGCATAATATCTATAGTTATTTGAATGGTGTTATTGGAATCTATGATGCGCGTTCCGTGTCCCATGTCTTACGGTTCGCGTTTGGGGACTATCGTTTCTTGGATTGAGGTTTTTTCTTTGTCGATGAGGTCTTAATAGGGGTGACTTCCTCTGCTTCATCGGACTGCCATAATTTGGGTAAGTATTGTTGACCGATGGTAAAAATATTATTACATAGCCAATAGAGTGCTAACCCCGACGCAAAGTTATACAGGATAAAAACAAAAATCACAGGCATAAATTGCATAATCTTTGCTTGTACATTATCGGTCGTAGGTGCCATACCGCCTGACGTTTTCTGTTGTAACCAAGTAGTAAAACCGTTGACAATCGGTAGAAATCGAAATGCATCTCCAATGAATGGAATTGTAAACGGAAGCGTAAATAGGACATCAGGAGCAGCGAGATCATCTATCCATAAACAGAAAGGTGCACCTCGCAATTCAACTGCGTTGCCAAGGAGTGCAAATAGTGCGATGAAAACCGGGATCTGTGGAATCCAAGGGATACAACCTCCGAATGGATTAACACCATGTTCTTTGTATAATTGCATTGTTGCCTTATTGAGCTTCTGGGGATCATCTCGGTGCTTTTCACGAATCTCTGTAAGCAATGGTTGGAGTTTCTGCATCGCCTGCATAGATTTGTAACCCTTACGGGTCAGTGGGTATGAGATCACTTTTACGAATAAAGTCAGGAGAATAATAGCAACCCCATAATTGGTGATAATACCATAGAAGAAATTTAGAAGCCAAAGCATTACCCAAGCAATATACCAAAAGAAACCGAAGTCGATAATATCAGCGAGTTGGAGGTCTTCCCCCTGAGTTCCCGGGGGTTCGATTGCTTTTAGAACTTTGTATTCTTTTGGACCGACATAAATGCGGAATTGATCTGCTCGGCTGTTGTTGGAATCTAATGAAAATCCAGGAACAATGAGGCTCGCGGCTTCCGATGGGGCAGTAATAACTGCCGGTGCCGTTGCTCCATTGTCTGAAAGGGTTTCCAGTTCGTATGTCGCGTTGATCACTCCATCTGGAATCATCAGCACAGCAAAATACTTATTATTCATACCTGCCCACAAGACCGGATCCATGCTTTGAGAATCATCAAATTCTTTAGCAGGTTTGCTAGCTCCACTGCTTAAGGCTCTGGCCCCCTCGTTTTTGGAATGGTGTCTCCCGCGTTGACCATTTTTGCGTTCATGTGCAAGAAGATCCGCATTAATCCCAGGACCCCAACGGAGTTTATATCCGTTACGGTTATCGCTCATCGCATCAAGAGAAATTAACGGTTGATTCGATAAATTTTGGAACGTTAATTCAAGGTCAACGTAATACCTATCGTAATAAAACGTAAATTGTTTGAGGACCTTGAGGTTTTCTCCAATCTGCTTGGTAAACGTAAGGGTATCTTGCGAATTTTGATCTGTAAGAACTAGCTCCGTTTTGTCCGTTTCCCAGAAGGTATCCATTGCATCAACCGTCAAGTTCTGATTAAAAAAGTGAACTGACAAGCAGTTTTGGGCTGTTTGTGGAATCAGGTTAAACAATGATTGATCCATACCGGATCTGTCTGGATATTCTTTTAGTGCCCATCCATGTGCGTAAGCGAATCTTCCAACCGAAAATGTAATATAATATTTCCCAGTTTCAACCTGAACCGTTTGACTCTCTCTAACCGGTTGTCGGGGACGCGATGGGGAATCTACTTGCGCTGATTGGACTGTATCAACAGTTGACTCACTAGAAGATGACGATGAATCTGGTGAGAGGGGTGAGGCTTCCCTCGATTGCTCAGTTGTTTGTTCAGGCTTGGGGAGTTTTCGACCATAAAACCAACTCCAACCAAACATGACAGCAACCATGAGTACAAGGGCTATGACATAACGTTTCTCCATTTAACGAATCTCCTCGTGCTGATCTTTATGACAATAGAATTTTACTTCAGGGGATGGTAACCACCAGGGTGATAAGGGTGACACTTAGATAGCCGTTTAAGCGCAAGCCACCCTCCTTTTATAACTCCATACTTTGTAACCGCTTCAAGGGCATATTGAGAGCATGTGGGATGAAACCGGCAGGTTGGCGGAAAGAGAGGTGAAATCAGTTTGCGATAGCAGTGTATGGCGTAGATGAGTAAGATCTTCATGGTATTGACAAGGTTTCCAGAGTCGATCAGGTTTACATAAGTACTGAATTACTCGGATCTGCAAACCTTGGCTCGTTGTAGCAGCTGCAAGAATGACGCTTGAATTTGCTGACACTTTACGCCGACCGCCGCAGACCTACCAACAGCGACAATATCATACCCTTGACATATTTGCTGTTGTGATAGCCTAAACGATTCCCGGATCAGACGTTTGAGGCGGTTTCGTTTAACACTGTTTCCAATCTTTTTACTGACGGTGATACCCAAACGGGTGGAGGAGAGAGACTGCCTGAAAACATAGATAACAAGATGGCGATTCCAGTACTTTTTCCCCTTTTTATACCCCCGTTGAAATTCCCAACGCTGCGTCAGTCTGTCCGGATGAACTTTACGTGCCATATTAAAATCTCTGGAGTCGAAGCCGCTGCTCCCACTGCTGTCCGTCAATTTTCCCTTGCAAATACGCAGTATAATTTACAACTTGAGCCTCCAAACTCATCTGCGGTGTGCCGTTTTCGTCCTCTGCCATCACCCGTATGACGTCAATTGTATCCGCCTCTGTTTGCACCGCATGCACAAGCGCAAAAATCATGAGAAACTCTTCCTTGATCACGCGTTCGGAGAACGCGCGCGGAATAAAGTTAAGCAGCACAACGTTCTGATCGTCCCTCAGACGACCATTCCTCAGCCGCCAATGAACAACCTGAATCTGTTTCTCATTAAAGAGTTGCTGCAATACTTCTTGCCGTAACGAAATTGGCACCTTCGGAGTCGCAATAGTAGGTGGTTGATCTACCTCTGGTAAATCTGGAACATCATACGGAATAAAACCGAGCAACGCTGCGGGTGGTTTACCGACTTCAAATGCAATAACAAGCGGTTCACTGTTTTCTGGGTGACGTATGATTTCATGAAGCTGTCGGCCAGTTTTCTGTCGGTTCGTTTTTCCCCACCCTTCCATCAGGGCAAATTCATAGTAATAGTCTTCTGGGGCGTGCAGCGTACAACCTAGCAATAGGAATGAAAGACTCAATATCAACGTATTAGAAATACACACACGGGCACACGAGTACATAAGCAAAGGAACAGAAAAGCATTGGCATCTTTTTGCGATTTTTCTCAATAGGTGCAATTTGAGCTCCGCTGAGATAACATCTGCCGTTTTCTGCCCACTTTGTTGATTTCCATCAAGGCAGAAACTTAGTTGATGTACAGGTACTTTTTCCAAGATTCGTCATAGGACCGACCATTGCGACTCAAGTGCAGATAGGAAATAATTGAGGGTGCCTTAGGTGAACGCTTGGGGAACATACGCGCTTCGTGGGGTGTTCGATCGCCCTTCTTGGCGTTACACCTTTTACACGCGGTCGCTACATTTTCCCACACGGTCGTTCCGCCTCTCGAACGAGGCTTGACGTGATCAATTGTTAGCGTTGACGGTGGAAAATGTTCATCGCAATATTGACATGTGTATTGATCTCGAACCAAGACATTCTTACGTGAAAACTTCACAACACAATGAGGGATATGGACGTAGTTCACCAAGCGAATTACCAACGGTATCTTCATCGAAATGGTCGGCGAACGAATCTCAAGATCAGAAACTTCTTCCATGCACGCTACACCCTTGACAAGCATCTTCATTGCACGTCTTAGGTTGCAAACGTTAATCGCTTCATAGCTTGCATTTAATACCAGCACATTTGATTCCATGGTTCCCGTTCCCATTATGAAGCCTAAATTACCGAAAACATGAAAATTGAAGTTATTGTAACACACCCCTCTTTGAACCTGCAAGCAAAAATCTCTATTCTCCATCCCTTGACTGACTTGATTTCAAGCGGGATTTCCTTTGACAGACAAAACGCTTGATGATAAAATCGCAGCGTGCAAATTGGCGAGTGAGGAATCCAATGAATTGGCGAACCATATTTACCCGTCGCATATCACGATTCAGGTTTTATAAAGGAGGTGCCCTAGGGGACGTTCAACGCTCTGAGCCGCATACTTCTCGCCCCACGTCCGACAATCTCCGATGGTCACCGATGTCCAATCGAGCCAAAGCAAATCGGCGCACACATTTCTCATTTCTTATCTCCTTGCTGCTGCACCTGATTGCGGTCCTTATGGTTAGCATCAATTTGCCCCGATGGTACCGACCACCTCCGCCACCAGATCCGATTATTGCAGAACTTATTGAGGTCGAATTTCATTCCCAACGCCTCCATCCCGTAGAAATCAAAAAGCCAATCTTTCATGCTGACCTCCCCAACCGATCTTACGCAAACAGTGTACACTCTACACCAACAATGTCCCCAGAGGATTTAGCAATGCAGGTACACCAAGTAACCGCACCAGTTCAGTCAACAGCTAAACCGCTGAGTACAACGGCTCACTTACTCCCCACATCAGATACGCCGTTTGCAGAAGTCTCCGAAGACGATTGGCATTTGCAAGAATCAATTTCTGAACCACTAGAAACCGTGGTCGAAATTCCTCAATCAACATCCACTGAAGCTGAAAAAGATCTTTCACAAATAAAAAGACCGCAAACTGACAGTGCTAATACACCATCGCTTGATCGCGATGCGCAGATTGGATCGCTGCTTCAGACAATTGCCAGCGGTATCGCGAGCGGGAAAGATTCGCCAACCGTAGACATCGTCTTTTTGTTGGATACTAGCGGAAGCATGGCAGATAATATTCGCGCAGTGGGAAGGCGTTTGGTTGATATGGTGGAAATCTTCCAAGCAGAACAGCTAGATTTCACAATGGCAATGGTGCCGTTCAAGTATCTGGCACAGCATTTTCATCAACCAACAAAGGATTATCAGAGGTATGAACGTCTTCTAGAAAATCTCGAATGCAGTGGGGCTGAACGGGCTTATGAGGCGATTGTCAAATCGATTACGAGGATAAAATTCCGTACGGGGGCGCAACGGCGTTTTATACTCATCACCGATGCACCGTGCACGGGACCCTATACAATTCAAGAGGTACTACAACAGTGCTGGGCGGCAGAAATAACATTGGATATAATTGGGGGTGTAACTGATAGAACCGAAGCTGATGATCCACTCAAAGCTGAACGTGAGCAAAAGGCGTTAGCCAGAAAAACGGGGGGGATGTGGTTTCCTATACCAAAGTAATTAATATTCCTTCAATCCCCCATCTGGAGTGATGAGTGGTGGACGCACATACGGCTCAGGAGGATAATGTTTGAACGCCTCTTCGTTGAGTTCAATTCCAATTCCCGGTGTGTCCGGAGGAATTAAATAGCCACCTTCCCGCTTAATCGGTTCTTTGACAAGATCGCCTTTCGGGGCTTTGTCTTCACCCAATGGATACTCTTGTACCGCAAGGTTGTGAATAGCTGCATCAATCTGCACACACGCGGCAGTGAGAACACAACTCAACGGGTTGTGCGGCACCACACCGATGTAACTCGCCTCTGCAAGCGTCGCGATTTTCTTGACATTAGTGATACCACCAGCGAGTGATAGATCGGGACGAACAAATGCAGCACCGTTATGGTTCAGCAGATCCCGAAACTGGTAAATTGTGTAGAGCCGTTCCCCCATGGCAATTGGCATAGGAACACTAGCGGCAACATACTCCCATGCGTCCATGTTCTCAGGTTCAATCGGGTCCTCGAAAAAGTATAGGTTATACGGCTCAAGTGCACGCCCCACAGCGATGGCTTCCGCTGGGGTGAGTCGGTTAACAACATCGATCATCACATCTATATCCGGACCTACAGTATCTCGAACTGCTCCGACCCGCTGCTCAGCGTTGCGAACCATCGCGGTATAACTCATGCTTTCCAAGCCGCGTCCTTCCTCGAAATCAGACACACCAAAATCACCAAACGGATACAACCTCACAGCAGTGAACCCCTCTTCAACCCGCGTGGCAGCCTGCTCTGCCAATTCTTCGGGCGTGTTTCCGCCCAGATGTGTATAAAGACGAACTTTTTCCCTTGTGGGTCCCCCAATCAGTTCATAAACCGGTGCGTCGAGCACCTTGCCTTTGATGTCCCATAAGGCGATGTCAATCGCACCGATGGCAGACATCACGTCTGCGCCGCCCCGGAATAAGCAGCGACGGAATGTATGCTGCCAGTGACGCTCGATGTGCAGTGGGTCCTTGCCAACGAGGTATTCGGCGCAATATTCAACCCCCGCGATCGGCAAGAATGGAGTGCCGCCAGTACCACTAGCGGGATGAAGCTCACCGACCCCTGTGATGCCTTCATCTGTTTCAACCTTGACGTACATGAATCGGCTCGCCTGAAGTGTCTCAACTTTAGTGATTTTCACGCGATTACACCTTTCCTGAATCAGTTTTTACGTCGAACTGACTGTATTTTAACGCGATTAAATCTCAATAACAACAAGATTCACGCATTTCACAAAAATTCTCATGACAGTTAATTTGGTTGTAGAAGTGAGCGACTTGATCGACGATGTAGTAGTCGTATGCTATCATATTTATCAGAGTGTCGCCTATCGGCAATTGAGATATTTTGCATCTTTTTTTACCCTTTTGCGTTGTATGGTGCTATAGCCCTGTTCAGTATAGATAGAAAGATCTAATCCCTCCGAGGGTGGTGGAGATAAAATTGCTTATCCAGCGAACCCTTATGTGTATTGTTTTTTGCTTAGATTCTCTTCCGTCTAACTGTGGCATATCCTATACGTGGCAAGCTATGTTATTCAATCTTTAGTTTTACGGCGTAATTAACAACTAATAAAATGAATTTGATGTCGTTTAGACTTAACTTTATCAACTCAAACAAAAATGGGTATTAGAAGACATTTTAGAAGTACACTAATCACAGGAATTTTAACGTTGATACCGTTGGGTGTCACCTTCTTTGTACTGAAGTTCCTTTTCACTACGATCGATGGCTGGTTAAAGCCGGTAATGTCGCCGATATTGTCACAGGTCTTGGAGGAAAGATATCACATCGGTATGGGAGTGCTGGCGACCATCTTGATCGTCTACCTAGTGGGCTTAATTGTCTCTAATTTTTTAGGACAAAAACTACTTGGGGCAGGAGAGAGAATTTTAACAAAGATTCCACTCGTGCGTGAAGTCTATGCACCTGTTAAACAGGTGGTGCAAATGGCTTTGATGACCTCAAGCTCAAGCAGATTCTCACGAGCGGTTGCGGTTAAGACTCCCGGATCAACGATACGGGTTATCGGCTTCGTTACAGGAGAGTTCCACGAAGAAGGGAATCCCGTCCCAGTTTCTTCTGTCTTTGTCCCAACCAGTCCAAACCCGACAACAGGTGTTTTGCTCTTCTGTGATCCCGAGATCATCTATGAGACAAACATGAAAGTTGAAACTGCCATGAAAATGCTAATTTCAGGCGGGATTGTTGCCCCCGACGACTTTATGATTCGGCAGCAGATGCAACAGCAGATCAACCCAAATCCCCAATCTGAATGACCGCACAGTTTCTCAATTCATAAACCAATTCGTGAGCACATATAGCTCGATTTCAATGATTACCTTAGTAGGTTCTTATGCTAGTTAAGTTCCCTTTTTTTGGAAATAAAAAAGGGAACTTAAAAAGCCCTCCAGTCTGTTACTATAGATGGACTCGACAACCCATCTAAAACTGGAGGATACCCATAATGATAACCGATTTTGATGACCTGTGTCTATGGACTTATGTCATTGTTGATGACCTGCTGATACAACTGGCACCCTTACTCCGGCGCCCTGGTCCCTCTCCCGATTGTAGTGATAGTGAGTTAATCGCTATGATATTGATTGCCGAATGTAAGGGGTGGGACATCGAAACCCAACTGCTATCGGACTTTAGCCAACCCCCGCATCTATTCCCTATACTGCCTTGTCAGTCCCGATTTAACCGGCGCAGGCGCAACTTGGGGTCAATCATCAATCGGATCCGACAGATGCTGTTGTCAAACATCGAAGGGGTTGAGCAGAAGTTGTGTATTATTGATAGTTTACCGATTTCCGTCATGCAGTTTCATCTGGTGTCTTCGTCATCAAATGATTGGTCATGTTATGGGGCTGATTATGGTCGAGTCGAATCAACCAAGCAGACCATTTTCGGCTATAAACTGCATCTGTTAGTCACCGCAAGGGGAGTGATTGTTGATTTTGAACTGGCACCCGCTTCTGCAACCGATTTATCAGTTGGCAATGAATTGCTCTGTGGACACCAAGATAAGCAAGTGATAGAGGATAAAGCCTATATCAGCACCCAAGTCAAACAAGAATTAGCCCAAGTCAACGGTATCGAGCTGATAACCGTCCCCCGTCGCAATCAGAAACAGCAAATCTCCAGACAAACCCAGCGACGGATTAACCATATTCGGCAGATTGTTGAAACGGTTAATGGGCAATTGAGTCAACAATTTCATATAAAGAAGAATCATGCACACGGTTATACGCCAAAATCACCGCTCATACGTTTAGCATTTATCTGAATCAGATAGCCAAAAAAGAGGCGTGTTTACAGATTAAACAGTTGGCTTTTCCACTGCTTTAGGAACTAGCATAAGACCCTATTAAGGAGTATTCAATGAATCGACCTCCAGAAACCTTTGTGAGTGTGCAGGAGGACCGCCTCCTCGCTTTTAGTACCGCCTGTTTTGAGAAGGCGGGATTATCCCATGACCACGCAGCGCTGATCAGTCGTCTGCTCGTCAACTCAGACCTTCGTGGTGTGCGGAGCCACGGTACGCGAACGGTCAATGGTTATTGTAGCGGCTTTGAAAACGGAGATATGAATCCCCAGCCGGATATCCGCCAGATTCACGAAACGCCGACGGCTGTTGTTCTGGACGGCGATGGAACGCTCGGCTACCTTCCAATGGTTCGTGCAACCGAGGGGGCGATCGCCAAAGCGAAGGAGGTCGGGTTGGGCATGGGGCTTGTGCGCCACATCGGCCACTACGGCTCGGCGGGGCACTATGCGCGGATGTGCGAGGAGGCGGGCTGCGTCGGTTTCTCCGTTCAGGGCTATCAGAATCTGGGGGATGCCGCTGGCAGCGATCCCAAACCGCAGCTCGGTTACTTCGGCAATCCTCCCATCTGTTTTGCTATCCCCGGTGGAGATGAACCGTCTGTGGTGCTTGACGCAGCAACATCCATCATGGCGGACTATCAGCGTGGGGAAGAGTATGATGCACTCCTTTCCCTCATTCCGGCTGCTTTTTTCAAAAGTGTGGGTTATACTGCGGTTGCGGGACTCTTGGGCGGTGGATTGACAGGATATACGCTTCCTGGCGACGAGCCTATTAAGGAACGTTGGCCCGGCGGGGGCCGGTTGGGAGGTATGGTTCTCGCCATCCATGTGGACGCTGTTATGCCCGAAGCTTTCTTCTATGCTGAAACCGATCGGATGGTTCGAGACGTAAGAGAAACGTTTGAACCGATGCCCGGCTATGATCGTGCGCTGCTACCCGGCGGGATTGAAGTAGAGAGAGTTGAGATGCATCGTCGTGATGGCATCCGCTACGGCGAGATGGAACAGGAGTCTGCCCGTGAAGTCAGTGAGCGTCTCGGTGTTCCGCTACCGTGGGATTGATGCCGTAAAGGCGAGAAAACGAGAAGGCGAGATGTGCCGGACCAAAAGAATATTTAACGTGAGGGCGCAAAGTCGCAAAGAACCCCTTTTTAAGATTTTCATTGTATCTTTGCTACCTCGTGTGTTTGCGTCAAGAACCTGTCCCGATGAATCGGGATAATCTCTGAAAGTTGTCATTTTACGGGTAAATGCTCTCAAAAAAGGAGATAAATTACCCTTTACTGGTGACTTCATTAAGCAAGGGTATTTTATACCTTTGTCTGTGAGATTTGCCTAATTCTTCTGACGGTTATGGAGACTTAGCATGATAGGTTGATATATGATCAAGTTGCTGTGCATGAGACTTTTCTACTGCCTTATCAATCTTATCCGATAATAAGTCAGTTCTGCGCTCAAAAGCCTCTGTTCTTCGATTCATCTCTGCCAAGAGATTTTGAACATCATCTTTAGTTGCAAGATTACCAAAGAACGCAAACAACAACAGTAGGATATTGATAACAGCAATTATCATTATAACTAATGGACTTATCTTCTGCAAAGTATCCATGATTTACCTCCGATGTAAAGCGTATGAATTTTAGATTTTTCTTTTTACTTGACATTTAATCGTAATTATAATGGGTAAATCATAGATAATCAAGGGAAATGGGGCTTTCACACTATACCCATAAAGCATTCCCCGATAAACTTGTTAAAGATGTCCTCATCCTTACGATTATTAGATTAAGCCATTTTTATTAGGAAAGGAAGAACCTATGGAACCACTTCGTGTTGGATTTATCGGTGCTGGTGGCTTTGCCAGACATACTATCTATCCGGCGTTGCACCTAGCCCCGGTCGCGCTGCAAGCGGTCTGCGATATGGATGAAGCAAAAGCGAAAGATGCCGCGGGCAAATTTGGTACAGGACGTTGGTACACAGATCGGCATAAAATGTGGGAAAAGGAGGATCTGGAGGCGCTCATCATCAGTATGGGACCCGCCCCGCGTCAATCCCTCGTTCGTGAGGCACTAGAGGCAGGCTATCATGTCTTTGTTCCTAAACCGCCCTCCCCTTCCTTGGCGGATGCCACTGAACTTGCAGAGACCGCTGACCAGAGTGGCAAAACGTTGATGATCAATTTTCAGCGGCGGTTTAGCTTGGGTGTCAACCGTGCCAAAGAGATTATGGCGCAAGAGTCCTTTGGTCAATTGACACAACTTTTCTGCTCTTTCTGCAGCGGCACCTATCCGACGGTACAATGGTATCTTTTGGATTTTGCTATCCATCATTTCGATCTCGCACAATACATTGCGGGTCCAGCGAAAGAGATCGCTGTGTTTCACAATGAGGTCGATGGGCAGGGATCTTTTGCAGTCGCAGTGGAATTTGAGAACGGTGCGGTCGGAAACCTCCAACTGAATAGCCAACGGCTCTGGAGGCGCAACTATGATCGAATAGAAATCACGGGACAGGGGGAGTATATTGTCCTTGACGGGCTGTGGGAGATTGCTCACTACGCTGACTCTCAGAATGTCTTTACAGACAACTACAGTGACCAACGCAATGGCGAATTGACAGGCGACGGTCATAGCTTGACAGAGTTTGTCAACTCTATCCGTGAAAATCGTGAGCCGATAGCGAGTATCAACGATTGCTTGAAGTCGATGCGGCTGTATGAAGCGGTTTTAGAAAGGCGCAAGGGAGTAATCACGCTGAATGATTGATAGTCCTTCAGTGTTAAGAGAAGAGGTTCGATATGGCGGTTTCGATTCGGGAATACTGTGAGGATGACCGCGCGCAGGCTGGCATGATCTGGTCGGCGGCTTTTGACGGCGGTCAACCCAATCCTAGGCTTGACAATCCAGAGCTACCCCTTGACCTCCGAAGTCCCGATGAAGATTCGCAGGTGTTCGTAGCGGACGTAGATGGGGTTGTCTCCGGCGCGTTTCAGATCTTTTATGCGCCCATAACCTGCCGTGGCGCACATTTCAGGTGTGGCGGCATGAGTGGTGTCGCTGTCGCGCCGGGGAGCCGTAAACGACATGTGGGAAGTACGATGATGACGTGGTCGATAGAGGAGATGCATCGCAGCGGAGAAGTTGTCACAAATCTACGCGCTGCTCACGAATTTTTCTATCGGCGGTTTGGTTGGGAGTGCTGCGGTCGTTGTGTGCGCATTACCTGTCCTGTCCCACTGTTTCCTCGGATGGACTGCGACCTACCGGTACGGCAATTGAGTGTAGGCGATTGGGGACAATTGGACGCAGCGTACGAAGAGTTCGCACATCGGTATTCGGGGATGCGTCTTTCGCGCAAAGGTTTTGGCTTGTCGCGGCTCACACAGACCGAGGGCACTCCGCCCTTTGTATTCGCTGCCGGTGAACCGATAGAAGCCTATGCCATACTGAGATTGACACCGGGTACAGATCTATCTATAATTGAATTTGTCTGGACGACGCTGCGGGGATATGAAACGATGCTCGCTACATTAGCGGGAACTGGTATCAATCGACAGTCTATTACTTGGGATGAACCCTCTAACGGTCCATTCCTGTCCTCGAAATGGTTTACGCGTGGTATGACAGCTCAACTCCCCAATCCATCGATGTTTCGTGTGCTAGATGTGCCTACTTCACTCACAGAACTCTCTACGACAGCCTCCGGAACCTTTACGATGACTATTGATGACGAAATCCTTCCGTCCAACCGGGGACCGTGGCGGGTCTCTTACTGTCCTGAGGGGGTGCAAGTCGAACCGAGTGACACTGGAGATCTGCACATGGACATCCATCAGTATACGCAGGCGTGGTTAGGTGAGCCGAGCCTTGCTGATTTGTTAGACCACAGCTTTGTATCGGCATCTAGCGATGAAGCAGCACAGGCAGCTACCGCGCTTCTACCACCCCAAACGACCTATAGCCTCGAATATTTTTGATGTGAGGTAGTGAGGTGAAGTAATGAACCATACGATTCTTTACAGACAAGAGGGATTTTACGGTGCTTTTCCTGTCCTAACCCACCTGCCCGATGGAAGACTGACGGTCGGCATTCCGGTTGCGCCATTCCATGACCACTATGCGGTCGGCGATTGGTTGGTGCTGCTGTCGGAGGACGAGGGAGGAACATGGCAGGAAACAGATGACCCTGCACTTCCCGACAATTGGCCCGGCACATCGCCGCGTGAAATATATGACCGCTTTGCCGCTGTGATGCCGGACGGGACGTATCTCTGTGCCGGTACAGTGGGTTGGAAGGCTTATCCGGCAGAGCAACAGGCGAAAGCAGAAGCACAGGGGCTATTTGTGCGTCCACACCCAAACGACAAGGACGCAATTATGGTAGGTAGTAACAAGGTGTTTGTCCAACGTTCGGCTGACAAAGGACAGACGTGGGAACGGCAGGAGTGGACGGTGCCCGGTGTTGACCATATTACAGCGTTTCCGCGTTCGGCGTGGCTGGCAGATGGCACGATTCTGGTTCCCGTCTACGGCTCCGATCCCGATGCCCGATGGCGAACCTACATTTGGCGGTCGGGAGATGGAGGAGAGACATGGCGTTGGTTGACGATGGGATCTTATGTAACAGGGGTAGAGGGCAACGAGACATCAGTTCTGGAGGTCTCCCCCGGGCGTGTCCTTGCCCATACGCGCACAGAGGGCAGCTATCTTCTGGAGACTTGGTCGGATGACGGTGGACGGACGTGGTCGCAACCGTTACAGACACCTATCTGGGGGTATCCGCCGCACCTGCTGAAACTCCGAGATGGACGGATACTGTGTTCATTTGGATATCGCCGCGAACCGATGGGGATACGTGCGGTCTTGAGCCACGATGGCGGGGTTACGTGGGATATGGCCAACGTCATCGTTCTACGTGACGACGGCGGAACGCCCAGCGAGTTCCGAGCCGATACGGAGCGTGGGGGTGCTGATGTCGGTTATCCGATCTCCACTCAACTTTCCGATGGGAGCATTCTGACGACTTATTACATCACGTTGGCGGATGGCGTAACGCACTCGGTGGCGACACGCTGGGAGGCTTGATAGATGAAAACGGGAAAACCAGAAAACGGGATAACGGGACTGTCTCGTCGTCTCGTTTTCTCCTGAATTTGAAGGATGGAGACAGTCACGATGCTAATTCAAGAACAGTTGCCTTGGACTCAAATGGACGATGAGCATTTGAGCCTCTTCAAAGCCATCGGTGTGGACTATGTTACGATTAACCCACCGCCAGATGATCTCAAAGATGGGGCGGATCGTGCCGATTTCTGGAAGGAAATGAGTCGGCGCGTTGATTCCCACGGAATGAAATTGGATAATGTGGGCATGAACTGTTGGGACGAGATTTCACTCGTTCAGCCGGATCGGGATCAAAAGATCGATGCGTGGTGCACAATGATTCGGAATCTCGGTGCCGCAGGGATCCGAACCTTGGGTTATAACTTCAAACCTATCGGGAATTTCCGTACCACCTCAGCTATCGGACGCGGTGGTGCTCGCTATAGTACCTTCGATTACGATGAGTTCATGGAAGATCCCGCTGACGTGCCCGAAAAGTATATCTCCGAAGAGCAACTGCTAGAGAATTTACGCTATTTCCTTACCCGTATTGTTCCGGTGGCTGAGGAGGCAGGGGTTAAACTCGCGATACACCCGGACGACCCGCCTATTCCGGAGCCACTGGGCGGCGCAGCCCGAATCCTCTCGACCCTCGACCATTTCGAGCGCACGTTCAACACCGTTCCTAGCGAGATGAACGCCATGCTGTTTTGTCAGGGCTGTGTCCGTGAGATGGGAGAAGACGTGCCTTCTGCCATCCGACGCATCGGTTCACAGAACAAAATTGCATACGTCCATTTTCGCAACATTCGGGGCACCCCCAAGAGTTTCCAGGAAGTTTTCGTGGATGAGGGAGATGTGGATATGTATGAGGCGATGCAGACCTATCGAGAGGTGGGATTTGCAGGTCCCTTCATGATGGACCACACGCCCAGTTTCCCGCAAGAGAACACGCAATGGGCGGGCAGAGCTTTTGCTGTCGGCTACATCCGATCTATGATTCAAGCGGTCTACCGCTAAATAAGTTAGCAAAAGGTTAGGGTGTGTTGACATTTTGCTGTTGCTATTGCGAGAAACACTCGACTTCCCCGCAGCGCTGTTGAAAACCGAGTTTTTTCTGCAAAACTCGGTTTCTTAGCACGGTCCGTTAAATGAGCGTCCCCATCATCTGGGTCAATTTGAGTCGTCTGATCCTGTGAATCCTTAAATCCTCATAATCTTAATTCGGATTGCCTTGAACCCTTGATGAAATCGGGGTTGCTCTGAATCTCCCGATTAAGGATCGGGATTCACGCCTGCCCTCGGAACGGGGGAACGGAACCGATGCAGCATTGGGGCAATAATTATAAACACCCTCCAGCTGCCCTTAATTGGTTTCAGTGTCAATAGGTAATCTGCACTCCAATCGACAATCTGTTGAGCAATTTGTGTTTGACAACCGATAACATCATTTGTTACAATAAAAATAACAAATGTCAACTAATCGTTGGACGTTAATTTGCCGTGTAGCACCATCCACTGACATCATCAGATCTGGGAAGCATTCACTCGTGCAGGGTATAAGGCGATTGAGGAAAACTTTGCAGCTAGACAAAATACTGGTACCATTCTCTAACAAACACAACCCGCCTAAGACACCTAAAAACAGAAAGGGGAGATATAATGAATCGCAAGCAGAAGAAAGTAGAAATAATAAAGCCCCTCCATCTAATGGCGATCGTATCTTTAGCGATTTTCACAGTAATAGGTTGCTTGCCCGGTGATGGTGCAGCAACCGAGTATAAACCCGCAGGTTTTTTTTCGGGAATCTGGCATGGTTTGCTTTGTTGGTTGAGTCTTATCATCAGTGTTTTCAATGACAACATCCGCATCTATGAGATAGATAACAGGGGTTGGTGGTATGATTTGGGGTATTTACTTGGTATAAGTGCAATCGGATCTGGAGGTGCCTTCTCATTCAAACTGCGTTATTCCAATAAACACTAGCAACTTTAGCAGACATAATCCCAATCTATGGAGGGGGGCACAATGAAAAGGAAAGAGGTATTGTACGCGGTGATTGGTGGGTGTTTCGGTGCATTTATAACGATGTTCGTGGGATTATTTATCCCTGTTGGCGTCGTTGCTCAGTCTCAGTCTACAAATGCGGTGTTTCACACGATTAAGTGTAAGGGGATAGAGGTCGTTGATGAAAGCGGTAAAACGCGAGTTAAGATTCGTTCAGGTCTTTTCGGCGGCTTGGTCACTGTACGTGGCAAGGAAGGAAAAGCAACAGCAGAGTTGAGCGTCAATGAATATGGGGGAGTCCTTTGGCTGCAGGGCAAGACCGGAAATGTCTCGGCAGTTATGCGCTCCTCTGACCATGGCGGCGAGATCGATGTTTGTAACAGTTTTGGAGAAAAACGTGTAGTAATGTACGTCCTTGATGACCACGGTTTCGTTGACGTGAAGGGTTTATGGCCCACTGTGCTGGCTAGGATGTCTGTCGATAAGAATGGCAACGGCGCGGTATCCACTTGGGACAAGAACGGCTATCGCCAATAACGTTAAGAACCTGTTTGAAAAGTTACTTTAGGGTAAAGTGGCACAGAAACCGAGTTTTTTTTGAAAACTTGTTTTCTCTCCGGGTTCCGCTCGTTCCGCAAGGCGGAATCCCGATGTATCGGGACTTGCATTTTCTTTTTCGATGAGCCACTTCTGGTTGTTAGGTTTTGCCTAACAGATGCTAACAATCGGATAAATTACAGAAAGGATTCCCCAATGCCAGACAAAAAGTTTGACAAACCACTCAATCTGGATAATTTCCCAAATCTCCCGATTATCCTTATCGAAGAATTCGCTCGTTTTCGCACGACAACACAGGTTTTAGATTGGCTTGAAGATATACAAAAGGAGGCTTTCCTAAAGAAAGTCCACCAAAGCCGAGACGAGCTGCGCGAAATGATCCGCACCGTGAATCCCCACAACGCGAAATTCAATTGTGCAAATGGTTTCCCCGCTTAGAGCAATATAGTGAATCCTAAGGATAAATAGACTAGGAGTTACGCATTTCAGTAGGGAACAACGATTGTTGTTCCCTACGGGGTCCTTGATGGTGCCCCTACTGTAGTTGCCTGTTTCTTAATCCCGATTCATCGGGCGTTGGAAATGGTGTCTTGCAGCGATGAATCGCCTGCATATTTTAGTGATAATAAAAAAAATAGACATTTGGGCGCCTAAAAATAAGGAAGGAGAAATCCCAATGAATTATCGCAAGTATATGCAATCCGAAGCGTGGAAAGAAAAACGCCAAGCGAAGTTGGACACCTGTAGTGGAAAATGTGAATGTGAAGGAGGTTGTACTCGTGAAGCAACACAAATTCACCATCTTCACTACGATAGTCTTGGCAATGAGAGTTTAGACGATTTGCAAGCATTGTGTCCAAAATGTCACATGCAGAAGTCTAAAGTCCGAAACTTTTATGGCAATATTCACTATACGTGCTGCCTGAAAGAGGGCGAACAATCTCCCGAAAAGATTTTACCGTACGAGTTATGGAATGAGGCTAACTTCCATTATCAAATGGGTAACACAGGGAGAAGAGACGACCTCATAAACGAACTGATGTGGAATGTCCTTTTCCCTGATGGTGGATTAAAGGAAGCAGAAAATCCCAATTTCCCCGATATTCCTGTCGAATATCTTGGACGCTACGATAAAATCGCATTGGAATTAGAGACAGATCCTGTTATTGTTGCCTTGCTGGACAACTTGGGGATCATGTTCGCTTGTGGTGATATCGGAGTGTGTGATGCTGTTACCGAAGCTATTGGGAGGTTTGTAGATATTGTGCCTGAGCACGAAGATTACCCAGATGATGTACGTTATCATATCAAACCGGAGTTTCAGAAGTTTTTTCCAAGAGAAAAATATTAGCGTGGACTAAAAGCCTGTTTCTACATAATCCCTATCTTTTTAGCTTTGGGGTTTGGTTTAGCAGGAGCAGCACAATACGCATTGATCATAGCATCTATTGCTGTTAGGACTTACGCATTTCAGCACAGTTGGTGCGGGGCAAGTCCGAGAGGATCCCGTGCCTGGGGATGCCCCGCCTACAGTTGGCTGCGCAAGTCTTACCAATAAATTTAGCGCAGATTCGTGTGGATTCGCGGAGGCTTTTGTGTCGTGGCGTCCTTGCGTTTCTTATCTTTTGAGAGGTAGGTTAGTATGAAAATAGATCCAATAACCCTCGCCGTGATTCGCGGCAGCCTAGAGCAGATTGCGGACGAGATGGACGCCACCCTTGAACGGATGGCGTTTTCGCCGGTAATCTCCGACGGTTTTGATCGAGCCAGCGGTATCTACGATAAAACCAACGGCGAAGTTATCATGCAGGGCCCGCGTGGACTGCCGAGTTTCATCTATGTTATGGAATTTACCACCCGCACGGTGATTGAATCAATTGAGAACATTGAGCCGGGGGACATCTACATCGTGAATGATCCATACTTGGGTGGTACGCACCTGATGGATGTGAAGATGGTCAAGCCCGTGTTCTATAAAGGAAAACTGACCGCTTTTCTCGCCAATAGTGGACATTGGCCCGACATCGGTGGACGCGTGCCCGGTGGGTTCTCCAGCAAAGCTACAGAGATTTATCAGGAAGGACTTCGTCTTCCGCCGATACGGATTTTGGACAAGGGGAAGCTGAACAGAGAGGTGCTTGACATCATCCTGCACAATGTGCGGGTGCCAGATGAACGGCAAGGCGATATTATCGCGCAGGTGACCGCCCTCAATCTTGGTGCTGAACGATTGACCCGGCTGCTTGATCGCTATGGGGAGGAGACGGTCTTTGGTGCTATCGCAGAGTTGAGTGCGCGTTCAGAGCAGTTGATGCGAAGCCATATTGAAAGCATTCCGGACGGGGTATACACATTTGAAGACCATATCGACAGCGACGGGGTGGAATGGAAACCGCTCACCATCCACATGGAGATGGAGGTAAAGGGGAGTGATGTCCATATCGACTTTTCCAAGAGCAGCCCACCCTGCAAGGGACCGCTCAACAGTGTCCTTAGCACGACTATCGCTGGGGTCTATATTGGTTTTAAGCATATCTTTCCCGATGTTCCCATCAACGCCGGGTGCTTCGCGCCCTTCTCCTTTGATCTGCCCCCCACAACCTTTATCAACGCCCAACTGCCGCGTCCCGTCTCTGGATGTGCCTCCGAAGTTTGTCAGCGTATCATTGATGTGGTGTTGGGGGCGCTCAGTCAGGCGATTCCCGATAAGAGCTACGCCGCACCGATGGGGACGGTGACGAACCTCTCTGTAGGAGGCGAAGACTCAGAGAAGGGATATTACGTCTTCTATTCTTTCATCGGCGGTGGATACGGCGGAAATTACCTGACCGATGGGCTTATTAACGGCAATCCGACCATTGCCCTTGCCCGAACCCAAGCGTTGGAGATCTTTGAATCTCGCTACCCCGTTCTCTTTACCCGATATACCATACGGGAAGGGTCAGGAGGGGCGGGTATGCGTCGGGGTGGTCTCGGCGTGATTTTTGAGTTTCAAATTCGGCGGGGCGAAGCAAGCGCGTCAATGCTAGGAGAGCGTGGGCGTTTCGCGCCCTTCGGAATCCTCGGCGGAAAATCCGCAAAATCGGCAAAACACACATTCATCCTCCAAGGGGAGGAATACAATCCACCCCACATCAGCAAAGATGAGGGTATTCCCATGCAGGCGGGTGATATCCTGCGACTAGAGACGCCGGGAGGTGGCGGATATGGTAACCCCACAGATCGTCCACCGGAGTTAGTCCTACAGGATGTCAAACGCGGCTACTACGACCGAAAAACTGCGGAAGAGGAGTATGGTGTCCTGATCGTGGAAAATGATAGCACGATTGACGCTGAAGGAACAACACAACTACGCGCCTCTCTCCGCGCCCAACAATGAGATTATTGTAAATGCCTACACCCGAAAGCAAATCTCGCATCCGCTGGTTGCCCGCCGCTATCATCCTTGTCCTAACCATTTTAGCAATTATACTGCTCTGGACCGTAGATGCGCCACACCGACAATCACGGGTTCTTCATACAGTATTGGTCTTAATGCTTTCGTTCCTGTTGATGCTGCTGTGGCTGCTCTTTTTCTCACGGCTGCGGTGGGAAGTCCGGCTGCTTGCGTTTGGCGCGGTTGTGCTGATTCTCCTCCTTTCGATCATGCTGTTTCGGGTGAAAGGATTTAGTGGAGACTTAGTACCACTGCTCGAATGGCGTTGGGGTGAAAAGGCTGCTGAGTCTTTGACGGGAAGCGTTCCAACCGCTCCCCTTTTCCCCCCGCAGGCGGGGGGGAAGGATTACCCTCAGTTTCTTGGACCACATCGCAATGGGACGGTTCAGGGGATAAAATTAGCGCGGGATTGGTCGGAACGTCCGCCGCAACTTTTGTGGAGACAGCCCATCGGGGCCGGTTGGTCGGCTTTTGCTGTGGCTGGAAATTCAGCGATCACCCAAGAGCAACGCGGCGAATATGAGATGGTTGTCTGTTACGACCTACATTCTGGTCAAGAGCGATGGAACCATAGCGATCGCGATAGGTATGAAGCAACGCCTGCCGGTGTTGGGCCCCGCGCAACGCCGACAATCGTGGAAGATAGGGTCTACACGCTAGGTGCGACCGGCATCCTCAATTGCTTAGACTTAGGAACCGGAGAACGTATTTGGTCGGAGGATATCCTCTATGACAACGACGCAGAGCTTGCATCGTGGGGGATGAGTGGATCGCCGCTCGTTCTGAATGACCTTGTGGTGGTGAGCGCAGGAGGCGGGGCAGGTAAATCGTTGGTCGCCTATCACAAGGATACGGGGGCACGCGTCTGGAGCGGCGGTAGCAGTCCCGCGGGGTATAGCTCGCCGTTGATCACGACGCTCGCAGGTGTACCTCAGATACTTATTTTTAATTATGGGAGCGTAGCTGCCCACGACCCAGATGACGGGCAGATACTCTGGCAGCATCCTTGGCCTAGCGGCACCGAATGTGTCTCTCAACCGCTGCCGCTACCGGGAGATCGCGTCTTCGTCTCAAGTGCCTACGGCATCGGATGTAAACTGTTCCAAATCGCGCACGATGGGGATAATCTGTTGAAAGCTACTCTGGTGTGGGAGACGCCCCGACTCAAAGCGAAGTTCACGAACGTCGTTCACCGAGATGGGTACATCTACGGGTTAGACGATGGTGTGTTTGTGTGTCTTGATCTCGCGGATGGACAACGCAAATGGAAGCGTGGCCGTTACGGACATGGGCAGGTGATATTAGTTGATGATTCCGATGGGAGCAGGGAGGAGAGCGATCTACTGCTTGTGAGTGCGGAATCCGGCGATGTCCTCTTGGTTGAAGTCAATCCGAATGAGAGCAAAGAGGTAGCGCGTTTCTCTGCGCTAGCGAGCAAAACGTGGAATAACCCTGCACTTGCCGGACAATATCTGCTTGTGAGAAACGATAGGGAGGCGGCATGTTACGAGTTACCTATAGAATAATAACCAATGGTGCTAGTTTGCAGCTGTTGATAACGTAAAACGTGATGCGTGAAACATAAAAATCATTAGTTCAGCGATTCATTTAGCCCCAGCGGGGCGACATGTCTATAGTACACAGGTAAACAAATAACCGAAAGCCCCAAATACCCGGTGGGTTATCCATTAATTCTTGGCTCATTGAGCCTAGCACCTTATGCAACATTCCTGGTATTTTCGACATGTGTATCTGAAGGGTGGAACATAAGAAGAATGAATCAACCAACTAATGAACTCCCCGATAAATCGGGATCGAAAACGACTCGAATAATGTGTAAAAGACTTTCTCACTAAACTAGCACCAAAGGTTAATAACTATGGAAACAGCACGTTACAATCGTTGAAAGCAGGTAAAGCATGAGTCAAACGATGACACATAAGGTCCGTCTCAGCGTTTCAGAGACAAAGGGAATTCCTCATCAAAACGTGCCCATCACGCAGGGTGTTCCGCTGCCCCAAGGCGCATTGCACAATCTGGATTCGGTTTGGGTTGAAGATGGCGATGGCCAGCCGGTGCCGGCACAGGTTCGGACGCTTGGTCGATGGGAGGACGGGAGTCTGAAGTGGGTGCTAACCGATTTCTCTGCGGATGTGCCAACGCAAGGGCAAGCCAATTATACCTTCTGCTATGGTCAGAAACCCGCATCAATTCCATCAAATGAGGCAATCCAAATCGAGGAGAGCGATGATCAAATTATCGTCTGTACCGGACCGCTGCGGTTTATCGTCAACCGTCAGCAATTTTCACTGATTGAATCTGCTGAATTGGGAAATGTAGATGCGGAGGATGGATTCTTACCGGAGTGCGAAGTCGTCCGTAGGGAACGCAGATCTGCGTTCCCTACTAGTGGTGAGGCGTGGGTGCGTATCTGTGAGTCATTTGACAGCACGGAGGGGAAACGTTACCTCTACGGGATGGGCGGGGACTGTTTGGCTTCCTTGGCAAAGGATGATTACGCCGTAGAGTTAGAGGAGTTAGGTCCCCTGCGTGTGGTCATCAAGTGCAGTGGGGCTTTTGAGGCGGATATCCCGATGCACCACTACGCGGGATACCGACCCTTTCGGATGGTCACGCGGATTTACGCCTATGCTGGACAAACTCACCTTCGTGTGCTTCATACTGTGGTGGTGGCGTGTAATCCAAGAGAAACTGAGGTGGAGGAGATTGCCGTACGGGTGCCGGTTGGCTTGAAAAACCCAGTGCGCTTTCGGGCAGCGTCGTTACGACCTACCGAGGGAAGTCTCAGTCCAGACGAAGCAATTCTGTTGGGTCAACAGTCAGATAATCAGTTCCGTGTTGAGCGACAACGTGTGGCAGCACATCAAATCGTCGCTGAGGGTGAACGGACGGAGGGGTGGATGACGGTTGAGGATGACTATGTGGGGGTGGGTGTCGGATTGCGTTATATGCCCGAAGAGTATCCCAAGGCGTTGCGAGCAGCAGGAACCGGGGAAGGCATTGATGTTTTTCTCTGGAAGGATTTAGATGGAAAACGACTTAGTTTCAAGCGATATGCGGAGGAAATGTCGTGGGGAGAGGGTGAAGGGGTCTACGCCGACGGCACCGGCACAGCGAAAACAAGTGAATTTTTCGTCTGCTTCTACAAAACATCAAAACGTGATGAAATTCCCGACCGGCTGCGGGAACTACTGACGCCACCGCACGTCACCATCGATCCGGAATGGATGGCACAATGCGAAGTAACCGGTGGATTTGCTCCGGTTGATCCCAAACAATTTCCTGAATCTGAGCGGATGATGACCGGCTTTCTGGATTGGCTGACCCGAAACATCCAAGTTGGTCGCTGGTACGGTTTTTTCGATTGGGGCGATGCGCTTGTCACGTGGGAGCAAGAGGCAAATGATTGGCGGTTCTATGGACGGTGGGGTTGGTGCAACAGCGAATGGGATCCCCGACACGGTGTCTGGATTCAATATCTGCGCACAGGCAGAGCGGACTATTTCCAGTTAGGTGAGTCCATGACACGACACTCAGCAGATGTGGATACGTGTCATTTTCATCCGTTCCGTCCTTACATGGTCGGCGGCTGCTTTCGACACAGCACAGATCATTTCGGCGATGAACCTTGTGCGTCGCACACCTTTATAGACAACTGGATGGATTACTACTATCTGACAGGCGACCTGCGAACTTACGAGGTACTGCGGGAGGCAGGGGAATTCCTTTTGCGATACCGATGGACGGAGGACCCGACCTATAGTTTCAGCCTGCGGAGCATTGCTAATGTACTTCGGGGATTGCTCTATCTTTACGAGATTACCGGCGAATCGCGTTTCAAGGAGAGAGCCGAGGAGGTCTACACCGTAATTGCCCGTGGGCAGAATGAGGATGGCAGCTGGCACAAGCGGTTTCAGGTTTCGACGCCGGATAAGCTGCCGAACCAAGGACCCTACGGCATGGCGACGGAAGGGACAACATTGGCGGTGGAGATGGGAACCGCCCCACCTTTTACCAATGAGGAGTACTGGAAATGGAAAGGAATCAGTGCCGGAGAGTTTGCCTCTCCAAACTCAGAACCGCCCATCCGCGTGTTACCGATGGAGGAGCAGAAGGGCTATCAGACCCACTATCTGATGGTTGGGTTGGAGCTGCTCCACCGCATGACTGGACGAGAGGATGTTGCGGAAGTTTATCGTCGTGCGGTGGACTGGTTTTGTGGCTATCCGAACCCCCTCAACGCTGAATGTGCACTGCAACAGCGTTATGGCGGCATCATCTGTCGGCACCTTGCCTATGCCTACCAACTGACGGGAGAGCGGAAATATCTGGAGATTGGGCGGACAGTACTTCAAGGACTTATCGAAGATCAGGATTGGAGCGATGACCCGAAACGTCGGGGGGCAGTAGAATTGACCCCGATGACAATCAGTCTGCTCTTTTTCGGCGTTCCGTATTTTCTTGGGATATTAAATGAAGCAGAAATGGGTGAGGCACATGAAAGTGCACAGGTAGGAAAGTGAGAAAGTGAACCAACACAAATCTGTTGATTTCTCCTTTTCCGCTGGATTTTCGACAGATAGTAGCTTAGATGATCCTACTCGCGAGCCAAAACCACGCGGGCACCCTCAGCCGAGCTAATCTCCCTCACAGCCCCGGTTTTGAGCATCGCCAAGTCTTCATTCGCTAACTCAATTTCCAACCCGTCAACGGTCAGATCGATCGTCCCACCGACAACCAGCCAATGCTCATTACAGGTCAAGGGTGATTCGTCAATCCCCTCACCAGGGCCAAATGTGACGGCTCGCCACTCGCTTAACGGGCAGCGTGTGCCCCGATTTGGGATGGGACCGGTGTTATTTTCGCCGGGAAGGACAAACCCCGGAACGGTCGGGAGCGGGGGTCCCGCTTCCTCCACCAAGATATGGATTGGTCGTTTCTGTCGCTCAAGTTGTGTCACGATGGCGTTGTTCTCGTAGCCGGTAAACATCTGGAACCGGTGCACGACGCCCATCGGCGTGTAGACCAGCGTATTGGGAGTGATCTCAAAGTACTGGTCGTTTAGCCACACTTCGCCGCGTCCGGCGGTGAAAAGCCACATTTCGTCATTGTCGTGATAGTGTGGTTCAACGCCTGTACCTATCTGTTGATCAGGGAAGTGGCGGAAGGCATTGAGGGCGGTCCAGTCTGGATAAATTCCCTGTTCCCAATAGATGTTGTTCGAGTTTCCCAAACGGATCATGTAGTTTTGGTTTTCGATTATCATTTGTTTTCAGGATTTTTAGGTTCAGGTTTTATCCAAGTTAATCAACACATTAACGATATTCAAGGTGTACCTCAAGTTTCTCAATCAGAATTTGATGTTGGGCATCAGCGGAGCGTTCGGTCACTCGCACGCCGACGAGATTATCGCCGACCGCTAGGAACTTGGGTTGAATCGCAAACACCAGCCAACCTTCTTCGATCGTCGGTGTCCCTAAGAGGATATTGTTGACTCGCACCTCGATTTGATCTTCGATTCCTTTAGCTGCTGGGGTGTTCTGAAAGGTGCCGGGGTGGCCGATGGTTGCCACCGTGACAGGCTGCAATCGTTCATCTTCCGACAGATTTTCTGCCTCCGGGTCGGATAGCAGCAGGCGGAGTGTGATTCGATCGACGCTATCGGCAGCGGCGTCCACATCATCTGCGACAGCGACTGTTAAGAGAGTATCCACCGCCCCATCATTATCTAACGGTGCAGGCAACTGCCCGAACATATTCGTGTTGAAGTACATGAATCGGGGTGTACTCCAATCCTCCGGGTTAGGTATGACGATTGTACCGTGACCGCCACCCCGACGCTGCACAACGAAGATTTTGCTTTTGTGTTTGAGGGCAGCCGGATCACCAATTTCCTGATACGCCTGACGGTGTGTGTGCCATCCCTTCTCTAGGTACATCTGGCCAAGGATACGATCTGTTTCCTCTGGGGTTGCGTGGGCGAAGTTGAAGGTCTGGATGCCAGCCGCACCCTGCTGATACCAATTCGCTGCCACACCGCGCATCACCTCGATGGGGGGCCACTGGTAGCCGTCTGAGGCGTGATGATCGTCGATGCACGGATAGAGTTTGATGTGTGTCCCCTCCGTGATTCTACGGAACGCTGGGATATCCACGTCGAACGATCGGCACCCCATAACGAAGATATCTAACAGTTCCTCCTGTGCCCACGTTTCAGGATCGATACCATCGAAATGACAACCCTCCAAGTTTTCGGGTATGCGAGCCGCAAGCAGAAGTGGACGCCCACGTTTGTGTGCAATTTCCTGCAGCATCACTCGTGTGGCTCGTATGAAATCGGTGAGTCTATCGCGGTACTCCCACTGATGTCCCGGTGGCAGGACGGGGCAGACCCTTGCAAAGTCCAGTTCGATACCGTCGAAGTCGTAATGCTCCGCTGCTTCACGGAGAATACTCAATTTGTATTCGTGGACACCTTCGAGGGCGAAGTTCCAGTAACCGTTAGCGTTCCACGTATGGATAAGCCAGTCGGGATGTGCTGCCTTCATCGGAATCTTCGCAACAGGACCTAAGTCGTTATCCGAACCGTTGATCCGGTAGGAAAAGAACGATTCTATGCCGCGCTGCTTCGCTGCCTCAAGAAACACTTGGACGATATTAACTCCGTCGTCCGCCCACTTTTTGAATCCGGGCGAATCGTAGAGCGGTAAAACGTCGCTCGGGTAAGGTGCCTGATGCCCCTCACCCCAACTCCAGTAGATGCTGTCGATGTGTGTCCCCGGCTCGTCAGCGAACATAAACTTCCACTCGACCAACCGCTCAATCTCTTTTGTGGCGAACCTTGCGCCGTCCGCTGAAATAACGTCAAAATTGACAATTACCCGTCGGCATCGATTTATTGCATCAATGTGTTCTGAAGAAAGTTGTCCCTTCATTTGGACTCAGCTCCTTCTGTTATCGGAGTTGAAACGCATACAATTTCACCGACTGTCCTACAAATCGCAAGCGCACCGTTTGTCCTTTGAGTGTTGAGAGATCTTGCTTGCTGTCCCATGTTACGATTTGGGCTGTGCTGCATCCGCCGAGTCGATCTGCGTCTGCTTCTGTGAAACCTTTTAGTGGTTGCAGCCCTTCATCCAAGATTTCGACCTTGAGCCAACCTCTAGCGCTGCCATCCATGTTCACTTCTAGGTGATTCCCTTCAACAGTGAAAGGCAGCGTGGTCAGCCATCCCTCCTGTCCGGCGGCGTCTTGAGAGACAAAACCATCAAGAGGCAAAAGAGCGGATCCGATGGCTGGACAGTATTCTTTGCTGGGGACTTTATCGTGGGGTTGATCATAGCCGGCGTAGTAGAGCCGAAGTTCGTCACCGATGGGCAGCACACCGACCCCCATATAAATCATCATCGAGTCGAAAGCACCATCGGGACCGAGCCGCACAAACGGTTCTCGCCACCGTGTGAAATTTATCCCATCACGGCTGGTCGCAAGTTGTATGTCCAGCGCGTCGGTGGTGTGGTAGTACGCAGCAGTGAAGATAAAGTATGCGTCGTCTGCTAAGGGATATTTCAGTGCCGCTGTGTCGTAGAGACCACCACCCCACATATCTGCATCTTCGGGATCATCGAAATCGGGCTCATGGATTTTTTCTGGCACAGGAAAGTTCTCGAAGTCCGTGCTTTCTGATCGGGCGATGGCGCGATAGTCAAAAGAACCACGAAGCGCCCCATCCTCCACCCGCAAATATTCGTTCCAGCGGACATAAGCCACGTACTTCTGGATACGATCATCCCAAAAAGCCACATTTCTAGTATCGGTATACCACGGCATAATCAGTTTTTCACAAGGTGTCCAGTGGATTCCGTCAGGCGAATACAAGCCACCCACGCTGCCGTAATGCCATGTTTCCGGTGGGTCTTCGTCGTACCGGAACCGTGCCCCACCGCAATTTACTGCTATGTAGTCATATTTACCGGCACCAAGAATACACTTGAAGCGTCGTTCAGGTTCGGCGGATGGGTCTTTGAAGATACTTCCGTGATTAAGATCGAGAGAGATGATATTATTTTCCCGCGAGCCTTGGTAGTCGATTAGTCCAAGGTTGGGACGTTCCCAGTGAATCCCATCTGTAGATGTGGCGTAGCAGTCTCGTGGTACTCCATCCTCCCCGTTGGCGGAATACCACATTTTGTAGACACCTTCATCCAGCATCACCGTGGGATTATTGCAGCCGCGCGACTCCCACGGCTTTTCAGGTGCTAGGACGGGTGTATTGGTCCGCGTGGCGGGATTCATGGTAGTGGTGAAGCCTTCTTTAGCTTCGACAAGAGCGTCATCGAAGAGGAGTTGTTTTGCTGTTCCTAAGGATAAGGGATTGGATTGAGGCATGTAATTTCTCCTTATTACAAACTAAGAACTAAATTCCAGAGTATTCGTAGGATCCCAAATCCGCGTCCTGACCCCGATGAAAATGCTTACCCATCAGGTACTTGACTTCCAACTCTACATCGCGGATATAACTCTCAGGGATTATGTCCGGATCACGTTTTAGCAACGTGACTTCGAGCGTGTTGTCACCCTGTTGGGGCCAATGCGCTTCGTCCAGCCTATAAATAAACCAGTAGCCCGATCCGGTGCGGTAGCGCGGCGCGCTCATCCGGTACATCTCGTTCAATTTGCGTAGCAGTTCATCTGGTAGGTCTAACCCGTTCAACCTGAAACGGAGACTATCAAGTTCTGTTGTGTTCATGATTCGTACACGAAGGAGGACTTCGTGGATCCGCCCAACCTGATGCCAACGTGATAGGTCGTCACTGATCTTAAATTTCACCTCAGTGGGACGGTCTTCCGCCAAGGTAGTTGGTAGGGACATAGCGATGCCGGGTTCCGTAGGGGGTTTTGGATAACGTCCCGTTTCCGTGGGAACATAGTAGTATTTATCCTTGGATGCCATCACCTCAGGATGAGGCAGCTCCCGCAGCTTTTCGTAGAAATCTGCCTGATAGGGCCAATTTCCGAACCAGTGTGCTAGGTAGAGCCCATCAACGCCCTGCGCCCAGTAGTTACAGGCGGTGGCACGTACCATTTCAACGGAGGCTTCTCCCAATCGGTCAGAATCCACATGGCTCTGAATGGCTGCGTGAAACCGACAGCTCGTTCCTTCGGCTGCTTCGACCAGCGGACGGAAGTCGATTGTCGAATCCACCAACTCCGGTCCCGAAAATGTCTGTCCTATAACGACATCTACGATTCCCTGCTGCATCCAATCGCGCACATCCATGCCTACTTCTAGACAACCTTCAAGGCTTGCGGGGATACGAATTGCTAATTCACGCCTTGCGCCGCTCCGCTTGACGGCTTCATAGACCCGCCGCACCCACGCGGTCATAATCTCGCGCCCGGCTTCGACTTCGTCCGGATGAAAGTAATATGGTGTGTAGTTGAGTTGCAGTTCAAAACCGTCAATCGGATAGTTGTTCAGGGTCTCCTTGATGAGGGCAAATCGTTCCTCGCGGACCTCCTCATGTTTGAAGTCGAGGCAGGTGAGTCCGGGGAAGTCAGCATCCAGATCGCCACGCGCACCAATCTCCAAGTGCGGGTTGTCAAAACGGAAGTTGGAGCAGCGCACATCTTGTTCGCGGGGAGCTCGCCCTTGTTGCACCAGAAGCGTGGGATAAATCAGCATTCCCTTCGTATGGGCGCGGTCACAGACGATGCGTAGCGGATCATTTCCCGATTCGATCAGGTGCTTGGCATTTTGATGCGCTCGCCGAAAAACGAGGTGGGGCCATTTTTCGACATTGTGTCCCCAAAGTTCGCCGACCTTCGTGTCGTGCAGAACAGTGCGCCCATCCCCTAGACAGAACATCAGTGCATCCACGGGCGTACCGACCAACTCGTCAACCGCTGCCTCATACTCCTCTTTCTGCATCGGTGGCTCGTACATATAGATGAGGGGATGGCGTCCATCGTGATAGAACATGATGCGTGGCTGTGACATGGTAACTTCCTTTCGGGTTTATGTTATCAGAAGACTAGATTGATTCACGGTTAGGCTGGAAACTGTGTTCCTTTCCGTGCTTCAGACATTACACGGATTGTCTCACGTGCTGTCGCTGGATCAACCGGCGGGGGACTACCGTTGCGAATAGCGTCAGAAAGTTGGTTATAGAACGATGTGCCGGGAGGTGCTTTAGCTTCAAGTTCCATTTTTTCAAGTTCAATTTCATCGCCGCCTTCAACGCCATATTTGCGTTCAGCTGCGAGAGGTCTATCAATGGCTTCGAGCGGCGCTAGGTCGTCTTTCACGTAGTGCAGCACAGCCGTTCCCTCTGTGACAGTCAACGTACCGCGTGTCCCCATGAGCGTCCACGAAGGGAGGGATGCTGCACAAGCGCTTGTGAGTTCCAGATCAATTACCCGACCATTTTCGCCTCGCATTACCACTTTCAGATGGTCTTCTGTATCACCCGGCTGGAGAACTTGCTGGAGGTCTCCGAAGACCTTCACAATGGGTGATTCCATGAGAAGGACACACTGATCGACGACATGTACGCCGTTATTGTTAAGCAGTCCGCCGCCGTATTTCCGCAACGTCTGCCAATCGTTACGACGGCTATAACCGTACCCCCCTGAACGGATGAAGAAGACATGCCCTAAGCGTTCGTCCTTGAGCATCTGCCGGATAAAGAGAAAATCTTCACCCCAGCGACGACTTTGATGGACAGTCAGGATCTTGCCTGCATTCTCGGCGGCAACAAGCATCCGATTCGCGTCCTCCAAGGTAGTCGCCATCGGCTTTTCGGTCAGGACATGTCGCCCGGCTTCAAGTGCGGCAATCGAGTGGTTCGCATGATCCACCGATGCGGTCGCGACGACGATGAGCTCGGCATCACAGCCCTTTAGTAGGGAATCCAAGTCGTTGAACGGCTGTGCGCCAGCTTCTTTCTGCGCCTGTCGCTGACGATCAGGGTCAGGGTCAGCAACGGCAACGACATCAAAGTCTTCACGTTCCTGCATTGTGCGGACATGGATATTCCAGCCAGCGCGACCTAGACCAATTACGGCAGCGCGAATAGGTGTAGGTGGGGTCATCCAGTGAACCCTCCTTCGTTTAAGTTATACGGGTTGGGATTATTCAACTTCTTCTGCCGGAGATAGTCCTGTGATTTCCTCAACCGCGGTTCATTCTTCTCCGCATTTATCGAAAAAACCTTTAGGTCTAAAACGCCAACATTTATGTTTGGAGCAGTTGGGGCGAAGCCTATACAGACGGCTTTAGCATTAAAGTTGCCAAAAAGTAAAAAAGTGTAATCTACCTTACACTTTTTGTGTTCGTTTCTGGTATAATACGCATCAGAAATCGAAGCATTGCCTCACGGTGAGTCGGGGTCAAATCCACAACCGAGTGTCAGCCTCCCGGCGGGGAGGGTGCGGTGCTTTCCATTTCGCCAAAGTTCCCCAATGCCTGTTAGGCAAAGCCTAACAGGCGGGGGAGTGGGCGGGGCATCGTCCATTGCAGGAGACGAAGTAAGACGTGGTTTGATCACACGCATCGTTGTTGATCGCACAATTAGCTCTCCTATCGGAAGCGGGCTTTTAAGAATCCCAAGCCTTTAGGTTTGCGGAGTATGTCAAGAACGGATTGCGTATCGTTGTACCGCCTCCTCATCGAGTTCAACGCCCAACCCCGGTTTGTCCGGGACTAGCGCATATCCATCTTGGACCAAAGGTTCAGCAAGCAGGCTGTGCTCATGGACGAAGTTGCCGCATAGATCACTGCCTAGGGTGCAATTTGGGGTTGCGGCGGAAGCGTGAAGACGGAAAACATCGAAGATGCCGAGATCAACATTGGAGGCTTGCCACACGGGAATGTCGGCAGCATCCGCAATCCGTGCCATGTCCAGAAAGCCCCAGTCCGAAGGTGCGACATTAATCCCGTCCACAGTCTCCAGATACACCATTTCAATCACTTGACGTGGATTCTGCAGATGGGGCGCGATGAGGATCGATGTCTCCTCCTTAAGCCGTCGATAATCGTCTATGTCATCCTTCGGGATTGGGTCTTCAAAAACGATATCGTACGCTTCGATTTCGCGTGCCAGTGCCAATGCTTGTTCAACGGTGTGAAATCGGTGACCGGGATCTAGGACGATACGTAGTGAGGGCGCAGCCTCGTGCATAGCGTGTACGCGGTCTGCCACATTTCCGTCGTCTATGGTACATTTTATCTTGATGCCGTGGAAGCCCAATTCGTATGCTCGTTTGGCAGCGGCAGCGGACGCATCCGGCCCCATCCGTCCGATCCAGTAATCAATAAGCACACGGTCTTGGAATTTGCCACCGAAGATGCGATACAAAGGCAAGCCGGTTGATTTACCGATTAGATCGAGCAGGGCAATATCGTATCCACCGCCCCCTAGATTACGCGGTTCAAAGTCGAGCGGATTCCTACCGATTAAATCTGGGGGTGGCTCCTCACGTTCGCCGAAATAGGGACCGCTCATACCGAGCCCGGTAATGCCTTCATCCGTGTGGATACGCAGCACATCCTGCCTTCTCTCCCCAAGCGGTGCGGGATAAGATGTGGTGAACTCCTCATATTCGGGCGGTGGCAGAATTCCGGGCAGAAACGGTACACAGACAACGGTGCATTCCAGCTGCGTGATTCTCATCTGTCTCTTTCCTCAGCCGATGGAAAAGACTGAAAGTGGGAAAGTGTGAAGGGGAGAAAGTGAGAGAAGATTACTTTCTCCCTTGGTTTAGCTGTTCACCTACTGTTTTTCTTCTTACTTGTCCCAACGACTCGGATTGATTCCGGGGGCGTTAGTTGTCATCCCTTCCGGCTTATGTTCAAGTTTCCAAGTATCTCCGGTGGTGTTGAGACTCTGCAAGAACGGCTTAGCTTGCTCCGGTGCGTTGGCGACCAATTCAGGATCCCACTCCTTCATCGGTTGAATCGGTCCCGCCCAAGCCGGTCGATAACCGAACTGGATCAGCTCTCTAGGTGAATTGTCCGTGTTCGGATGCGTGGCATGGAACATAGTGCTTGGAATGATGACCGCTGATCCGGCTTTCATACACAAGGTGAGTTCTTCCGGATGGGATTTGTAGCGCACGTAAGGACTTGCCTGTGCGTGGAAGGAGATATGGCTTCGTGGGATGACTCGAAACGGTGCGCGTTTGGGGAGAAGATCGTCAAGGTAGTAGAGGACTCGCAGCAACCGCGGGGAGCTGCCTTCATAGTCGAAGATCGAGGAGCCGTGGGGTTGACCATCAGTGTGCATTGAGATTCCGGGTGAACCGGGATTCGTGCGTTGAAAGAAGCCGCGCGTGAATACGATGTCAGGTCCCATCAATTCTGAAAGAAACTCAATCATCGGCGGATGCCCGATCAGCTCCGCTGTTGCGTGACTGAACCATTGCGGCTGTACAGATCCGACAGTCTGGTACTCGCTATAGGGTTTCGGCGACATTGGCATGTCAGCAAGTTCTGCTTTGAGCTTCGCGATGAGTTCAGCGTCTAACATGTCGGGCAGCACAACGTAGCCTTCCACCTCAAAGTGACGGATTCGCTGTGCCATCGTGAATGAGTTGAAGTCTGTCTCATCAATGTTCATGAAGTCGATGACTTCGTCGGGATGGATTTCGGGGATAGTGGTCTGTTGTTCAGCGGTCGTGGCTGCTTGCATGGGTTCCTCCTTATCAAATGGGAACGTTCAGTAGATGTTTGGTTGAAAGTCGGTCAAGACCAAACAAAAATCTCTTCGTCGTCCGGGGACATGGCAAAGAAGATTGCCAGCACAGCCCGGGGTCGATCGCCTACGACGAAGGGCACTTCGTGAATATTTTCGGAATAGAAGAAGTAGAGGTCGCCCGGCTCTAGTTGGACTTGCGTACGGGGGATACTGTGTTCTGCCACGTATTCCCGGAAGGTGCCGTTATCGCGCGCCTCCTGAACGGCATCGGACCACGCGCAATTATAGAGAAAGGGTTCGCCGCTCTCACCCGCATCGCTAGAGTTTTGAAAACAGAGCACGCCCGCGAATTGGTGTTGGAATCGAGAAACGGCATAGGTGGATAACTTTGATCGCTTTGCTACGGAATCGTAGTGAGGTCCGTGTCCCAATCCATCGTGGTAGATACGGAAGATAGCGGGACCGTAGAGGCTGCCATCCGGCTCACGCGCAGTCATCACGTTCTTGCCCGGTGCGAGCTGAGAGAGGGCTGCGTACATGGTCTTCACCGGGTCGTTGTATCCGTCGAACAGGGTGTTGAAGAGTTCATGTGTCCCGGCGGAGTGGGCAAAAAACTCGTCACGATCAGAATTGTAGCGTCCCAAGCTGGTGCCGATGTCCACACGGTGGGGTTTGCCATCTCCGACTTCGTGTGGGTCGTACATCAGTCCACGCTCATAGAATCGCTGTATAAGCCCCGCACAGTGGTTAGGATTATAGGCTTGCCGCAGGAGAACGGCTGGCATCTCACGGGCTGCAAGTGCCATGAGCGGCTGCGGATATTCTTTGAGTATGTCTGTTAAATTGCCCTCGAAGGATGTCCAGGGCTTGTTTTCTGTCATGATTAGGTTATCCCTCCAAAACAAAGCTGTTCTTAAAAGATGAGATAGCAGGTCATATAAGGTTTTACCCCAGAATAAAGGAAAATAAATTGACAAAAAGAAAGATTTTGATATAATTATAACCCGAAATGGTTCCTTATGACCCAAAATAACACATCTAAACACACCTGACCATCAATTGAGGAAGAAGATGTTCAACAAAGATAATATAATAGCAGGAATATGCAGCGTAGTTGACCTATTCGGAATTCAGAGCTCCAACCGATATGACGATTCTGCTGATGAGCATGATGCCTCTTCTGATTACAATGCCCTGAAATCTGACTGGGCTGCTATAGGAAATGATATATCACAAGCTATGGAACTATTTGCGTCACGTTACAGGGATATCATAAAAGATAGGGTGAAGCTAGATGACTAATCAATCAACAGCACCTCAATCCAAACCTGATGATGAGCCTCAAAAATCCATAGCAATGCCTGAGAGCGGGGAAGAATTAGAAAAACTATTAGTAAGCGTTTCTGGGCCTATTCCTCCGCCTTCTATGATGGAACAGTATGAAAGAACTCTGCCAGGATCGGCAGACAGAATTCTTAAAATGGCGGAAAACCAAAGCGAGCACAGACAATGGATAGAAAAGAAGGATAGAAAAGAAAAAGCTATCTTTCTCCAATCGTGAAGTACATCTCGGTCAAATACTTGGTTTCTTGCTAGGGACCATCGCTATAGTTTGGGGAGGATATACAGCCCTAAATGGTGCTCCGATTCCTGGTGGATTCATTGGTACGACCGGAGTTGTAGGTCTTGTAGCCGTATTTGTTATTGGCAGTAACAGAAAACCTCCCAAGAAATGAACTAATTATTCTGTTTTTTTAAGATAACTGCGAAAGATTACTCCTACCTACCGCAGCGTACCTTTCACAACGATGTAGAAAAAAGACCAACCCTGCTAGTAATACCTCCGCTTCCACCTCTTCTATTCAATTTTGCATCAAAACACACCATCAATGCTCAAGAGTGCGACGGTGCCGACAATTTGTAGAAAGCCTGTTGCATACAAAACATTTGTTTCATCGAAATAGGTATACTCATTATAGCCGTAGGAGTGAGCTACCATAAACTGAAGTTGGAATGCCCTGCCGAGATCGTAACGCATCCCCGCACCCCAGCCAGAAATTCGCACCTTAAAGTCTAAAAATCGGTCGTTTTGTGGATGGAGTGCCTCGTTGATGAAATCGTCTCGGGTCACATTAAGATAAGCAAACGCTCCCGCCTCCCGATAACGGTAGGGATTGTGATCCTGAATTAGCGTGAAGTCAATCTGAATCTGATCCTCCCATGACGTTTCGGTGCTTTCATCGTCTTGATTGAAACTACCCCGGAAATCCTCGAAATCCGGTGTCCGGAAGAAACTGGTGTCAATTGACTTGAAGTAGGTTAGTCCATTGGAAATTGCGAATCGCAGGTCTTCGTTTATGTCATAGGTCAAAGAAACCTCCGCTCCGATCTGATTCCATTTAATCCGTTCCTCAAAATCGGCTTTCGTTCCAAGATCGTGATCCAGATCATCCTGATTGTCTATCTCAATATCCGCAAAATCATAAATGTACTGTAACTTTGCTTCTGTTTGAAACGCAGAAGCAATCAGTGGGGAGGTGGGGGCGAACACCCTAAACTTCAAGGTTTCGTTGTCAACGAAATAGAGATTACCGGTATAATCGATGGCTTTGAGACCCAAGTATGCTTTCTCCTCGTTCTCACGCTGAAAACGGATCAGAATCTTCTCGGCGTATTCCCCATCCGCATAAAATCGCTGAACCCGTCGCAAACGGGTCCGAAAAATGCGGTAGGGGACATGCCCAAATTGAAATGGATGGTATCGCTGCCTAGGCAAATCGGAGGCGTAATCCTTTTTATATTTGGCTTGATCCGCGACAAGGATGGTGTCATCATCCAGGGCGATGAGATGGAAAGGCGATATAAACTGCCCGGCACGATCCCCGTACTCGCCAAATGAGAGTAAAAATTTTCCATCTCGATCATATTTCAGGACACGATGTGCATCCTTATCTACGATGTAGAAGTTCCCCTTACGATCAACGGTCATATCCGCAGCTTCGCTCAGTTGTCCAGCAGTGGGTTGGGAGGTGATAAAGGTCCCTACGGGGTTGCCATCTGCGTCCAGTTTATAAATATAGCCATCGTCGAAGACATAGATACGCCCTTTATCATCGACCGTCAACAGCAGAGATCTTTGTGTATCCCCCTGCGGGATGATGAGCGCGTAGTTCCCTTCGGCATCAAGTGCCGGCGCGGCGGCTTCAAGCGTCCCAATCCGTTTCGTTAAATCTTGAAGCGGATAGCTCGCAACGAATGTCCCTGCCGCATCGAATCGATGGACACAAGGCGCGTAGTTGAAGATGCGTGGAGATTCCGAGCTGTCCACCCGTACCATGATCCAATCCACGACGTAAATTGTCCCATCTACCCCAACAGCGATGTCCATCGGATTGATAAAAAGAAATTTATCGGGATCGGTTCCCTGAATATCAAATAGGAAGCGTCCATTGGAGTCCAGTTTTTGGATGCGGAGATTTTCGGTGTCCGCGATATAAATCCCGCCATCCCGATCGAATGCGAAAGATGTTTTCTTAGCGAATTCGCCCTGCCCCTCACCTTTTCCGCCAAACTCCCGGATAAATTCAACTTCCTTGTGGGCATTGGCAAGGGGGTGGATTAGGAAACTCAAAATCAGTCCCCAAAATACTTTACGAAAGATTGCCAACTATTCACTCCTACTCGTTCGTAGCTCTGCTAGGCTAACCATTTCGGTTCCCATATCTTTGATTTTATCCAAAATCGCATTGATAAACTGTGGTGAATCTTCGGTACTGTATTTCTTCGCTAGTTCAATGGCTTCATTGATTGAAACAGCAGGCGGAATATCAATGAGAAAGAGCAGTTCGTAGGTAGTGCTCCGCAATAGGCATCGGTCAACCACCGGCATACGATCGATTTTCCAATGGGTCGCTGCTGAACGGATCGCCGGGTCAATCGTAGCGAGATGTTCTGTTGTGCCCTCTGCCAGCAAATTGGCAAATTGTTTAACGGTTTCCGGCGCGTCGTTTACCTGCCAGAAACATTCTTGGATGTAATGAATTGAATCCTTCGTGATTTCCGCCTGATACAGCATCTGAAGGGCAAAAATTCGGGATTGTGTGCGTGTATTTCTCATGATTATCTACCCGTGGGTAAATCAGACAAGCGCCCTCCCGATAAGATCCCCGATAAATCGGGACAGACGGGATGCAAAGCAACTCGTTTTTACCCACAAAACCTAATTGTAGCAGAGGCATTGGGCATTGTCAATAATATACCGAATATAGGATATTTTCGAGGCAATAATCCACGTCTTCTACGTCATCTGCTTAATCCATGATTCAGGCGATTAACGCGGATAAAAGCGATAAAGAAGTAAAGATTTAAGGGGTTACTGAGGCTTCACACAACGGAACCCGGTGTCGAAGTACGTTTTCGTAGGGTCCTTCGAGCTGCGCTCAGAGACGCTCACATGTCCGTCAAACCAGGATCCACCACGCAACACGCGCTCTGATTTGACATCTGTGAAATTGTTTATAACCCAATCTATACTATTCGCACCAGATAGCGGATTCTCACGCGGTGAAGTAGAATAGAAATCCTTATTGTACTCATCGAGACACCATTCCCACACATTGCCTGCTATGTCATACAGACCGTACCCGTTCGGCGACAGTTTGCCCACCTTCGCCGTACCACCAATCCGGTTGCCATCACGCCACTCACCGATGTGCGCCTGATTGGAATCCCATTCATCGCCCCAAGGAAACGTTTTACCCGACAACCCACCGCGTGCGGCATACTCCCACTCCGCCTCCGTCGGCAGCCGCTTCCCCAGCCACTGTGCATAAGCCATCGCGGCATACCAACTCACATGCACCACCGGGTGTCTCGTTTTCCCAGAAGGGTAGACATTCCCCTGCCAGTCTTTCAAGTAATTTCCATTGTGGAATCTCTCATCAATCTTATCTTTTTGCCAGCTTGGGTTAGCACGTACGAACTGCTGATACTCGAAATTGGTTACCTCGTGTTGGTCCATAAAGAACGCATCGACGTAGACAGTGTGCCGCGGCCGTTCATCGGCTGTACTACGAAGCCACCAGATGTGTTGAGTCTGCGGGGCTTCGCGCCCCATCTGAAACTCGCCTGCGGAAATCGACACCATCCCCTCCGGCGCAAGAGGCTTTGAGGAAGGAAGAATCTCGACACTGATTTTGGAACTTGTAATCGATGCGTTTACACCGTCACTGACATGAACAAGGACGGCAGCATTCATCGGCTCTCGGGGGACAGTCCATACCCCGGCTGCATCCACAGTCCCGTCGCTGACTTTCCATTTATAGGTCAACTTGTCGCCATCAGCGTCATGAGCAACGACCTCCAATTTGACTTTTTCACCGGCTTGGATCTGCTCCGGCACAATGAGACGATCAATAATAGGTTGACTATTGGTCGTGTCTGTGTCTTCGTCGTTGCCACACCCTACCACAAAAAGTGCCCCTATCATCACGATAAATGTAGAAAACATGGAGATTTTTTTCATTTTCGTGAGAATCTCCTTTCCGTGTCCATTGTTGAGGCTTCAAAAATGTCTCAGATCGGTGTATGACCGAGCTTTTTACCCTAGATAATTGGATGCTTGATGATATTTGTTAGACAAAAGAATGTGCTGTTTTGCTGAGTTCTGTTGATATTTTGGTGTTAAGATAAGCATCTCAACCTACAGGACTCAATGATTCTCACAACGGGATAAGGGTGCCTGTTGAGACTAAGAGCCTGTTTGAAAAGTCATTTGATACGGTTAGGACTGACGCGGTTGGTTCATAAGTCCCCCTGATAAGGGGGATTTAGGGGGTTAAAAATCAAAAAATCTTGCTCTGCGTACTAAATTTGCGTAAGTCCTGTCTTTTTAAAACAGGTTCTAAGGAAGAGTAATAGGTAATTGGATAATACGTAAGCAGGAACGGAACGCAGATCTGCGTTCTATACGAATTGCCCTCGCTGTACTGAACTGCTTAGGCTATGGACCGGACAAGTTGAAAATTCCGATTTGTGCCGTTCCGTGCCTTCTTGATAAAATCGGAATCGGGACGCCCGACCTACGGGTATAGGAAGCTGGTTTTTATCGCGCCGCGCATAGCTAGTAATTTGCATTATTCTATCACCTTTAATTACGGATATCAATGGTAAATCATGCGGGAATTAGGGTGATTTAATTTTCTGCTTTGATAAGATTGGGATTTCGCTGCGCTTTCAGTAGTGTAATTCTACTCTGTTGTGATATACTAACCGAGTGAGGCGTGAAAACAATTTGTTCATCAGTTCATTTATGAATGTCCCGATAAATCCCCGATAAATCGGGATTTCGCTACGCTCAACTTGAACAGTGCGGAAACGACACCTTACCAATGAATCTGGTATGACGAACTACGATAGGAGTTAGCTCAAAATGTCCGATCGACCCAATGTCTTGGTGATTATGACAGACCAACAAAAAGCTACCGCCAGTCACCTCTACGGCAATACCTTTTGCGAGACGCCATCTATGGAACGGTTGGCGGACGAAGGGGTGCTTTTTGAGGGTGCCTTTACGCCCCATCCGCTATGTGTTCCTGCGCGAATTTCGCTCTGGACCTCGCAGTTCCCACATTCGCACGGTGGCAGACGCAATCAGACCCTGATGCCTGAGGATGCGACCCATGCCTTCCAACTCTGGAAGGAGGCCGGATACCACACAGGCTTGATTGGCAAGAATCACTGTTTCGAGCGGTCGGAGGATCTGGGACTTTTCGATACGTGGTGCGAGATTGGTCACGGTTGGATGTCAGGACACGCAGAGACGCGCGGCATGGAGTGGTTTCGCCCAATCGAGGGGATTCAAGCCGCCCATGAACTACGGGGGACAATGGTGCCCCAGAACCCGCGCTTCGGTTATGCCACCTCCGATTTTCCGTTAGAGGACTATTCCACCGGGCTGGTTGCAGGTCAGACGGTCCGTTTCCTAGAAGCGCACCGAGATGAACCGTTCGCGTTATGGGTTTCGTTCCCAGATCCGCACGAGCCTTGGGTTGCGCCAGAGCAGTACGCTGCGATGTTCCCGCCGGAGAAAATTGACCTACCCCCTTGGCGAGAGGACGAATTTGATGAACGTGCACCTGAGCGGAATCGCGTGCTGTATCAGATGCTAGGTGTGGGGGATGATGCCCTCGAAGATGTGTACGGTGTAATGGGTGTTTATCACGGTATGGTACGCTTTATTGACGACGGTTTAGGACAGATTCTGGACGCGCTAGAAAATTTAGGGCTGCGCGAGAACACTATCGTGGTGTTCTGCTCCGATCATGGCGACTTCATCGGCGAGCATCAGATGCAGTGCAAGGGTGGTGTTTTCTACGACTGTCTGACCCGTGTGCCACTAATTGTCTCTTTGCCCGGTGAGATTGCTACCAATGTGCGGGACAGCAGCATGGTGAACTTAATCGACATCGTGCCGACGCTGTTGGAACTTCAGGGGTTAGACATACCCCGCTCAATGCACGGCGAAGGACTGCCAACCGTCACCGCCGCCGAACCACGAGATGTAACATTTTCCGAATACGGCAGTGGTGGACCGCCCTTCCGAATGGCAGATCTGGAGAAACTACCTCAACCTTATGGCAGGCGTGCGTTGATACAGTCCTTACAATGGCGTGAAGCGGAGGGCAGACGCAAGATGGCACGGACCCAGTCGTGGAAATATGTGCACGATCCGATGGGTGATCGGGATGAACTGTATGATCTGGAGAACGACCCGTGGGAGTTGGAGAATGTTGTGGATGATCCTGCCCACCGGGAGGTATTGGCAGACCTGCGGTTACGTTTGGCGGACTGGAGCGTTCAGACGGAGGACGCGAAGCCTGTACCGTTGCCGGAAGAAGAACACATGAATTTTTAGTAGTCCCAAAAATACTCAACATTCAAGCGTGACGTTGTTGATATTTTTGAAATGGAGGGGAATTATGGATTTTACGAGGCTCAGTGTACCTCTATCGGAGAGGCTTATCCAAGAGTTGACACTGTTTTGGGAAGAAATTTTCGAGAACTCCTATGAAGACTTCAAGCCCATCTTCGCCGGCGATGAAATCGAAGACAACGCAGATATCCTCTATCTGATGCGACAAGGCGATGACTTAGCGGGCACTTCCCATCTCACCGTTGGCAAGGCAGTGCCGTGGTTGGGCGGATTGGGAGAGGTGGCGACACCGCCCGCGTTTCGACGGCAGGGGATTGCTGCCCAGCTCTGCGAAGCCGCCCGTGACGATTTTCGGGGGCAGGGTGGCGAAGCGTTTTTTCTCGGCACAGGCAACCCTGCGGCGGCGCGAATATATTATCGGCTCGGTTGGCGGAAGCTCGCCGGTGCAAACGTGATGGCGTTGATTGTATCTGGCAAGTCACCGGAAGAGTTTCTGGTGGACTACTTCAGGGAGGCGGAGGGACAAACCACCATCGTACCGGGCACTTCAGCACAACGGATTCCTATGATTCCGCTGATCGTTTGTCCGCACGACTGGCAGGTATTGGACGCCAATGCAGGCATATTTTCGACGCGCTATGCGGTGCAGTCGTCCTGTATGGGATTGTATCCAAAATACGATGCGCTCATCCAAGGGCAGAACGGTACTTGGTTTGGGGCGGGGGCGGACAGCGGTCATCTGATTGGACTGGCTACGGCACGGCTTGACGGATCGGGTGTGTGCCATGTGGATGGTTTTACGCATCACCGTTGTTTGGACGCTTGGAGCGATTTGATACAGGCGGCAATGGATTGGGGTGCTGACCGTGGGGCGACGGAGTGGTGCGGAACCCTCTCGGCGGAAGATGAGGACAAACGGTCGTTGTTTGAGTCGTTGGGATTTGAAGTGGCTGGAGAGGGCGAAGCGTTTACATTGGGAGAACGGCAAGTGCCGTCTGTGCTGCTGAAACGGTAGACCTAGAGGTTCACCCCGCTGGGGTTTGAGTTAAGAGTCGGTTGGGTTGAAGGGAACAAAAAAAACGCAACTCGTAGTTTTGGACTTGTTATTGCGTTGTGATTTGCACTAATTCATTGAGACTGATTGTCCTTTTTTTGTTTTATAATCTGCTTTGCTTCACCCTTGAGACGATCTACAAGGTTTTCAGGCAAAACAATAGGAGCCCGACCCTGGCGTTTGTCTTGACGGATAAGACGCCGAACACCATGACTCTCCAACTGCATCTGAATAGATGCTCTAATATGCTCTTCCAACCGACTTGTCGCATCTTTATCTTTCTGTGCAGCCCTACTCAGTTGAATCGCTAAATCAACCGGCATCTTGATAGCTTTGTCCTTACCGTTATCCAATGTATAATAAATTACCACTTGACCGTCTTTAACCGCTCTTTTGCCATAATAAACATAAAAAAGCCGTAATTTGTGTGGACTCTCCGATCTTGGCTGCCTATTTATGAAAAAGAATAAAACCTCCTCACCCCTAGCAAACTCGGGTGTACCTGAAACGCGCAGAATCGACTTCTTACCAGTAATAGAGCTAGTACCCCCACCACCTCTAATCGTAAACTTTACACGGTTCGCACCGGCGTTAGGCGTTCCCTTGATCAGTTCGTCAACCTTAACTGTGATATCCGTTGTAAAATTACCGGTCCAGCGCACCTCTATCACTTGACCGAGCAAAACGAGATCGCTATCATCTACCACTTGAGCAATGCTAAACCCCGGTTCATACTTCGCCAGAGATAACGCATCGGACGCAACAGGAAAACACAAGACAAGTAGTGTAAAAGCCAAAAATAACCAACGTATATAATCTTTCTCACTTGTTTCATTCATCGTTATCATTGGTTTTACCTCCTTGTTGTATGTAATTGTTCCTGATTCAAATAAAGAAAGCTGTGCTTTCTTATTTATTTTGAGGACTTACGCAAAATTGGTACACGGGGGTAGATTTTTGATTTTTAACCCCCTAAATCCCCCTTATCAGGGGGACTTATGAACCCGCTGCGTAAGTCCTAATTTTATCGTATATTAGCTTTCAAGGCTTCCCTACTGGGGGCTTTATTGGCACGTGAATTATTTCTACGTCCACGCGGTCTTTCTTGATATGTGGTGTTCGTGCTGGTCACGACGGGGTGGAATTTCTGTTCCCCTCAATTCACGTATCAACTCAATAATCCCCTCCGTTGCTGCCTCCAAGAATTTCTCTCCCTTTTCCACAGTGGCTTTGGTCGCATCGCCTAATACGCCGCTTGCGGTCTGTGAACTCCAGTAAGGTATCAAACGCGCAGCCGATCCTTGAGGGTGAGTGCCTGCGAGCAGATCTGTTTTGAAACTTGGCGGTAACGGCGATCTTTCATCGACCGCCCGACTCATATCGACCAGATCCGGTTTTAGGGCAAGATAAAGAGCAGTTTCATATTCTCCCCCGTGTGATGTTCCGCCATACTCAGAATCCCTGACCTCGGCACCGACATCCTTAATTTTACGTACGTCCCAATGGTTCACTGAACCGCAGAGGATCTGCCCTTCATACTCGATATTCGTCAATCGGGCTGCAAGATCGAGAGGTGAGGCGTTGCTTCCGTGACCGTTGACGATAAGGATGCGCTTGAACCCGTGATGGGCGAGGCTGCAACAGACATCCCTGACATACTTAATAAAGGTGTCCCAACCGATGGTGAGTGTTCCGTGGAAATCCATGTGGTGAGGACTATAACCGTGTGGGACGGGCGGCGCAAGCACCGCTTCCGATGGGATACGCGCTACGGCGCGTTCACAGATGCCTGTGCAGAGGACGACATCCGTATCAACGGGCAGGTGGGGACCGTGGTCTTCGTACGTTGCAACGGGAAGGACAGCGACACGGTCTTGTTCGGCAGCCTCTTTGGTTTCGTACCAGATCATTTCAGCGAAACGATATTTCATTCTTTTCTCCTTAATTTCGGAGGATCTCTTTTTTATGCACAAATTTCAACCGTCGGCGGATTCGCGTAACACTGATAATGGGACTCGACCTCCGCTTCCGGTGTGATGCCTTCGTGAACGTAGGCGCGGAATTGGAGACGGACGCTATCGTGCGGCGGATGGTGGAGGATGCTCATCTGTTGAGGAACAGCGATCTCCCCGAAGAAGCCGGGATGTTCAATGTTTTCCGGGTGATCAAACAGCGCGAGTCCATTCACTCCATCTCCCACCGTGCCGCCGAGATCGCACCAACGCGCTCGCTGATGATGTACCTCCTGCCGACCGATCAATCCCTCCGAATTTTCAACATGCCCTTCGTCCGGTAGGTTCATGGACGGATTCAGCCGTGCCACGAAGAGAAATTGCCTGTCCCCAATGTCTAGCGGCGGCGTGGTTTCGTGGGTGATATCCAGAAAACGCCTTCCATTAGCAGCGTACCAAGCACGCGCTGTCCGAGTTTCGGTTAGGATCTGGTCGCCGTTTCCCTTGACATAGATCAGATCTTCCACAAATTCTGCGTACACCGGTCCAGAGGTGAGTCTGATAAACCGTTGGTGAAGCATTTTCCCGCAGGGACCGTAGGGCGGTTCATCCCAATCTGACCAGATGTTTGCCGATCCGCCTTCGCCATGTCCGCCGTAAGCGAGATAGAGTCCTGTGTGATGTGGGTGATCGCCGCCGCCCGCTCCACGTACAACCGTGCCGTAATTCCCGTTGAGGGGCCAGAAATACGGCTTCCAGATACCCAAGAAATTGTATCGCGTGAACACTTGATTATCGACGGTGATTAGGAGGTGGGCAGGTTTCTGCTCGATAGCGTAGCGGTTGTTGGGTGGAAGATCAACGGTGCGGATAGCGTACCATGCTGATTCGCCTGCAGCTAGAGAGCCGGTCTGCCACGTTAGCTCACGGATTGTTGGTTCAAACTGGGCGGGGGTTTCCGCGTCTAGTGGCGATCCAGCCGCATCGGTTTGAGCAATAGCGAGTGTCGAAACTCCCTCCTGCCAATCGGGGAAGTGGTTTTTAGGGTTGAAAGGGAATCGAATGAGATCGTTTTCTCGGTCTATAGAACCTGCATCGACTTTGACGGTGACCGTATTTGAATTGTGTCTCAATGGTTTGCTCCTTGCGTAGGAAATTGTGGCTACGGATATAATGACATCTCTGTCGATAGATTATCACAGTGCCTGATAACGGTCAAGTTCAAACCGAGAAAGCGGAAATATCGATTCAGGTAGGCATAGATTTGTGGTATAATCCTTTGAACAAGAAAGATGATGGTTTTATCTGTTTTTACTGGAACGTGTTGACATTTCTTTGCAACTAGATGAGAGGTGCTCATAAATCAACCCCACATTGTGGGAGAGGCTTCCTAGCCTCGATTTACACACGTAAATCTTTATTGCTTTACCGGGGAATCGGAGAGAGATTATCCTGTGAATCCTTAAATCCTGCCTGTCCCGATAAATCGGGGAAAATCCTGATTCAGATTGCTTTTGAATCTCCGGATTAAAGATCGGGATTCACGCCTGCCCTCGGAACAGGAGAACGGAACCGATCTTATCAGCGTAATCTGTGTCATCTGTTTAATCCGCGATTCAGACAATAATTATGCACACCCCTCAACTAGATAATCGAGAGGTGTGCGCAGATACACGTTTCTTCGTAGGGGTTGGGCCTCCCAACCCTTTGTTCACACGTCATAAACGATTTCAGGATTCTGTCGGTCGATTTTCCAAAACCGACGTTTGAGTGTCGAGATATGAATCTCGACCTACAATCTACAACTGCTTCAACCCTTACGGTTTAGGTTTTCCAGTCGCACTGGTCAATGGGCGAGGGAACCTTGCCCCTACGATTACAGACAGTTTTACAAATATCAGCACACCCTACATACTCTCGGAACATTTGCGAGGAAGGTGGATACAGATGGAAGTGTTATCCCAAACTTGGACCACGGTTAGAGATTTTTTTATTGCACTGAGTCAATCCCCACAACGTGGACTATGGTTAAGCGTTATAACCATTGCTACGCTGCTGTTGGTTAAAGCAATTTTGACACGCCCTATAAAAGCGTATGTCTATAAGCGGGCATTGAAGACGGAAAACGCCGATAATTTCATGCTGACATGGACATTTGTCTGGGTTGTGATTATTGTGATTTTCGGTGTTATCAGTCTTAGCGGTTCAATCCAGGCACTTGGTATTTCCGCAGGTTTTCTGGGAATGATTGTCGGTTGGTCGTTACAAGCACCTGTAACTGGGGTTGCTGCGTGGCTAATGTTGATACTTAAACGTCCTTTTAGAATTGGTCAACGGGTCATTATCGCTGGTATCAAAGGGGATGTCGAAGATATTACACTCACCCATGTGATCCTAAATCAGGTTGGTGGGACTGTTACCGGTGAGGACCGTTCTGGTCGTGGGATACTGATTCCCAATGCGATCCTTTTCAACCAGACGATTACGAATTATACTTTTGAGGTGGAGTATATCTTGAGCGAGGTGCCGGTGCGAATAACATTCCAGTCCGATTGGGATGAAGCGGAAAAGATTTTGGTTGATGCGGCGAAACAGGTAACAGCGGACACTATCCAAGTAACGGGTGAAGAACCGTACATCAGGGCAGAACTATTTGATGCAGGAATTTTGATGCGTTTACGCTATAAGACAACCCCTGAAGAGTATGCAAAAAATGTTAACGATATTGTAAAAATCATCCATAAGGCGTTCAGCGGCAATGACAAGGTGGAATTCTGCTATCCACACTCCGAGGTGCTCTACTCCATGAAAAATCCTCCACCTGTCCCAACATCAGAAGAACCATCCACAGATTTTGTAGGAGCCTGACAGAAAGGAGATATCCGATGAATTTGAATCTACCGGAGGTTGCCGTGCCGGACCGGGTGAGCCTAGTCCAACCGATAAAAGTAAATGAGCGGACGACCATCACGAACTTAGAAGGTCCGGGCTGCATACGACATATCTGGGCGACAGCGGGTCGCGAGGGGAACGGACGTCAGATTATTGTTCGCATCTATTTCGACGAAGAACCTATTCCCTGCATCGAGGCACCGTTTGGGGACTTTTTCGGGGTGATGCACGGGCTTCCTTGGTATCCGGTGAACAATCGCTATCTATCCGTGCAAGGTTTCAGCGGTTACAATTGCTACTTCGATATGCCTTTCGTCCGATCCGCCCGAATCGAGATGGAGTGTGGTGTGGCGGACAGTTCGGTTATTATGTTTATCAATTGGCATCGTTTTCCGGATCAGGAACTTGAGGAACCACGTCGTTTCTGTGCCCGGTGGCGGCGTGAGGCACCGACGGAACGCTACGGGGAGGACTTCCTGATGCTAGATGCGGACGGACCGGGTCAACTGGTCGGATTTGTCTACGGTGTGCGACTTTACGATGATACCGACCGCTGGAGCCATGGAGGCGGAGATAACATCTACATAGATGGTGATGGCGACCATCCCGCCTACCTTCGGGGGATCGGAGGCGAAGATACATTTGGTTCATCGTACGGTGGGGCATTACATACACCTGAGACCCATCTGTACGCGGGTTTGCCCTACTATACACACGCGGATGTCGGTCAAGCCCGACCTGCACAGCGATTGGTAGGTTACCGGTTCTTTGAGCGGGACAGTATCGAGTTCAGGAAGTCGCTCCATGTGCGGTTCGGTTCAATGCAAAATGACATCTGCGCCACATCTTACTGGTATCAGGAGGGACCAGTAAGACCCTTTTTTGAGATGCCGGATTGGGAACTGCTCCAGCCCGCCGAGCGATTCGAGGCACCGTGGGGTGAGCTTCCTAGGGGAACCTACGACTTGCCGCTGCCGGACAGCGGAAATTGGTGGGTATGCGGACCGTTCTGGAATCGGGACGAGTGTGCGATGGAAGCGAATTTGGATGCGGAGACCGGCTTCAATCCCGAAGCGACTTTCGACGGTATGCACGACGAAGAATCTCCTTGGCTGACGGAGGGATCTCGTGAACTTGGCAGGGATGTCCCCCGCTGGAAAAAGCGATGTGCGCTCCGTGGGTTCGTAGATTTCAATCATGTCTTTCGTCCCCATATACTGGGGACCCCGAGCCACAGTCGAGATGCCGTGGCTATTGCGAGATGTATCCTAGAGGTGGTAGAGGACACGAGGGGGTGTATTCGTCTGGCGTGGGATGACCGACTGATCCTCCGTGTGAATGGGGGCGATCGAATAGATTTGGGACATCACGATGCTTTCCGAGCGCAGACGATTCAGATTGATCTGAAAAAGGGGCGCAATGTGATAGTCCTCAAATTGAATAATACGTTGGGATCCAACTACTGCGGTTGGGCATTTGCGTTTCGCGCTACTTTGCCGGATGGCAGCGTCCTAATTCCTTGGGCGGAATAACGGAAAGTGAGGTTGACACATGAACAATAGCGAAGGGTTGCACTGGTCGTTTGATTACAACTACGGTGCACAAAATCCCCACTTCGCACAGCAATTTGTCGAAACATTTCTGAGATTTTATGCAGAACCCAAAACAGACCGAACAGGTGCCGAAGCCACCGAGCATATTTACGATATATTTCCAAATTACTGGCGTGGCTACGCGATAAGAGAACATCTGCAAGATAACCTAAGCCTCGGTCAGGTAAATATCAAACGGCAGCAAGTTGGCGATGCACGTTGGCACTACACGATTCAATACACCAACACAACGAGCGGTGAGGACCTCCAACTCCGTTTCCATACCGCTGATGATCTACACCGATCGCTCACAGGTACGTGGGACATCCAAGCACAGAACGACTGTCAGGACAGCTATTCTACATTTGCCTGTGAAGGGCAACGGGTTGCGGACGAGATTCGGCTGACCGTCAACCACGCTGAGATTACTGTTGGGTTGGTACAGAAAGATACCCCGTTCACCTGCAACTGGGCGTTGTTTGATGTTATCCCCGCGCTCAGTGGGGCGATTCAGGGATCCGGTGAAGTTGTGGAAATGGCTGTTCTAGAGGACCTTGAGAAGCTGAGACCTGTGAACCGCATCGGTTTCCTTGAGTCGATCCAGCTGCACGAAACGCAACTCGATGGTTATTACCTGTACGGAGAAGGACTTCTGCCGTCCTACTGGTGGCTTGATATGCACGGCACCGTGGCAATTTCTGCCAACTTCTTCCAAACCCTTGTGCTTAGAGAGATTGTAGGAGGCAGCGCATGAGCAAACGACCGAATATCCTCTTTATCAATACAGACCAGCAATCTTGGAACGCTGTTTCCGCTTATGGAAACCCATATCTGCACACGCCGAACATTGACCGCCTCCACCGAAACGGAACATCTTTCATGCGTTCTTACTGTAGCGATCCGGTATGCGCTGCGACGCGATCCAGTTGGGCGACTGGGCTTTACACTTCAGAAACGGGTGTACCTTTTAACGGTGGACATATGCACGAGGAAATTCAGGATATTGGACAAGTTCTGAATACCAATGGATACAAGGCTTTCCACTGTGGCAAGTGGCACGTGCCGGGCAGAAACGTGCGCGAAAGTTTTCACACCCTGTATTACGGCAAGCGTGACATCGGTGCGGGTGGTGGAGAGTATTACGATTCAGCTTCTACACACGCTGTGGTAGATTTTCTGACAACCTACGACGGTAGCGCGCCCTTCTATCTACAAATTGGCTACCTCAATCCGCATGATGTGTGTGAATATCTGCATAACCACGAGGAAAAACGCATCCCCAATCCGTTGCAGCAAGGGATTATCGCTGAAGATGAATTACCGCCGCTGCCCGAAAACTTCCATTACGATGAAAACGAAACTGTGCTGCAGCGGGTCTGCCGCAGAACCGATGATGCCCTCATTCATTCAGCAATTCTGAATGGAGTGCGGGGTTGGGATGAGCTCCATTGGCGATATCTGATCTGGAACTATTACCGATTCATCGAAAAGGTTGATGCGGAGATCGGCATTTTGCTCAACGTGCTCCAACAGACACCTTTCTGCAACGATACGGTTATTGTCTTCAGTGCAGATCACGGCGAAGCGTGTGGGAGTCATCAGATGTTCCAGAAGTTCACACTATACGAAGAAAGCATCCGTGTCCCGTTCATCGTTGCTTGTTTGGGCGACGGTGTGCCGGTGCAGAAAAACCGTTTCGATAGGGAACATTTTATTTCTGGCGTGGATGTGGTTCCGACAGTTTATGACTATGCTGGCATAGATGCAGCGGAAGCTGTACAAATCAATCGAAGCGATGGTCCAAAACTCGGAGGTATGAGTGTGCGCCCGCTTGCAGAAGGCGATGAAGTGCCTTGGCGTGACTTCGCCTATGTGGAAAGCAATTACTGGGGCCGGGCGGTTGTCGCGGAGAGATATAAATATGTCACGGAGTATAAGCCCGCTGACCCAGAGGATTTTCGTCCGCCGGGACCAGACGCATCGCGTCTTGGACGGGCGCAGCTTTTCGATCTACAGGAAGATCCGTGGGAAATACGGAATTTGGAAAGTCAGTCAGGATACGAAAATATAATTGATTCGTGTAGCGCAAACCTGCTTGCCCAAGAGGCGAGGCTAAATCGATGGCAGATTGAGCATCCGACTCCGCGCAGCGTCATATCGAATTGGGGGACACGTCTGCGAGCCCACTGGGAAGGCTTATCCGCATCCTAAAATTTCTTGCGGAGGAACTCGGATGTGCTGACATTAGACTTGGAATCGTGGGTCATTCTGCCGAAACAACGAAACCGCTGCCTCCATCAACCACACGGATTTCAAGCGCGTTCCCATAACGCAGCAGACCGTAACTCAATCGTGTCAGAAAAAAAATTCGCGTTGCGGCTCTTACAAGCGGCAGCGGTTTCTGAAGCCCCTCCCCCCATCTTTTCTTGCCAAAGGCGGGGAGCACGATTGAAGCCACATGAACAGAAACGCAGGCAAACATATCTAGGGCGAACGCAAGGAGAAAGAGAAGCGGAAGGGGAATCCAGATATTCCGCTCCGGTTTGACTGCATTTCCGTTAAGGATGCGAACTCTTAGAACGAGTGCGACACGCCGACGACTCGACCTACCCATCTTTCCTCCAGTTGTAACATTACTCGATGCGAATTACCACACCGTCACTTCCATCAAGTACCGACACAAAGTCAAATGTCCCGATATCTTCGAGTTCGTCAATTCCCTCTTCAATCACTTCACAGATGGTGGTGAAAGCCTCAACGAAGTCAAAATCGGCGTATTTCTCACGGATCAGTTGGGCAGAGCCCTCAAACTGTTTATTTTGACTTATTGCGAGATCGACCATGAGTGGTATCAGCTTTGCGGCTGGCGGCAGGAGCCGTCCTGCCAACTTTACAAGAGATAACGGCAGTGCAACACACACGGCTGGTGCTTCTAAATCACCGTCGAATATGAGAATCTTCAATGATTTCCCTTTGTAACTGCCAGATTCTGGCTGCGTTGATGTGGTTTGTGTATCCATTATTGTTGCTCCTACTGTTTCTAAGGTTGAGTTAACAAAAAACCTTTAGGTCTAAATCCCAATCCTTTAGGTTTGGGAGTACGTCAATTGAATAACGTGTGACGCTTCAGACTGTTAATCATCGGTTGATACGTCAATTTTGGCAGCGGATTCAAGTGATACAACAGATGTGGATAAATCTGTCTCAGCGGATTTCGATGAGATTTTGCGAGTGAACGGCGTGATGATTCAATCGAATGCAGCGTTTGAATTTTCGAGAGATGGCTCGATTTCACTAGCACGGTGTGGACTCGCTGGAATACGATTGCAAAAACGCGAAGGTAGATTCTAGGCGGTAATAAAATTAAACTAACAACCATTGTGGCGAATGCTTTAGGGAATCTTGTCAATTGTCCACTAGCAAGTTGTCTTGATACACTTGTGATGTGTACTAGTTCTTGAGAGAAGTCCCACGACGATGCCGACCCCTCTATTCGCTCCATCACGTTATCCGCCAAATCTGAAGGGGGTTCAAGCTGTGGATAGCTTTCAATGCCGCGGAGAGTCGCCTGTAGGTATTCCATCTCTTGCTTGCAACCATTACAGGCGAGTAGATGGGCTTCAAACTGAGAAATACGTTCGGCATCGAGTGCCGCATCTATGTATAATTGGGATAATTCTTCAAAGTTTCTACAATCCATGGTTCATATTTTTCCTTCTACAAAGGCTTGCAACTTCGATTTTAGTAGTTCTCTTGCGCGAAAGATATGGGTTTTCACTGTTCCCATCGGGAGTTCCATCACCTGCGAGATCTCTTCGTAGGAAAGTCCGTTGAGGTGAAAGAGCGTGATAACCAACCGATACTGGTGCGGGAGTTTGTTAATTGCCTCGTGAACGATGGATTGGGTTTCCTGCTGCTCAATCAACTCCAACGGCGATGGCGTTGAATCGGCGATCTGAAAACTGTAATCTGTTGTCAGTTGCTGATCAAGTGAAGCCATATTTTCATGACGCAAGCGATTAAGGCACTCGTTCCGAGCAATTTGACATAGCCACGTTTTTAGGCGGGCATCACCGCGAAATTGCTTCAGGGAACGATATGCTTTCAGGAACGTATCCTGTGTTGCATCATCCGCCTCCTCAAACTGTCGGAGCATACGATAACACATGTTGAAGATATGCTGTTGGTGACGTTCAATCAACAGTCTGAACAACTGTGTCTCGCCCATACACACCCGTTTGACTAATTCGTTATCATCCGCTTGATTCGCATCGGCTGAGTGAGATACAGTTCCATCGTCTTTCCGACAATCTGTTTGTGGCATCGGCTTATCTCGTCTGTTACAATTTAACGTTCAGAATAGATAGACACAGATAGTCAGTATATGTTTCAAAAAAGTTTGGAACGCTTCTCTTTGTCGGTTGCAAACTTCACTACCGATAAAACGAATACACTTCAATGTCCCACAGGAGTCGGATAATCACCCATCCCCCGCCGATAATAAATTCTCCGAGAATCAATCCTAAAAAAAGTGGGAATGCTTTTCGATACAGACGGATTCCACCCGCTTTGAGCAATACGGTTTTGATTGCCCATGCGATGAATATCGAAAACCAGAGCCTTCCCATCGTATACCGTTCAACGCTGAGGAGGTAGCCTGCTGGATGAAAAGGTGAGAGAGGAAATCGTGTTCGCAGCCACCAGAGGAGGCCGGTAAAGAGAAAACCAAATCCCGTAAAAACGACGCCCGGAACGTCTGTGTCGGTGGGATGATAGAGCCAACTTTGCAGAAGATTATACCCGCCAGTGCCCAAGCCACTCACCACGCCAATTTCGTAACCGACGACTAGGTACGCCCAGAAAGCCGCGAGAATTCCCACGACGGTCGCTAATATCATTGCGACAATCAGTCCGCCGGAATTCATCTTTGATTCCTCGGCAATCTTTAAGCCTTCGAGGGTATGGGGCATCGGATGGGCACGGGAACCTCGATTAAACGTAAAATAGAACCTCATCATGGTGAGGCTACTGGGGGACAGTCGCCGCGCACCAAACAGATTGATGATAAATTCATGCGGCGTAGATTTAACGCGATTCATCGGCGGTCCCACTTCGGCGCGAACCCTCGTGATGCTCATCCCTAAAAGATAGTAGATTAGAAAGTAAAGCCCTGCAGTCCACAGCGCCATGCCACCTTTATACGAAAAAACCAGCAAAAAAATTAACCCGCAGATCAATCCAACAAATGCCCACCGATATGGGATCGGCTCTTTTGACTCGACAAGCCGATGCGTGTTGTTGCCTTGGATTCTGCTGTGTCGTTGCTGAAGTGAAAAGATATTTCGACAAATTGACAGAAAGTAGCGGCTTCCACCATAAAGCGCGAAGCACACGAGTGCCAAATATCCGCCCATGACTTGTGACCAATCATAGGGAAAATTAGGCATAGATGTCAGTCCAAGCGCGCTCCCCAGTACCCGTTGCCCTTTCCAGAACCAATAGAAAAACCACAACGAAAAAGACATCTCTAACGGTGTCAGAAAAGCAAGTCCAATGGCGAAGGAGCGAATATAGACCGGTGTCCAGCCGATAGCATTGTACGGCTTTTGGGTAAAGTATTGACCAATCTCTGCATGGCGTACCGGAAGTTCTGGCAATGCTGGAAAAAAGAAATTCACGCCATTGATCAGATTAATCCCGCCGGCGATGGCAAATCCAATCCACATCCTCTTTGACCGAAAAAGCCTACCGTCGGGACGAGTCATTTCCAAGGGTAACTGGACGATTGGGTATGCCAGTCGTTCATGCTCAATCCACTGCCTGCGAACCAAGACATTGAGGCAGATCATTACCCAGATAAGTGTTGTCAAAAACACCGTCCACCAAAAGATAGGACGCAGCCAAGCCCGGATATGGGTCTCGGTGTAAAATGTGCTTTCTCCATCGTAAAAGGCTTCCAATCCTGAAAAGTCATTTATTGTCAACCAAGACGGGAGGTATCGCCAAAAGAGTGCTTTCCATTCGTTTTCAGGGGTGGCGAACCAAAAACCGTCGGGAACTGTCGGTATAACAGTTTGCATCATATCATGCCCAGAGATCGCGGAGGAAATCGAAAGCATCACAAAGATCGTCAAAAACTCTTGCTGTTTGAGGGTAAAACGTGGCAGGAAACGCTTGAGGAGGAAATTGAAGGCGATTAGCACTGTTAAGGTGATCACCACGTTGTAAATAAGCGCCATTGTGGTCGGCAATGTGCTCCAAAACCGCAGATGATTTGCCATGATAAAATAGGTGTTGACCGGAATCAACAGCAGTCCAAGGAGCACCGCTCGAAACGTCACGCTCACAGTCGTTGTTTGATGGAGTTCTACTTTTTCGACCATTATCCGCGCTTCCTTTTGAGACACGACTTACGCACTCCAGATTTATCGGGGATTCATCGGGCGTCGACAACGGTGTTCAGCGGCGATGAGTCGCCGAACTACAGGTCAAAGACTCTCGGAACGGAGGCTTTGACCGTTCAGCTGCATAAGTCCTGTGATATAAAAAAAGCCCTATGTGTTATGCACAGGGCTTTTTTGGCTCGATACTTTCCAATACGACGTTACATCGAGACGTGGTAGGTACATCGCAACTCTGTCAATCCGCATTCGTACACGCACCTTGGAGACGATGTCTTGATGTATGACAATTGCTCATCTTATCACCCGTCCGCATTCTCACGGCGTTTCTGCATTTCCAACAGGCACAGGTCCGCGAGATCGCTGCCCAAGGGATCGTCTATTTCCAAGGCGTAACGTTTGAGTAACTGGGCAAGTTCGGTAGTGATTTCGGTATATGGTGGGAAGTGGAGATACTGATTGTGACCATCTGCCCGTGGTGTGTTATACAGATTTAATTCCTCTTCCGGGTCGTTGACCAGATCATACAACTCATGGTTACCCGTATAGCTGCGCAACCCACCGACAGGTCTGCTCAGGATTAGCTTCCATTCGTTGGTGCGGATACAACGCTGATCGACGAATTGATCGCGCGTGATGTTCTGGGTGTAGTAGCCTTCCCGCCACGACACTGATTCACCTCTCAACAGTGGTGTCACGCTGCTGCCGTGCAAATAGTCGGGGATTTCCAATCCAGCCCAATCAAGAACCGTGGGCATCAGGTCTTGCAGCCCTACAAAGTCCTCAATAACTGAGCCTGCTTCGATGGTTCCCGGCTGGCTGACGATCATGGGCACCTTAATCGAGTCCTCATGGCAGGTAAACTTGTGGTCTGAGCCGCGATAGGAGAACATATCCCCGTGGTCGGAGTAGTAGACGACGATGGTGTTTTCGGCGATACCCAGTTCGTCTAAAGCTGTCATCAGTCGTCCTACATTGTAGTCAATGGCACTGACAGCTGCGTAATATCCGGCATACGGCACCCCCTTACCTCGATACGGCTCATAGAATTCTTTGGGCGCGGTATAGGGGTCGTGGGGCGGGTAATAGCCGTTCACTGCAAAGAAAGGCTTCCCGCTTGTGGTTTGTTCCTTGATAAACTCAATCATCTGGTCTGTCTGTTGGTGTGGCTTGTAAACGCCATCCCGTCTATTGTCCACCCAATGACCTCCGAGTGAGTTAAATCCCTCCCAAAGATCGAACAATCCTGGATCCTTTTCACCCAGATGCCACTTGCCAAAATAAGCGGTTGTATAACCGCCTGCCTGCATAGACTCGAAAACCGTGCGCTGCTCGTGAGAGGTCTCCTTGAGCAGGTTATCCATGTTGTAGGAGTTGTAAATCACCTGATGCTGGTGTGGATAGACGCCGGTCCACATGGTGGCGCGTACCGGGGTACAGACGGGCCACGGGGTGAAACTGTTTGTGCAGTTCGCACCGCCCGCCGCGAGCCGATCTATGTTTGGTGTAGAGACAAATTTGTTGCCGTTACAACCCAGACTGTCCCAGCGTTGCTGGTCAGTCATAAGCAAGATAATATTGGGTCTGGTCATTCAAAGTCCTCCAGTTAGGAATTAACGTTGAAGAGTTTCGCTGCATTGTTCCAGAAAATGTCTTCTACTGCGCTGTCGCTGAGTCGTTCCGACCAGCATGCCCATTTGAGAGACCGCAGATGTTCTAGCCCGACCAGCACCGGCTTGATTGTCATGTGTTTCTCAACCCACACAGGCGACTCGTCACCAAGCCAGAGAAAGGTGTCGGCTGTGCCGACCGATCTGCCACGCCCATGGCTTGCCATGAGATCCGATCCGTACATGAGTTTCTCGTGTCCTAGGATACGGATAATCGACTGGTGTGCCATCTGTTCACAATTGGCACTCGTGTCAAAATAGAGATTGTCTAGTCCCCTCAGTTGAGGAAGTCCCTCTAGATTGTGCGCTGGTTGAAACCCTCGTGCTGAATGCGCGAGAATGAGCTTCATATTTGGATACTGTTCGCAGTAGTGGCGAATCCATTTGATATTGCCCGGATCTGCCACAGCGCGAGACCTTACCATGTGAAGGGTGATCACCCATCCTTCTTCATCTGCAACTTTGATGAACTTCTCAGGCAGAAAATCCGGAATCTGTGCCTCCCAAGTCGGTTTCACATCTGCGTAGGTATGATAACATTTAAGTCCGACAGCCCCAAGCCGCTTGACCTCCTCTCGAACCCATTCCGGATCATCGTTCGGTGCGACGAAGAACAGGCAGCGGAAGTCAGGATGGGCTGCGGCTTGCACGGCAGTCCATTGGTTGGCGCGGGATAGTTGCGTCGGCTGCGGTGGGAACGGTATAAACAGGGCTGCCATCCGACGACCCGGATGCAGATCCTCCATTAACCTCAAATACATATCGAAGCCGACCGTCTGAAATGCCGCAAGCGAGTCGGGGAGTGCGAAGGCACCGCGCTGCCATACATGACAGTGGGCATCGAACACCGAGTCAGGAACAAACGAAGCGAGTTCACGCTCGAAAAACTCTCTATCTTCCGCCTGAGACAGCCCCTTCTGGATTTCTTGACTCATGGAATTATTCCTCTCATGCGGGTGGGCTTGGCGGGTACTGGGTATAATATGGCATCAATGGACGCAACAATTCGGTTAGCTCATCCTCTTCGTCCGGGGTGAGTTCTGTGAGCCCAAGCTCCGATCTCACAGATGCGCATCGTGCCGATGTAAAGATACCGCACCGCTGCATAATAACCTTGTTGTTGAATTGTCCCTTGATATATCCTCTAAAATGTTGGAGTGCAGCAATATGTGTATCGATGCGGCGTGCCTTGGCAATATCACCTGCTTCCATGGCGTTGATTACCGCCATGAACGGTTCGACCACATCCGCAGATGCCATGAACATCCGCGCACCGGCGAGGTAGCCAAGCACAAGTGGGGAACCGACCATGATCCGCAGATAGCCCTCTCCGCCCGGTAGGCTTAAAACCTCCGATACCCGTTCCACTGCACCTAGTGGTGCTTCTTCCTTCAGGTAGCGGATGTTCGGCGATTCAGCCGGAAGTTTGGCAAGTTGTTGAGTGGATAGGACGAGGTCACCGGCACCCCCAACCGAATGAACGAGGTTGGGAACCGATACCGAATCAGCCACCTCTTTAACACACGACACAATATCCACATCTCGGCGTATCCAAGGGGGTATAACGACTGCAATCATGTCTGCCCCCATCTCTTCGGCGCGTTGGGCCACCGTAATGCTATCAGGAATAGATATGGCAGCTACAGCCGCGCAGACCGGCACCCGTCCCGAACAAATTTCAAGGGTGAGCTCCAAGCACCGGATCCGTTCAGCTTCGCTCAGTGTCCACGTTTCACAGCCACGCATACCCGGAATCGCAAGGCAGGTGCCGACATCCACGACGTGCTCGACTTGGCGGACATAGGACGCAAAATCGACCCGATCATGTTCGAGCAGCGGCGTTTTCAGAAGTGTGGCGACTCCCTTGGGCGCGAGTTGCGGATTGAACAGGTCAAACTGAGCCATTGCTTACTTTCCTCTCTCCCAGATAAAGGCGTGTTAGTTGATGTGTAAAGTATATCATATTTCCCTGAGTTTCGATAGAAACGGTTTTGTTGTGTTAGGCTCAAGTAGTGCTGTGATCTTGTTTGACAATCTCTTTGACATGATAATATGGAGCAGTCTCTATCAGTTCCAATGTCTCCGGCGATAATCGGGTTTTGATATCTTCAGAAAATGTATTTAAGGGGAGCATATGTTGCGGCCTATATCGTAGGATCAGGAAACGGCGATCGCGGTCCTCAGGCTTCCAGATCAAGACTCCGTGGGTGAGCAGCTCCGTGATGCCTACCACGTCCCCGGCGCGCGGCGTGATATTGACGACAGCCGGATGGGGTTGGGGATCAGTATTCTCGCTGTCGGGGACGAAAAAATCTTCGGGGCGTTTGAACTCACTTTTGTGAGAACCCGGAACGACAACCAGACCTCCGTCCCCGGGGAGTACATCGGTGAGGTAGAAGAAGAACACTAAATCGTCGCAGTAGATACGCCCATCCTGACAAAAATAGCGGGGCCATTCCAGAGAACTATCTTCTTCCCGACGGGAGTGCAACTCGAAGAAACGACGCTGTTCGTGGGTATTAACGCGCAGAGAACCGCCGACAAGCTGAGGTTTATCGTTGGTTAATTCTTTGATAATCGGCCAAGTCCTTGGATGCATGGTCAGTACCTCTAGTGCTCTATCGAACGCAAAGCCGTGTGTATAGTTTCCCTGATCGGCTGCAAACCCTGCCGGCAAAGCATCAGGCGGGGTATGAATATAGCGGTCGGCTGCCTCTTGAGCTTTGCGCAGCTCTCCGGCGTTAAGAACGTTTTCCAGATGCAGGTATCCGGTCATATCGAACAAATAACGCTGTTCAGATGTCATCATAAGGGTTCCTTCAATGATGGAATGCAATTCCAAAAATGTTAAGGGGGAGTTGTTTGTTGACACCCAATCGCTTCTGACGTATAATTGGTTTCTCTCCTGTGAATCTCTGCCAGTTTCTCCGGCAAGTTGATATACAATTCAGACGCTTATCATTGGAGGAAGATTATGGGAACTCATGGAATTTCAAGTGACGAGTTGAAGTCGGCCCTCACACATCTGTCTGAACATGGGTACGCCGTAATTGAGGATGTACTCAGCGAAGATGAAATCCGGCACTACCGGGGGCTTGCGGAGGAGCTTTTTGAACGAGAACGGGGACAACCTTTTGAGCCGGAAGACGGGCCCGCATTGCCAGAGGATGCCGACATGGAAGCGTATCTGAAAGAAAGTTACCAGATTAGCGAAGCGGAACAGGCTCGACTTATGCGGCGCATCCGCCATTCACGCGCACAAAATCAAGATACCCCATGGCCCGTTCCCCCTTCAGCGGTGGTTAAGAATTTCCTTCACCTGCCGACGCTGTTTGATTATGATCAGTCGCAGCGTATCTGGAACTTGGTCAACAAAGCCCCGGATTTCGGAAAGTTGATAGAGCATCCAGTAGTGCTTTCGTTGGCGCGGGGGATTCTCGGTGACGATTGCGTGCTCGCCGACTGTAGCGCGACTAGTATCGGACCCCACACCGACGAGGGTGGGGCGTGGCATGTGGATGTGCCGCTCGGTCAGTTGCCAGAACCTTTGCCGGACTTCCCGCTGACCCTCCAGAATGCTTGGATGCTCGATCCGTTTACAACAACCAATGGGGCGACACAGATTGTTCCTGACAGCCATCGCACTCGCAGAAAACCTGTGTGGGGAGAACAGCAGCAGGATGGGAAGATGCTGACTGGACCTGCCGGCTCGGTCGCTATCTGGCTCTCAAATACATGGCATCGATCAGGACCAAACGCAACAGACAACCCCCGCCGGGCGATCCTCTGCTACTACTCTCGCTCATGGATTAAACCGTTTACCGATTATACATCAATAGCCCCGGAGATTGTACAAACATTCTCACCAGAACTGCGGTATCTTCTGGGCTATTCGGCGAGTGCACCCGTGCGAGGGTAGGTGGAAATTTTTACCACGCGAAAATGGGGTAATTGTTCCTATCTCAGTATGAGATGCTTTCTGGTAGACTGTCGAATGTATTGCAAATAATTACATATCCAAAGCTATAAATTCAATGAAACGAGGAGGTATTACCATGATCCGCGAAACAATCCAAAAAGTTGTCGATGGACAAGACTTAACTGAGCGTGAAACCGTTGACACCATGAACGAAATTATGAGCGGTGAAGCGACGCCGGCGCAAGTTGCTTCGTTTATTACCGCTCTCCGAATCAAGGGCGAGACAATTGAAGAAATTACCGGTGCCGCACGCGTTATGCGAGAAAAATCGACAAAGATCCACACCAAACACCCTTTTGCTGTTGATACTTGCGGTACAGGCGGAGATGGCTCACATTCATTCAACATCTCAACGACCGCGGCATTTGTCGTGGCAGGAACAGAAATTCCGGTGGCAAAGCACGGTAACCGAGCCGCTTCGAGCCAAAGTGGTAGTGCGGACGTTCTTAAAGCGTTGGGTGTAAATATCGAAATCGGACCGGAGCAGGTTGGAGCGTGTATTGATGATGTGGGAATCGGCTTCCTCTTTGCGGTTGCATTGCACGGCGCGATGAGATATGCAATTGGACCCCGTCAAGAAATCGGTATCCGTACAATTTTCAATGCACTCGGTCCGCTCACGAACCCCGCCGGTGCACAAGCGCAGGTCCTTGGTGTCTACGCACCAACGCTGACGGCGCCCTTAGCAAATGTCCTTAAAAATCTTGACAGCCAACGTGCGTTCGTTGTACACGGAGGAGATGGTCTGGATGAGATTACAACAACGACGACGACTCAGGTTTCGGAGTTGGTGGATGGCGAGGTCAATACATACACACTTGATCCGAGGGGATTGGGTATCCCAACAGCACAGCCTAGTGACCTCAAAGGGGGAACACCGGAGGAGAACGCAGACATGACTTTGAGCATCCTCAGAGGCGACAAAGGTCCCAAACGAGACATCGTATTACTCAATGCAGCAGCGGCGATTGTTGCAGGTGGGAAGGCTGCGGACATAGCAGCAGGGCTCGCAGCGGCAGCTGAATCTATCGATTCTGGACGGGCGTTAGAGAAGCTGGAGGGATTGAAGGCGAAATCGAATGAAGGAGTTTAACCTTAAGCGGCATCTGATTTTCTGGAGATAGAAATTCGCTGAAACGAGGGAGATATTACAGTGATCCGCGAAACAATCCAAAGAGTTGTTGATGGGCAAGACTTAACTGAGCGTGAAACTATTGATACCATGAACGAAATCATGAGCGGTGAAGCGACGCCGGCGCAAATTGCTTCTTTTATCACCGCTCTCCGAATCAAGGGCGAGACGATTGAAGAAGTCACCGGTGCCGCACGCGTTATGCGAGAAAAATCGACAAAGATCCATACCAAACACCCCTTTGTTGTTGATACTTGCGGTACGGGTGGTGATGAGGCGCATACGTTCAATATTTCAACGACTGCGGCGTTCGTTGTGGCGGGAACAGGGATTCCGGTGGCGAAACATGGCAACCGAGCCATTTCAAGCCAAAGTGGAGGGGCTGATGTCCTCAAAGCGTTGGGGGTAAACATCGAAATTGGACCGGAGCAGATTGGGGCGTGTATTGATGATGTGGGAGTTGGCTTCCTCTTTGCTGTCACATTGCACGGCGCGATGAAATATGCGATCGGTCCCCGCCGGGAAATCGGTATCCGTACAATTTTCAACGCGTTCGCTCCGCTCACGAATCCCGCCGGCGCACAGGCGCAGGTCCTTGGCGTTTATTCGCCAACGCTGACAGAGCCATTGGTGCATGTCCTCAAAAATTTTGGAACCCATCGTGCGTTTGTTGTTCATGGCGGAGATGGTCTGGACGAAATCACAACGACGACAACGACTCAGGTTTCGGAGTTGGCAGATGGCGAGGTCAATACATACACGCTTGATCCGAGGGGATTGGGCATCCCGACCGCGCAGCCTAGCGACCTCAAAGGAGGAACGCCGGAGGAGAACGCAGACATGACTTTGAGCATCCTGAGGGGTGAAAAAGGTCCCAAGCGGGACATCGTGTTGCTCAATGCAGCGGCGGCGATTGTTGCGGGTGGTAAAGCTGAAGACATAACAGCGGGGCTCGCAGCGGCAGCCGAATCTATCGATTCCGGGCGGGCGTTGCAAAAGTTGGAAGGGTTAAAGACAAAATCAAATGAGGCATTTTAGTGTTGAGTGGTACCTGATTTTCTGCTAGAATCTCAACACCGCCTTCTATCGCTAAATCACTCTGGAAGAGGAATGAGAAAGGAAGGATTCAAATGGCTCAGTTATCGAAAGCAACACTCGGACGGACAGGACTTGACGTGACTCGCTTGAGCTATGGAGCGATGGAGATACGGTCGGAATGGGCGGGCAACGATGACCGTCCGCTGACCGAAGCACAGGCGGAAACTGTCCTCAATACGCTCTTAGATGCCGGAATCAACTTCATTGATACCGCTGATTGCTATGGTCGCAGTGAAGAATACATCGGCAGATTTATCTCCCACCGCCGCGATGAATACTACTTGGCGAGCAAGTGTGGCTGCCACCCAGATCATGGACAGAAGCATTTAGGTTGGGTCGGCAAAATTTGGACGAAGGAAAACGTCCACCGCGGCGTGGACGACAGCCTACGTCGTCTGAAAACCGACTATCTTGATGTGATGCAGTTCCACGGGGCAACGGTAGAAGATTGCGAAAAAGGGCACGTGATCGATGCGTTAAACGAGGCGCGAGAGCAGGGAAAGGTGCGCTGGGTCGGCACATCGTCCGCCCTTGAACATAAGCCGACCTTTCTTGAGTGGGGTTCGTTCGATGTGTTTCAGCTAGGGTATTCCGCCTTTGATCGTACCACCGAAAACTTTATTACTGAGGCAGCGAACGCAGGAACAGGGATGATTATCCGAGGCGGCGTGGCACAGGGTGAACCGGGGGAAGGCAGAGGGAGTGCTGATAGATGGCAGCAGGGCTTCGACGAGGCAAAGTTGGATGAACTCCGCGAAGAAGGCGAAAGTCGTACTGCGTTCATTTTGCGTTTTACTTTGAGTCATCCACACGTTCATACGACCATTGTGGGGACACGGAACGTTGACCATCTGCTTGAAAACGTCCAAACCGCTGAAAGGGGTCCGTTGGGGCCAGATATCTACACAGAGGCAAAGCGTCGCCTTGACGCAATCGGGATGACCCCGGCGGAGTCGCTCGAAAATGCGTAGTTGTCTAAGTGGTTAGTTGCAATCAACCATACGAGGTCAGTATGAGTTACAGTAATTCGTGATAAATTCAAATCAGAATAAAGCTAGGACTTACGCAGTTGGACGCTCAACACCGCGTAGTTCGGCGATTCATCTTTGGAGATAATAACTCGTGACGCCCGATAAATCGGGCAACTACAGTAAAGACTCCATCAAGACATTCGTAGGGAACAATGATCATTGTTCCCTACTGAAATGCGTAAGTCCTGTAAAGGATAAAACCGTAGGAGTAAGATAAGCGTAATGACTAACAATTTCGGTAGTGAAGTCTACAAAAGGCTCGGCGTGCGACCACTCATTAATGCCGGGGGAACACAAACGCTTTGGGGAGGTTCGACGCTTTCCCCTGAAGTGATGCAGGCAATGGTAGATGCCAATTCCAATTATGTGGAGATGGAGGAACTTTTAGACAAAGCAGGTGAACATGTTGCGAAACTGATGGGCGTTGAGGCAGCCTACATAACCTCTGGCTGCTTTGCCGCGCTTGCCTTGAGTACCGCCGCCTGTATGACCGGCCGAGATCGACAGAAAATTAGCCGCCTCCCGGAGATCGTTGGCATCAAGCATGAGGTGCTGATTCAAGCGAAACATCGCAACAGCTACGACCGAGAATATCCTGTGCCCGGTGGAGTGCTTGTAGAGGTGGGGGACGCAGACGGATGCACCGTTGATGCGCTGGAGGGGGCGATAGGACCCAAAACCGCAGCAGTTGCTTACCTCGCTAGACGGGATAGCGACAGTTCGATTCTATCTTTGGCGGAGGTCGTCGAAACGGCACACGTCCACGGTGTGCCTGTCATCGTTGACGCTGCGACTCATATCTATCCGGTAGACTACTTTCGTGGACTCGCACAATCGGCGGATTTAGTATGCTTTAGCGGCAAATACTTCAATGCCCCGCCAGCGGTCGGGATTGCATGTGGTAAGAAGGAATTGATGGAGGCTGTAGCGGATCACGGCTATATCGGATTCTATAATCCCGACGGACGTTCATTTGGGCGAGGTTTTAAGATAGGCCGTCATGATGTGATCGGACTAGTGGCAGCACTAGAGTGGTGGTTAAACGCAGATCACGAGGAACGTCATGCGAAGGATGAGGCAAAGCTCGCTAGTATGCAGCAGGCATTGGAAGGCATCCCGGGTGTTGGGGAGATGAAGGTAGTGCACGTCGGCGCACATACCGGATCTACTCTACAGGTCGGCATTGATTCAAAAGCTGCTGGGAAAGATGCGATGCAGGTTGTCGTTGAGCTTGATAGCGGCGAGCCCCGTATCAGGGTTGGTGGGGACGAGGATAGCATCACGATTCACGCCCATCCTCTGAACGAAGGTGAGGAAGAAATTATCGTCGATCGGTTGAAGGCTGTGCTCGCCAGCTAAATTGCCTCAGTATCCGTTGTTCTGTGCTTCTTAGTAATAACTTAAGTTGCTAGTTGATGAATCAAGCGTCAGAAACCTATGTAATAGTCGTATAGTAGAAATTCCTGCTAAAAAACACCCGGTAGGAGCGATTTCCGAATCGCGACTCTGAGCTTAAAGCCCCAGTTGCTTTGAATCCCGATTTATCGGGCCGGGGCAATAGGTATATAGAAACCAAACCAGCCAACGTCGAAAGCCCCAGCGGGGCGACAGATGTGCCGTAATTTTGGTTATTTCTGATGAGTGTCGAGTATGGAAACTCGACCTACAGATTGTCTAGCAACTTGCGTTAGTAATAATGTTCAGGGGGCATGATCAGTATATTTATAGTAAATTCAAAAAATAAATAGACACTTGCGCCCCCCATGTTTGGTAGGTGCTGTTTCCAACTGCGCCGATTTGGAGTGTCTCATTAATTCTAAGATCTACTATAATTAGTTTAACGCAAGTTGCTAGTTGATAAACTAAGTGCTGGAAATAGACGCAATAGTCGGGAATTGGAATTCCCTCCTACAAAAAACACACTGTAGGAGCGATTTCCCAATCGCGATAAGAGACTTGTTCTAATTATGAACACCTCTCACGATAACTAGTAACTTAGGTTAGTTTAGGTTGTTGTTCTCTTTAACATCGGAGGGTTATAATCAATGATGCTAGGTGCGCATGTTTCCGCTGCCGGCGGTTTGCACAATTCAATCTCGAACGGGGAAAAGTTGGCATGTGAAGCCATCCAGATTTTCCTAAAAAATCCAAACCGCTGGGTCGGCAAAGAGCCCGCCGAATCGGATATAATACAATTTCGAGATGCGTGGGATGCGTCTGACATCGTTCGTGAAGGACTTGTCCACGACATCCATCTTACCAATCTCGCCTCTCCCAAGCAGGATGTTCTTGAAAACTCTCGCGAACAGTTTCTTGCTCAAATGGAGCTTGCGGATGCCTGTGGACTTCGGTATATTGTAACCCATCTCGGATCACATCTCGACGCTGGCGAAGCGGAAGGGTTGAAGGTATTGAGCGATAGTCTGAATGAACTGTTTGAGCAAACGGGGGGCGGAAACGTCATTGTCTTGTTGGAGACAACGGCGGGGCAAGGGACGAATTTGGGATACTGTTTTGAGCACCTGCGCGAGATTATCGATGAATCGAAATATCCGGAAAGGTTAGGTGTCTGTTTCGATACCTGTCATGTTTTTGCGGCGGGATATGATCTGCGGACGGAAGACGATTATCACCGTACGTTTGATCAATTTGACCAAATTGTTGGATTGGATCGGTTGCTTGCGTTCCACCTCAACGATGCAAAATCGCAGTACGGCAGCCGGGTCGATCGCCACGAACATATCGGCAAGGGCAACATCGGGATAACACCTTTCCAACTGCTTGCCAATGACCCACGTTTTGAGAATACTCCAATGGTTATCGAAACGCCAAAGATGGAAACGATGCACGCAACCAATCTTGCGGTGTTGAGAGGATTGGTGAAAGATTGAAAAACGTCAGACGAGGGGGGCGCGGGTTGCCCATGAGTGCATTGACGATTTACCCATTACGTTCCGCACATCGGAGTACCTCAATATGTCTATAGGTCCTTGGGAAGTATTAATTCTGCTCATCATTTTTGTAGGCATCCTTCTGATTTCCCGTCGTCAGACTAAGCGGATTTGTCCCCGATGCGGTTTTGCAATACGGTCGTATACCACTGAATGTCCTGAGTGCGGGCTGGTTTTTCCGAAGAAGGAAAGAGCGCGTTTATGAAGATTACGTTTCTTGGTACAGGCACATCGCACGGTGTGCCGATGATCGCTTGTCAGTGTGCTGTGTGCCGATCAAAAGATCCCAAAAATCGCCGCACTCGTCCCTCAATTGTTATTACCCTTGATAACAACAAAAACATCCTTGTAGATACCTCACCGGAGCTTCGGCTTCAAGTTATCGAATGTGGTATTGACCACATCGACGCTATCCTGTTTACCCATGCGCACGCAGACCATCTGCACGGGCTTGATGATGTCCGTGCGTACTCCGAGATTCAAGATACTTCTATCCCTTGTTACGGCAGCCCCGACACCCTCGATCGTCTCAGCACTGTTTTTGAATACGCCTTTCGACTGCAACACCTCGGCGGCGGTATTCCGCAACTGGAACTGGTGCCGATTGATGGTCCTTTTCAGCTATTTGGTGTTGAATTTGTTCCGGTTGACCTGCTACATGGATGGACAGAAGTACTTGGATTTCGGATTGGCAATTTCGCATATGCTACGGACTGTAACGCGATTGCACCAGCCTCTATGGATTTGCTGAGTGATCTGGAAGTTCTAGTGCTAGATGCCATCCGATGGGAACCACGGCATCCGACCCATTTCACGATTCCAGAATCGTTGGAAATTGTGAAGGAACTCAATCCCAAACAGACCTATTTTACCCACATGACCCACGATGTGGACCATGATTCGACGAATGCACGCCTGCCGGAAAATGTTCAACTTGCCTATGATGGCTTGGTAGTGGAAGTTTAAGAACGGCGAAAACAGATGGAAGGTGTGGGTCAGGTATGATACCTGTGCCTATCCGCGGGGGTAAGATACATGAATCACCATCCGTTGCTAGATATTAAATGCATTGAACAGACACCGGACGTTTATCTCAATGCCGTAGGTTCTGTCTTTGCGGTTTTTGATGAATGCTCTCAAGATTCAGGAAATATCTCCTACGGGGTGCAAAACGCACGGGGACGTTACTTTGTAAAGACAGCGGGACACCCCGATGATCCTAATCCCTTTCTGAGCCATTCCGAGAGGGTTTCGCTGCTCCGAAATGCGATCCGGTTACGGCAAAGTTGCGATCACCGCACCCTGCCACCTCTACATCAGGTGATAGAATCGCCCACTGGACCGCTACTTGTGTATCAATGGGTTGATGGCGAACTGATTAGAGTGGATGCTGCGATACGCAACAATCCACGGTCAACCTTTCAGCGTTTCCGACGGCTCCCGTCTCACGAGATAATACGCGCCTTGGATCTTGTCTATGAGCTGCACCACCAACTCGCACAGTTAGGATGGATCGCTGTCGATTTTTACGATGGGTGCCTAATCTACGACTTTGACCGTCAGGAATTACACGTTGTAGACCTAGACCATTACTGTAAGGCTCCATTTATAAACGAAATGGGTCGGATGTTCGGTTCATCGCGTTTTATGGCTCCCGAAGAGTTTGAAAGAGGTGCACGCATTGATGAGCGCACCACGGTGTTTACTATGGGGAGAACCGCAGCCGTGCTGTTGTCCGATGGCACATTAGAGCGTTGTCCGTTTCGCGGAAGCGACGCACTGTACGAGGCGGTTCGCTGTGCTTGCTGCGATGATCGAGAGAAACGATACGATTCAGTAGCAACCTTTTTTGCTGCATGGGAGGACGCGCGTATTTCGGAGTCAGCCAATTGATGAATGATGTTATCAACTACACTTTCAAGCTCTCGCCGGAGCACCTCGCTGCCGTCAATCGGAAACGGCGAATCGTTGTGAACCATCAGGTTGATGGTTTACTATGCGCTGTTGAGCAAGGGCTGACTGTCGAACAGATTATGACGTATGAGTTCGCGTTTGCCGATGCACCGGGGGTTCACATTGACGCACAGTGGTGGTCGTTCGACAATACCTTCCCACTAGAGGGACGCCCGCTAATAGATGAGACAAGTCCGTCGGTGCCAAAATATGTAAGCCCGGAGCGCGTCAAGATTTTCCAGCAATGGTTAGATGACGGTATCAACCTCGCCGAAGTTTACATCGAGGAAACAAAGAAACGGGCTCTCGAATGCTTCTATACCTATCGACTCAACGAAGATCCATATACCGAGCATCGTGAATTGGCGGAGGCGCATCCCGATTGGCTAACCACCGGCGAATGGGAGCAACCGCTCTGGAACTTTGCCGTACCGGGTGTACGCGATTACAAAGTTGCTATCTGCCGTGAATTAGTGGAGGCGTATGACTTTGACGGATTGGAGATCGATTTCGCGCGCGGTCCTATCCAAACGCCGCCGGGCTATCAATGGGAGCAGCGTGAGCATATCACGGAATTTCTTTATCGGGTTCGACAGGAGACACTCGATGTAGAACAGAAGCGGGGACGATCGGTCTTGCTAGCGGCGCGCATCCCGGACAATCTCATCGGTTGTCACTTCGATGGACTCGACGTAGAAACGTGGGTGCGTCGGAATCTCATTGACTTTCTGGTCTTGGGTGTGCGTTCGTATGAATTGGCTGTCGATCAGTTTCGTACCATTATTGGCGACAAGCCGATTCAGATTATTGGGACACTCGATGACCACCATTGCACAGATGGCTATTCTTGGCCCCCAATCGAGGTATGGCGGGGTGTCGTTGCTAACTGGTGGGCACGGGGGATGGACGCGATTCAGACCTTCAATTGGGGCGTTGCGCCGCCCGAAGTTGCCGAACAATTGAAGGTTAAGACACACGGTGCCTACTTTGACGGTACACGGATGATTCCTGTGTATCAGCAGGCATACGGTGAACTTGGCGATCCGGAAAAACTAAAATATTTGAATAAACACTTCGTTGTCCAACGTCGCGGCGGCGGTGGATCTGGTGGAGCCAACGTTGATGAATGGCATACCCCCCGGTTCAGTTACCAAAACACGAATATGTTGGGTCAGTTGCCTATGACTTTGGACAATTTAGGATTGGTTGACGCGCTGATTAGGCTACGTGTCGCCGACGATTTCGCTGCTGAAGCGGAACGGATTGAGCGATTGACCCTTCGCCTCCTGCTTTCTGACCCGGGAACAGAAAATCTACCGAAGGATCAGAAAATTGACGTTGTGCCCATCAACCCCTTCTGGGATCGTCCCCAGTTGTTCACCTCACCGGCCCGAAAAGATATGATTGACTCGCTCCAGGTGCGTCTCAATGGTGTGCTGTTGGGTCGGGCGATTATCGATGCCGGCTGGTTTATCTTTGACACAAATCCGAAGTTATTTGCGGTGGGCATCAACCTAGTTGGCATCTTGGTTACAGGGCGGGATTCACAAGAGATGCCCATGACTGTGGAAAAAATCGAGGCACATGTGGAATATCGGCGTCCCTGAAATTCTATAACCGCTTACCCTAGAGGGGGTAATTGAGGAAGGTTAAGGTTTCGTTTTAACGCCTCGGAGGACGGATTCATCGCGTCACGGCGGGATATGTGATTCTAGGGTTTTCGTTTCCAAAGCCAACCCAGAGCAGTTAGACGCTAACACCTCAAAGATCTTATTCGCCACTATGCGGTGACCGAGGTCGTTGGCGTGTACGCCGTCATGGTGGACGAGCCAGTCTGCGTCGCGGTATGACCCCAATAGGTCGCCGAAAAGGCAATCGCACCCATCGGCGACCTCTTTAATTGCGTCGTTGTAGCGATAGAAGAGATCGAGGTCGGCGTGGCTCCAGCGTTCACCGCCCGCAGTGAAGTCGGTCATATAATACGGACCGGGTAACACGATTAACGGTTGAATGTGCTCTCGGACGCGCTGGATGATGTCGCGCATCTCGTCGCAAAAGAGGTCGATCGGCGTACCACCGCGTGCATCGTTGAGGCCATACGAAATTACCAACAGATCCGGTTTGTTTTTAATGACATGTTGGTCGATACGCTCGTTGGCAGCTGGATTGCGGTCGGATTCGAGATAGGCGGGACCTTTGGTCGAGATTAGGTTCGCACCGATACCCACGTTGACCAATTCCACAGGGACGCGCTGAAATTCGTTGATGAGTCGTGCCAACTGATTTGCCCAGCATCGCTCGCGAATGCTGGACCAGCCGCCGGCGGTTGTGCTCTCTCCAATGGTAACTAGCTTCTGAAATTCTTTAGTCCACCAATCCTTTTTCATCCCTGTATACCCTCCCAGAGGTAAGTTGATGCTTTGTCTACTTCCTACCAACTAGCGAAACCGCACCCCCCTTAATTATGGTGAATTCTAAAAATAAAGAGACACTTTCGCCCCCCGGTAGGTGCGGTTTGTAACCGCACCGGTGCCGATTCATCGGTATCCTCGACAAGTCGGGATTTGGAGTGTCTCATTAATTCTAAGATCTACTATAAAGGGTCATCACAAAAGGTATAGAATGCTACGATGATTAAGTCTATGGAGTTCTCCTGTTTAAGAGGTTTGTTCTGAGTGACAGATATTCTAACGGAAATCCGATGAATATTCAACCAGCAACTTGCGTGAATATAGAAAATATGTCAGACGATTATCGCCCGCTTTGATGTGAGTATGCCTCGAATTGGAAAGGAGGAAGTAAATATGATTCTTGGTAAAAGTCCTGCCATGAAAGTCATTCACACAACCATCCACCAGCTCAACAACAACAGCGAGAGGACAATTTTGATTGTGGATGAAACCGGTGTCGATAAAGACTTGGTCGCCCAAGCCATTCATTTTGGAGGAGCCCGAGCGTCAAAACCTTATGTGCCAGTCAATTGCAGTGCGACTCCCGCGACACTCTCTGGGAATCCAATTTTTTTCGCCATGTTCAAGATGCCTTCACCGGAGCGACGGAAAATCATAAAATGGACAGATGGGAGTAAAGCAGCAGCGGCGCATCTGCTGAATATCCCCCGGCGAACTCTTTACCGCAAATTAGCCAAGTACAATTTGTGAATGCGAGGTGTGTCAAAAATGGCAGATGTTTTGCCATTTTTGGCACAATTTCCGCCAAAAGCCTGCCAAAAGTGGCACAACTCCTATCCCGAATCCGGTGCTTATCTGCCCCCTTAATAAAAAAAATAAAGGGAGGTAATGGTCGCCTTAATGCAGTCACTGTAAGGATCTCAAGCGTTAGACCGCGACATAGCGATGGAAGAAATAGGGTTCAAAAGGAAAAGTGGCACAAAGATTGCCCGCTATGAGTTCAGTTATTGAGTGATTACACGTCCCAAAGGAGATATTCTCATTGATGAAGGCAATCTTCCCTTTTCTGATTTTAGCCCTAATTGGTATAGCATTACGGTTAGCGTTTAGTTCCCAATCCATGCGCTTGACCGAAGTTGAACCTGACCTAACTCTGCTGATCAGTGGAGAGGAGTTGGGGTATCTTGAGCCGTGTGGCTGTGCAGAGGGGCAGCTCGGTGGATTTCCCAGACGGGACAGTGTGATTCAACAGTTGGCGGTCAAGGGCAAAACGCTTCTGCTAGTTGCCAACGGTGATTTGATTGATGACGCAACCCGCCAATCCGAGTTAAAGGCGGAGATTGGATTTACTGCCCTAAAAGAGATGGGCTACGCTGCTTATAACGTTGGCGAGCGAGATTTGCTGTTGGGTGTAGATAGATTGAAGTATTTACAAGATACGTCGGGGATTCCGTTTCTGTCTGCAAATCTGTTTCACGGAGAAAACCAAGTCTTCCAACCCTTCGTCTTTCACACAGTCAATCCCCGCGGCAACCAAATACAGATAGCAATTATAGGGATTCTCTCCCAATCGTTTGAAATTCAGGTTGAAAATGCGGGTGCAGATTTGAGATTGGAAGATCCAACTGCTGTACTAACGGGTTTAGTAGAGAAGTTAGATCAAGCCGCGGATCTCATCATCTTGCTGGCACATGCGAATCTTGCTGAATCGGAGAGGTTAGCGTCGGCTTTTTCTCAGATTGATGTCGTTGTCTCTGGACATGAAATTGAGGAATTGCACGGAGATCCGGTTTTCGTTGAAAATACCGTGTTATTGAATACTGGAACGAAGGGAAAAGCCATCGGACAACTTGACATTCGGTGGAGTGACGACATAACGGGCCCAGATTATGATTTTCACGCACTTTCCCTCTCGGAACGCCTCCCTGATTCACCGCGGATGATTGAGTTGTTGACGCTATATCAACAGATGTTGACCGCTGAAAACCTGTCCGAGGATCTGGGGCGAAAGCAGCCTGCAACGGGGGGGGTATATGTGGGAAGCGCGAGTTGCAAAGGGTGCCACGCTGAGGTATACACAATCTGGGAGCAAAGCAAACACGCCCACGCTTATCAAACGCTGGTTTCACACGGACACGCCGCGGACCCAGAATGTTTGATGTGCCACACAGTGGGGTTCGGATTTCAGACTGGGTTTGTCAATATGGAGACAACACCTAATCTGCCGGACGTGGGGTGTGAAAACTGCCACGGTGTCGCTGGAAACCATGTAAAGCAGCCGCAAAAGGGGTATGGACAAGTTACCGAAGCAGATTGTTTGACCTGCCATACGGCGCAGAATAGTCCGAAATTCGATTACGAGGTCTACCTTCCGAAGATTCAGCATTGGAACGACATAGGAGGGAATAATGAAACTACAAAAGGGTTTTAGCGGGTTTAGGTTGGTAGCAACCTCAATACTTGTTATTGGGATTGGGTTGATTCTGTTTTCTATTTTTTCGTGGATATTATTCAATGAGCAATTCTTTTCTAAACGCTTGCCCACGCTCGCCCTCGACTCAGATGCTACAACGGGGTCACAGCGGCTGCGGATTCAATCTGCCAGCACTCCTTCTTACCAAAATGAGGCACCTGACGATTGGCAAGCGGATATATTTTCTGACACGGATGCGACTTTGTTCGAGAACGCAGAGACAGTAGAGGGAGAGGCTTCCCCGGTAGACGGGGAAATGACGGAGATATCGGAGGCCGAAGCAGTTGCAGAGTCTCAAGAAGAACTTTTTCTTGGGTTGACTCGCGCTGAGATTGAAGCCGAGATTCCTGTGCTTGAGGAAGAAATTCGCACCAATCTAACGCAGGCGGTGACGCTCTACAAGGACCTGATAAGTACAGACGGGATGGCAGGGAGCTCACCGGAGATTGCTGAGTGGCGTGACGAGACGTGGGCAGAGGTGAAGCAACTCTTCCAGGAAGCAGCGCGTCAAAAAATTCCGCGTTATACATCGTATTTAAGCGTAACAGGCAGAGATAATCCACTGCGCGAGGGAGGATGGCTTGCTGAATTAATGGAACCCTTGCCCATGCGGGTGAATGTAACCTTTCATTAACAATAGGACTTACACCCGTTGGATTGTAGTTGCCCGTTTCTTAATCCCGATTTATCGGGGATTCATCGGGCATTGGGAATGGTGTCCGGTGGCGATGAATCGTCGAACTCCAAGGCTCTGAGCGTTCAACTGCGTAACTCTTAAACAGATAAAGGAGGTGATGGACAGAATTGTCGTGTTTTCGCAGGCAGTGTGGCTTTGCGTGGTTACAACTGCCATGGTGTAATTGCTACAAGGTTCGTTTATTACCCAAACTCAAAAAGGAGATTTGACCATGAAAACGAAATTTTGGAGCGTATGCACTATCGCCGTGCTCACTTTGCTCGGTGGAGTTTACTTTTCAACCGCACAGATGTCGGACGCGCCCTCGGTGTTATCCGACTCTCAAATGGAACAATTGTCAGGGACGCTAGTGGACTGGACATGCCAAGAATTTGAGGCGTGTGATGACATTACCTGTAAGAGCACGACTCTAGTTAGACAAGAGGGCATTGATGGCTGTTACAGTTGTGAGACATATCCAAATGATACCTGCTACTACGCCTATTCTTCTTGCTACACCTGTTTTTGGGTGCAATATAAAACTATTTGCAGTGGGAAAATCTTGAATACAGGATTCGAGGAGTACCGCGAGTGTGACTTAAATTGACCTCTTGAGCCCAGGAGGGTTGACGGTGACTTTGAATGTTGCTTGTTTTGGATCCAGGAGTTCATTAGTTCGCTGAACTAATGAACTCTCCATCGCGAGCAATATTATCAGAATGCGAGTTATTGAGGTAGAAAGGAGAAAACCATGTATTCTTTTGGTTTGAAGGGATTCATATGTGTGTTTTTTTTTCTCACTTTTGTGACAGTGACCGTTGCTCAGGGAGCGGCGGACGAGCTTGATTTTGAGATGATTTTAGCCGGTATCAAACATTATGACGACTTGGTCCAATCGGGTGAAGGAAAAGGTGTGCTCACGTGGGATCAGGCCCCCTTTTCAGAAGCAACCCTCGGGCAACAGGCGATGGTGTTTGATTGGAAGTATGAGGTCATTTTTGATCGAAATCAGGTATACATGGTATTTGAAGAAAGCGTTTCACGGAATAAAGTACATTATCCGAAAACAACCGTTATTGGGACTTCAGCCGGTGTCTGGAAAATCGTGTCTCACAGCGACAGGAAGCCTACCAACTATTCATTTCGGACAGATCCGCGATTGGGGGAGTTGAGACGATCGGCAGATCCAAGGTGGTGGTTCGGTGTTGGCAATCAGGATTTACCAACCTACCTGAGAGAGAACAACTTTCACGTTAAAAAAAGAGAACATCTCGATAAGGTTCCGTGTTATGTGCTTGAGAAAGGGCAGCCCCCAGGGACTCCACCCAATGTGTACGAAAGATTCTGGATTGCTCCTTCTCAAGGGTTTCGTTGCCTGAAGTATGAAGAACGCTCACCGCTTAAGGTAGATGTCATGTTTAGCAATGTCAGAAAAGGTACTCCTGCTGCCCATCGTACATTCATGTCCTATGAGCAACACGGGGAGGTGTGGTTTCCGAGAACGGGAGAGGGAGCAAACTTCTGGATTGACTCAGAGGGCAAGGAACATTTCATCAGTCGAATGACACTGGAGACGAAAGACTTCAAGGTCAATCACCCCATCCCGCCTGAGACGTTCACCGTTGACATTCCTGACGATGCGCTGATTCGGGTGGCCGAGTTACGCCAAAAACTGCCGAAAAAGGAATTCCTTCAGCGATATGGGCAGAAGTGAGAAAAAAAATAAGTAGGGAACAACGATCTTCCGTTCCGCCTGTCCCGATGTAATCGGGGAGAGTCCAAGAGTTGTTCCCTACATAACATCACCTCCCCTCAAGGGGGATATTCGTCGTAAACTCAATTAGTGACGAAAGGAGTCTCTCATGCAGGTATACAAAGCCACACTTTTTTCTGCGATTCTGGTGATAACTTTCGGGTTGTTGCCATCCAGTCAAGCGGAGTTACCTTCTTGGATGTGCGGTCCTTATACATTGTGCCAAGTCGCCGAGAGGCACGGGGTGGTGGTTAAACCTGAAACCGTTGCGGCATTGGCGGGGACGACAAAGGTGGGGACGACGCTGAAGGGGCTTGCCGATGCCGCAGCTCAGTTGGGGATGCAGCCCGTCGGTCAAAAAACCAATTATCGGAATCTCCTCCGATTGACACCACCTTTAATTGCTTTGGTCAAAACGCCGGATAATTCATCTTCGGCTCACTTCATTGTGGTCGATAAGATTGAGCGGAATCAGATCGAAATTTGGGATGTCAGACAGGGCTACTCGATTCTCCCGAAAAAGAAATTTGAATCAATGTGGGAAGGCTACGTGTTGGTGCTCTCTCCGCCGCGACCGCAGGAGGCAATTCCGACAGACGCACCTGACATTGAAATTGATGCGCCGAGCTACGATTTTGGAATGATTCCACAGATGGAAAAGGTTGAGCATAGCTTCACAATAAAGAATGTTGGGGGAAGTCCACTGGAGATTTTAGAGGTGGATCCCTCTTGTACCTGTGAGAAGGTGGACCTAAGAGAGAAAGTGATACCTCCCGGTGGCACCACCCAACTCGACGTGCGCTATCGAGGGACAACCAACAGTGGAAAAACACGAGTCGCCGTGTATCTGAAAACCAATGATCCGGACGAACCGGCAGCAGTCGTCTCGCTTTTTGGGATTGTCAACGGGACTGCGGGTGTCTATCCGGGGCATTTCAATCTTGGGGAAATTGGACAGGATGAGTTGGTTCGCAAGTCTTTTGTCATTTACCGTCCGGCATTCGACACAATCCGGGTCAAATCGGTCAAATCCAGTTCACCGCAAGTTCAGACAAAGTTTCAAAGGCTTGACGAGACAGATCTCATCGCTCGGGTGCATTTTGACCTCCAGGGGCTTCCTCTTGGTCCTTTTCGTGAAACAATTACTGTTACCACCGATGCAGAAAAGTATTCTGAAATTTATGTGGGAATTGAAGGCACGGTGGTCGGTGAACTTTTACTTGAACCGAATCAATTTTTCACCGGTTTCCTTCAGGTGGACGCGCCGGTTCGCCGCACCGTCACGCTTGAGAAACGTGGACAGGCAGACCTTGAAATCTTGAAAGTTGAGAACAGTTTGTCCATCGTTCAGACCAAAATCGTTCCGGTGGAATCGGGGAAAAAATACCAGATCGAAGCCACGTGTACACCAACAGCGGACTCGCCGAAGTCGATTCGAGATGTCATTGAGATTCACACCAACAGTAAAAAGCAACCACTCCTGAAGGTTCCGTTGTATGGTCTTCTTCAAAAGATCACCGCAAGCGCAGGTCAGGATAATTGAGGTATGACTTTAAGCAACTGCAAAGTGCGAAAAGAAATAGGACTTACGCAGTTGAACGCTCAAAGCCCTGTAGTTCGGCGATTTATCGCCGCAGGACACAATTTCCAACGCCCGATGAATCGGGCAACTACAACAAGGGTGTCATCAAGGTGCCCGTAGGGAACAACGATCGTTGTTCCCTACCGAAGTGCGTAACTCCTAAGAAACCGAGTTTTTCCGAAAAAACTCGGTTTCTGTTGTACGATTTCTTAACATGAGCGAAAGAAATTACCTCTAGTTTTAGGCAGTAATCCGTCCGTCAACCAGACGAGGCACAACGTCAACGAGATCCATCTGGGCGCAGAATTCGAGGTCTTCCCCCAGTCCAATGCTGGCAATGTGTCGACCGTGATAGCAATTTCTCAGCATTCCAAACAGATCCTCACGATGTGTCTGATAGAGGATCTTTGCTGTTTCAGCGGCATCGGTCAGTTGAGCTCCCGCCAATGCCTCCACACATGCACCGGCAAAAACGGTATCTTCCGTGCAGAAACCGCCATCCCTGCCGGAACATGCAAGGACAAGTTCACCTTCTGCTTGCACCAACTGATTCACAATTGCACGAAGATTGAGGAAGGATCCAACGAGAACCCGCTCAGCAGCACGGCAGGCTTGTAGGGTACGGGTTCCGTTTGTGGTTGTCAGGACGATCTGCCGGTTTGAGACAACCGCTTGGGTATACTCACGCGGTGAATTTCCAAGATCGAACCCATCAACTTTCACCCCACCACGCTCGCCGCCGATTAGTGTGTTCGGTTGATCCGCAGCAAGACGAAACGCCTCCTCTGGGGTCAGAACAGGGGTGATGGCTGTTGCACCATTTGCTACAGCGAAGGTGATGGTGGTTGTTGCCCGTAAAATATCGGCGACCACAACCGTTTTGCCGGTGAGATCGGAAAAGGGGAGGAGATCTGGTGTGAAAACAACATCAATGGAAGTGAGCATAGATGATACTCGTAACAGAGCGGGAGGGTAGTACTATTATGGTGAATTCAAAAAATAAATAGACACTTTCGCCCCCAGGTTTGGTAGGCGCTGTTTCCAACTGCGCCGATTTGTAGTGTCTCATTAATTCTAAGATCCACTATAAAAGCAGCAGATGTGAAAGTATGAAAACGGGAAAACGATTCACCGCAGAGGCACAGAGAGCACAGAGTTTTCGAGAGAGTGAGTATATGAGTTTGTGAGGAAGCGAGTGTTTTCCTCGTTTTCTCTACATCTCTTTGGTTGATTTTCTCGTCGTCTCGTTGTCCCCACTTTTACCAAGCGAATCCCGACTCCAAAAAGTTGGTAAAGACCTGTGCATTCAGAAAACGTTCGTCGTCCATGATCTTTCGGTGGAGTGGGATGACCGTCTTGACACCTTCAATGGTAAACTCATCCAAAGCCCGTCTCATACGTGCAACCGCTTCCTCTCGATCTCTACCGTGGGCGATCAGTTTCGCAACTAAGGAATCGTAGTAGGGCGGCACAGTGTAGCCGGGATAGAGGTAACCATCCACGCGGATGCCGATTCCACCCGGTGGCAGATATGCTTCGACCTTCCCCGGGGAAGGAGTGAGATCGTTATCCGGGTCTTCCGCATTAATTCGGCACTCGATGGCATGTCCGGTCACCTCCACGTCCGATTGACCGTATCCGAGTTCTTCACCCCACGCCAGTCGGATCTGCTCCTTAAGCAGGTCAATTCCCGTGGTCATCTCTGTCACCGTATGCTCAACTTGTATACGCGTGTTCATCTCCAAGAAGTAGTATTCCTCATCGGCATCTACCACGAACTCAATCGTCCCGGCATTGTTATACCCGATTGATTTCGCGGCTTTAGCGGCGGCCTTACAGATGTCATGCCGTGTCTTCGACGATAGCGAGGAAGCGGGTGCTTCTTCAACCAACTTTTGATGCTTGCGTTGGATAGAACATTCCCGTTCGCCGAGATGGATGACGTTCCCGTGATTATCCCCCAAAATTTGGACTTCAATGTGCCGAGCATCCTCAATCCACTTTTCGACGTAAACTTCGGTGCTGCCAAACGCAGACTGTGCTTCTGCTCTGACCGTGTGGAAAAAGTCCGTCAGACTGGTGCCGTCATACGCGATTCGGATACCACGTCCGCCGCCGCCAGCAACCGCCTTGATACCTACCGGGTAGCCAATCTTGTCTGCAATTTCGACTGCTTCTTCAGCATTTTCAACCAAGCCTTTTCTAACATTCCGCCGAAGCCGCCGACGGATGCTGCCGCTCCCCGGCACCAACTTCAACCCCGCTTTCGACATTGTTTCCCGTGCTTCCGCCTTGTCGCCCATTGTTCTCAAGTTTTCTGCTGTCGGACCGATGAAAGTGACTTCATGGGCTTCGCAGATTTCGGCAAATTGTGCGTCCTCGGATAAAAACCCTGCGCCGGGATGGATAGCGTCGGCGTCCGTTAGCTCCGCGACGGTGATGATGTTTGGGGGTCTGAGATAACTTTCCGTTGAAGCGGGTGGCCCAATACAGTAGGCTTCGTCCGCATGCTGGACATGCAGCGAATCCTTATCGGCGGTCGAATAGACAGCAACAGTCTTGATACCCATGTCCCGGCAGGCGCGGATAACCCTAAGCGCAATTTCACCACGATTTGCAATTAAGACTTTCTTGAACATGTTTTTGAACCTCTGAAAGTTAGCGGTTCATCCCTAAATCGAAGAGAAAAAATGTGTAGGTATGAAAGCGGAGATGAATCAGACTTCTCCGTACTTTTACACCTGCCTACTTTCTCACTTTCATCCTTGCTTATCCCATTCCCAATAAGCCACCGATCACGTCACCGTATTTCGCAATTAATCCTGCGAATACGACCGACACCATCGACATGAGTTTGATGAGGATGTTGAGCGAGGGGCCTGATGTGTCCTTGAACGGGTCACCAACGGTATCACCGACAACAGTTGCGTTGTGGTTGTCAGAACCTTTACCGCCGTATTCCCCGCCCTCGATGTATTTCTTCGCGTTATCCCACGCACCACCGGCATTCGCCATCATCACCGCTAACACGAATCCGGTTGCCAAACCGCCGGCAAGCAAACCGAGAACGCCTGCAACGTTGAAGACCAAGCCGACGATTACCGGAACGATAATGGCAATCAGCGATGGAAAGATCATCTCTCTTTGCGCGCCTACGGTCGAGATTGCGACACATCGGGCGTAGTCCGGTTTTTCTTCACGCTTCATGATGCCGGGGCGTTCACGGAATTGACGACGGACTTCCTGCACCATCGCACCAGCAGCACGCCCCACTGCTTTCATTGTTAAAGCACAGAAATAAAATGCCATGACCGCACCGATAAACAGACCGATCAGCACTTTGGGATTCATCAGGGTCACATTGTAGTAGGACATGAATTGGGCGATGCTGACCTTGACAGTATCAACCATCCCTTCGCCGGGAATGTCCAGTTGCGTCTTTTCCGCCATATGAATAAGCCCATATCGAACCTCCTCAAGATAGGCGGCGAGAAGAGCAAGGGCGGTCAATGCCGCTGATCCAATGGCAAAGCCTTTCCCGGTCGCTGCGGTCGTATTTCCAAGTGCATCAAGTTGATCCGTGCGCTGACGGACACTTGGATCGAGTTCAGACATTTCGGCGTTACCACCTGCATTATCTGCGATAGGTCCATACGCATCGGTCGCTAGCGTGATACCGAGCGTCGCGAGCATTCCCACCGCGGCGATACCGACGCCATAGAGTCCCATCAATGTATCCGTAGCTCCACCCGGTAGATAGAAACTGATAGCAACGGCACCGATAACTGTTATCACAGGAATAGCAGTGGATTCCATACCCACAGCGATTCCTTCGATAATAACCGTTGCGGGCCCCGTCTCCGCTTGCTTGGCAATGGCGCGTGTGGGTTTATAATCGTGAGAGGTAAAGATCTCTGTCACCTTGCCGATAATCAGACCGGCAGCCAAGCCTGCTATAATAGCACCCCAAATCTGCCACTTATTCGGGAGATCAAGAATCCACAACACGGGAATCGCGCAGATAGCGATGCCAACTGCACTTCCATTGATGCCAAGGTTGAGTGAGCCCATCAACTGCCGCATCGTGGCACCCTCTTTCGTGCGAACCATGTAGATCCCTAGAATTGAGAGGATTACGCCGATCCCTGCAATAATCATCGGTGCCGAGAGATACTTCAACTGAAGTGCAATGTTATCGTGATCTTTCGCTGCAACCGCCGCAACGCCGAGCGCAGCGGTAGCGAGGATTGAACCTGCATAAGATTCATATAAGTCTGCCCCCATTCCTGCTACGTCCCCTACATTGTCGCCAACACTGTCAGCAATAGCAGCCGGATTGCGCGGATCATCTTCAGGTATCCCAACTTCCACTTTCCCTACGAGATCGGCGCCAACATCAGCGGCTTTCGTGTAGATACCACCGCCGACACGGGCAAAGAGCGCTTGTGTCGAGGCACCCATACCGAAACTCAACATGATTACAGTGATCTGGGGCAGCGGATTTGCGCCCAAGAAACCCGGAAAAATCTTTGGGAAAAGGTAGTAGAGGATCAGAAACCAACCGGCGATGTCCAATAGCGCGAAGCCGACAACCACTAGCCCCATCACGGCCCCAGCGCGGAAAGCGATCCGCAAACCTGAATTGAGACCCTCCATCGCGGCACTTGTTGTGCGCGCCGATGCGTTCGTTGCGGTCTTCATACCGAGAAAGCCACAAAGCCCTGAGAAAAATCCACCAGTCAAAAATGCAAAGGGCACCACTTGGTTCTGGGCATTCAACCCGAAAGCCATGATGATAAAGATAACGCATAGGACAGCGAAGACAACCCCCACCACTTTATACTGCTGTCTCAGGTAAGCCCTTGCCCCTTCACGGACAGATTGGGCGATTCCCTGCATTACCTCGGTGCCTTCATTCTGCCGCATGACTGATTTATAGAAGACAAATGCGAACCCCAAGGCGATCAATGAGCCGATTGGGACGAGCCACCACGCGGTGGGTAGAGGTGGGAGCGATTCTGATTGTGCAAAGGCGGAATTTGTAACTGCCATTCCCACCAATGAGGTGAAAAAAATTAACCATCCACGGCTCCTTTTACGGAGCCGTTTAACAACTGTTTCAAGCATAAAACATCTCCTTTACAAGCGTAGGGAACGCAGATCTGCGTTCCGTACAATAGGTTCTTTGGGTACTGCTCAATTTACATTGCATCTATACCAAGTACTTTCATCGCTTCTCCAACGATGTAGATGGAGCCTGCGATGCAGATAAGATCTGAGACCGTGGCGATGGATTGTGCCAACGACACCGCCTCACGGACGCTTGGGCAGACATGGAAATTTGCTCCGATTTCTGACCATGCCTCCGCAATCTCTTCGGCAGGCGTGACGCGAGGATTATCAAACGCCTGTGTTGTAATAATTTCATCTGCAAATGGACACAAAATCTGACCAATGGCTTGCAGATCTTTGTCTCGCATCAAGCCCACAACAAGAATTAAACGCCGGTAGCGAAAAACCTCACGGATAGCTGTGCACAATGCTTCCGCTGAAATTGGAGAATGCGCGCCATCCAGCAAAATGACCGGTGACTGCCCCACGACTTGCATCCGTCCCGCCCAATGGACCTCTTTCAGACCGCCATAGATACTAGTTCGAGGAACCTTGTATCCCTCCTGACGAATGCGCTCAATACAAGCAATTGCAGTTGCTGCATTGGTTGCCTGATGTTCACCGAGCAACGGTAAAAAAAGGTCTGGATAGGATATCGACGGTGTTGTCAGATCAAACGTTTGTCCATTGATGTTCCAGTCCTTGCGCTTCAGTTGAATATCGCGCCCGATGCTGTCTATCGGTGCGTCCCGATCTGCAGCGACGGCTTCAAATACCGCTTGCGCTTCAGGGACTTGTGGTGCTAATACGACCGGACGATTCGGTTTTATAATCTCCGCTTTTTCTTTTGCTATTGCTTCATGCGTATCTCCGAGTATGGCTGTGTGCTCCAAACTAATCGGTGTAATAACACTGACAAGCGGATCCACCACATTTGTGGCATCAAGCCGTCCGCCAAGCCCCACTTCAATAACCGCAAAATCAACCGCGTTGTCCGCGAAGTAGGTAAAGGCAAGGGCTGTATAGATCTCAAAGAATGAGACACGCCCACCCCCCCCTTCCCCCCCGCTAGCAGGGGGGGAGGAGGGGCTTGCCATCGCCTCAATTGACGGCTTGAGTCGGTCAACGTACTGTGCAAATTCCTCTTCTAAAATGAGCCGAGAGTTGATGCGACACCGTTCACGCGGAGTAATCAGGTGGGGTTGCGCAAACAAGCCTGTTTTGTAACCCGCATGGGTCAGGATTGAGGCGATCAGTGCTGCCGTTGACCCCTTCCCTTTACTGCCGGCGACATGAACCACCTTCAAGCGACGGTGCGGATCCCCCAAGTGCGCTAGCAGGCGCGAGATGCGTTCAAGGTTATAAAAACGTGCCTGTCTAGAAAAATCAGGACTCCTCTCGGAGTTAATGAATGTATCAATATAAGCGAGAGCGGCTTCGTAATTCAATTTTAATCTATGTCCATAGGTCCAGATCTTCGTAGATTGGAAATTGTTCACAAAGGTCGCGAACTTTCTCCCTCACACCCCGCTTGGTTGCTGCGCTTCTGCGTCCTTCAAGGGTTTCCGTTATCATATCGGCAATCAGCTGCATCTCTGCTTCTTTCATCCCGCGTCCTGATATCATCGGTGTTCCAAGACGGATGCCACTCGTTGTGGTCGCAGATCGTTTATCCAACGGAATGGTATTTTTGTTGACAATAATCCCCGCGTCCTCAAGATGATCTGCGGCTTGCCGCCCACTCAACTGTTTGTATTTTGCGGTTAAATCAATCAGCATGAGGTGGTTGTCTGTGCCGCCACTTACCAAGCGAAATCCGACCCCCATCAGTGCTTCTGCGAGTGCTTTGGCGTTCTTCACAACTTGGCTCTGATACGTTTTGAAGGCGGGTTCCATCGCTTCTTTGAAAGCGACCGCCTTCGCTGCGATTGTGTGCATAAAGGGACCGCCTTGTATCCCCGGAAACACCGCTCGATCGACCGCTTCTGCCAGTTCCTCCCTGCACATCACAATTGCGCCGCGCGGACCCCGCAACGTTTTGTGGGTTGTTGTGGTGATTATATCACAATAAGGCACCGGATCCGGATGTACATCTGCGGCGATAAGCCCGGCGATGTGAGCGATATCCGCCATCAGATACGCATCGACGGAATCAGCGACTTCTCTCCATCCTGCAAAATCGAACCAGCGTGGGTAAGCACTGCCGCCCACGATAATCAGCTTGGGTTGGTGTTCTTTTGCAAGTTTGGCTATCGTATCCATGTTGATCTGTTCTGTTTCTGGATCAACACCGTAAGACACTACGTTGTAATATTGACCTGAGAAATTCTGAGGAAGCCCATGACTCAGATGACCGCCATGATCCAGTCGCATTGACAGAATTGTATCCCCCGGCTCAAGCAGTGCTTTATACGCTGCCATATTGGCTAGGTTTCCCGCGTGCGGTTGGACGTTGACATGATCAACACCGAAGAGCTGCTTCGCACGTTCAATCGCAAGGCTTTCCACGCCATCTGCGGCTGCACAGCCGTTATAGTAACGAGCACCGGGCACTCCTTCGGCGTATTTACTGGTCAGGACGCTCGCCTGCATCTGCATGACCGCTCGGCTCACATAATTTTCTGAAGGGATCAGTGTCAAGCAATTTTGCAGCCGATCCAAATCTTGTAGCATGATCTGGACAATTTGTGGGTCAGCTTCACTCAATGATCTGTTCATTATGCGGTTATCCTCAGAATTTCTATATCCTCGTCGTATAAAATTACGTTTCAGAGCTTAGGGTAGTTGTGCTATTCAACTCGCTTAAGAAATTTTTCAGTTTGAGCTTTGAGGCGCTTATTACCAGCCTGTTCTGCGAGTTCTAATGCAGTTTCCCAATCCTTCTTTGCCGCCCAATTCCGATCCAATAGGTAATTCGCAACTCCCCGTCTGAGATAGGCGAAAGCATAATCAGGTTTGGCATCGATCGCCTTGTTATAATCTTGGATGGCGATGAAGTGTTCGCCTAGGTCACCCCTTATCGTTCCCCGAAAGTAGTAGGCGAAAGCAAAGTCGCTTTTGAGGTCAATCGTGGTGTCGTAATCTTCAATCGCCTCCTTGTATTGACCCAACGATCGCTTCACAGTTCCCCGAAAATAGTAGGCGTCAGCAAAATCGGGTTTAAGACTGATAGCAGTATCATAATCATCAATGGCAGTTTGATATTGGTCGCGTCTGTACTTGGCATAACCCCACCTGAGATACGTTTCAGCGGATATGGATTGTTTACCCTGCCACAAAGGTTTTGCATTCTCTGACTGGGCGAGCAACGCCTTGAGATCGTTTGATGGGATGGCGAAATTGAGATTTTGACCATCTGCAAGTGTTATGAGAGAGATTCCGATGACTTCTCCATTTCCGTTTAGTACAGGTCCTCCGCTGCTTCCGGGCAGGATTAGAGCGGTCATCTGGAACCGTTTTTTGGCGTCCTCTTCGTGGATAGTATTGATGGTATCGGAGGAGAATTTACCTTCTAACCCTTTGGGATTACCTGCGACGTAAACTGTCTCGTCAGTTTTTGCTGTATTACTATCACCGAGGGAAAGGGGTTTACCCTCAAACCCCGTAACCTTTAGGATGGCAAGGTCGTTTTTCTCATCAGCTGCGGATATGCCATCGACGGTGTATTCCGCGGAGCTGCCAGCCAATTTCGCTGTGCCCCTCGCTGCGCCTTCAACAATGTGAAAGTTGGTTGCAATCTGACTTCGGCCGACAAAAAAACCGCTGCCAAATCCGAGGCTGTTGTCATTCTTATCTGCCATCTCTAGATACACTGTAGCTGCCAACACTTTTTCGGCAAGTTGCTCATTGTTCTGGGCAGATGCCACAGCAATTATTACGAATGAAATAATTCCCAAAGCTGTGAAGTGTAGTAACCCTTTTCTCGGATTTCTCATAACAGGACCGCTCATCATCTGTTGGGTGATAATATCCATAAGGTAGTTCGCACAACTTGTAATTTCAGGAACTTCAGATTGTAACACAGATATTAGGTAGTTTCAAGAGAAATAATCGTACAAAGCGTTGGTATAAACTGGCACCGACATCTCATTTCCTATCTCAAACTTGCGTGAGGTGAACGGCTTCCGGCATATTTGGTAGGGTTGTTTTCAAATTGGAAATGCGTTGACGGAAAATTCGAGAAGGTTTATAATATCCTACGCCCTCCGGTAGGTGCGGTTTTCAACCGCACCGGTTTGGCGTGCCTCATTAATTCTAAGGTCGACAATAACTCAAGTTGCCACCTATGGTAAAAACGAATCAACTGTCCAAACTAGCATATCAGGACTCTCTTTTATGTTTAAGCGTTATTTCATTCTCAATTTGATTGAGATTTATAAGCATCATCTTATCGCACTTATCAGTCTGCTGATATCCACGGTGGGCGCTCAAACTGTATCCGCCCAACAACAGATAGCCGTAGATACTTATGCTATCTTTCAACAGAGCTGCCTTATCTGCCACGGTCCCGACGGTGCGTATAAAGAATCCCTCTTAATGGAACACAACGCACTCATCGAGAAAGGTTCGGTTGTTCCGGGAAACCCTGATGCCTCTGAGCTGTATAAGCGACTCATAACCACCGACGCAGCCAAACGGATGCCACTTGGACAACCCCAGCTGCCCGCCCAATCAATTAACACAATTCGGAACTGGATATTGGCTGGTGTGCTCGATTGGGCAGTAACCTCCACAACCGATGCCGACTTCATCTCTCCTAGTGAAGTACTTAATACGATTGAAACCCACCTGATGTCCCTTGCACCGTTTGACCGTGCCTTTGCCCGGTACTTCACTATGACACATCTCTATAACGCAGGGGAGTCTGTGGGAATACTCCAAGAATACCGCAAAGCACTCTACAAACTCATCAATAGCCTCTCATGGGGAAGTACAGTTACCAATCCACAACCGATTGACCCACAAGGGACTATCTTCTATATCGACCTGAGACACTATGAATGGGACGTCAATGACGGGTGGGGACAGATAGAAGCAGAATATCCTTATCACATCTCGTTTGACGCCCCAACACAGACCGCACTGAAGGCACAACTGACACGGTTGAAGACAGAGATGAAATCTGATATACCATCGGTTCATGCTGACTGGTTTGTCGCACAAGCATCTTTGCCCCCGCTATACCATGACTTACTCTCTCTTCCACTGACAGATAGAGAGTTAGAGACCCGATTGGAGGTTGATGTCCTCCGTAATCTTCAGAATGCACCGGGTGTGCGTGTATGGCGGGCAGGAACTAACAATTCAGGTGTCTCTAATAACAACCGGGTCATAGAACGACACACTTCTCGATATGGCGCGTATTGGAAGAGTTACGATTTTGCTGGCAGCGTTGGCACACAGAACATCTTCACCCACCCCCTCTCATTCACCCATGATGGTGGAGAGGTTATCTTTAATCTTCCCAACGGGTTACAAGCCTACTACGTTACCAATGCGTCCGGTTTCCGTCTGGACGACGCCCCGATAAACATTGTATCCAATCCTGCAGCGAGTGACCCTACAGTGCGTAACGGACTCTCCTGTTTCGGTTGTCATACAGAGGGGATGAAGACCTTTGAGGACGAGGTGCGTACCGTGATAGAGAGTAATGTGACTCCAGCGTATGATAAGGCGCAGGCACTACGGCTTTACGTTGAACAGTCAGAGATGGACGCGCTTTTACAGGAGGATACGGATAGGTATAGGGTTGCCCTTGAAGCGACGGGTGGTGCGTTTGGGGGTATTGAGCCAATCTCCCGTTTCCATGAAGTATTTCAAGGGACTGTGGACGCTGCGTATGCCGCTGCTGTGGTTGGGATAGAGACTGACACTTTCCTTGAGAAGATACGCGAGAATATAGGGCTACAGAACATCGGCTTGTTAATATTAGACAGCCCAAATGGGAGTATGAAAAGAGATGCGTGGACATCAAGTTTCCGGGATATACTTTTCGCGCTCGACTTCCCAGAGTTAGTTGACAAGCCCCCTGTAGTGCCGCAGCCGGACAGGTTACCGGGTGCGTTTGTTTATATCCCTGACACAAACCTCCGTGCTGCAATTGCGGAAGTACTTGGCAAGAGCCCCAATGCTCCAATTACCGCTGAAGAGATGGAAAGGCTGAGAAGGATCGATGCACGGAACAGGGGTATCCAAGATGTGACAGGACTTCAGTTTGCAACCAATCTGAGCCGGTTAGATCTCAATCATAATCAGATTTCCAACCTCTCACCGATAGCAGGCTTAGTAGAACTGCGTGAGCTGATATTTCCCAACAATCCCATATCCGATCTATCCACCTTGAAAGGTTTAACAAATCTCATTCATCTACAGTTTTTCAATACTTTGGTATCTGATCTATCCCCTGTTACAGGATTAATCAACCTCAAATCCATTGATATACGTGGGGGTGACATCGGACGCGATTTATCGCCCTTAGCGGGCTTAACAAAACTTGAGCAGATAGTTATTGGTGGTGCAAACCTATCAGATCTAACGCCTTTGGCGGGATTAACTGGCTTGAAAAAACTGGACCTTTGGGGCAACGACATATCGGATCTATCGCCCCTGGCCGGGTTAACCGAGTTAAGGAGTCTACATCTGGAAAACAACAACATATCAAATCTATCGCCGCTCGCGGGGTTAACTAACTTGAGATGGCTAGTGGTCCACCACAACAAAATCTCCGATATTTCGCCTTTGGACGGGATACGCAAAAATCTAACGGTGTTCGTTTGGCATGATAATCCAGGGTTCCCAAAAGTGGGACCGACAATAGAGGGCCCGTGGCTATGGATCGTGTTACCAAATACGAATCCGAGTAGCATTAAGGATCTACTGGCGGAAGCAAGCGGAGGTGCGGTGACGGAGACAGAGATTGCTACCCACGGAGCAATAGAGGGACATGTTATTGGCGATGACGTATGGACCTCCCGCAAACTTCCACCTACAGGAAGGAATAACATTGAGCAGATGCTTAAAGGCCGCATTGATGGTGCCATGCTTTACGGTACCGTGTCCTTGCATTCACCACGGGAACAGGAGACTACGCTATATGTTGGCAGCCATCACGGGTTTAAGGTTTGGCTCAATGGGATCTTGATTTACGAGTCGCTCAATTACCACGCGAGTGATGGTTACACAGATTTTCTCCCAGTCACGCTGAAGCAGGGGAGAAATGTTCTGTTAGTTACGGTTCAAGCCGACCATAGTGCCTTTTTTGGGTTTGAACCCGGCACTGAATATACAGTGTTAACTTCCGGTGTTGGATACGCCTTTTCCAAGACAACAATTTACATTGATGATACCTTTACCCTCGACATCAGCGCAGAGACCGTCTTCGACATGGCAGGCTGGCAGTTTGATATTACCTTCGACCCTACCATCCTTGAAGCCGTCAACGTGAACGAAGGCAATTTCCTCAAAAAGGATGGTGGAACCACCTTCTTTCAGGGTGGCAGCATTGATAACGCAGCGGGTAAAATCACAGGACTCAGTGCAGCGCGGTTGTCCGCCGAAGGTGTAACCGGGACCGGCACCGTGCTTCAGGTGAGGTTCAAGGCGAAATCGGGCGGTGAAACAGAGTTGGCATTGCAAAACTTTCAGTTCGGCTCTGTTACTGGTGATAGTATTCCCGCTGGACCACACCAAATCCGTATCACTGTGGAGGGACAACTTGCTACCGGGGATGTGAACCGAGACGGTGTTGTCAGCATTCTGGATCTGATTCTCGTCGCACAGCAGTTGGGGAAAAGGGTGCCTGCCGGTTCGGCGGTGGATGTCAACGGCGACGGTGTTGTTAGTATCCTCGACCTTATTCGCATCGCACAGGGAATCGGTAACACGACAGCGTCTGCTGCACCAATGGTTGGGACAGAAAGTGTAGATGCTGTGATGGTAGAGGCGTGGATCGCACAGGGGCGGTTAGAAGATGACGGTTCGCTTACTTTCAAACAGGGCATAGAGAATCTTGAAAAACTGCTAGCCTCATTCATTCCTGAGGAGACTGCGTTATTGGCAAACTATCCGAATCCGTTTAACCCGGAAACGTGGATACCGTACCAGTTGGCGGAATCAGCAGCGGTAACATTGACAATCTACGATATGAACGGGCATTTGATTCGACGTTTGGCGGTTGGGCATCAGGCGGGGGGTATGTATCAGAGTTGCAGCCGTGCAGTCTATTGGGACGGACGCAACCAACTCGGTGAATCCGTCGCCAGTGGTCTCTATTTCTACACACTGACAGCCGGTGAGTTCACAGAAACGCGGCGGATGCTGATATTAAAGTAGTAGGCATACTGCTCTGAATTCGCCTGTCCCGATCTGATCGGGAAGGATTCCGATTTATCGGGGACCTGCCCCTACATTGGGTTGGATTCTTTGTAGGGGCAACCCTCGTGGTTGCCCTATTGTAACGCAAGTTGCTAGTGTTAAAAATCCATCGGTTTGTCGTTAAGATTGAAGGATTCTATTTTTCGCTCCAGAGGAGCGATATGTCTATAGAAGGGTGATATCTCCCAAACCTGCACTCCAGCGGAGTGCAATGTGATAATTTGTCTGAATCACGGATTAAAACGGATTCAGCGGATTACACGGATTAGTGGAGGAGCAGGGAAACGAAGAGCTGATGTGACGACGAGAGTGAATTCGTAGGGGTTGGGTTTCCCAACCCGTTGGGCGAGGTCCCCTCGCACCTACGATTACAAACAGCTTTACAAATGTCAACGCGCCCTATCAACATGCGAGATTATAATAGATTTTAGACTTACACATATGGTCAAAAAATAGGGTATAATAGGAGCGATGAGCCCACTGAAATACGCCGAATATGACTATACCAGCTTTCTGATTACCATAAGCGTTACAATGCCGCAGAACGAGCTAAGGCTACTGCTAGCTAAAGTAGGCTAATTCCCTCCGGGGATTATCGAAGCATCACCAACATCTGCCAGCCCAAGCAGCGAGCGGTTTGAACGCCATATATGACAATCTAAAATCCACAATTTCAACCTTTAGCCCAAAAACGCGAATCTGACCCGTTCCCGAAAGATTGTCTACTTTAATTTGTTAAGAGTTACGCATTTCCTCTTAAAGTCCCCCTGATAAGGGGGATTTAGGGGGTTAAATACAACGAAATAACAACTTTTCAGCAAAATGTACCATGTTTCTGTTCAATTTGTGTAAGTCCTGTTAGGATACGCTAACCAAATTGAACAGAACTTACGCCCTTCAGAGTTTAGACCTGTCAGTGTCCTGCTGAATCCCTACCATTTGGCGAGGTTATGTTGACATTTAAGTGAAAAACGGTTCATAAACAGTGCGTATATGGCAGGTCAGTAGACCGTCTACACGCACGTTCTGTCGCGTGGCACAAATCTACAAACGCTCTGAAGCTAGGTTCCATCAGGGTTCAGAGAAACACCGTCCAATGATGAATCCCCGATGTGAAGTTGAAACTTTTTTTAGACCTGTCAGTACCCTGCCAAATCGTCAAATCGTGCCGGTGGGACATTGAAACCTAAACGAGTATCGGGACTAGCGGAAGGGGTTGGATTTTACCGTTCAACTGCGTAAGTCCTAAGATCTGATATAATTCTTAGCCGACAAATAGTAGGGGAAAATAAAATGTCAGAGAAAAATTTGAAACAACGTATTCGTGATGGTGAATTGATCTACGGTGTAAGTGTACCGGTGTCGTCAAACCGAGATGAGATGAAAGCAATCATAGATAGAGACCATTACGATTTTGTCATGGCGGATAGCCAACATTCGGCGTACAACGAACCGCAACTAGTGGAGTACTGCAATATTGCGGACTCGCTTGATATACCGGTCCATTTTCGGATTAAGCATACCCGCAACGCCTACCTCATCGGCAACTACCTCGATTTAGGTCCATCCGGAGTCGAGGTGCCTCAAGTGGAATTGGAAGCGACGGTGGATGAAGCGGTTACGTGGTTTTATTACCCTCAGATCGGTATCCGTAGCGCGGGCGGCGGAAGACGAAAGGGGATAACCGAGCGGAGTGATCGCCTCGAATACGCGAATTGGTGGAATCAATACGGCGTCCTCTGGATGCAGGTGGAATCGGTTTCCGCGGCGACCAATGCGCGCAAACTTGCCAAGCCGGGCGTGGATTGCCTCTCTTTTGGTCCCGCAGACCTTACTTTCAGTATAGAGAGTTATCCACACCATTCGTTGAAGACCGTCGATGATTGTGTGCGTCATGTGTGCGATCAACTTGCTGATACGGACGTGGCGGTCTGCTACAGGAATGGCACGCCGGATACACGCGAGAAATATGCCGAGATGGGGGTTACAGTTTTCCTTGAGGGCCCAAGGCGTTAAAAGGATACTATTTGGTTTGTTATGTTGACTTATTCTCTCGTTAGCAATGTAAGCACCGGGGATCGAAGCGCGGTGAGGCAGGGGATGCGCCGCCTCGCTGAAATTGCCCATAAACACGATATTCCCATTACATGGGGAGTCGGGGCGACTTCTGCACGATCCTTCGCTGCAGATCTAACCGAATGGCACACCTCCCACGGCGACGAAGTGATGCTGATGGTCAATATTTCATCGCTTTGGGGATCGGGAACGGATTCCGCCGACTTAAGTCGATCCGCGGAGCATATCGTGACAATGCGCGAAAAGATGCCAGATTTTGTCTCGTCGGAGAGAGATAGGGTGCGAAGGGCGATCGAATGGGCGAATCCTATTGTCGCAGGGGCGGTGCAGAAAAATCATGTGCTGCTTTACGCCTTAGCACAGATTGGTTTCGCTGGATTGTGGGGATATGGTTGGGACGATAAAGAGGATGAGGGTTGTCCGTTTGGCTGCTTCTTTCCATCGGCAGACAAGCACAATTTCTGTGGCGTGTCCACAAGCGGCGTTGTCGGCCTTCCGCACGCCTCTCTCCTTTCCACCCGGACACCTCTTGCGTCTGAAGAAACAGCGGGCACCGACTTTCAGACCCAAATATTAAACGGCATAGCGCAGCAGGAATTCGATTGCTATGCGGCAAACGCAGCGTGGAATCATTGGTTGGCTTATATCCAGCGGATTGACCCTGTGGAGGTTGCATCGTTGACGGAGGAACAACTCGATCAATTAGATGCGTATCTAGCGTACGTGCGCGAGGTGCCGAATACACGGATTATGTCGCTTCCCGACATGGTTCGTGCCTGCCAAGAAACCGGCGAACAGACACAGCCAACTTTTCTGGTCACCAACCTCAACTCAGAAAGCGAGGAAGAAGCATCAACCGGTTCGGACAAATCGCTCTGCTCCTATTACGATACGGAATGTCAGCTAATTTTTGAAGAAGGCAAGATAGAACCGATCCAAGTAACAAACTATATCTCGCCGCCGGTTAATTCACGCAGCGGTGCTGAAGTGAATCTACCACAAATTGAACAGTTTCGTCCCTCCCGTTCGCGCAGCCAGTTGCGAATGCAGTTTACCTTGGAATCCACAAAAGCGATGCCGTATGGGTTAGCCGTCTGGGGAAACCACGCTGGGCTCACATTGGCGACCTCAAACGCAGAGGAAGTAACATGGTTAGGTGATCGGTTGTTATTTGTGCGGGTTAACCTACAGGTAGGAAAGAACGAAATCGAAGTTGTTTTAACAATTTAATCAAGAGTTTGAAAGGTTAAAAAAACAGTCATGGATGCCTGCCAAACAGTTAAAGCCTACTTTGACGCACTTATCAAAGGACACACAGACCGGCTCATCAAGATGATGTCTTTGGCTGACCACTATGTCAAGATTGGCACGGAGCCGGAGGAGCATATTGAAGGAGGCGAAAACGTAAGGGATTACTTTCAGAACATTGTCACGAATGCGGCAGATATTGCGATTGATTACGAACATCTTGACGTTCAGGAGCGGGAGACTGTGGCGTGGTTCTACACACGACAAATATGGCGACTCAAGTGGCTCGGTAACCCCGAAGAATTGGCGGTGCGGTTGACAGGTGTCCTCGAAAAAGAGAACGGTACATGGAAGTTTGTTCAGATTCACGCTTCGGTCGGTGCTCCCGCATAACGATGAGTGAAGAACCGGTTTGTTGTCAGATAAATTCTTGGTTGATACGTTCAACCTCTTAAAATACTTTTACTGTTAATCGGACTTGAAGTTTTTCAATGATTCAAGGGTTCTAAAGAGGAGGTGTTTATGTCTAAAAAAATCTACGCTTACGGGATGGATGGCTTTATCGTTCCGATGATGAAAAAATTTGTTGCTGAAGGGTGTTTGCCGAACTTTGAAAGGATGCTCAAAGATGGTACGGTGAACCAGACCTTTCCATCCTTTCCGGTCTGGACACCGACGAACTGGGCGACCCTTTCTACCGGCGCTCACACCGGCACACATGGCGTCACCCGTTGGCGTGTGGAGGTTGCCCCCGGTGAACGGATCAATAGCTTCGATGGACGCGCTCCGAATGCGGAGCGGATCTGGAATGCCTTAGAGCGGGCTGGCAAAACGAGCGTTGCTGTGCACTATCCAGCAGCCCAGCCGTCAGGCATTAAATCCGGTTTCGTCGTGGATGGCTTTGGGCACCCCGGTCACGCAAGTACCGACTACGAAGTGGCATCTTGTCAGGCGTATACGACGAGCGGTCAGGTCGCTACTGTCGAGATGGACCATGACGGAACAGCTGTCCGTCGAACGCAGCGCAGCGTTCAATCGATTCCAGCCTTACGTCCCGCAGCCGGTTGGAGAAATCTGCCGTCGAGCCAATCACCGCCCCTTGAATCTATCATCGAAATTCACGCGCGTCTCGGCGGCGATGTCAACACCTTTCATCTTCTTGCAGTTGACACTCTTGGGAGGGGATATGATCGCCTACAGATCTGCCGGGGGAAGGATGGGGCTGCACGAATCGCTGAAACGGAGGTCGGTCAATGGAGCGATTGGGCGATTGAACCCTTCCAGATCGATGATCGAAAGCAGGATGCGTCGATTCGATTTAAGTTGATAGAACTTACTCCCGACGGGAAGGATCTGAAACTCTATCGTTCACAGGTCACCTACGCCGACGGATTTACCTGTCCCGATGACCTTGCTGCAGACCTAATAGAGCGCTTTGGACCCTATCAGGAACACGCTTCTATGACGCCCTACACATCGGGGATGGCGGATTTTGATACCGCTCTGGAGGAGTGCGAATATCAGGGCATCTGGTTCGCTGATGTTGCCAACTACATGCTGCGTGAGCATGGGTGTTCCTTTTTTATCTGCCATTGGCATCTGTTTGACTATCTGAACCACATCCATCTCAACGATGTAGATCCCGTCTGTCCGGGCTACGATCCAAACAACGTAGATACAGCGATGGACTACTTCCGTCGGGCTTATCAGGTTGGGGACCGGGTTTTGGGACGTATCTGGGAGGCAGCCGACGACGAAACCTGCATCGGTGTCCTTGGAGACCACGGGGCTTATCCCGACATTCGGATCGCCAACATCCGGAAGTTCCTCGTCGATCAGGGGTTCACTGTGCTTAAGGATGGTGCAGAAGGGGTTGAACGCGATGAAGTCTTAGAGACGGATATAGATTGGGAGAGGACTCGCGCCTATCTCAAGGATGACAAAGGTTTCGACATCTACATCAACGCTGAACCGGGAGCGGCGTTCGACGAAATTGAACGCGAGGTGTTGTTGGCACTACGCACTTGGGTTGATGAAGGGGTTGGGCGGACACCCATCGCCATTGCGTTGCCGAAGCGAGATGCTTACCTCCTCGGTCAGTGGGGCGATCAGTGCGGCGATGTCATCTTTGCTTGGGACCACGGCTACGTCAGCGGCTACTACGGTCAGTGGAAAGGGATCGTCGGTGGCGGGGCAGCTGGTGCGCCCGAAGTGTATGGTGCCCACCACGGTGGCTTTCTCCCTACCCGAAACGAGGACATCTCCTCTAGCTTTGGAACAATGTTACTGGCTGGACCGGGAATCAAAAAGGGGTATGAGCGTGATTATGATTCACACGGTTACATCCACGCCGCTGATGTTGTTCCTACGTTTTGTCATATTCTCGACACCGATCCACCGGCACAAAGTCAAGGCACGATTGCCCACGATCTGTTTGAAGGAAACGAGATGGCGCGAGAGCGAGATGGAAACTGAATGTGTGTCAAAAATTTATAGGTATTAGGAATAAGGATTTCTTTTGACAATATGCTCGTGATGTGATAACATCTTGCTTAATATTTTTCCTCCCTTTTTGGGTCTATCTGTTCTTCAAGATTAAAGGTTTTTGGTTCACCTAATCATACTGTTAAGGAGGCACTCCCAATGGACACAAAAATTTCCGATGCAATGCCACCCAAATTTTCCAAGGTAGCACTGACATTTGATGATGTTTCATTAATCCCTGGTGAATCAAACATTCTGCCGAGTGCGGTTGATACCGGTACGCAGTTGACCCGGCATATTCGCCTCAATATTCCGATTTGCAGCGCCTCAATGGACACCGTTACGGAATCCGACCTTGCGATTGCTCTGGCGCGAGAGGGTGGTATTGGTCTCATCCACTACAACTGCCCCATTGAGCAGCAGGTCAATGAGGTTGATAAGGTCAAGCGCTCGGAAAGCGGAATGATTATCGATCCGATTACCCTGACGCCCGATAAGAAGGTTCGTGATGCACTGGAAATGACCGCCCGTTACCGCATCGGCGGTATCCCGATTGTAACCAAAGAGGGCTACCTCGTTGGGCTAATCACCAATCGCGATCTGAAATATGAGGAAGATTCTGATTTGCCTGTGACCGAACTAATGACACCGAGTGAACAGTTAGTCACTGCCTCGCCCGGGATTGAACTGGAGAAAGCGAAACAAATTCTACACCACATTCGGAAGGAAAAACTCCCGATCGTCGATGAGGATTACCGTCTTTGTGGGCTTATTACAATCAAAGATATTGACAAGGTAGAAAAATATCCGCTCGCATGCAAAGACGAGTCTGGAAGATTGAGGGTTGGCGCAGCAATTAGCCCATCTTGGGGTCTGGAAAAGGTGGGAATGTTGGTTGGTGCAGAGGTTGATGTATTATCCATAGATACCGCGCATGGTCATCATCGGAACGTAGTCAATGCAGTGCGTCAAGTTAAAGCGGAATTTCCCGATGTGGAACTAATTGCAGGAAATGTTGTAACCGCAGAAGCAACGCGTCAGTTGATTGATGCAGGTGTTGATGCCGTTAAAGTGGGCATGGGACCCGGATCAATCTGTACAACCCGTGTTGTTACAGGAATAGGGATTCCGCAGATTACAGCGGCTTACGATTGCGCGCAAGAGGCGGACAAGGATGGGGTTCCAGTAATCGCTGATGGCGGTATTCGATATTCCGGCGATATTGCGAAGGCTATTGGCGCCGGCGCGAGTTCGGTGATGATAGGGAGTTTGCTAGCGGGTACGGAGGAAAGTCCCGGCGAAACGGTTATCTATCAAGGTCGTACATATAAAATCCATAGAGGCATGGGTTCTTTATCCGCTATGAAGGAACGGCTCGGTAGCGAGCGATACGCTCAAAGCGGTGAATCCTTGGCAAAGTTAGTGCCTGAAGGCATCGAAGGACGGGTGCCTTACAAAGGTCAGTTGGGTGATTTTGTCTATCAACTTGTCGGAGGTCTCCGCGCTGCGATGGGATACTGTGGTACGCCGGACATTGAATCATTGCGGATTGAAAGCCGGTTTGTTCGGATACAGAGCAGTGGTCATCGCGAAAGTCACCCGCACGATATTGCGATTACGGAAGAAGCTCCCAACTATAGCGTAATGATGTGAGACTATTTGAGCTATGAATACTCTTTCAGACGAGACATTGATCCCCTCTAGTACCCATGACTGTAACCCAACCTTATCAGACACGGAGGTACTTGATTTTCTAAAAGATGGGTATCTCAAGCTTGAAGGAGTTGTGCCTGATGAGATTAACCGGCGTGTTGTGAAGTATTGTGATGCACATCCTACCGTGCCCTACATGAATGACATCTTATATGAGGAATGGTTTGTTGAGGGTGTGATGAGAAATGCTGAAGTTGCGGGTGCTGTGCGGTCATTGTTGGGCAAAAATTTCCATCTGCCTGTCCAGATGGTCAACCATCGTATTAAATGCCCTATCGCATCAGTTGCGGGTTGGCATGTTGATGGGAACTACAAGTATACCCATGAATTAAACTTTCTTCAGGTGTTCTATTATCCACAGGATACACCCATAGAGATGGGACCGACGCAACTTGTACCCGGCACACATCTTGTACGGCAGAAATCGAGATTCATGGGGCATTTAGGGAATATTAAGAACACACTATCAACTGATGCACCAGCGGGGTCTGTGTTCATCACAATCTATCATATCTGGCATCGTCGCCCTTCATCAACTGTAACAGCAACCCGTAACTTGCTGAAGTATGTTTATTGGAGAACCAGTCCACCTAAAAGAGATTGGGTGATTGACCCTAACTTCGATTTTGCCACTGCTGACTATGACAGTCCCGCCGCTGGCCTTGTTGAACAGTTCCGAAGTGCAGTGAAGGTGGCAGAGATGTTCCTATGGTTATGTGGTAAACATGAGATGTTCCAAAACTTAGGGGGGCAAAGTTTTCCATTACCTGTACCCCGAACTGGTACGCCCTATGGATTTCCTGAAGGGTTGAAAAAGGAGTATCTGGGAGAGTAACCGCTATTATTCCATGTCGAAGTGGTAGCATTGCAGCACTACGTTCGTAATTGATACAAAAAGAGTTTGTCACCGACCCGGAGCTCCGCGCTCCCGGCACAGCCCACACAGGAGCTATAGATGCCAACCTTATATCTACTCACAACCGAATATATCAACTCGCTCGTAGATGCCATGATAGTAGATGCTTCCGACATGGAAACCGCCCAAAGGCTCGCAAAGAAGATTTCCGAAAATATAATTAGTACCGCCAGAAGGAACACGAACGATTGGGGCAACGAAGAACTCAACCAAGTTGATCTGGACAAACTTTTATGGACCGAAGATTCCATAGAAGGCTGGGAACTTAACGATCCCGACGACATATTGGCTAGTCTAGGCTGGAAAATCCATCTCCGAGAGCCCAAAATCATCCGAGCAACATAAAGTCCAACTAGGCTATAGGTCGGACAAGATCCCTCACCTATAAAAAAGGAGCAAAACGATGGACTTCACCGCATGGAGCCCCTCGCACACACTTCTCGTACTATTTGCAATCGTGGCGTTCATTGGACACGTCGCCATCATGTTCTACCGCATCAGCCACCTCGAAAAGCAAATGGATAATACGGATAAACATATCAGTGAAATGAGAGAGGAAATACGGAACGAAATCCGTGATTTAAGGCTTGAGATCGGCAAGATGAACCAGAACTTTATCGACCACCTCAAGCAACACAACCCATAAGGTCGTCAATATATTGAAGGGGCCCGCTATTCAGATGAAAATTGCGTAAGTCCTTATAAAAAATAGTTGTTGCATTAATATTGAAATTGTGCTACTATTCAATTTGAGTTTCATCTATTGAAAGGAGAACGGCTTTCCAGCAAGGATTTTTCGCTCAATTATCAAAGCCGCGACAGCGTTTCTATGAGAGTAAATGAAGAGATGTCGTTTTGGGACAGGCTTTACATCCCCGGACTGATTAAGGGTATGCTCACGACACTGAAACATATTCCCAAGAGGAAGTTTACTTATCAGTACCCCGAAGACCCACGTAGTGTTGAAGAGCGCAATGATCGGTATCGTGGGATCCATAAGCTGCCTTTAGATCCAGCAGGAAATGTCAAATGTGTGGCATGCTTCATGTGTGCAACAGCCTGCCCGGCAGATTGTATCACCATTCAGGGCGGTCCCGCGCCCGAAGGCTGGAAAACGAAAGAGGGTTATCAACGCGAAAAATATCCCGAAGTTTTTGAAATCAATATGCTGCGCTGTATCTTCTGTGGATACTGTGTTGAAGCGTGTCCAGAAGATGCGATCCAGATGACAGGAATTACACTCCCGCAATACTTTAGAGAAAGACAAAAAGAGGGTGAAGTTCGCGGCGGTTCGCGGAAAGATTTCATCTTTGATCGAGAGATGCTGATAGCTAATAATGACATTCCCGAGCAAGGACTTCATCCGGATTCGTAAGTACCCGAATATGAGTTTACTTGGGGTGGGGGCTACCCACTAAACGCGTGGGAGTAGACTCTACCCGACAGAATGTGCAGAGATTTTTAGTTAGATACCTAAACGGAAAATACGCACATCTTGGCATGAACTTTTAGGGCAAGGCTTTCCATACCTCTGAGGTGCAGTACGGGAAAGAATTGCCCATTTTTTATTGAATATGTTAGGAAACGACTTTGGACAAAGATCAACCGAATCAAATTCAAGACCTATCCCTAAACTTTAGTTCAGATGCTCTTTTCTCGTTAACAGACAAGATAAAAGCGAGTGTTGAAGGACGGCTGAGCTGGGGCGACACTTTTGGGATGGGGCTTGGCGCGAAGAATGACAAATACTTGCTCATTTGGACGCCAAAGAAATCGTCCGAAGGGCAAATTCTCCCCGGCTTTGACTCAGAGGACGGTGAGCTGACACTCAAAATGAGACCGCGGCCCGGTGCTTGGATTTCTTGGATTGACGAAGCTGAAATTGCGACGGAAGCGAAGGATGACTATGACCGTGTTCGCCGGAGTGTGCAAGAGCTAGAGCGTAACACACGTCAAGTGACGGACTTCGCCAATGGTGTTCTGAAAGATATCACCACCGTGCATCTAGGCAAATCTCTGACGTTGTCGGAGATGGTACAAGAGGTTTTGAAAGTTGAGTTCACGATACCAACCACTGTCAAAACCGGCGGCTATATCCTCGCGTCATCTCAAGAAACCTCCCCCGGATTAGCACAGGTCATCATTCCAGAACAGACAAATATTCATGGTGTGCATCTGAACGAAGATGAGCTGCTCGATTCAGTGACGAAAAGTGACTACGATCAGCTCTTGGTTATTCATCGTACGCATATTAAACAATATCCCGACCTGCTCGACATTAACTACTGTTTAAGGCTTAGTGAGTATTTCCAAGGTAAACCGGCACAGGAAGAGGAGGGACAAAGCAAATTGCCTCAGCCTGTACAAGGCTTAGGACCGATAGAGGTATTTCCAACAGCCGCTGTCTATAACCCATTGTCTCCGGACAGTATCGAATTCGTTGTGACCGCTCTCAATAGTGACTACGACGCGATCCGTGAAGCCGTTACCGAATGCTCCTCGATTATGGATGAATATGTGTCGCAGGCGAATCATCGTGCGCATGAAATCATGACGAATTTTCAAGGGCGTATTGATAGTCGGCTTCAAGCACTCACGCTCCAACCGGGCCAACGGATTTATGAGAGGGTTTGGGATGACCTAGCGATTGACGAACTGCGAAATCAGCTGTTTGAGTTCGGCGAATTTTTTGGAAAATATATTGGTGAACATCTAGGCGAAGATAATGTAGAATCTAGGAAGGAATCGCTTAGAAATAGTATTGATTCAATCATTGAGACATGGCAACTTCAGGATTCGCGTCAAACCACTATTAGGCATCTTATCCTAGCAGGTTACAAATTGGCGAATCAAGTGCTGGATCAGGCGACTGGACTTTTCTACGATCTGGTATTTGAAAAGCACTTTATTGAAACTGGACTGCTCCGTACAGTTGAATTGATGGTACTTGAGGAGGACGAACTTCTAGATGAAATTCGCTTGCCAGAGTGGACAGACAAAACAGTACGCGATCGACTCCACCGGCTCGCGTTGAATCCGACTATCCATGCCAAACAGACTGAAAGGCTTCGCGACTTATGGATAGAATTGCTCGAAATCGCGAATTTTGCGGATAGACATCAGCAACAATTTGAATCGATTCTTAAACCGCTGTCTGACGTTCTGTTGATGCCTAAGCATTCTACTGCTCCGGGTGGGAATTCAGGGGCACGCAACATCTCGCTCCGAAGAGGGAATACTTTTGAAGGATTTGGGGTTTCAGAAAAGTTATTTGAGTCTGTTCTGAGGCGCCTGCACGACAATTTCCCTATGATTAAACGTTGGATTCAGAATACGCCGGAAGAACGGAGCGGACATGAACCCTATTATAGAACGTTGTGGACAATACTCACTGAAGGGATAGTGCGAGAGTCTCTCTGCGAAGATTTTCAGCCAATTTGCGACATCAATCTCAGCCTTCCGTTAGAATCGAAGCGGTTGATGGATCTCGTGCTTGGTGGAAAAATTGTTATACGCAATGAGAAAGATCTAAATACGCTTAAACGGAATCTTGACCGTGCCTTACAGGCGAAAATTGGTCGTGGGCTTCAGGAGATTAGTACACCTAATATACTGCAAATCCATAGCGATACCACCCTCTGTACACTTCGTGAGGAATTGCTAACGTACCAACAGACGCTTGATAAACAGTTGGTCCGTGCAACGAATCCTAAAGCGTCCAAAAAGCAAGGCAAAGGGAAAAAAGGACGGAAAAAGGGGCAGTCTCCCGAATCCGCTGCAAAAGTGATAGCAGCGATCGAAGAGGAAAAACCGAAGATCGCCGAACTTATAGAGTTTCTTAGTTCCTATACCAATGCGCCACTAACGTTACTGGAAACAGCGATAACTCCACATTCTCAGCAGATCAATCAGATACGGGAGCATCAGGTGCTGAATTTTGATCTGCAATCGCTGCCACCGATCGAGGATACGTGGCTGGAGAACGCGAAATCTCCCGATGAATATCCAAACTTACGTGCGTTTCTGTTTGAAAATAGGCTGCCTATTTCCACTACCGGGCGGGCATTGACGAAGTTGAGAAGGATCTTTCCTGACTCCACCGATGCAGAGGATGCTTCGGTGAATGTGTTTGATACCGCCGTAGACCTGCTCCTAGAATTAAGAGTTCTCCAAGACGCAGGCTATGAGGGCGATCCGATGCAACGATATGCGAGCTACATTTCTGAAAAGTTGTGGCGGTGGGAACTGACACAGATTACAGAAACAGAGTTGCCAATCCTGATTAAAGAGAAGGTGTTATCCTCGCTAATCTGTTACGAAAAGGAGGTTGAAGCACTCCTAGAATACGTTGAGCGCTACGAGCGGTTATTTGAAACAAAGCTCACCCCTGAATCTGAGATGAATAAACAGCGCGAATTGCTAGAGGAAAACTTCCAGACGCTGATTGAAACGCTTTTATGAGCCTGCTTTGAGACGGGTTCACGCCTCAACTGTTGGATGGTCGCCATTGAGATGAAGATAAGCCTCCTTGGAGGGGGAAGTTGTATTGCTCCTGTTGCGTCAACAATTTGTCGCTTGAACCTCTTTTCTGAAGTCGTTTGGGTGGATGATAAGCTAGTGCCACTCCGGGATACGCTCCAAGATATAAAACAAGCAGCTGCAGTTGGGGGAGCTGACACGGAACTACGCATGACTCACGATTGGTCGGCACTGGCAGATTCACAGATTGTAATTCTACTTCCCCACGCATCACACCCTATTCAAGCGCAACGTCGAGCAAATACCTTATTAGCTCAACATTTTGCCCGGCACATCAAACGTTATGCACCGAAGGCACGAGTTGTCGTCGGGATGTCTTCAGCATGTTTGCTCGCTTTTTACGTTTACCGTGAGCTTGAGGCGGAAGCAAACCAAGTGATCGGACTTTCTGGTGGGATAGGGTGTGCGTATTTGAAAACTCAAATTGCCCATCAGTTGGGCGTTTCTGTGCAAGATATTACGGTTCTTGCCATCGGGAATGACGAGACGATCTACCCGCTTCCGCAATACTGTCGTGCGAATGGTATACCGTTAGGGGAATTATTAGGCAAAAAGCAGATTGATGCGTTGACGGAAGCGGTGCAGGAGACACATAAAAAATCTAGCACCATAGATGCACCATATACGCTGGCAACTTGGATCTCACAGATTGTTACAGCAATTGCCTTGGATAAGAAGCGAATCATGTGCGTCAGTTCCCTGATTCAATCGAGCACTGCGCAGGTTTACCTGAACGTGCCAACGCAGATTGGGCAGGATGGAGCTGAATCGGTTCTTCAACTCGATTTAACGGGTGCACAACGGGAACAATTCACCCAATTGGTAACAAAGAACGTTAAAGAACAACGATGATTTTAGCTGACCTGATGCGAGGGAAGAAAAATGAGAGAAATATATCAAAAAGTCATAGAACTAATTGAGTCCGACGAGATAGGTGCCTACTGTACAGTTGTGGAAACAAAGGGATCTACGCCACAAAAGCCGGGGTCTAAGTTACTGATTTTGCCAGACCTCCGCAATGTCGGGACACTCGGCGGCGGCTGCGTAGAGGCAGAGGCACGGCGACAGGCGATCGGTTTGATGCAAGGGGGCGTTCCACGTCTGCTCGATTTTCAACTGGATAGCGACTACGGGTGGGATGATGGTCTGATATGTGGTGGAAATATGAAGATTTTCATCGACCTACCCCAAACTGAAGAGGAGTCGTTGATATTAACCCGGTTACAGGAACTCTCGGAGGCAAAAATCCCGCTTGTCTCTACCACAGTTGTTAAAAGTGAGGTAGACCATATCCAAGTCGGTGCGAAGATGCTGTTCGCAGCGAATGGCGAAAAGGTCAGTTCGTTAGGGGATGCGGCGTTGGAAACGGCAATCCAGGAAGAGCTGATGGAGGTCTTGGAGAAGGATGCGCCCGGTGTGTTTCGGTGGCAGGAGGGGGCGGTCTGGGTCTTTATGGATGCGGTACAGCCGCGTCCCACATTACTCATCGCCGGCGCAGGGCATGTCGGACAAGCTCTATGCCATCTCGGAAAATGGCTCGGTTTTAATGTTGCAATCGTTGATGACCGTGCCGATTTTGCCTCCGAAGAACGGCTCCCCGAAGCCGACGAGATTATCATCGGTGATATTGCGGAGGAGCTGCGTCAATATCCCGTTGATCATCTGACTTACGCTGTCGTTGTGACAAGGGGGCACCAGCACGATGAGGAGGCACTCCACAGTGTCATTGAGTCGAATGCACGTTATGTCGGGCTGATTGGCAGCCGTCGCAAGATTAAGCTGATCTATGATGATTTGAGGGACATGGGTATTCCCGAAGAGAGGCTGGCGCAGGTGTATGCGCCGATCGGGCTGGATATCAACTCTAAAACGGTGCCAGAGATTGCCGTGAGTATCGCTGCGCAACTTATCCAAGTCCGCAATAGCACGAAACCAGACATCCACTTTGACGCACAGCCGGCGAGAATGCCCACGATTAAGGTCGGCGCATAACCTCCACGAGTCAGAACGATGGTAACAATTCAGTTAGATAGTGAAAAGCATTACACTGCAAAAGAGGTTGTTGAATTGGCAAGGCTCGCCCTAGATTTTATCGGGCAACAGGGTTCTGACAGCAATCTCCAGTATGCTGCGACCGATGTCTACTGGATCTTGCGAAACCTGCTTGACTATGTGAACCAACAGGCGGGCGGAGAATTTACCCTCAAACGCCTTAGAAAAGGTTCGTGGGGACTTGAGTACAGCGACAAAACATCGGCAAAACGCAAAGCCGATGAAGCTGCAAATCGAGAGATTAAACGCACAACAAAATATCTCGAACAACTCAGAACTCGCCGGTCAACTTGGTAATAAACTGTTGCTCCATTCTCACGCCGTAGGCAGGACATCTTGCCCCGCCATACCCCACCTACGGGGAATATGAACCTCATTTGATACTATTTGAGGATCATCATTTTCCGCGTGGCAGAAAAATCGCCTGCTGTCAGGGTGTAAAAGTAAACGCCACTCGCCACTGGCTCACCCAACCCGTTTCTTCCATCCCAATAGATAGCCTTAAGCTGATTCTCATACGCTGATGCAATCTGATGTCCAACCTCAAGGGTACGAACAACCTGACCGCTACCGTCATAGATCGTCAAGGTGACGAAAGCATCCTCCGCCAACCGATACGGAATCCATGTCTCCGGATTAAAGGGATTCGGATAGTTTGCCAACAGTTCTGTCTTTGTTGGTGTCAGGGAGGCCAAGAGCTGATCAAGCACTACAAACCCCCTTTTCATGATAGGATCTCTCACCTTAAGTGCCCTCGCGTCGGCCAACCACCGCTGAACTTCTACTGCCGTGAGTGTCTCAGGTACTTGTGGCTGTGCTGAAGGTGCGGCTGCCGCACTATCAAACATACTTGCAACCAATATCAGATCCAGAACATTGACCACCCCATCGCCGCTAGTATCGGCTGCCAGATTTTGCCCTTGATTCCCGAATTCGGAGGCAATTACGACCAAATCCAAGATATTCACGCTTCCGTCACCGTTGATATCCGCCGTGATTGGTGGTGATTCAATATCAGCGATAGCGTAAAAAGTAGCAGGACTTTCAATGCTAGCAGCAGAGACTTCAACGGTGTTCGCTCCCAGATTTGGTCCTAGCGTGAGTGTACTTTGTGCCCTGCCGTTTGTATCGGTCCTTGTGATTGGGGTATTGAGCGTACCACCACCCGCGGTAACGGCAAACGTCACCGAAACCCCTGTGAGCGCAGAACCGTTCTCATCCTGTGCTTCAACGACAAATGGTTGAGACAACGGTACGAGGGCTGCCCCTTTCTGATTATCGCCCGAGATTTTCAGAAGAGCGGGGTGTGCTCGGTTGTCAGACTCAACCGTAACGCCCCTGCTTTGGAGGGCAGGAATATGGGTGTGGATGGACAGATAACTCAAGGGGTTCCCCCGCACATCAACCTCGTCTCCACTCCCCAATCCTGCATTGGCTACTAGAGGTGATATGTCCGATATCGAGTTGAATGGAAGCTCAAGGTGTGTCAAATTCGTTAGGTTCGCCAAAGCCGAGACATCTGATATTAAATTCTCCGCTAGATTTAGGGATGTTAAATCGGTCAAGCCTGCCATAGGCGAGGGATCTGATATCATATTGACATAAAGCTCAAGGCGTTTCAGATTCGTTAAGTTTGCTAAAGATGAGATATTTAATATCGAGTTGTGGTTAAGTTTCAGCAACGTTAGATTCGTTAGACCTTCCAAAGCCGAGATATCCGATATTGAGTTGTTGGACAGACCTAGGCGTGTCAGTTTGGTTAAACCTGCAAGGGGTGAGATGTCCGATATCGAGTTGCCGTTAAACCACAGTGCTGTCAAATTTGTTAATCCTACCAAAGCCGACACATCCGAAATAGCGTTGTTGGCCGCAAACCCCAGATGTGTCAAATTGGTTAAACCCGCCACAGGGGAGAGGTCTGATACCGAGCTTTTCCAAAAATCCAGATATGTTAGATTGGGCGCATGTTCCAACCCGGTCAGATTGCGAACCCCCGCCTCCGGTTCCTCAAGGCGCGTTAAAGCTGCCATCTCTGACGGGGTTATCGTATCGTCCTCCGCTTTGCCGAGAGCGGTCTCAACCGCAGCGCGAAGGTTAGGATCAGGGATGTCCACCGCAGCCTCCACCACAGCACTAAAGGTCACCGTCCACTCAATTCCAGCGGCAGAGACTTGTACAGTGTTTGCTCCCAGATTGGGGCCCAGTGTGAGCGTACTCTGTGCCCTACCAGTGGTATCGGTTATAGTGCGTGTGACGCTGAGTGTACCACCGCCTGCGGTAACGGCAAATGTGACCGGAATCCCTTCAAGCACTGAAAGGTTATTGTCTCGTACTTCAATGATAAATGGGTTTGCCAGGGCTGCGCCAGACACGCCTGCTTGGTTATCGCCTGAAACTTTTGAAAGTCCGGGTGTTATCAAATTAAGTGCTTCAGTGATAAGGATGCGTCCTGTCTTTTCCACAGGTTGAAATACAGCGAGATTCCTGCCACTAAGGTCTTTGATGAGCTGTATCCTATGGGACCAGGGCGATGACCAGAGAAACCACCCCGGAGGCACCCGTCTCCGGAAACTTTCTGTGCCATCATATCTCACCCTATACAATAAGACATCTGCTTGGGTAAGGTTTAGGTAAGCGAGGCGACTGCCGGTCCCACGAGTTCTTGATTCGTTTAGAATCGGAATGAGACTCGGATCATACGGTCTTAGGTCCACCCAGTTGTCCCCGCCATCGCTGTTGGGGTCGCGGAATTGTCGATTGAGTGCTTCCAATTCGGGAGGAGGGCTAAAAGTTGGGGAATTCTGCGGATTGAATCCCTGAAGATGTGGCAGATGAAGGCGAACCGCGGGCGGCGTATATCGCCATTCTTTATCGCCATAAACTTCGGCGAGCAGTGCCGCTATGTCCGGGTCATACACTTTTAACGCTTGCCGCGTATTACCCTTAAAGCTACCTCCACCCTTGGGGTGAAACCAAGCTTGTGTAGCTTCAGCCCAGTATTCACCCCTGTCTGTAGAAGCATAGGTGCCTTGCCACAATCCTTTCTCCATTGCTGCATCATACACGGTTTGGAGTCGATTATTAAACGTTGGGTCTATCGTATTCAATCCGAATCGATGTATTGCATGTGCAAACTCGTGAATCAGAACGTTGTATGAACCACCGCCGCGCGGATAATGCAGTATATTTTCCTCAGAAGAACTCACCGCTGTATGTCCTGATAAACCTCCTCCCCCAAAACCGCGCTGCCTGTATGTAAGAAAATCGGGACCTTGATCGCTGTAATCGGGGATGTCCGTTGGTATCTCGGTGTGCCCAATCACGACAAAACGGACCCTCTTTTGCACTAAAACGTGTAGTATCTCTGGACGATGCCCAATCATCTGCCAAATCAGCCATGCAGCTTCCTTTAGGGCATAGGGATTTACCTTCTCTGATGCCACGACAGGGAATCCTGCCACATCGGCCCACTGTTGGAAAAACGGATCTAGTTCAAAAACCTCACGGACAGTAAACGGGGAAGGAACGGGGGCGGGAATATTCATGATCCGATTCTCATTCGGTGTTGACACTGTTTCGGTTGGTAGGATGGTGCTGATATCGATTGGATATGTTTGTGATGTGAAGTTTCCATATATATCGATAACGCTAAGAGTTACTTCAACGCTAAGGGGCACTTCAGATCCACTATATTCACTTATCACTTTTAATTGATTTGTAATAAACTCAATATCAATCGTGTCAATTTCGCCGTTTAATCGTTTGCAACCGAGCAATTTAAGTTGTCCTTGGTCTTGGTTTTTAATATTAGCTGGCGTCAGTAGCTGTGCTTGATGGACGCCCTCGGGATCGGTTACCTCAAAGCGTAAACGGATAGCATACGGTGGAGATGCAAGCGAGGGAAGCATCTGAATTGTTGTGGGATTATCAAAGTGGAGTTGACTTTGACCGGTGTTGAAATAGCGGTGAGCATCCAACCATTCCGCAGCGCATTCAGACAGTTTGTTTGGGGCTCTTCCGAAAGACATGATGTAGGCATCATTGCGAAAATCGTGTTGTAATCCGAAAGCGTGCCCAAGTTCATGGGCAGCGGTTTTGAGGTCAAAACAGTCACCGGAGGCGGGAATAAGTACATGACCGCTACTTGCCCCATGGAATTCACCTACACCGCACACTTCGTTATAACCGCGTCCCACGCGTTCGTTACCAATATCTATTACAATGAAGTAGATATTCTGCGGTGTGTAAAACTGTTTACGGATTTCTTCCCAGACTTTGCGAAAAGTATTCTGACGATAGTATGAATCGGTAAACTGACCGCCCACATGGTGCACCACAGTTTTTCCAGTCGCATCGGTTTCAAAGGTAAAGGTTTTTCTCTTAAAACCGTGACGGTCCATCTCATCGGCGTAGAATTGTTGGACATCTCTAATTAGCGTATTCAGTTTGGTATCTATATCTTGCTGAGGCGAGCGGTTGTTTGGGAGAAAGTAGATTAACCGTACTGTATGTGGTTCGCCGACATTCAAATTCTTTGTGTTGTCAAGTTCGGTCGGGCGCGGTTCATCAACGTTCAAATTCGTCGTATCGCTAATCTCAACCACCACTCCTCTGCTTTGGAGGGTTGGGATATGGGTTTTTATTGAGGTGTGGCTCAGGGGATTTCCCTGAACATAAACCTTGGCTCCATTCCTCAATCCCGTATTGGCTACCAGGGGTGAGAGGTCAGTAATATTGTTATGATCTAGCCGCAGTTCTGTCAGTTGGGTCAAGTTTGAAAGTGATGAAATATCCGATATTAAGTTGCGGTCAAGACGCATTGCTTGTAGATTCGTTAAGTTTGTCAAAGCTGCTATATCCGATATAGAATTGCTCTGAAGATGCAGCCATGTCAACTGAGTCAAACTTGCCATTACTGCAATGGAGGATATCGCATTGCCAGAAAGATTTAGTTCTGTCAGTTTGGTTAATCCCACAAGGGGTGAGATGTCCGATATTGAATTAGTCCAAAGACTCAACCGTGTCAGTTGGGTTAAGCCCGAAAGTGCTGAGATATCCGATATGGAGTTGCCTCCAAGTCGTAGATTTGTCAACTTGGTTGCATGTTCAAGCCCTGTTAAATCACTAATGGAGGTTTCTCTTGCGTTAAGCTTCGTCAACGTTGCCATCTCATCCGCGGTGATGATGGCCCCTGACGCTTTGCCGAGCGCGTTCTCAACGGCAGTGCGGAGGTTGGGGTCCGGGATGTTTACAACTTGTGCCGTTGCCCTCAGCGGAAGGGTGAACATCAACAGGAAAAAAGTAAAATAAAGAAGTTCTCTTTTCATAAATTTTGATTCCTTTTTAAGGCGGGATATGTGTAAGGGAGCTCCTTGCCTTGCTGCGGAGACTGCGACGGTCAAAATACTATAAGATCAAGTTGTAAGTCAACACTTTTTTCGTACTTGACCGATTACCATCTGTGGTATGGTAGGGCATCCCTACTCTACCTTTACTTGATTCTCACACCGTAGGCGGGGCATCTTGCCCCGCCGATTCGCTTACAATACCTTCGACCATCTCTAGCGCGCCGCAATCTGATTTCCATTGCTGATAACGTTCTCAATGAGCGAGTTGTAAACATCGAGGAGACTTGGATCACAGGTGTCGCAGAGGTTGCAGCGATAACCGTTATCAACGCTTTCCCCGAAATACTGACGCACCACCACCCCCCGGCAGCTATCCGTTCGTGCATAACAAATCATCTGGTCAAGCTGATGTCGCTTGTTTTGGATATATTGTTTCCCTCCTATTTTTTTCTCAGAGATGTGATCAAACAGTTTGCTCCCATGATACAACTCAATCAATACCGTATCCTCTGCGCCGGAGTATCTTAGATACCCATCACTTTGCAGGTCAGTCAACTCTTCTATCAATTCACTTGGGTGTAGGTTGTGTTCTTGGCAGAAATCTATGATTTGGATTTTTCGCTGACCCCGTAGACTGTCCAATACTCGCGCCCCACCGTTTGAATCCTTGATAAGATTTACGGATATACTTGATGGGATGTTATACATCCTTTGAAGGAAGCCGAGTTTTTCGAGATAACTCATCCCCACCCGAATCTTGCTCTCATCAACATCGCTTGTTGAAAATCCCGATCTTATCGGGGCGGATTCTATCTCCTGTACTTTGACCAGCCGGAACTTGCCGATCGATGGCGAACCCTCGATTAGCTTTAGCAATTTTAGGAGATTTGGCTTGTTCGGTGCGCTCTCCTCTATAAAATATTCCTGCAAACGTCTGTCACCTGAACAGAAGAACAGGATACACTGCGAATCCTTTCCGTCCCGTCCTGCGCGTCCTGCTTCCTGATAATAGTGCTCAATTGATCCTGCAATGGTCCAATGGATAACATACCTGATGTCGGGCTTATCAATCCCCATCCCGAATGCGTTGGTTGCAACCACGATTTCAATCCCCGTCGCTGTATCGTCGAAAAACGCATCTTGCACCCGCGTCCGTTCAGATTCCTCCCTAGCACCGTGATAGAAATCGACGCGGTATCCTTTACCCCTGAGATATTCTGCAATCTCCTCAGTTTGTCGTCGCGTACCAGCATACACAATCCCTTTCCCGGTGAGTTGTTCCAACTGCTTTGTAAGTAGCTGATACTTCTCCGGTTCACCCGGCACCTCACAGACACTGAACTTTAGGTTAGGACGTTCTACACTCTGGATTATGGTCTCGCACTTTTCGACTTGAAGTTGGTTTACGATGTCTTGCTGCACCTCCGGTGTTGCAGTCGCTGTGAACAGTGCAACTGAACCGGGATTCACCGATTGGATAGCGATCCGAAGTGCAAGATAATCCGGTCGAAAATCGTGTCCCCACTGGGAGATGCAGTGTGCCTCATCGACCACAAACAGTGAAACCTCATGGGATTTTAAGGTATTCAGGAATCGACGGCTCCGGAACCGTTCCGGCGACACATACAACAGTTTAATTTCACCGTCCGCTAACCGCTTCAGTTCCTGTCCATATTCTTCAGGGGTCAAGCTGCTATTCAGTAAACTTACCGAACCAATCCCCTTTCCTTGCAAGGTATCGACTTGGTCTTTCATCAACGAGATTAATGGCGAGATAACCACCGTAAGCCCTGGTAACATCAACCCCGGCAACTGATAACAGATGGATTTTCCAAACGCAGTTGGAAAAGCACCGAGCAGATTTCTACCAGATAGCAGTTTTTCAATTACCTCGCGCTGCCCTGTGCGAAAGTCGTCATATCCGAAATGCTCCTTCAACGCTGCGCGTGGGTCTGGAAAATCATTCGAGATGCTGTTTGGCGCTTTACTCCTTTGCTTAAACCAATTATCAATTATTGTACGGATTATGGTGATAATCAATGGAAAGTTCCTTTCTTCTGCCAAATAGGTGATGAATCAGCTAGCTAGGTCCGGGGTGATTAAAATGCCACAAAAGCAATAAAAAATCAGCGCTTTCTATTTTTTACACACCATAGTGAGGAATTGGTATAATATTAATGAGTACTAACATCATTAGACCTTAAGTAAAAAAATCTCAAATTTTTGACAAATTAAGGCGGGTGTGCTATGCTCTTGAACCTATAACAGCCTTCCCCTTTCAATATGGAGATTCATCTATGACAACAGATTCGGCTGTAACAGTTGAAGATATAGAGGTATTTGCGGACGACTTAAACCCCCAGGCGGCTGCAAAAACATTTAAGAAACATGGTGCCCTTGTCGTCCGTGGGCTAATGAAACCGTACATTGATGCGATCCACCGAGACATTGAGGCGGCTGCCGCCGAATCAATCGCTGGACTTGATTCAGCAGAAGAAATTGTGGAGGGTTGGCGAACGCCAAATGGCACCCTGTTTCTGCCCGCACCGCCCGGCTACTCCCGCGATAAGCAGATCATGGTCTTGGCAATCAACTACCATACCAGCGCTGCGTTTTTCCACTCCGCGCTCGATGAGCGTGCATTAGACCTTGTTGAGGCGATTCTGGGGCAGGCTTTCGAGGTTTACGGCAACGGGCAGTGCCTTTATAAAGAGCCGGTCGGCGGGCATCCAAAGCATCTGCATCAGGATTCCGCCTACTTTGAACACCGCTATGAAGGTCCTGTGGGGATTCTGAACTATGTGGTGGATACAGATCTGGTAAATGGGGCGCTGCACGTCGTCCCCGGCTCGCACCGACTCGGTCAACTCAAGCATATTGATACCTTTTCGCACCTCGGTTTAGATGATGACGAATGGCCGTGGGAACGGGCATTGCCGGTCGTTGGTGAAGCGGGGGACTCCATCTTTTTCCACGTTAAGATGATTCACGGCTCCAAGCAGAACCACTCGGACAAACCGCGTCCGGTGTTTATTAACCGTTATCGGCGGGTGGACGATTACGTTGTTATTGGTGGGACCACCACCGCAAATCGTGCGGAAGCGGAGAAACGCGCTGCCGAAGCAAAAAAAACGAATGAACAACGTGGGCTGATGGTTCGCGGTTTCCGTCCCTACACCGAAGGGTGAAAAGGGACTCCATAAACGGAAAATGAAACCAATTAATCTTGTCCATAACAAAGCTGCCCCTATCGTCGAGAGCCTCGCACGATTGGAAGGTGTGCGTGGAATCTTGTGCTTCGGCTCGTATGCGATGGGTACGTTTGATGAATGCTCGGATCTGGATCTTTTCGTGTTCTGCGAACCTGAGGTTGTTTCAGCGACGGAGAGACGGCGAATCTTAGAAGGTGTCCAAGGTGTGACTCACTTTGAGGAGAGCGACACCGCCGTGGGGTGGGATTGCCAGTGGTCTCCCCAAATAGATCATTTCCGTGTGAATGGGACTCGGTTTGAGATTTCGTACAACACGGTGGATTGGATTAGAATTGTTGTCAAACGGGTAACACAGGAGGGTGCGATCTCTATTCCTGAACAGAAATTCCGCCCTTATACAATGCTTGGACTTTTGGAAAACGGAATTATATTGCATGATTCCTGTTCATGGTTGAAACGTCTTATTGGTTGCCTTTATCCTTATCCGGCTCGATTGAAACAAAGGTTGACTTCAGATAGTCTGCACGCTCTAAAAGATTGTCTCACGGAACTTAAGGACGGAGTCACGAGAGGCTTTGGTCTTACATTTTTCCATTTCTTTTTTCATAGAATATGTGATGCGCTTTACACACTTCTGTTTGCTATTAATGAAAAATATGATCCAGCGGTCAAACGACCTGAGGTGGAATACGAAAAACTAAGTCTATTACCTCCCAATTTTCTTAATAGATACACCAAACTCCTTGAGGGTCCCTTTGATCAGAACGGGAGGCAGCGAGCCATTAATGAACTAGAAACCCTCGTCGCCGAGGTTGATATGCTAAGTACCAAATCATAATGTACATGGAGGAGAGAACTATGGGGTTGACTGAAGAGGAACGTTTCCGTTTCGATTTGACCGGTTTTCTGATACGACCGGCTATCCTCACGCCGGAGGAGATTGCTGGGATTAGGGATCAGATATACCATATCCACCACGATCGAGAATCGTTACCTCCAGAACATTGCGCCGTGCCGAGTGGTCCGTCGGAGGTACTGATTGATCACCCAAAGGTCATTGATGTGCTGCACGATATTATCGGTCCCGATATTCGGCTTGAGAATAGCTATTGTGTCTGGCGTCAGAAAGGACAGGCGCATGGCGATCTGCACGGTGGCGGTCCCCAACAGGCAGATCCTATCTTCGGCTACCGTGTCCGGAATGGACGGATCCACGCAGGGATGGTGCGCGTTGTCTTTGAACTGACCGATATTGGTAAGGAAGATGGTGGGACGCATTTCATTGTTGGCAGTCACAAAGCGAATTTTCCGATGCACCCAGATCACTTGTCGTTGGAGCCGGGGAAACGAAGCCCATTCTTGATGAGTTACGACTGCCCAGCCGGTAGTGCGGTCTTTTTCACAGAAAACCTCTGTCATGCTGGACCTATATGGCAGCGGGAAGAACCGCGCGTAACGGTGCTCAACGCTTACGCCCATCTTGCCACCCATTGGCATCGGCTTACGATTCCACCTGAAGTGATAGCCGGACTGCCGCGAGAAAAGCAGGCATATTTCCGTGAACCGTGGGTTGCGGATTTTCGTACCCGTCCAGCGACCCATAATACAATGGAACGTTTTATCGGCAATGATGAGGCGTCGGTGAATACCGATCACCGTCCTTGAACCCGATATCTGGAGGGTAGTGCTATGGGCATGACCGAAGAGGAGCGTTTCCGGTTCGACTTAGCCGGTTTTTTAGTCCGCCCGGCGATTTTGACGCCCGATGCGGTTGCTGCAATCGTTGACCAAGCCGACCGGATCCGGCACAATCCTGAATCCTTACCGCCGGAGCATCGGAGAGTTCCGGGCGGTGCCGCAAGTGTGCTGATTGATCACCCAAAGGTGATTGAGGTGCTACACGAAATCATCGGTCCCGATATCCGACTGGAGGCTTGTGGATTGACTTGGCGATTGAAGGGGGAGTCGCACGGTGAACTGCACGGCGGTGCACGGGGACAGGCGGATCCGATTTTTGGCTATCGTGTCCAGAATGATCGGATTCACGCTGGGATGGTGCGGGTTGTTTTTGAACTGACCGATGTGAAGAAGGAGGACGGTGCGACCTGTTTCATCGTCGGCAGCCACAAGAGAAACTTCCCGATGCACCCGGATCATATGTCGTGGGAGGAGGGGAAAGAGAGCGAGTTTTTAATGCGTTACGAATGCCCTGCGGGTAGTGCCATCTTTTTTACGGAGAACCTCTGTCACGCGGGACCCGTCTGGAAGCGGGATACACCGCGTATTGCCATTCTCCACGCTTACGCCCATCTTGCTACCCATTGGCATCGATTAACGATTCCACCAGAGGTGATGGCCGGTTTGCCGCGTGAAAAGCAGGCATATTTCCGTGAGCCGTGGATTGCTGATTTCCGTACCCGTCCAGTGACTCATAATACGATGGAACGTTTTATAAACAACGATGAGCCATCGGTGAATACCGATCACCGTCCCTGAACCTAAAAACGTAGATATGGAGGAAGCGATATGGGGTTGACCGAAGAGGAACGTTTCCGGTTTGACTTAACCGGTTTTTTAGTCCGTCCAGCGATTTTGACGCCCGATGAAGTTGCTGCAATCGTTGACCAAGCCGATCGAATTCAGCACAATCTTGAGTCCCTGCCGCCGGAGCATCGAGCCATTCCGGGCGGTGCCGCAAGTGTGCTAATTGATCACCCAAAAGTTATTGAAGTGTTGCACGAAATCATCGGTCCCGATGTCCGACTGGAGGCTTGTGGATTGACTTGGCGGTTGAAGGGGGAGTCGCATGGTGAACTGCACGGCGGTGGGCCGGGACAGGCAGACCCTATCTTCGGTTATCGTGTCCAGAACGGGCGAATTCACGCGGGGATGGTACGAGTTGTTTTTGAACTGACCGATGTGAAGAAGGAGGACGGTGCGACCTGTTTCATTGTTGGCAGCCACAAATCAAACTTTCCGATGCACCCGGATCATATGTCGTGGGAGGAGGGGAAAGAGAGCGAGTTTTTGGTGCGTTACGAATGCCCTGCTGGCAGTGCCATCTTTTTTACGGAAAACCTCTGTCACGCGGGACCAATCTGGAAACGCGATACGCCACGGGTCGCTATTCTCCACGCGTATGCACATCTTGCCACCCATTGGCATCGGCTGAAGATTCCACCGGAGGTGATGGCAGGTTTACCGCGTGAAAAGCAGGTTTATTTCCGTGAGCCGTGGATTGCCGATTTCCGAACCTCTCCTGCAACTATTAATACAATTGAACGTTTTATGGGTAACGATGAACCCCCGGTAAATACAGATCATCAACCTTGAAGTAAAAGGACATGATGCGTGAACGTGATATAAGGAGATATTGATGCTTACAGATGCAGAAAAAGCCCACCTTGATGAACACGGCTTTGTACTTTTGGAGAATGCTATCACAACCGATCACGCGGACGCGCTGCGTGGACGCTCGATGCAACTCGCTGAACAGGAGCGAGAGGTGTTAGGAGAGCATGTGTATCTGGAGGACAAGGCGCAGCGGGTGTGGAATCTGGTGGATAAAGATGAGTTGTTTGAAAACGCAATTCAGTATCCTCCCGTACTCAGCGCGATAGAGTATCTACTCGGCGACGATTGCACACTCAGTTCGTTCACTGTAAACATTATTGGTCCCGGCGCGCCGGAGGGTGGGCTTCATATCGATCATCCCTTGAGTGCGATGCCAACGCCCCGTCCGAGTTTTGCCCTTTCTGCCAATAGCGTCTGGTTTCTCGATGATTTCACACTTGAGAACGGCGCGACCCGCTGCGTTCCCGGCAGTCACCGCCGACTTGAATCCCGTCCCGAACCGGGTATTAGTTATGAGGACGAACTACAGATTACCGGTCCGAAAGGTTCCGTGATGATTATCAACGGATCACTCTGGCACGCTTCATCCGCGAACCACACCGATCGCGCTCGTGTCTGTCTGCTCGGTTTCTTCTGTCGTGCTTTTATGAAGCCGCAGCAGGATCAGCAGAAAATCATTTCTGAGGAAGTTGTTGCGCGTGCGACACCAACGTTGAAACGGCTGCTCGGCTATGATTCTATGCCGAATACTAATGCGTGAGTTTGTAGACATTGAGGGGAAAGCTATGCCAACCGCTTTTGATGCAATTGAGGGGTGGATCGCCGAAGCACGTGCTAAACTGAAGGATGGCGGGATTCAGAAGGGGGATCTGGATCACCTCCACCAAATCATCAGTACAAACCGGAGTGGTACGCGACAACGATTGCTCTATCTTCATGCAGCAACACCGAGCATCCGCTCTCAGGTCATTGGCATGGCGTTACACGAGCCGGTGCAGGGTTCGGTGACGGAGATTATGACGGAGGAGCAGGATTGGTCCTATAATACCGTACACGACGCGGTTCTAGACGGTTGGCAGGTCATCCACTTTCCGGATCAACGGACAGAATTTGATGACCGGGAAATTGACATCTTGGGCTACGAGTTTATCCTACAAAAACTGGAGGTTTACGATGGCTGACAAGCCGTATCTATTGAGCGACGACGAAATCATCTCTTTTATCATTCACGGCTCGCATATTGTTGAACCAGATTTTCCCCAAGGCTTCAATGAATCAATTTACGAAGAGCTTGAGGCGTTGGATATTCAGCAAAACAATCCGGGCGATGGGATTCTGGACAAAGTTCCGAAGCTCTATCAGGTCTACGACCATCCCAAGGTGCGTGGCGCGTTGGTGAGTCTGCTCGGCGAAGATGTTCAGATGAACGGTCATCGACACTGCCATGTGAATCCGCCCGGTACGCGGAGCCAGACGTGGCACCAAGATGGCACCAACAAACGGCATCATCACATCCAAACTGTTTTGGCGATGTACTATCCCCAAGATGTGCCTGCGGAGTTGGGACCGACGGTGATTATGCCCGGAACGCACTTCCGCAATGCCCCGACGGATCGCATGGCGACCTACGCTAACTTCCGTGAGCAGGTCCCTCTCACCGTCAAGGCAGGAACAGTGGCGATCACGCACTACGATATCTGGCACGCCGCAGCCGCGAACCGCGGAACGAAAACGCGCTACATGCTCAAGTTTCTCTTCAGTCGTGGCAGCGATCCGAAATCGCCAAGCTGGAACCACCATCCGGAGGAAGCCGCCATCTCGACGCGTCGTTTTACCTATGAACGGGCGTGTGCCTGTTCCCAATCCGATCACTACAAGGAACGCGGGTTGCGTACGGAGATGTGGGAACACCTTATCGGGAAGGTAACATGATAACCTAATGGTGCTAGTTCACGGCTGCTGATGTGCTTTCTGGTCAAAGACCGAGAGTGAGACGTGAAACGTGAAGGCCGGAAAACCATAGTGAATTATAAAAATAAATAGATACTTTCGCTCCTCCTGTTTGGTAGGTGCTGTTTCCAACTGCGCCTATACGGTGCGGTTACAAACCGCACCTACCGGGTCATAGACCAGATTTTTTCAACTCCCGGTAGTCGAGGTTTGCTCACCTCGCCGATTTGCAGTGTCTCATTAATTCTAAAATCTACTATAAATTGCCTCGTTTTCTCGTCGTGGCGTAATGAGCTAATGAACCGATGCACTCCCTGATAAATCGGGATTTTGCTACGCTCAACTTGAGCGGTGTGGAAAGGACATCCTCACCCACTAGCACTAGAGGTTGACAAAAGGAGACTCCATGAAATTGAGTTGTTGTGCGGGACTTGCCTCCTTTGTTCCGCAAACGGCTGATGCCAAGCAGTTGGATACGGGTGCAGCCTACAAAGCAAAGTTGGAAAAAGCACCGGCGACCCTGAAAACCTTATCGGAGGCTGGGTGTGATTTTTTTGAGTTCGGCGTGGGGATGCTCTGTCCCGAATCTCCAAGATCTCTTTTCGAGGAGTTCAAGGATCTAGTCTCCGATTACTCTTTGCAAGCAGACTGCTTTAATAGCTTTATTCCTGCTGATCTAAAAGTGACAGGACCAGATGTTGACAAGGCGCGGCTGGACAGTTACTTGGCTGCTGCGACTGAGCGTGCAGCTGAACTTGATGGTGAGATTATTGTGTTCGGAAGCGGTGGTGCACGGCATGTACCGGAAGGCTTTTCTCGCACACGAGCACATGATCAAATTCTAGAATTCTTGGACGCTGCCGCGAATTATGCAGGGACACACGGGCTTGTCATTGCCATAGAGCATCTGAACCGTTCAGAGACAAATATAATTACCAGCATCGCCGATGCAGTCCAGTTTGCCGACGAACTTGGTAAGCCAGAAGTCCAGGTGCTCGTTGATTTTTATCACCAGATGCTTGAGGACGAAGCGTTTGATGAGATAGTCCGTGCAGGAGAGCGGATTGTGCATGTACACGTTGCAGACACAGATCGGCTCTATCCGGGCAGCGGTAGATACGATTATCAGCATTTTGCCAAAAGTCTCGCTGATGCTGGATACAACAAACGGGTCTCTGTAGAGTGCAATTTTAGGGATTTTGATCAGGAAGTGCCTCAATCAATTCAGTTTCTGCAGAAGGTGTTCAACGCAGCCCAGTGAAATTCAGGTGTAATGAAGGCTTGAACTCACGTTTGAGCATTGATACAACAGGATATTTTACTTGACACGCCTATAGTCGAATGCTATAATCTAACGCATTCTTGAGCAGTATGGTGACGCCCGGGCGCGAGATTGTGATAGAGATCGATTAACTCAAAACCCGGAGGAATTATCGGTTACAGATTCAAATCTTAGAAACAAAATCCTTTTGGAGCTACTAAAACGAGATGGTGCGCTATTTCCCACCGGTATAATGATAGCCCTCATCCCGTAATTCTAAAGATAAATACCGAGGTAAGGTTACTATGGCTACGATCAAGAATCCATCCGAAAAGAAAGATTCAGAAAATTCCCTTGACGAGATGCAGGATCAGGCAAATCTATCTGCGCCATCTTCAGAGCGGATTGCTTCCGAAAGAAAGATTCGTGAGCTAACATTCACCATTGAGTCGCTGGAGAGCGAAATCGATGATTTGAGAAGACGCTTAAACGCTGCGCCTTCCGACGATGTTGAAGTTCGTCTCTACGAAATGACCCGCGACTTAATGCACGCACACCGTAGAAATCGCAAGTTGACCAGCACCCTTCAAGAAGCGAAAGAGAAGTTAGAACAGTTGAAGGAAAAGGTTGAACAACTCAGTGCCCCACCGAATAACTACGGCGTGTACCTTCAATCAAATGACGATGGGACTCTCGACATTGATCTTGGCGGTAAAAGGTGGCGTGTCAATGCAGATCCGGAGATTAACGCTGATGAACTTCAAAAAGGTCAAGAAGTCATCGTCAACGGTGTGATGAACGTGGTGAGTGTAAGGGAGTTTGAGCGGCAGGGCGAGGTCGTCAAGGTCAAGGAGATGCTTGACGATAACCGTGTGCTTGTGAATCTACGCGCCGATGAAGAGCGGGTTGTGGAAGTATCAGATCCGATTAACGAAGAAGAGCTTAAGTTTGGGGATAACGTCATGTTGAACCCAATCACCGGGATGGTTATGGAGAAACTACCCAAACTTGAAGTTGAAGACCTGCTGCTCGAAGAGGTGCCAAACATTAGATATTCGGATATTGGTGGATTGAATGAACAGATTGAGGCGATTCGGGACGCTATTGAAACACCTTACCTCTATCCCGATGAATACAAGGAATTTCGATTAAAGCCTCCGAAGGGTGTGCTGCTATACGGTCCTCCCGGCTGTGGGAAAACGTTAATAGCCAAGGCAGTCGCCAACAGTTTAGCTACTAGGGTCAGGGAACAAACAGGTAGAGATGATGTTGAGAGTTATTTTATCAATATCAAGGGACCCGAGCTACTCAATAAGTATGTTGGCGAAACGGAACGGAAGATTAGAGAGGTATTCCAGAAAGCGAAGGACAAATCTAAAGAAGGGGTTCCGGTCATTATCTTCTTTGATGAAATGGATTCGCTTTTCCGGTCCAGAGGCATGGGTATTTCGTCCGATATGGAATCAACCGTGGTGCCCCAATTCCTCGCTGAGATCGATGGCGTCGAAGGGCTCAGAGATGTGGTTGTCATTGGTGCAAGTAACCGCCAAGATCTCCTAGACCCCGCCGTTTTACGGCCCGGTCGGTTGGACATCAAGATCAAGGTCGATCGTCCCGAAGCTGAGGGTGCGAAGGATATTTTCGCCATATACCTGACGCCTGACCTGCCGATTGCCCCGTCAGTGTTAGAAAAATTCAAGGGTGATCGGGAAAAAGCAGTTCAATCTCTTTTGGAGCAAGCGATTGAGAAGATGTATGCGACCACCGATGAAAACAAGTTCATCGAGGTGACTTACAACCGTGGGGAGCGCGAGACGCTCTACTTCAAGGATTTTGCGAGCGGTGCGATGATTGAAAACATCGTTGATCGTGCCAAGAAGATGGCGATCAAACGGTTGATCGATTCTGAAGGAAAAGAGAAGGGCATGACCCTTGACGACCTCGAAATGGCGATTCAAGAAGAGTATAAGGAGAATGAGGATCTGCCTAACACCACCAATCCTGATGATTGGGCGAAGATATCGGGACGGAAAGGTGATCGAATCGTCAACATTAAGGCGTTGACCCACGAGCCAGAGCCGAAAAGACGGGATGTGAGAACCGTCAAAGGTGGTGCTTACCTCTAGAGCAGATTATGACCGTACCAACGATTATGGGCACCGAAACCGAATATGGCATTTCGGTCAAAAATGCGCGAGATCCGGATCCAGTTGCGGCCTCAACGCTTGTTGTCAATATCTATAAAGACCGTGGGATCAAAGGGATCACTTGGGACTACGATCAGGAAAGTCCGTTGATGGACGCTAGAGGATTCGTCTCTGAAGGGGAGACAGACATCCCCGATCAGGAGAACAATAGCCTCATTAACGACGTCCTCGCCAATGGTGGGCGGTACTATGTCGATCACGCACACCCAGAGTATTGTACCCCCGAATGCACCAATGCCCGCGATCTAGTCAAATATGAGAAGGCGGGAGACTTGATCTTAGATTTGAGTCGTCTGGCTGCTCAAGACTTGTTGCCCACAAATCAAGAGATTATTATTTATAAGAACAACAGCGATTATAAAGGTCACAGCTACGGCGCCCACGAAAATTATTTGATGTCTCGGAATGTTCCATTCCAAGATATCGTTGATGGATTAACGCCTTTTCTCGTGACGCGGCAGCCAATCACAGGGAGCGGTAAGGTTGGTGCTGAAAATGGCGCAGCGGATACGGATTATCAAATCTCGCAGCGTGCAGATTTTTTTGAGACTGAAGTCGGATTGAGCACAATGGTGGCGCGTCCAATTATCAATACGCGGGATGAGCCTCACGCTGATGAGATGATATACCGTCGGTTGCACGTGATCGTCGGCGACTCCAACATGTCTGAATTTTCCATCTATCTGAAGGTGGGAATTACAGCGATTGTGCTGCAACTCATTGAACAGGGGGTTGTAGGGGATCAGTTCAGGCTCTCTGACCCTGTTTTGGCGATTAAGACGGTATCACGCGATCTCTCTTGTAAAGAACCTTTGGTTTTAGAGGATGGTCGGAAATGGACACCCGCTGAGGTTCAGCGTGAATATCTTGAGTTGGCGCACAAACATATTTCCACAGAGGATTTGTCTGAGGTTGTACAAGATGTGATGAAGACATGGGAATTTGTTCTCGAACGCCTCGATGAAGATCCGATGAGCCTAGATCGACACCTCGATTGGGTGATTAAGAAGCGGCTAATTGATGCGTACTTGCGACGCCACAATTTAGACCATTCAGACCACCAAGCTCGGATGCTAGACCTGCAATATCACGACATTCGTCCGAATAAAGGGCTTTACGCTAGGTTGGTGAAAAACGGACGTGTTGAACGGCTCCTCGAACATGAGGAGATTGTTCAAGCGATTAATAATCCACCTGTTGATACACGTGCCTATTTTCGTGGTATGTGTCTACAAAAATATCCCAACGAGATTCACAGCGCGAGCTGGAATTCAATGATTTTTTGTACTGACGATTCTTCTTTAGATAAAATCTTAATGGATCGGCCGCACTTCGGAACACAGGAGATGACGGGCGATCTGTTGAGAGACTGCACGGCTGCAGAACTGGTTCAAGCCATTCTCACATCCAACCATTAGAAGGAGGGAAGCAACATGCCAGCCGAAAAGCAACAGGAACAAAGAGACAAACGGACTCAGGATACTGAGGAAGTCCAACCGGATCAAGAGGTCGTAGAGCAAGGCGAAGAGATTAAAGAAGATCTCGATCAAATCCTTGATGAAATTGACGAAATCTTGGAAGAAGACTCGGAAGAATTTGTCGAGAATTATATTCAGCGAGGAGGAGAGTAGTGGTCTTTAGCGGCTCCAATCATAGAACCTCCGATTTCCTTGAGCTCTTGCAAAGGGAACGCCCGGAGCTTCTATCAAGGTTTGGTACAGAGGCGTTCGGTACAACATCTCGGCCAGACTCACCCGCTGCAAACTGGAAAGGACAACGCGTGCCAACTCCCAGTTTGATGGATCTTTATGATAGCCTGCTTGAGGGAACAACTATATTAGCCGCTGTTTATAACGAGGGGGTTATCATCGCCGGAGACCGTCAGGCAACGGCAGGATTTCAAGTGGGGGAACGACGTATCCGGAAAGTCTATGAGGTAGATACCTACTCAGCTATCGCGATTGCAGGTGTCGCCGGACCAGCGATGGAAATGGCGAAGCTCTTTCAGGTCCAGGTGGAGTTCTATGAAAAGATAGAAGGCTCACCGTTAAGCCTAGATGGCAAAGCCAACTCGCTGTCAAACATGGTCAAATCCAATTTGCCTATGGCGTTGCAGGGATTGGTGGTCGTTCCGATTTTCGCTGGGTATGATCTCAAACGAGAAGAGGGAAAGATCTTCAAATACGACGCGATAGGGGGGCAATACGACGAAAGCGAATACTATGCGACCGGATCCGGCGGTAAGGATGCGCAAGCAACATTGAAAAAGTTGTATAGTCCCGATATGCCCCGCGACGGTGCCCTGCAAATAGTTGTCGAAGCACTCTGGGACGCCGCTGATGAGGATGTGGCTACAGGAGGACCGGATTTTGTTCGGGAGATTTTCCCGACGATTAAGGTTATTGATTCGACGGGAATCTCAGATATACCGGATTCAGATGTCAAGACGCTCTATACTGAGCTACTTGACAGACTCCGCAATTGACTCCCACCGTTTGAGTCACTTTGAGGACCACTGATAATACCTGCAATTTGAGGGAGGAGTAGATGCCCGCACCGTATTACGTGTCGCCCGAGCAAATCATGCAGGAGAAAGAGGATTTTGCTCGGAAGGGAATTGAGAAGGCTAAAGAGGTTATTGTTCTGGAATACCGCGAGGGTATTCTGATGGTCGCGGAAAATCCGTTGGCAACGGTCTTCAAGATTTCAGAAATTTATGATAGGATCGCACTTGCAGCGACTGGGCTCTATCCGGATTACGAAGCCCTGCGATATGCCGGGATTCAAGGTGCCGAAATCAAGGGGTTTACCTTCAATCGTGAAGATGTTACCGCGCGATGGTTGGCAAATCAGTATTCGCAGCAGATTGGTGCAATATATCGACAACCTGATATGAAGCCGCTCGAAGTAGAAATTCTGCTATGCGAGATCCGCGAAGATGCTTCGTCGAACAACAGAATCTATCATCTATCTTTTGATGGTACATTTTGGGAAGACAATCAATATACCGTCATCGGCGGAAGGGCAGACGAAATTGCAGGAATCCTTGAAGGTGATTATCGCGACGATCTGGATTTGAACGGTGCTGTGAGACTCGCGGCAAGGACTTTTGAAAGGATTGAAGCAGAGGTCGACGAGGCAGAGCGATACCAAGTGACGGCTGAGACAATAGAAGCAGCCGTACTCGACGAAACTCGAAATCGGCGCAAATTTAGACGTTTGCTTCCCGAAGAACTTAGTGAGATTTTGAGCGCATGAACCGAAGGATTTACGGTCTGGAAAACGAATATGGGATCATCTGCACGTCGGATCGGCGTGGTGGAAAGGCGCTATCAATCCAAAATGCGGTGATGTATCTCTTTCGGGAGATTATTTCTGGACGAATGTATCCGGATGTTTTTCTGGAAAATGGTGCTCGGTTTTATCAGGACATCGGCTGCCATCCCGAATATGCGACGCCTGAATGTGATAACGTGAGCGACCTGGTCAGCCACGATAAAGCCGGAGAGCGAATTATTGAGCGGCTTTCTGTTGCAGCAGAGCGGAAAATGCAAGCCGATGGCTTTCTTGGACGGATTTCGGTTTTCAAGAATAATACCGATACGCCCGGCAACACATACGGCTGCCATGAGAACTACCTGATGGATCGCCGCGTGAGTTTTCGCCAACTTGCCTCACAACTCATTCCTTTCTTTGTAACACGCCAAGTCTTTGCCGGGGCGGGGAAGGTCAAATCCACTAACCGAGGCGGATACGCCATCTCCCAACGGGCGCAACATATCCGTGAAGAAATCTCAATTGCAACGACAACGGCGCGGGGTATCATCAACACGCGTGATGAGCCACATGCAGATCGCGAAAAATATCGGCGCCTACACGTGATCGTTGGCGACTCTAATATGTCGGAGTTCGCAACCTACCTCAAGATCGGCACGACGGCAATCGTCTTACGGATGATCGAAGATAACTTTATCAAGCAGCGCCTTGCTTTACGCGATTCTGTCCGAGCGATTCAGCAGATCTCCGAAGATATCACCTGTACCCGGAAAATCGAATTAGAAAACGGCAAACGACTTTCAGGTGTCGAGATGCAGTGGGAATACCTTGAGTGCGCCAAGCAGTACTTTGAGCAGGTAGAATCGGATCCAATCACTGATCAGATTATGGCACGGTGGGAATATGTGCTGACCTGTCTAGAAACTGATCCGATGCAGCTTGACCGGGAGCTCGATTGGGTCATCAAGAAGAAATTGATTGAAACCTATGTGGAGAGTCGGCAACTCAAATGGAACTCCGCTAAGGTTATGATGCTTGATCTACAGTACCACAATATTCGCCCCGATTTTGGATTGTATTACAAGCTCGAAAAAGATGGACGTGTTGAACGAATCGTCAGCGATGACGAGGTAGAACACGCAATGCATCACCCACCGGAAACCACCCGGGCAAAGTTCCGCGGCCGTTTTGTAAAGCTAGCAAACGAGCGAAAGATTCTTTGTGGTGTTAATTGGAGCTATATCCAACTGTACGAACCCTACCAAAAACTCTTCCTTTCCACGGATCCCCTGCAAGCCGAATATGAAGAAGCCAGCCGGATGATCTATTCGATTTAGTGCCTATCCTGATGAATCGGGATTAATCGTCTGAAGGTTGTCATTTTACGGGTAAATACCCTCAAGACTGGTTGATTTTACCTCTAAACTGGCAAAAGATGACCGTTTTCCCTGTTTTTAAAACAAGCTCTTAACTATGGAGGATTTAACGGTGAAAAGACGTGTAAGTGCCTTTCGCACGACAGCTACATTGCTACTGTTGGTGGTTTGCGTTTCTATCGCTTTGGTGAGTTGTGACATAATACAGGAGGCTTTAACCCCTGCGATGTCATCGCAACAGGCAAGTGCTATCATCAGTCCGGCGAGTGGAAGTGCCCTGGCCGGAACAGCGGTTTTTACACAGAACGGTGATACAATCACGCTCGTTATTGAGATTCAGAACGTATCTCCGGGGCTTCACGCCGTACATATTCACGAAAAAGGCGATTGCAGTTCGCCCGATGGCAAATCCGCTGGCGGCCATTGGAATCCTACCAACGTGGATCACGGAAAATGGGGAGAAGGTGAATTCCATCTCGGAGACATTGGTAATATAACCGTTGGCGAAGGTGGTACAGGCACAATTGAGTTGACGACAAACCTCTGGGAAATGGGCACCGGTTCCGATCTAGATGTTGTTGGAACAGGCATTATTGTCCATGCAGATGCCGATGATTTTACCTCACAGCCTTCAGGCAATGCCGGCGCACGAATCGGGTGCGGGGCGGTTGAGTTGGCAAACTAATCTTGGCGATCTTCCTTTCCACAACGCTTCTGACGAATGGGATGTGGAGTAAGCAACCGGAGGAGATGATTGATGTATAGAATGAAAATAGGAATGTTGTTGCTACTTATCGCTGGACTGATGTTTGGCTGCGGAGGTGATGACGCAGCAGACGATGGTCATGACCATGACCACGTGCACGGCGATGAAGGCGATGACTTTGATACTGCTGTCAGTAATCTCGGATTGATGTTTGACGACCCGGTAGCCGCTGGTAGGCCAAGTCCCTCATTTAGTGCCGATATTTCACCTGTCCTGACAAACCGATGTGCCATCCCAGGATGCCATGTCGCCGGGGGACCACACGGCGTTGATCTCCGCACGTATGACACCCTCAATGCAGGAAGCGACGATGGAGCTATCGTCATGGCAGGCAATGCCAGAGAAAGCGAAATCGTCAAACAGATTGTCCAAGGCAGAATGCCCCCTGATCCTGCCGAACCCTTGGATGCAGCCCAGACCCAACGCATCATTGATTGGATCAATGAGGGTGCTGAGAATAACTAGCCCTTTCAGTATCGCAGCAGTGGTTCACCTAACTGATGTGCAGGTAAGTTCATTTACAAGTATCCCTCCCTTCGTGGAGGGATTTTCTTTGTTCAATTTTTTGTGTTAATCACATTATTGAGGAAATGATAATCCTGAAGACGAAGTAACGATGGTTGTATAGATGGTTTCTTACGTATTACTCGTTACGGATTATTCTTTTAAGGAGGTCTTGAATGGCTCAAGATAAATACGTCTACTTTTTTGGCAGCGATCAAACCGATGGCAGTGCCGAGATGAAAAGCCTGCTCGGTGGTAAGGGTGCCAACCTTGCCGAAATGACCAGTTTAGGTATCCCGGTGCCGGCCGGTTTTACAATATCGACCGAAACTGGCAGATTATATCACGAAAACAGTAATCGGTATCCCGAAGGACTTGACGAACAGATTGATGAAAATTTGCGAAAACTAGAAGTAGCGATGGATGCAAAATTCGGGGATACCGAAAATCCACTGCTTCTCTCTGTCCGATCGGGTGCGGCGGTTTCAATGCCCGGTATGATGGACACTATCCTCAACCTCGGCTTAAACGACGATGCCGTCAAGGGATTGACGGCAAAATCGGGGAATGAACGTTTCGCTTATGATGCCTATCGTCGATTTGTACAGATGTTCGGGGATGTTGTGCTCGGTGTCGAACACGATGCGTTTGAGCATCTCTTGGAAGCGAAGAAGGAAGCGAAAGGTGTTACGCTCGATACAGACTTAGATGCGAACGATTTGGCGGAATTGGTTGCCGAGTTCAAGGCACTCGTCAAAAAGGAGACAGGATCTGATTTTCCCGATGATCCGCGGCGGCAGCTCGACATGGCGCGTGACGCGGTCTTTGAATCGTCAAACAATGAGCGAGCGACTATCTATCGTCGGTTGAACAACATCTCGGAAGAACTTGGACGGACAGCGGTCAATGTCCAAGCGATGGTTTTTGGGAATATGGGCGAAACGTCGGGGACGGGGGTTGCATTCACACGGGATCCCTCAACCGGTGAGAACTCTTTTTACGGCGAATTTCTGATGAACGCCCAAGGCGAGGATGTTGTGGCAGGAATTCGTACGCCACTCCCTATTGACGAACTCCAGGAGGTCATGCCGCAAGCCTATGAGCAGTTGACATCAATTGGGGAGAGTCTAGAGTCGCATTACCGCGATATGCAGGATGTCGAGTTCACAATTCAGGACAGGCGTCTGTATATGCTCCAAACCCGTAACGGCAAACGGACCGGTGCCGCCGCCGTGCGCACTGCCGTTGAGATGGTTAACGAAGGTCTCATTGACAAAGCGACCGCTCTGACCCGCATCCCACCGGACGATCTGGAACAGCTTCTCCACCCGATGATTGATCCAGCGGTAGCAGTTGAGCCGATTGCGAAAGGATTGCCCGCATCTCCCGGTGCTGCTGTGGGCAAAGTGGTTTTCACAGCAGATCGTGCCGAGGAATTGGTAGCTGAGGGCGAAAAGGTGATTCTGGTCCGCACCGAAACATCGCCGGAGGATATTGGCGGAATGCACGCCGCAGAAGGTATTTTAACAGCGCGTGGTGGGATGACCTCACACGCTGCTGTTGTCGCACGGGGTATGGGAAAATGCTGTGTGGCCGGCTGCAGCGATATCACCGTCAACGAGGGATCGAAGGAATTTCAGGCTGGCGAACTTCGACTGACAGAGGGAGACCACATCACGCTCAACGGTTCAACCGGCGAAGTGATTGAGGGCTCGGTCAAGCTGATTGACCCTGAATTGAGTGGTGACTTTGGTACACTGATGGAGTGGGCGGACGAATTTCGTAAACTCGGTGTACGCACAAATGCAGATACACCAAGCGACTCACAGACTGCGAGAGGGTTCGGTGCGGAGGGGATTGGTCTCTGTCGTACCGAGCATATGTTCTTTGAAGGAGAGCGGATTGATGCTGTCCGTGAGATGATCCTTGCAAAGGATGAGACGGGACGCAAGGCAGCACTCGACAAATTGCTTCCGTACCAACGGGAGGACTTCGCCGGTATCTTTGAGGCGATGGACGGCTATCCTGTCACGATTCGGACACTCGATCCACCGCTCCACGAATTCTTGCCTCACACCGATGAAGATGTTCAAGAGCTTGCGGACAAGATTGGTGTCCCCGCTGAGACATTGTACCAGCAGCGGGAAGCGTTGCACGAATTTAACCCGATGCTGGGACACCGCGGATGCCGTCTCGGTATCATCTATCCGGAAATCACGGAGATGCAGGCGCGAGCAATCTTTGAGGCGGCTGTCGAGGTTACCAAACGCGGCGTTAAGGCGATCCCTGAGATTATGATTCCGCTGGTTGGGCATGTGCAGGAGTTAGCGTTGCAGCGCGAGGTGGTTGTTGATACCGCGAACAAGGTGTTTGCGGAAACCGGCGTTGAGGTCGAGTATCTTGTCGGGACGATGATCGAACTGCCGAGAGCCGCGCTCACCGCGAATGAAATCGCGCAAGAAGCGGAATTTTTCTCCTTCGGAACGAACGATCTCACACAGACCACCTTTGGGATGAGCCGTGACGATGCCGGCAAGTTCCTAGGCGATTATGTGGATGGCGGCATCCTTGAACATGACCCGTTCCAGGTGCTAGATCAGAGCGGTGTCGGTCAGTTGGTGCAGATTGGCACAAACAAGGGACGCGAAACTCGCCAAGATCTCAAGGTTGGTATCTGTGGTGAACACGGTGGCGAACCGAGTTCCGTTATCTTCTGCCACGACTCCGGTTTGGACTACGTTTCTTGTTCTCCGTTCCGTGTGCCGGTTGCACGACTCGCTGCGGCGCAAGCTGCTGTCGCTGATGATGCCTAAGATGCCCCAAGCCGTTAGTTAGGTGCAGCGTGATAAAATCAACCCCGCGTTCATCGTAGGTCGGGCATCTTGCCCGACCGCCAAAGATTGTGTAGGTCGAGATTCATATCTCGACAATCTCTTGAGTTTGTAGTAGGTCTCGTAGGGAATAACGATCGTTATTCCCTACCAGTCATGATCCGGCTGCGACAGGAAAAGGTCAATGAAAGTCAAATATTTTCACGACACGGATACCGCCTTAGTTGAATTCTCAGAGCGTGAAGTGACCGAGACGAAAGAAATTAACGAGAATATCTATATCGATCTGGATGCCTTTGGCAATCTGGTAGCAATGACCATCGAACATGCCCATCAACAGGCAAGTCTACCGGATTTGTCCTATGAGCAGATAGAAAATCCGAGCGCAGATTTATCGAATTGAAGAATGTACGAAAATCCCTACAATTTTGTTGATGATAATTAGGAGGGTAACAATGACATTTGACGATTTGACGCCTTCACAAGTAAAGGAAATCATCCGCGCAGAATTTCGCCAACTTCCTGAAACCCATTGGATCCAAAATCTTCGACATCCCTCTTATCACCTGCGCCAGCCAATCCCAATCTTAATCGAAAGAGCGGACAATACTGTGACCGCCACCTACGATGATATTGAGCTATGTGGCATGGGTGACAGCGTGAAAGGGGCAATGTCGGACTTGTGTGCAAAAATTGTTGCCCGTTACGAGGAGTTGCGGGAAAGCCCTGCAAAGTCTCAAGAGTATACATTTCTCAAACAAATTATTGAGGAAATTAACCCCCCGGCGTGGCAAGAACTAAAAAAACTTTATAAAGAGAGATTGGAAGAAATCCCTTATGTCAAGAAAGGCTACATAAAAATTGAGGGCAAGGAAGCAGATGTTATAATTGTAATTTCGGAATATTCTGTGGATCGAATTAAACAGTTAGCTCGGATTGATCTGGAGATAAATAAGAAATTCCGCCCACTGTTTTTTCATGTTGAGTATGAACGCTCAAAGGAGTATCTTGATTTAAATGATTTTGAACGTTTTTACCAAACTTGTCCATAGAAATGAGGAATTTCGCACATGCCAACAACGGCAGCACACCAAGATAAACAAAGCAGGACCCATCTTGCTCTCTCGGATCTTGAACAATCTCAAAATAGTCCCCAACACGCTGACTGGATTGTCACCCTCGCTTTCTATAAAGCCTTACATGCTGTTGATTCTTATTTGGCAGCACTGGAAATCCATCCCAAAGGCCATGTGATGAGAAATCGGTCCGTTCGTAGATATATAGAAGATATATTCCCGCAGTATTCTGCACTATACGATGCTAGCAGAGAGGCGCGATATGAAACATATACTTATCAAGATAATCCTCAAGCGGTTACAGGGTTAGTCAATGATTCGGTGTTCATTGAAGAGTATATCAATACACTTCTGTAATTCCCCTAAATTCCCTCCGATTATGTTGAGAAATCGCACAACAGCAACCGAGTTTTTTGACAAAAATCGGTTGCTTCAGATGACCGCAGAGTGCGGGGCAAGATGCCCCGCCTACAGTTAGCTGCGTAAGTCCTAAAAACAAAAAAAGCCATGTAGAACCTTCTACATGGCTTTTTTTTCTTGCACAGATTTCTGTCAAAATTTGGGAGAACTATCGTCTAGCACGGCGACGGGTGGTTCGACGTTGGGATTTGCGGTCTTCATCCTCCGTGTTTGTCGTCCGCTGGCGGGGACGTTGTCGCAACTGTTCCCGTACCCGTCTCTTGTCGTTTGTAGATTCAGCCGCTAGACGATTCGAGCGAGCGTGTCGGCTCCGGTTGACCTTCCGTTGAGTTGGGGTACGATCCTGATGTTCCCTAACACGACGATTGGGAGTTGGCCCTTGGATTGACGTTTGAGCGGGAGCACGTTGGATGGGTTTCTCACCTGCACGGTAGCTATCATGCGGATTCGGGTCGATATTCAGCCGATATCCCAATTCAGATGCGTCACCATAATATTGACGATATTGAGACAGCTGCCAAGCTTCATAAAGGAAACCGGGTGGGAGCCTATCATAAATATCTACCTCATCTTCATAGATTTGCTGTTCCTCCTCAAGAGGGACTGTGCGAATACTGCACCCCGCCAAAAACATGGCTGCGAGTGAAATCATCAGCACAGTATGGAAACGAGGTCTCATGATAGCTCCCTATTTCGTTGGCTTTTTTGCTGCCCATACTACTTTTGAATCAACGGGTTAATCTCCCCATGCGGACCCACGGGGCACCCACAACCATTGCCGTCCCGGATAGAGCCTCCGTCGATCGAAGTCATAATCGTCCTGATTCGCTTCGGCGAGCCTGGGCCAAAGTTTCTCGTTGTCATATACCTCTGGACGCGAAGCAATGATTGGAAGCGTATCACCTTCCTTCACGAGGTATCGATCGACTTTCTCCGGGGAGGAGATTGTAAAGCTAAAGGTACGACCTGACTCAAGGGTGTTACCAGCGGCGGCGGTATCTTTGACACCCGATATGTTGACTGTGTACATGCGTCCTGACCGATACGCTTCATTGGGAGTAAATGTAATCGTGTTTCCACTTCCAGAGACGGTGCCGGCAACCTCGCCAGATTGTTCGGTAGCGGAATCCGGCGTTGATTGGACAGAGACGGTTAAACTACCAGATGTAGTGTCAACATCTTCGCTGAAGGTGATTGAGATAGGAACACTCACACTCAACGAGTCTTCATACTCCGAAATGACCGTTCCATCGGCGGGACTGACTCCCGTGATTGTTGGGGCGGTTGCGTCGGTGTAGGTGAATTTCTGACTCATTGTAACAGTGCCCTCCGGCTCCGTGTTGCCGTTGTTGGTGACAACAACTGAAACCGATTCGCCTGCCATCCCCGATGGTGTCATTGCCGTAATCTCCATTTTACTGGGGACATTTACGCTGGTGGCATTCTTCCCACCTACTTTCACCGTAACGCCATTTTTCATATCGAACTTGTCGCCCGTAATTCGGATGGCTGTCCCACCGGTTTCGGGACCTTCCGTTGGGTTGAAACTTGCCGGCTCAGGAGGCGGAGTGCAGCCACTGCATCCGGAGATCCCTGCCAATATAAATGCAAATGCGATAACTGTTGAAATATTTCTGAGTGTTTTCATTCGGTTTTTCTCCTGAACGTTTGGACTACAATATCAAGTCGTTTGTTAAAATGCTGGGGGCAGTCAAAACTCACGCTATCATTCTCAATGACGCAAAGAATCTCGCCGTTGTAACGACTTTCACTGCACGGGGGATGACATTGTAGTATGAGCTGAAATTCAAAACCCTTTACACGAAAGATAAATTTAGTGATAACTCCCCCTAGTATACAGATTGACGGGCAGTTTGTCAACACTTTTTATGGACGCATATTTGTACCAGTCTAACAGGCTTCTAACTGTTTTCAACGAGAACTACGCCGCCTCGTTTATAGATCATCGTAGACAGCATCCTCTGGGTTATCCCACACTTGCATAAAGACGGATTCAGAAAGATCGGTCATGTCACGAGCCGAAACCTCCATGTCAGTTTCTAAGGTTTGATTCATCTTCTGTCTCCTTTAGCACCATAAAGATATAGAAAAATTATACCATAGTATACCATGATACGCCAATATGCTTTACGATAAAGGAGCAGCCGCTTCAAGGCAAATTATCGTTTTGTCGCTCTTATCAGCGTGCGAACCAGCGCATGGGGTAGTTGTCTTCGATATCCTCAAATGCCAATGTGTACGGATCGCAGCGTCTGTATACGACCGATCCGTCCGTCCGCACCATCAGCCAGCCGAAGTCCCAACCCCGGCTCGTGTATACCAAAGGCACAGTGGGCTTGACACGGATGGTTGGGTGTGTTCCAGCGATAAAAAGCTGCTGCGCTGTATAGTAGTAACACGATCCGGTCTGCACAAACATCTCGTGATCTATCGCTGTGGTGGGATCTTCTGTCAAATCTGCACACAACCCCTGAACCGCAACCTTCACTTCACAACCTTTCGAGAAGGCATCGGCTAGGTCGTGAACCGATCCGGACTGGACTGCTCCCTCGGCGTCGTGCGAGAGCACCTCGCGCCATTCGTCGCGCACATAGAAGCGGTACAGATCAAAATCGTAGATAAAGTTCTGACTCGGCGCATTGGTCTGTTGATCCCAACCATCTTGTGGGTGGTATTTAGGCATGTCTGTCTGATCGTCAACGTACAGGGCGGCAGGAGTTTGCGTTGTCCCTTGTCCGTCGAGATGGGGACGGGCAATCGCTTGTTGTCCGTTCTGGTTGTAGAGGAAAAATGACATCGACGCACGGGGACCGAAGCCGTCAGGCAGCGAAACGGGTTGACGTAGGCTCATTATGCCCGCTGCCCAAGAATCCTCTAGCAGGTAGGTGACGCCAAATTCAGCGACTTCGCGTATACGTTCGGTGCTGTCAGAGGTGACATCAATGTGTTCATTGTGGATAAATTCGGTGTAGATCCGCAAATCGCAGCCACGCCTGATGGCATCGGTGAGGGCTTTTTCGCTGCCTGTCACCTTGTGGCGTTCTGTGTTGAGTTCTAAGACACAATTCCATGGGGTCATAGGAGGACTCCTTATTGATTGGAAATGCCGTTCAGGGTTTCTATAGTAGATTTTAGAATTAATGAGACACTCCAAATCGGCGCAGTTATAAACAGCACCTACCAAACATGGGGAGCGAAAGTGTCTATTTATTTTTTGAATTCACTATAAATGAGACGCCTATCACATACAACGGCTAAAATAAATATTAGTTTGATTTTTAACGAAATCGTGATACAATTGGGAAAAGCAGCGGCAGCCTAACGAGGACATCAGGTGGCCGCGCCAACAAGGGATCAGTTAGAAATTTCTGCTACAACGTTTCACTACTTTTTGCTGTGAGGGGCTATCCATTATGACTACGATTAACACTCCAATTCTCGATGATCAACAGATAGCGGACTTCCATGAGAACGGCTATGCGATTGTTCGCAATGTACTGTCCCCTGGCGAAGCGGATACATATCGTCGTGTCGTCCAAGAACAAGCACAATACAATTCCTACCCGGCTTCGCTGAAATACCCTGAGCCGGGAAAGTATACGATCGCCGGCAATAAGATGGCGGAATCGAGTCTTGCTTCCATTGCGGAACATCCAACAGTTGTGAATGCCGTTGAATGTGCGCTCGGTCAGCCAGCGCATCTGACCGCTTTCGTCGCATACCTGCGGAGTCCAGGAGATCGAGGCTCTGGAGGCCACTGTGACTACAAACGTTGGCGCCCGGTCGGCTCATCTATGAACTGGGTGTTCGCTATCATCCCACTGACCGATTTCGATAAGGTATACGGTCCCTTTATGGTGTCCCCCGGGTCTCATAAGTTGGCTCAGGTTATCGACGAGGAGGCACATATCTTGGACGTCACCCGTCCCGATACCAAGCAACTCGCACCCTTTATCGATCCGGAACTCAAGGCAGGTGATCTGCTACTCACAAGCGAGCATACGTGGCATAGCGCGCCCGCCGGTACTGCCACGGATGACCGTTGTGGGATTTTCCATAAATATTGTGCGGTCAACGCGCCTCCCTCCGCCGGCTACTATCCGTATAACTCCGCGGCGCTTAACTCACTGAGCGATGCCGGTAAACGCCTGATCCCTGTCTGTTTCGACAAGCCTATCACGACAACGCGCTTGCTTGTCGAATGCCCGTCTGATGGTGAATCGAAATACCTGCTAGTCCATGACGACGAAAATGGTCGTTGGGGATTGCCCGGTGGAGAAGGCTGGGAGGAAGAAGAGGGGGTCGGCTGGGATATCGGCGCCCGTATCGCTTCTCTGCAAGATCTCACAAAAACGCAGCTCGGATTGGAAGTTCCGTGGATGTCTTATATTGAGGATGTTGAGGGAGCAGACGGTATCTGCCGTGTGTACGGCTATGTCGATGAGTCGTTAGAGTCTAAATCACTGACTAATGGTCGCTATGATTGGTTCACAAAGGACCGCGTGGGACAGATGCTTGGTAATGATGATTATATCTCTGATGCCATCCACACATGGCACCGAGACGACATCATTCGGGGCAAAGGCAAAGCGTGCCGTCAGAGCAAAGAGCAATTCGAGTAAATCCGCGCTAGAAGCCTCCGATGTAATCTCACAAGGAACTTCCCCATTCTTCGTAGGGAACGCAGATCTGCGTTCCCTACTATCCGCTAGACTTAGGGAATAACGGATCCGATAACGCCTCCTGATAGGTCTGTCGTCTGCCGGAATGATCCCCGCCGAGCCATCGGTATGGTCTTGGATAGAGCGTCAATGAACGATCCTCCAGCGGGAGTTTCAGCAAGACATTGCCCCACAGAGCGGAATACTTGGCGGCAACCGCAGCTTCGAGGGATTGGCGTAGGTCGTGCCCAGAGATAGCTAGTTCTCCTCCGTTTGATACCACGTCGAGGAAAGACATTATCGACGTTGCCAGATAGGAGAAACGGGGATATTGCACCGGTGTATAGGAGGTTTCCACCTTAACCCGCGCTCCGTTCTGATCGAAACCACGATAGATATCGGGTGGTCCCCAATTCCATCGAATAAGTGTATCGTCAGTCCATACGTCAACACCGCGGTAAGGGGTTTCCTGACCGAAAATAGGGCAGATGAGACCGTTGCTCAAGCGAAATTGCCCGTTGATGATCAGATCCTCGTCGTTGTCGCTTTGGAGGGCTACTTCAGGTGTGCCCCAAGCGATTACTTCGGTGATCTCTGCGTGTGCTAAAAGCCGCAGCACAGCGATATGCTGACACCCGCCGCCCGATATCTCGCCGTTCCAGCGGTGGACGCAGGCACCGCGTAGTTCACCGTAGTTACCGGCGCGGAGCCAACCTGCGACCTCTTGGACCTCCGAGAGCGCTCGTTGGAGATTACCCCCGGCAAAAACAACGCCGCGTTCCTCACATACATCGACCATTTCATCGACATCTGCCAGACATGCCCCAATCGGTTTGTCGGTGGACACACCTTTGACTCCTGCTTCAGCACTTGCAATCACCGCGTCCTTTATGTACTTGCCAGGCAAAACGACAGCGGTAATGTCGGGGACGATTTCCCTGTACATAGCTTCTGCGTCCGGGTAGAGTGCTTTGATGCCGAATCGTTCACCGACAGCGCGCCGTCGCTCTGGGTTGTATTCGGCGATGGCGACCAACTCGGTATTGGGCAGTGTCTGATAGACCTCCGCGTAGTGCTGACCGAGGCGTCCGCAACCAATAATTGCAACGGTATATTTGGGTTCAGCCATGGGTAACTCCTTCTTGCTGTTTCGGGACGGAATCCTGTGGAGTAAGCGTCAAAGTTATTATGGCTCATATAAAAAGAAAGTGCAAAGAACGAAGAGAAACCGAGTTTTCCCGAAAAAACTCGGTTTCTGTTGTACGATTTCTTAACATGAACCACCAATTTTACTTCAGAATTAGCATCCGTCGTGTCGCTGTGAAATCGCCCGTTGTCAGTGTGTAAAAATAGAGGCCACTGGCGAGGGGCTCACCAAGCTGGTTATGACCATCCCAATAGGCTGCACGGCTTCGACTTCGATACATACCCGCTGCCTGATACCCCACCGCCAAACGCCGAATCATCTCCCCGTTTATATCATAAATTGTCAGTGTAACCTCTGCCGACTCTGCCAATTGATACGGTATCCAAGTCTCCGGGTTAAACGGATTCGGATAATTTGCTAACAAGGCAGTCTCTTCAGGAATTAGTGCGGCTAACAGGTTTTCAAGGTTTGCGATACCCTGTTTGAAGGGGTGCGACCCGTCGTCCTCCAACCGTGCCTGTGCAATCCACGCTTCTATCGTCGCAGCATCTACCCTTCCCTCTCCCCCTGATAAGGGGGCCGGGGGGTTGGGGGGCGCAGCAGGTGATCCAGCAATCCCTTGTGAGACACGAATAAGGTCGAGGATACTGACAATACCATCGCCGTTGACATCCACCGGCGAGCCAGCGGACACCCTTTTCCCTAACTGCTGTGCAACGAGAATCAGATCCAGAATGGTGACAACTCCATCCCGGTTCACGTCACCTGTGGCAAGTTGTCCCTCCACAACGATGGTAATTTGGTGCGGACCGGCGGGGATGCTATCGCCGGTGACGGAGCCGAACTGAAATTTATGCAACGTCAACGCTGTTTCACCGGCGGACTTCGCCTTGAACCTCACCTGAAGCAAGGTGCCGGTGCCGCTCACACCTTGAGCGGATAGTCGCGCCGCATTGAGTCCCCCAATTTTACCCGCTGCGTTATCAATGCTACCACCCTGAAAAAAGGTTGTTCCACCGTCTGCCTTCAGGAAATCGCCTTCGGTCACGTTGAGAGCTTCAAGTGAAGCAGGGTCAAAGGCGATATCGAACTGCCAACCCGCCAAGTCGGCAATATTTTCTGCGCGGATGTTGAGGGTAAAGGTCTCGCCTGTATGAATTGGTGTTTGGGAGAAAGTGTAGCCGACTCCCGTTGACACCGTATAGTCGGTGCCCGGTTCAAATCCAAAAAAGCCGTTACCCCAAATGCGAACCGCGACCAGTAGGATGTTTCTTCCCTGTTGAAGCGTAACAGGGAAAAAGTCGGTGTAATTGTCTGCATTCCACTGGTGATTAAAACGTTCGTAAATCAAAGTCCCGTTGAGCCAGACCCTTACCCCGCGCTCGCCGCCGACGTACATCGTTGTGTTCTGCTGCCGTGGTGAATAGAGGGACACAGAGCCGTAGATGACTCCGTCATGGAGGACGGTTTTCAGCATATCCTCAATGTTGTTTCTCCCGGCAGGCGGGAGCCGGTGAGAGGTCCACACGGCATCCCCAACCGATTTTCCCTCCGTTGCCCCGTGGGTAGCGATCTCTGTCTCCGTCACCATGCTCCCACTTGCCTCTGATAGTAAATCCGTGTTGCTATCCAGTTTGGTGTCTGGTAATACCACCCATCGCCACGGGCCCTCTATCTTCGGGGCATCTGTAGGATACACTGGATTGCCGTACCAATGGAACGTCTTTAGATTCTCGCGTATCCCATCCAAGGGCGAAAGATTGGAGATGTTATTGCGTGAAAGGTCTAACCATGTTAAGTTGGCTAAACCTGCAAGCGGCGATATGTCCGATATGTTGTTCTGAGGAATCTCTAGCCATTTCAAGTTGACTAGCCCCGCAAGGGGCGATATGTCCGATATGTTTTCGTTACACCTCAAACTCAGACGAGTTAGTTTAGTTAACCCTGCAAGGGGCGAGATGTCCGAGGTTTCGTTGCAAACAAAATACAGCTCTTTCAAATTTGTTAACCCTGCAAGCGGCGATATATCCGGTAACCCTGCACTGTGACAAATACTTACTCTTTCCAGTTGGGGTAATTCTGCTAGCACGGAGATGTCGGAAATAGGGTTGTCCCACGTGGTAAAGGATTTTAGCTTTTTAAAGCCAGCAAGGAAGGAGATGTCGCCGATATTCTTATTTGTAAAATTTATCACTTCCAAATTGATTAGTCCCGCTGTCGGTGAGATGTCAGAAAATGGATTATCGCTAATGTCGAGGTAATGTAAGTTGATTAACCCTGTAAGGGGTGAGAGATCAGAGATTTCATTGGAGTAAAGTTCGAGAATTTCCAAGTTGATTAACTTTGCTATGGACGATATATCGGATATGCGGTTGTGACCAACCTCTAAATTGCGTAGGTTGATTAATCCGGCTATCGGTGATAGGTCAGAAATCTCATTATCTGGAAGTCGTAAATACGTCACATTTGTTGCAAACTGCAGCCCTGACAAATCTTGGATGCCCCTGTTCTCTGCACGGAGCCTCGTCAATCTTTCCATCTCCTCAGCAGTAATCGGGGTATTGGGACTCTTGCCAAGTGCCTCCGCTATTGCGGCACGGAGGTTTGTATCAAGGATATGCACAAACGCACCCGGTAACCGGTCAGGTTCTGGCACCACTGGAGTCTTGTCAACCAGCTCTGGGAAATCCAATGCAAAAAGTATATCTCGGAAACTTGATGTCCATGCATCTCTTTTCATACTCCCATTTGGGCTGTCTAACACCAACAAACCTATATTCTGTAACCCCACATTCTCACCTATTTTCTCCAAAAACACTTCCGTCTCTAATCCTACCACTGCTGCAGCATAAGCTGCGTCCACAGTTCCTTGAAATACCTCATGGAAACGGGATATCGGTTCAATACCACCAAACGCGCCACCCGTTGCTTCAAGGGCAACCCTATACCTATCTGTATCTTCCTGTAAGAGCGCGTCCATCTCCGATTGTTCGACATATAGTCTCAGTGCTTGTGCTTTATCATAGGCGGGGGTGGCATTGCTCTCTATCACGGAGCGGACTTCGTCTTCAAAGGTCTTCATGCCCTCTGTATGACAACCGAAACAGGAGAGTCCGTTACGCACCGTGGGGTCACTCGCAGCGGGGTTGGAAACAATGTTTATTGGGGCATCGTCCAGACGGAAACCAGACGCATTGGTAACGTAGTAGGCTTGCAACCCGTTGGGAAGATTAAAGATAACCTCTCCACCATCATGGGTGAATGATAGTGGGTGGGTGAAGATGTTCTGTGTGCCAACGCTTCCTGCAAAATCATAACTCTTCCAATACGCGCCATGCTGAGAGGTGTGTCGTTCTATCACCCTGTTGTTATTAGATACACCTGAATTGTTGGTCCCTGCTCGCCAGACACGAACACCCGGTGCAGTGAGCAGATTTTGGGGGACATCAATCTCCAATCGGGTCTCTAACTCCCTATCTGTCAATGGGAGGGAGAGCAAATCATGATATAGTGGGGGCAAAGATGCTTGTGCGACAAACCAATCGACGTGAACTGATGGTATATTAGACTTCATCTCTCCCTGTAACCGCGTCAGTTGTTCCTTTAGTGCGGTCTGTGTCGGTGCATCAAACGAGATATGATAGGGATATGCCGTTTCTATCTGCGTCCAGCCATCATTGCGATCCCACTCATAGTGTCGCAGGTCAATGTAGAAGATAGTCCCTTGTGGATCGATGGGGTGTGGGTTGGTGACTGTACTTCCCCATGAGAGGCTATTGACCAGTTTGTAGAGTGCCTTACGATACTCTTGGAGTATCTGTGTTGACCTCCCTGCGTTATAGAGATGTGTCATAGTGAAGTAACGAGCAAAGGCACGGTCAAATGGTGCAAGGGACATCAGGTGGGTTTCAATGGTATTGAGCACCTCACTAGGTGAAACGAAACTGGCATCGGTTGTAGAAGTTACCGCCCAATCGGGAGTGCCAGCCAATATCCAGTTCCGTATCGTGTTAATCGACTGAGCAGGGAGTTGAGGCTGTCCGAGCGGCATCCGTTTGGCTGTTTCAGTGGTTATGAGCCGCTTGTACAGTTCAGAAGCGTCAGGGTTGCCCGGTACAACGCTTCCTTTTTCGATGAGTGCGTTGTGTTCCATTAAGAGGGATTCTTTATACGCACCATCGGGTCCATGGCAGATGAGGCAGAACTGTTGAAAGATGGCGTGGGTATCTAGGGCTATCTGTTGTTGGGCGGGTACAGGTTGAGAACTGACAATGAATATCAATAGACCAATGAATCCAATACGATACCGCTGTTGCTTACAAATCCCAATTAGGTGGGCGATGAAATAACGCTTCAACATAGAGAGTGTCTCCTGATGTGATATTACAGCGGTTGATTCGCTCTTGCTAGAGGTGTCAACTTGAATCATTATAGCACAACGGTATCAGTAGATCTACAGAATTTGGGAATCTACTCAATCCAATTGGAGGGCAGGGAATGTGCGACCGCGAATGAGAGATTGTACCGCTCCACCGCTCCATGAGTCGGGCAACTACAGTAGGGGCTTAAAATGGGAGAAACTTATAGGCATCACTCTATTATAACCTAAGTTGCTAGTTGCGTGATGATACCACATACATGTCGCCCCGCTGGGGCTTTAAGGTTGGTTTTATCCTGTTTTCTATACACCTGTCGCCCCGCTGGGGCTATGAGTCGGGCAAGATGCCCCCGCCTACGGATTAGGAGCATTCCGAAATCGGTGAAAAAACGGAAAACTATGGTGAATTAGACAAATAAGTGAACATTTGCCAAAGTCCCCCTGACAAGGGGGATTTAGGGGGTTGTTTGTGGGTACAGATTTCCCAATCTGTACATGTGCATTGGAACTGTCTAAGTAATTCTATCATCTACCATAAATAGCCCTAATAAATCTTAGAAAAAGGGTTGACAGTTTTTGGCAACTGCGCTACAATGAAAAAAACCTGTTCTAGCTTGAATATGATTGGACATCATCATCCAAAATCTTATAGGACTTACGCAGTTGAACGTTCAAAGCACTGTAGTTCGGCGATTCATCGCCGCTGGGCACCGTTATCAACGCCCGATGAATCGGGCAACTACAATCTGGAGTGCGTAAGTCCTGTCTTGCTGTTTTTGGGCGACAGTTGTTCGTCGATCAAAGGAGGAGAAAATGTCGAATGCCGATGTCGTTTCAATGGCCCATCTGATGCGTCGTGCAGGGTTTGGCACAACGCTAACAGAGTTAGAGGAATACGTCGAGAAGGGCTACGAAAATGTTGTTGAAGACTTGGTGGAGATAGAACGTTGCCCACCGGTTGACGAGGATATTTTAGATCGTTACTTCGGTGGCTCCGAGGGTGGGTATAGGAACACGTGGATGTTTCGTATGATTAACAGTCCACGCCCGCTTGAAGAAAAAATGGCACTTTTCTGGCACCATGTGTTCGCCACAGGTGTTGGGAAAAATCAGCATATTCTTGCTTCTGCCCTCCAGATTGATATGTTACGACGTGTGGGGCTTTCAAACATGCGAGAGATTCTGCTCGATCTATCGAAAGATCCAGCGATGATTTTCTGGCTTGACAATAACGAGAACCGGAAAGGTGAACCGAATGAGAACTACGGCAGGGAACTGTTAGAACTGTTCTCAATGGGTGTCGGTAATTACTCAGAGGACGATATTAAGGATTGTTCACGCGCCTTTACAGGATGGACATTCAGCCAGCCTCCGCCCTTGTACCCACAAGGTTACTATCCGGCACATTTCGTGTTTATCGAAGAGGAACACGACAATGGTGAAAAGACATTCTTGGGGCATACCGGCAATCTTAACGGTGATGATATCATCGACATCATCGTGAAGCAGCCTGCTTGCGCGAAGTTCATATCCAGACACCTTTACAACTTCTTTGTCGCCGACGAGCCACAGGTCCCATCGTGGAATGTAACTCCACCACAAGATCCAGACGCGATTGATACGCTGTCAAACGCCTTCTTGGAGTCAGATGGGGATATGCGCCATATACTTAGAACGCTCTTTAACTCCGAGTTCTTCAAGGAAGCGCGATTCAAAAAGGTTAAAAGTCCTACGGAGCTTGTTACGGGCATCCTGAAGTTGGTAGGGACTTATCGACAGCCCGAATTGGGCATGGCGAAATATCCGGGAGCTACCATGTTGATGGGGCAAGAATTATTGAATCCCCCAACTGTAGAAGGTTGGCACACCGGTAAAGAGTGGATTGATGGCGGTACGCTTACCGAGCGCATTAATTTCTCTGTTGGTGAACTCAGCGACCCTAGCCAGCCGGGTATTGAGCAGATCATCAGTCGGCTTAAATCGAACGGGAGCGCGCTATCTCCCAATGAGTTTGTGGATAGGTGTCTCGAACTGGTGGGTCCGCTCGATGTTGGGGAGACGACCCGTGAATCTCTAACCCAGTTTGCAGCATCTCAAGGTGATCTCAACATAGGTGCTGCCGACGCTGCGGAAGAGAACAACGCTCGCGTGGTGCGTATGCTACAGTTGATTGTATCTTCGAGGGAATATCAGTTTGCCTAATTTGGTTTGGTGGATTCTAAAAATAAATAGACACTTTCGCCTCCCGGTAGGTGCGGTTTCCCCCCGCACCGGATAGGCGCAGTTATAAACAGCGCCTACCAAAACGGTAGTTTCGTTTTCCTAACCCCCCGGTTTGGAGTGTCTCATTAATTCTAAGATTCACTATAATTGTTTTCACGTTTCAGGTTCTACGCGCCGCAGGATTACAGTTCCTGCGGGGAAGGAGTAAGTCACATGGCTGTCAGTAAGAAAGATCCCGTCCTTGTCGTTGTCGAACTGAAGGGTGGCAACGACTTCATGAACACAATTATTCCCTATACCGAGGGGATATACTACGATTCGCGGCCAGTGGTAGGGCTCAAGGAGGAAGAAGTCATTCCTCTCAACGATACTTTAGCTTGGAATCCAAATGCCGAGCCTCTCAAGGATATGTACGACCAGGGTGAGGTTGCCATCGTACAAGGCATCGGTTATCCCGATTCCAGCCGTTCCCATTTCCGGGCGATGGATGTATGGCACACCTGCGAACCGATAGAAATCGGCACAGAGGGTTGGGTCGGTAGAGTGATTCGGGAACTTGATCCCAATGGCCAAAACGTCCTAACGGGTGTTTCCTTCGGAAAGGGATTGCCGAGGGCACTCGCGCTTTCGGGTGTACCGGCTACCTCTGTTGATAACCTTGACACCTACGGGTTAATGACTGATATCGAGGCGGACCCACAACGCCTACAAGCCCTTGAGATATTCAAGGAGATGTATAGTCCTGCTATCGGCACCGGTATCGTGATGGACTACCTATCGCAAACGGGTCTTGATGTCATTAAAGGTTCCGACGAGTTGAAGAAAGCCCCAGCAATGTATACGTCTGAAGTTGAGTACGAAGACAACCCGATTGCCAAGAGTTTGCGGGACGTTGCGCGGGTGCATCTTGCCGATCTCGGAACGCGGGTCTTTTACACGCAGCATGGCGGCTATGACCACCATGCAAATGAGGTCCCTTCACATCCGAAGCTGCTCAAAGAACTAACGGGAGCAATTCGCGATTTCTTCAAAGATCTGCGCGACCACAATGCTTCTGATGAGGTGGCTATGCTCGTCTTCTCAGAGTTCGGACGACGTATCAGGGACAACGCTAGTGGCACTGACCACGGCACAGGCGGTGGTGCGTTCATCATCGGCGACCATGTCGAAGGTGGGCTATACGCGGAGTATCCATCCCTTGATCCCGCTCGGTGGGCAAACGGCGAAGACCTTGAACATACGATAGACTTCCGTGGCATATACGGAACTGTCCTTGAGCAGTGGATGGGACTCGATCCTGTGCCGATCGTAGATGGATCATTTGAACAGATCCATCCTTTTGCTAGCAGGTAAGACAAAAGACAGTGAAGCGGTGGGAAATAGGGTAATTTTCTTAGCCCCCGACGTGTTGGAATTTCCTTGTTCCTCCGCTTCCTTTCATCACTGGTCACAGATTTCAGGAGGTGAATCATGGGTAGACCATATGGACTGCTGCGCGCAGGTTTCCCATTTTTCAAGACTGTAGGTATGCGACGACACACCAACTTTCCTGTTGATGTCGCGCTCGGAAAGGAAGACCGCTTGTACATATTGTGTCGAAGCGGTGACGCATCGATGGTCAGAAAGTACAGCGTAGATGAAGATAACTTGGGCGAAATTGGTGGTGTGGCGACGTGGGGAGTTGCAATTATTGCCGACAGCGAGGAGAATCTTTACATCTCCGACGAAGCAAAACATTGTATCGCATCATTCAACGCAGATGGTGAATCCCTCGGCACTTGGGGAGAACATGGCGATGGAGATGGACAACTCAACGCTCCCGCGGGAATCGCCTTTGACGCGGAAGAAAATATCTACGTTGCCGATGCCATGAATCACAGAGTCCAGAAGTTTACTAAGGACGGCGAGTTTATCTCGAAGTGGGGCAGCCACGGCGATGGAGAAGGCGAATTCAATATGCCGTGGGGCATAACTGTCGATGAGCTGGGAGACGTATACGTCGTAGACTGGCGCAACGACAGGGTGCAGAAGTTCAATTCCGAGGGCGAGTTTATCTTCGCATTCGGTAAGTCGGGCTCCGGGGATGGTGAATTCAACAGACCCACTGACGTTGCGGTAGACGAGCACGGCGATATTTACGTTGCTGACTGTGGAAATGACCGTGTACAACTGTTCAATTCCGAACCGAGGTATGTGGAAAAATTCCTAGGAGACGCATCGCTGTCACAAGCTGCAATCGATTATATGATGACAAACGCCAACCCCAATCGTCTGAGGGATATGGCGAATCTTGAGCCACAGAAACTGTTGAGACGTCCGACATCCGTGACGATCAATGGAGATGGACTGCTGTTTATATCGGACAATTGCTCCTATCGAGTACAGGTCTACAAGAAGCACGCCATTCCGCTGACGGAGCTAGAGCTCGCTCCCCCAAGGCGTTCACCGACGCTTCACCAAGAGTAGTTTGAGTCTGTTGTAAGCAACCCAGGTTGCTAGATGTCCGTTAATATTTGATAGTACATAGGTCAAAGATTCTCGGAATGGAAGCTGGGTTCATCGTGTCAAAAAAAAGTGTCATGTAAAAAGAAAGTGTAAAGCACGAGGAGAAACCGGGTTTTTGCCAAAAACCCGGTTTCTTTTTGTGATTTGTTAGCCTATAGTGAATTATAAAAATAAATAGACACTTTCGCCCCTCGGTTTCGATCCTCCCGATAAATCGGGGTAAACTATGGTAAATTAGAAAAATAAGTAGACATTTACCAATAACGCGAAGTTTCCAAAGTCCCCCTGATAAGGGGGATTTAGGGGGTTGGCTGTGCATTGGAAGTGTCTCATTAATTCTAAAATCTACCATAGTTGCATTTAACCCCCTAACCCCCTGGGCCCTCCCCCGATTTTATCGGGATGTACCACTTATCAGGGGAAACCTTTGTCAGGGGGACTTATGAGCCAACTGTGTAGGTCCTAAAAGTGTCAACACGCCCTAAATTCTGTTGATGTATAACAGATTGAACTAACCCCTCCCTCCCGATCGAATCGGGACACAATACCGTAAGTTGCTTTGAACCCCAATTTTATCAGAGCGTCCTTCCACCGCAACGGTATTGAGATCTGTACCACCATATAAAATTACAATTGTCTATACACAGGCTGAAAGATGGCACGGTTTTTGCGACGCGTTGAACGAGACGAAAGTCCGCCTATCCTGATGTATCGGGGAGTTCATTGATTCATTCTTTTTATGTTCCACCCTTCGGATACGTATGTCGAAAATACCCGGAATGTTGCATAAGGTGCTAGGCTCAATGAGCCAAGAATTGATGGATAACCCGCCGGGTATTTGGGGCTTTAGGGTATTTGTTTACCTGTGTACTATAGACATGTCGCCCCGCTGGGGCTAAATGAATCGCTGAACCAATGATTTTTACGTTTCGCGCATCACGTTTTACGTTATCAACAAATACAAACTAGCACCATTGGTTATCTATTTATCAAACGGTGTCGTTGAAAGACTGAACGGTGTTGTTGAAAGACCGGACTATTATCGTCGCTGATAGGAATTGGTTTGGGAACATGAAACCCAGCACTCACTTTTCACGTTCTACACTAACTAGGGTGTATTGACATTTTCGCTCATATAAAAAGAAAGTGCAAAGCACGTTGAAAATCCCGATATATCGGGGAAGAGAAACCGAGTTTTTTCTTGAAAACTTGGTTTCTGTTGCACGCTTTCTTAATATGAGCCTACATTTTGATTTTACTAATACGGCAAACGGTGTTAGCGTTGGGTAATCTGCCATAAGTAGCGGAAACTGTATGAGGTTTCAGAAAATAATTTGGTAATTCTATATTTTCCCCCAGGCCCGGTAGGTGCTGTTTCCAACCGCACCGCATAGGCGCAGTTAGAAACAGCGCCTACCAAATCCCGATTTATCGGGATCTCCCGATTCTCGGGATTCCGATACATCGGAACAGGAATAAGGGACAAAGAGAACGGTAGTTTCGTTTTCCTAACCGCACCGGCTTGGAGTGTCCCATTAATTCTAAAATTGGGATCACAATCTAACAGATTGGGTTACAAAAGAAGACTTACTGAGGAAAAACTATAGTGAATTCTAAAAATAAATAGGAGTTACGCCCTGCGGTTCGTAGTAGCACAATGAATGGATCGCATCGGGACTAGGAGGTACCTCGTACGGAATCGACACCAGCGCGGTTGAAAACCGCGCCTACCAATTTGTTCCAGTAATTCTAAAGTCTACTATAAGGCACAAATGAACCAATAAAGCCCATTGGGGTGATAGATAGCAACTTACATTAAAATAGCTCGGTGATTCATCGTTGTGGTTCAGCGATTCAGCGCCGGAGAACACATTTCTCGTCGCTCGATGTATCCCCGATAAATTGGGATGAAAAACAAGCAACTACAATCAGAAAGAGGTTTGAACAATGTATAATTGGAAATTAAGCACACTTTTTGTTATCGGTTTGACCCTGATTACAGGGATATTCAGCAACGTCGCGATGGCAGTAACAAATGATGGCGAGGGAACGGTAGAGGCAGCTTGGGGCTTCCAGTCTGACATAACGGCACCTACTATCCCTGACGCTAGTGCTGTTAATAGCAGTGCCCTTCTTGGTGCTGGCAGTACGCACAATGTTCTGAAATTTACCTACACAGCATGGAAGGACAGAAATGACGATGATACTGCTGATGCCGGTGAAGGCATAAATATGTCCGGCGGGAGGTTCCGGGTTACGTTCCCCAGCGGTTGGAAGGTGTCTAATAAGTTGATAAGAGTCAGTGATGGTAACGACCTCGGACCTGGGAACGATGGCGTGGTATACGAAACAAATAGTATGGGCAAACTTGATATAACTATCTTTGATGACGAGGATAAGAGGGCGGATGCAAATGCGAAGGTGACATTTGAAGACAGACGCATAACGGTCAACCTCGGTTCAGAGTGGGGGGGCTCAAGGAGCGATGCCGGTAGGCAGCTCATAATCATATTGGGTGATGTAACTGTCCCCATCCCTTCCCGTCTGACTGAACCTGGCGACACGGCCGACGTCCTCAATACTCCATCTACCTATAGAGATAACTTTGCTAATATTGAGTTCCCGTGCAGCTCTAATGCCCGGAACGGCACACTGAGTGCGTTAAAGGCTCACCGTACGAACAAAGTTTATGTCAAAGTTGGAAATATTTTGGGGGATCGTGATTTGACTCGTGACACCGATCCACAAAATGGGGTGCCCGATGCCTTTCAGACCCGTAATCGTCTCACAACCCGTGACCCGCTCATCAGAGAGTTTAAGGTGACACCGGGGAGAGTATTTCCCGGCGATAAAAATATCCCAGTCACAATAACCTTTGAAGCCCCTGGGCCGATGTACGGTTCTAGTCTCATAATAACTATTCCTACCTCTCTCGTGCCAGACACCTTTGACGCTACGACGGTAACGGTAAGGAGCGGGGGCTCTCTCGGTACTGTTACTTACTCCCCCTTGACAATCCCCATAAATAAAATCAACAGGGGTCAGCGGGTCACCGTCTCCTATCGCGTGCCGACGGTGGGCACCACGGACGATTCGGCCACCGCAGCAACAACGATGGACGGTTCCACTAACGTAAACGCCAAGGTCATGGGAGGGGTGGTGAGTGCAGTAGCGGGTTCTGGAAGGATGGCCATTTCGCCTGCTTTTTTCACAGCGGGTGCTCGGTACAGAACTATCACCCTGACTTATACCGCATATACTAACCTGGGCACCACCGACAACCCCATTGATTTAGTGATTGCGCCGAAGGGGATTCTTTTAGATAGTGATGACCCACTACAGGAAACTAACTCTAGTGACTATGGTTATGTCTCGGGTTCCCTTGGTAGGAGTAAGTTAGTAATTTCAGATGCGGATAGTACTGATATTGCGGATGATGCCGCTAGTGCTAGAATTACTTGGGAGGATATCACCCTCAAGAAAAATCAAACGTTGCGAACTACCATACGTAGAGTTCATATCTCGGACATAACCGATAACTATGAGTGGGAGGTGTGGGTGGATACCACCACCGCAGACACCTACGATGCCGATGATAAACTTGAGAACGATCCTACCACCACTATTGATGAGCGTGCGGTCCTCTCCGTTGTGAAAACATCGGGGAACCCGGTTCAGTTTGACTTTGGCAGCATCATTGATGGCGAGCTCAATCCCAGTGGTGACAAGCTCAATCTCCGTGCCGGCGCCAAAGCAACGATTGAGTTCAGATTTCTCGCGGTTGGAACCCCCATTCGGAATGGCAGGGTCTCGTTGACAATCCCTGCCGCTTTGGGCAGTGCCCCCACGACGGCGAAAGATAAACCCGGGCGGGTGACTGCCACGAGTGTTGAAGGTGAGCTTGAGGCGAATCAGCCCACCGTTTCTGGGCGCACGATCAATGTTGCAATTAAGCAGCTAGATATCGGGGAAAGTGTGACGATTAAGTACGGCACCAACGTGGATGATAAAGAGAGTGAAAAAGCCGTGTTACATCATACGGCAAATGATGCCATCAGCGTTCGGGGCACCTTTCGCGTCACGTCCGGTGCAAATACCCAGACGACAAGGAGTGTAACAATCAAGCTGAACAATGTCGTCGACGGTACCGGTTCTGTGACGTTATCGCCTACCTCGGTTGAGGCGGGCAGTAACAATCGGGTGATTCAGGTGACGTTCACCGCAGCCGGGACGATGAACGGCGGGAGGGTGAGCCTTGAAATTCCATCGGGAGAGTGGGGATTGATGCAGGATGATCCCACAAAGCGGAATTACGTGACGGTGCGAGGTTCCGGCGGTGTCTCCTTAGAGAGTGTCAACGGCACCAGCGCCGTAGCAACAGTCCGCACCCTTGCTAAGGGGGGCAGCTTCCGCTTTATCTATGGCGGTGGTACATCGAGTGCTAACAACGGTGTGGAGGTCCAAAATGATCCTGGGATCGCCGCCTTCACGATTAGTTCCGATGGGGATGGGGATGGGGTGTTCACCCCCGTCACAAGCGATTTGAAGCACGAAGGCAGAGAAAAGACAAGAAACCCAAAAAAGCTGGGACGGATTTATGCAGATGCCCCCGGCAAGCTGCAAATTGAAGTGTCCGGTGCAGCGGATGGAACGGGCACGGCGACCGTTGAGCCCACAGAGGTGCGCGCTGCTGCGAACGATGTGAGATTGGTGTTTACCTATACACCGAGCCAGACCATCGAAAATGGGGAGCTGAGATTTACCGTGCCGGCGGGTTGGAGTAAACCTCAAGTGGATGATTTGGGGCAGCCGGGCTATACCGAAGTGGATGGCGTCGGTCTCGGTGCCGCTACGGATAATGATAGATCTTCTGTCACCGTCCCTATCTTTTTCCTTGAGAAAACACAGACCCTGACGATTACCTACGGAGCGACTGAAGAGGGGCTGGCTGTTGCCTCTGCCACAACGGGCACCGATTCCTTCAGGATTGAGGTTAAGGGAAGCGAGGATGGCAATCTTCAATCCATTCGAAGCCAGCCCACTGTGAGGGTCGGTGGTCAAGCGAGTGGCAGCGGAAGAGCGGTGTTAACCGTGAGGCCCGTCGGTGGCGACAGTGATCTCTATGCCGGTGATGCGAGACGTAGGCTCACAATCACTTACACCGCGGCGGGCCAAATGGTTGGAGGTCAGGTTCGACTCACTATCCCGCCCGACTGGTCGGCCCCGACTCGTAGCACCGTGACTGTGAGCCCTTCCGCTTCTACCCGTTATGACGGTCAAATGGTGATTGTCGAGGGTGTCAATTTGAGAGCGAACGGTACGCTGACCTTCGTCTATACCGCTGATGTGCAGCCAACGGTGGAAACGGGAGTTAATTTTTACGTCGCGGTTCACAGCGGGATTTCCGGTGATTCGTTCGTAGATGTTTCAGGGAGTGATACAAACCTCACGGTTGATGTCAGGGAGGCGAGACGGGGCTCCGGTTCGGGCACAGTCACGCCGACGTTTGTTGACCCTGGTGACACCGGGGTGAACCTCACCTTTACCTACACCGCGGTCGGTGAGATCTCTGCGCCGCGGGAGTTCCGTGTCCAGGTGCCCGCGAGTTGGACGGCACCGAGTGGGGCTGCAACCGCGCCTGATAATAAAGGGACCTATACTGTTACACACCGGTACGCTGGTGTAGAAACGGTAGCGAGTATCGAAAAACTCGCCCCGGTTAGAAGAGATATGATCGCCCGGGTGAGATTGGGCGGGCTTAACGTGGAGGCGGGGGATCAGATTATATTCACCTATGAGAATGCTGACGCGCCTACTACCGCTGAGCTCTCTAATTTCAGGATACTTTTTGATGGTGAGCAGATTCAAGACCGCACGCAGGTAGGAGTCGGCACCAGCGTCCCTGTCCCGGATCCTACGCCTCCCATCGACCCGGATCCCACGCCTCCACCCGACCCCGAGCCTGACCCTCCCCCGGTCCTCATTGTCTCTGCTACGATTGATAAGACCATCGCGAAGGCGGGGGATACGGTAACGGTGACCGCGATCGGCACATCGGGTCAAAGGGCTACCTTCTCGGTCGGTTCGATTCTCCCCAATGTTGCTATGACCGAGTTCCCGGCGGGAACTTATACCGGCAGCACATCCGTTGCCCATCTGCGCGATGGGGTGCACACTATAACTGTCAGTCTCAACAACGGTCCCAGTGCGACAGCGGGGTCTCTCACTGTTGATACCGCCGCACCAACGGTAACGGTTCAAGCCTCTCCTGCGACCGTTGCGAATGGTGATGCGGTGACCATCACCGCTACGGTATCTGAGGCGGCCACTTCCGTAACGGCGGATGTTTCCGCACTTGATACGACGCGAACGACGCCGATTCCACTGACGCTATCCAATAATACCTATAGTGGGTCCTTTACTATCAGTGATAATAACCAAGCAGTTAGCGGAACGCAAACCATCACCGTAACAGCAATGGACGCCGCCGGTAACAATGGAGTGGGCTTTGCAACCGTTATGTTGACAAGGATCCTGGAATACACTTCAATGATACCGGCAGGCACCAGTCTATTCCACGTGCCGCTGGATGTTGAAGGTCTTGACACCGTGGGCGATCTCAAGAAAAGGCTTGGGAGTGCCGCCAAGCTGCTGATTATCTATGACCACTCAACTGGCTCATGGAAGAGCAATAGCGATGCGGTCCCGATTACAGCTACCCTCGGAATTATTCTTTCGATGACCGCCAAGAAAACGATCACTTTTGAAGGCGAGGCGTGGGGCGACGGCACATCAATGATAAGTCTCCATGAGGGACAAAATCTCATCGGGTTGCCTGTCGATGATCCAGATGTGGCGAATGTCAGCGACATCATGAATCTATTCGGCGGAGGAGTCGTCTTAAGCATAACTGTTTCGACGGGTGGCAATCGATTTCTACAAGTTAGTCGAGCAGGTGACCCAGGTGATGGGCCTATCAGGGGGGATGCGGCATATCTCGTCGTTGCGAGCGGTACCAGAGAGACCGCCTCCGTTACAGGTAAAGCTTGGACTAATGCCGGCGCGGGGGGGGCAGCACCGATCGCGCTCGCTGGATACAATGTTGAGGATCAAACACCTGTCCTTGACCTCCATGGTACCGTCGTTGACGAAATCACCGGATTGGCGAGGGAAGGATTTCGTGTCAAGGTGAAGAACCTGTCAACCAAAGCCTCACTCCACAGGGTCACCTCTCTTGAGATGGAAGCAGGTGGTTACAACATGACCTTTGTTGACCTGAAGAGTGGCAACGCGGCACGAGTCGGCGATGTCTTAGAGATTTCCGCTGATTCACCCAGTCCGTTGATTGGTGTCCAACCGGTGCGTCATGTCGTAACGGTTGACGATGTGAAGAGCGGTATTCTTGAGTTGGAAAACCTCATCGCGTATGAGATTCCTGCAGAGACAGAACTGCTTCGGAACTATCCGAATCCGTTCAACCCAGAAACGTGGATTCCGTATCGTCTGGCAGAAGATGCTGATGTATCGTTGACCATCTACGATGTAAATGGTGAACTAGTGCGCACCATTGATGTGGGACATCAAAGTGCGGCAGTCTATGAGTCCAGAGCCAAAGCAATCTACTGGGATGGTCGTAACCGTTTCGGTGAACAGGTTGCCAGTGGCATTTACTTCTATAGCTTGAGCGCAGGTGACTTCTCAGCGACCCGCAAGATGGTCATTCTGAAGTAATCTTTGCTATACACTCACTTCACATAGCTGTTAAATGCCTCAGATTGAGGTGTTTAACAGCTTTTTTTTATAGTAGATCTTAGAATTAATTGGACACTCCAAACCGGTGCGGTTGGAAACCGCACCTACCAGGGGCAAAAGTGTCTATTTATTTTTAGAATTCACCATAGTAGAATTTATGCGAATTCCTTATGGAGTCTCTGCTGTAGTTGCCCGATTTATCGGGCGTCCGTTCCGCCTGCTCTCGGAACGGAAAGACTAGGGTTGGGAACGGTGTCCGGCGGCGATAAATCGCCGAACTACAAGTTGCTTTGAATCCCGATGTCCGCATCGGGGGCTTTGATCGTTCAACTGCGTAAGTCCTATAGTTTATACTGCGTAAACTGAGTTGAGCAGAACATACCAACTTCGGGTGGCTTGTTACTGGACATGGTCAGACACGCTGCATCATCAAACTATCCCACAGAACCACTAATCAGCGAGGAATGATATGTCTTTAAGAGCGATTATCATTGGCCTCGCCTTGGTCATCATACAAACGGCGGTTACACCGTATAATGACTATTATCTTCAAGGGACAGATATTTCCGGGAGTCATTTCCCTTTAGGAGCACTATTTGCGCTAATTGTTCTCACCCTAGGCATTAATCCTATCCTGAAAAAGATAACACCGAAAGCGGAGTTGAATCCCGGTGAATTGATGACCGTATGGGTGATGCTAGTCATCACTTCCGCGATTCCTTCCAAAGGCATGATGGGGTATCTACTTCCCTATCTGGTCGCCCCACGCTATTTCGACACGCCAGAAAACGAATGGGCGGATACGCTCTACCCTCACCTTCCAGAGTGGCTTGTGGTATGGGATAAACAGGCAGCCTCAGATTTCTACACCGGCGAGACATTCGTGCCATGGGTGCTGTGGGCAAAGCCGCTTTTTGCTTGGACAATATTTATCATCGTTCTGTACTTTGTCACAATCTGTTTATCGGTCGTTCTGCGGAAGCAGTGGGTTGAACATGAACGGTTCGTATTCCCGCTTGTTGCCGTGCCCGCCGAGATGGTTCAGCGTACAAAGCCCAGCACCCTACTCAGCGGCTTTTTCAAGAACAGAACGATGTGGATAGGATTCGCACTTGCCGCTGCATTTCATCTGCTCAACGGTTTTCACGAATACTTTCCCGCACTTCCCCGCATTCCGAACCGCTACGACCTTTACGGTCCGTTCACCGAGAGGCCGTGGATCGTGATGCGTTGGTGGCCCCAACTCCGCCTGTTCCTCTATTTCTCAGTTATCGGTATCACATATCTTCTCAGCATGGAGATTTCCTTTAGCTGTTGGTTCTTCTTTCTTTTTTTCAAAATTCAGTATATGATCCTCAACGGTTTTTCCATCCCAATCAATCCCTGGATCTGTGCGCGGGGACAAACGATGGCGGTCTACGTTGTGCTTGCATTGGCTTTCATATACAACAGCCGTGGCCATCTAGGGGATATACTGAAAAAGACGTTTGCCGAAAGGCAGACAGCCAAAACGATTGATGATTCCAACGAACCACTCCCTTACAGATGGGCACTGTTGGGATTGATTTTTGGCTTTCTTCTACTAGGTCTCCTCTGTGCCTACGCTGGGATGGAGTTCTGGGTTGCGCTGAGCATCATCGCTTTTTTCTTTATCGTTTCTACCGCCTTGACATGGATGGTCGTCAACGGTGGACTACTGCTCATCCAAGCCCCAATGTATCCCTCCGAATATTTCGAGACTACAGTCGGAACCAGAATCATCGGTGCGAACAGTTGGAGCCTCTTGGGATTCCAACGGGTGATGATGCGCGATTGGGGCGGGATTTTGATGCCGAGCATTCTGCACGGATTCAAAGCTGCCGACCCTGTAAAGCTCAATCGAAGGAGTCTTTCTTGGGCGATAACCCTCGCCATTCTCTTTTCGATAGGTGTTTCCTATGTTGCGTCGCTACCGCTGATTTATGACAAGGGTGCGCTAAACTTACAACAGGGGCCGTTCATCAGGTCACCCAGATATTTTAACCACATAGTCTCGACGATTCAGTATCCCAAGGGAGCAAAATGGGCTGAAATTTACAGCATGCTCGTCGGCACCGGAATTATCTCTTTTCTCCTCGTTATGCGCCATCAATTTATTTGGTGGAAGTTGCATCCAATTGGATATGTGATGGGGGCTGTCTATTCGTCGTATTTTCTTTGGGCGTCGATGTTTATCGGCTGGCTCTTGAAGTATTTAATTATGAAGACGGGAGGGGTTGGGAGTTACCGTAAACTCAGGCCGTTGTTTATAGGATTGATTCTCGGTGAATATGCCATCGTTGGTTTGTGGATGGTCATCGGCATATTTACAGGGGTGGACTATCGCGGCGCGTTGCCCGGGTAATTAATTTAGCTTCTCTTTTTATCTGCGACAATCAGCGAAATCTGTGTCCCTGTCTGCTCTTAGAACTGAAATGCGTAAGTCCTATCCTAATTAAATCTTTTGAAAAAACACTTGAACGAAAGATACATATTATAGTAAACTATATATGAAAGAAAGGGTTAAACATGTCAACAATGGCTTATAACGACAACGTATTCATCAACTGCCCATTCGACGATGAATACAAGTCTTTATTCAATGCTATGTGCGATACACGACTGTAGTTTCATCGCACGTTCAGCCCAAGAAACTGAAGATGGAAGCCAAGTTCGGATTGATAAGATCTACACAATCATTGCCGAATGTCGTTATGGCATCCATGATTTATCAAGAACAGAATTAGATAAGAAAACATGCTTACCACGATTTAACATGCCATTAGAGCTAGGCGTTTTCCTCGGTGCGAAGAGGTATGGTGAAAAGGATCAGCAGAGAAAGAGTTGTCTTATACTTGATAAAGAACTCTATCGCTATCAAAAGTTTATATCTGATATTTCAGGGCAAGATGTTAAATCTCACGAAAACAACACTAAAGAAGTCATACACCTTGTGCGGGATTGGCTTAGTCATGCCTCAAAGCGCACATTGATCCCAAGCGGGGGATCTATTTGGACTCGCTATCAAGAGTTTCAATATGATCTGCCTAGTATGGCTAGAAAGCATCAACTAGATGCCAATCGGTTAATTTTCAATGATTATATTGCTTTAGTTACTGGTTGGTTAGAGGAATTAAAAGTATTATCTAGATTACAATTTACTTCAAGGAGGTTACAGTGATGCCTAGAGAAAGAACAATCAAGGGACCAGCAAAGCGTGGAACTATCACTAAACGTCAAGCACGCACTGCCGCAAGAGAAGTCCTCGAGGAAAGATATGGCAAAGCAAAAAGTTATGAAACCGCAGGTAGAGCAGTAAAGAAATCAGCACGGTCAGGCAAACGGCAAACAGCAGGCACCTCGAATAAAAGAGGTAATCGCACTTAACCAATAACAAGCACAGCTAACTTTACCCGGGGATTCGCGAGAGCGAGTCCCCTTTTTTTGATCCCAATTAGCCCGTATCTACACATTCCCAATATAATAAAAGAAAAGCCTATTATCGAGCAACGCCTTTTCCTATGCACCCTCGTAAACTGGGAGCCAATGAACCGCATCACGTTTCACGCTTTTTAGGTTTCATCGGACTACACCCATACCGTGTACATGGGGCGATCTAAGATGATCCCAAGCAGCGACCAGCCGCACGCGAAGATATAATCCCCCACAATCAATCCAAGAAAAAACGGTAGCGATCGACGATATGCCCGGGCACCGCCACTCCGCAAAATTATCCACTTCAGTGTCGAAGCAAAAACTATCGTAAACCAGTAATCATCGACGCAACGGCTTGTCGCTAGCGCATAGCCTGCCGGATGAAATGGCCACCAGAGTAACGTGCGACGTAAGAAGGTCAAGACAAATGTCAGTGACAGCCCAAAAAGCAGAAAGCCGTTACCAATCCAATCTGGTGAACGTGGGTGCTGCAACCAGTCGGACAATCGGTTGAAAGCATCCCACCCAACCGCCCTCATCCCACCGGCGCGCGCTTCGGCACCGTAGCGATAGAGAACCTGCGGAAAAATGATGAACGCTGAAACGAGTCCTATTGCGGTTGCAAGGATCAGAAACCAAAAAACAGAGCGACTGGAAAAACGTGCCTGTTCAGCAATCTTGAAACCTTCGAGCTGATGCGGCATCAGGTAGTTTCGCTTGCGATAGCTGAACCACACGAAAAGGGATAAGCCCGAAAGGTTACGGGGACCGAAGCTGCGAGTTCCCAATAAGCTCACGAGCGAATCCTGCGGGGAAACCACGTGCATGATATGCTCCGGTACGCCCGATTCAGCACGGATACGTGCCATAGCAATACACATCATCAGGAAAAGGAGAAAGAAGGTGACAGCCACCCAAAGCGACAATCCCATCTGTTGAGCGAAAATGCCAAGTATTACACTGCAAATCACAATGCCAAAAACCGCGCCGCGATACCGCAACGGTTCGCGAGAATCGTCTATGCCTGTACCCAAAAAGACTTTTCTTATCACATCCCGCAGATGACGGTTGATAGAGACGAGGGCAATTATGCAAATTCCGAGCACAGCCCCCATTGATTGTTGACCCAAAAAAGGGTATCCCGGAATATTTGACCACCCGGTGATGGCACCGGCAATCCGTTCAACTTTGCGCAGGATGTAGAAAAACCAGCAGGAGATGGATAGATCTAACGGCAGCAGATAGGTCATGCCGATCATGAAGAAGCGGAAACGGATGGGGGTCCACCCGATGGCGTTCCACGGTTTTTCTGTGAAATAGTGATCGAGTCGGATACCCCGCACAGGAATGTAGGGGACGCTAGGATAGAGGTAGTTTAGCCCGTTGATAATGTCAACGATTGCCGCTACTGCAAAGCCAATCCAGAACAACCGGCTATGAAATAGTCGGGTTTTGGGGTTACTCATCGAAAGCGGCAGTTGTATGATCGGATAGGTCAGTTTTTCCTGTTCCGTCCAAGGACGCCGCAGGACGACCGTGATACAGAGCAGCAGAATGGTTATAACTAATACAAGAAATGTCCAACTGATCGCCGGGATTAACCAGTATTGCCAATAATTCGCCCCGTAGAAATCGACCTCTCCAACGTAAAAATCATGTACGGCTTCTCTGTTGGTAATGATTAGCCATGGCGGCAGATGTCCAGCAAACAGATTTCCCCAATCGTTTTCGACAGTTGCATACCATGTTGTGTGTGGCAAAACGCCTATCAACCCGACAAGGCTATCGTAACCCGCAACCGCGCTTGATGTCGCCAAAATAATGTAAATTACCAATAGATCCTGCTGTGAGAACGCTAGCCAAGGGGAGATTCGACGCGCAACCGCGTTATAACCGATGAGCCAAAACAGGATGAAGATTACATTCAGCGGGAGTGATACGGCGGTGAAATGCAATCCGGTCCACACCATTTCTGCCACAGCGATCCAGTAGATATTAAGCGGGATGAGCGCGACAGCAAAGACAACCGCCTTCCATGAAATCCCTTGGGCTCGAGTGGGACCAAAAGCGTTTGGTTTTACCTCCCGTTCACCGGTTTGGGATCGAGAGTCAGAAAGTGTTCCCGCGTTCCAAGCTTCCATTGGTACTTCCCTTTTTACTTGCTCGGCTTGGGGTAACTGTTCGACCGCCGATGCTGCTTTTTAGGATTTAGGCTGCTGATATGATGCAATCAGTGACACGATGGGTTGCTTATACCGTGCGAATTGATTGTTGGACGGATTCTCACGAACTATAGTGAATTCTAAAAATAAAGGGACACTTTCGCCTCCCGGTAGGTGCGGTTTCTAACCGCACCGCATAGATGCCGTGGTGGGTTGAAACGGCGCAGTTGGAAACAGCGCCTACCAATTTGGAGTGTTCCATTAATTCTAAGATCTACTATAAGTACCTACATCCTGCTTACCTTGCGCTGTTTTTGGAAGATTTCGTTGCTTGTGCACTGCATGACATTTTAACATAGCACTCCAGTAATCTACATCGAAAATAATTCGTTCAGCCCTGAAACCGTTACTATGGGAACGGAATCTACTTCTCCTTTCCAGTTTACAGGTTTGGGCGAATCTGATATAATATACTATATGTATAAGTGCGATGTAGGTTGATAAATTGTCTGCTGTCCTGTTGAAGTCAAAGTTTGCACAGAAGAATGAGCGATAAATCAAGGAGGCATGTATGGACACATCGTGTTTTGATTATTGCTTGACCGAAGATGAACACCGTGAATTTGAGAAGAACGGTTTTTTTATCGTAGAGAACGTTTTACCACCGGAGATGGTCAAAGACCTCACGACTGTCGTAGACCGGCTCGATGCCCAATACCGGAGCACGGAGGACTCATCAGATCAGAAGGTGGCCGGCACCATAGACCCGAACCGGCCCCCAGCGGAGTTAGTAGGTCCTTACGATCGGCTGAACTTAATGGACTTTGTGGGGAAGGACGAAATTTTTCTGGAGCTGCTCGATTGGTATAAGACGTTTCCCAAAGTATGGGGAATCTTGGGATGGAACATCCAGCTTTACCACTCCCATATGACGGTTACCCCGCCGGGACCACCCGACGCAGCTGACGTGAAGAAGCGTTTGGGATGGCATCAGGATAGTGCGCGTTTGAACGCCGAGTTGGAGACCATTCCTCAACCGCGCATCTCCCTCAAAGTGGCTTTCTTTCTGACCGATACCACGGAGGAAGGGCGTGGCAATTTTTATGTCCTACCCGGTAGCCAGCTACGGAAAACACCGGACTTTCCCTCTGATGGTGTTTCAGACCCGGAAGAAGCGTTAGCTGTAAAGGCACCGTCCGGTTCAGCGGTATTTTTCGATCGCCGGCTCTGGCATTCTGCTAGTCCGAATTACTCGGATATGCCGCGAAAGGTGCTATTCTACGGCTACAGCTACCGGTGGTTAAGACCTAGAGACGACATGACCGTGGATCACTTTATGGATCGCTGCGATCCGATTCGACAGCAGCTGCTTGGCGCTAGCACAGGTGGGCACGGCTATACGTCCCCGACCGATGAAGATGTGCCACTGAAGCTTTGGTTGGCGGAGCATCTCGGCGAGGAGGCAGTGGCAGCTTGAGCGTTCATCGCTTTATCTCGACTTTTGGAAGAAGATCGATCTGTTTTTTCACGCCTCGCCCTCCAGATCTTCTTCCGTCGTAATTTCTATGCCATGCCGGCGAAACAGTGCTGCAGTAACCCCATCACTATCAGCGAGGGTGCCGGTAAAAGAGCCATCGTATATCTGTCCACAGCCGCAGGAAGGACTTTTCGACTTGAGGATGGCATGGGTGGCACGGTGTGCCTGAGCGATTTCTAATGCGCGATAAGCACCCGCTAGGAACGCCTCAGTCTTGTCTTCACCATCTACTGTGACAACTCGTGCCTTCCCGTCAAGGACATCCGCTCCATCTCCACCGACAATCTCGGCAGCCGGTCGAGGGGTCGAAAGTCCGCCCATCTGCTCCGGGCAGATCTGAATCAACGAATCTGCGTCAAATCTGTTCATGGCTGCCTCGCTCTTGCTGTCGAGACCGTTATAACGGCATTTCTCACCGATGAGACACGCGCTGATGACAATCTTTTTCATGGCAATTCATCGGCTGAAACCTTGCGCAGCTTCCAACCTTTCCCATTAAGCCCATTTTTGAATCAAGACTAGAAGTGTCAACCCAATTCTCGCAACTGAGCGAACACATTTTTATTCATCACAGTTCTATCAACGTTGGCATTTTGCGTGATGGAAATCATGCCTTGTTGATTGACTGTGGTGACGGTAGCGTGCGTTCAACCCTCAATGCGCTTGGAATCACGACAGTTGATATGGTGCTATTCACACATCACCACCGCGATCAGGCGTCGGGGATTGGTGCCGTAGCGTCAGAGGACACACGCATTGGGGTTCCAGTGCAGGAACGCCAATGGTTTGAGTCGGTCGAAACGTTTTGGAACGACCCACAGATGCGCTGGCATCTCTACAACTATCATCCTCACAACCTGATGCTTGCCGAATCGGTTCCCGTGACCGATGCCTATGCCGAAGGTGATTCCCTCCAATGGGGAAACGCACAAATCTATGTAATGGATACACCCAGTCACACAGATGGGAGTGTTTCTTACATGGTTGAAGTTGATGGATACTGTTACGCTTTTGGTGGAGATCTGATTTATGACACGGGACAGATCTGGGAATTATATAGCCTCCAAAAAGGGGGGGAGACAACAGATTATCACGGTTTCCTCGGTGATAGGGGACGATTGACCCATAGCCTCAAAAAACTGCGACAACGCTCTCCCGAAGTCCTAATCCCTTCACACGGAAAGGTTATGCAGGATCCGGACGGGGCGATAGAGATGCTCCTACAGCGACTCGACGCCTGTTACGATAAGTATATTGCCATATCCGCACTCCGATACCATTTTCCGAAACTATTCACCGCGTTGGAGGGCAGTACCGGGCACATGCCAATCCGCGATGGCAGAGAGGTGCCGGAATTCCTGCGCCACTACGGAACAACGTGGATGATTATCTCGGAAAACAGGGAGGCGTTCGTCATGGATTGCGGCAGCACCGGTATCCTAAAACAGATTCAGCGTCTCAAAGCCAAAGGGGAGATCTCAGACGTGACAGAGTTCTGGATTACCCACTACCACGACGATCATGTAGACGCCAGCCCTGAATTTCAGGAAAGCTTTCCCTGTACAACCCGAACCGATTCTGTTGTGGCTGATGTCGTAGAAAACCCCCGTGGCTTCCGTCTCCCCTGCATTTCACCCGCTGTCGCCCGAATTGATCATCGCACCCAAGATGGCTATTCGTGGACGTGGAATGAATTTAAGATGACCGCTTACCACTTCCCCGGTCAGACATATTATCACGGCGGACTGCTTGTCGAGGGACTCGGTGTCCGTATGTTCTTCGCCGGCGATTCTTTCACAATGGCGGGCATTGATGATTACTGCTCTGGGAATCGCAACCTGCTTGGTGAAGGTGTGGGATATGATCGATGCCTTGCTTGGATCGCTGAACTCCAACCCACCCATATCTTCAACTGTCACGTACCGTGTGCTTTTACTTTTACCGACGAAGAGATTCAGCAGATGCGCACGAACCTTGCTGAAAGGGAGCATCTCTATGCCGATCTTTTTCCGTGGGACCATCCCAACTATGGGATGGACGAACACTGGGTGCGCCCCTACCCTTACGAACAAAATGTCACCGCCGGCGAGACAGTGACCTTACGCATAGATATTACCAATCACTCCGCACAAGCCCGAAGCGCACGTTGCCGTCCAATCCTTCCTCAATCGTGGGATGTGGATATTTCCGAACAGGCGGTAACCATTCCACCGAAGCAGGACGGACATATCGTTTTTTCGATTCCAATTCCAACGCACGTTAACGGCGCGCAACGCACCGTTATTCCCCTAGATGTAACGTATGATGGGGTGTTGCTCGGACAGTTCCGTGAAGCCATTTTTGTCTTCTCGCTTGGAGTCTGGTAATCTTTCATGTTCATCGGTGAAGATGTCATCTCCACATCGTTTATCAGTTAAGTGTAGGTTAGGTTGAACGACACCGATAAAATATACTATATTACACTAAAATTTCGGTGTTAGGTGCTGACTGGAATAGTCTCAATCGAGTGAACCCCAACACTACCCAAGAACAACTGGGTTTCACGTTTTACGCATCACGTTTCACGCTTTGCCTCTCAAAATTGTCCTCGACGGAATCCGTAACGGATCTCACCCGTCAAAAACTGCTGTTGCTCCGGTGTTACCCGCTCAAGCAGATCTGCCGGCGGATCGTAGCGACGCCACGTCTGCATGAATGGCGGTGTGTAGCCGTAGACTAGCGAATAACGCGGGGACGAACCAGTTTTGAGTTGAGGACCGGCATGGATCAGCGTTTCACTCAAGATCAGGACATCTCCGGCTTGTGATTGTAGTTGCCTTGCTAAGGTATCGTCCATGAACTCGCGCAGCGTTGTCGTAGGCATATTCATCCTATGGCTGCCCGGCACCACCCAAGTCCCCTCGCCCGGACCGTTATCCGTCAGGTAGATGAAGGCTTTACTGAACATGCAGTGGTAGTGCCCATCCGCTTCAAAACTGCCGAAATTCGGGGCGGTGCCCCGGTGCCAACCTTCGTCTCTGACATGAGACACATGGCTGGAGTTCCCGTTTCCCGTCTCACTTGGATAGTTAATCAGGTATTGATGTTCCTCAAGGCGTACATCACCGCCGACTACATCCTCAATGATCGGTAGTAGAATCGGGTGCATTGCCGTTTCCAGCAGATGCGGATGATACCAAGCACACCGTGAGAGAACGGTAAGCGTCGGAGTTTTCGGATAGCCATCGTGCTTATAGATGCACCCGTCATCGGCATCCATCTGGTCTGCCAGATCGATGAGATGCTGAGTTTCCGCAGGACTGAAGATCCCCTTGAGCAGCACGTAGCCGTTTACGTTGTAGAAATAGCGTTGTGCCGGGGTTAGTTCTGTTTTCACCTCTTTGTTGGTTCCCATCTGAATTCACCTCTTTTAAAGTCGATTAACTTTTCCCCTATTTGATGGGGGCTGCATTTTCAGCAATATATCGCTCGACCTCTTCTTGTTCAACACAGCCCACAAAAGTCCCTCCCGGACCGACATAGTAGAAGTTCTCCGCATACTCAAGCCCATATTCCTGACCGATTTCCTTGTATGCTTTTAAGCCAAATAGCTTGATATACGCACGGTCCGCTGTCTCGTCATCGCCATCGAGTGCTGGCAGGTGTCGTCCCTGTCTAGCGAGTCGTGCCTTGAGTTTGGATCCGCTTGAGCCTGCGGGACCCTGCGACTTATTGACGCTCATGGAAGCTACCTTCTCCTCCATCTGATCGCTGATGTCTACCACCCGATTGTACGGCTGTCCCTGCCGCGCAACCCAGTAATACTGCTCTGTCACCGTGTGGGGCGCAATCCCGAGAGCCACCTGTTCGGGATAATCCTTGCCCATACCAGCCATCCAACGCGCAGCTTCGACCGCCTGTGCTGTTACATAGTGATCTGGGTTCTCCTCGCTATGTCCCCAAGGGTTGAAGGTGAATACAGTGTCAACCTTCAAGGTACGAAAGAGGAAAACTAACCGAGCCCGTAATTCCAACGGAGATGCTTCATCGAGGCGGTGATTCCGGTATCCAAGATTGAAAACCCCTTTTAGGCCCAATACTTTTGCCAATTCGTCAACCTCGCGCTCATTGCTCAGAATAGTTTCACCGATGCTTGATGTCGGTCCGCACTTCTCGTCATTGGTGGTCTGGATGAGATAGCCGGTGTAACCTTCTGCGATGAATTTGGCGATTGTACCACCGCAGAAAAGCGGGATGTCGTCCGCATGTGGTTGAACTGCTGCCAGCACCTTGCCTTTATGCGGTTGCCCTGCGACAGATCGCTCGATAGTGACATTCCCGAATTCTGTTTCTTTATTCTCTATGGTCGTGGACATTATTCTCTCCTCGATTGTGCTGTACAAGATCGGATAGAGGGTTTCGAGATAGCACGAGATTTATTGACTATGGGGTAACACTATGATATATTTTATGCAAAATGTAGGTAAGACCTGAAACCTTTGCGCTGCGGTGGAGTGACAACCATAACGGAGTTCCAAAAGGACTTGTGGAGGTCTCATTATGATTAAAAGTGAACACGAACTAAAAATATCACAGCAGAGACTAAAAGAATTTCGACAAGCATTCTTAGAATTGAAGAAGCAACACCCCCGTCCAGAGGATTTCGAGTTGGCTCATATAAAAAGAAAGTGCAAAGTACAAACAGAAACCGAGTTTTGCCGAAAAAACTCGGTTTCTTTGCACTAAATCTTAACATGAACGTTCGAGTTTTACTCATTAGGAGTCCGTGAACACATCGATCAGATTGAACAAGAGATTAAGAATTACCATGAAAGATAATCAACTTCAGGTTTTGAATCCTTCCTTAATTTCCCCTTTCCCTGTTTTCTAATTCTTCATAGGAATCCTGCCTGCTGAACTGCGTGAGTATATCGCCAATCTTATCTTGTAGGGCGCGGCGCGGGTTCGCAGAACCGAGATAATTGCTCACTAAGATCGAGAACGCCACCGTTTCCCCATCCGCAGTTACGGTATAGCCGGCAAGTGCTGTTAGCCCGCTCAACGTTCCGGTTTTGGCGCGTAAAACCCCTTCCGCTGTCATACCCCGCATCCGTCGTGTCAGCGTTCCATCCACCCCGCCAACCGGCAGAGATGCCAGGTATTCCGGCATCACCGTAAAATTGTGGAACATATAGATTAACAGATCCGTCAGGAGAGAGGCTGTTACTAAATTATAGCGAGATACTCCCGAACCATCGGCAAAGGTATAATATCCTCTATCCACTCCAATTTCGCCCAAAAGATTGCTAATCGCTCCCAATCCTTTCTTCGCTGTTCCCGGAGCTCCTCTCAGTTCAGCACCGATTGTTTTCAACAGAAGTTCAGCAATCAGATTATCACTCGGCTTGTTCATCTCCCAGAGGATACGGGATAGCGGTGGCGATATATGCTGGCTAATTTCCATTGCTTCTTCAGGTACTTCACCATAACGGACTGTTCCGTGAAGGATCACACCCCGCTCCGCAAGCATTTCTCGTAATAGGGTGCCGCAGTAGAGTGCCGGGTCAAGTACATCTACACGTCGGTTCATCTCGGTTTGACCAGTTGTCATGACTCCATCAATCGTCAGGACGTTCGCCTCAACAGATCCGTCCTCTCGTTTAATTGTCAGTCGTGTTCTTTCTGATACCCCTACTGTAGTGGCATCATTAATAATTTTCATATACTGTGTTGGGGGGTTAAGATGGACGCGAACCGGATCGTCAACTTCAGTGCCGGGGGAGATACGAAGGTGTACACCGTTACGGTTAATCGTCAGTGCGCTTAGATGTGGGTAGTACCCACCGATAGGGCCATCGTCCCACATCCAACCTTTGCCTCGCCGGATAGCGTCAAAGTAGGTTTCGTCTACCACAATATCGCCCTGCACAGCTTTCGTGTCCACTTCCACCAATCTTTCGACCATCTTTTCCAGATCATTGCTATCAAACAGTGGATCACCGCCTCCTTTGAGGTAGATATTCCGCAGATTATCTTCAACAGGATCCGTATAAAGCGTGGTATAGAAACGGTAGTTTGGACCGAGTTTAACTAGTGCTGTTGCTGCGGTGATTAATTTCATGGTTGATGCTGGATGATACAATTTTTCGGCGTCTTTCTCATAAAGGACCTCTCCCGTAGTAAGTGAAACAACCTTCATTCCGACATTTGAGGAGGCAATAAGTGGATCGTTCAGCGTGGTTTCAATTTTTGCCTGTAATTGTTGAACGGCTTCTGACAGCTTTGGTAGTGTGGGCGGTGGGACTTCGATTGTTGAGGATGTTCCACAACTGTATAGTAGGGTGCAACAGAGCAGTGTGCAAACCCGGAAGCAGATTTTCAATGTGGGCAACTTACCTCTGAAGCGTGAAACGTGAAGCGCGAAATCCCGCAAGGCGGGGATCCTCGATGTATCGGAACGTGAATCAGAGGCTTTTGGGTATCCTATTTTTTTTCTTCGCATATTCAAATGACTCCATCTTGACGCAGGTCTGCAATCACCCTGTCATTCAGTCCAAGTAGGTTCGTGAGAATCTCGTCGGTGTGTTCTCCAAGCAGCGGCGGTGGCATCCGCATCTGCGTTGGTGTTCCTGATAGATTGAGTGGTGTCCCTGCCAATTGCACGGTCTGCGCTGTTGGGTGTGACATCTCCACCCGCATCCCTCGTGCCAGCGTCTGTGGATCAGCGAACACCTTATCAAGGGCGTTGACCGGTCCGGCGGGAACATCAGCATCAGCGCAGCGTTTCAGCCATTCGGCGACAGGTTGTTGGTGGAATAGTTCCTCTAGCATTGGAATCAATACCGCTCGGTGGGCGACACGTTGCGGATTGGTGGCAAACCGTTCGTCCGCTGCCCACGCGCTTACCCCCGCTGCTGCGCAGAATCGTTCCCACTGTCCGTCATTACCGATAGCGAGGATAAGGTAATCGTCCATCGCCTGAAACGCTTGATACGGCACAATGCTGGAGTGTGTGTTACCCCAACGTTCCGGAACTTCGCCTGAACAGAGATAGTTGCTGCCAACGTTCGCTAGCAGTGCAATCTGTGAGTCGAGGAGTGCGATGTCGATGTGCTGGCCCTCACCGGTGCGCCCGCGGGCAAGTAATGCAGCCAAGATCGCGTTACATGCAAACAGCGCCGAGGCGACATCCACAATCGCTACACCAACTTTCATGGGGGTGCTGTCGCGTTCACCGGTGATGGACATGAAACCGCCACGTCCCTGAATCAAGAAGTCATAGCCCGGCAACTCGTGGTCGGGTCCTGTATGTCCAAACCCGCTGATAGAACAGTAAATCAGACGCGGGTTAATCTCCTTGAGCGATGCGTAATCCAGACCGCTTGCGTCCAAGCCGCCGATGCGGAAGTTTTCAATTAACACATCGCTCTGTGCTGCGAGTTTCTGTGCGATAGCGATGCCCTCTGCGTCCTTCAGGTTGAGCGAGAGGCTTTTTTTGTTGCGGTTGCAACAGAGATAATACGCCGATTCACCACCGAGGAATGGCGGTCCCCATTGACGGGTTTCATCGCCGACACCGGGACGTTCAACTTTGATAACTTCTGCACCTAAGTCGCCCAACATCATGGCGCAGTAGGGACCTGCCAAGTGCCGCGACAGGTCGAGAACATGGATACCGTCCAATGGACTCAAGGTCATTTATATGTTCCTCTTTCACCTTTGGAAATGTGCCACTCCCCATAATATCAGATTTCTTTTTGTGGTCATGTTAAGAAATCGTGCAACAGAAACCGAGTTTTGAAGAAAAAACTCGGTTTCTCGTCACTATCAAGGTACTATTCAAACGGATAGGATGGCAACGGTTGTGTGACAGGTTTATCAACCCGATCACCTAGCGCGTACCCCGCTTGAATCAACTGGTGAATTTCCTGTGTCCCCTCATAGATCAGCGCCCCGCGGGCATTACGGAAATAGCGTTCCACAGGGTATTCGTCACTATAGCCGTGCGCCCCATGAATCTGTATCGCATCGTCCGCAGCTTGAAAGGCGTTCTGGCAGTTCGTCCACTTGGCAAGACTCACCTCGCGTGTACAGCGCATTCCCTGATTCTTCAGCCAGCCGACCTGATAATAAAGCAGCCTTCCGATGTCGCGCCCAGCGACCATGTTGGCGATTTTTTGCTGGACAAGTTGGTGTTTGCCGATGGGTTGACCGAAGGTTTCACGTTTCTTGGCATAAGCCACACTTGCCTCAAGACACGCCTCTATCAGACCGACTGCGCCTGATGCGACCGTGTAACGTCCGTTATCCAACGCACTCATCGCAATCTTGAAGCCATCGCCCTCCTCACCGACGCGATTTGCAGTAGGCACACGCACGTCCTGCAAGGAGATGCTACCTACGTTACCGATGCGCCCCCCTAATTTATGGTGGATGCTGCAGGTGGCTACGCCATCAAATTCGCGCTCAACGATGAACGCAGAGATACCGCGATGCTTTGCCTCACGATCGGTGTAGGCGAAAATGAGGAAATGGTCAGCGATATCGGCACAACCGATCCACATTTTCTCGCCGTTGAGGATGTAGGTATTTCCATCATGTTGGGCGGTCGTGCTGATACCGGCGACATCGCTGCCCGCACCGGGCTCGGTCAGTCCAAACGCTCCCAATTTTTCGCCACGCGCCTGCGGGACAAGATAACCCTGTTTTTGTGCTTCATTCCCCCACTGAAACAACGCCAGCGAGTTAAGCCCAAGGTGGACAGCGATCAGTACACGGAACGCACTGTCGGCACGCTCTAGCTCTTCGGAGACGATGCCGAGGCTCAAGTAATCACAGCCTAACCCGCCGTAACACCGGGGAATGCAAACCCCTAGCAGACCCTCTGCACCCATTTTCCGTATAACCTCGCGCGGAAGTTGCGCAGCACGATCCCAGTCGCGGAGGTGTGGTACAAGCTCACGCCGACAGAATTCTCGTGCAGTCTTGCGGATAGCGTCATGATCTGCGGTCAATGTGAAATCCATAATATGTTGCTCCCAGAAAAAGATTTATTTTGGCTCGATCATCGGTTACAATATATCAGATTTTGACCTTTGGGTAAACTCAAAAAACTGCTCCCTTTAGGAGTGTTAATAGTAAAACCCAACAATCTGTGGACACTTCGGTAGGCACGGTTCCAAGCCATATTTGGTGCCGTGCGTTGTAACACAAACTGTCAGTTTGTGTCGTATTCTGTGCAAACTAACAGTTTGCGCTACAGCGGTGTAAAAAATAATTATAGGCTGTACTATAGCTCTACTGTAGGAGGGATCTCCGAATCCCGACACCTCATTTCCGTAAAACTATTAGGACTTACGCATCTCAGTAGGGAACAACGATCGTTGTTCCCTACTAGCTCCTTATGGAGTCTCTGCTGTAGTTGCCCGATTTATCGGGCGTCCGTTCCGAGACCAGGGTTGGGAACGGTGTCCATCGGCGATAAATCGCCGAAGTACAAGGCTTTAAGCGTTCGACTGCGTAAGTTCTAACTATTTTAGATATCTTGTGAAAAATGGTAATTATGGTAGATTTTAGAATTAATGGAACACTATGAACGAGCCCTGATAGATCGGGGGTGGCAGAGTTACGGCACACGGCGTGTGCCTACTACTATTAATGTCTACTTATTTATCTAATTCACCATAAAAGGAGGGATAAAATGGCAATTGGATTAGGAGTTATTGGAATGAACCCCACCAATATGGGGTCAACTGCAACATTACTCAAAGATGTGCCTGATCTCAAATACGAACTCCGGGGGATGTGCGCGAAAAGGGCGGATGTGTTGGAGGATTATGCGGCACAAATCGGGGTAGAATTTTGGACAACCGACTATCAAGCGTTGGTTTCTCGCGATGATATTGATGTGGTTGCGGTCTATTCGCCCGACCACCTGCACGCCGAGCATTGTGCTGCCGCGATTGAAGCCGGGAAGCATGTTATCTGCACAAAACCGATGGTGACCAACCTTGAGGATGCGAAACGACTCGTCGGATTGGTACGGGAAAAAGGGGTTAAGTTTCTGGTTGGTCAAACAATGCGCTTTGACCTACAATTCCAGACGATGCGTCGGTTCTTCGATGACGGTGAGCTTGGGGAGATTATGGCAGCAGACGCTTACTATGTCCATGATATGCGCCCTGTCTACGATTTCACTCCTTGGCGCTTGCACGAACCGCAGGATTTGATGTATGGCGGCGTGGTCCATCCTGTCGATATTTTGCGGAGCTTTTTGGGCGATGTCGAAGAGGTGCACGCCTACGGCGTAAAGGGAAAACTTACCCCCGAATACCCAATAAAGAACAATTTCTTTCTCAATCTGAAATTCGCCGGTGGACAGATTGCACGAGCGATGGGACTGTATGACATCGTCCATCCGCCTATGCCGATGATGCAGGTTTCGATGTACGGCACAGGCGGCACCATGATCGGGGATTTCACCGACAACAAAGGCGGACAGGTTAAGCTGATCTTGGATAAGATGGCAGCGAAAGAGCCGTTAGAGATGACGTGCCCGGCGGAAGTTGATACAAGCGTTTACGGGCACGGTCAAACCGTCATCCGTTATATGCGACATTTCCAAGAGTGTATCGAAGAAGATTTGGAGCCATCCCCGAATGCAGTTGATGGGGCAAAATCGGTCGCTGTCGGTGTTGCGGCGTGGGAGTCGATTGAAACAGGGCAGCCGGTGAAGGTGTTCAACGATTTTTAGCCATCGCAGAATTTACGCGGTTGCGGGGCAAGATGCCCCGCCTACAGTTGGTGGGGTAAGACCTATATCAGTGAAGTCCCATTTCCTTGAGATTTCTGAGGCTGATCCCCAAGCTCTCGAATGGATCGCGTTGGCAGGTATCCTGTTCAACGATATACCACTCCACACCGGCTTCTTTACAGGCATCAAGGATTGCGTGCCAATTCAGATTTCCTTCACCGACCTCTGCAAATAGCTGTGTGCGGTCGTCCATTGCCATATCTTTTAGGTGAACGATGTAAGCACGTCCTTTCAGTTTGCGTATCCACGCCGCCGAATCACCGCCGCCGTGTTGGATCCAGTATGTGTCGAGTTCGCTGTTGAAATATTTTGGATCGCTATCCTCGTACAAAATTTCCAATCCGGTGCGCCCGTTGAACCTTTCCAGCTCGAAGCTGTGGTTGTGGTAGGAGAAGGTCAGTCCGCCTTCCGCAAGTCGTTTGGCAACTTCGGAGGCTTCTTTGGCGAACCTTGCATAGCCTTCGGCGCTGCGATACTCTTGAGGCAAGCCGCCGATTGCTGCATGTTTGCAGTCCCAGAGGTTGTGTTCGTCGATGACCGCTTGGGGTTCGTCGCGCATACGATCATAATCTGTATGCGTGGCGCAGATTGTTAGGCCTTCACCGTCGACAATCCTTTTCAATTCGTGCGCGTCAATAGTGCCGAGTGCCGAACATTGTACAGCGTCATAGCCGAGTTGCTTGACCTTTTTCATTGTGGTGGCAATTTCGGCTGGGGTGTTGGTGAAATCGCGGACCGTATACAGTTGTGCCGCTAATTGTGATGCTGCCATAAATGTACTCCTTCTAAAATGATTATATTGGTAGGATTTACGCCCTTCGGATTGTAGGGAACGCAGATCTGCGTTCCCTACGAACTTCTGATGAAGACCTTACTGTTGTTGCCCGTTTCCCCGATTCTCGGGATGTCCCACTTAATCCCGATTTATCGGGGATTCATCGAGCGTTGGGAACGGCGTCCATCAGCGATAAATCGCCGAACTACGAAGCGTTGACGATTCAACTTGAGTTAGGGATGATATTTTAACACAAATTGCTAGAGCGTGTTGACATTTATGTGAGTCATATCAGTAACGCAAGGTAGGACATCGCTTGATATCGACGCATACCCAAACAGATACACTCCCGATAAGATCGGAATTTCACCAAATTCAGAGCAAGCCAGACATAAAAAAAGGGGACATATTCTTCAGATTCCGAATATGCCCCCAGTCTTTATCAGGATAGCCCGGATAACAACCGCTTTATCCTGAGAATCCTGTTAATCCTTTGATCCTGATTCCGCTTGCCCTCCATCAGATACATCACGGGAAGGCGCTGGGCGACGCTTCTGCCCTGCCTGCTCACGGGACGGAGGTCTCGATTTATCGGCCTCAAATCGCTCAGCAGTGTCAGGGGCCATTTCTCTCAGACGACGAAGTCCCTCCTCCGTACCGTATTGGTCAAACAACTGTTTCGCCTGCTCTCGTTGTTTCGGCGACAATCCCTCCCAACCGTCCGCTTCAACGCTTTTAGCATCTGTCGGTCTAGGCGGTTGGATGGTAAGAGGTTCGTGTATATGCCCCTCATCTTGGTGAACGTGCCCCGGCGTTTCAAGTGCATGAGGCTCAGATATTACAGGTAACATCTGAGGGCGATCGGGAGGAGTAACCGTATCTTCATCAATACTTCTTGAAGAAATGCTATCGGTTGCAGGGACATCGGACGGGAAATACTTAGGGTCATTCAAGATATGTGCATATTTCTTCCTTAATTCTTTCTCTCTCTCTTTACGGATATGGTCCGGTGATGTGCCAATAATCATCATGTTGCCCCTCCATACCACGGGGATGCCTAACTCCTTCAACTTCGCTATGTCTTCATCAGAAAAACCGTCTCTTGGATGAAAGTTGGGCCCTTTTGATTGTACAAACTTTTCAAGTATAAGCGTTTTTCGAGTCGCCTCGTTTGGCCATAAATAAAGTGCTGCTTCCAAGCGAGCAACACTTTCATCAATTGTCAGCTTTTCCCCACTCAGACGTTTTGCTTGTAGTTCTGCGTAAGTTGTAGCCGCTTCGCTATACCCGAACTGCTCCGGGATTCGGCGTACAGCAGCTAGTAGTTCATCAGGCTCTACCTCTTGAAACTTCGGTTCCTCGTTTGCCTGAGTGACCTCACGAGTTGTTTCTAGCACATTCACCGGTTGGTTGACAACCGGTGACACCGACGAAATACTATCAATAAACTTCTTTTTATCAATCTCCATATAAACGATAAATCCACCGACTAAAAGTACAAACGCGATACCAGCAACGATAAGTTTTCTCATTGGAAAGACCTCTTTCTGCTAGGCTCCCTACGGCGTTTTCGGCTAACTGTCAAGCTCTCCAGCTAGCCGAAAACACCGTAGGGATGTATGTCTAGAATACTAGCTACCACGAACACTGGCTACAACTCGTTACGCTTTCGCTTGTATAGTGATCTTCCTCATCATAATGTGTATTGTGCTCCTGATGCGGATCCTGCTCCCCATGATACAGATAGTACTAGTCGATAAAATCCTTAGATTTACAAATATCACTTTGGCCGCCATGATCCGAATCAACGCAGGCATGGGTTACATAAATCTTGATAGTAAGCACAGGAGTTGCTTCCGCATTCTGTATCCACCCTGCTATGTTTGTGAGAAGCGCAACCATTAAAATTGCACTGGTGAGTGCAATAGCCTGTTTTCTTGACGTCATGCTAAACATCTTTGTTTCTCCTCATTATCACCGTTCCAACCGGAAAACAGAAAAGGACTGCGTCCTCAAATCGCGCAGCCCTCTTGTTTTCGATTGAAACGAATGGCATCAAAGGGTATACTATAAAACAATTGTTAGGTATCCACCCTAACAATCACGAAGCGATTCGAGTCCATCTCTCGTGTTGCTTCCGGGGGTTTTGAGCTGGCACTCGGAGCCCCCATCATTATTTAATCTACACCATTTTCCAAAATTTGTCAACATCGCAACCGTAAAATACCAGCCACCTTTGAGGGAGTTATGACATATTATGTCATAACTCCTTAAAATTGTTTGCAAATTGAATGGAAATAGTTTGTCAACCTTCCAATTCCGTTCCTACCTCCCGAAAAAAATCCGTGATACGTCGCTTGAAAAGTAACGTCAACACAAGCTGAATCAGTCCCAAAGCAGCCATTACAAACACGATGAGGATCATCGAGAGCGCAGCCGCCTGCGAGAAATCGCTGTTTTCAACAAATCCTAGGATCGCTACAGTAATCAGATTCCACCGCCCGGAGACAACAAAGATCACTGCACTGATAGCGGTCATACAGCGGACGAAACTGTAAGCGAGTCCGGCGAAAAACGCCGGCGCAATCAGCGGCAACAGGATCCGGCGAAACGTGGTCAGGCTGCCTGCCCCCAAATTGGTCGAAGCCTCCTCCAGCGAGGAGTCTATCTGGTCAAGCGAAGCGGCGGCAGCGCGGATCCCGACGGGCATGTTACGAAATATAAACAGCAGCACAATGATAGCCGCTGTCCCCCTCAACATCAGCGGTGGTTGGTTAAAGGCGAGGATGTAACCGATGCCGACCACCGTCCCCGGCACGGCAAAACTCAACATAGAGGTCACATCCATTAACCTACGTCCCACAAACTGCTTCCGCTTAACCAAGAATGCGATCACCATCCCTAGCAATCCCGTCAACGGCGTGGCAATCGCCGCAAGCAGGAGAGAGTCCACGATGTAATCCGCTCCGAGTCGAAAGGCTTCCACGTAGTTGTTCAGCGTCAGTGAATAATCGACGCCCCACAACTTGGTGAATGACCCAACGACCACCAATCCGTAAAAAAGAAAGACACCTCCCACCGTTCCCCAACAGATAGCCATCAGCGGATACTGCACCCGTTTATCAACCGTTTGCGCCCCTGCTCCGGCTGCCCTTCCTGTCAGCGCGACGAAGTTTCGTTGGCGGAGGAGATAGTGCTGTAAAAAATAGACAGCGAGCGAGGGGAGTAACAGCGCCATCGCCAGTGTTGCACCGCCGGGAAGGTTATCGTTGCCTGTGATCTGAAGATATGCCTGAACGGAAAGGACGTTGAATCGCCCCGCCAAAATGAGTGGATTGCCGAAATCTGCCATCGACTCAATGAACAGCAGCAGCATCGCGTTTACAATCCCCGGCAACGAAAGCGGGACTGTCACAGTTCGGAAGACCTTCCACCGAGATGCGCCGAGGTTTGATGCAGCTTCCTCTAACGCTGGATCAATGGATGACAACACACCGACCAGCACCAGATAAGCAGTGGGGAAGTAGGCGAGCGTCTCAACAATGACCAATCCCGTCAGACCGTAGATATCAAAACCTGCTGCATAGAGATCTATGCCAAGTCCTTCAAAGAGAAGTTTCCGGGTAATCAGACCGTTTCGACCAAACAGGAGGATCGCGGAAAGCGCAATGACGAAGGGTGGGGAGATAATCGGTAGGAGTGTGCTGGCTTGGAGAAGTCTTTTGAACCGCATATCCGTCTTTGTGACGGCGTAGGCACAGGCGAATCCAACGGTGGTGCCGAGCAACGCGACGCAGATCCCCAAGATGATGCTATTACAGAGGGGCTGTAGATTGTACGATTTAGTAAAGAGTTCCCAGACGTACTTGAGCGTGAACGTCGAGCCATCTTTCGTGATGAAGCAGGTTTTGAACACCTGAAACAGCGGAAACACCACGAACAGGAGGAGCAGTACGCTGATGAGAATGATAGCTATCAGAACAGAGGGCTCACGCCAAAAGTGATTCCAATTGATGAGAGATTTTCGTGGCATCACAGAAAGAGAATAGGACTTACGCAGTAGGGTAGCATTCCGGTTTCCGACAAAATGTTGCGGGGCAAGTCCGAGAGGATCCCCCGATAAATTGGGGTAAACTAATTATCGGGGATGCCCCGCCTACGGTTGGTTTATGGTAGATTTTAGAATTATGGTAGATTATAGAATTACTTGGACACTTCCGATGTCCATGTGCAGATTGGGAAATCTGTACCCACGAACAACCCCCTAAATCCCCCTTATCAGGGGGACTTGATGATTCCTAGCCTCCCTTCTCAAGGCGTGCATGGGGACTTTGGCAAATGTCCACTTATTTGTCTAATTCACCATAATTGGACACTACAAATCGGCGAGGTTAGGAAATTTCGCCGACCATTCTCCTGTTTGGTAGGCACTCCCCGATAATTATAGTGAACCTTAAAATTAATGAAACACTCCAAACCAGTGCGGTTAAAAACCGCACCTACCAGGTGAGGGGCGAAAGTGTCTGTTTATTTTTTGAATTCAATATAGTTTACCCTGATTTATCGGAGGGGCGCAAGCAGAGTTTCCAATCCCGACAAGTCGGGATTCCGAGAATCGGGACAAGCCGTTTCAACCCACGCGACGGCACCTATGCGGTGCGGTTGGAAACCTTGGTCACGATTTATCGGACCGCACCTACCGGAGAGCGAAAGTGTCGATAATTGTCACTCAATCCGCAGTCTCGTTATATCTGGAATTGAGACCAAAAACCAGAGGCTCATGTAAAAAGAAAGGACAAAGCATTCAGAGAAACCGAGTTTTGAAGAAAAAACTCGGTTTCGGTTACACGCTTTTTTAATATGAGCCAAAGTGGAAATAAAAAAAGCAGGGAATGGTCTTCCCTGCTTTTTTATGATTCATGCGACAATATATTGCCACCTACATACCACCAGCCGCCTCTGCGGCTTCAGCCTGTTGTTTCTTAACATCCGGATTGTCGTTCGGATCTTTATCGGAGGTGCCAGCTTCTTGCTCAACATAGAACTTGAAGCCATCGCCATCCTGATCCAATTCATACTGACGGACAATCTGCTCTGCCTCACGGTAGTATTTGCCTTCTTTGTCTATACTCATGTAAGCCTTGAAGGCTTCGTAGGCTTTCTCAAACTCACGGACAGCGCGAAAACAAACGGCTTGCTGATACACCGCTTCATCCCGCCAAGTAGATTCGGGGGCTTTGTCTAGCATATCCTCAAAGGCAGCGATGGCACGCTGATACTGCCCATCTTTTTGATACAGGTCGCCAATCCGAAACAGTGCGTCTGCAGCATGGAACTTTTTGTATGACAGATTTTCCGCCAGTTTACGGTAGGCAGCAATCGCAGCTGGGTAGTTTCTCATTTTGACCCAACCAGATCCGATGTTCTGGAAATTCTGGGCGATACGGTCAGCGTATCCCGCAACATACAAATCACTTGGGAGTACATCCCGTCCCGCTTGGATGTAGTCAAGTGCCTTCTGGTTTGTATACTTTTTAATGTCAGCCTGATCTTGAGCAATCTCTGTCAGGGTTGTCTCTGTCTCCTTCAGCAAAGTTTCCGCATCGGAAGCTTCGTAGGAATCTGGAAACTTTTCAATAACTTTAATATACGCGGGCCAGCCGCCTATGTAGTCATAGAGTTCATAAAAATAGATATTGCCAACTTGGAACTGGGCTTGGGGTGCCAATCTATGTTCAGGGAACTCTGCGACCACCCGCTCAAACTGCTTAATTGCCTCTTCAGAATTGCCGAGTGTTTGGTAAGCCCGTGCTTCATCGTAAAGCGCACGTACAGCTTTATCTCTGCTATCTTGTGCTTGTTGATTGTACAATTCTATGTCTTCGGGTGCAGTCGCTTCCTTCGCACGCATCGCCAAATCTTTGCTGAGGGGAGCGTGGTTTTGATAAGTACGCCTATTGTCTTTAATCACATCGCGATTTTTACGGATATCAGCGATACTACTCTTTGCGCGACCTCCCAAAAAGCCGGCGGGGGCTATGTCTACAATAGCTTGATAATGCTCTGTAGATTTATCCCATTCAAAACGCTTTTTATAGATCGCCGCTGCTTGGAAATGTGAATAGGTTGCATACTTTCCGTTTGGATCTTGTGCGATAATTTCGAGATACCCTGCGAGCGCGGTATCATACAGTTCCTTCCGTTTGGCGAGGTCTGTTTTCCTGTTTTCCGGGGTATCCGCGCGAATAGTCATACCCTGAGCTTGCTCAAATTTACGGTCTGCATTTTGGACCTTTACACTTAATGGCATGACGTTCGCACAACCGGTAATCACCGCCGCTATTATTACAAGCGCGATATAGGGGGCAAGGTTTACAAAACAGCGATTCATGGGTATTCCTCCTAACTGTAACTATATTGGTAGATTAGCAGGATTCTCAAGAATCCTGTTTGAAGTTTTGCTTCATTATAATCGTTTTACAAAAAATTGTCAACAATCATTTTGAATGTTCTGAGGAAGAGATCAATATCGTTGGGATAATCTGACAGTGTACAAGCAAATTTCACTGGCTTAGTTGCGTTGTAAAGTTAATGAAGATCTCCCCGGACTGATCGATCTGCGGTATAGTCTTGGGCAGAGTGTTGAATCGAATCCTTTCGACATATCGTTTGGCTTGCTCTTTGAGTCGAACTTCGCCTACTGTTGTAAGAAAACCGGGTTTCACTCGAACATCATACACCGTGCCATCCGGTTTCACCTTGAAGCTAATCTGAACACCTCCGCCTTGTTTGCCTTGTGTCTGAATGGGCTTTCCCAAGCGATAGCCACGTCCACTGACCTCACCGGAAATTTCAAACTCGAAACCAACGCCATCGGTAACACTGCTTTGCCCGGTATGTGCCACGTTTCCTGTAGACACCTGCTTGGTCAGGCTGTGCCCACGGTCCCCTTTATGTTTGAACCGATCCGTATCTCGAACGCCTCGACGTGCTGCCGCACTGTAGTGTCCTTCTTCATCAACCCGTGGTTTCTCTCGGACCCTTGCGTTCGTTGCTTCCAAATCGTCAAGCAGCGTCTGATTTCGTCCTTTTACAGGGGCTGCACCCAACGCCAAACGGTTCGGATCTTGGTCGGTAGTCCGCGCTAGAGCGGCGGCGGGTAAGCCACCCGATGGGCCGCCAGGATTTAGATATCGTTGGACATTATGAGCGGATTGGATTGGTGGCAATTCGGTGGGTATTTCAGGTTGACGGGTTGTAAGAATAGCGACAGGAATTTCTTCTTCCACGCGCTTCTGCTCTAGTTCATTTATCAGAATGTCTACAGTTATGGCTGTGTCTTCAACCTTAGGCACAGGTTTTGTATAGGCTGCCATAGCTAATACCAGAATCAAGACTAGATGTTCGACGATTGCAATTCCAAAAAAAGCACTGAGTTTAACTTCACTTCGTGTGTTCATCAGTTTGCCTCCTCTTGGATCAAACGCTCAATATCTTCAAATCCGTCCTGAAATAGTTTATGCTCTTCAGCGACAAGAAAGCGGACCAGAGACATACCGTGTCTTTCCAGTTCTATTAAAAAGAGCTGCACTTTGCTGTTAAAATAGTAGTACGCAACATATGTTGGCAGCGCGATCATCAACCCAGCGGCTGTTGTGATTAAGGCTTGGGAGATACCGGCAGCAATCTCGCTCGACTGACCCACCTGTCCTTCCACCTCATAAAGGTTGCCAAATGAGGCGATCATGCCGAGAAATGTGCCGAGCAACCCTATATATATTGCAACGGCAGACAACATTCCCAAAATATGGAGGTATCGCGTCAATCTCGGCTTTTCGCCATTGATGGATAAACGGATGACCCGTTTAAGTGTTTCCTCATCGGCGTTTCTATGTTCTATTCCGGCGCGAAGAATATTTGTCAACGGACCCGGGCGTCTCCCACACATCTGGATTGCGATTTCAGGATTGCCCTGCACAAGTTCATGGTAGATGCTACGGGTCACAAACTGTGATGGTATGACTCGTTCACGACGCAGATGATAAATCCGTTCCATAATAATCGCGTGTGCGCAGATTGAACAACCAATCAAGGGAATGAGAAGGATCCCGCCCCCACTTAACTGTTCTAATCCTGAAATGATCATCTCAATCGGATTTGCCATGATAGGTCTGTTCTCCTTGCCTGCTGTAAAGGGTCAAAATTTTAACTCAATTCCGAAATCAAAATTACTCTGCGAAAGTTCATATATCTCTAATAGACGATACTCTCCAATCGCAAACGCCCCGCCGACAAAAGCACTAATATAGTCTCCAATTGTTTTGCTTAGTTTGGGTTTCAACAGGAGATAACCTTCCAATGTTTTATCAGTCATCATATCAACATATCTAGGACCCCGCAACTCGGCTTTAAGCGCGACTTGGACCTCTGATGGGAGGTGAAACACCGCATCCATATCGATCCGATCCGCTGCCCTATAAGGAATATACTCACCCATCTTCGGTGTATGAACTTCATGCGTGTACTGAAATCGCAGGTCGAGACGGTCAACAATGCCTGTGGAGACAAGCAGCTGCCCACCGTAGATTGATGATTCAATATTCATTAGGGTCCATGCACGCGCTGCTACAGCATTGTCGCTGGGTTGCACACCACTATTTTCAGACGGTTCCGTTTTAGGAACCAAGGCAACAAGATCTTCTACCTGCTTTGCGAAACCGGATAGATTCACCTCAAATTTCGTACCCTGATGATACTTTAAGGTTATCTGCCCATTCCAAGCCTTTTCCGGACGGAGGAATGGGTTAAGGTTGATGTAATCTGTGTCGAAGTAAAGTGTTGACAATCGGTGCCGGGCAATTGTCCGAGATCCTTCAAGTCGGATTAACCAATGTTTGTCAAGATGGGTTATCAATGCAAGAGACGGGTACAACGGCAAGTCGACTTTATTTTCGCTAGTTTCAGTACGATTCTGCTGCGCTGTGTCTGCCATGTCTGACTGCGAGTTCGCTTGATCTTCACCAGTTTGAATGTTAGGTTGTTGGGTTGTATCTGGCTGCAGGTCTGCCTCGCTCTCGCCAATGTCAGTACTGGGTTGTTCAGTTGCGCCTTCCATGTCTAACTGCGAGTCCGCTTTGTCTGCGCCGGGACCGTCGTGTTCACGAAAACTAACCCCTTCCAAGCCTATACTGAGGACAAAGGGACCAAATGGCGAGAACTCATCGCGAGCATACAGTCGAGCGATTATCTCCTCAGTATCCCCCGCGGAAAAATATTCCACATTACCGCCGGCGTGAATTGGGTTCAGGAAGGGCCACGAAAGCGCGGTATCAAAGTTAAGCCGCAGATCCGCCGCTTCATCCCGTGGCTCAAACCCATCGTGGTCAATACGGAGCAGTGTCGTATCGAGATTCAATGTTGACCACGTTGTTTCAGAAATTTGCTGTTGCCAACTCAGATCGGAGCGAAACAGACTCAAATCCTTCTGAGGATTTGGATCTCCTTCCGTAGTTGGCAACCACTCTAGAGCTTTGAGATTGAGTCCAAAACCGAGGGAAATTTCGCTCAACTCCTGATATTGGTGGCTTAATCCGCCACGAATCCCGTCGAGATTATAATCTCCCCGCTCTTTGGTCCGTGCATTACCAAGTTGATGCCGGTTCAGATGGAGGAAACCGTGTGTCTGATTCGTACGTCCCGCGAAAAGCACCTGATAGATCAATGATTCTGGTAAACTTGGATAAGCACTGAGGTGAAAACTATAGTTCTTCGGTGGTGGAGCGGTGGGCTTAACAGCTTTTTGAGGCGTATTAGTAGGTGGTAGATTCCAGAGACGTTCTTTGGGATATAGTGCGATGGCGTGAATTAGCTGGGGCATCAACGGGTCACTAAAACGGCTGCGCGGCTCAAGCATGATTCGCGTGGTATCAATAATTTCTGCGATAACCTCGTCTGGGAGGTCCGATTCCAACTGTGTGTCCGATGATTCCTGTGTTTGGGCGTAAACTTGTGATAAACTGACTAGAACGCAAAATGTAAAACATAAAACGTGGAAGACATTAGATCGAACATATTGCATAGAATACTTTGTCCAGCCTTCCATCTGTCCATGCTGTCCCGTTCCTCTTTTGCTCATCCCTTTCATCCAAAGTCACTCAAAAAGTTGTTGAAATTTGTTCGTCGCATAATCGTATAGTGCATCCCATTTCTTCCGTTCCCCGGCATCCTGCACTTGTGGAACACTCGATTCATAAAACTCAATCGCGTTTTCATACTCATCCTTCGCCTGATGGGTGTATGCTGCTTGGGCTAAGGTTTCACCGGCCTTAGCAAAGGCATCCGCGGCATAAACCGTTGCTTGGAACGCCCTATACGGATCATGATCCTTGTAGAGGTAGCGAATACGCAGATAGGTTGTGCCAGCATCTCTATTTTGCCCTATCTGTGCGTACGTTTCTGCCAAACGGAGCAGTCCATCAATTACAATGTCAACGGAGTATCGATCCGTACCCTTTTCGCGAATTACATCATAAGCCTCAATGGCTTGCTGATGTTTCCCTTGAGCACGATAGGCATCCCCCAATGCCAATTGCGCCCACTGCGCTTGTTCCGAATCCGGGTAATCGTCTAGGAGGCGATGATATACCGCAACAGTTTGGTCCAATTCGTCTAACTCTCTGTAGCACTCACCAGCAACCAATAAGGCGCGAGGAACGTCAACGCTCTGCGGATATTTTTCAGGTACGGCTAGCAGTGCATTCACAGCATTACCAAGATTTCGACTTGGATTATTTTGATCGTACCAAGCGTAACCGATTTCATACGCTGCGGTGGCGGCAAAGTCACTCCGTGCGTCAACCCTTTCAAATGCGCCAATCGCTTGACGGTAGGATCCCAGCGCAATATAGCATTTACCGATGTTGTACTGCGCTAGCCACGCCGATGGAGTTTCGGGATATTGGTTAATTGCGTTCTGAAACTCGGCAATTGCTCGCTTATAGTCTTGTTCTTCGTAGTAGTGGCGACCAATTTGGAGTTGGACATCTGCGGCAAGTTCACGGTTGGGATACTTCTGCGTCAGCGTCCGATACGCCTGTATTGCCTTCTCTTTTTCACCTAGGTTTTCGTAAGCAGTTGCAATCCCATACTGTGCATCGTCCGCCCATTCACTTTTGGGGTGGTGTTGGAGAACCTTTTCATAAGCGGCAATTGCTTCAGGATAACTCTGCAGGTTTAAAAAACTTTCCGCAATATAGTATTGTGCTTCTGGACGGAGATCGATAGCTTTTTCGGCTCCCGCCTCGCGAATAGGATTGGGATACTTGTCAACTACCCGTTGATATTCACGAATTGCTTGTGCGTACTTCCCTTGTTTGAAGTAAGCGTTGGCGATACCAAAAATCGCTTTTGGGACAAGCTGCGATCCAGGGTGTACCGTGAGCATTTGATTGAAAGCGGTGATTGCTTCGCGATATCTCTCCTGCTTATAAAGCACCCATCCTGTCTGATATCGTGCGTTGTCACCCCAATCGCTGCCGGAGTAGCTAGAAAGAATCTGGTTGAAAGCTTGAATCCCGTCATCGTACTGTTTGAGATTGATGTAAGCGATACCGATATGGTATTGCGTTTTGTCTGCAAGCGTACCGTTTGGGTGGTTTGCAAGCCCTTCCTTCCAAGCCGAGACCGCTGCTTGATAATGTTTTTGCTGCTCGGCACTGTCTTTTGAGAGTGTTGCTTCAGAGAAGTGGGTCCAACCGATTCCATAGCGACATTTTTCAGCCCACTCAGTCCCGATAGCATCGGGGGCAATCTGTGACTGCTTTTCTAACAAAGCTTGATATTTTCGACGTGCCGATTGATAGGCTTGCGGGGTTTGCTCACGCCAGTAAGTACTTTCTGCGATAAAGAATTCTGCCCGATAGCGCAGGCGGCTATTCGGAAAACGCTGAAGTAATTCCTCACAGGCTTGGAGGGTTGCCGAATAATCTTCTAGCTCAAACCGGGCGCGCGCTTTCCAGAACAGTGCCGCGTCAGTGGGGGCGGTTTCCAAGTGAGCGTCACGGTTTTCGGATAGAAAGCTATCAAGAGCTTGGGAACTTTCTTGATACGCTTGCTGGTTAAAATACGCAAGCCCGAGTTGATACAGAACGTAGGGTCTGAGCGGACTGGATGGTTGGGCACTCAACAGCGCATTCAATGCCTCAATGGTTTGCGGATAGTCTCGCAGTTCAAACGCACTGGTAGCTCTTCCATACAACGCATCGTCTGTGTACCCCGACTTGGCGCCCACTTTTTTATAGTGAAGAATAGCGGAATTAAACTCTCGCTGCAAGCGGAAACATTCGCCTAGACGGAAACGGGCTGCATCGCTGAGTCCAGAACGTCGGTTCTCCGCAACCTTTTTGAATTCACTACCTGCTTTGGGGTAGTCGCCTTTTAGAAAATACGCCATTGCAATTCCGTATTGGGCGTCATCAACAACTTCGCTTTGCGGGTAGAGGGTAACAACTTTTTGGTATTCATGAATTGCTTCAGGATATTTCTTCTCCTCCAACAAAACTTCGGCAATCCAATATTGCGCTTCCGCGACAATGGGCGATTTTCCGTGTTCACGCAGTAAAAGCTCAAAAGTATTCTTCGCTTCTTCCATCAATTTCTGCTGGAAATAACACTCGCCAAGTCTGAATCGAGCATCTATAGCCAATTGCCGGTATTCTGGGTCTGTCTGGTAGGTGTCAATGACTTGCTGGTAAGCCTGTTGTGCCTGTATCCAATTGTTAAGGTTGAACAGGGATTCAGCTGCACGATAGGAAGCCTCTGGAACGGCATAGTGGACGGGATATTCTTCGATAAAGTCCGTTAGAGTATCGTGTGCCTCACCGTATTTTTTGAGTCTGTATAAACTCCAACCCTTCGCGTATAGTGCATCTGATGCTTCGTCTGACTGGGGATATTCAGTGAGGACTTGGTCATAATATTCGCCGGATTTCTGATAGAGTCCCAGGTTATCATAAGACTCGCCGATGAGATAGAGACTATGGGAGATGACAAAGGGTTCATCTGAGCTTGCGACAACTTTTTCGTAAGCCTTGATTGCCTCTTCATATCTGCCTTGGCGAAACCAAGCCGTTGCCGTGCTGCGAACTGCATCTAAACGTAGTGGGCTGTCTGGGTAATCAATTTGGAGTTGCTTATAGTGCTGGATTGCCTCGTCATATTTCTCAAGCTGCAGCGCACATTCGCCCATGAGGAAACGCGCGTCATCGGCATCCGCACTTTGTGGGTAGTCTTGGATAAATGCTTTAAGCTCATCTTTAGCAATGAAATACGCGCCCTCTTGGAAGAGTCTGTAGGCAAAAACGTACTCGTCACGCTCGCCTGCAAGCGTGGGGTAAATCGTCCATGTGATGATTGCAATGATGACCAATAATTTGCAAAATAAGGGTGCTGCTTGACGTATCATCGTTGACCTTTCAGTGTTTCACTAGCTTCCGAGTGGCTATTATATCATCGCCAATCACTGTTTTCAAGCCTTTTTGGAGACTGTTACAGAGCCGTTAGAGGGTGCACAAAGTTCTGTCTAGTGAAGGGAATTGCGACGGTCATTTGGAAGATATTGATGAGGGAATGGTTTTAGTTTAACAAAAAACCTTTAGGTCTGTATCCCAATTCTTTAGATTTGGAGCAGTTGGGGCGCAGCCTATACAGATTGCTTTAGCATTTTCTCTTGAAGTTATCGGCGAAATATGATATAATTCGTTTTGCCAATTCGGGATAGAAAAGCACCCTCAGCACCCTCGCTGAGGTTCTATCCCCCTCCAGTGCTTGGAGTAACAGAGTTGGTGAATATGGCAACGCTTTTCAAAAAGAAAGCAAGTGACTGGGAGGATCTATACGACCAATAGGGTATTGGTATAGCCCCTGCGCATCAAGGAAACGCTAAATCGTTTTCGCCGTTGCCCCCCGGTAGATATACCGGGATAAAAGTATCAGGGTGGCTTGGCAGGTGTGTTGACTACCTCGCACGCCACCCTGTAGTTGCTCCCCATGGCGTGGGCCTGTTAGGGTGTGATTCCCTAGCTGTGAGTTCGGCTTGTATAGCGTTCAAGAATCCCAATCCTTTAGGTTTGGGAGTACGTCAATTATTCTGTCGATACTTGGATCGCGGTTTCGTCCTCTTCAATTTCGACATCTGTTGTTTCTTCTGAGGAGTCTTTGCGCTTCATGGGCACCACTTTTTCTTCACGCAACGTTCCTTGATCGGTGTAGGGATCATAGCTCTCTATAAAACGTCCATCTCGGAAAAGTGTGACCTCGCTGGTCTCCTCGCTAACCACAATTGACACCATAACCTCATCAAGCGATGAAGCGTAAATTGCAGCATTATGTCTTGCGCTTCCCTTATGTAAACGTTCCACTTTGTCGAATACACGATGGGTTCGTACCCCTTCCACCATGACACGAGATCTAAAGGCAAGCCCGCTTAGATCTATCAATATTGCTCCATCCCGTTCTTCATGTCCAGTAATTTCACCGCTTTTGTCCTTTAATATGACCTTTTCCCCCATATAGCTGAATATATCATTGATTTTAGAAGAAAAGATCTGCGGAAGCTGACTAAGCCCCTGATATTGCTCCTCTGTTAAGTGTTCGACTTGAGCATCGTGGAATTCCGAGAAGTTATCCTCATCCATATTTCGGCGGTCTATTAGCAATAAAAACAACCCGCGATTTTTTCTCATCTCCCGGTTGGCGTACGCGAAGTCCTTTGCAAGTGAGTACAATTTATCAGCATACAGATCGATGAGATCTAATCGATCCGCCCAGAGTTTCTCAATTTGCTTGGAACTCAGTCCAAGTTCTCCGGCCACACGCTCCACATCTTCCGCAATGCGCTGCTGCAACTCATCATGGTCCTGCGCTGTCTGCCGAAGGGTTTCCAACTGGTGATTGAGTGCTGATTTTTCCGCCTGATGACGAGCCTCAAGTTCATCCTGCTCTGTTGCCAAAGTTTTGAGTTTTTCCTCAAGTTCTTGGACTTGGCGACGCAGATTCTTTTGCTGATTAATCAGATGCTGGTGTTGTGTGCGCCCTAAAATCCGAAAGCCAAAAAAGAACATCAATTTATCCCCTTTACCGCTTTGAATGTAGCCGAAATCGTCAAAATTCGGGAAATCGAAAGCCAATCAAAGTGTCTCAATAGGACACACCCTGAGCCCTCCCGATGGAACCTGTTATGTGGTTTAATTCTGGTTGAAGTGTTAGGCGCAGCTGCTCAAGCCTCATCATTATTGGCATCTAATCAATATTACATTCTGGCACGCAGAAGTGCCCTACGAATAGCATATCCTCCAGAAATTAACACCACAATAAATAAGACTGAGACACCGATATTAATTAGTCGACGTCCCCAGTTAAGCTCCCGTAGTCGATCTGTCGCGAGTTCATGAAATGACGAACCTTTTTCCGTTTGCAATCTTACTCGTTCCCAGTAAATCTTGGATGCTTCTTGAAGATTAAGTCTATCTGCCAGTTTTGCTGTTGCAACAACGTAAGCAATATTTTGGACGTTTACCTTATCTACTACCTCCGAAAAAGAGTCGAAGAGTAATTTGGTAAACTCCGGGGACATCGGCGGAAATTCGATGGTTTCTTCAATACCATTTTGGAATGCGGCAATTGCAGCCTCGTACGCTTTTCGATCGAACTGCATCTGAGCAACTTCAAACCAAGTCTTTTTGCTAAGGGTCAGGTTACGCTCAACAGATTCGTGTGGGGTGAGTGTAAAACTTGCCTTCGCATGATAGAGTGCTTCGCTTTGAGCACGCAGGGTGTACATCTTATCCGGCTCTAGCATCTTTTCATACGATTTATCCGATTGAGATGTGGTATTGGCTACGTTCGCAAAAAATTGATACTGTGCATCTGCCTTGAGGTATAGCGGATTCTGTTCATACGCTGTTCCATCGATCCACACTGCTGTCCCCTCAAGGGGGATGCCATCGGGAGCTTTGACGCTGCCTTGAACAATGATGGACTCCAAATCCCACGAAAGATTAATCGACTCTCCCTGAACCAACCCAATTTCTCCGGAACGCGCAGGCGGGATCAGGTATCCCAGTTTTCTGACTTCCACACTATACGTTCCTCGTTGAAGTTTATCAATAAGTGTTTGCGGTGTTACCCCTATCTCTTGTCCATTAAGAACAACGGATGCCCCATCGGGCACCGTCACAATTTTGAGCATTGGACTTAATTTTAGGACAATCTTCTCCTGGACCCTCCCTAGTAAGAGCATAACCCCCTTTGTAAGCCGAAAGGTGCGTTCATCCCAATTTGAGGTAAGGTGTATGTGGAGTTCTTCAATAGAGATTTGTCGATTGTCATCAAGGTCCGCTTGGTCAGTTCCTATCGCTCCCAATAATGCTTGTGCCAACAGATCTTCTGTACTTAAAGCCGCACGCTGAATCGATATAAGCCCTCCAGCAGGCATCCTACGATTACCGTAGTAAGACATTAAATTCCCATCTCTGGTGTAACCGTCAAGAATGATTGTTACCTTATTTGGAGACAGTTCACGAAACCAACCACGTAATTGACGGTCTTCAAGCGCCTCCTCCAAATTTTCCGATGTTGTTCCGTATGTTAAAAAGAAAATTGAAGTCGATCTTCCCGGTTTCGTGACAAAGCCGCGAAAGTAAAAAATAAGGTGATCGCCCTGTCTCATTTTAGTGCCAAGATCGTCTAAGGCAACCTTGATACCCTCGCGGGTGCACTCACTGCCTTCGATGCGGCGGATGTGATTCGACGGAATTTTCCCACGCTCTTTTAGTAAATTAACCAATGAATCGAGATTACTTCGAGAACGGGTGTCAACATCAGGGTTCACAATTAGCCACCAAGTAGTCGCATCAACAGCTTGGGCATTTAACGACGAAGCCATGATAAGTGAAACTACAATAAAAAATACGAGAAATACTGAAATTTGTTTCATTATATGCCTCACGACATACGAAGTGAAACGCAAACATCGGAAAAACTCGGTTTCTTTTTCCGTTTTGCACTTCGAAGTGAGCGTATGTAAATCAAAGGTTGACCGAACCGAATTCCTATTTGCCATATGAGTCAATACACATTTTTTGAGTTACATCTGCCGGGGATCAAGTTGCAAAGTTAAGTGTAACAAAATCTGTTAAGGTACTGCAAGGAAAAATGAGGATTCTCAGACTACCCCAGTGCCTTAACTGCATCGCTTTTTCAATCTGTTTGAGAGTAGTGCGTTTCTTGCCGACGATATTGTTGGTGGGAACTTCCCGATACAACGTCCTATCTTCAGTCTAAACTTTCGATCTTTAATTCCGTCAAAACTCACTGTCAAATCACCTACAGACGCATGCGATAAAATCAGTGGTAAAAATCTTGCATATCATTTATTTAGTGTAATTACACAGAATTTGCTTCTGTCTGAATGAAACAGATTAATATAAATAACCGATAGGAGATTAGAATGGTCCGATGGCGTATATGGTTCGTTTTAGTTTGTACGTTAATCCTTGCCACCCTTACAGCAAGTGCCCAAGAAGAACAGGAAATTGATCTCTCCCAACCGCTCACCTTGGAACAGTGTATTCAACTCGCTGTTGAAAATTCAACCAGTATGCGGAATGCTCGCATTAATCTTGCTATTGATGGTCTACGTGTCAAGGATGCGCGTGCTCGCTATTATCCAGATATTTTCGTTGATGGCCGCTACAATTTTTCAGACGCGCTTGATTTTGGATTTGAGCGCGAAAATTATGACCTAGGTGTGACCGGACAATATACGCTGTGGGACAATGGAGCAAGAGAGGCAAGTTTCTCGCAGGCAAAAGAGCGACGTAACGCGACAACAAGTCGCAACGAACAAACAAAGCAGAACCTGATTTTTCAAGTTACGCAGGCATACTACAACGTCCTCAAGGCACAAGAATTGGTAAAAGTCGATCTGGAAATCTTAGCAAGATCACGCGAGAACACCGACCGGGTGAGGGCTTTTGTCGAGGCAGGGATTCAGATTGAAGCTGATGTTGCAACGGCGCAGGTCCGGGAAGCGAACGACGAATTGAGCCTCCTAAATGATCAGAATGCCCTTGAGATTGCAATGGCAACCTTGCCCCGGATCATGGGACTAGATCCGGCAACACTCATCACTGTTGCCGAAGACACCGACTACCAATTATACAGCCAAAAAGGACAGATTGAAGTCATAGAGCTATCTGTCGACGAGGCTATCCAGAGAGCCTTTGAAACTCGTCCTGAATTTAAGGAACTTCAATCCTCAATAAACCGATTGGAATGGGACTTGACGCTGGCAAGGTTGGCGCGTTGGCCCCAACTAAATGCGGAATATAATTATGGTGTCAACCTTGACGATTACCTGCATGAACGCGAGAATTTCACAGAATTCCGCAGTTGGGAAGTCAGAACAACGCTAAATTTTCCAATTTTCGATGGCGGCGTGACAAAGCGGCGTATTCAAGAAGCAGAGTTATCACTTGAACAGACCCGTGAAGATGCGAGCGACCTTGAACGTTCCATCGCGTTAGATGTCCGCGAAGCCTACCTAAACTTGAAGCGAGCGGAAAGGGCAGTAGATATCTCTAACACGCAAGTACGCAACGCTGAGTTAAGCCTTCAAGTGATTAGGGGACGTTTTGAGCAGGAACTCTCAATCCTGCTTGAGTTGCTCAATGCCCAAACTGAATTTGCAGAAGCTTTGACCAATCAGGTTCGAGCATTTTATGATTATAAAGTTGCACAAGCTGCTTTGCAGCGGGCAATGGGAGCTATCCAATGAACAGGAAACGAACGATTGTTCTTATTATCAGCGTACTGGTCCTTGTCGCTGTGGTTGCCATCGGTGCGACCAAAATATTTGGTAAAAAGGATAATAAAGACAACGGGGACGAAAAAAAAGAGGTGGTCCGACGCGGTGAATTCATCGTCAAAGTTAGGGAATCCGGCAACCTTGAACCCTTGATCTCGGTTGAAGTTCGCTCGAATGTCGAAGGGGAGATTGAGATGCTTTATATCAAAGAGGGCGATGTCGTGGAAAAAGAACAGGCACTGCTCAAAATTGATCATGAGCAGGTCCTTGAACAAAAGAAGCAGGCGGAGGCGAATCGAGATGCACGACGGGCACAGCTGGAACAGGCAACTCTGCGCATTGGAATGACAGAGAAACAGCAGGAGAGCGCAATCACCCAAGCCCAAAATGCTGTCGCAGGCGCAAAGGCGGCACTTGAGTCGCTGGATGCAAACACACGCCAACGGATTACTGAAGCTGAAACCCAAATTTCTACAACGCAAAACGCACTCCAGCAGGACGAAATCTCGCTACGTCAATCTGAAATTGGACGAGAGCAAGCAGCTCTCGCACTTGAACGGGCACGGGCGGCAGAAGAATCAGCAAAGGTTACCTTTGAGACAGCCGAATCGGAGTTGAAGCGAAATCAGGGACTGTTCGAGAAAAAATTGGTCTCAAAACGAGTGCTTGAGGAAACGGAAACAGCCCGTGCAAATGCCCTTTCCCAATACGAAACCGCTCAAAAAGATGTCGAGTCTCAGAGAAAGGCGGTTGAATCTGAACAAGAAACCATTGATGCAAGAAAAAAGGCGCTCGAAAGCCGTCAGGCAACCCTTGAACTTCATAAAAAGAATCTAGGTACGATTAAAGAGTCGGAGGAAGCACAGAGAAAACAACGTGCCGCAGAGTTGGAAAATGCAAAGACTCAGCTCCAACAGATTTTAGAGACAACAGATGAGGAAAAGCAACTCACCGTTCATGAAGAGGTTGGTGCGAAAGCGGCCTTCCTAGAAGCTGAAAGCACCCTAAAAGCCCAAGAAGAACGTTTCGGTTGGACAACTGTTGTTGCACCGATGTCAGGAACGGTTACGCGTCTCAACGTTGAGGAGGGCGAAATTGTCACCTCTGGACGCTCCGCATTTTCGCAAGGTCCCGCTGTCCTGACCATTGCGGATCTTTCCAGAATGGTTGTCAAAACGCGAATCAACGAGGTAGACATCGCCAAGATTGATCTGGGACAAAGGGTGGAAATCCGCGTTGACGCTTACCGCGATAAGGTCTTTGAAGGCAGGGTCAGTGAAATTGCGCCGAGTGCATACACACCCGATCCAAGAGGTGGGCAACAAGGAGATGGCACGATTACTTTCGAGGTCGTGATTGAAGTGGTCGGATCGCCTGCTGAACTCCTGCCCGGCATGTCAGCGGATGTAGATATCATTGTCATGCAGGATAATAATGTCCTTCAACTCCCCATTGATTCGGTGATCGATTCGGAGGTGTTGACCGTTAAGGTTAATGTGCCCTCTAATTCGATAGAGCGATTCAAATCCGATCAGGAAGTAGAAGTACAGAACCTTATTGGGAAGAAGTTTTCCGGCAAAGTTGGAAAGATTTCGCCGAGCAGCACACGCGGCAATGTCGAAATCTTACTCGACGGTTCACCGCGCGGCTTGCGATCGGGACCTACCGAGGTACACGTTTTATTTTCAGAAACGGATAAAATCGAAGGGCTGGAAGCGGAAATCGAAAGCGAAAAAAAATATTTCGTTCTGCTTGATAAAGAGGCTTCAAAAACAGATACCGAGAGCAAAAAGGACAAGAAAAAGGACGAGAAAGGGATTCGGACTCGTATCGAAGTCGGGCAGAGAAATAACACCCATTTTGAGTTGACTAGTGGCCTTGTAGAGGGCGATCGTGTCTTTGTCCCTTCTATGGAAGAACTCACAAAAACAGGTCCAAGTAATAAATGAAATAGAGAGGTAACAATGCTAATTGATGTTCGTGATTTGACAAAAGTGTATGAAATGGGGGATGTACAGGTTCATGCGTTGAGGGGCGTCACATTCACTGCCGAAAGCGGTGAGTTTATTGCCATTGTAGGTCCTTCCGGTTCGGGAAAATCCACAATGATGGACATCCTCGGTTGTCTTGCAAAGCCGACAGAGGGGGAATATTATCTCGAAGAGGAAGAGGTCGGTAAGCTGTCGGATAACCGTCTTGCCGAGATTCGCAATCGGAAGGTCGGGTTTGTCTTTCAGTCGTTCAACCTTTTGCAGCGAACTACCGCATTGCACAATGTTGAATTGCCGCTCATCTACAGTGGGTTGAGTCGCAAGGAACGGCGACGTAGAGCATTTGAAGCGTTGGAATCCGTTGGACTCGCAGACCGGGTTCACCATAAGTCGAATGAAATGTCGGGAGGGCAAATTCAGCGCGTAGCAATTGCGCGGGCACTGGTGAACAACCCGTCAATGATCTTTGCTGATGAGCCGACGGGAAATCTGGATACCCGCTCTGGCGGTGAAATCATGGCGATTTTTGATGAGCTGAACGAGGCGGGAAACACGATTATCATGGTCACACACGAACCTGAAATCGCGGCACATGCTCGACGCATCCTCCACATTCGGGATGGGTTGATCGAGAGAGACGAACAGATCGGGTGATGGACGAATTGGCACATACCTCTCGACGACGAATGAACGCTAACGGCAACAACTCGGTCACAATCAGAACACCCGCCCGACTCCACTTTGCCCTCATCGATCTCAACGGTTCGCTAGGTAGGATTGACGGAAGCATCGGTCTTGCAATCAATAATCCCCATTTTGAAATTATCGCTGAACCAGCGGATCGGATCCAAATTGAGTCTATCCAGTACGAGGAACGGACGCGGGTCATCCTCGAAAAGCTGCGAGCAAAATACAACTTTCCGGGCATCCACCTTCAACTTACCTCTGAAATTCCGCCACATTCTGGCTTTGGCTCCGGGACGCAACTCGCCCTAGGTATCGCCCAAGCGGCGAATACGCTTTACAACCTAAATCTGAGTGTAGCAGATTTAGCAGATACCGTCGGACGCGGCGGGACATCAGGGATTGGCATTACCGCCTTTGAACAGGGCGGGTTTATCCTTGATGGGGGGCATCGCTTCCCTGATCAGAAATCCTCTTTTTTACCCTCCTCGGCAGCCGGTAACGTTCCTGCACCACCGCTTCTCCTGCGTCATCCCTTCCCAGATTGGGAATTACTTATTGTCATTCCGCGTTGTACGCATATCTCTGGTGAGACAGAAATTCAACTCTTCAAAACGCTGTGTCCCCAACCCAGATCGACTGCTGAACGACTTGCTCACCTCATCCTCCTTCAATTGTTGCCGGCAATCTTTGAAGCAGACCACCACGCCTTTGGATCCGCGATTAACGAGATCCAGACCTTTGGCTGGAAGAAGGTCGAGATTGATGCCCAAGGCGGCATTCTGCAACGGACGCTTGACTTTTTACGGGACAATGGCGCGATGGGGGCGGGGGTGAGCAGTTGGGGACCAGCAATCTTCACTGTTGGGGACGACCTCCCTGCCTTAAAAGAGAAGACAGAGATGTTCCTCCAAACGCTGCCGGAAGGTGGAACCTGCTTTATCACGAACGCAAACAACCGGGGCGCGGCAGTTACCGTCGCTTAGGTTTCATGTTTCCTACACGAGAATCTCAGTTCCGACGCCCGATTGCGTAAACACCTCCAGCAAAATTGCGTGGCTAACTCGACCATCAATAATATGCGTTTTCCACACCTCGCCATTGAGGGCCCTCACGCATGCTTCGACTTTCGGTAACATCCCTGAGCCAATCACCCCATCGGCAATTAACCCTTCAATTTCGTCTGTTCTTATTCTTGATATTAATGAGGATTCATCGTGCAAATCTCGTAAGATACCGCGTTGATCCGTCAGCAGAATTAGTTTCTCCGCCTGCAGGGCAGCGGCTATCTCTCCTGCCATCGTATCCGCGTTGACGTTATACGTGCAATCATCATCGCCCACACCGTTTGGCGCGATTACCGGAATATAACCCTCCTGATCCAAGGCAAAAAGTATATCTGGCTTAACGCCGACAATCTCCCCGACAAAACCGATGTCCACGGAGGTGGTCTTTCCGCTTTCATCAACAACCTGCGGACAGTACTTCTGCACACGGATGAGGTTCGCATCCTTCCCACAAAGCCCAACCGCTTTCCCGCCGTGTAGGTTAATCAGTGAGACAATTTCTTTGTTGATTACCCCGGCGAGTACCATTTCAGCAATTTCAACGGTCTCTGCATCAGTCACCCGCAAACCTTGTACAAACTCCGCCTCCTTGCCGACTCGCCGCATCCAATCACTGATCTGGTTGCCACCGCCATGCACAACAACGGGGTTCATGCCGATATACTTCATCAATACGACATCCTGCATCACACTGTGTTTGAGTGAGTCATTCTCCATTGCGGCACCACCGTATTTAATCACGATGGTTTTTCCAGCGAAAGTCTGAATGTAGGGCAACGCTTCGATTAAAATTTCTGCTTTTCTGACCAATTCATCCATTGCCGACCTCCTGTCTTTTGGTTTCACCGTCTTACTCTATTGATATTGAGTTATCTCCTTTGATTCTGGGCACATTTTACCACTAAATATCATTGTTGTAAAGAAGCGGAAAATGAAAAGCGTGAGTGCCGTGCCACATCGGTCTATTGCCAACCAATGAGCCTTAAATACCAACCCCAAATTTCATTTCCCCAAAACAGATCCAGGATTGCACCAATTACGAGAAACGGACCGTAAGGTATTCGGCTCCCAGCACCACTTTTTTTTCCGAGCGCGACAAGGGACAATCCGATGATTGAGCCTGTAAAAGCGGAAGCCATGATTACAACCAACAGATGGGGCCACCCTCCTAGGAACAGCCCAATTAGGATCATCAATTTGATGTCTCCACCGCCCATCGCTTTTTTACGAAAAAGAAATGTCCCTACAACCGCAATTAATGCCATTGAGGCACCGCCTGCTACCGCTCCGATAAGGTGATCAATCAGATAGTCCGGATTGTGATGGGTCAATGCAATGAGCAGGGTTACCGCCGCGCCGGTAATCAACCCGACGAGAATAATGGCATTCGGAATGATGTACCATCGCGCATCAATCCAAGCTATGGGTATCAACAAACTGATGAACAGACAACTGTGCAAAAGCGCGTGTGTCGGTCCGAACCAATATAGTGAGAACAGAAACAGGATACCTGTCGTCAGTTCGACCAGTGGGTAAACCCTTGAGATTGCCGTATCGCAGTGTCGGCAACGTCCTTTTAGGAAGAGGTAGCTCAGGACTGGGATGTTATCGTAGAAGCGAATTGGTGCCCGACATTTGGGGCAAAAGGAGCGGCGTGGGGAATGAATAGAGAGTCCTTGGGGGAGGCGGTAGATGCACACATTCAAAAAACTGCCGATCACTAATCCGAGCGCAAAGATGAGGATGGACATCGCTATCATCAGTACTTATTCTCCTTCCGTGATCGCGATTCCAAGCGAATATTTCACAGATCATCCGGCCGCTTGATGTTAAATTTCTCCAGTTTTTTATAGAAGTTGCTACGCTCGATTTTCAACTGTTCCGCGGTTCGCTTGATGTTCCAATTGTTTATGTCAAGGGCGTTACGGATGAGATCTGCTTCAGCGTCGTCAACCATTTCTAGCAAGGATTTGCCCGTTTGGAATCGGTTTTCCTGGGCGACAGCGGGGGTGTCAGGTTGGGGAGCGGTTTTTGGAATGGGCAGGACATTCTCCACGTCAGTCGGTAGGATGACATCTTGATTGACCATAATGAGCAGGCGTTCAACGATATTCTTTAACTCTCGTATGTTGCCAGGCCAATGGTATAATTGCAAGAGTTGAATCGCTGAGGGATCGATGACTTTGGGAGTACGTGCGCTATCTTTATGAAACCGTTCGACAAAGTGCTTCACTAATACCGGTAAATCATCCGTGCGATCACGAAGAGGTGGGACAGTAATCGGGACCACGCTCAAGCGATAGTAGAGATCTTGTCGAAACCTGCCTTCCTCAATTTCTCGCTCAAGGTTTTTATTCGTTGCAGCAATAATTCGAACATCCACGTGGATTGTTTGCGCTCCGCCGAGGCGCTCTAGTTCACCGTATTCCAGCACACGCAACACTTTCGCCTGTGCTTTCAAGCTCATATCGCCAATTTCATCGAGGAACAGCGCACTGCCGTCAGCCAGTTCAAATTTCCCCTGTCGTCGTACCGTTGCACCGGTGAAGGCACCGCGTTCATGTCCGAACAGCTCGCTTTCAATCAGTTCCTCCGGCAATGCTGCACAGTTGAGCCGGATAAGTGCCTTTCGACTGCGTTGGCTCTGCTTATGGATTGCATTGGCGACCAGTTCTTTACCGGTACCGTTTTCTCCGGTGATCAGTACACCCAAATCGCTGGACGCGACTTGGCTAACCTGCGATCGGAGTTGTTGCATCGCAACACTTTCTCCAACCATTTCATCACGGGGGCCTATCTGCTCTTTCAGTACCTCATTTTCTTGGGAAAGGCGTGAAAGTTCTATAAAGGGTTCGATGGCATACACAATTTCGTCAATACCAGCGGGTTTTGTTAGGTAACGTCTTGCTCCCAACTCCATCGTTTTGACTGCCGTTTCAATCTCTTTCTGTGCGGACATCATCACAACGTTCAACTGGGGTTTAATCTGGCGCAAACGGGTCAACGTCTCAACGCCATCTATACCACCGGGCATCAAAATATCCAGCAGCACCAAATCGACCGTTTTTGACGCGCAGAGCTGCAACGCCTCCTCACCACTCGAAGCCGTTAGCGTATCGTAACCCTCTGATTCTAATGCTTGCGCGAGCATCTTTGAAGTATTTTCTTCGTCATCAACAATGAGAATAGTAGCCATAATTTTGAATTTGTGAGGTTGTAATTGTATATATCTATTGCCCCACTAGGGCTTTGGGAATGATGGTTACCGCATCAAATTATAGATTCAACGTATGTCGTAAAGCAATGTCAATATCGGCCATTGGAATGGAACCAATAACACGATCAATTGCCGATTCAGTAACTGTGGCAAGATTATCAGTTACCACTACTGAGTCAGTGAGTAACCCTGATTTTAGTCCTTCGGAGGTAGAAAGTAAAATGGCGACACGACTAGGATGATTAGCACGGAACATCTTGCTAGTAATCATCGCTACAATCACTTGCAGGAAGCCTGTTTGAAGATTGTCAGCTTGAACAATTAACGCTGGACGTAGCTTGGCTGTACGCAAATCGGAACTTGGAAAGAGCACTAAAATTACATCACAGCGTTTATAGTTTTGATTTTGCCTCGTCATAGTCGTCATAGACATTCATCTCAGAACTTTCCCAGTCTTCGGCAAAGGTTGCTAACTGGGCACGCAAACCTGCCGCCTGTGCTCTATCAATACCACGTTCCTGTAAATCTACAGAATTAGATGATAGAAAGGTTACAATAACGGGTGTGCCGTCGCACACATCATGGGGTATTTGTGAGAATTCAATTTTGCCATTGCGATATACGCCTTCAATAGTTGTGAGCATGGAGATTACTCCTAATTTTTTGTATTGCTATAATCTGTCACTTCAATCGAGTTCTACGTTCGTTCTTCGATTGGCACAAACGATTTTGGTTCGGGACCGATGTAATCTGCCCGTGGACGAATCAGTCGATTATCACTCCTTTGCTCAATGACGTGGGCAGCCCAGCCGGTTATGCGCGACATCACGAAGATGGGGGTGAACATCGGTGTCGGAATACCGCACAGGTGATAAGCGGAGGCGCTGTAGAAATCGAGGTTTGGAAACAGCTTTTTTTCCCGCCACATCACCTGTTCAATCCGTTCAGATATTTCGTAAAGTAACCTATCTCCGCCTGCGTCAGCGAGTTTCTGTGCCCAACCCTTAATAATATCCGAACGTGGATCGGAGATTTTGTAGACACGGTGACCAAAGCCCATGATTAACTGTTTCTGTTCAAGCATATCCAGAATCTCGGTTTCAGCTTCGTCCGGCGTCTGGAATCGTTCAATCAGTTCCATGGCAGCTTCGTTTGCTCCGCCGTGCAGGGGACCACGCAATGTTCCAATAGCCCCAACGATCGCGGAGTAGAAATCGGATAGAGTGGAGGTTGCAACCCGCGCCGCAAACGTTGAAGCGTTAAATTCATGCTCTGCATAAAGGATTAAAGACACATCAACGGCTCTGCGTTGCAGTTCGTCCGGTTGCTCCCCATGCAGCAGGTGCAGAAAGTGTCCGGCGATGGTTTCATCGTCCGTTTCAACGTCGATCTGTTTGCCGTTCGTGTGGAAATGATGCCAGTAGAGTAGCATTGAACCGAAACAGGCGGTCAAGCGGTCTGCAATGTGAAGTGAATTACTTTCATTGTTTTCACTCTCCATCGTTCCCAAAGCTGAGCAACCGGTACGCAGGATGTCCATCGGATGTGCATCCCCCGGAACCTGCTCAAGGACTGTTTTAAGCCTATTCGACAGACCGCGCAATTTCATCAGTTTTTTCTTGTAACTATCAAGTTCGATTTGCGTTGGCAATTTACCGTGAATCAGCAGGTAGGCTGTCTCTTCAAAGGTGGCATGTTCCGCTAAATCGTCAATAGAATACCCGCGATAGGTGAGTCCAACACCCTCTTTTCCTACCGTAGCGATTGCGGTTTCGCCTGCGATCACGCCGGCTAATCCCCCAGTGTTTTTAGACTGCATCGGTTTCCTCCTCTGTCAATTTCGTGGGAACCGTTGGAAGCGTTAATCTTTTTCCCGATCCGCATTCAAAAGTTGATCGAGTTTGCGTTCGTATTCGTGATAGTTTAAGAACTCATACAGCTCCGCCCGCGTCTGCATGGTATGGACCACATTCTTTTGTGTGCCTTCACGGCGCAATGTCTGATACACATTAAGCGCAGCCGCACTCATTGCACGGAATGCTGATAGCGGATAAAGCACAAGACTGACCCCCGCATCCCTGAGTTCTTCTATCGTATAAAGCGGTGTTTTTCCGAACTCGGTGATATTCGCCAAGATGGGCACGTCAACCGCACTTGCAAACTTGTGGTACTGATCCAATTCCGTCAGGGCTTCAGCAAAGATCATATCTGCTCCCGCCTCAACATAACGACAACTGCGGTCAATAGCACCATCTACCCCTTCGATGGCGGCAGCATCTGTCCGTGCCATCAGGACAAAGTCCGGATCCGTTTTAGCATCGGCAGCGGCTTTCATCCGATCTGCCATCTCTGCTGCGCTCACTATTTCCTTATTCGGACGGTGACCGCAACGTTTTGCTTGTACCTGATCTTCGATATGGACACCGGCAGCACCCGCCCGGATCATCTGACGAATAGTTTTGGCGATCATAAACGCGTTCCCCCAACCGGTGTCGGCATCAACTAGCAGCGGAAGGTCTGTAGTGTTGGTGATGCGGCGCACATCTTCCAGCACATCGTTCAAGGTGGTCATGCCTATATCTGGAAGGCCGTAAGAAGCATTCGCCACACCCCCACCTGAAAGATAGATTGATTGGAACCCCACGCTTTCTGCCATCAATGCTGAATAGGCATTAATTGTGCCGACGACTTGCAAGGGATTTTCTATCGCTAGTGCATCATGTAAACGACGCCCGGCGGAGGATGTATGACTCATGTCTGACCTCTTTGGTTCATTTCAAAAGAAAGTGCAAAATCCTAAGAGCCTGTTTGAAAAGTCATTTGATACGGTTAGGACTTACGCAGTTGGTTCATAAGTCCCCCTGATAAGGGGGATTTAGGGGGTTAAAAATAAAAAAATCTCGCTCTGCGTACTAAATGTGCGTAAGTCCTGTCTTTTTAAAACAGGTTCTAAGAACGTGAAACATGAAGCCTAACGGTAATACGTAAGGGGACACTAGTTCACTGGTGCAGTTGGGCTAGGGGACCCCGATTCTAGTACGCGATTTCTTAACATGAGCTACTTCTTCTACTCGATCCAGAACGAGAAGAGCCGCGCTTGGTGGATATAGAACTTTAAGCGCACCGGCTTTTCAAATACCAAGTCGTGCGGGTATTTCCACCGGATCTTCGCTTTAGTGCTGTCGCCGGTAAAGGGTGGTGGTTTTTCTCCCGGCACCCAGAATCCCTCATACGGTCGCTGCGTCTCAGCATCAACAATTTCGCTGTAGATTTCACCCCAAGTTGCGTCCGCATTGATGTAGACATCTTCGCCCTTTAACTCAAACGGTTTTGTGATAATTGTGCCACAATTACCGCCGTCAATTGACACGAAGCCGTCAGGTCGTAGCTTAGCGAGGGTCAACGCACCTGTATCCTCAAAGTGTTCGGGTTTGACATTCAGCCGGAACAGCTCCTTGGCGCGGTTGAACTCTTTATACCGTTCGATATCTGAAGGCATACGCAGGGCGTTGTAGTAGCACCAAATCTCTCCGTCCTCACGCACGATGGGATGTCCTGCCATCAAGAGTTGGCTGCATCCGTAATTTTCGCCATCGAACGGTTCAATTTCGATGAACAACTTGCGATCGGCGACGCGTTCCCACTGATGAAGGTCACGCGAGACTGTCAACTCAATCTGGTTGATGCGGGTGTAGTTTGTCGCCGGCGGTGGAACGGCACCGAAAGGATTGAATATGGTTGGGAAACCGATGTAAAATCCTTGGTACGGCAGGACTGCCATGTTGTAACATTCGGCGATATAGTCCTCGTTGTCGAGGATGGGTGGGGTGATATACGCTGGATCTTCAATGATTTTGCGGACGCGGCGACGGCGATTCTCCCGATCAGTCTCATCGGTGTGAAAGATTAGCTCCGGTTCCGAAAAGGTGTTGAAGTCTGAACTGGTGGAGAGCCACACGGAACGTCCCCATTCTGTACTCAGCTTGACCATGGCAAGAAACTGGTTTGATTGATGATCATGTGTGAACTGGGACTCGTCTTGACTGGGGATGGGCGGTATATCAAGAAGCGTCCAATTAAACCCATCCGGCGACACAGCAGGATGGCGGTTGTGAGCACCGAATAAGCATTTATAGCGGCGTGCGGGATCTGAATCTATCTCATCACGTATAATATGATACGGGCGTCCCGGTCCCTTTGCCTCTGGGTCGAAGGCAATGTTGTTATCCTTGGAGCCGTTCGATTCGTACAGCCCTAGGGAGGGTTTTTCCCAATGTTCGCCATCTTCGGAGATTGCGTAGTATGCCTGCTCACCAAAGTACCACCATTCCCACAGTTTCTTCTCCGAATTCCATTGCGGACATGATCGACTCTGAACCCCCTTGCCATTGATGACAGGTCCCCATTTTTTGGGCGAGTGTAGGGTACGTGTAGCACCTTTCATGCTTTCTAACGCGAAATCGTCTAGGAAAAGCTGACGGTGTTTCTTAGGATTTATCATATCAAGGGGCACTAGCGTTTCTCCTTTGTTGTCAAACGGTTCGGTTGTCCAGCGAGTATTCGCGGTTGCCCTTTGGGCCCCCGCCAATTGCCCAAGTCCCGCGGAAGAGGGATTGTCGCTTCGGTGGCATCGCTGCGATTGTTTCGTGGTTGAGGTTGAGCCGATGCCACTGCGCCCATATCGAATTGTAACAGTTAAAGACAGCACAACGTGGATTGTCCGGATTGGTCCAATCGTTTGCCGCGTGGACAAGGCTTTCCGTGAAGATGACCACTGAGCCGGGAGGACAGCTGTAATCATCCATTGTCGCTCGCATACTATCCTCCCATGGCGAATCGCTAATGTTTGGACGGTACGGGTCGGGACCTCCGTAGTTGAAATGCGCTTTGTGCGACCCGCTGAGGAAGGAGGTGCCTCCGGTTCCTGCTTTTACCTCCTCAAGTTCCCACACCACGCGGGTAAGTCCTGAGAATATCTTGACCCCCGCGACCTGATACCGCATGGCGTTGGCTTGCTGCGGCGGACGCACGACATGCGGTAGTCCATTGTCGCCTCGTTCTGACTTGCTCCATCCGGGCGGTCGGACCGTAATGAAGGAACCCTCGCATCGAAAACCGTAGCAATCGTCTTTCACAAAAGGATCCTCAGACAAGATTTCATTCAAAATGCCTACGATTGCCGGATGGTCGAGTAGTTTCTGGAGTGCGCCTTCATAGCTTTGTCTGGCACCGGCATATACCTCTTCCTTCGTTTCTTCGATTTCATCCTCTGACAGTACGGCGGGTAGGAGTATCCAACCGCGGAGATCGAAAAAGAACTTCTGCTCAGGGGTCATGGGCACCGGTGCATCAGTAGCGATGTCGTGGGCATATTCTGTCTCTGTGGTCTGCATTGGTGGCGTCATTTTTCTTATCCTTCTACATGAGTTCTGGTGGGTTGTACGTCGTATTTGTAGCAAAAGTAGGTTGGGTTGAGCGATAGTGAAACCCAACGCTGAAACATGAAGTCTGAGCAAAAAGCAAGGGGCAGCATCTGCCCATTTCTTGACCTTCTGAAGTCTATCACCTGAGAAAAGTGAAGTCAAGCCAAAAATAGATGGACAAAATTGCACGCAGATGAAAAAATATGAATGCGGTGGAACGCGATCTCGTATAGAGGAGGGAGCAGTAGAAATGAAATTCGCCGCTAACGTTCAGAACAAGGGGAGGTAACTGATGTTTAATCTAAAGAATCACAGAAATTTCTGGCTATGTGGATTGGTTTTTACCCTTGTGGCGATTGCGACAGCCAATATGGAGAGTCAAAATGCCAAAACGGTTGAATCGCAAAGCGTGAGTAGTGTCGAGGTAGCGAAGGAGATTCGGATCCATGGGCATCTAGTATGTCTTGCGGAAGCGATGCACGATTTGTACCGTGCAGATCTCCCCGCCGATCACGAACACCTGTACGGCTTTAAGACGACAGATGGTGCGTTTTACCGAGTGGGGCTTTAGCCCGTAAAGCCCAATCCTTTAGGTTTGGAGCAGTTGGGGCGAAGCCTATATAAGCTATGCTTTAGCCCTGTTTTTCCTTGAATTAGTAGCCAAGATATGATATGGTTGATTTGTCTTTCGGTAGGGGAATATCGCACCACTGCAAGATGGTGTCCCCTGCACTCTTCGGTATAGCGGACGACAGACGGAAAGCCCCTCCCCATGTACACTACCAAGAAAATCAAAGTGTCTCCAACGTCTGAATTGGATATACTTGCCAGTGAATCAGGCCGCGTCTACTCCAAGGTGGTTTCCCTTATTCGCAAGGTCAAGCGTAAAAAAGGGTTTTGGCTATCTCAAGGTGCTGTGCAAAAGTATATGCGCTTGCGTGGCTACCATCTCCATAGTCAGACGATTCAAGCGATAATTGAGAGCTACTTCGATTCTCTCAAGTCCTATTTCCGGGCTGTTAAGTCCACCCCTGAAGCGAAGCCTCCTAAGCGTACCCCCCACTTTTTCAAGGTACGTTGGAAGTCGAGTGCGATTTCACTCAGAGACGGTGTATTGAGATTATCCAACGGTAAAGGCAACCCGGCTATCACGCTTCAATCCACAGTAGAACCGGTCTATGTGGAAATGTATTTCCAACGAGGGAGCTACTATTTCTCACTTGTCTACAAAGTCCACACCCCTCCCAAACGTGAAACAGGTAAAACTGTTGCCATAGATATGGGCGAGATTCACCCGATAGTCTCTCATGACGGACAACATACCATAATCTACAATGGTCGTGCGTTACGGGCTATCAAACAGTATATCAACAAGTTTAAGGCATATATCCAATCCAAACTGGATAGATGTGTCAGCGGAGTCATCGCTGGTATCGGTTGAAACGAATCAAGACCAAGATACTTGCGAAGTTAAACGCTCAACTGAAGGACGCCGAACACAAAATCACATCTCGATTTATATCTGACTGCATCAAGGCGAAGGCAGATACGATAGTGATAGGAGACCTAAAAGGCATTCGTAAGCGAGCGAAATTTAGTAAGAAGTCTAACCAGAAGGTTCACCAATGGGCGTTTGCCCGTCTCCAATTCATGATATGCTACAAGGCAGAACTGGCAGGACTCAAAGTCAAGTTTGTATCTGAGGCATACACCTCTCAGACTTGTCCACGGTGCGGCAACCGAAAGAAGCCCATTAACCGGAACTATCACTGCAACCATTGTGGCTTTGAGTATCACCGAGACGGTGTGGGTGCAATCAACCTCTGGAACAAAGTATCGGGATTCCTGTTGAGTCCCGTAGTTGGGGCGATGGCGTCCCCGATAGGTGTCAGGTTCAATCCACACCTATGTAAATCCGGCTAACATAGCGGATAAGAATCCCAAGGCTTTAGCTTTGGGAGTACGTCAAACATTGCTGCGCACAAACTTATCGGAGGCGTTGTTTGTCGATAAACGCCTACACCAAAAGACGCTCATCATTACGGGGAGAACTTTTCCAAAAACGCATCTGCTCGAAGCGATTCGCCTCGAATCCGTTCACGATGGAGCTGTCCATGACCTCTACTACTACTGCGACACCTGTGCGATACGTACCGCTGCGCCGGGGGATTGTGTGTGTTGTCAGGCGCCCGTTGAGTTGGTCGAAAAGCCGGTTAAACTTACCCCGCTGCCGGATTAGCCTTGGTTGTCCTGTGTAAAAAACGGATCCACTTGTGACTCCTGTCGTTCAAGTTCGACGAGTCGCCGTCGAATACGTTGTCGACGGCGGAGGTACACAAGAATAAATACCAGCCCAAGGCTGCCCCAAAAAAGATACGAATTTGAGAATAGTGCTGCCCAGTAGTAACGCTTGGAGAGCGAGGCCTGCCATTCCGCGTCGAATGTAGCAAGATCCCAGCCGATTGCCTGTTTATAGGCGGTATTCAGATCGTGTCCCTTACCAAGTAGGTCGATAACCTCCCACAGCTTTTCTGCTCCTGCAATTTTTACCAACCACACAACCGCGTTTAGGCTCTCTGCGTAAGCCAACTGCGCCCCTCTTTCGGCACTTGGAAATCGTTCCGTCAGATCTGCAAGCGGGATGATCGATTTCGATAGGATATGCTCAAACATGACATCATGGCGATGGGGTGCCCACTCTCCAGAGAGGTAGATCGCAATTCCCTCAATGAACCACAAGGGGATGCCTCCGACCGTGGATTTTGTACGTTGTCCAAAGGCGATATGCACAATTTCGTGGCGGAGGATTTGGGAGAGTTGAAACTTTTGATCAATGATAACGCGTGGATTTTGGATTACAATACGGCGACTGAGCGGAAAGGCGCAACCGACCGCCCAATCTTGGATGGGGGCGTGAGCGGCGGCTTGGAACTGTTCCTGTGTCTTGCACATCCAGATCTCGATCTTGCCCATCTCTATCCCGTCAATCAGGCGATTGAGATGCGGATAGAAGTCTTCAGCAATATCGGCGATATCTTGGGGTTGGGTTGCGTCAGGTTGGTAGTAGATCTGGAAATGCTCGCTTTCGAGCATTTCCCATGACTCCTCAGTGTCGCTATGCAGTGCGGTTGCAAGGAGAATTAGAATAATTGGCACGCTGCACCGGGAAAGTGTACGTAATGCTTTCCAATCGATTACGTGCATGATCTTACCCATCTTTCTGTGATGAATGCACGTTTGGGCACGGTTTATCCTAGCTGTGATAAGGTTTCCCGAAACGCCTTGACGTGTGCAGGGCTTGTACCACAACAGCCGCCGATTAGATAAGCCCCCTCCTTGATCAACTCTGGTAGGTAAGGCGACATCTCCTCCGGTGCTTGGGGCCAATATGTCTGCTGATTCTCGTCTAAACGTGCCATACCTGCATTTGGATACGCCATCAAACGCTTTGAGTTAGTTCCCGTCTCCTCCATTACTTCGCGCAGCTGCTGGATGCCGTTTATCGCATAGGGCATCCCTGTATGCTCCTCACGCCTCGATTCGGCACCACAGTTGAGTCCCAAGATCTGGACGTGATCGAGTAGGTTATCTCCATCGGAGAATTCCCCTTCGGCGAGAATCTCAATGAGGGATGCAGCCGAATGGCCCCAATCCGTTTTGTATATTACATTTTTCGTCCGTCGATCTCTGGTGTATTTGTAGGTCATATTCACGGCGATGGGAAGCCCCGTTTTTCTCGCAACGTCAACAGCGATTGCAGCTTCCTTTGCGGAGAACATGGTTTCAATACAAAAAAAGTCCACCCCTTCTTCTGCGAGGGCGTTTATTATCCGCTCATGTGCGTCTCTGACGGCATCATTCGCAATCCCAAAATCAACACCGCCGCTATCCGCTTCAATTGCGCCGGGCGAGGGTCCAACTGAACCTGCAATATATACGTCGTTTCCATTTCTCTCAATGGCTGCTTTCGCGTGTGCGACAGCCTGTCGTGTGATTTTCTCGGCTTCGGCTGCATCTTTTCCCGCCATTTCGAGGTGCAGGGGAGAAGCGACAAATGTGTTCGTTCCGATTGCATCAGCACCCGCTTCAATATAATCCGAATGAATATCAATAACCGTTTTCGGGTGCAGTTCGTTTGCGAGTGCACTGTTTGTCAATGCGATGCCCACAGTAAATAGCTGCGAGCCAAACCCACCGTCATAAATCATTGGGGTGGGATCTTTCAATCTATCCAAAAATGTCTTCATCTAAAGTCCTCTGATGTTTCAACAGAATTTTCGTCTTACTTTGATTTGCTCCTATCGTGCCCAATCTATCGAATCCAGCCTAGGGAACTTTTACCCCGTCGTCCAACGTTCTGGATCGAGACCGAAACCGTGTGCCTCCTCACAGATAGCCTCCCAAGTTGTTTCATCAATCTCAATACCTTCGACCTGCTTTCGTTCGGCTGTGCGAAATTCGGGTTCGCCAGGAGTCAAAATCTCCTGAAATCCCGGCGCAAGGCGGCTCGATTTGACGTGTCGAATCAGGTCCTCCACTTCTTCGTAGTAGGCGTCGAGGCTGGTGAAGTGAGTAATACTATAAACGGTGAAAAGTACACCATTGCTTACCATTGTGCGTTCACCGGCAGCACACCCCTCGCCGCTGAGAGTTCCGCCCAAAAGTTCTACCACAAAGCTAAGACCGTAGCCTTTGTGTGCCACGACACCACCCATCGGTAGGATAGCACCCGGCGGATCGGCTCTGAAGTCGTTTGGATCGGTGGTCGGGTTGCCTTGTGAATCTATGAGCCAACCTTCCGGCACCTGTGTGCCTTGATTGATAGCCACGCGGATCTTGCCTTCAGCCACCACAGAAGTGGTCATATCGACTAAAAGTGGATCATCGTTTCGGCGTGGAGCGGAGAACGCGATTGGGTTCGTACTGAGACGACCATCGAGACCACCGAAGGGAGCAATCTGATAGCCGAGATGACCGGCATTGACGAAGGCGACCGCCAGCATCTCATTCCGCGCTGCCATCAAGGGATAGGCACCCGCCCGTCCAACGTGACTCGTATTTCGCAGTGCGACGGTGCCTGTTCCGTATTGTCGTGCTTTTTCGATTGCGAGGTTCATCGCGAAGGTTGCCCCGACCTGTCCAAGTGCACTATGTCCATCTACCACCGCGGCGCAGGGATTATCGCTCACAATTTCAGGCTTTGCGGTGGGTTGGAATCTGCCATCTCGTATGGCGCGGGCGTATTCGTAGAAACGGATGGCACCGTGGGAATCGTGTCCGAAGAGGTTGGATTCAATCAGATGGTCAACAACCGATCGGGTGTCTTCCGTTGTACAACCGGCGGCTTCAAAAAGGTCATAACCGATTTGCCGCAGATTGTCGGGTTGGAATGTAGGCATAAAAAGTCCTTTCTACTGTTCTGATTTATATATTGCTTTGACTTATGTTAACGCAAGTTGCTAGTTATGGAAAATGTCGTAAAACGGGAGAATAGGAACTGAATAAAGCCCATTACCGCTCGCAGCGGATTGCCAAATCCACTGCACACGTACAAGGTTGGCTCTGTTCCGAGAGTCCGAGACTTGGATATGTCTATCCAAGCCGAGCGAGTTGGACGACTAGCAACTTAGGTTATGTTGAGAAAGTGTGCACCAGAAACTAAGTTTTTGGCACGGGTGGGCGGGGCAAGATGCCCCGCCTACGGTTTCTTTTGGTATTTTGCACTTTCTTTTCAGATGAGCCGTTGCTATTTCACCGGTGACGGTAGTGTTTACGATCCTTTTTGTTTTTGCGCTTTATCGTTGTGTTCTGCCTCAAGTTCGTCCACAAGTGCGTTCAGAATATCCTCCGGTTCGCCGGGGCGTTCCCGCTTCTCTGTCCACTGCCACTGATCGAGGTAGTCGTCAGTTCCGGCTAAACCTGTTTCCATCGCTGTGCGATCAATCTCAACCTGAAAACGTTTGGGCATTTGCCGCGATATCGGCTTTCTGCCCTCGAAGACTCTGACCTGCGCCGGAATATCTTTCCAATATAAGATTTGATACATTGCCATGGTCTACCCCTCCAGTTCCCCTTTGCGATATGCACGCAGGAATGTCCTACAGAAGCGATCTTTGCCTAGCATCATATCTTCAGTCAATTGATAGGCTCTTGAGGTTCGGTCAACGGCAAGGGCTTTTTTCGGACTGTTGGTCACAGGGTCGATAATGCCGCTATCCGCACCGGCGTCGACCGCGAGAATCATAAACACGTCATTGATGAGACGACGGGAGGGCATTTGGAAGGAGACGTTGCTGAATCCACCGCTGATATGGATGGCGGGGCCATATTTCTCACGGAGCTGCCGGATAGCTTCAAAAGCGTGGTTGCCGTTCTCCGTGTCCACCCCAATCGGAAAGAATAGCGGATCGATGAAGATATCTTCAGTTGCGATTCCTTTATCGTTCGCTGCATCTACCATGCGTGAGGCATTGGTGACCCGCTCTTCAGGGGTCTGTGGCATTCCAGATTCACTGGCGGCTGTTACCATAACCTTTGTGTTGTACTGCGTAGCGAGATCTAGCGCGTCAACACGTTCCAGCGATGCGGAGTTGAGTAGTGCCCGTCCGACGCTACTATCATACACCTCAAGCCCTGCCGCGATAATTTCGCTGTTGGATGAATCAATGGATAAGGGTGTGTCGGTCATCTGCTGGAGGACTTGGACCAACCAGCGCATGGCTTCCTTCTGCTCTTCAAGCCGCCACGAAATTTCATCCACATTGACATCAAGGAAATCCGTGTCAGAATCAACCTGTCGTTGGACGATTTTGCGTATGTACTCCACCCCTTCGCTGGCGTGGGGTTCTTCACCCGACATCGCCGCCTGAACCGCGATGATGACATGTTTAACGCGTCCTTCCTCATACTCTTGAGATTGCTTGATTGATTCGGGGATAACGAGGTAGCGGCGTTTTTTGTTTGTGCCCAAGTAGCGGACGGATTCGATTCCATCTGGATTGTTCGTAACCAGTTTTCCGTTCCGGCGTACCACCCGCGTGGTATGGACATTTTCACCAATGATGATAAAATCCTGATCGTTTATTTGCATCTTTACCCCTCTAATGCGTAATGAGTAATGCGTAAAGAAGCCCCTTAGGTATTACGTATTACTCGTTATTCTTAGCGTGATGGTCTCGCTCCAGAAAGGTGTTGCCCCAAGCGCTTGTGCCGTTGAGGGCACCGTCCTTGAAAATCGCTGGACCGTCCAGCATCGTTTCTTCTTCACCGTAGGCTTTGAGACGGTCATAAGCCCTTGCCCAGATACAGTCCTTCTCTCCAATTTCGCATTTGCCCTGACGGGTTCCGCCGCACGGTCCGTTGCGTTGGTTTTTCACACACTGCGATTCGGGACATAGATACGCAATATCGGGTAGCGAACAGTCTCCGCAGTCACGGCAATCAAACGCGGTAACCTTAACCGCCTGTTCCAAACCGTGCATGGCTTTCTTTACACGCTCGCTTGCTCCGTCGATTGCCTGAGAGATCCGCTTGCCGATATTGAATCCCAAGCTGCCTTTTTCAAAGACTTGATCGTGCACCGTGCGGTTGATCTTATAGCCCAAAGGGATTTCCCCTTTGGCAGCTTTCAAGCCTTCCGACCGTTTTGAAAAGAGGTACTCGCGGTTAATCTCAGTTGAACTCAGTCCGGTATCCGTTTCCGGTTCAAAGAAATAAAATTCGTCGGGGTAGTGGAAGCAGATTTCCTTGGCGAAATCCTTCCAATCGTCCTCCCCAAAGCGGTCGACCATCTTCAGAATTTTCACATAGTCTGTATAGCGTAGATGACCGCCTAGGTATACACCGCGATAGCCCAATCCTTTAGCGATGGCACACTGCTTGGCAGCGAACTCCAAGAGGAAAGCTTTGCCCTTGTCCTTTGATTTTCCCTCTTTTTCGACTAGATCAAGCAGCGGATCGGTTACGGTCACGCCGGGAATGTTACCCTTATTGAAGAAACGGGCGGTGGGTCGGCTGAGAACATAGACATTGCCAATCACCGGGACTTCCAGATTGTGGATTGCCATATACTTCAACAATTCATCCTGTTTGCGTGAATCATATCCGATCTGGTTGATGATGAATGCTGCGCCGTTCTCAATCTTCTTTTTTAGCTTGAAGTATTGGGGCATGACCTCGCGTTCGTAACGTTTGTGGTTGTTGACCACCGCGCCCAAAAAGAAATTGGTGTGCTCCAGCACCTGCGATCTTCTCCCTGCCCCTACCGTCATACCGGCGTTCATGTCAGCGAACATCTTCAGCAATCCTACTGAGTCGGTATCAAAGACGGGACTTGCTTGACCGCGATACCCATCGATCGGGTAATCACCCGATAACGCTAGGATATTGTCAAATCCTTCGCTGGCGAGCTGCCACGCCCGGCTCTGAAGCGCGTTACGGTTCCAGTCTTTGCAGGAGAGGTGGATAATCACTTCTTGACCGCGAGAGAGGAGATCTCTGCCCAAGGTATCGGGACCGATCATGGCGTTGCCGCCGGGATTGTCGGTGATGCTCAAGCCGTGTATACGCGAATTATCTGCCAGTTTTTGCGCTAGTTCCAACACCCGCTCCCCATCGGGATCGGTGATAGTCCCACGCGAGGTTACCACTTCCACACAGGTGAGAAATGTATCTGTTTCCTGCAGCAGCTGGCGGAATGAGGGCTGCTGCGAAATGTCAGAGTTATGGGTCATTTCGGTGGGAGCTGTGTTCATGGCTGTGACCTCGCTTGACTGCGCGGGTTTAATAACCTTCTGGCTTGCACCATATTCTGCAATAAACATCTTCTATCTCATTCAGTGTCGTTTTCGCTACATCTCCATATTCTTGAGATTCTTTTATTGCTTTAGATACGGAGTTATTGCACTGTTTCAGCTCTGAATCCGTTGGATTCACAATGGGCATACGTTTCAGGTAGTTTGCTGAATTATTGGCTGTTGGGTTAATCTGACGAAGCAATTTAGTTGCAAATTCCGTATTTAAGAAACCGAGAAAATACATCAAGAGTTGTTCATTCTTAGGGAAGATGCCAACGATGCCTTGATCAAATAATCTACCTTCAAGTAATGTGGCAGTGAGACGTGCTGACGCTACCATTGGAACACCAATTCCCTCCGAAAAATAGTACTGAGAATTCTGAAATCGAGCCGGATTTTTCCCCGGCGTTCGATATTCAGAGACAGCATCCTTGCTCCAATTAACATACCATTGTGTTTGTTTTACAAAGCGAGCTGCACCACCTCGTAATATTGGGATGAAGCAGCTGGGGCCATCAATACCATGAAGTGGTGGTACTATAAGATCGGAAATTTTATCGACTTCCACATCTTCAAAAGATTTTGAACGTGGTATGTCAGCGTTGGCGCGGCGTACCCAATGACGGTCATTGCCTGAGTAAAAACCGGTACGCACGTCAGCCATATCACCCAAAGTCAAGTTAGCTCTGCTATTGAGCGTAATTCCATCGTTTTGTGATGGTTTCACTAATTCTGCACATAGGCGCGACAGAATTTTCTTTTGACTGATGTTTGTGATTAAACACCGATTTTTTGGTTCATATCCCAGAGCCAATTCCATCAAAACATTCGCATTAGCAAGGTTCTCAATTATTCTTATTTGATGCGTCCTGTGAGCGGACTGTTTGATTAAAGAGATAATACATAGCCCAGAATACCCAAAGCTAATTCCCGGAAAGAACTTTGACGGGAACAATACGATTTCCTCAATGGTTGATTCATTTAGTAAGGTCCTTCGTAGGAAATCGTGGCGGTGAAGCCATAGAAATGTATCCGGGATGATGAATACCAAACGACCTTCCTGATCTAGTAAACGAAAACAATGATAAAGAATTACACCATAGGTATCGCGCACATAGAGCCCCGGATAGCGCTTCTTGAGAACAGTTCTTCTATGATGAGACTGATAAGCTCCATACGGCGGATTAGCAATTATGCGGGTGAAACGGATTTCTGGCTCAAATAAGGGGGAATGTCCTAGTTCAAGCACATCCTCATGCACGACCTTGATATTCTGGAATTTCTTGTATTTTTCTTTGAGCGCGGTTGATGCTTGGGGGTCAAGTTCAGACGCTCGAATTTGCGAATTTGGGGATAACTGAATGATTCCATCAATTAAGTCACCAGCTCCTGCACAGGGTTCCCATATCAAATCCGCTGCGGTTGGTTTAAGCCGAGAAACCATATATGAAACAATATCGGGCGAATCGGTATAATGAGCTTGGAACGTATCTCTATATCGTTGAGGTCTAGGGCTTACCATGTCAGGTATTTGATTGACGTGCTCCCAAAGCTAAAGCATTGGGATTCTTATCCCGATTTATCGGGATTTACATAGGTGTGGGTTGAACCGAACACCTATCGGGGACGCCATAGCCCCAACTACGGGACTCAACAACAATCCCGATACTTTGTTCCAGAGGTTAATAGCACCCACACCATCTCTATGATATTCAAAGCCACAGTGATTGCAGTGATAGTTGCGGTTTTGAGGTCTCTTTCGATTGTCGCAACGTGGACAAGTTTGCGAGGTATAGGCTTCAGATACAAACTGGACTTTGAGGCCTGACAACTCCGCTTTGTAGCATATCATGAATTGGAGACGAGCATACGCCCATTGGTGCACCTTCTGGTTAGACTTTTTGCCAAACTTTGCTCTGTGTCGGATGCCTTTTAGGTCTCCAATCACTATCGTATCCGCCTTCACCTTCAAGCAGTCGGATATGAATCGACTTGTGATTTTGTGTTCAGCATCCTTGATTTGAGCATTCAATTTTGCTAGTATCTTCTGCTTAACTCGCGTAAGACGATACCAGTGTTTAGACCATTTCTTGCACTTGTCCATTTTGGATTGGAATCGTGCTTTGACTTTATTAAGGTATTGCTTGATAGCTCGCAAAGCACGCCCATTGTAGATTATGGTGTGTTCGCCGTCATGAGAGACTATCGGGTGAATCTCACCCATGTCTATGGCAACGGTTTTGCCGGTGTCGTGCTTGGGCGGTGTATGCACCTTGTAGACCAGCGAAAAGTAGTAGCTACCCTGTTGGAAATACATTTCCACATAGACCGGTTTTACATCAGATTTGAGAGTAATCGGTTCATTGTCTTTACCATTAGACAGCCTGATAACACCATCTTTGAAGGTAATTCCATTCTGTATCCAACGCACCTTGTAAAACTTTGGAGTCCGTTTCGGTGGCTTGGCATCTGGATTTGACTTAGAGATACGAAAGTAAGATTTCAGACTATCGAAGTAGCTCCGAATAATGGCTTGTACTGTCTGCGAATGTAGATTGTATCCACGAAGGCGCATGTAGTTTCTGACGGACTTCTCTGATAGCCCCAAGCCTTTCTTCTTTTTAACTTTACAAATCAGAGACACTACTTTTGAATAGACCCGGCCAGCTTCATGGGCAAGTCCATCCAATTGTTCAGTGGGTGCCACTTTGATTTTCTTCGTGGTGTACATATCAGATTCTCGTTAGTTGTATACAGGTATGACAACACACACATTATTTTTTGGATAACATTCTCGGATAGGTTTCTGCTCCGCAATAAACTTCCCAGAGATCCGACCTCTTCAATATTTGAAGGTAGTGGTTATTTTCATCTCCAGGTGCTCTCACCAAGAGAAGACACCGATAATCTTCTGGTTCTATGTGTTGGTATATACTAGCAACCAGAAGTAAACAATTGGTGTTTCTTTTTTATTTGAAGCCGAAACCGCTCTTACAATCTGCATTCGTTGTGGCAGTTTTGCGTAACATCCACATTTTGATTAATAGTTGGCGCAATAGATGGATATTTCACACAAATACCGCTGTCGGCTTCGGAGGACCGAAACCGAGTTCTACCAATCTTGAGACCATTCCCCGGAGTCGAGGACTATCACTGTTAACCAGTTCTTCTGCCGGATGCAAGGAAAAGTTCCAGCCTTCGTATAGTCCTTTGATGTAAGCGATTTCTTCATCTGTCACGGGGTTTGCCATGAAATTGATGGCGTGTTGGGAGCGTCCGGGTGGACCGCCGAACGCTCCGTGCCATAGTGTCTCTGGAAAGACGATGACATCGCCGGGCTGCGATTCGATGGTGACACTAGGAAGATCCGCACCCACAACCCCGAACGGCATTGCAGTCGGATCATCCTGCTGAACAGTCAACGGCTGTATCAGTTTCCTATATTCTAATTTATGAGATCCCGGAATGAAACGTAATGCTCCTGTGTCTTTGGTATTTGGCTCAAGATAGAATGCGATCTTGATGTGAGGCACCGGTTCTGGTTCCAGTCCCCCGCCGTGCCATTGCGTGTCGCCGACGTGGAGGTTGCCTTCAGTCGCATTCAAGATGAAGTCAGGTCCGAGGAGATCTTCGCCTAACGCGTAGATGCGGTCGTCCTCGATGAGCCATTGGAGTCGGGGATTCAACTCAAAGAACGGAATCATGGCTTGACGTTTTTCTCCGGGGAACGGCTTGCCTTGGCGATTTTCTAGCAAAACGGCGTCGGATTCGCGACGGATAGCGTCTATCTCCCGCGATGTAAATAGCTGTCGCAGGACAAGAAATCCAAACGTTTCAAAGTGCTGTTTCTGTTGAGTTGTTAGCATGTCGCCCTCTTTTCTCCTCCATCCGATTATGGACTGTTTTCGATAAACTCCATCGGCATCGGCTTAAACTGACAGCCTTCGACAAACACTTCAAAGAAGTCGGCGGTTGTCTCCAATTCGACATGTTCAATCCCTTTGACTAAACGCTCGATAGTCTCGCGTTTCTTCCGTGAGAGGAGAACCTCCTTCGCCCCTTGTACCGCAGCGTTGCCAATCTTGACAATGCGATCTTCATCTACCGGTGCCAAAAAGCCGATCTCTATCGCATTGCGGACATCCACATAGTTGGCGAAGCCACCCGCCAGATAGAGCCGACTCACATCCGCCGGATTAATCCCGAACTTTCGCATAACGATGAATTGACCGCAGTAATTGGCAGCCTTCGCTTGGGCTAGATTGCTAGCATCTTCGCGGGAAAAAGTAATGCCATGTTCCGGGATGATCGGTATCTCCCGTGTTTTTCTGTCCCCGAATACACCCATTTCAGTCATCCGGTCATTGCGGCGGAGTTCCGCCAACAGATCGATTAAACCGGAACCGCACATCCCTTGGGGTTCAACGCCGCCGATTGTGCTGTATTCAACTTGACCGTTTTCCCATCGGATTGACTCGATTGCTTCATCGTAACCCGGCATCCCATACTTGATGCCGCCGCCCTCAAAAGCTGGACCCGCCGGGCAGGAAGCGGCAATCAGGCGTTCAGGATGTCCGACTACCACTTCGGTGTTCGTGCCGACATCCACTAACATGACGACCTCTTTTTGGGATGTGATGTCGAGTGCGACCAGATCCGCTGCGACATCGGCACCAACATGGGACCCGATTAACGGCAGTCCGTACACCTGTGCCTTGGGATTGGCTCTAATTCCAAGGCGCCGCGTCTTCTGGAGCAGCGAAGTGGTTTCGCGCTCACCGGCGTGATATTGATGTTCAATTATCGACTGATAAGGTTTTTGACCGATGCTCTGTACATCCAATTTAAAGAAGATGTCCCGCATCGTCGAGTTACCCACCACGACAATTTCGTAAATTTCTTGGCGGACGAACTCCAGTTGTGCCCCCATCTCCTGAATTTCGTGGTTGAGTGCGTTGATGACCGACCAACGCAACTCCCCGCCAAACTCGCCATCATACGAGATGCGGTGCATGATATCGCTGCCGCCGAATCGCTGTGGGTTCTCAAAGGAGCTAACGTGGACGCTCTCACCGGTTTCCAAATCTACCAAGTCGATAACTACTGTCGTGGTTCCAAGGTCAACCGCCAAGCCGTAGATATGACCGCGATATTTGTCAACTGCCTCATCATCGTAGTAGACCATATCTTCGCGGCGTGTGACTAATGGGTCAATTTCAAGAGGCTTTTCGTGTGTACGGGTAAGGATCTTGGGGGTACGCCGTACCGGCGAGAACGCGATATCGACATCGGCATCTTTAACCACCGCTTGGCAGGCGAGCCGATAATTCTCTCGCAGAAACGACTCAGCTTCGTTCCGCGAACGTAACGCCTCCATCCCCTCTTTAATCTCCACGATACATTCGTGGCACTGTCCGGTGCGATAGCAGGAGGTCGGAACCTGAACTGCGAGTTCATCCGCGTAATCAAAAATAGTCTTCCCGGCTGCGAGTGGATGCTTTTTGCCTTCATGCGTTACTGTTCCTTTACCGTAGCTTACTTCGTTGCCGAGGAACGCACCTTCAGCAGCTTCGGTTTCCCACGCAGTCCGATAGTCGATTTTGTCGTCTCCACCACACAGCAGCAACCCTTTTTCTGGTGTCCCCCGGACGTTATCCTGCTTACCAACCAAACCCTCGCTAGGCGGTTTCCGCTGGTTTCGACACCCAAACTTAGCAGTACATTGATCGAAGCGGTTTTTGTACGGACATCGATACATAGATTGTACGTCGGCATGGTTCACCATGCTTGAGAACATTTCTGATATTTTATCTAAACGTTTTTGATATTCTTCTTTGCTCATTAGTTTATTGGTTCATTAGTTTATTGGTTCATTAGTTCATTAATGTGACAGTGAACCGGTGAACCAATAAATCCTATTCATCGTCCCAATCCTCGTCATCTTCTTCGAGGAATTGCTTTGCTAGCGCCACGCATTCTAGGGCGTCCTTGCCGTATCCGTCCGCCCCCATATCGTCGGCGAACTCTTGGGTCACCGGGGCTCCGCCCACCATGATCTTGACATCTTCCCGGAGATCTTCGTCAATAAAGGCTTCAATTGTCTTGCCCATGTTCGGCATCGTGGTGGTGAGCAACGCTGACATGCCGAGTACAGGTGCCTCATGCTCCTCCACCGCGTCAATGAACTCGTCGTCCGAGGTGTCCACCCCCAAGTCATGCACAACGAATCCTGCGCCTCGTAACATCATGATACACAGGTTCTTGCCGATGTCGTGAAGATCGCCCTTTACCGTTCCCATGATTACAGTCCCGATGGGATCGATACCGGAGGCAGATAGAATCGGTTCAATATACGCCATCCCGGCTTTCATCGCCCGCGCACAGGCGAGGACTTCCGGAACGAAGATAAAGTTCTCTCGAAACTTAATCCCAACAATCCCCATCCCTGCGATTAATCCGTCGTCCATGATTTCCAATGCTTCGGTGCCTGACTCTAGGGCGGCTTTGGTCATCTCATCCACACCATCATTATCTCCGTCGATGAGTGCTGCAGCAATGTCCTGCATGTCCGGGGTGGTTTTGGCAAACGTGTTAATAGTGCGTTCCCGCTCATCGGGGCGCTCAATAAACTCCTCAATCTCGTCTACGATAATTTCATTCTGAATGTCAGTGATTTCTGCCATAGTTTTCTCCACTAATTCACATGTTCCTTGTGCCAATCCTGCACCGCTTTGGGGATTTCTTTGAGATTTTCAATAGCAGTTTGCAACGGAATTGCGCACTCTGGACCGACAAGTTGCACACCGGATTCCAGATTCTTGTAGACTTCCCCGCGAACCTCCTCTGGACCCTTCGAGAACAGTGTCTCAGGGTTGTTAATATTACCTACCAGAGAGATTCGTTCCTTCACCACTTCCATAGATTCATCGGGTTCGTTCTTGGAATCGTAGTGGAAGGCTGCCATTCCTGTTTGGGCAATGTATTCCATTCTGTCCACCGTCCGACCGCAGATATGGAGGATCAGCGGGATGGGAATCCGATCGACAAACTCCATGTGCAGGTCGCGTAGGTACCGCTCATAGTATTCACCGCTGACCAGATCGCCTGTTGCGTGGTCAGGCAAAGTTAGGGCGTCTGCTCCCGCTTCAATCTGTGCGACTCCAAACTCTATAGTAGCTTCCTTCAGCCTATCCAACGCGAGTTTTGTCTGGCCCGGATCGTCCAGAGATAGCAGCAAAAAAGGTTCCACGCCGAAGCAGTGATAAGCCTGAGACCAAGGTCCCATCGTCTTTCCAATGATAGCAACATCATCCCCATATTCCTTCTTGAGAATTCTAATCGCGTCAAGTACGCATTTGGTATCCTGATGGGTCAGATAGTCTGACGGAATCTTGATTTCATCGACATCCTCCCAGATCGGTTCACGCATTCTAACTGTGGGCCAATTATCTTTCTGTTCCCACTGAATCTTACATCCGAGCGCAGAGGATTCTTGGATGATCGTGAAAACAGGCATAATCGTATCAAAGCCTAGCTCGGTATACCCGGTGGCGGCTAAACGCGCCATCAACTCAGGTTGCCGGTTGGCTTCCGGGAATGGCGCCTCCACCAAGTCCATCAGTTCTACTGTGGCGACAGACGTTGGATTACAGGTGGGCGTTCTGTCCACCGGTTCTCTCTTCAAGGCTGCCAAAACCCGTTGTTTGCCGGTCATCGGTCCGACTGTTTGTTTTTGGGTTCCCATATTTTCCTCCTAATTCTGTTGGCTGGGGGCTGCAAGGACACCACGCGAGGCTGCCATCTCCTGTTCCCGTACGATGGCGCGTACATTCGGGGCACGAACCAGCAGCAAGCCGACTAGCGCGTCGTGCGAGTGGCCACACGGAAACGCAACCGTATCGAGCGTTCCATCCACCTCTTCCATCTCTCCCAATTTCATTAAACCGCCAGCAATTGCGGAGATACGTCTGTCGGCGCGTCTGCCCTTACCATCAGCCTTCACTTGGTAAATCCCTTTTCCGAGGCTATCGACCGTGATGGTCAGTCCCGATTTTTTGTCCAAAATCTGTAAAGGACGCGGTTCCATCGAATCGTTCGGGGAGAGCTTGCACGACTCCAGAAAAGTTCGCTTGCAAGCCAGTTGGTGTGCTGCCTCGCAGGGAAACTGGAGCAGTCCATTTGTATCTTCAACTAAATTTCCCATGTGCGTCATCGTATCAGCCGCAAACTGAATACGTTCTTGAGCCCCTTCCATCTGGCTGTAAGTATGCACTAAAAACAGGGGGCTTTCATCCTGCCCCTGTTGGTATAGAGCGATTGTAATATCGTGGAAATGAGGGTCCATCGGGACCAATTCAATACGTTTTCCAATATCAACTGTTTGCCCCATGATTGTCTCCTCGTTATCATTTTGGTTATGTTAAATAACGCAAAGTCGCAAAATGTCCTACCGACACAATTCGGCGATTTGGCAGGGCACTGTCAGGTGCCCCAAAAAAGTCAACCAAGCATCGGGGGTTCATCATTGGCGGGTGTTTCTCTGAACCCCCATGGGCCCTAGCTTCAGGGCATTGTAGATTTTTACTACACAAGAGAAGGTGCGCTCAGACGGCTTTCTGACCTGACATATACGCACTGTTTATGAACCGTGTTGCATCTAAATGGCGACATAGCCTTGCCAAATGTAAGGGATTTGTCAGAGCACTGACAGGTCAAAACTCTGAAATGCGTAAGTCCTGTAACTGTTTTCACATTTCACGCGCTTTGCGTTTTGCACTTTCTTTTTATATGAGCCAATAGCTTTTAATTTTGCTTGACAATAGAGGGTTTTATTCGCATAATAATTAATGGTCTGACCTTTGCGGCATAAGTTTAACTCAAAATTGAGGAATTGTAAAGCAAAATTTTTATTAAGGATTTGAATGCCTGAGATTTGTCGATTTTTCGGTATCATAATACGGATGTATGTGGAACCTCGAGCTCCTCATCATCGCCCTCATTTTCACGCTTATTACCAAGAGAACGTTGGTGTATATGCCGTTGATACGATTGAATTAATCGCTGGTCAATTACCCAGACGGCAGCACCGTTTGGTAGAGGCTTGGGCAGAGTTGCATCAGAGAGAATTGCTGGCAGATTGGGAACGATTACAATCGGGCCAAATGCCATTCAAAATTGATCCACTTCGATAAAGGAGGGCGGCATGAGTCATCCAATATATCGCGTCGTTTTTTTTGAAATACAAGCACCTTATACACTTCGAGTCTGTTTTGATGACGATACGGAACAGATTATAGACTTCCAAGACACATTAGAAGGAGAATTGTTCGGGCCACTTCGCGATGGTTCCTTATTCAATCAAGTTCAGATCGATCCAGAAGTCCATACGTTGGTATGGCCGAATGGAGCTGATTTTGATCCAGCGACCTTACATGATTGGCATGAGCATTTGCCAGAACTTAAGAGAATGGCCAAGTGCTGGTCTCTTGCAAAAGCGGCAGAATAACATATTAACTATCAATGCCATTCTAGTACTTTTCGCTATGGTATGTTGTGAAAATGCGAGAACAAGAAAAATTGACAATGAAAGAGATGAAGCCCGATACCCGCACCTCCGTGAGTGATGGGATTGTAGAGCAGATGGTTGACCTTATCTCCCGGGACGTGCTAAAACCCGGGGACCGGTTGCCTTCTGAGCGGGAATTGTGTAAGCGGTTGGGGGTGGGACGGAGCTCCTTGAGAGAGGCGTTGCGTTCGCTCGCCGTCATGGGGATTATAGACGGACGGGTTGGAGATGGCACCTTTGTTTCTGACAGTAACAAGCGGTATCTGGAGAAAACGCTACAGTGGGGGTTACTGCTTGACCGTAAAAAGGTTCAAGACCTTATCGAAACCCGGCTTATGCTAGAATCTCAGACAGCGTTTTTGGCTGCACAGCGGGTCACACCTGAGAATATTGAGGCAATCGAGGAGACCTTACGGGGGATGGAAGCATCGATTGAGCAGCCGGAGAAATACTTGGAATTTGATTTACAATTTCATCTGACCATCGCACGGGCAACACAAAATTCGATACTCTACAGCCTTCTGAGCATGATACGGGGTTATCTGCAAGAGTGGATTAAAGGAAGCCTCGTTGAACCGTCAACGACTCAAACGGAGACGCGGGCGAAATTGTCCTTACTGGAACACCAGAAAATCCTCGATGCCCTCCGAAAGGGAGAGGCGGATCAGGCGCAGCAGGCGATGACGGAACATATTCTTTCTAGTAGTGTTGACCTTCAGAGGTGATAAGGAAATTATCTTTGATACGGGTTGAAATATGAGACGAATCCGCTATAGTGTTGCCATGAGTTTGGACGGCTACATCGCTGGACCCGGGGATGAGTTTGATTGGATTGTTATGGATCCTGATATCGACTTTGCTGGACTGTCTGAGCAGTTCGACACCTATCTACTCGGCCGGCGGACGTTCGAGGTCACACGCAGCCACAGGCAGGCGGCGATACCCGGCACACGAACGTTCGTGTTTTCGCGGACGTTACAGCAGAGCGACTACGACGATGTCACGATTGTCAGTGAGAACTGGAGACAGGTAGTGCAGTCGCTCCGCGAGGAGGAAGGAAAGGACATCTGGCTGTTCGGTGGAGGATCCCTGTTTCGCAGCCTAGCCGAAGAGGGATTCGTTGACACGGTGGAGGTCGCTATCATCCCAATCGTGCTCGGCGGAGGTATTCCGCTCGTTGCCGAACCGTCCACGCGAATCGCGCTGACGTTGAAGGAGCACACGGTGTATAATAAGACCGGTATCGTCTGGCTAGTGTACACCGTAAACGATACTAGTCAAATGTGAGCACATCAAGTTGTCAATCTGTCACCCGCCGAAAGTAATCCTCAAGCCCGCCCATGGGCGTAAATCCGAGTATCCGTTTTGCTTTCTCAACCTGATATTTTCCCTGCGCGAAATAGCTTAGTAGGTTGAAGGATTGGAAGTTACCGGGAACGGATTCAATCTCTAAAGCCAAGCGACAAGCGTGTTGCAGATCTTCCCACACTACAGTAAAGGGTGGAAAATCGCTTTGTGCGACATGCTCTGTCGGCTTCGCGCCGAGACCGTTAAAGAGAAAACAGACGGTTTGGATGTCGTATGTCCGGGAGAAAATCTCGCATATCTCCATGCTGAGATACTTGGTAATCCCGTAATAGCCGACGCCCGGTGCTCGTGGCACATCGTCAAGGTCAAATTCAGGATCGTATGCGTGGCGGATCGATTGGGGACCGGTATGAACCACCTTTTTAATCCCAAGTTCGGCGGCGGCTTTCATCACATGGTATGCCCCCTTTGTACTTACCTCAAAACTGATCACCGGATCATCGCGGAGGACAGCGAAGTTCATGATAGCGTCCATCCCACGGCATACCTCCAATACATCTGGATATGAGGTTATATCAACATTGATAATCGGTTTTCCGTCTGGATGCGGCACAATGTCCGAGAGATACAGATCGTAGTCCTTTTCCAAGTCTGGCGTGACGTAAGGGGCGATATTGCCAGACGCGCCCAGCACAAGCACTTTCTTCATGGTCAAATTCTCCTATGCGTGAAACGTGAAACGTAAAACGTGATTGCGTAGAGACCCTTCCAACCTTCCTTTGCTTCCATTCTTCCCTTTCCCCACCCGTAGCAACAAGGTCCAAACGGGTCATCTTTTTTAACCTTTACGCTACGCAGATGAGTCGGAGGACTTGATAGTGGATCTTAGAATTAATGAGACACGCCAAATCGGCGCAGTTGGAAACAGCACCTACCAAACACGGGGGGCGAAAGTGTCTATTTATTTTTTGAATTCACTATAGGTAGAGGTTCTGAAAATTGTAGGTGGGTTCATATCCGATCCCCCGTGCTTGGTCAATCAGAAATTTAGGGTTGGGAATATCTGCACAGATATGATAAACCGCCCACCGTTGTGCCCACCACGCGCTGTTGCTACTGTCCCGATTCAAGACGCAGCGGAACGCACCTGCGGCATCGCGGATATCGAGCCATGCAAGGTTTGGCGTTTCCCTCTGAACTGCTTCCTCAAGCACCAACTCTCCCAGCCGCAGCCCTGTTACCGTAACGAGGTGTTCCCGCGCAAACTCGCGAGCGGTCAACTCACCCAGATACTTCGTCATTTCCACAATTTCCGGCGATGGGAGGGGCTTCCAAAGCTCAGTAATATACACGTCGTCGGGATAGTTGTTGAAAATAGATAGAGTGCTCGCATAGATAAGTCTCTTTATCCCCGCTTCAACCGCTGCGCTAAAGAGAACGTGTGTGCCTCGCGTTGCCAAGTCTAGCAGCATCTGCTCACGCTTTATTTCCTCCGATGGCAGATCGGTCGGCGGTTCGCCGGTATGAATCAGGGTATCGATCCCCCGAACCGCTTCCCACGAATCATCGGGATCCAAGATATTTCCCTGAATAAAATCGCAGCCTTCTGCTACGTCAACCGGTACACTGTCCATGAGGCGAACACTGTGGTCATCTTTGAGTTCAGTTGCTATCGCCTGTGTCAGTTGACTGGATGCACCGGTAATGAGAATGTTCATTGATTTACCTCCTTCGGATTTTTGTTTATCATATCAGACAACCTTGAACCTGTCAATTTTTTTCCCTTGCCTCCAGTGAAAGAATGGTATAATAGATAAGACATAATCTGTGTCATGATTACACCGCCCACTGCCAATGGAACACTGCCGGTATTAGAAAGGATAGTCCCTTGCAAAACGGTCAGTATCGCCAAATCGAGAGAGTTGCTGTGATTGGGGCAGGGACAATGGGATCTCAGATCGCTGCCCATATTGCCAACGTTGGGATTCCGTGCGATCTGCTAGACATCCCACCCACGGAACTCACCCGTGAGGAACGTGCTAATCACTTGACGCTCGACAGTCCCGCTGTGCGGAATCGGATCGCACAAGCAGCGCTGGATCGGATGAAAAGCGCGAAAGCCCGCTCGCCGTTTTACGTCCCTGATGCCGCGGAATTGATTCGGGTTGGCAATTTTTACGATCACGCCGAATGGTTGGCGGATGCGGACTGGATTATCGAGGCGGTGGTCGAAAACCTAGATGTCAAAAAGCAGGTTCATGGACGGATTGACCGGCATCGCAGGCGCGGGGCACTTGTGAGTTCCAACACTTCGGGGATTTCGATTCGTGCGATCACTGAAGGACTCTCGGAGGATTATCAGGAGCGCTTTCTCGGCACACATTTCTTCAATCCTCCGCGATATATGTATCTAATCGAACTCATTCCGACGGATACAACCCACCCGGATATAGTCGAATTTATCTCTGATTTTGCGGAGCACACGCTTGGCAAAGGGATTGTCCGTTGTAAAGATACGCCGAACTTTATCGCCAACCGGATCGGCATTTTCTCAGTCCTGCACACCATCCATCTGATGCTTGCAGAAGGATATACGATTGACGAGGTGGAGGCGATTACAGGTCCCCCGATGGGGCGTCCTCGAAGCGCGACCTTTCGTTTGGTAGACATCATTGGGCTTGATGTGCTTGTGGATGTGGCGAACAATGTCTACGAGAATGCAGTCAACGATGAGATGCGTGAAATGTTTCGGGTTCCCGATTTTATCTTACAGATGATTGAAAAGGGCTGGCTCGGCGAGAAAACGGGCGGCGGCTTCTATCAGAGACGCCGTGGCGGAAACGGCAGCGAGATTTGGACGTTAGACTATAATACGCTCGAATATGTGCCCCGTTCCACCCCCCTATCTCCCCCCGCTAGCGGGGGGATAAAAGGGGGGCTTGATTCGATCGGTGAGGTCAGACGAATTGCTGACGCGGGGGAGCGGTTGAAGCGACTGATTGACAGCGATGACCGTGCGGGCCGGTTTGCGTGGAAATGCCTCAGCCATACGATGCGCTACGCAGCGGCACGTATCCCTGAAATTGCTGACGATATAGAAAGTATTGATAGCGTGATGAAGTGGGGATTCAACTGGGAACTTGGAATTTTTGAGGCGTGGGACGCGATCGGTGTGCCGGAATCCGTTGAACGGATGAAAGAAGAAAACCATACAATTCCGCCGATCGTTGCAGATCTACTGGATTCAGAACGTACCTCGTTTTACAAAACATCATCCAATAGCAAGGCTGTGAAATCCAGCGCGGACGCAAGTCTCATTGACATGGGCGATGGGGTTCTATGCCTTGAATTTCATAGCAAGATGAACACGATTGATAACCCAAGCATTGAGATGATGTTTGAAGCCCTTGATGAGGTAGAGCGCAATTTTGAAGGACTCGTCATCGGGAATTATGCCGACAACTTCTCCGTCGGTGCGAATCTTGCCTTGATGCTTGAACGGGCTCGAAACAGAGATTGGGATGCGCTTGAAACGATGATCGCCGCTTACCAAAGGGCGAACATGAGATTCAGACTTTCCCCTAAGCCGGTGGTCGCTGCCCCCGTGGGCATGGCATTGGGTGGCGGATGCGAAATCGCATTCGGGGCAGATCGAATCTGCGCTGCCGCCGAAACTTACATCGGTCTGGTTGAGGTGGGTGTCGGGCTTATCCCCGCTGCGGGTGGCGTAAAGGAGATGGCAATCCGCTGCCTAGAGGGTGTTCCGTTGGATGCAGATGCTGAACTGTTTCCGCACTTTAAGCGTGCCTTTGAAACGATCGCCTATGCCAAAGTGTCTGAGAGCGCTGTGGGTGCAAAACGAATCGGTTATCTCCGTGAGGCGGACACTGTTTCAATCAATCGGATGCATCACCTACACGATGCCAAGCAGTTGGTGCTAGCGATGGTAGCCGATGGGTATCAGGAACCTCAACCGAGACAAGTATTTGTGATGGGGAACACGGGGCTTGACCGATTAAAATCAGAAATTGATCTCACGCAACGCTCCGGACAGCTCAGTAACCACGATGTGAAGATCTTAAATCAGCTTGCGTATGTTCTTTGTGGTGGGGAACTTCCCACCACACAATCTGTATCCGAGGACTATCTCCTTGAGTTGGAGCGTGAAGCATTTCTTAGACTCTGTGGCGAAGAAAAAACGCATCAGCGGATCGAGTATACCCTCAAGACAGGGAAGCCGTTGAAGAATTAAGTTGTAGGGAACGCAGATCTGCGTTCTCTACAACTCAGGTGATTACGCTATGAAATTTGGTGAATTTGAGCTTTTTGTGGTAAGCGATGGCACATTCCGACTGGACGGAGGTGCTATGTTCGGCACGATACCAAAGGTACTATGGGAACGTAGCAATCCGGCTGATGACCGCAACCGAATCCTAATGGGGCTAAACTGCCTTTTGATTCGGACACCCACGGAGAACATTCTAGTAGATACCGGGCTTGGGGCTGCCTACGATGAAAAATTCGCTTTTCTGTATGGTGTTGATAAGTCGCAGACAGATTTGCTGAGAAGCCTCGCAGCAGCGGGGGTGCAGGCGGCGGATATCAACAAAGTTATTTTAACACACCTACATTTTGACCACGCTGGCGGGAATTGCTTTCGAGAGGATGAGGGAGAATTCAAACCCACATTTCCGAACGCCGTCTACTACATCAATGAAGGTGAACTGGGGTATGCAAAGGAGCCTGACCCGCGCAGTAGTCCCAGCTATCTCTCATATACTTGGGAGCCGCTTGAAAGGCGGGAACAGGTTGTGCCTATCTCCGGGGAGGTAGAGGTTGCCCCCGGCGTGGCAATACTGCCTGCACCGGGACATACACCAAACCATCAGATTGTTACGGTAAAATCGGGCGGGATGACCGCATGTTTTCTGGCGGACTTGGTCCCGACCCCCTCCCATATAAAAACACATTATGTCATGGGATTTGATCTCGACGCTTTGACTGCGATGAAGAACAAGGAACGGGTGTTGAAACAGGCGTTGGCGGAAAACTGGCTACTCGTTTTTGAACATTCACCGGGGGTCAAAGCGGGTTACTTGACCGAGGACCTGAAAGTTGAATCCGTCGAACTCGCTTCACTGTGAGGATAGATGTGATAGCCTCACTATCAAATCATAAATTTTACAGACAGATCTACAGCTGAAAGGAAAAAACAGAAAATGATAGATAAAAAATACCTTCTCACTGACGATCAGATGCGATACTTTATTGTTAATGGTTACGTGATCGTCAACACGGATCTCTCAGCGAGTTTTCACGATTTCATTTATGAGCGAACAGAAGAGGTGTTTGAAAAGGAGGGCAATCCGGGGAATAACCTGTTGCCTCGAATCCCTGAGATTCAAACGGTCTTCGATGACAAATGGGTTATCGGTGGGTTGATCAGTGTTCTGGGCGAGGACTACTACATGCAGCCCCATCGCCATCCCCACTTCAATCGACCGAAGAGTGAAGGGCAGCGGATGCACCAAGACGGTGGCAGACGATGGTCGCATCACACCCGAAGATTGTTGGTTTTCTACTATCCACAGGATACGCCCCTAGAGCTCGGACCCACCGGAATTGTTCCGGGGAGTCACTACTATAACACCCCTGATGGTGCAGCAGTCGGCGATGAACTTCCGGTCTGTGGCAAAGCTGGTACGGTTGCTATTGTAAACTATGACCTTTGGCACCGCGGCATGCCGAATTGTACCGACAAGAACCGTTATATGATGAAATTCCTCTTTGCCCGCATGTCAGAGCCGGAGTCGCCTTCATGGAATAACGAACAGGCGGAGTGGAATCAGAGTAAGTCGATCGGCAATGATGCGCATCAAAAGATGTTCCAGCACGTTTGGGACTGGCATCATGGAAAGACAAACGGAGATACACCGAGCAACGTTCAATCTAAGAAGCCCGTGTCAAAACTGATTACAGCTATGGGAAATGATTCGGAGTCAAAGGGTCTCAGCGCTGCTTATGCGTTAGGCGAATATGGGGAATCAGTGGTCCCTGTGTTGATGGAAGCGTTTGAGAATGAATCTGAGACGGTACGGCGACATGCGTATTATGCGTTGAATGCGATCGGTGTGCCTGCGGTTGACCCACTCATGGGCAACTTGAAGCATCTAGATTCACAGGTACGTGAGACCGCTGCGGAGGCGTTGGGCGATATTGGTCGTTTCGCACAAGCCGCTGTTCCGGAATTAGTAGGAGTGTTGGACGATGAATCGGAGGAGGTTCGCTCCCGTGCAGCGGAGGCGTTGGGGACCGTCAGTCAAGGGAAGTCAACAGCCATCCCTGCATTAAGTGCAGCATTGCAGGATAAAGATGAACGGGTTCGACGGGATGCAATCCTTGCACTGGCGCGGATTGGTTCCCACGCGGTTGATGCGGTTGGTGCCTTAGGAGGGATGTTTTCTGATGACAACCGGTATGTGCGCGGCGATGCGGTTCATGCTTTGTACCGAATCGGTACGCCGGAAGCCAAGGAAACTTTACTTCGCTTTCTGATGAGGACTCGGTGGTGTCCCTTAACTAGTCGGGAAAGCACGCATTAGGTGATGACACTCACTGTCTCCCTGCCATCGGTAGAGAGATAGCGTGACTGTGCCGGTTGGCAGGATACTCTCAGATGGTAGGAGTTGGCTCGACTGAGAGGTAGATGAATAGGTCTTGAGGAGGAGATTCTTCAGTAGAATTAAATCACGTTTTACGTTTCACGTTTCATTCATATTGCGCTCTTGCAAACTGCACTGCATAACTCCTACAGTTGTCCACGGCGGTTCTTGTATCATTTGCCTTTTATCTCGTCCCAGTCTACTTCATCTTTGTCTTTAGAATCTTCCCTATTTCTTGCTCTGCCACCGCGACGTCCACCACCTTGACGTTCTCGTCGAATTGCCTCTAGTTTCTCACGACGTTCTTCAGGTGAGGCGTTGCGTAACCACTCACGCAATGCGTCTCGTTCCCGATTAGCCCCACGCCGTCCGGCTCTTTGAGCCCGACGTTCATCATCCGAATGCTCTCGGGAATCCGCCTCCTCTCCGCCTTCACCTGACCTTTCACGTGAGGAACTGGAACCGCTGAGAAACTGCATTGACTCTGCTTTGAGCGTTACAATGTCATCTGAGGCTTTGAGGCTCACCTGATTCGCAGCGATGTTTTCGACAATGGCATCGCCAACCTTCTCACCTCTAGCTACATAATAGAGTTGGCTGGATTTCCGTTCCATTACGAGGGCTTTTGCAACTGTTCCTTGCGTGCCAATCCATGTGGCAACCAATGCGTATTCAGGATCCCGGTTTGGCTTGCGCCAACCCAACGGACGGAATAGGTTGTTTTCAATAATAACGCGATAGAAATTTCCAACGCTTTCCCGTTCTTCAGCTTGCTTCCGATTCACCCGCTTTTCAGTTCCGTTCCGACCTCGTTTCAAGGACTCCGATGAGTCGGAGGAGTTTTTAACTCCGTTCCGAGAGTTTTCAACCTGCGCGTACACGGATTGGGAGTTGAGGAACAACAAGCTCGTAACACAACATATTAATAAAACAGTGCACAGACGGTACATTTGAATCTCCTCTCTGGTACATCATGTAACCTCATTTTTGCGATTGAATCGGTTTTTGTAATGACAATTTCAGTTATTGTTGGGCGATGTAGCAAACAGTTGAGAACTTCTCCTTGGGTGAGGTGTGGAGTTACTACAAACGCGAACTTCAAAATTAGGCAATTTGACTTTAGCAAATTAAAAGGGTAAAATCTATGACTGAACCCTTAGACGCCAAATCTCATCTTTTTGTTCAGAAAAATTTTCGCACAACACTTTCGCGCTCTCAATTTCGTCGGATTGTAGCAGCTCAGGACTTGCGCACTCCAGACTGTAGTTGCCCGATTCATCGGGCGTTGGCAACGGTGTCCAGTAGTGCGTAGGTTGGGTTGAACGAAGTCGAGAAATCCGATTTGGACACATCAAACACCTATCCAACTGGAGCCTCTGTAGATAGCATCGAAGAGAGAGTGAAACCCAACTTCATACCTCACGTTCCCGGACATCTGATGGGAAAAGCGTTGGGTTTCACTCAGATTTTTGAGATTTGAATGAAAATTGTGCATCGGCATCGAGTTGTACGGTTGTTATTTTTACTTGTCTTTGGTTCAACCCAATCTACGTGTCCTCCACAGTAGTAGGCAAGCACTATTGTCTCATCGTATGCACAAGGGTTACGGCATACGGAGTATGCCTATTACTATGTGGGTTACTAGCAATGGGCGATTAAAATAGAATCAGTATTCATCTATATTCTGGCAAATAAACCCCAACTTATTTTGCAGCGTCACAGAACTACAATATCGCGGAGGAGAAATTGACGACACTCAATGTCTGTTCCGCCAAATAATATAAAAGGGGATAACAATGCAAATCAATTTTCAGAAAGTAGTAGATCTCTCTTACACGGTTGATGAAAACAGCCCACGCGAGCTGCCGATTGACCCTGTCAAGATCTACGATACAGCAACAATCGACAAGGATGGCTACTTTGAAAGCCGAGTAGATCTATCCGGACATTGTGCGACGCATATCGATGTGCCTTGCTTGATGTACTCCGAGGGATTCACCGTCGCTGAAATCCCACAGGAAAAATTAACTGGATCTGCGGTGCTGATAGACCTATCGGAAGTGAAACAACCGGGTGATGCCGTAACAGCAGAAGACATCGAAAGATGGATTGCCGAAAACGGCGATATTCCGCCAGATAGCATCGTTTTCATGCGGACCGGCATGGATCGGTATGCATACCAGGATAGTTTCAACCGCCAATGGATCGGCTTCAGCGAAGATGCAGCGAGGCTACTTGTCCAGAAGGAGATCAAGACGATTGGGACGGATGCTTGTAGCATCGACTCGATGGCTGGACATCCGCCTCAGCACGACGGCCTACCGCCTGCCCATCTTGTTTTTCTCGGTGCTGGGATCCCGCAGGTCGAAGATCTATGTAACCTGAGCGAACTGTCGACGAACTTTCATGTGGCGATTGCGCCGATGAAATTAGCACGGAGTTCCGGTGCCCCGACGCGCGTCTTTGCTTTTGTATGAGTGTAACTATTCCTCTGAAAACAGATAAAATAGAGATATGAAAACTCAGATGCTCGACGTTGAACTGCAAGAAGCAGATCGGAAGGCATACCACGATCAAGGTTTTTGGATTGGGCCTGAGTTATTCGACGATACGGCGGTGGAGGAGCTGCGTGATGCGGTCTACCGTACCATCCGCGGTGAGCGAGATTTCGATTCGATGCACTGGGGACAACCGCCGAAGTTCGATCCGCAAAGTCCGAAATTGGCACATGTGGTCAACGGTTGGTGGGTGAACGCCAAAATCCGCGAGTTGATTCGATCCAAAGAGATTGGCTATTTGGCTTCCCAACTGATGGAAACTGGTGAAGTCCGTCTGGTGCACGACCAAGTCCTCTACAAACCGGGAGTCGGCTCCGAATTGGAGGAAGTTCTAGACGGCAATGTTGGCTGGCATCAGGATGCCGCCCACTGGACTATGTTCAACTCGACCACCTTCTGCACAGCTTGGATTGCCCTACAAGACACCGATCTTGCCAATGGAAGTATGCGTTTTGTTGAAGGGTCACATAAGTGGGGGTTGATTAAAGCCGCCGCCGGCTTTGCGAATAAAGATCTACACGCTTCGGAGGAAAGGTTTGCTCAAGGTGCCCGGCGATGGGTAGAAACGCCCTGTGTACTCAAAGCGGGTCAAGTCAGCTTCCATACGGGACTGACCTTTCACGGATCGGGTCCCAATCGAACGGAGGCACCGCGTCTCTCGATCGCGCTTAACATGATGCCCGGCGGGACGACCTATAACAAGCATGGCAGGGATAATCTGATTGGTGCTCAACTCGGGCCCTATGTGAAGCACGGGGACCCGTGCACAGATCCCTTCTTTCCAAGAATCTGGTCCCCCTCGAACCGTGTCGATTAACTAGGGCGTGTTGACATCTATGTGTCGTAGGGGCGAAGTTTCCTCGCCCAACAGGTTGAGAATCCCAACCCCTACAGAAATTGCCTCAATGTAGGGGCAACCCCCCGATGAATCGGGATCAAGAAACTTGTGGTTGCCCAAAATGCTTTTAGGCTACCAATACCTATTGGATCAATTCCGGTTTTATCCCATCAAGCGGTATATCAAGTAAATCTTCCCCCAAGATGATATGCCCGTCAAAAATCTGCCCCGCCTCATACAACAGACGCTCCCGTATCCCAGGGCGTGCAACCTGTTCTGTCAGGTGAACCAGCACCAGTGTGCTGACTTGTGCGTCACGCGCTGTACGCGCTGCGTCCAGATGCCCTGAACAACAGTCCGTCAATCTGGGATCTGTAACAACCCCATTGATAAAGTGACACATATGCACCAGTACATCGGCACCCGCTGCGAGTTCGGTGAGTTTTGGTGTTGGTCCCGTATCACCGCCAAAGACGATAGAATGCCCCTGTGCCTCCAAGCGGTAGGCGAGACAGATGAGTTGGGGTTGGCAGTGGACGACCTCTGCTACTTTTATACGCCAATCCGTACATTCCACTATGGCCCCATCAGCGACCTCAGTCACCGTTGGGTTCGGTCGCTCACGTGGTAATACGCCACCGCGTTTTTCATAGATGAAATGGCTGCCGGGATGCTCGGTTCTTCCTGCCAGATCCGGTCCGAATACACCGGTTTCACCGAAGAGCAGTCGGGTCATCCTTTCTGTGTTGGAGGGACCATACACACTTAATTCTGGAATTTTGCCGACACCCTGATCCCAACGCGACAAGACCAGATAACCATAATCGACACAGTGATCGTAATGTAGATGGGTTAAAAATAGGTGTGTAATATGGGTTGGTGGTACGTCTTTCTCTAGTAGCCGCCGCACACAACCGGGACCGCAATCAAAGAGAAGCAGCTCCTCTCCTAGGGAGACCAGATAACTAGAACCCGCACGATGAAGGATTGGTGTTGGTGTACCGGTTCCGAGAAGGGTTAAACGGATTGACATGTGGAATTTCTCCTCCGAGTCGGTGGTATTTATAGTAGATCTTAGAATTAATGGGACACTCCAAATTGGTAGACGCTGTTTCCAACTGCGCCGTTTCAACCGACCACGGCACCTATGCGGTGCGATTGGAAACCGCACCTACCGGTGAGCGAAAGTGTCTATTTATTTTTAATGTTTACTATATATCACTTTCTGAGGCATTAGATGGCTGAATAAGTAGTGAATATCATTGCTTTTGAGGTTATCATGTTTTATCCTAGCCTTCAACCTCTTTTTAGCAATAGGGAGAGATTTATGATTACCATCACCCGGCTTTCATCGCCCCCCAAACACCATTTCTATGGATATTACGGGATTGAAACATGGGATCCATCACTCCGATACCATCTGTCGCTCGAAACCGATTTCCACGACCATCGACCGATTGTTGGGGATGTCGCTTCGGTAGGACTAATCGACAAAGAAACCCATGCGTTTATTCCGTACACATCTACCAGTGCTTTCAATTTACAGCAGGGAAGTATGATGCACTGGATTGATGTCGGTTTTGGGAGCGAGTTTACTTTCAACGATTGGGAAAACGAGGAATTGGTTTCAAGGGCAATCAATTTACAGACAAGAGAAATCCGAACCATGCACGGCGCGGTTGCTGCGCTCTCACCGACCCAGCCAGTTGCGCTTGGATTGAACTTTGCCCGTATGGCACACTGTCGTGCTGTGGTCGGATATGCTAACGAGATGGATATAGATAGTTTGCAGCCACATCCCACAGACGATGGCTTATTCCTGTTGGATTTAAGGGATGGGAGTTCAAATCTGATTTTATCGATTGCTGACCTGATCCGAGAAAGTCAAGACATACCAGACGGATTGGCTTGGTTTAACCATGTCCTCTTTAATACCGACGGAACGCGGGTTCTGTTTTTCTGTCGTATCAGGTACGGAGACGGTTTCTTATCATCGCTCTGGACGGTGAATCCTGATGGTTCAAATCTAGTCCCTCAAATCCCATTTGGAAATAAGGTTTCCCACTTTGCTTGGCGAGACGAAAGCCGTGTCCTAATCTCCAGTGATGTGACAGGAGAGATGCAGTTTTTGGAATTGACGGATGGCAAGGGGGATTTTAAGCCATTCGGAGCGGGGGTTCTCCCGCAGGACGGTCATGCAAGTTTTTCTCCAGACAGAAATTGGATTGTATGTGATACCTATCCGAATAATCCACAACGTCTGGCGGAACTCATGCTTTATGACATTAGGCGAGAGCGGAAGATTGAGTTGGGAGGGTTTTATTCAGAAGAGATGTTTACAGGGGATATCCGATGTGATCTGCATCCACGCTGGTCGTCTGATGGCAAGATGATAACGTTTGATTCAGTGCATGAAGGCTCGCGCCAGATTTATCTGGTGAATGTGGAGGAGATTGTATCAGGGTGAAGATACGGATCACTAGACAAAAGAACTCCCCCAATCCACTATTTTGTGCATTGACATGGCTGTGCCATACCTCGTTTTTTATTGACACGTTGCATGATGTGACTATAATGTTGGCTAGTCCAATTTACTAAGCGATAGGTTTAACCACTATAGCGAATTGGCTGTTAAAGCGGGTCGGATCTCAATATAATAGCTTGTGCTGAAGAAACGCAAATTGCGTCCTGATAAGAAGCGGTTTGTCAATTTCACTGGGATACCGGAGGAAAATTATCCGGATTATTTTTCTGCCCTAACTAACAGGAGAAACTATGGAGGAGAAAGAAACAATTGATGAAAATCAAGAGGAGATAGGCACGGTCGAAATTCCACCTCCTACCGGGGTTTTTGGTCAACCGTGGTCAATGCAGAAACTGCTTGGCTTAATGGCTGTCTTTGGCCCCGCTGCAATTGTCGCATCGGTCAGTATCGGTGCCGGCGAAACGATTGTCGTTGTCCGTACAGGTGCTTGGGCGCGCTATGATCTCCTATGGCTCGTGCTTATAAGCTGTATCGTCAAAGGTGTTTTTCTTACCTATCTGCTCGGACGTTACACCGCTGTTAGCGGTGAATATCTTGGACATCGTCTGGTAAGGCTCCCCGGACCGCGCGGTTGGTTTTTGCTTATGATTATGTTAGTTGAATTAATCGGCGGTCCGATGGCTTGGGTGCCGATTGCTAAACCGTGTGCGGATCTATTTCACTTTTTACTTAACGGAGTTCCGCAATCAATCCCCGAACCGATTTGGGAAAACATCTTCACCTCTGCCTTCATTGGTCTTGCTTTACTACTCAGCCTGAAGATGTCATATAACAGGTTGGAAAAGCAGCAGGTCATCATCTGCCTGATCCTTGTCACTGGAACGATTATTGGAACCTTGATGGTGCGTCCAGATCTCTGGCAAGCCTTCATCGGATCCGTAAATGTCGGACACCTACCACCATTTCCAGAGTGGACACCCGACGATGCGCGTCAGAATCCGCTGCTGACAATGGCGACAACGTTTGCTTACGTTGGTGGTGGTGCAATGGGCTATATCGTCTACGCCAACTGGATTGGACTGCACCGCTGGGGGTTGACAGGACATCAAAATATTGACGCCATCCGCGATTACGCTTTCAAGAATGAAGCGATTGACTATCTGCCCGACGCACCAGAGCAGGTCAGCCGATTACGACAACTTGTCGCACCGTTGCGGTGGGATGCTGGCATGGGTGCAGTCGTTCTGTTTATTGTAACAGCAGCATTTATGATATCTGGTGCTGCGGTTTTGTATCCACTAGAAAGCCGATTTGAAGGGTGGAGCCTACTCACCGAACAGGCTCACGTCTGGAGTAACATCCATCCCTCGTTGGTCTGGGTTTACTACGTTTGTATCATTGCCGCCCTTTGGGGAACTCTACAAGCGGTGCCCGAAGTTCTTACCCGTGTATCGCACGAATTTTTAGAGGCACTGTGGCCCTCCCGCGAATGGCCCTATTCTAAAATCCAGCGTTTCATCTGTGCCTATTTTTTCGTCTCCACCTTTATTGTCATTTGGGCAGATCTAAAGTTTGATATTCTCACGCAAATTGCGGGCACTTTGGGAAACTTTGCGATTTCATTTGTCATGGTTCTTGCGTTGCGCTTGAATTCCAAACTCCCTCGTTCTTATCAAACGCACCGTGTGATGTGGATCGGTGGATTTATATCCGCGTTGATTCAGATTGCTTTTGCAGGCGTTAGTATCTGGAGTTTAGGCGGCAAAATCTTCGGTGGTGGACAGTAGTACATTTTTTAACGATGTGCCACGGATTTTCTAATCCATGGCGAACGAGCCTCTCACAACCTAGAGTGGTGGACAGGTGTCTATAGGGTAACCTTCAACATTTAATGGCAAATACTTCACGAGTAACGGTGCGCAGGGGGCATTCCTTGCGCACTTTCGAGGCATTCGGCAACCGCAGCTACCGGTTGCTCTGGCCCGCAAATTTTCTCGCCTACATCTGCCGGTGGATGCAGCTGACGCTGCTCGGCTGGCTTGTCCTAGAGTTGACAGACTCACCCTTTTTAGTCGCTTTGGTCGGTTTCTTCGGGATGTTGCCCCTTCTGATACTTGGCATGGTGGGCGGTGTGTTGGCTGATAGGGTCAATAAGCACCGAATCCTCATCCTGACACAGGTAATAAGCTGTGTGGCTGCCTTTGTGATGGTGCTGCTACTCCAGACGGGAGCGATACGTTTCTGGCATGCCTACGTCGTTATGGGGTGCACCGGCATCGGATGGGCACTGGATATGCCATCCCGACGTTCAGCCATACACGATCTGGTCGGCAGGGCTGGGGTGACCAATGCTATCGCGATGGATTCTGTCGGTATGCAGGCGAGCCGTATGATCGGTCCTGCGTTGGCAGGTGCGTTGATAACCACGGTTGATGTGTTGGGAGGCTACGTTGTTGTTAGCGCAATCTATGTTGTGGCGATTGTCCTGATCGCAGCGGTGAACCTGCCGCCAGCCGACCGGAGCCGCCTTGGGTTGTCTAGCGTCCTTGGCAACTTGGTAGAAGGGTTCCGGTATGTGAGGCGCGACAATGTGCTGGTGGCAACCGTCCTTGTCACCATCCTGATGAATTTGCTGCTCTTCCCTTATGCACAGATGATTCCAGTTATCGCTCGCGATGTTCTTTTGATTGGACCGGGGCTGATGGGAACGCTCCTCGGTGCTGAGGGGTTGGGCGCACTTTTTGGTGCAATTGGCGTTGCTTCAATAGGGGTTACCCGTTCTCATGGACGGTTGTACATCGGTGGGTCAATGCTTGGGTTGGTTATGCTCTTATGCTTCTCAATGGTGCGGTGGTACTACGTTGCCCTCCCAGTGCTATTCGTTTTGGGGTTCGGGACATCGGGCTTTTCAACAATGCAGTCAACCCTTGTGATGCTGCGATCTAGGGAGGAGATGCGGGGACGAGCGTTAGGCGTTATCAGCCTTGCCATCGGTGCGGGTCCGCTGGGGGCACTTATGGTGGGTGCTATTGCGTCAATGAGCAGCACACCATTTGCCATCGGGTTTGACGCAGTGCTAGGAATTGTGTCGCTTTCGTTAGTGGTATTGCTAATGCCGTCGCTGTGGCGGCAGCCAATGGTTTCAGATGAGCAAGTCCCCGAGGCGGATGGATAGTAACATTTTCAATATCGGTTTTTCCCTTTTCTGCTGCCCAGTAGATCCGAGTGTGTAAAAATTGACTGAATTTTTACTTAAGGACGAGATTTAAGGGACGAGAGAGTATATATAGATGCTCAGAACTGACCGAAGCTATTGCGAATATAAAAGTTGTGATATCTAATGGAACGGAAACCGAATATGCAAAAGGAACACAATATAGATTTGACGGATGCTGCTGCTTCTCACAATCGGCAAGCATGGAATTCATACCGGCGACAAAGAGACGAAGGTTTGGTTGTTCACCGAAGATCGCTAGCGGAGGATATTCAAGAAGGTAAGTTGTTCTTGGAAGAAAGATGGACTGAACTTTTGGGCAACGTACAGGGAAAACAGCTCCTCGACTTAGGTTGTGGCGACGGAGGAGAAAGCTGCTGCTGGGCTCGCTTGGGTGCTCGGGTTGTTGGCGTTGATAATTCGTCAGTACAATTGGAAGCTGCAAAAAAAACTGCGGAGGAACTTGGTCTGGAGTGTAACTTTGTGCTTGCTGACATCTTGCAATTACCCGAGAATCTAATGAATGAGCGTTTTGACTTTGTATTTTCGGATGCGGTTGCAGCTTGGATCGGTGATCTCAAAACGTGGTTTGGCAATGTGTATAGGGCATTAAAACCGGAAGGACAGTTTCTGTTCGTTGGGGACCATCCGGTGACGAAATTCGCTTCCGAGGTACTTATGGGTGAGACTAGTGAAACCTATCGCACCCATTATTTCAATGAAGGGGTATTTATACGTCGAGAAGCGGACGAACGCAGCACAGGGAATCCAGCAGGTGAGGATTTCACCACCTATCAGTGGGCCCACACACTGACAAGTCTTTTAGCAGCCATGAAGTATGCGGGATTTAGTTCTATCGAAATGTATGAAACAGCTACGGGCAATCTAGAATGTAAACAGTTAGTTGGCATGCCTACAGGGATATTAATTCTCGCCATTAAATAGTCAGTAGCCCACAAAAGTGAAAGTCCAAATCTGGCAGATATGCTGAAGGTAGGAACTGCTACCCGAAGGGGCGCCTGTACGAAAAGGCTGTTTCTTCGCTGGTGATAAACTCAAGCAATGCCGCTTGCCCATCTTCAGTGGCTTTCCGAGCGCGTAGAATTGCCGGACCCACTTCCGCGGGATCCGCTACCCGTTCCGCCCATCCACCCATAGCCCGCCCCATATCGGCATAGTTACCGCCAATGTCTCGTGTCCCGTATAATTCATGAGATCTCGCCATGTGCGTTGTTTCTATAGCCATACTGGAGTTGTTCAGCACTACGGTGAGAATAGGTATACTGTTTCGGGCAGCTGTCTCGAAGTCCAATCCTGTCATCCCGAATGCAGCATCCCCCATGAAGTTGACCACGAATTTTTCGGGTGCAGCGAGTTTTGCCCCAATGTTAAGCCCAAGCCCTGTTCCAAGTCCGTGCGACTTGCCCCAGCCTAGGTACGTTCGGGGACCTCCCGATTGATAGAACGGCATAAGTTGGTCGCGGGGGCTTCCAGAGTCGTGGGTGACAATCGCTTCCGCCGTATCGACATTGTTCATAAACTCCCAAATGACGCGGTAGGGAGTGATGGGAACCTCAGCCGATGTGAGCTTGGGGATCCACTCCTTCAACCACGCTTTCCGAACAGATGCAATCTCTTCCACAACTTTGCTATCATCTTGGTCGGTGCTTGGACGGAGGTCTTTGCAAGCCTCTATGAACTGCTGCAGCACCAGCTTGGCGTCTCCAATGACGGGATAGTCGGTGTAGTAATCTTTATCTATGTCTATCGGATCATTTGTCGCATGGATGAAGGTCTTACCCGAAGGAATAGTCGTGGTCATGCTGTGCCGTGTGAAGGATGTGCCAATCCCAAATATCACATCAGCTCGACCTAGGAAGTGGTAGACGCAGCCGTTCATGACGCTTGAACCGCTACCCAGAGCCAAGGGATGCTTTTCGGGGAAGGCACTTTTTCCCGCCAGTGTGGTCATGACAGGCACCTGTAGCAGTTCTGCTAGCTCCACCAATTCCTCGGTGGCCTCCGCGTATAATACCCCTTGTCCGGCATGGATAATGGGAGCTTTTGCGTCGAGCAGTGCACGCGCTGCAGAAAGTACATCCTGAGAATCGGCGTTTGAAAGCGTGGCTTTGACAGGCTTGTAATTCTCAAGGATTGATGCGTCTACGTCTGTGTCCGCGATATCGGTGGGGATTTCAACCATGACGGGACCCGGCCGCCCCATCTTGAGCCTAGCGAATGCCCGGCGCATTGTCTCACCAATCTGCGAAGCGGTGTTGAGCTGCTCAACGGACTTGGTGATGTCTGAAAAGCTGCGTACCGAGCTAAAGAGAGGGAATACACCATCACGTGCTGTGGGATGACCCAACGGGAGCAACAACATGGGCACGGCGTCAGAGTAGGCGGTAGCGATACCTGCGAAGGCGTTTTCAGCACCGGGGCCATTCTGCATAGCGAACACACCCGGTGGGTTGCCGTTATTCACCCGCGCGTAACCATCTGCGATACCTACCCCTACCCGTTCCTGACGACAGATGATTGGTCGTATGCCAACCTCGGCAGTTGACTCGATTAGAGCAGTTGTAGGATAGGCGCTGAGGTACTCAACGCCCTCCTTCCTCATGATATGTGCTATGGCGTCAAGAACTTTCATGGGCAACTTAGCTTTCGATTGTAGGAAAGCGAAAGACAAAAAAACATGCTCCCTCGCTTTCCCGCTTTTTGCATGTTCACGTTTCACGCATCACGTTTCACTCGTGATCCCTGACCGGAGAACGTATCCACAGTTGCAAACTAGCCCCCCTGGTTACCTACGCTTAAGCACATCTGGGATCGTCCGTTTTCCAGCGGTGGAAGGTGGGATTGTCATCACTCCCCGACAGCCGGCTGCGCGTCTCATACCACAGATTTGCCCACTCCTCGGCATCGTGCAATTCACTCTCCGGATTGGAGCGGCTACGTGCGACGAAGCCCGGAAATGCACTACGCCCGGTTGGCTGACCCGTTGGGTTGTAGCGCAGGTCAAAACTCCAACGGATATTGTCGCTGTTATTCGGCAGCGAGCTATGGCAGTTAAGACGATGGAAAAATAGGACGCCGCCACGTTTGAGCGGGATCGGTACGCTATCTGGTTCACGCAGATATTTGCCCGGAATGTGACGACCAAATCCTCTTGACAGATCGGTGCTCGTGATGCAGTGCTGTAGTAATCCTTCACGGTGGCTTTTGGGAATAACTTCGAGGCAGCCATTTTCAATCGTAGCATCCCACAAACCGAACCAAACTGTCAGCATATCGGTTTCATCCGCTTCTGGTGTGACAACCCCAGTATCCTGATGCCATGGGGTCGCTCCTATCTGGGGGCGTCCGGTATCTTCGTTGATTGGACAGAGGTGCTCCGGCGGCTTCAGACGTACATGCTGCACTGGGTTTGAGTAAATTTCGGGGCCAATTAACGATTCAATCGCATCAAGAAGTCTCTCGTTACGGAGCAGGTGAAAAACTTGAGGTCCCACCCACATCGGTGTGTCCGGCTGCACATTCTGCTGGGGCAAAGAAAAATCGAAATACTGTGCATGTACTCTACCAGATTCAGTGTAAATTTTCGTTAGTCGATCGCCAAACGGCAGATCCTCATACATCGAAGATATCTCACCCTTATCATACAGCTCTTGAGCGAGCTGATCCAAGACGCCTGCGTACTCTTCAATAACTGGGTCTAAGTCTTGTTCGGGGTCCAACACGTCTTCAACTACTAGATACCCCTCTTCCTTAAATTGTGCCACTTGGGCTTCGGTCAGATGCGCCATCTTATTACCTTCCTTTGTGTAGATTATATCCAATTGCTTCCCATAGGACAGGTCAGTGAAAGCAAGTTGTTCCTCACTATAATTATAACAGAATTCTGAAAAATTGAGAACACAAAAATCAACAGGGACATTATAGAGTGCCAAATGGAAGTTTTAGCGACATTTTGACGGTGTGATCGCAGCGACGAAAAGGTGTTGACCGGTTTTTTGAGATTATGCTATAATGACAAATCAAGATGGAGGTCCAGCACCACTTTTTGAAGAATCTGACTGCTATAGACAGGAACCATTTTTTTGGAATCGCTTTATGATAGATCAATTTGTTGTATTCGCTCGCAGTATCTTGTCGGACAACTGGTTTGCGTGGTTTTATCAATACCTGTTCGGTGGACTGTTCTTTTTTTCCTCCCTCTGGCTAACTCTTCGAGCCGGGATTGTCTATAAGGGGCTACGTGCTGATCGGCGTATCATCTGGGTGCTCGTCGTCGGCTTCTTTCTGTTCGCAGGCATCCACCTGATTTGGATTTTTTCTGTGGAGGGACCCCCCGGCAAATGAGCGATTCACTCCATACAATTGATTACACCGTCATTGTTCTCTACTTTGCAGCTATTGTGGCTTGCGGTATCTACTTCGGGCGATATACGAAATCCACGGCGGACTTCTTCTTTGGTGGTCAACGTTTCGTTTGGTGGTTAGTCGCCGCGTCATGTATTGCTACTCTTGTCGGTTCCTACAGTTTTATCAACTATTCTGACCTAGGCTACGACAGCGGACTTGCCAGTATGACGTACTACACGAACGACTGGTTCATCATGCCGCTGTTCCTGCTCGGCTGGTTTCCCATTATCTACTTCAACCGCATAAGCACCATCCCTGAGTATTTTGAACGCCGATTCGATCGACGCACGCGGTTCATGGTACTCATCCTGATCGTGCTGTATCTTGTCGGTTATATCGGCATGAACCTACAGACAATCGCTGTCGTCCTGAACCGCGTCATAGGGATGCCCATAATGGTGGGTGCTGTGATAGTGGCAATCATTTCGCTTGCCTATATGCACAGTGGGGGCCAGATGTCGGTGCTCATGACTGATCTATTCCAGAGCATGATCCTGCTTGTCGCTGGGATTGGAATTTTCGTGCTTGGCATCAATCACGTTGGCGGTTGGGACGCATTTTGGAACGGACTGCCAGCGACGCATAAAGTCCCCTTCCCTCAATTCAACGAACCCGCAAACTTTCATTTCATCGGCACGTTCTGGGGCGATGCGCTTTCAGGCACCGTAGCTTTCTTTTTTATTAATCAGGGCATCATTCTGCGCTTCCTGTCGGTCAAGTCTGTCCACGATGGTCGCAAAGCTATGATTGTTATGGTGCTTGTTCTGATGCCTATCGCAGCAATCGTTGTCAGCAATGGGGGTTGGGTCGGCAAAGCGATGGAGACCTACGGGTGGCCCGAAGCGCCTGAAAAAGCGAAGAGCGTTTTCGTCATGGTGATGCAAGTCATCACCCAGCCGGGGATATTTGGTCTGGTTATCGCTGCGCTGCTCGCGGCGCTGATGTCCACGCTTGATACGCTTATTAATGCTGTTTCCGCTGTGGGAGTCAACGACATCTGGAAGACCGTTGTACCGGGTAAAGATGACAAATACTATCTCCATGCCGCTCGCTTGGCAGCCGTTGGCGCGACGCTGCTAGGGCTGGTACTGGTTCCCATCTTTGAGTTGGATGATCAGATCTATACGGCACACTCAAAGTTCTTTACAACGATACTGCCATCGCTGATTGTGGTCCTGCTTATGGGTGTCCTCTGGTCTCGTTTCACGTCGGCAGCAGCGTTTTGGGCACTGCTCTTGGGATCTCTACTTACTCTCGTTACCCATCACAAAGCGCTCTATTTTCTAATTGAACCGCTCGCCCACGGTGTCCCGCCCGATAAGGGATATATCTATATGCGCGGCCTGTTCGGTACATTGGTCACAGTTGTGCTGGGCGTGGGGATCACGCTCTTTACTAAACCGCGACCAAAGTCAGAACTTCCCGGACTCTGTCTCGCTACCTTGTCCGAAGGGATGCGACTGTTTAAGGGCGGTGAACCGAATCGGTCTGAACCGAAAACTTCTGGTCCTCTCCAACTTCGCACAGAGTTGGTTGATGCCGATCGGGTGCGGCTGCCAGCCGAGTTAATGGACGAACTCTCTGTCCGAGAAGGCGATCTCATCTATGTATCGGATGCCCGTCGATGGCTCGGCGGTCTACGCTCCGTGCATCTGAAAGCCGATGCACCCCATCAGGAGACTGGCGTCGTTATTCTGAACGATGAGGCTGTCGATCGTGCGAACTTCAGTCTTGAGCTGCCTGTTACGGTAGAGAAAATACTCTGAGGACGCAGGGCCTTCTTATTCATCGTCCGACCCGTTCAAAGAGTGTCGGTGTCTGGTGCATGTGTTCAATAATCGCCTGTGCCTGTGCTTCGGTGGCTGTGGCTATTGGGGGGCGCATGACGTAGGTTTCGGCAAAACCCATCCCATAAAACACGATCTGATTGCGCGCCATCCAATGCAGGTCAGGCAGTGCAAGCCCACTTTGTGTGTCCGCCTCCATCATCTTAATCACTTCCAGGTAGTTATTCTCATCGAGCAGCTCAAACATGCGCTGTCCACGCTTGGGGTTGTAAATCCCGGCAAACTCACCTTGGTTGGAAAAATGGTGGAAAAAGATGTAGTGAGTGAACATGCCACCCCCGGTGATGCCCATCCGTCCAGAAAACTTGCGGGTCAACTCCATCCGATTGTCCAATATATAAATATCGTCCTTGATACCGATGAACTGTTCCTCTTCGCAGAGTTCTTCAAAACGTTGAACGGGCAGCATTGTTTGAGAGGGAGCGCTCCAGGGGACTGGCAGCGCCACCGCCAAAAGAGGGATTTCAGTCTCTTTTGCCACGTCACGGATGTATTCCACATAAAGCTCGCCGCAGTGGGAGGGGTTTTGTAGGCAATGTTCCGGCAGATGGACGAATGCTGCGTGCGCCCCAATCTTCTCGAATGCTTGTACTGACCGAATCGCTTCGTGCAAGGGACCACCGCCCGTACAGGAGATAAATACCGCGTTGTCGCGCACGACCTCCATCACCGTGCGTGTTACCTCTACAATCTCCTCAGCCGTAACAAAATCGAGTTGGCTGTAAGTGAAGGTCAGACAAAAGTTTTGGGTATCGTTCTCCAGGTGCCAAGCGACATATCTCGCTAGTCCCGCGTGGTCAATCGAATAATCGTCGCGATAAAGAATCGGTAGGGGCACCATCTGACGGTGAATCCGATTGCGTATGTCGTCATAGTGACTCATGATATCCTCCTTATTTTAGTTTTCTTGGGATAAATTGCACATGGCTCATGTCAACAGACAGAGCAAAACGCAGAATGCGTGAAACGTGATGCGTGAAACGTGAAACATAATGCGATCCGACTAGAAAGCCTGACCTACGAAGCACGTAAAAAAAGAAGGTACAAAGCGCGAAGAGAAACCGAGTTTTTTCTTCAAAACTCGGTTTCTGTTGGACGATTTCTTAACATGAGCCTTGTGCGTATGAATTCCGATCGGGCAATTAGAACAGGAACCGGTATGTTGGGATATTCCAGATAGCACCGCGTAACGACCAGAATCCACCGATGACAAACTCACCCAAAATCAATCCCAGAAACAGCGGAATCGCCTTTTGATGTGTTTTGACGCCACCCAGTTTTAGCAGAATTAGTTTCAGCAACCAAGCCACAAAAATCGATCCCCAGAACACGTTCATCGACCAACTGCTGGAGACTGCAAATCCCGCCGGATGGAACACCCACCAGATAAAGCGCATCCGCATCACCATCAGAAACAGCGTTGTGATCATACCGAAGATCAGTCCACCCATTGCGCCGTAGTCCGGTGACAACGGATGATATAACCACGACTGTAACTTATTGAACGGTCGCCACGCATACCCTATAGCGCCGGAATACCTATAACCGTCGCTGAGATAAGCCCAAAACGCAACGGGTCCTGTCAGGGCAATTGCCACAATCATCCCCCACAGCAGCCGTCGGTGGCTTGCCCGCGCCCGTTCCATCAGTTTGAATCCTTCGAGTTGGTGAGGCATCACATGCCCACGGTAGGCGCGATTGAAGAAGTGGAAAAGCCCGTACATGGTCAGTTCGTTTGAGCTGAGGACACGCGTCCCTAGCACTTTGACCAATGTTGTGTCCGGTCCTGAGAAATGCAGGTCGTGGACCGGTGATCCTAACTCCGCGCGCATCCGTGTAATCGCTGTTGAGATAGCGTAGTAGATGAGGAAGAAGAGGAAGCTACTCCACAGTGCCATCCCTACCTGCTGACAGAAAAAGAGCAGTGTCCCAAAGACAAAAATTAGTCCGATTAATGCAGCACGATAGCTCATCGGTTCGTCCACTGATTCCCCACGCCCACCTCTAATCGCGGCAGAAACGACTCGCTTCAGGTGGTGCCGTGTCATCCAAAGGGCAATCAGAAATAGCCCCAAGTATGCTCCTGTGGTCTGCTGTTCGATATAGGGAAATTCTGGGATGGAGTGCAAGCCGAGGACGTTTGCGAGGATCCGCTCTGCTTTCCAAAAAAGGTAGAAAAACCAGCAAGCGAACGAGAGATCCAGCGGGATTAAGAATCCAAGTCCAACCGCATAGGGAAAGATAGCGACCGGGGTCCAGCCTATTGCATTCCACGGCTTGTTAGTGAAAAAGGGACGGAGGTCATAGAGCCGCCCACCGAGACCGGGGATAATTGGATACAGAAAATGAAGCCCGTTGAGAATGTCGAGTCCCGCACCCAACCCCAATCCGATCCACATCATTCGGTTTGAGAGGAGAGAGGAACGAGCATCGGTCATCTGAAGTGGGAGTTGAATGATGGGATAACTCAGTTTTTCCACCTCTGTCCACGGTTTGCGTACCAAGACGTTGATGCAGAGCATCCCAAACACCAGTAGAAAAATGAATCCAGACCAGATGAGGGTGGGGAATAGCCATGCCTGTACAACTTGAGGCACATAGAAACTGGACTCGCCTTCGGCGAAGCCTTTTAGGATCTCCTTGTCTTGGACGGCGAGCCAAGGGGGGATAAACCGCCAGAAGAGTTCCGCCCATTCGTTCTCCGGACGGGCATACCAGAACGGTCCCACTAGGACTGCCATCAGCACCCGCATCATGTCGAGTCCCGCAATTCCGGAGGAGATCGACAGCATCACATAGACGATCAGTAGTTCGCCTTGATTTAACGCGGCGTTGGGGGCAATCTGCTTGAACAGTAGATTCAGCAGCAGCAGTATGAATAGGATAAAAATGATGTTGAAAAAGAGGGAGACGGTCGTTGAGGTGGCTTCGCCGGAAGCGATCCAATAGGCGTTAGCGGGGAGAAGCAAGGTGCCGATAAACACTGCCCGCCATCGTGTTCGGTTTGCAGGTTGGGAGTCGCGGCTTGAAGACGGAGGGATAAGTTCATCGTGTTTTACGTTTTTAAGCATTCATACTCCTGTTGCTGATTACTTGGTGTGACTTCAAATCCCTCTCAACCGCGCGGGAGCGGCTCAACCTGACTTCCGTTTTTGGATCCAGCCCCAGAACAGATTGTCGCGCTGGTTGCCCGCATCTAGGTACTCGGCTTTCAAATGTGAAAGTTCATCGGACTTATAGTTTGTGACCGGTTGGCCGTTGCTATCCAGTTCGATACCGTACTGACCGGCGGCATTAATGCCGAAGATGGCGTTTTTCACGGGACCATCGGCGGGCCCCAGCGGTTCCAAATCGTGTTTGTCTTGCAGGTCTGTCGGGATTTCGATGCGGCGCAACGCCTCGATCTGCCATTGCGGTGAACCTGCCCAGATCGAATCGGTGCCCCACAACACGTGACTCGCCCCTAAGCCCTTGATCAGTATCCCCAACATTGCCGCCGCGATCCGCGGATGCGTAATCGCCAAAGTACCGAACGAAAGACCGATATCGGCATAGACATTCGACACCCCGTACTTTTCGGGGATGGCAGCCATCTCGTCAATCCACGGCAGGCGTCCGGTTTGTTCAAAAATTTCGCTCACCCCGTGTGCGTCACGCCACATTTTCAAACCAGCGTGATAAATGTGGAAATTCAGTTGGGGCCAATCTTGGGCAGCTTTGCCGAGGTCATCCAACGCGGCATAGTGCCAGTTTGGGATACTCTCGTAGTCGATCGGCAGCACCCCCTTGTGGACGCAGATATTTCGGACGCCGTACTTATGGGCTTTTTCGTAGGTCGGGTAGGTCAGGTCTTCGTCATCCATGCGCCACGGCTTGTCGAAGGTAGGCTCGGCACCCAGAACATCGCCGATAGTGTAGCCCTTCCATGAATCCACCTTGAGTTCCGTGGCGGCACGATCCATCGCCTCCAGATACTCTGGCACGCTGGGCCAAATCACACCGTGCGCTAGCATCCGTTGTGTGCCGGACAGTCGATTGACCAGATTGCGTGTGGCGACCATCTGATCATCAGACAGGAGTATCTTGTATGGATCAACCGATGGCGACGTGCTGAGCAGCGCAACTGTCGTGTCGCTATCGAAGAACATGTCCTTTAGGTAGTAGTCAAACTTGTAATATTTCAGATCAAGTTCCTGTTCGACCAATTCCGGATTCCAAAGTATCTTGGATTGGTTGTTGCCACGGGCGGCATCCCGTATCCAGAGCTGGCCCTCCCAACTGTAGTCATCGTGCACGTGGTGTGTGTGAACGTCGAAAATAAATTGGTCCTTGGTTTCGTCTTTCCGCGCACCCGCTGCCTCCGGATCTTCGGCTTCGTTGGTATCGACGTTGTAAACTTCTCCGTGGACCTGATTCATCGCTAGAAATGCGGCAGCCATACCGCTAGGAGAACGGAGATAGGTTCGGCGGGGAACCCCCTGACGACTCGCATATAGATCGGCTTCTTCCTGAATCAGCGATTCGACCTGTGCCTGCTGCTGAGTTTGCGGCGGCGGGAAACATTCGCCGCTAGAGATGACCTGCGTTGGCACAGGGCATTCCACCCGCTTTTGGTATGCGCGCTGTAGGTGCTGAAGTTGCTGATTGGTGAGCCACATGGACATGAAGTCTCTCCAAATGGTTTAGCGTGTTTGTTAAGGTGAGATTACTATACTGGAAATCATCAGGTCGAGCATACGGGACAATGAATAATCTGTCCGTCGTTTGGTTCCGGATGTTCCTTGTTATCCAGTTTCCCGTCGGGACCCTCTAATTGGTGCCATATCGCGCACTGTTGCTTGAACGCTGCATCAGCTGATTCAACATATTGCAAAGAAAAGACGCGGTAGTCAGAGTCAAGCCACTGTTTCAGCGTCTCTGCGAGGTTACTGTCTGTGCGACCGACAAGCGCGCGGTAGTATGCGTATTTTGGTGTTTCTTCGATTCGGCGGAGCAGGAAAACGGCGGGACCCGTGTTATTGATAACAGTGTCAATGATACTGTTTGCTAGTTGAAACGGTCCGTCCATTTCAGCATCCTCGGAGGGAGTTTGGGACTGAATCTAATGGCTCATGTTAAGAAATCGTGCAACAGAAACCGGTTTATAGTGAATCACAAAAATAAATAGACACTTTCGCTCTCCGTGTTTGGTAGGTGCTGTTTGCAACTGCGTCGATGCAGTGCGGTTAGAAACCGCACCTACCGGTGTGATAGCCCGGATTTTTCCATCCCCGGTAGGCGAGATATCCTGACTTCGCCGATTTGCAGTGTCTAATTAATTCTAAAATCTACCGTAGTTCATTGGTTCACTAATAAACCACTGTTTTTCACGTTTCACGCATCGCGTTTCAGATAAGTCCTATCCGTGAAAAAACTTTATACGTTCAGCTGATTTATCCGTTACCGTATCGGGAGAAAGTGCGCCCTCCCCGAAAACTATCGGAAAGGTATCGCCTGTAACCACCGAGCGAGTCGCTACATCCATATAGGTCGCACTAAACGCTCGGCGGGGTGACGTGGTTGTGTTGGTGCCCGAACGATGCAACAGAAAGTTGTGTAGCAGAATGGCTTCTCCTGCCTCCGCTTCTAGGTCCATTATATCTTCATCGCGGGTATATTTCGCCTGATCCTCCTCTGACGTGAAGTGCCTTTCGTTGAGAATCCCCAGATTATTGCTACCCGGCGCAATCTGCATACAACCGCTGGCGACGGTCGCCGCATCGAAGGTGGTCCACACTGTGATAATCGGATTGGTATCAATCTTCCAACCGACCCCGATGTCTTGGTGCCAAACCAGTTCCGTCCCGCGCTCGGCGGGTTTGTTCATAAACATGGAGCGAAAAACCGCTACATCTTCCCCGATGTAGCGAAGGGTGATTTGGCGGATGAGGGGTTTCTGAATATAGGCGAGAAAGAGCGGATCCTGTTCCAAATCATCAATGCGCCGGTAATTCAGAGTTGCTTCTTGGTTCCCTACAGTACGGGTCATATCGCTCCCCGTATACCGAGGGTCCAGTTGAAAACGCATGTTCTCATAGCGGATTTTGCCCAGCATAATATCGTCTATACGTTGTTGGATGGCAGCCAGTTCATCGGGGGACAGGAGTTTGCCTAGACGCAGATAACCCTGCTCCATAAACTGTTCGTGATGTCGGTCTTCAAACGAGGAAAGCGTTTCCAATTGCATTACCTTAATCTCCTTGCATTTTTTAGAGTTGAATTTCTTGATAGGTATCTTGGCATGGATTTCCGTCTACGAACAACACCTGCCGGCTCTGTGTCAGTCCAATCATCGAATATTCTGTGTGTGAGTCATCCGCTCCACCATGACGGCAGATGCTTGGATCGCCGTGATGGCGCAAAATAGCTTTCATATCCGCCAGACTGTAGTTGGACAACGCCGAAAGATTTTGTTCAAGGAAACCCTGCCTCGCTTTGGCGTTGCACTTACCGCTTTCGGTGCGGCGGTCTGCGTCAACCAGAGTCGAAAGTTGGTAGCAGTTGACGCAGTTCATGTGCCGTGCTTCCGGTTCTGGGTTGTGTACCTGCATTATTGGACATGGGGCTTCGATGGAACACATCACGCCCTCTGTGTCTACGCAGACGTGACTGTAGCCTTTGCCGCGCGTTGGGAGTTGGGCCAGTCGCCGAACAAATTCCGATGTTGTACGGCTCTGCATCAGGCACTCGTAAGCCCAAAGCCGTATCGGAACGAAGTCATCGCTCTGTTGGAAAACGCTTCCAACTGACGAGTGTCCTACCGCTACCCCTTCGGCGTTCATGCCATCGGTTGTGGCAACCATGCCGCAGAAGGTAAAGTTTACCATAGGGATGGCGTCGTTTCGATGGATGACTCGCGCACACGCCGGGCGACGTTCATCTTTGGCAAGTCCATCATTGTTTTTCCCCCAAAGCGGTCCGTCCGTCCCGTCGTTAAATACAACGTTTGTGCACCCCTCATCGACCACCAATTCGTTGGCGTACATCGGGAGATTCAGTTGGAAAATGGTGTCGAGGGGGATGTCAGCACCGGCTGCTGTCCCTTCAAGTTCTGCGAGAACCGCCGGCAGATGGGTTTTCAGTGTCTCCAAGAAGCGTGGGAAGCGTTGTGCCCAAACAGCACTGTCGATGTTGGGTGGAAAGAGAGCAAGGTGTTCGCGAATTTCCTCACGCAACGCCTCGCCGGTGAGATTGCCGATTTCGCGAGGCGAGCCTGAGACTTCAATGACTTTCATAGCATTTCCTTAAGATTAGGACTTACGCAAAGTTAGCACGCGGCGCGAGATTTTTTAACCCCCTAAATCCCCAACCCCTCTGATAAGAGGGGAAAGACCAGTGACACATCCCGATAAAATCGGGGGAGAAAATCCTCTAACCCCCCTAGTCCCCCTTATCAGAGGGGAAACCCTTGTCAGGGGAGTTGCAGGAGACTTGTGAACCAGCTACGCAAGCCCTAAAGATAAAGCATTGAGGCTAAAAAGGGGCGTGACTAGTACGGAGACGGAGGCTGCAGCGCAGAGGGGTATGGACCGTATTCCACAATAAGTTCTACCTCCTCCACCTTGAGCGGGCTGACCAACCCTTGCGCCCTTTTTTCCAGAATGATTTCTAGCAGATTCTCACCCTGTCTCGGTAGAACGTTCCTCAAGTGAAATTCCAACCATTGACCGCCGTAAGCGTTGATCTCTGAGCCGTAGGAACGTAGGCAGCTCTCGTCCTTCAGGGATTTGTCATTGAGCCGGATATCGAGTTGGTCGGCAGATACGAGGTCGGTGATTTTAATCTTGAGACAGATCTGACGTATCCGCTCCTTAGCACCCGCAACATCATCGGCGATGTAGAACGGAATCGGATACCGTTTTCCAACGTCTGAGGCGTCAATCTCGACCGACAGCGGTGTTGGGTAATGGGTTTTGTCATCTTTGGCTTCGTGGTTTCGGGCGACCATGTAGTGCTTGTCCCCCTCTTTCACTAGCTCTGGGTCACCAAGTTCAGTCAACATACTGCGTTCCACCTCCCCTAGGGGCCAACGCATGAACCAAGTGTATAGACCATCAACGTCGCGTGCCCAGTTGTTCGCCACCGCCGCCCGCATCTGTTCCGGCGTGGGCCATACTCGTAACGGTGCGCCGGTCATGGCATCGTGGACATAAGGTTGTAGGATTCCGTAGACCGAGGCCTCCGCTTGATGTGCCGTTTCGATCAGCCAGTCAATGGGTATATCGGGATCGAGAACCATGTAAGCGTAACGCATCGGAACCGCAAAGTCTAGTAGGCCACGCTCAAACCACGTCCGCACGTCGAGACCTTGCGCCAGATTCATCTCCTCTGTGGGTAGCACACGGACACCAAGATCGCACGAATCGTCTCGGCGGCTTCTGACCATCTCGGCAATCTGCTCTACATATTCTGTCAAGACAGGTATCATGGCAGGAGCGTCCTCGTCACGTAGGATAGGACTGCCTCCCGGAAACGCAAAATCCAACTCCAGCCCTTCCGTGGGATACTCGGTCGCCAGTTCCTCTAGCACAGCGAATTGGTGGTCACGCACCTCCTGATGCGCCAAGCCACGACCACCGTTCTGGAGACGGTGTGCCGGATCCATGCCACCGTGAGCGGGCATACGCAGGCTAGCGATGAAGTCCATTCCCTTGTCGTGCGCTCGGTCAGTGAGCACCCGCAATGGATCCAGGCCTCGGTCGATTAAACTCTGCATGTTGTGCCATGTACGCCAGTACGCAGCCATCTCGAAAGGCTGGATGTCTTCCCCAAAGCGCATACCAATTTTGGACGGGTAAAATAGCCCATCCCCCCGTTCAACGCCGTAACAGAAGGTATCCACCGCGGTGCCAGCGACTTCATCGATAGGAACCCAAGCGTCCTCCAGCGTCATCGGTGGCTCAAAGACGAATAGGTAGTAGTGACGCGCGTCGTTCATGTAGATAATCCGTTTCTTTCGCATGGGGGAACTCTCCTTTCTCACAGGATTCGACTGAATACATCTCGGTCAGCGGACGATTCTTTGTGTTGGAATAATTACCATCGTAGCAGAATTTACCTTCAGTGTCAACGGGAAAGCAAGAAGTGCGAAACGAGCAGAGGATACTTAAACACTTCCCTTTCAATTGCGTCGAATAATTAAAGCCAATTGGTTTAATATACCTCTGTGATATTTGCAGAAATATCCAAGAACTAGTACTCAGTCATATAAATTATGTCTATCCCTTCCTCTTCCGAACGGCGACATGACCTAGACGCTCTGCGTGCTATCACCATGCTATTAGGCATTGCCATGCACGGATCGCTAGCATTTATTGAGTTTCCTTGGCCAATTCAAAATTCGGAAACAAGTCCCGGACTTGCACTCATCTTTTTTGCAGTACACGGGTTTTGGATGCCGGTTTTCTTTGTCATGAGCGGTTTTTTTACTGCCATGTTATGGCGTATGCAGGGCTTGAAGTCGTTATTGTGGCATAGGTTTCGGCGTATCTTTTTGCCGTTGATGTTGGGCTGTGTCACAATAGTCCCAATTACAAACTGGATTTACGAAAGGGCGATTCAATCTGCACTACAACGTGCCATTGTGGCAGAACCCTTCCGTTTCGTTCCAACAGATTCTGGGTTGAATATTTGGATTGCAGCAAGAACTGGAAACCTTGAAGCCATCAAGGCGCATTTGGCAAATAAAGTGGATCTCAGTGCCCAAGATTCGCAGGCAGGACTTACCCCTTTATCGTGGGCAGCCTTGATGGGAAACGCAGAAGTCGTCGAACACCTCATCAAATCAGGAGCAAATGTAAACGGCAAGAATAGTGATGGCGGCATACCACTACACGAAGCTGTTTTTATGGGACAAGATGAGATTGTTGCATTACTTCTTCAAAACGGTGCGGAGATGGATGCCACGGATAATCAAGGTAAAACACCCTTAAACCGCGCCCGTGTAAGGTCAAAATACACACATGCTAGAGCCGCTGCATTACAAATTAAACTATATCCATTGCGCCTAGCAAATGCAAGGAGGCGTGTTGTCAATCTTCTCTCTGAATACGAGAACACGGGAAAGATTCAATATAAGTACGACACTGTATGGCGTTTGTTGACAACAACAGAAATATTTGAACACCTCTGGTTTCTCTGGGTTCTCTGCTGGCTGGTCCTCGCTTTCGCCCTATATGCCGCAATTGTTGACTGGATGCAGTGGACAGGCCCATCGCAAAAATTCATACTCTCGCCTCTCCGATATCTTTGGGTGATTCCCCTAACTATGCTAGCACAATGGTTTATGGCAGCAAAAGGTAATGTGCCAAATTTTGGCCCAGATGTTTCGTCAACCATTTTACCAGCACCTTATATGCTCGTCTATTACGGCACCTTCTTTTTCTTTGGAGTCCTCTACTATGATAGTGGTGACTGTGCGGGAGAAGTTGGGAAACGGTGGGCAATCACCTTGCCAATAGGTGTGTCAATCATCTTTCCCCTCGGATTGACATTTGGGGTACTGAGTTTTATCGAACCTGTGTTTGGGCTTATTCCGGGTTCACTTATACATCACCTTATTTCGGTCGCTATGCAGGCAGTGTACGCATGGCTGATGGTCTTCTCCCTTATGGGGGCGTTTCGTCGATTGATGTCGAGAGAAAGCAAGAGGTGGCGATACATCTCGGACTCCTCTTACTGGCTATACCTTGCACACCTTCCCTTAGTCATCGCAGCGCAACAAGTAGTGCAAATGTGGCAAGTGCCACTGATTGTCAAGTTCAGTCTGATATGTATTACGGTAACGGGGCTGCTACTGCTGAGTTACCAATTTTTGGTGCGTTATACCTTTGTAGGAACTCTGCTGAATGGCCCACGCCAGCGTCCTCAGAAAGTTGTGAGTTAACTAAAAACCCTAGTATCCTGACCATACTTTCATTCTACAAGTCCTGATTTGGGCAAAATATAACTTTTTGGCTCATATTAAAAGAAAGTGCAAAGCGCGGGGAGAAACCGAGTTTTGAAGAAGAGACTCGGTTTCTATCGCGCGATTTTCTAATGACCGAGTTGACGCAACACAGCCTTTTGGCGAAAGGGCAGCCGCAAGTGCTTGCCTCCCAATCCATCGATGGATTGATACTCATGAGAAAGGAATCTTGTTTGTATGGATAGCAATCGAACCCCGATGCTCACCTTGAATCTTTTTGTTTTAGGCGGCTTGGTAGTCATATTTGCCTTGTTTGACGCCCAACTTCCCGTATTTGCGGATATCGATGCCACGGATATCGATGTCAAGGCTATCGTCAAACGCATGGATGAGCTCTATCGCAGTGAAACGAGCCAGACAAACATGGAGATGCAGATTGTTACACCACACTGGGAGAGAACCTTGGCTTTGGAGGTCTGGACAGAGGGAATGGACAAAACTTTCATCTTGATAACGTCACCCAAAAAAGAGAAGGGCGTTGCAACCTTGCGGATTGGAAATGAGATGTGGAACTATCTCCCCAAGACGAACAAGGTGATGAAAGTGCCGCCCTCAATGATGATGGGATCTTGGATGGGGTCCGATTTTACGAATGATGATCTCGTCAAAGAGTCATCAATGCTCGACGATTACACCTATGAACTCATCACACCGGCAGATGCCCAACCTGACCATCTCTACATTCAACTGCTGCCGAAGGAGGATTCGCCGATTGTCTGGGGCAAACTTATCGTCGCTATCCGGGTGAGCGATCAGATTCCGGTTTGGCAGCATTTCTACGACGAAACAGAGCGTCTGGCGCGAGTCATGAATTTCAAAGAGATCAAATCGTTTGACGGAAAGACTATACCCTCAGTGATGGAGATGATACCGCAGAACAAAGAGGGGCACAAAACCGTCGTACGGTTCGTGGACGCTGAGTTTGACAAGCAAATCGACGAAAAAGTCTTCACACGCCGAAACCTTCAAAGGCGGAGATAAATCAACTTCATTTACGTTTTACGCATTACGTTTGAGCCATGATGACACTTAAAATTGCATTCCGCAATATCTTTCGCCAAAAACGGCGCACAATCCTAACCGCACTCGCAATGATTGTCGGATTTACACTCTCGTCCGTGTTTATCGGTTGGTCCGATGGCGCGTATTCCGACATTATCGCGATGTTTACGCAGAACCGCATCGGGCATATTCAGGTGCATCGGGGAGACTATCTTGATAAACCATCGCTCTATAAAACGATGGCTGATTATGAGTCAATCGGGGAAACCATCGGAAGCGTAAAAGGGGTAGAGGCGTGGACGCCGCGGGTGTACTCGGCGGGACTCGGATCGGTCGACGAAAAGAGTACCACCGTACAAATCATCGGCGTTGATGTGGCGCGCGAAGTCGAAGCAACCCGATTTGATAAGAAAATCATTGATGGGAGGGTAATATCAGCGCAGCCAGCGCGTGAAGCAGTCTTAGGCAAGGGGCTTGCGAGAACCCTTTCCGCGGTGATCGGCGATGAACTCGTGATTGTTTCGCAGGGGGCCGATGGTTCAATCGCTAACGAATTGTATGAGATTGTTGGGATTGCAGAGAGCGGCGATGACATCACAGATCGGATGGCATGTTATCTCCACATCGCGGACGCGCAGGAGTTGCTTGTGCTTGAAGGACGCTCCCACGAAATTGTTGTGATTGTGTCAAATATCAATCGTGTCCACAGAATTACGAAGGCAATCGAAACCGGTCTCAATGATTCGACGCTCGATGTTGCTCCTTGGCAGGTGGTCGCCAAGGATTTTTATCGGGCGATGCAGGCGGATAAGCAGGGCGATGCTATCGGACGGATTATCATCATGCTCATCGTCGCTATCGGTGTATTAAATACAGTCCTGATGTCGGTGCTGGAGAGGACAAGCGAGTACGGTGTGTTGAAGGCAGTCGGAACGAAACCGAGGCAGATCTTCTGGCTAGTAATTTGCGAGGTGCTGATCATTGCCCTCGGCAGCATCGTCGTCGGTGCTGGACTCGGTACTGCGGGTAACTATCTACTATCAATATATGGCATCACCATGCCCCAAGAATTTACTTACGGCGGCATCAAATTTCAGACGATGTACGCCGAGGTCAACGTACGGAGTCTTATTATTCCTGCGATCACCGTCATTCTATCGGCGGGGATAGTCAGTCTATTCCCTGCCCTGAAAGCAGCACGAATTCTGCCAGCTAGAGCAATGCGTGCCCATTGAAATTAGCGGACAGAAACCGAGTTTTTGCCAAAAACTCGGTTTCTCTTAGCGTTTTGCATTTTCTTTTGACATGATCCAATAATCTTATCACGCATCACGTTTCACGGTTCAAAACCATGTGGCTGATCCTCATTAAACTGGCTTGGAGAAATCTCTTTCGGAATAAACGGCGTACCATCATCGCTTCGATAGCGATTGGTATCGGTCTGGCTGCACTTATCTTTATGGATGCGTTGTGGGTTGGGATGGAGGAGAACATGGTCAGAACTGCTACCGCTTCGTTTCTCGGCGATGGGCAGATTCATCGAAAAGACTTCCGTGACACGCAGACAGTCGAAATGACGATCAATCAACTCGATGCAATGGTCGATGATCTCTCTCAGGAAGCGACTGTCGAACAGTTCACACCCCGGACGTTTGCTTTCGGGATGATCACCTCGTCGGCAAATGTCAGCGCAATCAGCCTAGTGGGGGTCCAACCGTCGACAGAACAGTTTTTATCGCAAATTGATGACGCAATCACAGAAGGGGTATATTTTGAAGGGGATAACAACCGCGATATCGTGATTGGTGCAAAGCTAGCGGAACTGCTTGAGGTCACACTTGGTAATCGAGTCGTCGTCACCGTCGCTCAGTCAGAGACGGGCGATCTGTCCCAAGAGATGTTTCGGATTTCAGGGATTTATCATCTTGGCGGTGACGCAATGAGCGGGGGTATGGCATTTGTGCGGTTGGGAAAAGCCCAAGAGATGCTTGCCATCGGTTCCGGTGTCCACGAGATCGCTATTAAATTTACCGACACAAAATACGGACGGGATACAGATCTCCCGTTTTGGGAGCGGTATTCTCAACACGACAACGAAGCGTTAGGTTGGACGGAAATCCTACCTCAATTACAAGCCGTATTCGAGATGTCCAAGTATAGCAAATACATCATGGGGGTTATCCTCTTTGGAGTTGTTGTGTTCGGGATTATCAACACGCTTTTCATGTCGTTGTATGAGCGGATGTTCGAGTTTGGTGTTCTGCGTGCTGTGGGAACGCGACCTTTTGGGATGGCGCGGCTAATCTTATTTGAAGCTGGGGCGTTGGCGATTGTGAGTATCGTCCTCGGTGCCATCCTCGGTTTCGTCTTGACGTGGATATTCACAAAGGTTGGCATCGATTACACCGGCATTGAGATGATGGGGGTGACGATACAGGAACTCATCTACCCTATCATGACAGTCGAACCGTTTATCCTGTATCCAATCTGGGTGTTTATCTTCACCATTATCACTGGGTTGTACCCCGCTCGATACGCGGCGAAGATAGCCCCAGCGACTGCGATGCGTAGGAGTTTTTAAGGCACAAGGGACAATTATAGATAATCTTAAATAATCTTGGTTAAATAGAAACCGAATTGACAAAGTAGTTTTTGAGAAACTGAAAGAAATTGCCATCGTGGAGAGCAAATCATGAGCACGCAAACCCCTGCTGACTCCGAAAATAACTATCTCAACGGATTGTCTAAAATAATCCAGGAGATAGTGGAAAAATCTGCCGGCGGCAACTACATCTACCGCGGTGAGCCTGAATGCTATGACAGAATATCTTCAACCCTCTACCGTCGTTATTCAAAGGTATTGGACTCAGAGCCACCCACTTTAGAAGACATTCAGAATTCTCGTCTGAAAAGGGCTAGGGACTATATCCACGAGCAAGAAAAAGAAGATTTTGAAATCTTGACCGAGCTTCAACACTATGGCAGTGAAACTAACTTGATAGACTTTACAACTGATGCTCACATAGCTTTGTATTTTGCTTGCTATGGTTCTCATGACGAAAATGGTAGAATTATCTCGTTAGAAAACAGTCAAGAAATGATCGAAAAATACCGAATTAAAAAACCGCGTCATCCACAGAACCGCGTTACGGCTCAGAAGAGTATATTTGTTCAACCATCCGAGGGTTTTATTGACTACAACGACGTGATTACTATTTGCATTCCAAAAGACCTTAAACAATGGATACTAATTCATCTGCGAAAATTCCAAGATATATCTACCCAAACCATTTACAACGATCTACATGGATATATTAGACAGAGCGTCTTGAGTTCATCACGCGAAGCGGTATTCCCCCTTGTTTTGGCAGAGTGGGCTATGGAACAAACTCCTGCCGAAAGTCTTTCTGCTGAAGAGCGACAAAACCAGCTTCAAGAAATAATTAAGGCGTATACTACAAGAATACAATATTCACCGTATGAGGCTACACTCTATGTACAGCAAGGTCTGTCTTACATCCAAACACGCGAGTTTGATCATGCCATTGAAGCTCTTAGCAAGGCTATATTACTAAAATCGAATTATGCGTATGCCTATACTAATCGCGGAATGGTGTATGGCATACAGCGCGAATATGACCGTGCTATTAAAGACTGTAACAAGGTGCTACAGCTCGATCCCAATAATTCCCGGGCTCGTCAAATTCGTGATTATGCATTGGCACGCCGAAGTAAAGAAATAGTTGTTACTATGCCACAATTAAGTGAAAAGGCTGAGTATCTCCTTAAGCAAGCCGCTGTTGATCCTCAAAGACAGGTTGAGTATTTTGATCTGCAGCAAGGGGTTATTATTTCAACCAATAGTGAGGACATAGTGAAGGACGACATGGCCCGTAATAACATGTCCCCTAATCAAAGGGAAACTGTTGCGGCAGAATGGGAATTAGCACTGGAGGAGTTGGTATCTGCTGACCTTTTAGAGGAAAAGGGTGGAGAGTATCCCCTCACACTATTTCGAGTTACGGACGCCGGATACCGGATCGCCTGTCGTGATATGCAATGAATTAGACTATTACAAGCAATAGAAAGGGAGCCCTCTATGATTTTTTTTAAAAGTCGATTCTTTAGATTTGTAGTTCTTCTCCTTATAGGTGCCTCCCTAGTGTTTGCCCAATCAAACAAAGCCGACGATCTCTTTAACATTGTAGACAATCTCCCGGTGATAGAACTGAATCCAGACTTTACCTTGGCATATGTCCTGCGTGGAATGCGCTACCGGTTTGAAGACAATTATACCCACGCCCTAGTAGACCTCACCATAGCGATAGCAAGCGATCCGGAGGATGCCTTTGCCTATCGATCGCGTGGCGATGTATACAAGGCTAAAGGGGATTATGACCGCGCCATCTTAGACTATGCTGAAGCAATACAACTGGAGCCGAATTCTGCTGCTGCTTTTCTCGGACGTGGTAAAGCTTACTTGGGCAAAAACAAGTGGCCTGACTATACTGAGGCAATACAATCGAAACCGAATTCTGCCAAAGCCTACTGCGGTCGCGGAATAGATTACATGAATAAAGAGGATTACAAACGCGCTATTGCAGAGTTGACGATGGCAATAGCACTGGATACGGATTTGGTGGTAGCGTATCACTGGCGTAGCATATGTTACTTACAGACAGGCGATAAGATTCGTGCCAACGCAGACCTAACAAAGTGGAGCGATTATGAGGCGGACAATTGTGATCGCGCCATCGCGGACTTTACCGAAGTACTGCGACTAAAGCCGAATGATGCTGATGCCTATTACAATCGTGGTTGGGCTTACAGACCAAAGAACGATTATACCCGTGCGATTGCTGACTTTACTAAAGCCATAGAACTTAACCCGAATCATGCTAATGCCTATTATGGTCGTGGACACACTTACTGGAAAAGAACCATAGTGGAAAAAGGCTTTGAAAAAGGTGATTATACCCGTGCGATTACAGACCTTACTAAGGCCATAGAGCTCGTTCCTGACTTTGTCAGTGCGTATCAAATCCGCGGGATTATTTACAGCGAAATAGGTGATGATATTCGTGCTGACGCAGATTTTTCAAAAGTAAGACAGTTCAAAAAGAGAGAATGAGAGGTTTCCTGGGGCATTCCCCATTGTCCTCCTAATCCCTTTCTTCAGAAGAATAACTTGGTATGGTATATATAGACATACAATTTAAGGGTCGTTCCCATTGTTCTATAAATGAGCAGAGGTGTTAGGTAAGAAGAATGGAAGAGATCTGTTCTGTTATTTTTAAAAACTGAAAATTACAGAATTGGTAACAGAAGGATCTGTTGTACGCATTACGTTTTGGGCGAGGAGCTTAACATTGACAGATACCGATGTGATTGTCACAGAAAGTATTACGAAAGTGTACGTGGGAAATGGTGTGCCCGTCGAAGCCCTTCGGGGAGTTGATTTGACGATTCAGTCGGGGGAATTTACGGCGTTGGTGGGACCGTCTGGGTCAGGGAAAACTACGCTGCTCAACATCATTTCCGGGTTGGATGCACCGACAGAGGGGAAGGTCTGGCTGTCAGGCAAGCTGTTGTCGGGTATGAGCGGCAATGAATTGTCCGATTTTCGCCGAGACAACATCGGCTTCATCTTTCAGGCGTACAACCTCATTCCCGTGTTGACAGTGGAAGAGAACGTGGAGTACATTATGCTCTTACAGCGTGTGTCTAAGGCGGAGCGGCATAGACGCGTTGCCGCAATGCTTGGGGAGGTTGGACTAGCGGGATTTGCTGACCGTAACCCACCGCAACTCTCAGGGGGCCAGCAACAGCGTGTCGCCATTGCGCGGGCGATGGTCTCTGAACCTGCGATTATCCTTGCTGATGAACCGACTGCAAACCTCGATTCGAGAACGGGTGCAGACCTACTCGATATGATGAGTCACCTCAATACGCAGACAAACATGACGTTCGTATTCTCAACCCATGATCCAATGGTGATGGAGAGGGCGAGACGTTTGATAACGCTCAAGGATGGACAAATTGAGAGTGACGAGATTAAATAGCTGAATCCACCATGCAAGATCTTCAAACGCTTCGGGTTCAAATTCCAAGTTTCTTGCGGACGATCTCATAAGGAATTTCTTCGATACTGTTTTGGTATTTCAAAAGTCGATCCCTCATTTTCGGATCACTCAACAGGTATTCCGTTTCTTTTTCTGCGCTTTCCGATGCGTCCCTGACCATTTCCTCAATGATTTCAGCGACAGTCAACCCCCGTTGTTCTGCCTGAACGGATAACCATTCGTAATCTTCATTGCTAATCTGAACAGGAATTGTCTTCATTTTTAACTGTTAAGCGGAAACTTCCATACCGCTAGGGCGAAGAAGCCACGCTTCTCCTGATATCGGTTGAATTTTTGCTAAAGATGCGTCCGATATACTATTATACCACAGTTCTGAACCCATAAGCAGGACCATTTTTAGGCACGGTAGGGTCATTTATGGTAGATTTTAGAATTACTTAGACACTCCCAATGCACAGCCAACCCCCTAAATCCCCCTTATCAGGGGGACTTTTGAAGCTTCACAAAGGTTGGACTTATTGGTAAATGTCTACTTATTTCTCTAATTCACCATAATTCTCCCGTAGCTCGATGTCTTGGTCGAGGCTGCGGCGGGGCAAGATGCCCCGCCTACGGATTCAGATCATTCCGAAATTGGTCAAAAAACCTAAAACTAAATGACCCTATTAGGCACGGTGGATATAGAATTCATTTTCCTGATACTTGGATGAGAAAATCGTGAGAAAAATCCTTGCACTTACTATCTTTCTGATTATAATCGCGATCTCCGAACCGACCAATGCTGATTTTCAAATCAGTGGATACTACAAAAACTTTTCCACCGGTTTGGCTTCTCCCGTGCCGGACGAACCAATTATCGGTGCGGTGAACAACCGACTGCGACTAAATTGTGCTTACGCGCCCACCGATGCGTTTGCATTTGACCTCTCCTACGATTTTGCGCCCCGTATTCAAGACCCCTCGCTATTTTCTGAGCCGCCAATCGCAGCCGCTGCGAATTCACTCCTCTACCGCGTCTCGGACTTTGATTCTACTATCTATCCGCGCAACGACGACCCGGTCGGGAGTTTCGGCCTCTTCCAGAACCTCGATCGTGCTTCTATTGCGTACGGTGCTAATTTTGGAGACATCACAATCGGTCGCCAAGCCATTGCCTGGGGAAGTGCACGGGTCGTGAATCCAACGGACGTTATTGCACCCTACGCCTACAATCAACTAGACACGGAGGATCGAATCGGTGTAGATGCGATTCGGGTACAGATCCCGATTGGTGTGTTGGGAGAGTTCGATACCGGCTATGTTTTCGGCGAGAATTTGGCTTTTGAAAAGGGTGCCTTCTTCCTTCGCAGCCAACTGAATGCGGTGGAAACAGACTTTGCGATTTCGCTGTTGGGATTTCATGAACACCTGATGACGGGCTTTGACATAGCGCGGGGGATCGGCGGTGCCGGATTCTGGCTTGAAGCGGCTTACGTTTACGCCAACGCATTCGATAGTGAAAATCCGAATGCAGAGAACTATCTCCGTGCGTCAATGGGTCTTGACTACAGTTTCGGTGGAGTGTCTTACGGATTCATCGAGTACCATTTCAGCGGCGCAGGTGCACAGGCACCAGAGGATTATCTCGCCAACCTAGACCGACCGGCTTACACCGATGGAGCAGTCTATCTCATGGGCAAACACTACTTTGTCCCCGGACTCACTTTCCAAATCACGCCGCTTATCTCGTTGAGTGGTGTTGTGCTATCAAACATCGCTGATCCTTCACTGTTTCCCTCTCTACAGATTGAATACAACTTCGCACAGGATATCTATCTCTCCGCCGGTGGCTTCATCGGAATCGGCAAACGTCCTGAAGTTGAGGACGAGGAAACACAATTCAAATCAGAGTTTGGGGGATACCCAACCCTCTTTTTTTCATCGTTCCGGCTCTATTTCTGAATACAAGAATCGATCTCAAACAGGTCAGTGTATCTTTACGCTGCCCCCTGCCAGCGGACGTCTTTGTAGGGCGAAACGAGAGGGGCTTCCGGCGGTGGGGAGACTAGTTCTCCATCTGCCACCCAGCCACAATCCCTCACTGCCAGTTCTGCAACCAAGTATCCCTTCCATTTAGTGACTTCAGCCTGATATTCCGGATGATCAATCCGGTTATGGCATTCTTCCGGATCCTCTTCAAGATCAAAAAACTGCATCTCATCTATGCGCGGTAACCAGATCAACTTCCGTTTCCCGTTGGTGACGTACTGCATCTCTTGTTCATGAGAGTAACAGGTACAATGCTCACCGTGGAGGTAAGGACGCCAATTTGGGTCGGGCTGCTGTGTTAGCGGGACGACGCTCTGCCCATCGACAGTTTTCGGAATATCGACGCCAGCTGCATCAAGGATAGTCGGCATAATGTCGCGTAGTTCGACTACTTCATCAGCTACTTTACGGGAGGCTGCAGAACCGCGAGTGGGCGGGGTGACGATAAAGGGAATACGAGCGCTACCTTCGTAGGCGTAGGTTTTGCGCCACAGGTTATGATCGCCAAGCATTTCGCCATGATCGGAAGTAAAGATAAACCACGTATCCGCAAAAGTATCCGGTTGATGCCGACGGAACCAATTCATCAATCGACCAATCTGGGTATCTATGAACGAGATTTCACCGTAGTAGCCGGACCGTGCGCGATGGATTCGTCTATCCGAGTGTTTTCCGCGCCATGCGTTGGGGTCAACCGCGACCTCTGGTCTGTCGTGACAGGTTGCCCAATCGCCGACGGACGGGGACGAGGTGGTGCCGTTATGATACATCTCGAAATAGGGTGCGGGAGGTACGAACGGAGAATGTGGTCGAGCGAAGGAAATATTGAGGAAAAAAGGACGTTCCTGATCCCGTTGGGAGAGAAAATGGGTCGCACGGCTCATCGTCCATGACGTTGGATGTAGGTACTCCTCAGTATGCCAAGGTCGGGAAACCCAAGAGTTCCAATCGACACCGTGGTCATCGGGTGTGATGTCGCGCTGTTTTTCCCCATCGAACCATGTGCGGTATTCGTCCTTCTGACCGTGACGCAACATCCGTCCGGATTCGTCTAACTCATGACTTTCAAACCCCATCTTGGCGCGTTGAGGCGTGAAGTGTCCTTTCCCGATGAGGTGCGTCCGATAGCCTGCACTGGTCAATTCACCCCCCAATGTGTGTGGGAAGTCATTCGGGATCGGTCCCTGTCCGCCACCCATACCGAGGATACCGGTATGCCACTGGTTCATCCCCGTCATCAGCGTTGCCCGTGCCGGAATGCAGGACGGCGAGGCGGTATAAGCGTGTCGAAACCGAGTTCCGCGAGCGGCAAGATAATCGAGATTCGGTGTCTCGATATAGGTGTTGCCGTCAGCACCTATGCAATCACCGCGCATCTGATCTACCATCATAAGAATGACATTAGGGCGGTTCATAGAGAATTCCTTTCATCGCTCAATCTAAATTGTCTTCTAGGTCTTCCAGTCTTGTGTTGATGATATTGTTGTAAATTGAGCCGAAAGTGTACCGAAATCCGATGCGCCCTTCGTGCTCAAATGTTGTGGCAAGCTCTCGCCGCCTCAGAATAACTTCTTGTAGCGGTGCGCCTCCTTTTGGCAAATATAGTTGATCATGAATTTGCTGAACGTCCAATTCCGCTACAAATTCCAGTCCCTTAAAAAGCCGGATTGAGACCTCACCGCCTAGGTCGATCCGATATTTGCTGAAATCGTGAAAATAGTGGGAGAATTCTGACTCTAACTCGACTTCGCCCCACCGTTGCGTCAGTTCCAATGTTACAAGAAGTGATTCTGATAGAAGCCGTTCCGAAAGTTTGTCGAAGATGGTTTCCTCGGTGTATTCGACTGATTCCAACCCGATACCGTAGGCAATCGTCAACTGTTTCTGATCAGCGTGTTCATATCGGAACAGGCTGTATTCAATCGCAGGCATCAATAGAATTTGCCGGTCGATATTCTCGCGTGTCGTTGTTCCTGTCGCAGCAAATGCTCCAGCTGACCAATGAGGGTCGATACTGCGCACGACATGCGTCCTCAATTCCGCTTCACTGGTGATGGCCTCGATGCTATCGTCGTCACCGGAAAAAGTGTCTTCGTCGTAATCGAGTTCAAACTCGGTTTCGATTTTCCACGTCTCAGTAATTCGTTTGGCAGAAAGATCTACATCCAACGAATACTCACTAGTCTGTGATTCCCGTTCAAACTCTCCAGCTGTTCCAATGCGAAAGATCCAATTGTTCCAGGGATCGCTGGGTTGGCTTACAGCTTGTGGTGCTGATACTGCTTTATAGTCAATAGAAATCTGGGCTGCGAGGGGTGTCTGTGCGATATAGGGCATCAGTCCAAATTGGAGGGTTTTCACCAGCCCATGCCTCTCGACATCTTCGGTGTCGTCGTGTTGCGAAGTATACTTCAGTTCTCCATCCTGTCCTGTAAACGTCCCCTGACCGATAAACTGTAGCCGAAACTCTTGACCGCCGCTGCCGGTCCATTGATCCGTAACGAGTACATGCACCTGTGCCAAGCGGTAATCACGAACGTAATGGACGAAGGGAATCTCCCTCCGAAGAAAATCAAAGTCACATTCGTCACAATCAACGAATACCTTCAAGGTGGGATCCGATGAAATTTCGGAGGCCTCCATCACCCCAACGACCAGAGCACACAATATCATACAAATGAGCAACTGAAGATAAGCTACACCTTTTCTGACTTTCACAAAAAGAGATGGCGAAAATTTTGACATGGAGCGGTTTCTCATCAAGCAGTACGGTTAAGCCAATAAAAAAAAATGACTAGCACAACAATGGCATGCGCGATGCCGTTGGGAAATTCGACGATTATTTCTTCAACCTGAATCGGTTGCTCCAATATAATCAACCCATTCGTGGATGATGTCAAGCAGATTTTCAATTGTAAGGCACGATTTTGAGCAAAGTCTATCACTGAGGGACGCAGAGTGACGGTTTAATGGATTAGCGTAGAATATATAGTGGTGAGATGATACAATAATCGAAGTTGCTACCATTTTAATGAACAATAGATGAGATCATAGCTTAAGCCGATCGAGTATTCGCATGAAATTGGGGTCTATCAGAAGCAAGGGGGAATTGTATGACAGACAAGGGAACTGCGTATCTGTTTATTGATGATGCACATATAGAAAGCCTTGAGGGCGCTACAAAGGGTGTCGTTCCGGCGCAGAAGGTGTCCGATCAGCCACTGATTGAAAAGACAGAGTCTTGGGAGGAGGAGTGGCGCATCGGCAGCTACATTAATGTCATCTACGACGATGAGGACAACCTCTTCAAGATGTGGTATGGTGTGGGTCGAAGATTAAGTGACGCTCGCGGCGAAGAAGCGGATGGACTCGCCTATGCCGTCTCACAAGATGGCTACCATTGGGAAAAGCCCATCCTCAACCTCGTCGAGGACGGTGGAAGCAAAGCGAATAACCTCGTCTTTCCGATGTTCAGATGGGGTGCGGGCACCGGGGTAATGAAAGATCCCATTGAGTTAGACCCGACCAAGCGATACAAAATGCTCTTTATGTTCCAGAGCGCGTCAATGCGGTTTGCCGGTATTGTTCAGCCGGTTTGTGTTGCGTATTCGTCCGACGGGATAAATTGGAACGTTCCCAAATACTGGCTCAATCCGGTCATCCCAGAGGGATCGGACACACATCTGGTCGCTTACTGGGATCCAAATCTCCACAAGTACGTTGTCTACCTGCGAGGCAGGCCAAACGTCCGACTCATCTGTATGTCTGAGAGCGATGACTTCGAAAGTTGGACACCGCGGGAGATTATTGTCCAACCCGACGCGCAAGATCCCCCGCAGGATCACGAATTTTACGGTATGAGTTCGCTGGCGTATCGTGATTTTCGGATAGGATTTCTGTCGGTATTCCACACGCTCAACGAGGGTTGGATCGCCCAGAATCAGATTGAACCGTGGATGCCCGAATGGATGAACCAGATGGACGTTCAACTCACGTACTCGAAGGATGGTCGGACGTGGCATCGTGCGGGTGAGCGTGAGCGGATTCTGGTCTGTGGTCCTCGCGACAGTTTTGACTCCGGCTGTGTTTATCCTCCACATGCCCCCTTTGTGCGTGACGAGGAGATCTGGGTCTATTATGGTGGTTCAAACGACCTACACGGTGAACCACCTCGCCATGGCGAGCCGACCCGCCGAGGGATAAGTTTGGCGAAGATTCAGAAGGATCGGTTAGTCTGTATCAGGGCGGATGAAGAAGGGCTTGTGACCACGACATCTCTCAGCATCAGGCCGGATTCATTGTGGATAAACGCCGATGCCACGGGAGGTTCGGTACAGGTAGAGTTGGTAGATCCTTTTGACCGGGTGATCTCTGGCTATTCCAAGGAGGATGGTGTGCCTTTCACCGGTGATGAAACGGAATATCGGGTGAAATGGAAGGGAGATCGGACGACCACAGCAGGCACCGGCGGTCTTGAGGATAAGATGGTTTCTCAATCGGTAGGGCTCTTCAAAGTCAGGGTCTACCTCAACAACGCCAAACTCTTCGCGCTTTATTCGTGATGTTGCCTGAATCGTTCCTAGAAGTCAATCAGCGTGCGAAACTCAAGTTGTTACTTATAGGATGGGTCGCAGCTTTTAAGTCAACGAAAGATAAAACGAAAAAATCAACGCTCGCAGTGGATTGCCAAATCCACTGCACACGTGCGAAGATGGTTTGGATATGTCTATCCAAGCCGAGCAGGTTCGATAAGTAGCAACTTAAGCGATTGTAACTTCCCTGCCCTTTTCAGCTGCCTCGTACAGCGCATCCATCACCCGCTGCACATCGAGCATTTCACTGAACCGAACGATAGGCAGGCGATTTTCTAGAACGCTCTGGCAGAAGTTTTGATGGACACTGCCGAACTGGCTTGTCTCGTCGGTATGGGGTGTCGCATCTACAATGCTATCGCCTTCCTCTAGCGCAACCCGTAGAGGTCTTAGGCTGGCAGTTCCCCAATCGCCCAAGATTTCGGTGCCACTAGGTCGGGAGCGTGGGTGCATCATCCAGTTGCTTTCCAGTGCCATTGTTGAACCGTCTGCAAAGTGTACCAAGCCGACATTGAAGTCTTCAATATCGCAGTCTGTCACCGATCCTTCCCATGTAATAAGCGGTGTCTTCATCCGGCGCACTTTCTGGTAGCTTGCCGCCGAAGCCCGCACCGGCTTCGGATTACCCAGTGCCCAGAGGGTCGCGTCGAGAAGGTGGACGGTTGTATGGAAAAGCACGCCACCTCCTGCTAGATGATGTTTGTACATGGTGGGGGTGCCGGGGATGTGCATCACATGTCCGTGCCAGAGCCGCGTATGGTAGACGTTGCCCAGTTTCCCTTCAGCGAGGAATTGACGCAACGCCTGTACTTCAGGATTGGAACGGTTCTGCAAACCCATTGACATCAGTTTCTCACAGCGCTTTGCCGCATCAATCATTTCCTCTGCTTCAGCGAGATTCATCGCTAACGGTTTGGAGACCAGCACATTGGCACCTGCTTCAAAGGCATCTATCGCTGCGTCCCGGTTGGCTGCCGGTGGCAGGGCAAGACTGACAATGTCCAGTGGGTGCCGCTTGAGCATCTCACGGTAATCGGTGTAATGGTATGGGACACCAAATTCGACCGCTGCCTCTCGTACCCTATCTGGGTTCACGTCTACGATGGCGATAATTTCTGCTTCAGGAATCTCCATGTAGCCTCGGATGTGGCCCCGTCCATGCGCTCCACAGCCGATTATACCGACCTTAAGTTGATTCATGCCCTACCTTCCAAAAACGAAGTTCAACAATAACTAGCTTGAGTATATCAGCAGATAGATCAGAGTGTCCGACGTACTTTCTCCGCATCGCTGAACAAGATCTCACGAACGGCATTCGTCGCCTTTTCGTGAAACTGAACCGCAGCAGGATCCAGATCTTTAGTTGGACGTGGAGCCTCCTTAAAGTGATGGAACCGATCCGTGCCACGCACCAGTGCTGCGCTATCCCATTCACCGACGGTCTGCTTGGTGCGGGTGGGCATGTAGTGCATTGACAGACCAATACGCCGATCTGTTGACCGGTTGGGTCCTGATGCGTGCGCCAACCGTACATTGTGAAGCGAAATCTCACCCGGCTGTAGTGGCATTGCCACAGCCTTGGCTTCATCGACCTCCACTGCGATTTCCTGCCCACGGGTCAAGAGGTTGTTTTCTTTATACTCATCCGCGTGCGGTAGGAGATCGTCCTTGTGACTACCCGGTAGAACCCGCATACAACCTGTTTCGGGTGTCGCCGGTGAAAGTGCCAGCCATACGCTGACCAAGTGGTCGGTATCAAGCCCCCAATAGCGCAGATCTTGATGCCACGAGACAAAAGTCTCGCTGAGTGGTTCCTTGATCCAAAAGAATGTATTCCAGCAGAGAATATCAGGACCGATCAGATCCTCGACCGCATCAAGAATTTTCTCATGACGCATCAGATCGTCAACCCATGTGAAGAGCAGATGAGACTTGCTTCGCTGTGCTCCCGCAATGGGGCTGCCTTGATCGGCTTCAAATTTTTCAAGTCGCGCCCGGTTGGCTGCTACCTGTTCGTCGTCTAGTACCTTGACAGGGAAGTAATACCCCTCCCGATTGTATTGTGCGATGGCATTTTCATTCAGAAGTTTCGACATTTGAATCTCCTCTAGAATTGCTGATTACCAGACGGACTCTCAATCAAATCTGAGTGCCTAATCTTTTGGTTGATGTCGCGTATTTTTTTAACTGCTGCTTTATAAGTTTTCCTTTACTTGCACAGGTCCAGTGAATAGTTCCTCAGGCAGGAAGCTGGTTGTCTCAGTAGTGTGATTGTATTCAAAACCTTCGGTCGTGACGACCCCCATTGCAGTAAAGTATTTGGACTCGCCACTCATTCCGCTCTTATTCCCACCGCCGTGTCCCCGTAGCCAATCGGGATTGATGACCTGTTCCCCCTTCCAAATCCCTTGTGTCGCGTTCAGATGACCAAACCGAGCGAGGTCCGACGCACTGATAACGACCCAGCCGGGACCGCTGCGAACGGGATTTCCATTAATCTCATAGGGAGGGTCGAGATAGGTATACGAGTCTGGAATCGTGGGATACAAATATTTATGATCTTTGACATAGCCGCCGGTGAGCCAATCCCATCGCTCTGCTGGGATGCCTATCCGGTCAAAGAGCCGTTCCTGAATAACATTTTTGAGGTCATCACCCCAGACATGCGTAAGTGCTTGGCTCAAACGCCAAAACCCAGCGCTACTATAGAGACCAACCGTGCCCGGCTCGGCGTGGGAGTAGAGATCATAGAAAGGATCACCGCTCCATTTAGACCATTCAGGAACCCCCGGTATAAGGTTCGCTGCCTCAAGTCCGGTAACCTTCTCCCCCCAACGGATTCCCAACTCTATCGGGAATCCTCCGTAGTGAAGGGACTCGTGTTTTGGTCCAACTATATGCCTCCAAGTCAGTTTTTTGTGATGACCTTCGGTCAAATACTTGTGTGGGTGGGAGAGTTCGTCCTCGCCGGTCCAGTATCTGTTGATTGGCTCGTCCGGATTGATGCGTCCGTCTGTGACTGCGAAACCGAGAAGTGCCCACATAAAAGCCTTTCCGACAGAGGCGGTTTGATGCCGATAATGCCGATCTCCCCAAGCGTGAATCAAGTAACCACCACGCGCAATCATGGTGCCGTATTTGTTGTCAGAGTGATCCTCTCCACCGAAGGACGCTCCCTTAACCTCCATGCCCCTAATAAAGGCTCTAAATCTTTCAGGATCAAGCCCTGCCTCTTCTGCTGTAATCTCAGTCCAGTCATCTTCAGGATATGTTACCCAATCGGGTAGTTCAATAGTCATCCAGTGCCTCCTTCCTCAATAGTCTTTTTCTTAAATCAACGTGGGTTTTCCAAGGGACTCGTTCTCCCGTTACTGAACAAATGAACCAATTATTTTTCACGCTTCACACTTCACTCTCTGTATGCAACAGAAACCGAGTTTTTCCGAAAAAACTCGGTTTCTCTTCATGCTTTGCACTTTCTTTTTACATGAGCCGTTATTCTCTTGACACCAATTTTATCTTAGTATATTCTTTTGGCGTTCACAACTCAATTGAAAAAGGAGAAAAGCGGTTGAGTACTTAAATCTGATTTTTAAGGCTCCCGCTGTACAATTTCTATGAAATTACTTGTTGCTTCATCATGGTCCCAAGATCGACTCGAAGAGGCACAGAAAACCTTTCCCGAAGTCCAATTCACTGTTGCTGCCAACCAAGATGATATTCTGCGCGAAATTGTCGATGCTGAAGCTGTTTTCGGCGCAATCAATCGGGAAGCCTTTCTCGCAGCCAAACAATTGAAGTGGATCCAAAATACGGGTGCTGGGGTAGAAAGATTAGCGCGAATTTCTGAGATAGCGGAGAGCGATGTCACTGTTACCAACACCCGCGGCTCTCACGCTGCCACAATCGCCGAGCACGGTTTTGGATTGTTGATTAGCCTCACACGCCAATTACCAAGTCTTTTGGACGCACAACGTGAACACAACTGGACACGTCCATTCAGCGGGCCTCAGGTCGGATTGACCGGTTTGACGCTGGGAGTGGTTGGCATGGGCAATATCGGTCGTGCCATTGCCAAGCGCGGCCACGGCTTTGATATGGAGGTCATTGGGGTTGACATCAACGAAGTACCCAAGCCCGATTTTGTGGCTGAACTGAGTTTGTTGGATGGACTCGACGATCTGATGCGACGTTCAGATGTCGTGGCAGTTGCAGCCCCAATCACACCGGAAACCGCAGGGATGCTCGGTCCTGAACAGCTCAGACTCATGAAGCCGACAGCCTATCTGATAGTTGTATCGCGGGGAGGCATTATAGACGAAGATACACTCATGGAGATGTTGAACGCTGGGCAGCTTGCCGGTGCTGGATTGGATGTTACGGCGATAGAACCGCTGCCCGAAGACAGTCCGCTTTGGGATACGCCGAACTTGCTGATAACCCCACACTGCTCTGGAGGTTCAACCCAAACCGCTGCCGCGGGCAAAGCCATTTTTTATGACAATTTACGGCGATACCTCGCCAAAGAGCCCCTCACGAATCTGGTAGACCTGAAGCGGGGATTCTAATCGGATCTTGGCACACTGTTTCTGCAGCACGTCATTTTCAGGAGCAGGTCGGCGGAACTCTACTGTAGATCTGCGCTGGGGAATGTGCCCCAAGGGACCGCCTCTGCCTCGCCTTCATAGACCGGCAGGAATTCCTGTGTGATGTGTCGTGTCTGTTCAACCCAGTCAGCCCACTCTGATCTGCTGGTGATGTGGTCGCGGATTAACGCCTTAACTTCGTCGGGCATATCGTCATAAGCGGGCCAATACCAGATTGTGAGCACTGTACGACGCTGGTCGGTCTGGTTGGCGCGGGCGGAATGTAACAGACGCGAATCGCCGACGACAACATCGCCGGCACGAACTGGCACATTAACCTCACCCTCAATCTGTTGGAACGCGAGATGCTCCATATCGGTTGCACGGACGACAGTGTCGTCGTCCCTTGCTCGCATATCATGCAGCGGGTGACGTTTCAGATGAGAACCGGGAATCAAACGTAAACAACCGTTGTCTATATCCGTGTCAACCAAGTAGTACATCAGAAAATACTGTTGCGGTTGATTGGTGTAGCTGATAGGGTGTTCCCACAACACCCCGTCTTGATGCCAGTATAACGGTGGGCTGTGCGGAGGCTTGCTAATCACAAAGCCGCTCCAGAATTTAGGGAAGTCAAATCCCAACTCGGCGAAGACCGCCATCGCGCCGGGATCAATGAGGATTTCGGTGAAGGCTGGATGAGGACAAGTCCAGTAGGGGATGATACAACCCTGTGAACGGTGCTGCTCGAAGTGTTCCTCTTCCTGTTGTGCTATCATCCATTCGCTCATGGCATTTAGTTTTGCTACCATCTCCGGCGCTATTACATTCTCAAAGACGCAGAAACCATCGCGAATGAGCTGATCTCGTTTCTCCTTAGCGACGATTGGCATTGGTGGTTCTCCTTTCGTGTTAGTAGGTTCCACCTGAGTCTATTGGGGTTTCACAACAGCTTTCCTTGCAGTTGCCTCGGTCGTATGGTGGTTCCAGCCGCGCAACACCAAATTCTCACTGAACTGGTAGAGGTCCTCCTTCCGATCCTTGCCGGAAAACATCCTCGCAATCACTACCTTCCTTGGTTTCTCAGAGCGGTTGGACTCTGAACCGTGGACAATAAAATAATCGAAGAAGGTTACATCACCGGGCTCGGCTTCAATCACCGTGGCACCTTCAAATGGAAACTTTTCGTGAAACTCAGGGTCAACCGCCTTTGAACTCTCCATCCGCCCCTGTTTGTGCGATCCGGGATAGACCCTTAAGCACCCTGTTTCCACTGTCGCGTCACTGATGTGAATCATTCCGGCGATCATGCTGTTCTTTTGGGTTGGCAGATAGCTCCAATCTTGGTGCATCTTGAAGGGGGTTTCTCCGGTTGTCTTTCGCTTTTCAAAGAGCGTCGAATGATTAAGGACGATATCGGGACCGATGAACTGTTCAACAATGTCGAGGAATCCCTTATCAAGTAGGGCTTCCAACCACAGACTCGAATATTGCTGCACATTACGTGTAGAGATAATCCCGTTATGGTTTGGATCGTCTTCATTCGGTTTTTCGAGTTGTCCCACAATGCGATCAAACTCGTTTTCAAGTGTGCTTATCTCATTTGTTGAGAAAACACCTTTTGCCAAGTAATAGCCGTTCTCATCGAAAAATGTCTGGATTTTGCTCATGGTCGAAGTCTCCTTGTGGCCCCAATCTAAATCCTAAATTTCCCCAAATCAATAGATTCTTGCGTCCGCTTTCGAAGAGTGGTAACATATCTCTGCTATGGGCAGTTGTGACCAGATAGAATACGCCTGAGCTGAGGACGTAACCCCAGCGTATCCTGATACGGTTAATCAGAAAATCTTCGGTTCAAAATGCAATTATACATAGGGTGGTCCACGCGGTCAAGCGAAAATGGGAAAGTGGTTCGAGCAGCCACTGGATGTAACTATTCATAGAGCCACCCATCCCAACTGGCTTGGATATGTCTATCCAAGTCGAGCGTGGGTAGTAAATAGAGCTCAAAACGGTTCAAAATAAATTGGTAACAACTTAGGTTAAACGGAATCCCTGAAAGGAAAACAAATGCAAGGAATTATTAGAATCGGTGACGGGGGACCAGAGGTCTTGACATTAGGGGAGGTTCCTGCCCCTGCCCCCGGACCCACACAGTTATTGATTGATGTAAAAGCAACCGCGCTTAATCGAGCGGATACCATACAGCGGCAGGGAGGATATCCACCCCCGCCCGGCGAATCAGAGATCTTGGGCTTGGAGCTTGCCGGGGTTGTTGCGGCGTGGGGCGATGAAGTGGAAGGCTTCGAGCGAGGTGACCGCGTGTTCGGCCTGGTCGGTGGCGGCGCTTACGCGGAGCAGGCGGTCATCGACTATCGCATGGCGATGCCAATTCCTGACGATTGGAGTTTTGAGAAGGCGGCGGCGGTTACGGAGGTCTTCTTTACCGCCAATGAAACGCTCTTCACCCTCGGAGGCTTGTGTGCTGGGGAATCGGTGCTCATCCATGCCGGCGGCAGTGGTGTGGGGACAGCGGGAACGCAGATGGCACATCAGGCAGGTGCTCGCGTCTTTATCACAGCCGGTTCCGCGGAGAAGATTGAGAGAAGCAAGCAGCTCGGTTGTACAGAGGGCATCAACTATAAGGAACAGGATTTTGCGGAAGAGATTATGCGACTGACAGATGGGGAAGGCGTCGAGTTGGTTCAGGACTTCATTGGGGCGTCGTATTTGGAGCGCAATCTATCGATTCTCAAGACGCGAGGCCGCATGGTTATGGTAGGGTTGATGGGCGGTGCCGCTGCGGAACTCAATATGAGTCAGATCATGCGGAAACGATTACAGGTCTTCGGGTCGGTGATGCGTCCACAATCAATCGAAGAGAAGATTGGGATTACGCAACGGTTTGTCGATCGATGGCTCCCTCTACTTACAGAAGGAAAGATTCAACCGATTATTGATTGTGTGATGCCGTTATCGCAAGCTAGCGAAGCGCACGCATATATGGAGGAGAACCGGAACTTTGGGAAAATTATCCTAAAGGTGGGATAGAAAACATATCCTCGATTTCCCGCCTCACGGTGGAGGTTGGATCTTCATACTTTAGGACTATAGTTTGCATGATTGTTTTCTTTTTTGGCTTCAGGCAGCGATTTCGATTGGCAGATGCTTGTCGAAGTATTCTACCGGGGTACACCCCTCTAACGCCTCCAACGGGAGTTCCAAAAAGAAATCCGCGGCCAGCCCAACAACCGTCAGGAACTGTTCAATATGGCAGAGATGGTCAGCTTTTTGAATGGTGGTATAAATGCCCTTAGATAAGGTCTCTGCAAATTTCAAACAATGGCGGGGAGCCGTGCAGGTGTCATGCTCACCGGTGAAGACCAAAGTCGGCACGTTGGGAGAGTCCGTCAAGTCCAGGCGTGAGACCATTATGGTCCGCAGCATGTTCTGTTCATATTTCTCTAAATCGTCCGTGGAAGCTGTGGACACCATTGACCGTAGGATTCGCTCAACTGAGCGGCGTTTCGCAACGGGCTTTTGCTCATCTTGACAGATTAAAAACTGAAGCACACTATCCACAAAATCGCCTTTTTTCCCCTCTTGCAAAAGTGCGATTGATTTTTGAATATTTTCGGCCTGGTCAGTCGGAATCTCTGCCATGATTCCAGATAATATCATTCGATTCACTTTATGGGGATACAATCGAGCAAAACTGTAGGCGACAACCGTGCCGTAAGATATACCCAACAAATTTACCAGGGATGCTCCCTCCATTTCAAGTACCTTCAAAAGGGAGTTTGCCAAGAAATCGAGACTGTAATGGGCAGGTAGCGGGTCGGAGAGACCAACCCCTGGTGGATCAAACACAATGACCGGGGCGAATTGATTCAACCATTCGGCGTGCTTTTTCCACGTATCTATTGACTGAAAACTTCCGCTGATAAGCACAAAGGGGGCAAAATTGCTTTTAGCATTGGGGTAAACCCTATAGAAATAACGAAAGCCATCAATACAAAGTTCAACATTCTGTGTTTCCATTGTGATTCCTCAAGTTTGTAGGCTCATATAAAAAGAGAGTGCAAGGCACGAACAGAAACCGAGTTTTCAAGAAAAAACTCGGTTTCTGTTGCACGATTTCTTAACATGAGCCAGTTTGGATTAGTTCGTCTGTTTACTTACACATACCCAGAGATATTGTGTGTGGCATTGAAATCCTGGGCACGTGCTATCATGGGTGTATCGAATGATGGGAACGCCCAACCTTCATCGCGCAAAGTCTGCAACCGTTCGTGAATACTGGGCAAGAGTTTAATACCAGTTTCAAAATCAACAATCCGATTGCCCAAATAAAAGAGATACACCGTTGTTAACCAGTTTGTGAAATCCTTCTCGGTATGCAGGTGCCGCTTCATGTTTAACATAATCCAAGCGAAGTGGACATACACGTCGTAACAGGTTGAGCAGTCTCTCTCGTTACCAACGGAACACCGGCGGGTCGTTTTAAGATCGGGATTGTAAGCACGAAAATGCGTATTGTATGGAACCCCATTTTTAATACGCTCTCTGTTTATCTCATTATCAAAGGTAACGCTCGGGCAAACGTCATAACTCCATTTTTGACCGAACAACTCTCCTGTTGACACAACTTCAGCGATATAAGGCGACATCAAAATCTTGTCGGGATGTCGTTGAATCGCCAGATCAATCTCACGACGGACCTTTTCAAAGCCCTTTCTATGATCGAACTTTCCACCTAAACTTGATACGTCACCATAAAAATTGAAGGTAACGTAGTTGCCGTTAGCAACACACTGATCGACTACGCTCTCAATTTCATGGGCATTGCCGGGGGAAGTCGTGTAGTACCAAATTGCACGTGGGTCATCTTTGAAATTTTTTAAGGCTCGATCAAAAACATCAATTTTCCCATACCCTCGCAGATGTGTATCTGTTTCATGGTCGCCCCAGACAGAAATACCAATTGGCATATTTTCAAAGCCATCGTAAGGAATTTTGCGGAGCCCGTTGGTGACAACAACTAGCCAGAAATTGTCATAAAGCTTTTTGAGGCGATCCAACTGGAGACTGGGCTCTCCACCGACGACTGTTATGTAATTGGTCCCTCTCGCTTTTTCCTGTTCAATAAAAGTGTCAACCACTGCTTCATCGCTAGGCGATTTATGCTCGTCTAGATTCTCCGCAAAAAAGTAACAGCCTTGGCATCGAAGATTGCACAAGTGTGTAATGTCTACGAGTATAGATTTGAGAGGTCCGGCTTTCCTAACCTCAGAAAACATCTGATTCAAGAGAGGATCATGCAAATATGTTTTTAATTTGCTACCCATGTTTTGCTCCCTGTACAAATAATGTAAACACTAGTGGGAAACCTTCACTAATGGAATCCTTGCTGTAGTTGCCCGTTTCTTAATCCCGTTCCGTTTCACGAGAATCCTGCCTGTCCCGATACAACCCTTTAATTATTATCACAACAGTTGCATTCGAGATTCATCCCACAGCCACAACACCTCCACGCCACATCAACAATCACACCGTCACTCGTCTCCGTGTTAGTTGTGGTGATTGCGTCACCTGCCGCTTTGTTCAGATCCGTTTCTAACGCATGGTCATCAGGAATGCTCACCGTTGGTGCTGCTGCAGCCAACGAAGCTAAGAGTTGAATTAACAAGAATAGAGTGAAACAGAAAATTCGCTTTTTCATCATAATCTCCTTTTTTTGTGGTCTAAATGCATGGAGCGCATAAACCGTGCCATCCACTAACTCAAGGGTGAGGAAAGGGGACTAACGACGGATAAATCCCTTGAGGACTGTCTTTTCACGAGAGCACACCGTTTTTTTAGGTGGCTCATGTTAAGAAAGCGGGCAACAGAAACCTCGTAGGGGTCGGGTTCCCTGACCCGCACTAGCAAATAAGGGCGGGGAAACCCCGCCCCTACAATTTATTTTCGTGCTTTGCACTTTCTTTTTACATGAGCCGAGCCTTTTAGGTTTTTTCAGGGAGCACAGGTTGCTTTTGAATGTCGCATAATGCGACAGTTGGGGAAGGATTTGGCAGAGAAAATCGGCGGGGAGCCTGTGATAACGCGGGATGCGGGGGACGTGTGGTATTTTGCGACAGTGATGTGGTATTTTGCTACTGAGATTGCGTCCACTCGTACCAAAGGTCATTCGCTCATGTAAAGAATGAGTGCAACAGATTTATGGCGAATTCTGAAATCTACCATAGTTCATTAATGAACCAATGTACCAATATATGAACCAACCCCGAGCAGGGGCGATTGAAAGGGTGTGGGAGGGACATCTCCAGACGTTGCTGCTCCGATAGGCCCGATGAATCCCCGATGAATCGGGACAGGCGGGATTAAGAAACGGGCAAACTACAGCAGAGGCTCTATAAGGGGTTCGTAGGGAACAACTCTCGGACTCTCGGAACGGAGGATCGTTGTTCACTACTGAGGTGCGCAAGTCCTATACTTGATCCGACATGGGTAGTTGATACAACTTCAATTTCCGATGAAGAGTCGTTCGGTCGATACCCAATGCTTGCGCTGCGTGGGTAATATTATTGTTTGTCGCTTCAAGGGCGTGGGCAAGTACTTGCTTCTCGACCTCCACAAGCGGGAGGACTGTCGTTGAGGCAAGGTGGGGGGACACAGCTTGGGAAGTGGAAATAGGAAGGATAGACGAGGATAGATTGGACGCTTGTAGGCTATCCGTTGTCTCAAGCAGGACAGCGCGTTCAATGATGTTTTCTAGCTCACGTACATTACCGGGGAAGTCATGCCATATCAACAGTTGTAAGGCACTTGGGGAAATTTCACTAATGGATTTGTTAGTACTTTCGGTATATTTTTTTAGAAAGTGTTTTGCCAATAGGGGAATATCTTCGCGCCGCGCTCTGAGTGGTGGAATCTCGATCGGATAGGCAGCGAGGCGATAAAAAAGATCCAGACGGAAGTCTCCTGCTTCTACCGCGGCGGTTAAGTCCTGATTTGTCGCCGCGATGACTCGGATGTCAATGGGAATCGTTCTGGTCCCGCCGACGCGCTGGAGCTCTCGTTCTTGAAGGACCCGCAACAACTTGGCTTGCAGGCTAAATGGCATATCGCCAATTTCATCAAGAAAAATTGTTCCTCTATTGGCTTGTTCAAATTGTCCTATTTTTTGAGTTGTCGCCCCCGTGAAAGCCCCACGTTCATGTCCAAAAAGCTCGCTTTCAATAAGTGTGTCGGGAATAGCCGCACAATTGACGACGACAAATGGCCCCGCTTTTCGAGCATTATTAAAATGGATTGACTGGGCGACTAGCTCCTTACCTGTCCCGCTTTCCCCCTGAATAAGCACGGTGATGTTGGTTTCAGCCGCCCGTTGTATCAATGTGAATACCTCTTGCATTTCTCGGCTCTTACCTATGATTCCACTAAAGGAGTAGGTTGTTTGGAGTGTGTTACGTAATCGGGCGACTTCGGATTTCATCCGATCGAATTCGATTTCTTTGGATCTGTCGCGGTAAGTGATAATGTTACCGGCAATGTTTCCCTTATCATCATGCACCGGCGCGGTCAGGCGGCGAAATAACCGGGGTTTTGATTCGCTAACTTCCATAATATCTTCCACCATTCCGGTATTTCCAAAGGGTACGTTTATCTTCGCTTCAGGAGAGATCGGCTCTTGAAAACGCGCTTTAACCCGTGCCTGATGGTCGTTGGGTGCCATCTGCTTCAATTCACTTTCTGTTAATTCAAACAACTCCTCATACCATTGATTTGCGAACATCAGGTGCCCATCGACATCAAACATTCCGATGGCGTCTCCCGTAGAATCGAGTAAGGTTTCAAGCCTTTTATGACTGATTATCAGTTGCTGTTGGTTTTTGATTAACTCCCGTTCAACGTTCCCTTTATCGACATCAATGTTCCACTTTTCGACAAGGGAAAGGGCGAGCTGCTGAATCTCCTCCTGCACGAAAGGCTTTCTGATATAGAGCAATTTGTGAAGCAATTCCATATCATGGATAATCTCAGGCAGCGGTCTATCCGTGTAAGCGGTCATGATGACGAGCTCTATGTTTTTATCAACCTGTCTAATCTGACGGATTGCTTCAATACCATCAATCCCCGGCGGCATTCTTACATCAATGAATCCTACAGCAATAGGACAGTTCGATTCCTTACTCGCCTTCACGATTTCACACGCCTGCTCCCCGCTTACCGCATGCAAAATTTCAAAGTCTGGCAGATAGGATTTTTGAGGTTCATCGAGAAATAGGTCTACGAAAGCATCCGTTTCTGCCTTACTACTCTCTGCTGCCTGCATAGAGTTGAAAGTCAACATATCTTCAAGATCATCGTGGATCTCTTCTTGGTCATCAACAACCAAAATGCGATTGTTCCAATCAGTTTTTAATTCCATTGAATACCTTCTTATAGTAGTAGGCATACTCTGTATGCCGTAACCTCCATGCGATGTCCGGTGCGCTCCCCCCTGTGGTACGCGCTGTTTCTAACTGCGCCTATGCGGTGCGGTTACAAACCGCACCTACCGGTTTGGACTGAAATCGGTGCGGTTGGGAACCGCACCTACATTCAGTGTTTTGTCGAGATATGAATCTCGACCTACCTATGGGAGAATAGAGGAAAGCCGCAGCATGACGCGCATCGTCATGCCTTTGCCGATACCTTCGCTCAACGGCTGAATTTGCCCGCCGGATGCGATGACAAAATTAGCGATTGAATGGAGACCTAGCCCGCTCCCCGATTGCTTTGTGGTATAACCGGCGGCAAAGATCATCTTGCTATTTTCCGGCTTTATTCCTATACCGTTATCAATCACTTCAAGGCAGTAAAAATCTCCCTTGATATAGGTTCTGATATGGATGTGCGGCGTTTCATTGAGGCCGCCCGATTGAACTAGTTCATCAATGGCTTCAATTGAATTTTTGATAAGATTGACCAACATTTGATGAAATTGACTCTCCTGAACCCGAATCTCTTGTGGTGCCTTTTCGCAGTCGATATCAATCTGGATTCCTCTTTTGTCGATCATCTCTTGCTGTAACCTTAGCGCATCATCGATCGCCTTATAAATATTGACATCTTTGCGGACTATACTTGAATTGCCAAACGACTTTTGTGTGATGACAATATCAGCGATATGTGTCGCCCTCTGCTTGATGCGTTCAGTCCGTTGTAACCACCTGTTGTTTTGATTGTTAAAATCGTCGGCGATTGCACAAATAAACGGTAGCACCTGCTGCCCTTGCGGGTCGTTTTTGATGTAATCAATCCAATCCTCTTCACGCGCTTTTATCGCGCTAGCCAGGGCAGCAAGGCGGTGGATTAACGGATTGTCCTTTAACTCTCTGTGGAGCATTTCAACTCCTGACGTTACGCTGTTGATTGCGTTGCCGATGTTGTGGAGAATCGTATCGACAATCTCCAGCCGGCCTTGGGCAAATGCTTGGGTCAACGCTTCTTCGGCAATCATTCGCTGAGTTACATCTCGGAAAACAATTACGCCCCCCTTCCCGCTGCCTGCTTCGTCCTGTAGGGGTCTCCCACTGACGCTGATAAAAACACCTTCTGGTACATTCGGATTGCGCACAAACATCTCTACCTCGTCTGAGGTCTCGCCTTTGATCGCACGTGCTAGCGGGAGTTCATCTGCTGGAAAGGGCGTAGCTCTATCGGGGAAAAAGAGTCCGTACGTGTCGGTCCATTCATCGGGATCTGTCGGTGTTGCCCCCATACCGACAATTCTTTCGGCACTTGGATTAAAAATTGTAAAGCTTCCATTCGCATCGGCGACTACCACCCCATCACTGATACTATTAAAAATGGATTCTAGCAGGGCACCCTGCTCTTCAAGTTGTTCGACCATGTGTTTCAAATTGGTTTCTGCCTGTCTGAGTTCCGTGACATCGCGCGAGACGGATACACTTCCTGTCACAGTACCTTGGGAGTCATATAGGGGTCTCGCACTAACACTCAAATGAATACCCTCCCGCATTACGGACGGATTATATACAAACATCTCAATGTTGTTTGCCGGCTCACCGCGAAGGGTACGTGCAATCGGAAGCTGATCGGCGGGGAAGGGCGTTTTTTCATCGGGGAGAAAGAAACCATAGTTTTCAACGGCCTCCCGCCCACTTATGTGCTGCAGACTACGACCGGTCATTTGTTCCGCAGTCCTATTAGCGATGATGTATCGCCCTTCCTCATTAGCAAGAATCACACCATCACTCATCTGATTAAAAACGGTATCCATCAGTTGGTTCCGATTTTGCAGTTCGGTGACGGTTTGTTCCAACTGAATCTCTGTCTCCTTAAGCTTGGTGACATCCCGGAAAGCGATAACGCTACCTCTCACATTACCTGTAATAGACTTCAAGGCTCTCCCACTCACGTTGATATAAACACCCTGCGGCTTCCCAGAATTGCGTATAAACAGATCGATTCCGTCTATTGCCTCACCGGATATAATACGCATGAGCATCTGCTCTGATGGAAAAGGTGTCGTTTTATCAATATGAAAAATACCGTATGTTTCAGTCCATTTACTAGGTGGTGCCTCCGTTGCCTCCATACCGATAATTTGTTCTGCCTCTGGATTAACGAGTAAAAGATTCCCCTTTTCATCGGTGACGACCACCCCATCACTAATATTATTAAAAACGGTTTCCATCAGTTGAGTCTGATTTTCCAGTTCGGCGACAGTTTGTTCCAACTGAACTTCTGCCTTCTTGAGCTGCGTGATATCGCGGGCAACAACCACCCCTCCTCTCAAAATGCCCTTTTTGTCGAGTAGAGGCCTCCCATTTACACTGACATCAATCTCCTGTGATGATTGCTCGCTGCTTACACGCATTTCGACGTTGTTTGTCACCTTACCTTTGATGGCCAGTGCGAGAGGGAGTTGATCTGCGGGAAACAACGCGTCTGTAGTGGGGTCAAAAAGACCGTATTCCTCAGATGCTTGGGGAAGATTTAGCTCATCAAAATTTCGGCTAATCATCTTTTCCGCAGCTAGGTTAGCCATTATGTATTGCCCCTTGTCGTCGGCAACGACTACCCCATCGCTCATATTATCAAAAATAGTATCCATCAGTTGAGCCTGCTTTTCCAGTTCATCAATGGTTTGTTCTAACCTGGCCTCTGTGCGCTTGATTTTCGTCACATCGCGGAAAACAATCACGCCCCCTCTCACTTCATTTTTCTTGTCCTGTAGAGGTCTCCCATGGACATTGATAAAACTACCATCCTGATTTTCCTGATTGCGTATAAACAGATCGATTGCATCTGTGGCCCTGCCCTGCATGGCGTGAACGAGCGGTAGCTGATCCGAAGGGAAAGGGGTAACTTGGTCGGGATAAAAAGTGCCGTATTTTTCAGCCCATTCATCGGGTATCGTCTCCGTTGCCCCCATACCGACAATCCGTTCTGCACTTGGATTAACAAGTAAAAAATTTCCCGTTCGATCGGTTACAACGACTCCATCACTGATACTATTAAAAATGGTATCCATCAGTTGGTTCTGATTTTCCAGTTCAGTGATTGTTTGTTCCAACTGTGCCGCGGCTTTTTTGTCCTTTGTGATGTCACGAATAATGGCCACGCTGCCTCTAATCTCCCGATTGCTATCAAATAGAGGGACTGCTCTGCCCTTGGCATAAACCCCATCCGGTCGTTCCTTATTGCGTATAAAGAACTCGCCCTCTTCTAATACCTTACCTTGGAGGGCCTGTATAACCGGCATCTGATCGGACATTATATGTGTTTTTTTATCCGAATAAAAAATACCGTATGTTTCAGACCACTCACTGGGTTTTATCTCCTGTGGTGCCATACCAAAAATTCGTTCCGCACTTGGATTGGAGAGTAATGGGCTACCCCCTGAATCGATGACGATGATACCATCACTGATACTGTTCAAAACGGTATCCATCAGTTGGTTCTGATTTTCCAGTTCGCTGATGGTTTGTTCCAACTGATTTTCCACTTCTTTATGTTTCCTCATATCGCGGAAGGTCACAGCCATGCCCGTGATGTTTCTTTTTTTGTCTTTGAGAGGCGCGGCATTATAGTCAATGGCGATTTTCAGACCAGATTTGGCATTGAGGTAGGCATTATCGCGGGCAACTGACAATCCCCAGCGGAGAGTAATTCCTCTGTGGAGTACATTCATCAAGCTCGTTCTAATAGACCTGTTCGATTCTCCAATGGACACATTGAAAATGTGCGTTATGTACTCCCCACAAGCTTCTTCCAGTGGCCAGCCTGTCAAGACTTCAGCAACCGGATTCATAAATGTTACGAATCCACCTTCGTCTGTAACAATCACGCCATCTCCAATACGGTCGAAAATTGTAGAGAACCACTGCTCTCTGTTTCTGAATTGCTGATCTTCCCTAAACCAGTAAAGGTGATTTTCGATACTCAGGTGTAGTTGGTTTGTTTCGTATGGTTTGAAGATATGACCAAATGCCCTATTTGTCTTTACTTTCTCCAATAAATCTTCATTTACATAATCAGTCAGATATACCACTGGGATGTCGAAACACTCATGTATCTCCTTAGCCACTTCGATGCCTTTTAGCTGCCCTTCAAGTTCTGTATCAATTAGGGCTAAGTCGGGACGCATTTCCGCCGCTTTTGCAACCGCTTCCACCTTGGAGGAAGCCACGGCACAAACAGTGTATCCTAGTGTCTGTAAGCGTTCTTCGATGTCTTCGGCAATGAGGGAATTGCTTTCAACAATCATGATTTTTGCGTTTGCCATTCTGTTTCCTTTCTCGTTCATATTATGGTGAATTCTAAAAATAAATAGACACTTTCGCCCCCGGTAGGTGCGGTTTTTAACCGCACCGCATAGGTGCCGTGGTGGTTTGAAACGGCGCAGTTGGAAACAGCGCCTACCAATTTGGAGCGTCCCATTAATTCTAAAATCTACTATAAGAAATTCTGCAACAGCAACCGAGTCTTTGTAGGGGACGGATTACCCAACCCCTACGAGCTTTTCCGGTTTCTTACGGTTTGTCCCTTTAGAGTGTCAAGCCCAAAGTTTTAACTTTGGAGCAATTGGGGCGAAGCCTATACACATTTTTGGCTTTAGCCATTTTGGGTTGATTCCGTGTGGGAAATATGGTATGCTTGTCTTGGCTTTCGTAGGGGATTTCAACCACCAACAGCCTTGTTGGTGTCCCCTACACCTCGTTGAAAAGGCATGAAAGTTAGAAGGTCAATTCCATGAAAACCTACAAGTTTAAGTTGTATTCTAATCACGGCAATCGTGAGTTGCATAAGACGATTGATAGTCATGCCCACGTATGGAATCATTTTGTCGCATTGTGCCGCCGATACTATGGAATCTATGGCAAGTATCCGGGTAAGAAAGTGTTAATGCGACACTTGACCCAGTTAAAACGGCTTGCCAAGTTTGCCCATTGGAATCAACTACCCAGTCAAGCGTTGCAAGACGTGATAGACCGACTGGACAAAGCGTATCAGAAAAAGTTTACTAATCCAAGACGGTCTGGACGACCCCGCTTCAAGAAACGGAAAACATACAAGTCATTCACTCTCAAACAAGCCGGGTGGCAGTTGCTACCCGGCAATCGTATCAAGATAGGAAAGATTATCTATTCCTATTTCAAATCCCGTGATGTGTTTGGAAAACCCAAGCGTTGTACGATTAAACGGGACACTATCGGTGATGTCTATATCTGTATCTTAACTGGCTACAAAGAACCTGACCTCCATCGGCTCACGACGGGTAATAGCGCGGGGTTCGATTTCGGTCTCAAACGGTATCTCACGGGTCATAACGGACACGATATAGACTCACCTGAGTTTTTCAAACGGAGCATCAACGCTATCAAACGTGCAAGTCGAGCGCATTCACGGACGAAGAAAAAGTCAAAGAATCGTGAAAGAGCACGACTTGACTTGGCACGGAAACACCGTAAGATTGAACGACAACGGGAGGACTTCCACTATGAGCTGGCACACCTACTCACCGACACATACGACGAAATCCGACTTGAAGACTTGAAACTCAATGGCATGAAAAGCCTTTGGGGTCGTAAAGTATCCGATTTAGCCTTTGCTGATTTCGTTAAGAAGTTGGTGTATATCGCCAAGAAAAAAGGCGTTAAAATCAAGTTCATTGATAAGTGGTATCCCTCCAGTAAAACTTGCTCAACTTGTGGTGCAGTCAATGAAGCGTTGAATCTGCGTGATAGACACTGGCAATGCAGTGATTGTGGCACAATACATGATAGAGACCGCAACGCCGCAATCAACATCTTTAGGGTAGGGGCATCTACCCTCGACGGAGAGGACGTAAGATCCCGATAAATCGGGACAGTCCTTGTTGATAGCGCAATTCCACTCCTAATGGAACGGGTGAGAATCCCAATCCTTTAGGTTTGGGAGTATGTCAATGGATTGGGATGATGCGAACCGTTGCTGAGAATGTCTCAGCCGGCGACAGAACAATCACCCCGGCAGGTATGCCTTTCGCTTCCAAATTGATAGCGTCTGTCGGACAGGTGTACGGTTCAAAACAGATGGAAGATCGTCCCGGCGGCGTATAAACAACCAATTCCCTGAACTGCGCGTCTGATTCCAAAACCGTGCCGCGTCCTGTATCTTGGTTGTCAATGATACAACGACTGATGCCATCTGTCAGTTGGATGTCTGTAAAAACGTGGTCTAATTTCGCCGTAGAAAACGGTTGCCCATTCCGCAGATCCAACGCACCGGCAACCGGGTGTGTCTTTCCAGTTGGGACGAGTGCCTCGTCAAGTTCCCAATATTTCGCGACGGGGACGGTAATCATCGCCTGCGTTGCATCTGAGTCAGGAGTGAGTAGTGCGTGAAAATAGGGGTGGATGCCGAACCCCATCGGCATATCGCGTTCACCTGTATTTGTGATTGAAACATCCATTTTCAGACACAGTGTTGGTGTCTCGGCGAGCGACTCCGGTGCACCGTTTGTCGGACTAACCGGTCCTAGGGTATAGGTAATCTGAATCTTAAAAGGGAACAGATATTGCCGACCTATATCTGGAAAATCGCGGGCGTCAAGTGAACAGACCAATATCGCTCCACCTCTACCGGCGGTGCAGCTTTCAACCTGATACGGTTGGTTGAGCAGTAATCCATGAATAGAGGTTGGGGATTCGGGCGGTTTGTCAAATTGGTAGGTTTCACCCTCAAACGTAAACGTGCCACCCCGGATACGGTTTGGGAACGGAAACAGGATCGGATTGCCGTAGGCGGTAGGACGTTCTTCCAACGTTGCGAGATCCGGTGGTGATTCGATCACGTCCATCCATCTATCACCGTCAGCGACCTTAAAAAGGTAACAGTTATTTCCAAGTGCCGGCACAATCTCAGCAGCGGCGAGCCAATCCGAGGGCTTAACATCTGGATTCTCATTAAAGGTTTTGATGCCTGTCGGCGGTGAACCCGAGGCGTTTGGTGTGTGCGCACTAAGGTGATAAACTCGAAAGTCGTCAACGGTTCTATAACCTGTCGTATAGTCTAAATGTTCCATAGTGTCACCTGCGTCTGCTTGTGTGAGAATCGCGAGAATGAGCAGACGAAAGATAGGATGAAACGCTTTCCATTATTCGGGGCGCAACATCAACTTTACCCCTTCCCGCCTCTCAAAGAGATCAAATGCCTCCTGCCATTCGGAAATGGACATTTCATGGGTAATCAACGCCTTTGTGGAAACCATGCCGTGTTCCATCAGTTTGAGTGCACGCTCCCATGCGGTTTTCTTCTGTGAGATGAAGCCCGTTACCTGAAGTTCCTTGAAGGCAATCTGTTCAAAATCGATATTGATTGGATTGCCGAACAACCCCATCTGCGTATACTTCCCACGCTTACGAGTCAGTTCGATGCCTAGTGGTGCTGCCGGCGCTGCCCCTGAGCATTCTAAAACAACATCGGCGCCGTAGCCATCGGTATGCGCCTTGATGATTGCCACCGCATCTTCCTTTTCAACGTCTATCGTTAGGTCGGCACCAAGTTCAGCCGCACGTTTGAGCCGATTTGCATCAACGGATGTGCCGCACACGGCGACAATGCCCCCTTCTGCCTTTGCTATTTGTAAACTGAGCAGTCCAATGGTTCCCGGCCCAGTAATCGCGACAAAGTCGCCAGCAGAGACCTTCGTCTGCTCAATCACACCGTGAACGCAGCAAGCGAGCGGCTCTGTCAATGATCCAGAGGTCAAGTCTACGTTTTCGGGCAGCTTGTGTAAACCGTGTTCGGGGGTGGTGCAATATTTTGCGAACGCCCCGTTATGCCAGTAGCCGATAATCTCCCGGTGATTGCACAGGTTATAAAATCCTGAGCGGCAATAGTCGCACCGTCTACAGATCGAAAAGGTGGGCTCAACTGTCACGCGATCTCCGACCTTGACACGATTTACCTCTGGTCCGCATGCAATAATTGTGCCACTGAATTCATGGCCGATGACAACCGGCGGCTTCATCGGGAGGTTGATGTGATCGTGATGGATGTGCAAATCAGACCCACAAATGCCCGCACTGTGCACCTCGATAAGCACTTCGTTGGCGTTAGGCTCCCGAACATCAACATCACGGAGTTCGGTGAATCCGTCACCGCGCTGATATTTGACGACGCCTTTCATCAGAACAACTCCTTTTATGTTTTCCGATAGATCACCGGACAGTGCGTGGGTGTATCGATAAATGCCGTTAATCCACTCCGGAGATTGTCAACCGGTCTGGACTTTTCCGTGCGCAAATGGACTGCAAAACTCCGGCGTGGCTTTCCAGAGAGATTGGGACCGCTGCCATGATAGGTGAGATTATCGTGGAAACTAATACCACCGGGGCGAAGAATGGCGGGGACATCTTCCCAGCTTTCACCGTCAGGCACTTCAATTTCCTCGCGCTGTGCTTCGTGGTCTTGTCCATAGAAATCGCTATGACCGAGCAATCCCCACTTGTGCGAACCTCGGACAAATTTCATAGGACCGGCTTCCGGGGTGACATCGCTGAGTGCAACCCACGCCGTGAGAAGTTCGCTGCCTTCTTCCCACACCTGCCAGTAGTGGCGGTCTTGATGCCAGCCAATATTTGTGGATACAATTCCGTCTGGGTCAGCGGGAGGCTTGTAGAGGAGTTGTACCCACCACACCTGAACCATCTGGGCACCCGTAATCTCAGCTGCCAGTTTTCCGATCGATGGGTGACTGACCAACTCCATGATCGCACGGTTCGCAATCTGAGACATCTCTATCTTACACAGTTTCTTTGGATCGTCACCGGGGTTCCAAGCCGACGGACGCGGTGGTGTGCCCGTTTCGTATTCTCCCGCTCGGACCGCATCCATGCCTTCGACAGCGCGTTGAATGACTGTGTTATCAATAACCGGCTCCGGAAAAAGGTAGAATCCATCCGCTTCGTATTGTGCGCGTGCCTGATAAGATTTTGGCGTTTGCATCAATGTTTCCTTCCTGCTCACGAAAGGTATCTGCCGACTCCACACGAAAATTAAAATGCACGTCAGATGCCTTTCAAGTGAATTGACTTGAACGACTCAATTTGGGCGGTAATCGCACGCTCGGTTGGCAGACGCTCGGCACTTGAGGCACCGTAAAACCCAACGACTCCGGTTGTGTGGTCGAGGATATACTGGGCATCTTCTGGCTCGGCGATGGGACCACCGTGACAAATGACCAAGATATCAGGGTTGACCGACTTCGCTGCATCGTGGATAGCTTGCACCCGTTTGGCGGATTCTTCAAGGGTCAATGCTGTCTTTGCGCCAATGCTTCCCTTCGTCGTCAGTCCCATGTGGGCAACAAGGATGTCTGCACCGGCGTCTGCCATCTGTTCCGCCTCCGACTCCTTGAAAGCATAGGGCGTTGTCAACATACCGAGATTATGAGCGGTGCGGATCATCTCCACCTCTGGTCCATATCCCATCCCCGTCTCTTCCAGATTTTGTCGAAATGTGCTATCAATTAAACCCACAGTTGGGAAATTTTGCACCCCAGAAAAACCGATCGCATCGATCTGTTTGAGGAATACATCCATCAGGCGAAACGGATCCGTCCCACAAACACCGGCGAGCACAGGTATATTTTCAACAACCGGCAGCACTTCGCTCGCCATCTCAACCACGATTTGGTTTGCATCGCCGTAGGGCATCATCCCTGCGAGCGACCCTCGACCTGCCATACGAAAACGTCCTGAATTATAAATCACGATCAGGTCTACACCACCAGCCTCCTCACACTTGGCAGAGATACCGGTTCCTGCGCCTGCACCGATAATCGGTTTGCCTGCTTCAACGTTTGCCCGCAATCGGCTTAAAATATCTTCACGTTTGAATTTCACTTTATACCTCCGAATCTATATAGAATAAGCACACGTCAATCATGTAACGATTTATCTGGTGAACTCCCTGAAATTGAGCCGTGCGAAGGGTTCAAGCTTTCGCACGGCTCGATACACTATACCGGAAAAACCAGTTTCTGATCAAAGAAAACCTGACTGACCGAACGTCGCTGATGAATCCTTAGAATTGCCTCGGCGAGAAGTGGGGCAATAGACAGGACTTGGATTTTGTTGCCAATCTGTTTCTCAGCGGGGACGGGAACTGTATTGGTGACAACAACCTCCTGAATAGAAGGGCGATTCAGACGTTGCAAAGCAGGCCCAACAAGCACCGGATGCGTAATGCTAAGATACGCTGGTTTGGCACCCGCCTCGACGATGGCATCCGCCTGCTGATAAATGCTCCCACTCGTTACGAGGTCATCAATAATAATTGGGGTTTTGTCTACAACATCGCCGATGATTTCGGTGACGACCTTCACCTCTCTCCCACCGGTTCCGCTTCGCCGTTTGTGCATGACTGCCAGCGGCATACCGAGCATATCGACGTACTTATCTGCCAATTTCGCCCGACCTGCGTCGGGAGACACGATTACACCGTCTTCAATCCGTTTTTCCTTAAAATAATCTGCCAGTGTTGGCAGTGCGGTTAGGTGATCGGTAGGGATATCGAAGAAACCTTGGATCTGTGCGGCGTGTAAATCGACAGAGACAACCCGATTCGCGCCTGCTGTTGTAAGCAGATTCGCTACTAATTTCGCGCTAATCGGTTCTCGCCCGGTCGATTTGTGGTCCTGTCGTGCATAGCCAAAGTAGGGGATGACAGCAGTGATTTGTTGAGCAGAAGCGCGTTTCATCGCGTCAATTATGACCAACAACTCCATCAGACTATCGTTTGTCGGCGGGACTGTTGGCTGCACAATATAGATGTCAGCCCCCCGGATGCTCTCGTCAACTTGGGCGTGGGTTTCATCGCCGGGAAACGTGCTGACTGACATTTTTCCCAATTCAACCCCCAGAATCGTAGCGATCTCCTTCGCCAATTCCGGATTGGCACGCCCGGCAAAAAGCCGGAAATCGTCTCGAACTTCCCCGTTGGTGATTGTGGACATAAAAACCTCCATAAAGCGTAATACGTGATGCGTGAGGGGTTCGCTATCACCTAGCAAACGCCAAACGTAAGGTAAATTGCTGATTTCCCATCACCAGCGATTTGTAATCTCTGGTGGGAAAGCGCCGGATTCAATCTCTGCAATCAAATCTTGCAGCGCGTTCCAAGCCTGATTTGCCAAATCGGTCTGGATCCAATTGTGCGCTATGGCTGACTCAAATTCATCTTCATCCTCAACCTGATAGCTGCCATCCGGTGAAACCCACAGATCCAAAAATAAATCAGTTATTTCAAAATGGGTTTCTAGCCGTTTCATGGGTAAGATGATGTCGCAGTAATATCCTGTGAAGTGGTCTTCAAGATTATAGATCTTCCCTATATCATACCAGCGGTTGGCGAAGACAAACCAAACTGCCCGGTAGTTATCCCCAAGAACAGTTACGCCGTCAATGATGATTGGACTGGAAGGTTTGATGCGTTGCGTGGTGACAATAACGTCGTCGTCTTCGTAAAGCAGATTTTGTGGAAAGTGGTTTACGCGATTCGGTGGTCGTTTGTAAATCAGTTCGATTGTTTCCATTCGCGATCTACCCCTTTCACATTCTGAATAAATGCCCTCACTTTGACCGGATCTTTTCGCCCTGGACTTTCCTCAACGCGGCTACTGACGTCGACACCATAGGGACGCACCTGCTCGACAGCCGATGCGACGTTATCAGGATTAAGCCCACCTGCGAGGATTATCTGACCATACTGTTTCGCCTTTACGGCGATACGCCAGTCAAACGCCACCCCTGTTCCGCCCATTTCTCCCTTGACATAAGTATCCAGCAGATATCCGCTGACACGATAATCGGACATATGGGAACAACTCGATTCATCTTTAACCCGTACCGCTTTGATGACTCTGCGATTGAATGCTTGACAGAATTGAGGGGATTCATCGCCGTGCAACTGTAGCATGTCCAGATAACATTCATCGGCGGTTGCCTGAATCACCTCCTGGGCTGCATTGACGAATAGTCCAACTGTTGTGATGAAAGGGGGAAGTTGTTCGATAATCTTTGCCGCAGCTTTTGTATCTTTGAGATAGCGTGGTGTACCAGGGACAAAATTAAAGCCGAGAGCATCCGCACCCGCATCAATTGACATCAGGGCATCGTCAATATTAGTGATTCCACAAATCTTGATTCGAGTCAATTCATTTCTCTCCCGTGTATCTACCCTACCGGATAACAATCTCAAACGGCATCACTGTTGCGGCAGGTTCGTTGGCAAACAGATGTAACCAGTAAAGATTTGGCAAAGTTTGTTCAATCGGTGTTGGCAATGGAAGGTGAGGCGTCATCGGGAGCCGCATGTCCATCTCCATATCCTCTATTAGCGTCTCTAAAAACGTCTTCGGCTTCGGCAGTATGATGATATCAACCTCATCGGTGGGATCCAGCCCGATCTGTTTTTTGGCAGTTGCGAGCGCGGTATCGAGCCCACCGAGCTCATCGACTAGTCCAATCTCCTTCGCCTGTTTTCCGGTCCAGATCCGTCCCTGTGCGAGTTCATGAATTTGCGCTTCGGTTTGATCCCTGCCCTCAGCAGCCTTTCGTACAAAATCCTGATAGATTGTCTCTAACAATTTCTGCAACCGCTCACGCTCTGTCGGCGTGAAATCGCCGTAATCCGAATAGAGATTTGCATTCTGTCCACGTGTGATAACCTCTTTTGTCAGCCCAATTTTGTTGTAGAGTCCTTTGAGGTTGAGTTTGCCGCCAAGTACCCCGATCGAGCCGGTAATTGTCCCCGGTTCGGCGACAATCGTGCCTGCAGCCATGGAGATGTAATATCCACCCGATCCGGCAACGTCCGACATTGATACAACGAGGGGTTTTTCCCCTTGCGTCAGCAGCACCTCCCGCCAAATGGCGTCTGATGCGACCGCGGACCCGCCAGGGCTGTCAACCCGCATTATGACCGCTTGAATATCATTGTCCTCACGGGCTTCACGGAACGCTTCCGCCATCACACTAGGGGTAATAACCTGTCCGGATGTGAATGGACTGGTAGGTGCATCGGACATGATGGGCCCGGTGGCGTAAATTAACGCAACCTTCGGTTTTCCTTCTCCAGAAGTTGGCTTCTTTGACGATGAAAGCATCGAAAAGAGTTTCATGAAACCCGCAAAGCCAGTCATGTCAGGGGTTTCCGTAGATTTTTTGCCGTATTCCGAAACAACTTCGGCTTTTTCCTCCCCATGTTCCTCAATTGATTGTACAAGTTCGTCGTAGTATTGGACTGCATCAACCAGTTTTGCCTGATACGCTTCTTCGGCGGTAAAAGGTCCCTGATCAATGAGATCTGCAGCCAACGCTGCATCAATTTCACCCCGTCCGCTGGCGATCATTTCAATCTGCTGCGCATAAAGATCGTCGAGAATCGCATCCATTGCCTCTCTCTGGGCTTCGGACATGCTGTCTCGCACGAACGGCTCAATCGCTGATTTATACTTGCCGACGCTGTACATATCGGCTTTGACCTCTAGTTTATCTAGAAGCCCTCTGTAGAACATCACTTCAGCCCGTAGTCCTGTCAGACCGACCATCCCTGCCGGCATCAATGCAATCCGATCCGCGGCACAAGCGAGCAGGTATTCCGCATTCCCACCACTTTTGAGATAACTGATGACCTCGATCCCGTCGCTTCGGAGTTGAATGATTTTGTCGCGGAGTTCCTGTAGCTTTGCCCAACCGATCCCAAGTCCTTCGATTTTCAGTAAGACGCCAGCAATTTCGTCGTCCTTGCGGATTTTGTCGATCTGTTCTGTTATGCTTCGGAGGGTTTTGATGCTTGGCGAAAATACGAATGTGGATCTGACCTCGGCAAGTGGTCCCTTGATTGATAGTTCGACATACTTTCGCAGAGGCATCTCCTGTGTCTCTGACATTCCGTCTAAGGAATCAGGGGATATCTCTAGCTCAACTGTTTCCTCTCCGTTCCGAGAGTCTAAGACTTGAGCAAAGGTTGGAAGGCAGATTAGAAGGGTACTGATGACGGTAAGCAGCCAGAATAGCTTTGTCAGTTTCGGCATAGTGCTATCCTTCTTGAGGTGGTGTGTGAGGTCCAAACAAATTTCATTTTACCAAATGGCGCGGCAGGTTTCAACCCGAAATGTATATTTCCCTTGTCTGTTAACTTGTAGGAAACGCAGATCTACGCTCCTTACAGTGGGCAGAACTCCACTAACCGGCTATTGGCATCAAACCCAGGGGCTCCCACATACTGGACAGCATTGAGATTGATACTATCCGCATGTGCAAAATGTATGTGGCCACAAAAAACAGCGACAAGGTTTTCTGCCCTCACAAGGGTGCGCGCAAATTCTAAGGTTGGCGGTAAATCTTCTCCTGTGCCCCACTGATCTCGACCCTCAGGTCCCCAGTCCGGATCAGCAATTAAAATTGGATTTTCAAAGCGTTCTAATGTTGGTTCCCGTAGTGTTGGAAGACTCACAGGGATATGGGTAAGCAGTACCGTTGGCATTCCGTTTGCCAGATGCGTATCTACAAACGCTGTCTGCTCTTCGTTTACCTGATAGATGGAATCATCGACCAACAAAAATTGGATGCCACCGATTTCATGTCGTGCATACGCCGCCTGTCCGTGATGTAGCGGTGCCAAAGCACCCCACCACTCCTCCCGCAATTCCCCACGTCCCTCTATCCCCGGATAGTGCCAGTCGTGGTTTCCAGAGGTATACAGCACTGGTACGTCCACTTTATCAATCGACTTTGCGAGGGTTTCTACACCCGCTTGAGAGGGAAAATGCACCATATCGCCCGTCAACGCAACCAGATCCAGAGAACTGCCTTTGGCTTCTTCCATCAGCTTGTCAAAGATCTGCTCTCTCGATTCAAAGCGCTCGCACGCCCCCTGACAAGCCTCTATATGTTCAGCGTCACGGTCGTCAATGAGGGCAATGTGTGAATCGGTAATGTGGAGCATCCGAATCGTTTGATCCAACCCCTCGACGCAAATCGTTGCTGTGTTATCAGTCCATTTGTGTGTCGTTCGCATAATTGGGTTCCTTGTATATATAAAGGGTTAATTGCCTCCACCATATTTTGAAGATATGTGTCATAGATTCGTGACATACTCTACCTGTTTTTCAATATAAGGTTTTAAGTCCGATTTAACGGACTCAACAGCAACAAGGTCAACCTTCTTTTCAAACAGATCTTCGAGGAAGAGAACGAGCCCCATGTAGTTACGAAAAGTTGATTTTTCTAATTCAACGAGTAGATCAATATCACTTGCAGCGTGTGCAGTTCCATTCACGTAAGATCCGAACAATCCAATCTGCTTAACGCCGAATTTCCTCAGTGTTTCCCGATTGTCCGCAAGTGTTTGTTTGATAAAGTGCTTGCAGAGAACTGCTTGGTTTTCCAACTTAAAACCCTCCGCCAAAGCCGTGGTCCGATACGGGACTTCACGATTTTTGTCTCCGATCAGATTGGGATTTCGATGCTCCTAACCTGAGCGTCCAGATTCAGACGAGTGTTCATCAGTTCAATTACGCATTACGTTTCACGTTTTATGTCCTGTAAATTCTGATTCAGATAGGCAACGGGACGACAGGGAGCAACTTAGATTACTATTATACATTTTTTTATCTCGTTTATCAAACGGGTCTTGTAGTATAATTGCACCATGACTAAATAAAAAAAATGCAAGCAACAAACTGTTTCGGAAAATACATGGAGGAAAAAGGAGGTTAGCCATGCGCGTTGAACTTTTAGCTATCGATTGTCAAAACGATTTCTGTGATCCGGGTGGCGCGCTTTATGTGCCGGGCGCGGAAAATGATATGACCCGCTTGGCGGTGCTTATCGCTCGGATCGGTAGTCGTCTACACAATATGCGCTTCACACTGGACAGCCATCATACGGTTGATGTCGGACACCCGATATTTTGGAGGAACAATGAGGGTGAGTCACCAGAACCATTTACTGCCATCACACATGAGGATGTTAAAGCTGGAAACTGGCTGCCGTACGATCCAGCGTTTACCGAACGGATGCTGGATTACACACGGTTGTTGGAAGAAAATAATCGGTATCAACTGACCATCTGGCCCATACATTGCCGGATCGCAACGTGGGGGAGTGCGCTCTATCCTTTCGTGGATCAAGCGGTACGAGATTGGGAATCATCTCAATTAGGGGTTGTTGATTTCGTAACGAAGGGTTCAAATATTTTCACCGAGCACTACAGCGCGGTGAAGGCGGATGTCCCGGATCCGGAAGACCCCGCCACGCAGCTCAATACTGACCTAATCCAGAAACTGGAACGGTGTGATCAGGTGATTATTGTTGGTGAAGCGTTATCCCACTGTGTCGCAAGCACGGTGCGAGATATCGCCGCTGAGTTTGGAGATGAAGGAGCGAAGAAGTTAGTTATCCTTGAAGATTGTATGTCAAATGTCCCCGGCTTTGAGCCGCTCGGAGATGCGTTCCTGCACGATATGTCACAGCTAGGGGTGATCATTACCAACAGTGTGGACTTTGTACGGTGAATCGTGGCGGGATAGGCGAAACCCCCTTGCGAAAAGGACGTTTCCAAAGAGTGGGAGGGCATTGATAATGAAACCGAAACGCAACCCCAAGACATTCGCAGGAACGGTTGCCCAAAACCTTACGCGAAAAAAGCAAATTGAAACAATGCAAAAGCAGCTGTTAAAGAATGCACGAAAGAATCAAGGTCGCAAAAAGGGCTCCTGATTACTTACATCACGCTCTGACTGCGTTGCAATACTGCCGCAGGTTCTCTTTACCGAGTTTCTCATAGACCGCTTCTCGCAGCCGATGTTGTTCCAACCCGGAGTCTTCCTTCAGCAACCGTTCGACTTCGTCCGCCTCTCGGAGTTGAAGCGGCAACGATTCCGCATTCAACTGACGCAGAACGAGCCGTGCACCGAGTGCCGCTGCTTCTCGAATAGACATGGCATCGGTCTTATCCACCGTGTCAAACGCCGTGTGGCCAAACCCCCTGCCGGGCGGACGACCGACCGTTGTCATACTGCCAGTGGGGAGACCTCTCAAGAAATAGGGGTAGTGATCGGAGTAACAACTGATGCCACCCCCAACGGAGATGTCTTGCCCCATCTCTTCGGCTGCGTTTTCGATGAAAGGTTCAAAATCCGGCCACCGGTGCAGCTGAATCCCTTTTCGTCCGCCGGGGTTGCCGGCAGAATCCAAGTTCCAAACGAAACGGACATGCCCCGGATTGTCGCCTAACCCCTGGGCATCATGATACGCGCCAAATAACCCGACCTCCTCATTGCTCCAAGCGATAAATCGCACAGTACGAGCCAACCCATCCTTTGCATAAGCCGACAACACGCGCGCCATCTCTGTGACGACTACCATCCCGCTAAGTGGGTCATTCGCACCCTGCGTGATGTCGTGCCCATCGTAATGACAGCCAACAATAATGACCTCTTCAGGATGTGTTTTGCCCCGGAGTTCCCCTACGATGTTCCACGCGGTTGTGGGTCGATATTCATCGGTGGTCTTGATTCTTACACGCACTGCTCCATTTTGCCGAGACAAGCGGTGAAGAAATTCGCCGGTCTCATAGGAGGTCCCGATGCCGGGGATAACCGCTTCGTGATTCCAGCCAACGGTACCGGTGACCTCGCCATAGCCGGGATAGTGATTCTGAAAGATGAATCCGTTTGCATCGTATAAAATGGCACGGTCATACTTCTCCATGCGGTGGATGCCGCCGCTCCGAGAAATGACAATATTTCCTGCGAGACGGTCTTTCTCTTTCTCGAAATCTTTTTCAACCCCTTCATCGACGAAAACGAGGTCTCCCTCCACCTCTGCGGTTGGGCAGTAAGGTAACGAGATACACGCCACTTCGCGTGCTACAGGACTGAGAATCTCCAAGGTCGCTTCCCCGCGATACCACCCATCATAGTCGTAGGCATCTTTATGGACGTTAGCCAACCCGTACGAGGCAAATTTCTCTTCTAGCAGATCTGCAGCAAGGGAGGCACCTTCCGTCCCACCGAATCGCGATCCAAAATCGTCACAGAGCGTTGTCAGCAATGCCATCGGTTCAGTTGATGTGTATATATCCCCAACGATCTTCTGATCCAGCTCGAGATAAGGATTGGTCGTTGGCATATTGTCTTTTCTCCTTCCAGTTGCACTACCCTTTGGGAAATCACTAAAAGATGAGTTTCCTACCCCGGTCACGTCCCGATTCTATTCCCGATATATCGGGATGAAACGAAAGGTTCCTCTCGGACTTGCCCCTTGGTTTCAAGTCCTCTCGTCTTCTTGTTCTCTCGTTTTCTTGTCTTCTTCGCACCTTTGTGTCTTTGCGCTAAATCCTGTTCACTTGTTCGGTTTCTTAGTTCATATCTGGCATTGCTTCCACCTCGCCAGACGTATCCCGTTGCATTGTCGGTCTGATGACCACTGAGGGGAGGTTAGTCCGTTGTGGTAGACTCGCCATGAGACAGATCGTTGCCGAAGTTTCGTCGACATCCACCATTTCAGTGCGAGTTTCGTCGGGCGGGGGAACGGGACGTTTATCGAGAATAGGTGTGTCAACCTCACCGGGGATGATGACGCTCGCCCGAATGCCTGTGTTCCGCAGATCGACATTGAGAAATTCGGTGAAATTGATAACCGCTGCTTTGGCGGGACCGTACGCTAACCCGCTAAAAGGTCCGGGGGTTACACCAGCTAGGGATGAAACATTGATAATGGTGCCTTGCTTTGCCTTCAGCATGGCGGGGACCACCGCTTGCGTACAATAAATTGTGCCAATCAGGTTGGAATCGAAGACGCTGCGAATCTCCTCCGGCGTAATGGTCAGCAGCCGCCGATTTTTGGAACTGTGACCGGCGTTGTTCACCAGCACATCAATGCGGCCAAAGGTGTCGAACACCTCCTTTGCCATCTGATGAACGGCGTCGTGGTCAACGACATCCAGTGAAATAGCTACGGCTGTGCCACCCTCGGCAACAATCTCATCTCTGACCGCTTCAACCTTTGACGCTGTTCTACCAATCAGCACCACTTTGGCGCCTTGCTGCGCCATCATTATCCCCGCACCGCGACCGATGCCGCTACCGCCGCCGGTGATGATACAAACTTTGTCTTGTAAACTCATCTGTCACCTCATGAATAATTGAATAGTTAAGTTGTTAGACGTTCAATTATATCCCTATTGACCTAGTAAAACGTGAGGGAATCTCTGCCTTTTCTCACGTTTCACGCATCACGCATCATAGAAAAGTTACATTCTATTTGTCTATCCCTAACAGATCGAAGATAAACGCATACTCAAAAGCGATCTCCCTCAAGTAGTCATACCGTCCCGAAGGTCCGCCATGGCCCGCGCCCATCTCAGTTTTGAGAAGCAGCTGCTTATCCCCCGTTTTCGATGCGCGTAACTTCGCCGTCCATTTGGCAGGTTCCCAATAATGGACCCGTGGGTCGTTGAGTCCTGCTGTCACCAAGATATGCGGGTATTCTTTCGCCTCAATATTGTCGTAGGGAGAATACGATCTGATGTAATCGTAAAACTCTTTCTCGTTGGGGTTGCCCCATTCGTCGTATTCGATGACCGTTAGGGGGATAGAGGCGTCGAGCATGGTGTTGACGACATCGACGAAAGGCACTTTTGCGATAACGATCCCAAAAAGTTCCGGACGCATATTTGTGACTGCCCCCATGAGCAGTCCGCCCGCACTACCACCTTGAATAACCAACTTGTCGCTTGCAGTATATTTCTCAGCGATTAGGTGTTCGGCACAGGCGATAAAATCGGTAAATGTGTTTCTTTTATGGAGGAGTTTGCCATTCTCATACCAAGGCCGTCCCATCTCTTCCCCGCCCCGAATGTGAGCGATAGCGTATATGAACCCTCGATCTAACAAGCTCAATCGGTTTGATGAAAAATAGGGATCGCTGTTGATACCGTAGGAACCGTATCCGTATAAAAGCAGGGGACTCCCTCCGTTTTTGATCTGTCCTTTTTTGTAGACCAACGAAATTGGGATGGAGGTGCCATCCGCTGCTTTGGCAAAAATTCGTTCCGATTCGTATAGGGACGGATCGTATCCGCCGAGAACTTCGTCCTGCTTCTTCAGTTCACGGGTTCTAGCGTCCATTTCATAGTCGAAGACCGAGATCGGGGTAACGAGTGAGGCGTAACTGAAACGGAGGGTATTTGTATTGAACTCTGGATTCCGCCCCTGCCGGACCGTATAGACAGGTTCAGGGAAATGCACCGAGTGCTCTTCGCTCGTAATGAGATTGTGCACACGGATTTTTTGGAGGCCATCTTCCCGTTCAGAAATCACCAGATGATTCTGAAAGGCGCTGACACCGTCCAATTTCACCTTTTCCCGATGAGGAATGACCTCCTCCCAATTCGCCCTTGACGGATTACTGACGGACGCACGCATCAACTTGAAGTTCACCGCCTCCGCATTGGTGACGATGAAGAAGTGATCGCCGTGATGTTCAACGGAATACTCCAACTCCGACTGGCGTGGCGAAATGACTCTGAATTCACCTGTGGGGTGATTAGCTTCCAGATAGTGAATTTCAGAGGTATTGATGTTTTCCATTTCCATCAGCAAGTAAGCCTGACTTCTCGTTTTGGAAACATCTAGGAAAAACGACTCATCCGTCTCATGATAGATAAGAGTATCCGCTGCTGGATCACTGCCGAGTAGGTGTCGGTGAAGTTTATAGGGACGTTTTGCTGCATCCAGTGTGGTATAAAAGAGGGTCTGATTATCGCTTGCCCATTCTACGCTGTAGTAGGTGTTTGGGATTTGGTCTGATAGCAGTTGACCGGTATTCAAATCTTTGACAAACAGCGTATAACTTTCTGCACCCGTCGTATCGGTGGAATATGCCAATAGTTGATGATTTGGGCTGATTTTATAGACGCCCATTTCTAGATATTCGTGCCCTTCGGCAAGGGCGTTCTGATCTAGGAGTATCTCCTCCTTTGCCTCCAAACTTCCCTTTTTTCGACAATAGATCGGATACTGTTTTCCCTCCTCGGTACGGGTGTAATAGTAGTAGTCACCCATCTTTTCGGGGACGGAGAGATCGGTTTCTTTGATTCTTCCCAGAAGTTCCTGATACAGTTGTTCCTGAAAATCCTCGGTATGCCGCATCACCGCTTCGGTATATCTGTTTTCGGCTTCAAGGTATTCGATGACTTCTGGGTTTGATTTCTCCCTGAGCCAAAAATAGTTATCGAGACGTTCTTCCCCATGCACTGTATCTACTTTTGGATCAGCTTTCGCAACGGGAGGAGTTCCTGATGCAGTTGAGACGGTAGTGGTTAACCAACAAATAAACGGTAACATCTTACCTATATCTCCTTGCGTTGATTGGATGGAATTCAATCCAAATAGTCCATCTCCGGACGACGATCCCAACGAAATTGGTCTTTCGGTTTGGTATGTTCTGCCCAAGCCCGGATAATCTCTATATCTGCTCGTTTCTGTTCCATCTTCTCGGCAACCGCTTCAGGATCCCATCCTTCCAGAACCTCGGCGGTTAGTTGCTCCCGTATTTCCCGGCAACTTGCATCCTGTGCCCGATCCGATAGTTCGTCGGGGTCTTCAGCGAGATTAAAGAGCTGCGGCTCTTGACCGTGATAGTAATTTAGTTTCCACTCATCGCGTCGAATCATCCGGTGCAAACAGTCCTCGTAGGTACAGTATTCAGAGAAAGTTAGATCTTCCCACTCTGTATCGGGTTGGCGAAGCAGATTGAGCACACTTCTACCGCGAGCGTTGGGCAGAGGCGGTGTGCCGAGGGCTTCCAGCATTGTCGCGTTCAGGTCGAGCGAACTGAGAACCCGATCACACTGGACACCTTCCGGCAAGGCTCCGGGCCAAGAGAGGATCGCAGGCACCTTGACCGAGGCTTCGTAAAACGTGCGCTTCATCCACAGTCCGTGTTCGCCCATCTGATCCCCGTGATCGGAACTGTAGATGATAAGCGTGTTCTCCGCTAGGTCGTTCTTTCGGAGTGCTTCGAGAATCTCACCAATCATTATATCCATCCGTGTCACCAATGCCCAGTATGCCGTCCGTGCTCTAAGAATCTCCGCCTCGGATACATCTATGAGATTTCCCCACTCTCGCCACCACTTGAAGTAAGGGTGGAGTGCGTCGGAGTAAGGTTCATGGTGTTTGGGGAGGGTCATGACATCTCGGTAGAGCTCGTAGTCCTCTTGGCGTGCCACGTAGGGTGAATGTGGGAGCATAAGCCCCACAGAGAGAGAGAACGGCTTCGTTTGCAAGCCAGCCCGTTTTTGTACACCAAGTCGGTCTAGATAATTCACAGTTGCAGCGGTCACATCTTCGTCGTGAACCTGATAGCTGCTTTGACCGGATCCTGCTTGTTGCAGACTACCACGCAAGTTGCTCGGGGCTACTCCGTTGCCGGGGTAATTGCCGCCGTGGTCGCCGACCAGACGCTCTGCATAGCCGTGCAGTTGATCGGGTCCCAATCCGTGCATCCTACCAATCAACACCGGATGGTATCCCGCTGCCCCCATCGCGTGTGCGAACGTGGGAATACCGGAATCCATAATGTGGTTGTTCGTCCAGACCTCGATCTCGGAAGGATACCGTCCCGCTAACATCGACATCCGTGAAGGCACACAGACAGGCGATGGGCAGTAGACATTTGTGAAGTGGACTCCCTTTGCTGCTAAACTATCAAGATTAGGCGTTTGTACCAGTGGATCGCCATAACAGCCGATGACAGCGGGGTTGTGTTGGTCGGAGTGGATGTACAAAAGGTTCGGACGTTCTGTATTTGTTCCCATCATCTTTATATCCTTTACTTGTTTCAAAGCGATGACAAAAAATCACCCAAGATATATCTGCACCATTGAGATCGAGTGCGGCGGCAATGTAACTGTGAACGGATTAGACGGCACCTCCAATTCCCGTTTCACCAGTTTCACGTTTTCTTCACCAAAGTCGTTTGTTACTATCGGATCCTCGCCGGTGATTTCAAGCAGGAGGCCATTGTTCTTGAGATTCCCATGTTGATTCTCGATTGTAACCGGCAGCGCATCCGTCCGATGCCTGTTAATCAGGTTAACCGAAATGCGTCCGAGATCTGGCTGATAGCTCGTGGAGGCATCAAGATATGGAACTTTGCCGTGCTGTTCCGTTTCAAAACAGTCCGATTCCCAGTGTGCATCGAGGGCAATCGTTCCATTTTCGAGGGTGTGTAGTTGCAGGGGCCAGAAGATTGTTTGCAAAAAGAGTTCTTCTGTGTTTGTATGGATTGGTGCAATGACGTTGACTAACTGTGCCATATTTGCCAGTTTAATTGCGTCCGCATGACGGAGGAAAGCGTTGAGGAACATCCCGACCGCCAAGGCATCCTGCAATGTGTATCGCTCATGTCTTGGATTCTCAGGATCGTGACTATACATCACATTCCATTCATCAAAAGCGATTTTCAGTTTCTTCCCCTCTTCCGAATAATACACTCCAATATCGATTATCCCACGCGCTGCGCGGATAAATTTCTCAATATGTTCAGATGCGGCCATGTACTCGTAGTAGCCCCCGTACCAATCGCCAACGTACATGTGGATGGCGAGGTAATCGGCGATATCCGCTAATTTCTCAACTACCACCTGATTCCACTTCATATCTGAGGCATTTTGCTCGAATGAACCACACGCAGCCAGTTCGATATTTTTATCAACTAGTTTCATCACTTTTGCGTATTCGTACGCAAGGGCAGCGTATTCCTCCGCTGGTTTGTGTCCAATCTTCCAGTGTCCTGAAACCTCGTTGCCCAATGCCCAATATTTCACACGATACGGTTCGTCGTGCCCATTTTTCCGACGAAGGTTGGCATAGTAGGTGTCCTCCACCCCGTTGCAGTATTCCACCCAATGCTGTGCCTCGTCCATTGTGCCGTTTCCCATATTGACACAGATGTAGGGTTCTGTCCCGACTTCACGGCAAAATTGGATAAACTCATCTGTTCCGAAGCGGTTTGATTCGACCGTATTCCACGCCAACTCCATCTTCCGTGGACGTTCATCTTTCGGACCGATGCCATCCATCCAGTGATACGCCGATACAAAGTTTCCGCCGGGCCAACGGATGTTCGGCACCTTTAACGACTTGATGGCTGCAAGGACATCCCGCCGAAACCCTCTCTCGTCTGATAGCAGCGAACCTTCTTCGTAAATACCGCCGTAGATACACCGTCGCAGGTGCTCGATGAAATTTCCGTATATATTCGGATCTATCGCATCAATCTGCCGGCGTGAGTCAACCAAGATTGTTGCCATGTTCCCTCCCTGTGCTACCAGAACCACACTACATACAACGGTGTCTCGATAATCACGCTCAAAATCGACCAGTAACAGCCACTTGCAACGTCTCCCAGAATAAGTCCTAGGAAGAAGGGCAAGAAACGCCGGTATAAACGGGCTCCGCCAACCTTGAAGACGATGAACTTAATGGTTCCACATAGGATTAAAGCAAACCAGTAGTGATCCATAGTGCCACCGTTGATGCCCATCGCATACCCAACCGGATGCAGGGGCCACCAGATAAATTTGAGCCGCAGGAGCCCTAGCAACATGGTAAATACGAATCCTAAACCGATTGCCATGGTGCCAAAGATATCGATCTCACGCGGAAATTGGAACCAACCGGAGAGTTGATTATAAACCCCCTGCCCCGGTCCCAACACCTGTCCGGGAGCGTCTACAGCAATTGAGGCACCAAAGTCGTACAAGCAGTAGAGATAAACAAGAAAAGCGACGAAAACGCTGGGTGCAATGCCAAGGAGCATAACCACCATCAAGCGACGGTAGCTGATTCCAGTGCGTTGGGCAAGTTTGAAACCTTCAAGTTGGTGAGGCATCGGGTGACTTCGGTTTGAACCGTTGAACCACGAGAAGAGTGAAAACAGCGTCAGATCACTCTTACCGAAAGCTGTTACACCAGCCACCGATGTAAGAATTGTTTGCGGATTGACACCACCCATATTATGCACCGGCGGACCAAGTTCAGCACGAATGCGTGTAACAGCTGCTGCGATAATCATGTATAAGCCAAAAAAGAGGGGGAACACCCACGCAGACATTCCCGCCTGACTGGAAATCACATAGAGGAGGAGAAGACAGATCACGATTCCGATGAGGGCAGATCGATAGCGCACCGGTTCTTGTGAATCATCAAGGGACGTGTTCATGCCAATCACACGCTTCAGAATATCCAGAAAATGTTTCCGCCCCGCCCAAATTGCCATCGCAATTATTGCAAGGAAGGCACCAACGGCTTGGTTCGGCAGGAAGGGGTAGTATGGGATCGTATACAAGCCAGCAGCCCGCCCGCCGATGAATTGTGCTTTTCTGACCCAATAGAAGAACGCCATTGAGAAACTTAAATCGATCGGAAGTAGAAAACACAACCCGATCATGAACAATCGTAAATGAAAATAGGTCGCACCAATCGCATCCCAAGGTTCGTTGTTCAGCCACAAAGCGAGATCTGCGGTCGGCTCGCGGATAGGTATCAGCGGGACGGATGGATAAAGAAAATTAAGTCCGTTGATAATTTCTATTGTCGCTGCGATTCCAAATCCCCACCACATTGAACGATTCTGAAAGAAACTCATTCCCGGAGCCGTCATATCGAGCGGTAATTGGGCAATCGGATACGGCATTCTCTCATGCTCAATCCATTGGCGTCGGATGAAAACGTTCAAGAAAGCAACGAGAAAGAAGATCAGCGTGGCAATTGCTGTCCAGCTCAGGATAGGAGCTATCCAGTAACGTAGGTAACCGTCGGTGAAGAAATTTGCGCCGCCTTCGTAAAATGGGCGTGCCATCTCGGTGTGTTCCATGACAAGCCACTTTGGGAGATGGGGATGGATAAGCTGCTTCCATTCATTTTCAGGCGAAGCGAACCAGAACGCATGGGTGAGTGGGCCCATGAGGCTCACCATGTTGTCGTGGGCGATCACCGATGTCGTCGTTGCCATCATAATGTAGATGACGAGTAGTTCGGCTTGGGTCAGGGCATAATTGGGGAAGAACCGGTGGACACCAGCGTTCACAAGGGCAAGGGTGAAGACGATGAAAATTACATTCATCGGAATGGAAGTTGCCGAGAAATGGAAGCCGTGCCAGACCATTTCAACCATGGCAATCCAATAGGCGTTCACGGGCATGAGGATAAACCCTAATAGCACGGCGCGTAAGGTAATCCGTGACTCGGAACGCAGAGATGGAGATGTGTGCATTATTCCTCCAAGATGGTTGCCTGACCACATGAATCGCTCGCGCGATATGATGGATTTGATGATTCAAGTTGATATATCAAAGTTGGCAACCAGCCAGAATTATCACGTTAAGCAGTTGAAAAGGTTGGATCATTACGGAGTGCACCCTCATGACGAAAAACCTTGAGGGATTGAGATGCAAATTGAGTGAAGAAATGTCCCTAGTGGGACAAGCTAGGATTCTGGCGATTAATAGATTAAAAGATCTCAACCGCATCAAGGGTAGGTTCTGCGCCAACGCTTACTTTTTCTCGAATAATGCACACCCCGGATAATTGACAGACAGCGTATGTAGGCTGCGCTCCAATGTAATCAGGTATGTATGTTGTTGAACGACGGGTCTAACCTTAGGATCGTCGCCCCGGGTCTCGATAAATGACACGTCCACGTGTTAAATCGTAGGGCGAAAGTTCGACAAGCACTTTGTCTCCCGGCAGAATTCTGATGAAATTCTTTCGCATCCTGCCAGAGATATGCGCCAAGATTTCATGTTTGTTATCTAATTCGACCCGAAACATGGCATTGGGAAGAGTTTCAATCACTGTCCCTTGCACTTCAATTTTGTCTTCCTTTGCTCGGACGCGAGATTGGACACCATCTCTGGTTTCCTGAGTCTCTTGCTCTGCGCGAACCTCAATTTTATCCTTACGAAATTCCCGCTTGTTTTTCTTTTTATTTCTGGTTTTTCCTGCGCTTTGTGCAGGACCTTTGCTTTGTGCAGGACCTCTGCCTTGCGCAGGTCCTCGACCTTGTGCGGGGCCCCTGCCTGGTCCAGGTCCCCTACCTTGTCTAGGTCTATTTCTATTTGGCGATGGTCCTCTGCCTTGTGTAGGTCTTTTGCCTCTCACTTGTATACATCTCCTCTGTACGGGTTAAAGGGTTATCAAGATCTGTAACTCCATCATTCATGACGGAGGATCATCAATGGTCTTCAAGACTGAAGATCTTTCCTTTTTCGATGACAAGTGTGCGAAGATACGCCGATGCTGCTTGGAGTTGGGATTGAGCGTTGTCTTCATCACTACCTGTCGAAATTAAATCAACAGGCATATACTGATTGTCATCGCGTCGCAAAGCGACATAAGCTTTTAAGTAGACATCTGGGTGTTTGCCCATTACCTGTTGCAAAAGCGGCGAAACTTCCGCCTCAAACATATTTACATAAACGCGCGACGTTGCAATTTTCGCACTATAGCGTTCAGCAATCAGCGGCGCAATGTAGGCTTCAAAAATAGACTTCATTTCCCGCGGCGGACCGGGCATCAGCAGAATCGACGATGAATCTTTTGTAATCCGAATACACGGTGCCCAACCGACCGGATTTTGAAAGACTTCAGCAGTTTCGGGAACGGTCGCCATATTAATCATCGCATCGGTTACGTCGTCACGGTTCGTTAACTCCCGTCTTTCCATAAAAGAGGCTAATGTTTCCTCATGGATGACAGGCTCTACCCCGAGGATTTTTGCGACAATCTGCACAGTCATATCATCCGGAGTTGGTCCAAGTCCCCCGGTTGTGAGGATCAGATCTGTTTTCCGGTGAATTGAATCCTCAATGGCTTCAAACATTTCGTCAAACTCATCGCGAAGCATTGTCACGCGACGTAGTTGACCGCCTAGCTGGAGAATCTGCTGTGCTATCCAGTGGGCATTGGTATCTTGGATCTGCCCTAGGATTAACTCGGTTCCAATTGAAAATAACTCAATAACAGGCGTGCGTTCCAACCTAACCTCCTCACCGCTCAAGAGTTCATTGGCTCATTCATGAGCCAATCAACAAATTGTTTTCACGTTTCACTCTCGGGTTCTGACCGGATCATGTCTCAACAATTGCAAACTATCACCATTGGTTATTCGCTTATCTATCACAATTTTTGTTCAAGGAATTGAAATGCTCCAACTCCGTGAAAGCTATGAGCAGCTTCAAACACTTCAAGTCCCAACTGATCTTCGGCACCAAGGTTGCGAAAAATCTCTTGTGCTCGGTCAAATGCAAATCGGGTGGCTTCAATTGGGAAGATAGTATCTTCCGTGCCGGACTCGACGAACATCGCTCGCGGTGCAATCAAGCCAGCGATGTCATACATCTCTGCGTACTTGAGAACACCGGGGATATAGTTGTCGATACAGTGGTTGATACTCAAGATGCTGTCACGAAATGTATTGAAATAGCCGCTGACAACAGCAACCTTGAACCGCTCATCTATTGCCGCCGAGTAAAAGGTCGTCGTACCGCCACCGGAGATTCCCATAACGCCGATACGGTTCATATCAATTTCAGGGCGTGTTGAAAGGTAATCGAGGGAGCGCATCGCGTCGTAGACCCGCCAGCCAATCATTGTTTCTCCAAGTAAAAAAGCTGCACCTGAAGCAGGCAGACACGATGAATTGCCCGATCCCCGTTGACACGCTGCTTCATCTCGTCGATGTCCGAAGCCGAACTGCTCAATTGCCAACGCAGCATACCCTCGATCGACGCACTGAAGCGCAAAATCGTTTTGGTACTCACCGTATTCAGTACGCATCGTGCCATCTTCCTGAATTCCAACGATGTCATCAACACCGCGTCCATGTCCATGAAGACAAAGGATGGTGGGGCCGGGCGTTTCAAAATTTTTAGGCAGCAGCAAATAACCGAAAACGGTCATGTTTGGACGGCTTTGGAACAGCACCGTTTCACGGGTATAGGTCGAAAACTCCTTCGTTTCCGTGACTCTGGGTAGCAATTCACATTTCTGGCCGGGAAAATCCCCGAGCAGTTCAACGAGCTTGGCTCTCAAATCGCGTTGCCAGCCCTCGGCTTCCACACTAGTCGAAGCCTGAAACGCCATCGCACGAGAAGCGTGATCATACATCTCATGTGAAAAGGCTAAGGTGTCTAAATGGTCTTGGGCCATCGGAAGTTCTCCATACTAATCCCACAGTCTTGTGCTGAAGTATCGCTCTCCGAGATCATTAAAAACTGTGACAATAACTCCTTCTTTAATCTCTTTAGCGATTTCATAAGCGCCTTGCAAGTATCCCCCGGAGGATTGGCCAACAAACCAGCCTTGCTTGGCTAGACGGCTGCACATGTCATACGCATGATCGATGGTAACAGGGATCTTTTTGTCAATGATGCTCTCGTCGAGAATCTCCGGAACGATGTCTTCGGGTCTGCCCATCGGCTTGAGCCCCTCGATGCCCGGAAATTCATCGGGGACAATACCGCAAACTTGAATATCCGGGTTATGCTCTTTAATGCGTCGTCCAACGCCGGTAATTGTTCCCCCTGTGCCAACTCCTGCAACAAAGTGGGTAACATGTCCCGCGGTTTGTTTCAGGATTTCTACCCCTGTTGTCTCATAATGTGCCCGCCAGTTGTTATCATTCTGATACTGGTCGGCAAAGTAATATTTATCGGGCATCTCTTCGTGTCGGCGATGGACTTCGCGGAGGGCTTCGTCGTATCCAAGGATTGCGTCCGTGTAGATGATGTTTGCACCGTGCGCTTGAATCCGCTTTTTTCGTTCTTCACTGGCGTTGCTAGGAACGACCAATTCAACTTGGTAGCCTAAGACCGCGCCGATCATGGCGTAAGCGATTGCAGCGTTTCCAGAGCTTGAATCAAGGACAAACTTATCACGCGTTAGCTCGCCGGATCGGATAGCTTCCGTCAACATACGCAGCACAGGCCGATCTTTAATAGAGCCGCCCGGATTGTACATTTCTGCTTTTGCATAGATTTCTACATCAGGCAACTCATCGGAAAATAGGTCGATTTTGACCAGCGGTGTATTTCCGATCTGTTGAAGCAACGGATAGTTTGAGAGCGAAACGGAGCCGGTCGATTTTTTACTCATTTAGGATGTTACTTCCTTTTTCTAATGGAGTTTTATTAAGAGATTGCTGTCGAGCAGTTTTGAAAAATGATTCGTAATATGCTACTGTACGGAACGCAGATCTGCGTTCCCTACTCCGCTTGAGTCAGTCGCTGTTCAATTAACGAGCGAATATAGTCTTTAGCGGCGTCTCCGATCAGTTCACCGCTGAGAATGTCGGTAACTTCAAATTCCGCTAAACGCAAGGTTGGTTTCAGTCCATGCAACGGCGGTAGCCAGTCTCGGAATGTATCGAAAAAGGCGCGTTGTGCAGCCCGACCATTAATAAACGGAAAATCAGCTGTCTTTCGTCGAAAACGATCTGTACCTTTCTGAATCGCCATCTCTTGATGTTTGAGGCACAATTGGAGGTACGCTTGGCGATCAAACCCCAGAGCTAAGTCTTCCGAATAAAAACCCAAGGTTGTCTGACGAAACGCGGTGAAGTGTTGTAATTCGTCAAATTCAAAGATAAAATTGTAGGGCGCAGGAAAATAGGCATCGGGGGTTAAGTGTCCGTCTGCTTTTGCGGATAAGCCCCCCCAATCACCGCCCATCTTTTCAAAGAGATCTACAATTCTCGGATAGTATTCACCGAAATGTGCTGGGGACGGTTTGTTGATTAGCCAATCGAATTGGGCGCGCCGTTCAGCGGGAACCCCTAACACCTCCTCAACGAGTGCGATGATGCCGATTTCAAGACGCATGTTACGCGACAGTTCCTCCACCACTAGTTCCCTAAATCGGACGAGTCGTCCTAACCTTGCAAAATTTTGAGCTCCCACCAAATCAAAAGCATACCACAAATCGCATCTTCTTTCAACTGTAAATTGTACCAATCAATAATCCTCGCTTTCGACACCTGTTTCGGTTATAATTATACTCACTTACCGATCCTATTCCGATTGAGGATACCTCCCATTACGATCTAGACGTTTTAGTGCCCGTTAAAAGACAGTCCACGAAAGGAAAGAAGATGACAGATAACGCATTTCTCCTCAATGATGCTCAGGTACAACAATTCATCACCGATGGCTATATCACCCTCCGAGCCGACTACCCTCCCGACTTTCACCAAGACATCTACCAACAAATTGAGGTGATGTTTGAAGCTGAAGGTAACACCGGCAACAATATCCTGCCGCGCATCCCCCAGATCCAGAAAGTCTTCGATCATCCGGCGTTAAAGGGTGCCTTGACCAGTCTGCTGGGGGAAGGCTACATCATGAATCCTCACCGGCACTGCCATCTCAATCCGCCCGACAGCATAGGGCAGCACTGGCATAAGGATTGTTATGTGTTCGATCACAATATGCGCCACCCACGCTTTCAGTGGGTGCTTGCACTCTACTATCCTCAGGATACGACCGAAGATATGGGACCAACGGGGCTACTGCCCGGCAAGCAATTTTACAAAAAAGTTAGCCATGCCGATCCGCAGCTAGCGAGTGAGCCTGCAGCCCCCTTATGCGGCGAAGCGGGCACGGTTTCGCTCGTACACTTTGATGCGTGGCACCGAGCAACGCCGAATCTTAGCGCAAAGAAGCGCTACATGCTCAAGTTTCAGTTTGCGCGTATGCAGACGCCTCAAGCGCCGTCGTGGAATCACAGGCGTCGTGAGTGGACGGGCGATGCAAATGATGAAAATCGAGCTGCATCAGTCGATGTCTGGAACTGGTTATGCGGAAACCATTCGCCCTCGGAGCCAGATGCGTCAGAAGATACAGTGTCAACTTTGGTAGAGGCTTTGCAGGATAAGTCAGAAACCGCTCGTTTGAACGCCGCATATACACTGGGGAGGATGGGAGAATCTGTCGTGCCTGCATTAATTGACGCTATGCGGAAGGAGACCCTCGCATCGATTGAGGAAACGACCGCCAAACCTCCTGACAATTTGCACGGCACCAATCCGACCGCCGGCTATGCAGCGCAAGCATTAGCCGCGATTGGCTCACAAGCAGTTCCAGCGCTAGTTGAAACATTGGAGGATGAACATTGGTGGGTACGTGCAATGACGACGGATGTTCTGACAAAGATTGGACAATCAGTGGGAGATGCAGTACCAGCGTTGATGGAACGCACAAGTGATGAACACTGGTGGGTGCGCCGCAACGCACTTGAGGCGTTGGGGACCATTGGATCTTGCAGCTCAGACACAACGGCGCTGTTGGTTGACGCGGTCCGAGATGAAGACTACCGGGTTCGACGTAACGCCGCCCTTACCTTGGCGAAGCTAGGACAACCCGTAGACGAAGCCATACCTGGATTGGTAGAGATGTTAGAGGACGAGAATCGGTACAATCGCTTTTATGCAGCAAATGCGTTGCGACGGATTGACACCTCTGCCGCACGGGAGGCGTTGATGAGTGCACTTTTCACCGCACGATGGTGTTCCATTACCACGAAGAATAACCAGTATTAGAGAAGAACATCTTCATGTGAAATTTCAATAACCCAACCCTGTTGCGACCTCATCAATCGTTTCCTCCAGCACATCAACTGTTTCGAGAACTTGTGACTCGTTGATTGTGAACGGGGGACTGATAGCGATATGATCGCCCGCCACGCCATCAATCAGTCCGGGTGCGCCGGGCATTATCAGAACACCTTTATCAAAAGCCAGATCTACAACGGCTGAAGTCACGCCTTTGGACACGTCGAACGGTGTTCTTTTCTCTTTGTCTGCAACAAATTCGATACCAATCAGCAACCCTTTCCCACGAATATTTCCAACAATTGGTGACGCTTGAAGGGGCTTTAGTTTTTCAAGCATCAGATCCCCCATCTGTGCACACTGTGTAACGAGATTGTGCTTTTCGATATAGTTCTGCACGGCAAGTGCGGTAGCGCATGACAAGGGATTTCCGCCGTAAGTATGTCCATGCGTAAAGCTGCTCGATTTTTTATAGATGGCGTCATAAACTTTTTCGTGGGCGATTGTTGCAGCAATAGGGGTATAGCCGCTGCTTAATCCTTTCCCGGTGGTCATAATGTCCGGAACGACATCCCAATGCTCAATAGCAAAGTTGACGCCGGTGCGCCCGAATCCGGTTACTACCTCATCGGTAATCATCAGAATATTGTGACGATCGCAAATTTCCCGAATAGCGGGGTAGTAGTCCGGTGGGGGCGCGACCCCCGCTGCCGACGTGCCAAGGATCGGTTCGGCGATAAACGCGGAGATATATTCGCTACCTTCTTGATGGATTACGCGCTCAAGTTCGCTCGCACAGCTGAGATGGCAGTCCGGATGTTCCTGTCCGTAGGGACAACGATAGCAGTAAGGCGCTGGAATGTGCGGAAAATCGAGCAGATAGGGAACATAGTCGTCCCGCCAAGAGGTTCGTCCGGACATTGACAACGCGCCGATCGTATTGCCGTGCCAGCTTTGCCACCGCGAGATCACCTTGTACTTTTTGGGGTTACCGGTTTCGATGTGATACTTGCGCGCCATCTTCATGGCAGATTCTGTCGCCTCGGAACCGCCGGAGACGAAGAATACTTTCGAGAGCCCCTCCGGTGCCATGTCGTCGATTTTCTGTGCGAGATCGATTTGCGCCTGTGTGAGGAAGCGGCTATATGTGAAACAGACTTGACTTGCTTGTTCGCCCATGACATCGGCAATCTCTTTGATGCCGTGACCGATACTTACCACATGCACCCCTGCACACGCATCAAGATAACGTCTGCCGTCTGTATCAAACAGATAAACACCCTCGCCGTGAGAAATCTGTTGCCATTGCTGCTTCAGCGTTCTATGAAATATATGATCATCGTTCTGGACTTCAGTCATTCAATTTATCTCCTTATTCCGCAGGGAACAACGAGCGTTGTTCCCTATTTGGTGAATCTTTCATTTACATCTGCTCTCCCAAAATGAAAGCATTGACACTCAATTCTTTTGGCGTTTCGGTGGGGTTGCAGAGACACCTTCCATACCGCCGCTGACTCTGAGCACCTCGCCCGTAATCCAAGATGCTTGCGGACTACATAAAAACGCAACACCCCGCGCAATATCGCTTGGCTCGCCCCACCGTCCCAACGGGATGGCACTGCGGATGCGCTCTATCATCTCGTCCTCAGTGATGTTGAGGGTCTCGCAGCGTTGCGCCATGTTCCTTCTGTTAAACTCGGTGTAAACTGGACCCGGACTCACCGCATTCACTCGCACACCATACGCTGCCAACTCCAGCGCCAATGTCTTGGTCAAACTGATTATGCCCGCCTTTGCGACGTTATACGCTGCAACCAGTGCCGCTGGATTTTGCCCATTGATTGAGGCGACATTAACAATACAACCATCTTCCTGACGCTCCATAATTCCCCCCGCAGTGCGGCAGCAATAGAACGCCCCGGTCAACGTAGCCTTTAATACACGATCCCACTCCTCATCGCTCAACTCTACAATGGGCGTTACCTGCTGACCAACGCCGGCATTATTGACCAAGATGTCCAACCGTCCGTGTTCACTGGCCAACCTTTCAAAGAACTCCGTTACCTCGGCGCTGTTGGTGATATCCAAGTGAGCTGCATATACCTTCAAACCATCAGTTCGTAGCTTGTCGGCTTCCGTTTCAGCTTTCTCCAGTTGCAGGTCAGCGATGATTGTTGTTGCACCATTGCGGGCGAGTTGCTCGACGATTCCCAGACCTAACCCTTGCGCTGCCCCAGTCACTACTGCGATTGAGCCATCAAGATTTTGTACACCATTTCCATCATTGTTCATAAACATACCTCACTCTCCGAAATCCTTCCGAAATACAGAAAGAATAGCCTCTTTCCTGTCGGATTTGTCTCTCTTGCTTCTTAAAATAACGCAAGTTGCTGGTAGCCTGCATATTCAAACCAATAGACCCTAATCCCTGTGCGAATTGTATCGTTTTTGTAGGTCAATTTTCCAAAATCGACGCTTTGGTGTCGAGATATGAATCTCGACCTACAGGTTCTGATGGATTTTCAATAACTAGTACACTGTCAGGCAAATTATGGTTGTGTATATTGATTGAAAGCAAACGATAACATATCAGGACTTGCCCAGCCAAACGGTCAAAGCCCTTTCTCCCCCTTTAGCTGGCACTGAGGGGTGTGTGGGAGGGGCATCTCCCGCGAAGCGAGGATCCCGATAAATCGGGACCTGCCCCGATACGCCCGATGAATCGGGCAACTACAATCTGGAATGCGTAAGTCCTATAATTGTAAAACTTATCTAACTGAGCACTAGGCTCTGTTGACATTTCATCGCAACCAGACGATCGAGGACGCGCACAGACGCCCAATTCTTCGTAGGAGTTGGGTCTCCCAACCCTTTGATCACACATCAGTATTTTGTCGAGATATGAATCTCGACCTACAGGAGCACAGATGGAACGGAGATCTCCGTTCCCTACGAATTAGGCTTGCTCCCATGTACCGGTGGGGCATATCGTAGTGAACACCGATCGTTGTTCACTACAACTGCTGTAAAATGTCAGCACGCCCTAGCAACTCAGGTTAAAATAAATGCTCATTCTACTTGCATCTTAGAGATTCCCAATTCCCCTTACATTTCCCATTGTCAGATTTGGTGCCTTCTGCTACAATAGATCGCTATCATAAATAACTAGAAAAGGAGGAAATCCAATGGCTACTTACATCGCGTTGGGACGCTATACGCAACAAGGCATACAGAATATCAGAGAAGGACCCGCCCGCACCAAAACAGCCCAAAAAAACGCCCAAGCACTGGGCGCGGAATTTAAGGCGTTTTATATAGTGATGGGGCAGTACGATTTCATCACTATCATTGATGCACCAGATGATGAAACCGCAGCCAAGTTCGCACTTACTACCGCTGCGGAGGGTAACGTTCGCATTGAGACCCTTCGCGCCTTCACGGAAGATGAATACAGGGAAATTGTCGCTTCTCTACCCTGAGCTGTTTTTGGTGCACAACCCATATCATACAAAAAACGCCTTAAAAACAATTGTAATACACTCCTGCACTAGCTGGTCAATGCTCCGATATCCTCAACAGCATGAGCCAAGTGGGTTGGGTTCGCACTTTGTAATTCCAAAAGCGAGCCATATCCATAAGTCACCGCAATTGAGTCAATCGCGTTACCTTGAGCACCAATGACATCATGTTCCCGATCGCCTATCATCACGGTGCTGTTGTTTTTCGATTTCCCTAACGTTGATAATGCGTGTGCAATGATCTCGGTCTTTGAAGTCCTTGTTCCGTCAAGATGGCTTCCAACAACGGCGGTGAAATATTGGTAGAGGTTAAAGGCATTTAAGATCTGATTGGCAAAAACGGTCGGTTTTGATGTTGCAACAATTAGCTCCTTCCGCTTGCTTTTCAGATCTGCCAATAAATCGGGGATTCCGGGGTAAACTGCATTTTCATACATTCCAGACGTAGAAAAATATTCACGGTAGAAATCAACAGCGTCTTGCGCTTGACTCGTTTCAAAGCCGTAATTTTTCTGGAATGATTCGGACAGTGGTGGACCAATAAAGGATTCGAGGTTATCAAGATTGTCTTCTCGAATGTTAAATTTCGATAAGGCATATTGAACAGACTTGGTGATGCCAATTTTTGAATCGGTAAGGGTTCCGTCTAGGTCAAATAAAATCACATTGTATCCGATCATCTTTATTAAATCCTTTTTTCAAAACCCTCATTATGGGGCATCTCCTAATGTCTTATTTTTCCTCTGACCGGTATAGCTTTTTCAGACGGCGTATGTACTCTCGATCTCGTTTTTCGACTGCTTCGTCGAACCTGTTTGGATCGACGAACCACGGCTTTCCTTCCGCCATACGATTACTAATTTTATCAGCGATTTTGTCAGGCGGTTCAGATCCTCTGCGCCGCCTAGTTCGTATATCTGCAGGCCATTTCCAAATGCCTGCTAGATCGTAGTGGAGAAACGGACCTTCGTGGGGCATACGGAAACCGAAAGTAGACTGGATGCCGAGTTCAATCTCTTCAGCGGTCGCCACTCCCTCTGCCCATAATCGACTCGCTTCGCGTCCCATTGCGCCCTGTATCCGGTTCAGCAGATAGCCCGGCAATTCTTTAAGCACCCGAATTGGGATCTTCTTGACCTTTTTCAGTAGGTCATAAGTGATATTGTATGTTTCGTCACTTGTGCCCGGCCCCTTAGCCACCTCAACACCGGGCACGATATGCGGCGGTGCAAAGTAGTGCGTTAACCCAATTTTGTCCTGTCGCTTGACATCTGCGCCAATATCGCTCATCACAAATCCGGAGGTGTTGCTGACGATGATTGTGTGCGGTGGGCACAGTTGATCCAGCGTATTAAATAGCACCTGCTTGTCTTTTAACCGTTCGACAATGACTTCGGTGATGAAATCGCTTTGTGCTGCCACATCCTCCAAATCGGTGGTGGTTGTGATCCGGCTGATTGTGTCATCGGCTTGGGTTTGGGTTATCAGCTCCTCCTCGACGAAAAGATCCATAGCAGATTTGATGTTGCTCATAGACTGCTGTAGAAGCGCATCGCTGAGGTCCCTGATAACCGTGGGGTAGCCGCCCAGCGCAAAGTTTATGGCGATACCGAACCCCATGGTTCCACCTCCGACAACACCCACCTTTTTAATGTCCGCTAACTCCATATTCGCCTCCCGTGTTTGCTATCACTTGTTATAGTTTCCGTCATTAGAGGGAGTATTAGAGGGGGTCTACAATTTTCCGAAGCCCTTCACCAAGCTGAACTAAGGCGCTCTGGTATATAAATCGATCCCAGCCCATACAGAAGTGGCGGACCCCCAGATCAATATAACGTTTTGCTTCTTCAGGCGCACTAATTTCGATCCGTGGGGCAACATCATATTCTATTGACTTCTTGATGACAAGTTCTTCAAACGGTTGTATCTCCGGGGTGCTCATAAGATTCGGTTCACCTCTGGAAAAACCAAAATCTGCGGGACCCCATTGGGTCATGTCAACCCCTTTTTCTTTTGCAACTGTCAGGATTTCGTCGATATTCTCAACCGCGATGTTTTTCTCAATCATAATCAGAAACACGACTGAGTTCAGGTCTTCGATGTAGCCGTCTGCACTATAGCCACCTAATGCTGAACGACGTATCTTGACTCCCATGTGTCCACCGACATCGGGGAGATCCGGTCTTATTGCTTGATGGCATCGGTCAATATCCTCTACAGTACGCACATCCGTAAAAAGCACTGCCTTAAAACCTGCGCCGATCGAAGCTTGCGCCCAAAAACTTTCGCTTTTCTGGTCTAGCTTTGTCATCAGCGGTAAGTTGCCACACTGGCCCGACCGTGCCATGTGGTAGAGTAATTGCATATCAAAAGTGCTATACTCGGCGCAGAACTCGCCGTAGTCAAACAGACCGGTATCTCCGATGATTTCTGGAAGATCTGGGTCGCTAGAGAGGTAGTGTGTGCCGATGGTTGGTTTCCCTTGATTGAGTTTCTCGCGAAACGTATTTGTCATTACCATATAATCAATTCCTCCTCTTGTGATGTTGTCCTATCTTGGACAGAATTCCCGGTTATTGAAAAGTGGGTGCCTGTCTGTAGCAACTGTTATGAAATTGATGCCCGTCTATCTGGGTTGATGATGTAAGCCGTGTAAGGTGTCGGGTTTGTAAATCCAAGTTTTTGAGCTAACGCCGCAGAAATTTCAGTTTCCCGTGCGTCCGTCCTATTCCCCGCATCCCAACACGGTTCGATATTATGCTCGATGCAGTAGAGAACCATTCGTGCCGCAACCGCTTGGGCTAACCGGTGCCGTTGATGTTCGGGTCGCGTGGCAATACCCAGATCGAATTTCCCGCCGCCAATTGCATAAGATGTGCATCCCGATACAATTTGCCCGTTGAACTCGACAGCAAAGGCAACCCCCCGATTGAGAAAATCTTCGGGTGTCGGATAATTGCGGCGGTCAACCAACCAATCAACGACCTGTGTTAAGCCTTCTATCTCCGTTGGGGTTGTTACCTGCTTAAGGGCGTATCCTTTGGGAAGCTGCTGTGTCAACACCGTCAGCGTCTTGGAATTCCAATCGCCGGGGCTAAAGGCAATCCTTTTCCAAGGAACCAATTGATTTCCCCAAATCCGTCGAAATGCGTCTGCCCAAGCGGTGTCTGCACCGATTAGCGTAGCTTCGGGCGGTACTTCCTTCAGCATAGCTTCAGATATTCTGCGGGTTGCATCGCCAGCAAAAATGTGGGGCCACCCGAGAGTGAGGTGCCCGACCGTTGGGTTGTCCAGATCGTCAATGAAAGCCGTACCCATCTCTCCACTGAGGACCGCCGCGACATAGCCACGCAAATAGGGATAATCGTGAAAGAGTGATCCAGCAATATGCCGTTGATCTGGTGAAAGTTCAATCATCGTATGCGTCACGCAATGCAACTCCTTCCGTTTGCAGTCAGAACCTTGCGGAGGGGTCAAACCTCCGCAAAGTTCGGGCTCCATACGGACTGGTGGTGACTACAGGAACATCGTGATGCCCATATCAATATATCTATCGCGGTCGTTTGGGTCAATACCCCGGAGGCAGACCGCAACGCCAGTGCCTTGCAGCTGCTCTGCCACATGACGTGCACAGTCATCAAGGGTTTTGAGCGAGTGGTGTGGATAGCTTTCTAAGCTGAAGCTCAGGTCTGCTGGTCCAAAAGAAAGGCAATCAACCCCCGGCTTCGCTAGTTTTCTCGCATTGGTGACCGCATCGACCGATTCTATCTGCATCCAGAGGACACCGTTTTCGTCCCACCATTGTGCATATTCGAGACGTCCACTGTGTTCCGGCGCGACCTTCCGAGAAGGACCACCCCAACTGCGCTTGCCAGTTTGGGGATAGTAAAAGAAATTAATGGCTTCATCAACCGTCGATTCAAGTTCCACCTGCGGCACCTCAATGCCTGTCGGTCCCAAATCGAGGTAGTTGCCGATAAGGTAGGCATTACGGGTGTGCTTAATCCGGAATTGAACAGGCATATCAAATTCGTCTGCAACCTCGCAAAAGGTTTTCAGCCGTTCTTCATTAAATGCGGAGTGCTGGCTGTCGGTATTGATGAAATCGAAATCTGCCCCGTCAAGGATCGCTCTGAGGTCATCCGGATCCGATGCAACGGGGGCACCCCGTCCAATAAGCACTTCTCCATCACGTATACGTTGTTTCAAACTTTTTTCTGCCATCTGATACTTCCTTTCTAACTTGATTGTATTCGATGAGAACTTCCAATCTAATCTGCACAATATTGTGATACGCATAACATTGGAAAGCCTTCATGAGCCATTGTACCTGTTTTTCACTTTCCGATCAACAAAAATCAGAGATTCGACCGGCAATGATATCTCTGGCATGGACGACGACACGAAACTGCGCCCCGATTGGTTACGAGATACAACCGGGCTAATGTAGAGCCTGAAAGATTTCGCCAAGCATAGTCTCTGGAAGTTAATTTTCGATTTCTCTTGCGGATTTTTAGCGATTTTTTACCAGAAAATTCTTTTGAAGTGGTATAATTAATGAAGAATACTAGTCCTTGAGATACAAGTTAGATAGGCATCCGTAGAATGCTTAACTGGTGCTTCCGCACTTTTCCTATATACCGTTACTGGAATCATCGCATTTTTAACAACAATAGTAGGACAAATCAGGAGGGGAACATGTCAACAGAAGAAAAACTACACCAGTTGAAAATGAATGGCTATTGTGTCCTTGAGGGAATCATCCCAGATGACAAAATTGATAAGGTGCGAGAAAGTGTGGTGGCAGCGCAGGCAGCGCACCACGCAAAGGCGGAAGCGGAACTCGCAAAGACAAGAGCGCGTGGACACCGCGTGGGTGTTCAGGGGGTTGCGAATCTGAGAGGGGTTATCAACGAAACCCAAACTTTTGCCCCGTACTTGGCAGATGAGCGTATTATGGCGATCACCGATGCGTTGTTCGGATCGTATGTGCGGATTTCCTGCACCGATTGTGTGATTAACTATCCGGGAAATGAGCGAGGCTACTGGCATTCGGATTGGCCCTACAATCAAACCAATGCAACGCACATCCCCGCTCCGTATCCGGACACAATCATGCACCTCTCAACCATTTGGATGCTTACCCCATTTGGTCCCGAAACGGGTGGCACCTATATCATTCCCGGAAGTCATAGAACCGACGACAATCCTTCCGCAGCAGGAATAGCGGGAATCGATCCCGATGCCCCATATCCAACAGAAACGCAGGTTTCCGGTCCCGCTGGTAGCGTGCTACTTTACGACAGCCGGCTCTGGCATGCGGTGCCTCCAAATCGTAGCGACAAACCGCGTGTCGCAATCATTGTCCGCTATGCGCCATGGTGGCTTAATCTAAATCCCACACAGGCGGGAAATCCAGAACACACCCGAATGGTGATTGAGACGGACGGAAAAAATTACGATTCGCCCCTAATACGATCAGATGTCTACGAGTTACTGCCCGATAACGTGAAACCGTTATACCGGCATTGGGTAGAAACATAGACTGTCCAAGCCCACCACCATTACTAAACCGAGTTACTCCTTTAATTGTAAAGGGGTTGCCAATACCAGTTGATCTCTATCCACTCCAAAGGATAAAAAACGATTTGAAAGCAGAGGAGGAAGGACAGATGCAGCGGAGATACAATCTAGCACATTTCATTTTAGCTAACATAGTAGCCTTGGGTCTATCGCTGTTAATAGTAGAAGTTGAAGTGCAGGCACGGATTGCTTTCGTGTCTCAGAGGGATGGGAATCCTGAAATTTACATGATGACCGCCGATGGGAAGAATCAACGACGCCTCACTAAAAATCACCATGGTGACTCCTCGCCCTCATGGTCTCCCGACGGTAAGCGCATTGCATTCACGTCTGATAGGGATTGGCTCCTTGACAAAGACGGATGGCCCACTAATGAAATCTATGTGATGGATGCCGATGGGAAGAATCAACAAAGACTCACTGAAAATCCCAGTGCAGACTGGCATCCCTCATGGTCTCCCGACGGTGAACGCATTGCCTTCGCGTCTCAGAGGGCTGGAAACGTAGAAATCTACGTGATGGACGCCGATGGGAAAAATCAACAAAGACTCACTGCAACTCTCCAGGAGGACTGGTATCCCTCATGGTCACCGGACGGTGAACGCATTGCTTTCGCGTCTCAGAGGGCTGGAAACGCAGAAATCTACGTGATGGATGCCGATGGGCAGAACCGACGAAGACTCACTGAAAATCCCAGTGCAGACTGGTATCCGTCATGGTCTCCCGACGGTGAACGCATTGCTTTCGCGTCTCAGAGGGCTGGAAACGTAGAAATCTACGTGATGGACGCCGATGGGAAGAATCGACGAAGACTCACCAATAATCGCCACGATGACACTCATCCTGCATGGTTTAATCCTGCTCTTGCAGTTGCGCCTGCGGGTAAGATACTCACGATGTGGGGATGGCTCAAACAGGACGACCAATAACTACCATTTAGGACTTACGCAGTTGAACGCTCAATGCCCCCGATTGTATCGGGATTCAAAGCAACTTGTAGTTCGGCGATTCATCGCCGCAGGACACTATTCCCAACGCCCGATGAATCGGGCAACTACAATCTGAAGTGCGTAACTCCTACCATTATTGAGAAAACGGCATTTGCTGAGATGTGGGAACGGGGGGCTGAACGTCAGGGAAGGGGCGAAGGCTTCAGGCGATAATAATCCGGGCTGCCTCTTTAGTTGGAAACGGGTTTCCAACACCGGCTGATTTCCACACCGCCCAAAGGATAAACAATTGATTTGAGAACAGAGAAGGCAGAACAGATGCGACGAAGATACAATCTAGCACATTTGATTTTAGCTGGCGCTGTAGTGTTGATTCTAACGCCGATGCTGGTAGGCGGCGACGCACAGGCACGCATTGCCTTCGTGTCTGAGAGGGATGGGAACGTTGAAGTCTACGTGATGAACCCCGACGGGAAGAATCAGCGGAGACTCACTAATACCCCCCCTGTTGAATGGGATCCCTCATGGGCTCCGGGCGGTAAAGGCATTGTCTTTAGTTCCAAACGAGATGGAAACAGTGAAATCTACGTGATGGACGCCGATGGGGGTAATCCGCGAAGACTCACCATTAATCGCCGTAACGACTGGCATCCTTCTTGGTCTCCCGACGGTGAACGGATTGCCTTCGCGTCTGATAGAGATGGGAACTTTGAAATCTACGTGATAGACACCAATGGGAAGAATCAACAAAGACTTACCAATACTCTCCGTAGTGACTGGTATCCCTCATGGTCTCGCGATGGCAAGCGCATCGTTTTTGCGTCTGAGAGGGATGGGAACTTTGAAATCTACATAATGGACGCCGATGGGGGTAATCCGCAAAGACTCACCAATAATCCCCGCAGCGACTGGCATCCGTCATGGTCTCCGGATGGTGAACGGATTGCCTTTGCCTCTGATAGAGATGGGAACTTTGACATCTACATAATGGATGCCGGTGGGGGTAATCAACAAAGACTCACCAATGATCAGGGTAGCGACTGGCATCCGTCATGGTCACCTGACGGTGGACGGATTGCCTTTGCGTCTGATCGGGATAGGGACTTTGAAATCTACGTGATGGACACCGATGGGGGTAATCAACAAAAACTCACTAATAATCTCCATGATGACACGGATCCCGCGTGGTTTGACCCTACTTTTGCAGTTACTCCTTCGGGTAAGACATCCACGATGTGGGGGTGGCTCAAACAGGTTGACCGATAACTGGCATTATTGAGAAAACAGTGTTTGCTGAGAGAGGATTGAGTATAAACGCCAAGGAAAGCGCGAAACCTTCATGTGATAATAATCTGAGTTGTCCCTTTAACTGGAAAGGGGTTTCCTACACAAGATGATCGCCATCAACGCCAAAAGATAAACAACTGATTTGAGAATAGAGGAGACATAGTAGATGTACCGGAGATATAATCGCGCACATTTCCTTTTAGCTAGTATTGTAGTCTTGGTGCTGACATCGCTAATGGTGGACATTGGCGCACAAGCACAGATTGCCTTTGTGTCTGATAGGAATAGGAACCAGGAAATCTACGTGATGGATGCCGATGGGGGAAATCAGCGAAGACTTACTAGAAATGACTTTGATGATTGGAATCCGTCATGGTCTCCGGACGGTGCCCGTATTGCCTTTGTGTCCAATAGAAAGGAGGATAAGAACAGCCAAATCTACATGATGGACGCCGATGGAGGTCATCAGCGAAAACTCACTAATAATCCGCGGGGTGCCTCGTGGCCCTCATGGTCTCCGGATGGCAAACGCATTGTCTTTGCTGCCACTAGGGCTGGAAAATTCTTGAACATCCACGTGATCGATGTCGATGGAGGTAATCAGCGAAAACTTACTAATGCTCCCGAGATTGACTGGGAACCCTCATGGTCTCCGGATGGTAAACAGATTGCCTTTTCGTCTAATAGGGATGGAAACTCAGAAATCTACATGATGGACGCCGATGGAGGTGATCTGCGAAGACTTACCAATAATCCTCGTAATGACTTTTCACCCTCGTGGTCTCCGGATAGCAAGCGCATTGCCTTCATGTCTGAGAGGGATGGGAACCGGGAAATCTACGTGATGGACGCCGGTGGAGGTGATCCGCGCAGACTGACCAATAATCTTTTTCCTGATAGGGAACCCTCGTGGTCTCCGGATGGCAAACGCATTGCCTTCATGTCTGAGAGGGATGGGAACTATGAAATCTACGTGATGGACGCCGATGGGAAGAATATGCAAAACCTCACCAATACTCGTCATGATGACATTGATCCTGCCTGGTATGCCCCCCCTTTTTCGGTTTCTTTCGCAGGTAAGATACTCACAATGTGGGGGTGGCTCAAACAGGTAGACCGATAACTGCCATTATTGAGAAAATAGCGTTTGCCACGTCCCAATTTCACTATTCCGCGTATTCATCAAAATTAGTGACTTTCCACTGTCCATCAATCAATTCGGTGAAAATCACAGTGTTACGAACTGTATTTGAAAAACTTGTACCCTTGATGGTCAGTTGGTATCTAAAGAATACGCGGTTGTCGTCCTCAATTTTTTTCCCCACCTGCTTATACTCGATGTTCGGTTTTACTTGAGATTGGTCACTGCCGCTTCGGACCTCCCGTAAGAATTCGATTTCCGTTTCCAGCTTCTCCTTAGCCAGTCCATCGCTCAAGCGTAACGCCATCCCTTGATTTGCGTGCAGGTAGTAGTTATAGACAAAATCCTCCGCAACACCTTCAGGCGTATTCCTGTCCGAACAAGCAGATATAACTAATAAAAGGCTGAACCCGATCCATGCCCTTTTCATGGCGTTCCCTTTCGCTGACCTGTGCAGCAAAGATAGCAATCCGCAATTTGCTTGACGCGGATTAGACAGGTTGATATAATCCCCGACGAGCCTCTCGATCTGATGCCGTATCACCTGGTACTTGGCAAACAGAAAGGAAGATCAATGATTATTTGCCGCTGGTTTATTTCATTAAAATTATTCTCACTGTGTATCTTCATCTGTCTGGTGGGGTATGATCCGCCGCAGAGCGAAGCACAGACCGATTCGCCCGAACAGTCAAACCAAACCGCTCAGTCTACGAAACCAAAACGGGGACCGAGGACTCTGGAAGCATTCCAAAACGCAATCAAATCCGGACAGGTGGGCACCATCAGTGGACGTGCACTATTCAAAGGCGAACCCCCTCCACCCAAAGAACTGCGTGTCACCTTAAACAAAAAGACGTGCGGACATACATATCAATCTGAAAGTCTCCTTGTTTCCGAAAAAGGAGGCATCCAGAATGTGGTCGTGTCGTTGCTGCGAATCCCCAAAGGGCTGCCGATGGAAACCGGCGATAAACCAATCCAAATGGACCAGCAAAAATGTGTTTTTATTCCACATGTGCTGCTAGTTCCCGCCGGCGCAGAATTTGAAGTCTTAAATAGCGATCCCCTGTTGCACAACTTCCATACCATTGGGAAACACAACAAAGAAATCAACATCATACAGACCAAAACGAAAAGGAGACGACTGCCGCTGACTTTCCCTGAACCTGATACTATCGAGGTCATTTGCGATGTGCATAGCTGGATGAAGGCATGGATTATTGTAACCGAGCATCCCTACTACACACTCACGGATGCAGACGGGCAGTTTCGGTTGGAAAATGTGCCAGAAGGAAGTTATCGTATTAGGGCGTGGCATGAAGAATTGGGTAAATATCTAGTTCAGGAAGTTGTGGTTACCACCAATCAAGATGCGAGGATTGATTTTGAGTTTAGCCAACCCCAACAGGCAGCCCAATGAGGTATTAAGTCAACCGTTCTCGCCTATAGGCATTTGCTAAAAGTATCTTTGACCGATCCACTCCACTTTACGCCTCCGGGCAGAAAAAGAATCCTCCGTATCGTTTTCCACCACTCTCTGCGGGTTCGTGCTTATCCTATGCAAAGAGATATTGAGTGATGATAGCCCGTAACTCAGTATACGTCAAGAAAAATAAAAGGTTCTAACTTGAGGAGTACATTAAAAGATGAAAATAACCAGACTCGAAACATTCCTGATTGCACCCCGCTGGCTGTTTCTGCGGGTGCATACGGATGAGGGAATTGTCGGCTTGGGCGAGCCGTATCTAGAGGGACGCGCCACAACCTCCGCTGAGGCGGTCAGGGAACTGGAAGACTACCTCATCGGTCAAGATCCACGACGAATTATCCATCATTGGGAAGCGATGTATCGGCAGCCATGTTATCATGGTGGCGCAATTATGATGAGCGCTATCAGTGGGATCGAGGCGGCGCTATGGGATATCCTTGGCAAGAGCGTCGGTTTACCGGTATGGCAGCTGTTGGGCGGACGTGCGCGAGACCGTATTCGTCTGTACAAAGGGGGTGGCTCCATTGAGCAGATGAAAGAGGATGTGGCGCGTGGATTCAAAGGGTTCAAAATCGGTTTGCCGGGACAATATCCGAAGGTTCATGCCACAAAGGAGTTTATCGATCAAGCGGTTGCTTGGGTGGGAGAAGTTCGTGATGCCGTTGGCCCCTCCATTGACATCGCTATTGATCTGCACGGCGCATTTCTCCCCGCTGCCGCAGCACCGATCATCAAAGCCTTAGAGCCGTTACATCCGGCGTGGATTGAAGATCCGTGTCAGTGCGAAAACTACGATGAGATGGCGCGAATTGCCCAATCTACGAGCATTCCCATCGCAGCGGGTGAGCGCGTTTTCACACGCTGGGCGTTTCGTGAACTTTTGGAACGCGGTGCAGCGAAGATTTTGAATCCAGATCCTTGCCATGTTGGCGGTATTTTTGAGACGCGCCTCATTGCTGGAATGGCGGAGATGCACTATGCCGGCGTCGCACCTCACTGTCCACTCGGTCCGATTGCGTTAGCAACCTGCCTGCAACTCGATGCCATGATGCCGAACTTCGTGTCGCAGGAACATGTGACGCTCGGCGAGGGTTACCTCAAAGAACCGTTCGTTCCTATTGATGGCTATTTGCCGATTCCTGACAAACCGGGGCTTGGCATTGAACTCGATGATGAAGCGATGGCGGACAAAATCGGCGCTATCTTCCGCCCTCAATCCCCGCTCCATCCCGACGATGGAACGGTCGTTGATTGGTAAGATGGGATCCGTGGCTACAAGAATTTATGGTGAATGCTAAAAACAGATAGACACTTTCGCCCCTCGGTTTCGATCCCCCCGATAAATCGGGGTAAACTAATTATCGGGGCCGGTAGGCGCAGTTAGAAACAGTGCCTACCAAACGGCAGAACGGTAGTTTCGTTTTCCTAACCGCACCGATTTTGAGTGTCTCATTAATTCTGAAATCTACTATAGTTTGCTGGGTAGTACAGAGGAGGTCGTTTAAGTTGCTATGATAGATCGTTCAAGAGTTCGAGAAGCGCTTACCGGTCCCGTTGCCTCCGTCCATACCCCCTTTCTGCGCGATGGAGAAATCGACGAAAAGGGGCTGCAGAACATGATTGACCATGTGATCGACGCCGGGAGCGGGAGTATCATCTTGACCTACGGGGATAGCCTCTATTCGGTGTTGACCGACGAGGAAGTTGCTCATATCACCAAAGTGACCGCGGAGCATGTGGCAGGGCGTGCCATGGTAATCGCAGCAGATAGACAGTGGTGGACCGACAAAGAGGTAGAATTTGCCAAATACGCTGCGAGCGTCAACGCAGATCTATTGATGGTTCTGCCTCCCAACTGGGCACAGTCATGCACGATAGAAACCTTTGTCGAACACTACGCCGCTGTGGCAGAGCATATCCCGGTGATGGTTGTCACTAATGCGTTTGCGAACGCACCGGGTCTCGGTCTAAAGACGCTGGAAGTCTTGCGAGATACAGTGGAAGGGGTTGTTGCCATCAAGGATGACATCGTTGGGTCGTTCGCCAGACGGATGGGGTTGCTATTACACGGTCATTGGGGCGTGATTTCTGGCGGTCAGAAGCAGAATCATCTGGACGTGCTGCCTTACGGCTGCGACGGATATTTTTCCACCTTTATTCACTTCAGCCCCGACATCACCCAAGAATATTGGCGGGCAATCCAGACGCAGGATTGGCAGCGCGTGAAAACAATTATACAGAACTACGATTTGCCTTATTTTGATTTTGTCAGTGGGTTAACAGGAGGCGGAGATGCAGGCATCCATGGAACACTTGAGTTATTCGGGATTACCGGGCGTTGGCGCAGGAAGCCCTATCACACACTGGACGACGCAGAGATGGAACAATTGAAAGGATTCTTCCAAGCCAAGGGCTTACTTTAGTTCCGGTTGTCCCTCTTCCGTTTCCATTCCTCATATTCAGCCAACGTTTTTTCATCCGGCGGATAGACGCCGACAATGCTTGCCCCGGACTGTATCTTTTCCGTAATAAACTCTTCTTTTTCCTCCATTTTGGCAGCGGTCTGTGCTACCTGTGCCGCCAAGTGTGCTGGCACCACGACTACCCCCTCCTCGTCACCAACGATGATGTCGCCCGGATACACCGCCACGTCGCCACAGGCAATCGGCACCTGAATCTCGCTTGGATGGTGTATGGTTTTATTCGTATGGGCGTTCATCGCTGCAGCATAAGCCGCCATACCAAGTTCCGCGATGACTGGACTATCACGGTAAGCACCGTCGGTTACAATGCCCGCTACGCCACGGCAGTGGAGGCGTGTTGCTAGGATTGACCCCATCGTTCCTGCGCGGGTATCCCCTCGTGCATCAATAACCAAGACTTCCCCTTCATCAATCTGTTCAATCCCGATGCGTTGGACATCTTTCAGGTTATCAACTGTGCCCGGATCCAGATCTTCGCGCATCGGTATGTACCGAAGCGTAAATGCGGGACCTGCCATCTTCATATTGGGCTTTAGCGGTGCGACGCCGTGCATAAACGTCCAGGTAATACCATGTTGCCGCAGCACCGAGGTCAAGGTCGCGGTACTGGGAATCAAAAGAAGATCAAGCGTTTCACGTGATATTTTTTTTGCCATTCGTTTCTCCTTTTATAGAATCAATTTTACGAGGGTTTCAAACTGTCACATAAATCCATTTTGATCGATATTATAAACTATAATGGTCGAAATTCAACCCTTAAATTCAATCAGAATTTAAAGGTTGCTTTGAATCCTGATTGAATTGGGGATAAAAGAATTAACAGATACTTCCATCCCGATCTTATCGTGGATATTTTCACGCTTCACGTTTCACGTTTTACGCTTCGATTTTAAGTTGACGTGCAAAATTGGCTATTGTATAATCTGCCTGCGTTTTGCTACATACCAAATTTCAAAGCGTCATCAAGGTTGCAGAATGAGAATCGTTGCTGGCAAATTCAAAGGCAGACGCTTAAAGACGATTAAAGGGTCAGAAGTTCGACCAACCGCTGACCGCGTCAAGGAGTCGTTATTTCGTATCTTCGGTGAGCAGGTCGTTGATGCCGATTTTCTGGACCTCTGTGCAGGAACTGGTAGCATCGGTCTGGAAGCATTGAGCCAAGGCGCGAGGTCCACTACCTTTGTTGATAAAAATTATCACTCTATTCGCATTATCGAGTCTAATCTTGGGATGTGTGGTTTTGACCGCACGCATCCGCATGTCAAGTTCATTCACCTTGACGCCCGGAAAGCACTTGCCCGACTTGGCAAACGTAAAGCGCAGTTCGACCTAATTTATTTCGATCCGCCATACGCCTCTAAAATCCACGAATCGTGTGTGAAACAGATTGCGGAGGCCAATCTACTCTCTTCAGCTGGGGTGCTTGTTATTGAACATCGCAAGGTTCAGGAGGCTGATTGGATTGACTCGTTGATACTGGATGAACTAATTTTAAGTCGTCAAGAACGGTATGGTGATACAATGCTCTCGTTTTACAGATGGCATGTGCAAAAAGGATTAGGATAATGCCAAACCGTGCACCGGACTGGCTGAGACAAGCTGACAGAGATTTTGAACAGGCGGAAGATTCCCGTCGTGCTGGGCGACATGAGTGGGCGTGCTTCGCTGCGCAACAGGCAGCAGAAAAAGCAATCAAGGCTTTACACCTTGACGCCGGACAGGAGGCATGGGGTCATGTTGTTGCCCAGCTACTTGATGAGTTACCAGAAACCATTGATGTGCCAGAACTGTTGGTTGAAAAGGGGCGTGTTTTGGATAACTTCTATATTCCGTCCCGTTATCCGAATGGTCATTCCACAGGTGCTCCTTTTGAACACTATGGTCCGCTGCAAAGTGAGGGGGCAATTCAACATGCCTGTGAGATTATTGAATTCGTCCGTGCTCAAATGGCCAGACGCACAAACCGTTGATAGATCAGTGCGTCGTTGGGCAGAAGACATCAATCAAAACCGAAAAGATGTGCTGCGTATCGGCTACTTTGGTTCCTACGCACGAGGGGATTGGGGAGTAGGGAGTGACCTCGATCTCATCGTTATTGTTAAACACTCTGACCTGCCTTTTGAAAGACGAAGTGTCAGTTGGAATGTCACGGGACTACCGGTCCCTGTCGATCTATTAATCTATACTCAGGCAGAATGGAATGAACTGCGTGGGCGCAGATTTCATTCAACGGTAATGCAAGAGGCGATCTGGGTGTTAGATCTGGATCCAAAATAGCTGCTACTCAGTTGCGTTAAAAGGAAGAATTTTGCAATACAGAAACGATACCAATGACCTCCCACTCGATCAGATTTTGTGCGGCGATAATCTGGAGTTGATTCGACACCTCCCAGATCGCTCTGTTCAACTCGTTATCACCTCACCTCCCTATTTCCAACAACGCGACTACGGTGGAGGTATGGGCAACGAGGCGCGTTTGGAGGAATATCTTGAGAACTTACTATCCTTGTTCCGCGAGTGTGTGCGCGTTGTGAGGGATGACGGAAGTCTTGTGTTTAATTTAGGAGATAAGTACGAGAACAGTAGCTTACTTCTCGTGCCGTACCGCTTTGCGATTAGGGTGACGGAAACAGGATTGGTGCAACTGGTCAACGATGTGACATGGGTAAAGAAAAATCCAACGCCGCGTCAGTTTAGACGGCGATTGGTCAGCAGCACCGAGCCGTTCTTTCATTTCGTCAAGACAGAGGATTACTTTTATAATCTTGATGCGTTCATGGTAGACGAAACCCCACCAAAGAAATTGCAATCCCAAGGTATGAAGGTGGGACAGAAGTATTTCAAATTGATTGACCAATCGGATTTATCCCAAGACGAAAAACATAACGCCTACCATGCTTTGGAAGAAGCGATTCAAGAAGTTCACCGTGGTGAAATCGCTGGATTACGGATGAAAATTCGTGGTATCCATGCAGAGGCATTTGGGGGACAGGATGGCGGACGTAAGATTCAGATCGAAAAAAATGGTTTCACACTTATTCGATTACGGGGCAATAAACTCAAACGAGATGTGCTTGAACATTCTGTTGAGTCAATTAAAGGAATTAAGCATCCAGCAATTTATCCCGTAAAAATTGTGGAGGAGTTTTTGCACCTTCTCACACGCCCTGGCGATGTTGTGTTAGATCCCTTCATCGGTTCCGGTTCCACAGCCGTTGCCTGCAAACAACTCGGACGGTATTTCATCGGCTATGATATTAACCCGGAGTATTGTAAGTACGCCCGGAGTCGTGTTACAGAAGCACCGACTAAAACCTTGACCTTTATTCGAGAATAACCTATGAAAAGCCCTCGCTTAATATTGGAAGAAGTATATCAAAATGCGCATGTAGAGCGCAATATGCTGTCAGTGCTTTCACCAACAAAGCGAGAATGGATTGAAGCGGTTGTAGCGGGTGCCGAATCACAAAAAGCGGTTCTTACTGTTCTTGTAACATCATTGGTAAAAAAGATTGAGATGCCCTCACAAGACATTCGATATCATAAGGTGGAGTTACCCAACGGTTATTCTGGACGTTCATTCGATACTGAGCATGTCACCCCGTTTATTCGAGAGAAATTCTCAAGACTAGCGATGAAGGAAAGCGGTTGGCTCACACGTTCGCTAGAGCAAGTTCATGCTTTCACATTGGATTTTCCAGGAAAGATTCGGAACGCCTCTGTGAAGGACGCTTTTCTACACATCTTGAACGATATTGAAGAAAACCAAGCAAGTCCAGAAGAATATCTATTAACTCTTTTTGAACTGCTAATTGATTATATGGAGAGTTCCCAGATAATTATTGAGCCAATATTAAGAAATAGGAGGGACTCTATCTCGATTGAAAATATCATTGAGATGTTGCGAAACCATTTCTTCCATTCTTATGGGGTTTCGGGAGCCTCACGACTTCCAGTGCTTGCTATTTATTCGGCGTATGAATTACTCATGGGATATGATCGCTACATAGGTAAGGAGCTATGTCCATTAAAAAGTCATACAACCTCCGATACCAAGTCCTCTGGTATTGGTGATATTGAAGTGCTGGATGAACAAGAGGATTTCTTTGAAGGGGTTGAAATTAAACATGGGATTCCAATTACGCCAATGTTAGTCCAAGATGCCATTGATAAGTTTACCAACACAGCGGTTTCCCGATACTATCTACTTACAACAGCAGAGCCAGAAATGGAAGATGCAGATACTATTAGAGCATTGATATACAAACTTCGCAGCGAACATGGCTGTGAAATTATTGTCAATGGTATTATTCCTTCACTAAAATATTACCTGCGCCTGCTGAACGATCCAATGATGTTTTTGGATTGCTACGGAGGTAATCTGCAAGCTGACTTTGATATTAGCACGGACGTCAAAAGAGTTCATTTGCAATACTGGGATGAATTATTGGCTTCTGTTTCATACCGGCTCTGATAACTGAAAGGTAGCTTGAACCACGACCTACATCGTTTCCACTCTCGAAGAGATTCAGACACAGTTGACAGCTTTCGATCTCTTTCAGTTGTTGGCTGATGAACCGCACAGTTTTTTCCTTGATAGCGGTATGGATACCCCGGCGCTCGGACGCTATTCGTTCATCGGCGCACATCCTTTCCTGGTCTTTCGCAGCAAAGGGACAAACCTCCAGCTGGATTGGAGGGACCGGGTTGAAAAACGGTCAGGCAATCCGTTTGACGCACTCCGGGATATTTTGAGTCGGTTCCAGTCAGATTCTCTGCCCGGTGACCTACCGTTTATCGGTGGGGTTGGATATTTGGGGTATCCACTCCGCTGCTTCATTGAAGAACTGCCTGCGACAACACACGACGACCTCAAGCTGCCCGATTGCTACTTTGCGTTCTACGATGCCATCGTTGCATTTGACCATCTGACCAATCAGGTCTATTTATGCCGGTCCAATGTCAACGACGATTCCGTCAATCGACATCAACAGCAGATTGAAAAACTCCGCTCGATTCTCCAATCTGAAAATCGTCAGTCACAGTTGCACTCCGAAGGGTTCAAGTCTCGCGCTGCACATTTTACGAAATCCCCAATCAGATCTAATTTTTCTAAAGCAGACTATCTCTCCACTGTGCAACGCGCGAAGGAATACATCGCCTCAGGCGACATCTATCAGGTCAATTTGTCGCAACGATTGTCGACGTTAAGTAATTTGCCTCCCCCAGAGCTATACACCTGCTTGCGCCAGTTGAGTCCTGTTCCTTATGGGGCGTATCTTCACTGTGGTGACTTTCACATCCTGAGTGCTTCTCCTGAACGGTTCCTCCACTTTTCGCCAAGTAGCCGAACTGTTGAAACCCGTCCAATCAAGGGGACGCGCCCACGCGGGCTGACACCGGAGTTAGATAGAAAACTGGCGGCAGAGCTGCTGCATAGCGAAAAAGATCTCGCCGAACTGTTGATGATTGTGGACCTTGAACGGAATGACCTCGGACGTGTCTGCGAAATCGCCTCTATCCATGTGCCGGAGCGAGTCGCGCTCGAAAGCTATTCCAATATACATCATCTTGTTGCGACTGTCAAAGGGGCACTCCGAAAGGACGCTGACCGAATCGATCTCCTGAAATCGTGCTTTCCCGGCGGATCTATCACCGGGGCGCCGAAGATTCGGGCGATGGAACTAATTGATGAGCTAGAGCCGACGGATCGTGGCGTTTATACAGGAGCAATCGGCTACTTTGGGTTCGACGGAACAATGGATCTCAATATCGCTATTCGAACCTGCATCCTCAAGGAAGGACGCGCCTACTTTCACGTTGGTGGTGGCATTGTTGCGGATTCGGAACCCGAGGCAGAGTATCAGGAAACGCTAGATAAAGCGAGCAGCTGGATGGCTGTCTTGGAAGGCAACATGAAACACAATAGGTAAAATGTCGAGTCTGTTGGATTGTGTCTGATTGCTAAACTTGTGATCATGAGCTACCTACTCATAAGGAGTACATCGTGAGCCAAACAAGAAAAGTTGTTGTGATGGATAGCAACGGAAAAATCTGGACGGAGGAACAGCCCACCCCTGAACCTGAGTCGGGGCAATTATTGGTAGAAGTCAAAGCCTCGATGGTAAGCCCGGGCTCCGGACTTGGTGGAGTCAAGGATAGACGTGCGAACCCAGAACCGAATCCAACCAAACGTCCCTTCGGTTATACCAACGCCGGTGTCGTCATTGGCACAAAAGGGAATTGTGATGAATTCTCGATTGGCGATCGCGTGTCGGGGATGGGTGGTGGGTACGCACTACATGCAACGCACGCCTGTATACCGCACAATCTGTGTGCAAAGATTCCTGAAAATGTGAGCGATGCGGAAGCCGCGTCCAATCACCTCGCGGCTACCGCCCTACATGCTGTACAACGCGGACGAATCGCAATTGGCGAGAATGTCGTTGTGGCAGGGCTTGGTCTGGTAGGACAGCTTTCCTGCCAAATCGCACAAATTGCCGGGGCATATGTCATGGGGCTAGATCACTTGCCACGGCGAATCGAGATTGCACAGGAGACTAGCGTAGATCTCCCAATCCAATTGGGCGATGCCGACCCTGTGCCGGTTGCAGAAGAATTCACAAACGGATACGGGATGGACTGTGGGATTATCGCATTCGGTGGCGATGGTACGGAAGCGTTTATTCAAATTCGCAGCATGCTCAAAACTGCGCCGGACACCCATAAGATGGGACGTATCGTTATTGTCGGCGGTGCGAATATTACGCACCGCTTTGCTGCTGGCGTTGGAAATGTGGACGTAATCAGCGCAGCCCGGACGGGTCCCGGTTATCATGATGAAGCCTATGAACACGGCGCAGACTATCCGCCGGTGTTCGTCCATTGGCCTACACAGCGCAATCTGGAATTGGTGCTTCAGTTCATGTCTGAAGGCAAGCTAAAGGTGAAACCGCTGATTACCGATATTGTTCCAATCGATCAGGCTGCTGACGCATGCGAGAAACTCATCCAAACCCCAAATGAAGCGTTGGGGGTTGTCTTCACTATGCCGTAATCCACGGGTAAAAAATGGATTGACGGCTAACTGGCAATAAGCCCCATGCGTTAGCGTTGGGGCCTACACGGTAATTTTGTCTACTTCTTTCTGCAAACTATGGTATAATTGAGGTATCTTTCGGCGGGAGAATAGCCCCTCTATCGCCCGATAGGGTTTCCACCTTCCAGTGCTACGGAAAAGGATAGGCACCAAGACAATCCTATGTTAAAAACACACAAGATAGCGCTGAATCCAAATAACGTTCAAGCGACGCAATTGGCTCGACACTGTGGATATGCCCGTGTTGCCTACAATCGCGCGCTGTCCAACTTCAAAGCAGGATTAGATACTGGTCAATGGCGTAGCCACAGTGAATTGTGTAGACGTTTTAATGCAATTAAGCATGAGCAATATGATTGGTGTTCTGATATGTCGCAAAATGTATCAAAGAATGCGATTTATACCAATCTCAAAGACGCTATAGACCGTTGGAAATCAGGTCAGAATCGTTTCCCTAAGTTCAAAAAACGGTCCCACAGTCAGAATTATCAAGCAGATAGCGGTCGAGGCACAATTACTGTCGTAGGTCAGCGGATTAAACTTCCCAAAATTGGTTGGGTTCGCATGTTTCAATCCCTACGCTTCCTCGGTACTATCTGCAAGGTGGTTATCTGCAAGCAAGGACACCGTTGGTTTGCTTCTATACTGGTAGACACACTTGTAGACGACACCCCTCCAGAGATTCGTGGACTGCCCACTGTTGGTGTGGACGTAAGTATCAAGCATCTTGCAGTCACTTCTGAGGGTGTCTACTACAAGAATCCCAAAGCCTTAAAGCGTTACGAGCGCAAATTAAAACGATTGCAACGTCAGTTGAGCCGTAAGGTCAAAGGGAGTCGCAACTAGTACAAACTCAAGGATAAGCTAGCCAAGCAACATTACCGAATCATGTGCATACGACAGGACGCTCAACACAAGGCATCGACAGCAATTATCCATAACGCAAGCTGTATTGGGATTGAGTCATTAAACGTTGCTGGTATGTTAAAGAACCACAGACTTGCAAGGGCATTATCGGACACCTCGTTGTCGAGTTTCCTTGAAATGCTGAATACTAAGGCAGAACGTATCAATGTAAAGATTGTAGAAGCTGATACCTTCTACCCGTCCAGTAAGACCTGTTCTCACTGTGGTGCAGTCGATAGTGATTTATCCTTGTCAGATAGGACGTACCATTGCAGTGTTTGTGGTCATACCCAAGACAGGGACCTAAACGCTGCGATAAACCTAAGAACCCTCGCCGTGGGACACACGGAGGGTTAAAACGCTTGTGGAGATACTGTAAGCCCTCGTCAGTTGGGGTAAGCATCGTTGAAGCAAGAAGATAGCACAGAGCAACAGCTACTGGTCAGTCTATCATAAGAATCCCAAGCATTTAGGCTTGGGAGCGGTCAAAATGGGGATACAATACACTATATTTTACTATCGAAAGGGCGGTGACCCGCGATTTTCCGAAAAATTAAGATCATCCTAGACATGATCAAATTCGAGCACACAATCTTCATGCTGCCTTTTGCAATCATGAGCGCATTCATCGCTTCGAACGGATTGCCAGCGTTGGATAAGTTCGTCTGGATACTCGTTGCTATGGTTGGGGCGCGGAGTTGTGCCATGGCGTTTAATCGCCTTGCCGATGCTGAGATTGACAAAGCGAACCCCCGCACGTCAATGCGAGCCATTCCGGCAGGATTGATCGCGAAAGGAGCGGTCTGGGGATTTACACTTGTTTCCGCTGCACTGCTTGTATTTGCTGCATATAACCTCAATCCACTTTCCTTTGCACTTTCACCTGTTGCGCTTGTAGTAATTATGGGATATTCCTATACCAAACGCTTTACCTCCTTCTCTCACCTTTGGCTTGGAACCTCCCTCTCAATTGCGCCGATCGGTGCGTGGATCGCCATCAAAGGTCAATTTGATTGGACACCCATGCTGCTCGGATTGGCGGTGCTGCTTTGGACCGCGGGGTTTGACATCATCTATGCTTGTCAAGATTTCGATTTCGATCGCAAGCATCGGTTGTACTCAATTCCTGCGAAATTCGGAGTCAGACCGGCGTTATGGATTTCGTCGATGCTGCATGTGGTGATGGTTGCGGTCCTGATCGGCGTTACGTTATTGACCGATCTCGGTGTTGTTTATCTGGTCGGCGTTGGAATTGTCATCATTATTTTAATTTATGAACACACCATCGTTAAACCACATGACCTTTCACGGGTAAATCTCGCTTTCTTCACGCTGAACGGCATGGTGAGTTTGGTGCTCATGGCGCTATCGGTTGTGGATTTAGTATGGTAGCTTCACATAAACGATAGCTTTAGCCGTCAATCAAGTAGAGGCATGATTTATCATTCCAATCTGAAATCTTCATAGATAGAAAGAGACAAAATTATGGATATCAGCTTTAGTACGGGTGCCGGTGCGGGTGCATGGAATCTGGAAGAGTGTCTCAAATGGGCGAAAGCGAACGACTTTGATGCGATTCGTCCTAATGCCAGTGGAACATTTGATCCTGATCAGATCCTGCAAACAGGCGGTGATGAAATCAACGAAACCTTGCAGTCGCACGATATCTATCTCGCTGCGCTAAGTGCCCACAACAACTTGCTAGACGACGATCTCCAAGCGCGTGAAGCTGCTCGTGAAAATCTCAAGCGAGCGATTGAAGCGACAAGCCTCCTCGGTGCACCAGTCCTTGTGACCTATGCAGGCAGCCCTGTTAGCTGGCATTTTTACGGGCAATTTTCCTCGGACCCCGGAAACCCGGGCGATAGGTCGGTTGAACTGGTGGGCAGATTCAAAGAGATGTGGACGCCGGTCATCCGCTTTGCTGAAGAGAAGGGCGTGACGATCGCGCTTGATTGTGCGGTACGAATGGGCAACATCGCCTGCAATCCAGAGATGTGGGAACGCATCCTTGACGCCATTCCCTCTGACAATCTCGGGTTATCGTGCGATCCCTCCCACTGGCTCTGGATGGGGATTTTGCCGGCGGAAGATGCTATCCGCATGTTTTCTGGCAAGTGGTATTATGCTGATGTGAAGGATTGCGAAGTCAGCCCACAAATGCGCTTCCGTCAAGGAATTATCGGAAACTGGTGGTGGCAATATCGCGTTCCCGGACGCGGACAGTTGAACTGGGGTACACTCATTGGTGCACTGCTTGAGTCCGGATATGATTATGTCCTTTGTGTTGAGAATGAGGATCGAGGGATGCCGGGACTTGCCGGATTCGCGCTAGGTGGACGACATCTGCGCCAATTTCTGCCCAAGCGTGGAGAACCCTATAACCCGGCAAGTCTCTAGAAGGTCAGAAATTGAGACGTTAATAGAAAGGTTTCTGCCGACTCTTTACACGTAACTTCAAATGTACAGCAGATACCTTACTGAGGGCAATTGCATCTGTTTAGTAATTAGGTGGCTGACCAATCAGAAACTTGGGGGAACCTCTTTCGTAGCGTAGATTTCCTAATCTGCGGGCGATCACAGGTTAGCAAACCTGTGGCTACGATATCAAATAAGAGGTGATTTTCGCAATTCAAGAGTGTAAATCCTACAGAATATTTATATGCGATTGCCCTATACCTTACTAGGTTGGTCTTGCAATCGCTTCTTGAAATATGCTATCATTTAGCGGTTTTGTACATCTCTGTTAATTTGTTCTGGTGGGAGAAAGATAATGGTTTCTATTTGCGAAAATCTTGCACGGATTCAAGATCGGATCGCTACAGCTGCCACGCGTGTTGGACGCGATCCAGATTCAATAGAACTCGTTGCTGTGTCTAAAACCAAGCCTGTCAGTCTAATTGTGGAGGCAATTGAGGCAGGGATTACGCACATTGGCGAGAATCGCGTCCAAGAGGCACAAAGTAAGCACCCCCAAATTGACCAGTCTGTAAAGTGGCATCTGGTCGGCCACCTGCAGAGAAACAAAGTAAAATACGCCTTACAAATTTTTGATCTCATCCACTCCGTGGATAGTCCTCGCCTCCTTGCTGAAATCGATCGACGATCTGCTGAGTCAAATCTCACAACAGATATACTGATTCAGGTCAACACCTCCGCTGAACCGAGCAAATTCGGTCTGGAACCGGATCAGACGCTAGACTTCATTGAAAGTGCGCACCCGTACGCCCATGTCCGGATTAAAGGATTGATGACAATCGGTGCCTTTCTGCCGGATCCTGAAGCGGTGCGTCCGATGTTTGCGTTGCTGAGACAACTCCGGGAGAAAATTATCGCTCAACAATTTCCGAACGTTCAGATGGACAAACTGTCAATGGGAATGACCAATGATTTCGAGGTTGCCATTGAAGAGGGTGCGAATCTCATCAGGGTTGGTACAGCAATTTTCGGAGAACGATCAGAAAACGTTTGACGCAGATAGGAGCATAGCACTTTGGATACTAAACTTCGAGTCGGTTTCGTTGCCGTTGGCAACATGGGAGGTGCGATTGTCAGAGGCGTTGTGCGTGATTTACTACCACCCGACCAGATTTGGATAACAGATGTCTATCGTCCCTTGGTTGACCAGTTGTGCGAGGAGCTAGGGGTCAATGGTGCGGAAAACATCCCGCAACTGGTAGAGAATGTAGACTGTCTGTTATATGCAGCCAAACCAAATAACGTACCAGATATCTTTCCAGAAATTGCTGCCACCCTCCAATCTCCGTCCCAGTGGATTATCTCCATTGCAGCAGGTGTCTCGACAACCCAGTTAGAATCTTACTTTACCTCACCCTCGCCACCAATTGTCCGCGTGATGCCAAACATCGCCGCATCTGTGGGGGAAGCGATCTCCGCAATCGCAGCAGGAAGCGCTGCCACGACTGAACACCTTGCTGTAACCCAAGCAATTTTTAACGCTGCAGGCAAATCGCTGATCATGGAGGAAGGACACCTGAATGCCGTTACCGGTTTAAGCGGTAGTGGTCCCGCGTTTGCGTTTCTCTTTATTGAAGCTTTTGCTGATGCAGGAGTACAGGTCGGGTTAACTCGTCCTGACGCATATCAACTTGCCCTACAAACTGTGCTTGGGGCGTGTAGAATGCTTGAGGACACAGGCGAACATCCGGCAGTCCTAAAAAACCGGGTGACGACACCAGGGGGAACAACGGCGGCGGGATTATATGCGTTGGAGAACGGACGGCTGCGGGCGATTATTGCTGATGCTGTGAGTGCCGCTACAAAACGCTCCGAAGAGCTTGCAAATTGAGTGAGATTGGAAGGATTCTCGACTATGGAAATGTTGATACCTCTTATGATTGAAGTGATTGGGATTTACTCAATCATCGTTTTTGCTAATGTTATATTATCTTGGGTTGTGAACCTCTCTGGCAATACGACAGTAAGACAACTTTATTGGATGACGAACCGATTTGTTGACCCAGCGCTAGACCCTATTCGCCGCGTCCTTCGTCCCATGACAGGGGGCTTGGGAATTGATATTTCACCGCTTATCTTAATAATCTTTTTACAAATACTGCAAAGGATGTTGAGGTCAACCTTGTAGTAGTTATTAGGTGTGCCCTAACGGTTGTTCAAAATGCTGACTGAAGAAAAAATTCTAACATTATGGGCTGAGATTGATATTTACGCTCAACTAATCCAACGAGCGAAATCGGCCTCCTATATCCTACGCGAAATGCCTACAGCCACCCATCATCTAGAGTTGGATGTGTTTAAGGGTAAAATCTACCAAGACATCTTTCTAAAATCTAACATGATGCAGGGGTTGGGCGTAGAGTATGTGCCGCTCTGGGATTATTATACTCCTGTGGTCGAAACAAAGGCGTTGAATCGCGAGTATAAAGATGGCACCTTTGATGCCATTCGATTTCGCCGGCAGTGTCGACGTGAGTTCCAGCGTGAGGTTGACCAACAGCAAAACCAACTGCAAGCGATTGGGATTTTTGGAGATTGGAAGAAGGGCAAAACGCTGGATTCACGTGATGAAGCGAAAATTATCAATGCTTTCAGTGCGTTGCAGGAATTGGGGTATCTGAATAAGGATCAAAAGTTAGGTGCTTGGTGCCCAAAATGTAATACTATACTAGATCCGGATGAGATGAAGAATCATCCTGCTCCGGTGTATTCTGGGTACGTCAAATTTCCCGTCAGTATCGGTTTGGAAGAGTTTGGCGAAGACGTTTACCTGCTAGCTTGGCTTCAAGATCTATGGTATCTTGCTGGAAGCGTTGCCATCGGGGTGCAGGAAAGTAGCGAATATTGGATTGTTGAGCTAGATGGTGAAATCCTTCTCCTCACTGAGGATGATCTCTTAGGGTGCTTTCCACCGAATCAGCAGGCAGACATAAATCGATTGCAAACCTGTCCGGTTGATGTGCTGACGGATTGCTTTTGCGCCCATCCGTTTCTAGGCAAAGACCTTCAGGTTGTTATTATTCCAGATATTTCTGAGCAAGACGATGCACCGGACGAAGAGACAACACCTCAACCACTGACCGGAGTTAGACCACTCACCCCGGGGCACCGCCCTGATGATTATCAAATTGCTCAAACCCTACGACTTCCGATTACATCGGTTATTGATGATGCTGGACGTTTAACGGAGGATGCTGAGCAGTTTTGTGGTCTCGAAGTTTCCGATGCCGGAAAATTCATTGCTTTTGAATTGGAAAAACGGGGCTACCTGATATCAGCAGAATCTGAGGAGGCACACCAGCCTCACTGTTCGCGGTGTAATGTGCCAGCCCTATTTCGTCCAATTCAACAGTGGATCTTCTCCCTAGACAGCAACCAGTTGAAGGAACGGAGTCTTTGTTCAGATGAACATTTGATATCCTATGACCCTAAAGATAGAGATTGGATACAGAAAACGATTCAAGAACTCTCAGATCCACCAGTTTCACGTCATAGAGGTTGGGGGACTCCGATTCCGATTTTTCAGTGCCAAAGATGCGGAAGAGAACTTTCTGACACCCGGATTATCAAAGCCATCCGTACTCTGGTGAGTCGTCGCGGTGCTGATAGTTGGTTTAAGTTGAGTGCTGAGGATCTGTTGCCTCCAAATACCCGATGTCCTAACTGTGATGGAAAGGAGTTTCGGAAAGAATTCACAACCCTTGATGGACGCTTCGCAGTTCTTCTCAACACAATTAACAATTTTGGAACCAAGGGAAATGCAGTAAATCCGGTTAATGTCTACTTCCGTTATCCGAATCAATTTCACAAGTGGTTCGCTCAGTTCGTTTTGACTTCAATTGCTATCTCCGATGTGGAGCCCTTGAATGTGACGCTAGCAGGAGATCATTCCAATATCCAGGCGGTTGATGTCGACCAAAGTTGGATGGAAGACTATCCGAAGGATGTGCTGCGTTTGTTTTGCCTCCAGCCCAATCTGGATCCATCATCAATCGAGACGCATCTCCAACAGTGTCAGCAGGAATACAGTGCCATTCAAGAACTCTGCGCCATAATATTAAATCATCTTGAAGATTTTACTCTTGATCCAGAGGAACCCCGGCTAGAACTGATGACGATGCCGGATACACAGGAGTTATTCACCACTGCTAGCATGCTGCAATCTGTAGACTCCGCCTACCAGCAACGGGACTATTATCAAGCGTGGTGTCTTTTGAGAGATTTTTGCCAGTCAGATCTTCAACAGTTTGTCGATAATTGGTTCAACACATCAGAAACGGTACTAGAAAAAAGGTCCTGTCAAACAATGCTACTAGGGATTTTGTATGTCTTGGTACAGCGGTTCGCACCAATCATTCCTTTTTTCTCTGAACAAACCTACGCTTCAATCCGGATGTGGGTGGATACTGATTCACCTGCGGATGACACCCAAAGCGAAGATGAATCTGAATTGTCGAGCATCTTTCTGAAACATTGGATTGCCCATGCTGATTTTCCTCGCTTTGGTAATGCAGATATGCTCTGAACGAACCGCTAGAGGAAAGGAGATTCGCAATGCAAAGAAACATACTAAAGTTGATTTTTCCTATATTTGGTGTTACTTTGCCTGTGTTATTAGGGGATCAATTCACTAAGTGGCTGATTCAGCAAAATATTCCGCGTCACGGTCAACATGTGATAATTCAAGGTATATTAAACCTACGCCATGACACTAATGACGGTGCAGCGTTTGGGCTGATGCCGGGACAAAGTGTACTGCTAGTTATCATTTCAATTGTTGCGATAGGCTTCATTGCGTACTACTACAGACAATTCCGCGAGAGTTTGTGGATGAAAATTGCGCTTAGTTTTCTGCTTGGCGGGGCACTTGGTAACTTTATTGACCGTGTTCGTTTGGGAGAAGTCACAGATTTTATTCAATTTCGACTGCCCGGTTTCTGGTGGCCCACTTTCAACGTTGCCGATGTCGCTGTTTGTATCGGTGCCGGGATGTTGATGATTTACCTATTTCAGCATCGAGGAGACTACGATGAAGCGAAACAGATCGAAAATTAGGTTACTCATCGTTCTGATGTTAACCGCGATGGTGGCGACTAACACCCTTGCCCAATCCCAGGAGAATCCAGAAGATGAAGCATCGGCTGCCCATCGGCATGAGGAAGAGGTTTACCATGAAAGCACATTACGCCGCTTTGAAATTGTGACCATCATTGCGCTGCCGTTTACAGCGATTCATAGCTATGTAGGTGTACGTGGGATCCAAATGATTCGGCAAAACGAGCCCGCACCGGAACTCTCCACGACAGATTTCAAAATTATCGGAGCATCTGCACTGTCGTTTGCTCTCTTGATCGGTTTCTGGGATTGGCTACATACGCATGACAAAAATCCTTCGGAAGAACTAATTCCTACTTCGCCGCAACGTATAACTCCTCCACGACGAGCCCCAATCCAACGTGTCGGGCAGAACGATTGGAACCCCGATGAGCCGCAGGGGGTTGTTGTGCCGCTCGTTCGCGTTCGGTTCTAGTGGGCTAACGACTCGAATTATTTTAATCAATTTATTGGTTTGCTTTTTGACGTATTACATTCCACATTATGGCTGCTTTAGAAATCCAAACCGACGATGCTGTTGTCCTACGGCAAAAGGCTGCTCCTGTCCAAGAGATCAACGCAGATCTACACCCGTTTATCGAAAATATGTTTGAGACGATGTACGAGGCGCAAGGGATTGGTCTGGCAGCACCACAGGTTGGTGTGTCCAAAAGGATTGTCGTTATTGACATCGAAGAACATCACCCAGAGTACCCGCGGATTGCGTTGATTAATCCCGTCATTACAATGACCATCGGTGAAGAATTGGGCGAAGAAGGTTGCCTCAGTTTGCCGGGAGTGCGAGGAATGGTTCGGCGGGCAGCGATTGTAAAGGTGGAAGGACTGCTACCAAATGGGGATAAAATTGAGTTTGACGCTAGCAATTTGATGGCAAGGGTTTTGCAACATGAAATTGACCACCTAAACGGGATTTTGTTTACTGATCTGCTGCGTCCCGAAGATCAAGAACTGCTTGAACCTCGACCGGAATCATCCGAACAAAGCGGTGATCAAGAATGAAGATTCTCTTCATGGGAACAAGTGAATTTGCCGTTCCGAGTTTAGAAAAGTTGATTGCAAAGGGATTTGAACTCGTTGGTGTTGTAACACAGCCGGACCGTCCAAGCGGTAGAGGGAAGCGGCTTACTCCACCGCCCATTAAGGTTATCGCCGATGCTCACAATCTCCCGATTTATCAACCGGAACGGGTTCGGCACCGTGATTCCGTTCGTGCGCTTAGCGAACTTCAGCCTGACGTGATTGTTGTCGTTGCTTTTGGTCAGATTCTTCCCCAATCGGTGCTAGAACTGCCGCCTTATGGCTGTCTCAATGTACATCCTTCGTGCCTCCCAAAATATCGGGGTGCTGCTCCGATTCAATGGGCGCTCATTAACGGTGAAACGGAAACAGGGGTCACAATTATGCTGCTTGATGAAGGAGAAGATACGGGAGATATTATCCTGCAAAGCAGCCTGCCAATTGATATTCTGGATGATATAGCGACCCTTTCAAGTCGATTGGCAAATTTGGCACCCTCCCTGTTGATTCAAGCGTTAGGGTGTATCTCAGATGGTCCGCCACCGCATCAACCACAAGATCATTCTCAAGCAACTCATGCTCCTCGACTCACCAAGGAGGTTGGTCAAATCGATTGGAACCAGCCAGCAGATCAGATTCGTAATCTAGTGCGTGGCGTTTCAATGTGGCCCGGTGCGTATACGTGGATAAAATCAGACAAGCAGACTGCAGACGATGATATCCGTTTAAAAATAACTGCCTGTACTGTTGTTGATTATCCGGGTTCTGCAAAGCTTCCTAGCGGTACCATCGAGGTGACATCTAACAAAGAACTGGTTGTCTTTACCGGGCAGGGCAGTCCAGATAGCGTTGAGCCACAAAATGACCGCAACGAGTTGGGAGCCAAGCACTTACGGTTAGATCGTGTCCAACCTGCGAACAAAAAGGAAATGGACGCGAATGCTTTTATAAATGGATATCGGTTAAAAACAGGCGATCAGCTTTTTTGTAAGGAAACGCCAATAGATTAATAGGTTGAACATGCGCCGAAATGCCATATTATTTGCTGTTATTAAAGTTTTGCTGGTGTGTCTCGGAATACTCGGTGTTATCGGACTGGTTTTCCTCTTTTGGATCATTCCACAGCAGGTCCGCACTCCGGAGGTTGCTGTGCCCAACTTAATAGGACAAAGTTACGAACAAGCGGTGTTGCTTATCACGAGTACAGGATTGACAGTCGATCCTGTGCAAGAAAAAAAACCGAGCCCCGACTTTCCGATAGGACAAGTTATCGAGCAAGAACCTCCGGCGAATTTCAAAATTAAATTAAACAAGCCCATTCGGCTTACTTTGAGTTCGGGGAGTGAACAGGTTGTAATCCCCGATGTTACGGGTAAGTTACTGACCGATGTCGAGATATTACTCACAGACGTTGGATTACGACGAGGACGCGTTGCAGCAGTCTACACTGATCGGTATCCGAAAGTCCATACTGTTATTGCACAAACCCCTCGAGCAACGACTCTGCACCCATATGATGGTGAGATTCATTTGCTATTAAGTTTGGGTATTCGCCCAAAATTATTACGAATGCCTGACCTCAGTCTTGTGCCAATTGATAAGGCACGTCCGTTACTTGAATCGCATGGGCTTCAAATTGGTGAATTAGTTTATAAACCACACCCGGAAATTGATCAAGGTGTGATAATCAGCCATCAGCCGAAAGTGGGGGAGTTACTACAGGTTGGACAGGCGATTAATTTTGAAATTAGCGGATCGCAGCGAAAGAAAGAAGACAAGGGAGGCTATCTCGATATAAAGTACCCGGTTTCGGCAACCGGTGCGTCTCATAAGCGGGTGCGAATCGTCGTGGAAGATGAACGTAAAAAGCTGATCAAGGTTGTTGATGGCTGGTATAAGTCCGGTGCACTTGTCGAGAAACCGCCTGTACGTGTTGTGGGTAAAGCAACGATGCGTATTTATGAAGATAACCTACTAGTCAGCACACGAGAGTTTGATTGGTAGGTAGGATGTAAGACCTTTAAGATAAAGTAGATAGAGTTGACCAAGATTAGAGAGATGGTATAAGGTGAGCAATTGTTAGAGCAAAAAATTATGATCGCCCCCTCCATGCTTGCATCAGACTTTAGCCGAATCGGTGAGGAGGTTTGCCGAGTGGCTGAAGCGGGTGCAGATCTCATCCATCTTGATGTAATGGATGGGCATTTTGTTCCCAATTTAACAATGGGGCCTCAACTTATCAAGTCGATACGGTCCTATACAGACCTTCCCTTTGATGTTCATCTGATGATCGCTGACCCACAGGCGTATATTGATGCTTTCATTGATGCGGGTGCAGATCTTATCACGGTTCACATTGAACTGGAGGAGCAGTTCCCAGCCATTATTGACCAGATTAAGAACAGTGATGTCAAGGTTGGCATAGCCCTGCGACCTAAAACACCCGTAGCAGCCGTTGAACCGTATCTTGGGGATATTGACTTGGTTTTGCCGATGAGTGTCGAACCTGGATTCGGTGGTCAATCATTTCAAACAGACACGCTTGACAAGATTGACCAGTTATGGCAACTGATTCAAGTCCGAAAACTGAACGTCGCAATCGAAGTCGATGGCGGGATTAACCAAGAGACCGCGGCGTTGGTTGGACGTTGTGGGGCGACAATTCTAGTGGCTGGGACCGCAATTTTTGGACAAGATGATCTCCGAAGCGCAATCCAGGACCTACGCCAAGCGGCGTCGTCAGATTAAGAGGCAGTTCAGATAAGCCCATAAAAGCACACCCCCTCGATTCTCAAGTTGAGCCGGAACGCTCCCCGGTAAACTTTTTTTCTGATACTCACATGAAATTGGCATATCTCTTTTTATTTTTCTGCTGCTTATGTTTCTTTTTCTGCCTATCTTTCTCCATCCATGCACAAAACTTTAATGCTGACAATCTATTGGGCTTTGCGCAATCCCTCTTTCGAGAAGGGGACTATCTGAATGCTGTGCATGAATATCAACGCTACCTGTTCCTTTACCCGGGTACAGCCCAAGCAGATTTTGTTCAGCTCCATATCGCTGCCGCGTATCAGAATATGGGAAGATTGGACGCAGCAATAGAAGCCTACCAATCGTTAATTCAAAACTATCCACAAAGCCCATTTATTGAGCGTGCCCGATCTAATATTGCACAATGCCAGCTTTTGGGCGGCGATCAAGCCACATCAATTACATCGTTACGTCAATTCTTATCAGACTATCCGGAAAGCGATTTAGCACCGCGAGCGCAGTTTATTATTGGAACAATCTATATGGACAAAAAGGATTGGACGGATGCAGCGCGGGAGTGGCAGCAGGTGCGGACGAAATACTCACAAACCCCTTTTGCAGAAATGAGCGATCAACTGATACGTATGGCTCGGCATGCAGAATCGCTCCCTCGCCGATCTCCTAGTACCGCTAGCTTGCTCTCGACATTTCTTCCGGGGCTTGGACAAATCTACAGCGGACGTTATTCGTCTGGCGTGTATTCCCTGTTAATTGTCAGTGCTACTGCTGCAGGAGCAACATACTACATTGATCAGGAACGCTACGAGGTTGCGATTCCAGTGGGGATCATCGGACTATTTTTTTATATTAGCAGTATTTATGATAGCTGGCGGTACGCCAAGGCTTTTAACCACCAGCACGAAGATCAACTCCGAGCTAGGCTCCGAAAGCGGATTTCTGAATCTGATCTGTTCAGTGCTTCGGATCCACCTCCGATTGATAGGACACTTGTGTTTTTCGCTACTCGCTTTTAGATCCTCCTAAGACTCGGATTGGGGAAAGTGCAAATAGTTCCATCCATTCTTTTCCTTTCTCAACTGCTTTTGCTTAATTTGGGGCAATTTACTGATGATTTCCTACCTTCTGATTTCCTTTCTTACCATCGTTCAACCCCAATCCGACATGCGTCAATTCCTCTACGCCGAGCATCTTTTCGACCAACGTGCTTATCGTTCCGCAATCCTTGAGTATAAGCGGTTACTCTTTTATCATCCGGATATGGCTAGGGCAGACCTTGTGCGCTATCGGATTGGGTTGAGCTATTACCATCAAGGTAACCGAAACCTGGCTCGACAGAAGTTTGAGGAAGTTACGCAAATTTTTCCCAATTCCCCACTTAACCTCCGAGCACAATTGATGCTCGGCAGGACGTATTTTGATGCTAAAAACTATTCGACCGCCCGATCAACTTTTTTTTCTATTGTTAGCGCAGATGGAGGTGGAGAGACAGCAGCGCAGGCACGATACCTACGAGCTTGGTGCTATATCCATGAACAGGCTTGGTTCAAAGCGATAGCCGAATTTCGCACGATTCAACGACTGCAGCCGAATACGCCTCTTAGTCAGGTTTCCACTCAGCTTGCTGATATCACTTATGCAAATACGCCTTTACCCTTCAAATCTCCACAACTGGCGCAGTGGATGTCCACCTTTTTGCCGGGGGCTGGACAGATCTACGCCGGCAAGCTAGAAAGTGGATTGATCTCCGGCGCAGTCAATGCAGCTGTATGCTACCTATTGGTGGATTCGATACTGGACGAGCGTTATGTGGATGCGGTCGGGATTTGTTTGGTAGGATCGCGCTTCTATTGGGACAATCGCGTCAACGCAAGAGAGCGAACGATTGAACACAACCAGAGGCTTGAGATTGACTTCATCCGTCAATTGAAGCAACAGGTACTGGATAACACGCCGCCGGATTTTCAACCGAGACTGCCGAGTTAATATTGTGAACAGAACATGGGTAGTTTCATCAGAAGCGACAGTACTATCGCTAATCCATGAACAACTGCCTATTCAACAGATTCTGTCATGGGTATTTACGACCAAAACCGGCACTATGCCGCAGTTGCAACCTCGGCGAGCACACGTTCCACTTCTTGTTCCCAAGTCCCTTCGATCTTTATACCATACTCCCTGAGGCCACCGGTTGCTTCTGTACCTGTCAGGTAGGGGCGGGTCGTCCGATTTTCCTCAACTAGCTCCGGTTGAGCGTAATCAGTGTGCAGAAAATGAATCGCCAAGCCGGCGCGCGGTTTGGAGGTATTGTTGTGACCGGTCGCGTGAGCGGTGCCGTAGCAGAAAAATGCAACGCCGCCTGCGGGCAATTCAAGGGATACAGCGCGTTCTTCGCGTTCTTCTGGCGGATAACATCGGATGTGATGGTCGCTGTGGGGATCGCGAGAGTGTTCATACTGTTCCCGATGAGAGCCGGGAATGACACGGAGGGTTCCGTTGGCGACTGTTGCATCGTGGATGGCTGTCCACATTGCTGTGCCGCGCAGCGGATCGCTAATCTTGAAGTAGGCGTTGTCTTGATGCCAATTGGTAGGTGAGCCGGTATCGCCCGGCTTCAGAAAAATCTGATCCAGATGCTCGATGATCCGGTCCCCGATGAGTTGCGTCACCACGTTAATGATTTTGGGATCAAACGGCATTGCTCTGAAGAAATCACTCTTGTGATAAATCGGACAGATCTGGAAATTGAACTCTGTGGTTGAGTGTGTTTTTCCGTCACCATCGGTTGCAACGTTACGCAACAAGCCGTCTCGAAACAGGCGATCGAGTTCAGCCTGCAGTGCTTTCACCTCGCGTGGAGAGAAAAATTCGGGAATGGCGAGATACCCTTGTTCCTGAAAGTGGTGGATGTCCTGTTGCGTTAACTCCATTATGCTATCTCCTGCTCATAGTTTTATGATAGATCTAATAGTTAGAAATGCTTTAATTTTGCGCTTGCTCATATTCTTCGGATGCTGCTTTCACTTGATGTCTGGTGTGAAATGCGCTACAATATTTTACCCTGTTTTGTTTCTTTGTCAAACGAAAAAATGGAAGATACCCGGAGAACTGCTTCACATTTTTTAACAAACCATAGGGAAAAAGCCTTGGATCTATCTGAGACACCCCTTACGGGTTTCGAAAAAGAGATAGACACGCTCCGCGAGATCGGTGATAACTTTCACGCACGTGGTTGGTCGCTCGGCACTAGTAGTAATTATAGCGTGGTGACGCGTCGTGAGCCGCTAGAGGTGCTAATTACCGCAAGCGGGAAAGATAAAGGCTGCCTTTCACGAGGCGATTTTGTGCGTGTGGATGGCGACGGTTTCCCCATTGTTGTTAATCAGCCGAAAGCATCTGCAGAGACGCTGCTACATATTGCTATCGCTGAACAACCTAATGTTGGAGCGGTGATGCATACACACTCTATCTGGGGCACGCTGCTCTCAGATGTCTATTTCGAGGACAACGGTTTTGGAATCGAAGGCTATGAAATGCTCAAGGGACTTGCCGGCGTAACGACCCATGAGCACGTTGAGTGGGTGCCGGTCTTTGACAATACACAGGATATTCCCGCGCTAGCTGAGCAGGTGCGCCAATGCTTGAAAGATACCGAGTTTCCTATGCAGCACGGATTTTTAATTCGGCGGCACGGTCTGTATACATGGGGATTCGATCTAGACGAAGCGAAACGACACATCGAAATTTTTGAGTTTCTATTTGAGTGCGTCGCTCGGCGTCTAACATTTGCCGGGGCGATGCCAGTTTCACCAAACAACCCCTAGTTGAAGTTAAGGAGGTACATCATGGCTCGCGTTCGAGTGCAAGACGAAAACCGAGAAATCACCGATCACCAAGAGATTCGCGAATTTCTAAAACCGTTCGGCATCTCGTATGAAAAGTGGGATGTCGAGGGCCGTGTTGGTCTCGAGGCGACAAACGAAGAAATTCTGGACGCTTATGCCCCGGAGATTGAACGTCTCAAGGAACAGGGTGGATTTGTGACGGCAGATGTAATTAATGTCACGCCAGAGACGCCCGGCTTAGACGACATGTTGGCGAAGTTCAACAAAGAACACACGCACAGTGAGGATGAAGTTCGTTTTACTATCAAGGGCAGCGGTCTCTTCCATATTCATCCAGATAACGCTCCAGTCTTTGCAATCCAAGTGGAAAGCGGCGATCTGATCAGCGTGCCAACCGGGACCCAGCACTGGTTCGACCTGTGCGATGACCGCACCATCCGCTGCATTCGCTTGTTTGAGGATACATCGGGTTGGACACCGCACTATGTCGGCAATTCCGTTCATGAGAATTACACGCCTGTCTGCATGGGACCAGCCTACCTGTCTCCTGCCAGCGATATTGAGCCGGTGGTAAAAATCTAATGAAATTTTCTGGACGTGGAATCCTGCTCGATATCGAAGGCACGACTTCGGCGGTCAGCTTTGTCTACGATGTGATGTTCCCTTTTGTCCGCCGCGAATTGGATAACTACCTGTGCGCGAATTGGGATTCAGCGGCGCTAAATGAAGCGTGCGATCTGATTGCCAAAGACGCCGGTTATGAATCTTTCGTTGCGTGGTGTGAGAGCGAGGCAGGCAAACAGCAGCAACTGCTCCGGGCGGAGGTCCTTCGGCTGATGGATGGCGATGTCAAGGCAATAGGGCTCAAAGCACTTCAAGGCTTAATCTGGGAGTCTGGCTTTGAAAGTGGCGAACTGCGAGCGCACATCTACGATGATGTTCTGCCTGCGATTCAGGCTTGGAACGACGCCGGGTGTGATGTCCGTATTTTTTCCTCTGGGAGCATTGCGGCGCAGAAGTTATTTTTTGGGCATACCGCAGTTGGGAATATTCTGCACCTGTTTCGAGGTCATTACGACACGACTACCGGTCCAAAAAAGGAAGCAGCGAGTTACCGAGCAATCGCCAAAGATTTTGGTCTGCTGCCAGCGCAGGTTCTTTTTTTGAGCGATGTGCTTGATGAGTTAGGAGCAGCCCGCGCCGCCGGGCTACAAACCGGGTTGTGCAAACGTCCGGGCAATGCAAAAGCTGCAGCAGGGCACGGTCATCCAGAGATTACGTCATTCGACCAGATTGAGCTGTCGCGTGAGGTCTAAAGGACATCATTGCTATGTCGCTGCGTTGGTTGTTTCTATCTACGAGGTGGCAGCTCTTGCGGCCTCAAACCCCTTAACCGCTGTCTCTAAATCTTCAGTTGTATGAGATGCAATTACAGAAATCCGCAACCGGCTCGTTCCTTCCGGTACGGTGGGTGGTCGAATAGCAGGGGCATATACACCGTGTGCAAGGAGAACTTCGGCAAACCGTGACGCGACCTCCACAGTGCCGAGAATCAGCGGAAGAATTTGGGTCTGACTCGGTAGCAGTTGGAATCCTTTTTCCAGCAAAGCATTTTTGAGCAGAAGAACGTTGGATGACAACCGTTGGCGTAATTCAGGGTTGGAGCGGATTACGTCAATCGCTGCCGAAGCGCCTGCCAACGTTGCGGGTGGGAGACCTGTTGTAAAAATGAAACCCCGCGCTCGATTTATTAGGAAATCGATCAAAGCGGTGCTGCCAGCGACATATCCCCCCAATCCGCCGATCGCTTTGCTCAACGTTCCCATCTGAATAACGCCACGATTTTCCAATCCGAAATGTTCAATTGTCCCACCACCTGTTTCTCCTAAAACCCCAAAGCTATGTGCGTCATCAACCATCACGGTTGCATCGTATTGTTCAGCTAGTCTACAGATTTCAGGGAGTGGTGCGATGTCGCCATCCATGCTGAAGATGCCATCGGTCACAATGAGTCTGTGTCTAAATTTCATCGATTGTACCAACAGAGATTCTAGATGCTCGACATCACAATGTCGATAAATTTGTTTTGTCGCTTGACTGAGGCGGCAGCCATCAATGATGCTTGCATGATTGAGGGCATCACTAAGAATAAGATCGCTCTCGCCTGCTAATACAGGGATTGTTCCGATATTAGCTAGATATCCAGAACCGAAAACGAGGGCGGCTTCTGTCCTCTTTGCTTTGGCAATTTGTGCCTCAAGTTCGGTGTAAAGGTGACAATTACCTGACATCAGACGGGAGGCACTAGCACCCGTTCCGTATTTCTGCACAGCTGTAGCAGCAGCTTCAACCACTATTGGGTGCACACTCAAGCCGAGGTAGTTGTTTGATCCGAGCAGAATGACCTCGCGTCCATCAAGCAGAGTGCGCCCGGTTGGTGCTGTCAGGATGGAACGCAGCGATCGCGAAAGCCCAGCTTGATCGAGCTGGGCTAATTCGGATTTCAGCCAGTGCTCTTTAGGCATAGAGCGTCAGAGAGGGATGTTCTGTCGATCAATCATTCTGAGGGTGTACACCTCATGACATCATGCGTGAGGTGTAAAACGAGATGGGGCGTGGTGGTTTCAATCGTTCCAAAATGACCTGAAGAATTCGTTACGATGAACCTGTTAACTTCTGCGTGACACTGTCCCAACCACTAGATCCTTTCTCGGAGACCGGCGACGATATCTTATTGGCGTGGATAACAGTGATGCCGTAATCAAAGACCTCATCAACGGTATATTCGATAGTGTCATAGGTCACCTTTTCGCCCTGTTCCGGCAACCGACCGATCAGTTTGAGTACAAACCCCCCAATCGTATCGGAGCGATCTTTGGGAATATTTGTGGTTAGTGTTGTATTAACTATATCGATTGGTGTTCGTGCATCGAGCGTCCATGAATTATTTCCAAGTGCTTCGACATGTAGCGGCTGCCGTTTATGGGAATGGCGAATCTCACCCACAATTTGCTCAAGAAGATCTTCCAGCCCTATAAATCCAACGCAGCTACCATGTTCATCAATAATGATTGTTACTGGTTCTGCGGCGAGACGCAACTCTTCAAGTAACTCACCTATCAGCTTTGTTTCTGGGATATAGTATGCAGGCCTGATGAAGGGATCGAGTTCGTCTGTTCCCTGTGGAGCGTACAAAATGTCCATGACACTCACGATTCCTGTTAACCGATCAATCCGTTCTTCATAGACTGGAACAAACTGATAGTTAGAATGCTGTATCATCGCCCTTGCCTGCTCGATCGGCGTGGCAATATGAACCGCTACCATCTCCGATAAGGGAATCATGATTTCCCTTGCAGTTGTGTGCGCAAGAGAAAAAATCCCATGTAACATCCGCGCATCAGCCTCCGAGAAAGCGTTGGCATTGTCGAGGACAATCTGTTTAATCTGGTCTGCTTTGGGATCCCCCTTAAGTTTCCGTTTTCCGAATAAGCCGCGTTCCGGTTTGGTTGGACTTGCCAACGCGGGAAGGGTTCGTTTTGGGGGAGGGGCCACAACCAGCGAATCGGTTGTCTTTGTCGGGGTCTCTGAGTTTTTTTTCCTGGGCCTAGATCGATTGTTTTTCAATTGTTTTTCACTCCCATTTTAGATAATTGAAATAACTCTATTGAAAAAAATTGTACGGTATGATTGAGATTCAGCATACTAAAATCAAAATAATTATAGCATATCTTACGAGTGTCTTTCAAAAAAAAATCCATCTATTCTAGACATTTACACCGAACTCAGTTCTATTACTGATTTCCTTTAACCAAGCATCACTTGAGTTACATTAACGCAAGTTGCTAGTTGAATATCCATGGAATTTCCGTTAGAGTGTTTGTTAGGCAAAACAAAACTCTTAAAACAGGAGAATCCCATGGACTTAGTAATCGTAGCATTTTATACACTTTGTGACGATCTGTTAATTGAACACGGCTATCAAGACGACCCAAGAGCCAAAATGTCTGCCGCAGAAGTAATGACCACTGCCTTAGTCGCAGCAGAACTGTTCGGTGGCAATCAACAGATGGCACGACAGCTACTCAAGGAGCAGGGATATATTCCCAATATGCTCAGTAAAACACGATTCAATCGAAGACTTCATCAAATTGCACCGATGTTTCAGACACTTTTTGAATCACTTGCCACAGACTGTAAAGCCCAAAACCCAGACCAACTCTATGTCATCGACTCGTATCCCGTCCCAGCGTGTGACCCCATTCGTATCTCTAATGCAAAACTTTATCAAGGGGAAGTCTGGCGTGGGGTGATAACCAGCAAACGGAGATACTTCTATGGACTCAAACTGCATCTGATGGTCACTGAAAGCGGTGTACCGGTTGAGTTTTTCTTAACACCGGGCAGTTTTGGTGATGTTTTAGGGTTGCGGTGTTATCCGTTTGATTTACCTCAAGGGGCAACCGTTTATGCTGATAGAGCTTACTGCAATTATGGGATTGAAGATGCCTTAGCTGAAGCGGGTATCATGCTCAAACCGTTGCGCAAAAAAAACAGCAAGCGGCAATATCAAGGGGACGAAGTTTACATACACCATCACCACAGGAAGCGGATAGAGGTGACAAACAGTTTAATCACCCAACGGCTACCCCGCTCTATTCATGCGGTCACTGCCGCTGGATTCGAGATAAAGGTCGTTTTGTTTCTCATCACTACTATGATTACGCTCATCACCAAATAATACACTAGCAACTTGCGTTATTATAACCTAAGTTGCTAGTTATTGGAAATCCATCAGAACCTGTAGGTCGAGATTCATATCTCGACATAAAACCGTCGATTTTGGAAAATCGACCTACAAAAACGATACAATTCGCACAGGGATTAGGGTCTATTGGTTTGAATATGCGGGCTACTAGCAACTTACGTTACATTAGGAACAGTTACACCAATTCCAAGTATCCGGTCAACTTAATTGCCATGTTGCTCTCAATTTCAACTGATTGTTTCCAACGCTATAGAAACTCTAAATTGCTTTTTTGACATACTCCCACCCCCTAAAGGGTGGGGATTCTCATCCGTCACCCCGTCGGGAGTCGAATTGTGCTATCAACAAGGACGGGACACCGAAGTGCCTCTTACGTCCTCTCCTTCAAGGGTAGATGCCCCTACCCTGTAGATGTTAATTGCAGCGTTGCGGTCACGGTTATGGTCTGTGCCACAATCACTACATTGCCAAGCTCTATCACGCAGATTCAACGTTTCATTGACAACACCGCAAGCCGAACAAGTCTTAGACGAAGGATACCACTTATCAATGAACTTGATTTCTACACCTTTTCTCTTGGCGATATACACCAACTTCTTGACGAAATCGGCAAAACCTAAGTCACTGACCTTACGTCCCCAAAGGGATTTCATACCCTGTAGATTCAAGTCCTCAAGGCGTATCTCGTCGTATTCGTCAGTGAGTTGGTGTGCTAACTTAAGGAGATTATTTTTTCCGCTTGCCAACGATTAAAGAAGGTGCTACAATACACACTTCACATGGCGTGAGAATGTGTGTTGATTATTCCCGCTGCTATCGTCTTAGTTGACTGATATTCAACTGAGTTATGGACTGAATCAATATGGCTGATTCAAAATTGGTGCGAATAACCTGTTTAATAGATTTAATAGAGAATAGCCGTATCAGGCTTGTACACAAATACCGTAGTAATTTCTGTTGTGATCCTAAAAACTGCTAGTGATGTTATGCGACCTTCAGGCAGATGTCTGAAAAGGAGGAATGATGACACGCGATAATCACTTACACCACTATGGAGATTACGCTATAACCAACTGGAGATTGAACCTCAAATTAAGTATCTCCATTCTGTTAATAAGCGTCCTTTTACCTCTGCTGTTAGTTGGTTGTGGAAGGATTGTAAATACTTTGGCTCATGTTAAGAAATAGTGCAAAGAAACCGAGTTTTGCCGAAAAAACTCGGTTTCTCTTCGCATTTTGCACTTTCTTTTCATATGAACCAATACTTTTATAATGAAAGGTGAGTATAAAGCACCTGCACTGCCTAAAACTGAACTTGCCACCATCCAAGTCAATACGGCTGGTGGATGGCTTCGACGGCTTAATCAGTTTGCATTGCGGATAGATGGTAGGTTAGCCTTGGATGAGAAAATTGATGTTGACGAGGAGGTTACCATTAAGGAAATTTTGGTTTCTCCAGGGCAGCATGACATGTCAGTGCGAATTATATACAGGTCTTTTGATGATGTAATACCGCAGCCCCATCAAATCGTAACCGGTTTTTCTGCTGATGTAGAAGCTGGCGGTAGTTACCTCTTGCGGGGCGAATTTTCCCCCAGTGCTGGTGGGGAACTATCCTTTAAAAGCTGGCTCGCTGATACTAATACGGGTAAAGATGTTTCCAAGAAAAATATCCTGGAAAGGATGAAGTTTAAGGTAGAAGGCAATCCCGATTTGGGTAAGTGATTGGTTTGTAATGAAGATTCAGGGTGATAATTCGCTTAACCCGCCGTTGTAAGTTTGTCTGTCCCTATCTTGATAGTGCAGGTGGTAGGTTTTGCAACGAATCAAGGTATTGACGCATAACCCTTTACGCAAAAGGATTTTACAATATGGTCAATTTCGCAGTTGTTGGTTTAGGTGTGGGTAGCAGCCGCGCTCGGATGATTAAAAACACAGAAGGTGCTGAACTGAAATGCGTCGTTGATTTGAACGAAGCCCTTGCCAAACAGATCGCTGAAGAGCTTGATACGGAGTGGACGCCGAATCTGGATGACGTCTTGGGGCGGAGCGATATTGACTGCGTGATGGTGATGACGCCAAGCGGGACCCACTCAGCACTCGGCATCCGCGTAGCACAGGCGGGGAAGCATGTGATTACTACCAAGCCGATGGACGTGTCGATCGAAGCGTGCGATCGCATCATCGCCGCCTGTGACGAGGCAGGTGTTAAGCTAGCCGTTGATTATCAGAGTCGCTATGTAGACACCAACTATCGCGTTGCGGAAGCCCTTCAGCGTGGCTGGCTTGGTCAGCCTATTTTGGGCGAGGTTCGGTTCAAGTGGTTCAGAGCCGATGAGTATTTTGAACGGAACGGAGGCTGGCGCGGAACGTGGGAAATGGATGGGGGCGGATCTCTAGCGAATCAGGGAGCGCATCTGCTAGATCTTATTTCTTGGTTCATGGGCGATTTTGAATCGGCCTACGGTGAGATGGCAATCATGAATCACGACATTGAAACTGAGGATATCGGGCTTGCAATCGTGAACTTTAAGAGCGGTGCCAAGGGGGTCATTGTTGGGACAACAACCTTTCCGACAAGCGTCTATTTCAGCGCCGAAGTACATGGGACTGAAGGCGGGATTCTGGTTGACGATGTGCTTGGCGGGAAGATGCGTGTCTTTGGTGAAGGGTTGGAGGAACGGCTCCAACAGATTGAGAATCCCATTCACAGTATCATCGAAGATTTTGTTCAGGCTTTTGAGGAAGGTGGAGATCTGAGAGTTGATGGCAGGGAAGGGCGTCGGACCGTTGCACTGTTGGAGAAAATCTACCAATCCGCCAGAGAAGGGAAAGTCCTAAGTGTCTGAGGACATGCGAAATCTGTTTTTCGTGCCATTCATGAAAATGGAGATTGTGATTGGAAGAAATTAAAACACAGCGGCGGAATAAGGGAGCAACGGGACGCGCTGTCCTGATTGGTCTGGCGCTTGTCGCCTTCAATGCCTATTGGGTAACAATTACGGAGATGAAATACCGGGCGGAAGCAACTGCACTGCCGATATTCATCTATCCGATCTTTCTCCTGTTCTGGTTGGTCGTGCTCAACAACGGTATATTGCGACTGTGGCCACGAATTCAGTTCTCGATGGGAGAACTCCTCACCATCTACTCGATGATTGTGATTTCGACTTCGATCGCATCATATGGGATGTTGCAGGATCTTTTCGCTATCGCTCTCCACCCCTACCAATTTGCAACCCAAGAGAATGAATGGAAGGAACTCTTTTTCCATTACATCCCACCTTGGTTTACTGCCGGCTCACCTGATGCCGTATTAACTGGATACTATGAAGGGGACGCCTCCTTTTACGAGCCTAAGCACTTCAAGGCATGGCTGCGTCCTATAATAGTTTGGACTGTGTTCACGCTGGTCCTGCTATTTATGCTTCACTGTATTAATACCCTTGTTCGACGGCAGTGGGTGCATACTGAACGGCTCGCATTTCCAATCATCCAACTACCTGTAGCGATGACACAGTCGTCGCATTTCTTGCGGAATGGTCTACTATGGGTCGGATTCTCTATCCCTTTCGTTTTGGACCTCATGAACGGGTTACATGTCCTTTTCCCGTCTGTCCCATACCTTCATCTCAAGCTGCACTTTATCGGCAGACAGCTCACTGAAAAGCCGTGGGATGCGATGTCCAATACGATGATATCTTTCTATCCGTTCATGATTGGACTCGGTTTTTTTCTGCCGTTGGACCTCTCGTTTACCTGCTGGTTTTTCTTTCTGATACGCCAGTTCAGCCGCGTATTAAGTAGCTATCTTGGCTTGGACACGCTCCCCGGCTTTCCCTACTTCTATGAACAATCTGCTGGCGCATGGATCTGCATGTGCCTCATTGCTATTTGGGTAACCCGGAGGCATTTGGTTTTTGCATTTCGGACTGCCTTTTCTGAAAAATCAGCTGTCGATGCTGATGAGCCGATGCGTTATCGAACAGCGCTCTTTGGACTGGTTGGCGGGTTCTTGTTCATGTTTATTTTCTCCTATCAGGCGGGGATGTCGGTGATAGCCATTCCAGTTTTCTTTGGACTTTATTTTGCGATCGCTATCGCTGTCACCCGCTTAAGAGCGGAATTCGGGGCACCCCACGGTATCTTCAACCATCCCGCAGACATGATGGTAACTGCTTTAGGTACGCTGACTTGGGGTGGTGGTAGTTTAACCGTGATGAGTTTCTATCAATGGTTCAATCGGAGTTACCGATCGCACGCGATGCCGAATCAGTTTGAACCGCTCAAGATGGCTGAGGTTGCTCGCATTAATGGTCGTAGATTGATCATTGCGATGATGGTAGGGGCAGCTGTAGCACTCATCGTTGGAATGTGGACAAACCTAGACATGATGTACCGAGACGGTGCATCGGCACGAGTATCATTCTTCAAGGGTTGGGTCGCCAATACTGCGTGGACCCGATTAGAAAACTGGTTGTTCCACCCAATGCCGCCCGATGTGCCGCGTACTACATTCATGGGCGTTGGTATGGCGATCGTAATCGTTCTTCATGTCTTGCGAACCCGTTTCTTTTGGTGGCCCCTTCACCCTGCCGGTTACCCACTTGCTGTTAGCTTTGCTATTGATTACTTTTGGTTTACTTTTCTCATCAGTTGGACAGTGAAAGCCATTATTTTGCGGGTCGGTCAGGTCAGAGGATATCAACGCTCCATCCCATTCTTCTTCGGCTTGATTTTGGGGGACTTTATCACTGGTGGGCTTTGGATGATCTACGGCGTTCTAACACAACAGCAGACGTATATGATTTACTTGAATGGCGGGACGTGGTATTGAAATATAGATTGCAAAAATTTCAACAAAGGGAGATAAGATTGTGGAATATGTAAACTTTGGGGCCGCCGGCGTCCAAGTGAGTCGGTTGGCTTTCGGATTGGGCTTCAGAGGGCAGCCCGACGAAGCAGAAGCCCAGCGAGTCATTGAGCATGCTTTTGAGCTGGGAATCAACCTTATTGATTGTGCCAATTGGTACGGCCCAATGGACGATCGAGCGAATCAGGGGCGTTCAGAGGTCATTTTAGGTAAAGCACTCAAAGGTAAGCGAGATAACGTTGTGATTACTACGAAGGTCGCCGCTCCCACAGGATCCGGTCCGAACGATGAAGGCTTATCACGGTATCACATCATGCGCGAAGTGGAGCGATCACTCAAGCGGTTGGACACAGACCATGTTGATGTCTATCTAGTCCATCGTTTCGATGAGTTAACACCACTTGAGGAGACAATACGGACGTTGGACGATATCGTTCGGGCGGGCAAGGCGCGTTACGTCGGGTGTTGTAACTATGCGGCGTGGCAAGTTTGCAAATCGCACTGGATTGCAGACAAGCACAATGTAACACCGTATATGTGCGTCCAAAATCTATACAATCTGCTAAATCGTCAGATGGAAGGCGAGATGTTTAGTTTGGTAAGGGATATGGGATTAGGTGCGATGGCGTTTAGTCCATTGGCGGTCGGTCTCTTCAGTGGGGTCTATTCACCGGATCGTCCACCGCCATCGGGAACACTTTTTGCGGGCCGTGAGGACGATTTTACCCGTATGATGGAGGAGCGTTCTGCACAGGTTATAACGACTGTTAGGCAGCTCGCAGATGAGTTGGGAAAAACACCTGCACAATTGGCTATAGCTTGGGTGCTTTCGCATCCAGAGATCACGGTCGCTATCAGCGGTGCCGACACGATCGAACACCTGAACGATAATATTGGTGCTGTCGGTTGGACGCTTGATGATTCCGTCCGAGAAAAACTGGATGCTGTTTCCGAATCATTCGTCGGGCGACCCCAAGGAAGTTTCTAGAGTATCTCAAGTTGAAGGAAAGCAGCTTCAAAACTTTAGACACGCTGGTCACTTTTTCCTATTTGCAGGCTAAAATCCACGCTTCATCTTGCCCCAGGTGACGGCGAGTTTGCCAGCCGGGTCAACCGATAGCGAGTTTCTTGCATTTTTGTTAATTTCGTCTGCGCTGAGTGTCCGGTCGTAGACGCGATAGATAGCGATGGAACAGTTACAGGTGCGCTGCTGTTCAACACGGCCGGAAGTGAATATACCGTGCTGTAGCATTTGGTGCGCTGGATCCCACTCTACCTCGGTTGGGGTGTTGGAAACTTCGACACCATCTCGGTAGATTTTTATACTTTCCCCGCTTTTAAACGCGATATGCACCCAGTGCCACTCCTTCTGCCCAATATTCAGCTTGTTTTTCCGTTTTGCTAAGTCCTGGCGATGTTGCACGACGTTCTGGGCGATACTTATGTTTTGGAATATCCCGCTACCGTTGGCATCTAACCATACTCGAACAATCTGATCTCTCGGTGCCCCATCGTTCCAACCGTCTTTAATGGGATCCCATGGCTGAGTCTGAATGCCAAAAACCTGATGCTCCTCCATGAAGAGAGGACCATTTATTCGCATAAGGAGCCCAATGGTAAAATCTTGAAGATGGATGATAGGCGCATTTTTGTCCTCCTCGTCGTTAGCAAAAACTTCCTTGGCCTGAGTTGCGGTATACCAAGCGACATTGTCCGACTTAACGCCAATTGAAGGGATTTCAATGGTGCCGTGTTCAAGGTTCGGCTTGCCAAACCCTTTTTTTAGTTGTCCACCGGCTGTGCCAGCGTTCCGCCACACACCGTCGTTTTTTTGCTGGTGTGTTTCTACAGGATTAAAGTAGAGCACAGGGTCCCTGACTGGGCTCACGGCGAACGCCATGGACGAGATGAGGACTGCAATCAGGACCGCACTCAGAATAGCACTGTTAGATATTTTCATTTTAATCTACTCCTGATGGATTCGGTGAGAGTCTGATATCTCCTGTTTATAAATTAATCATTTAATCGAACAGGTATTGAAACATTGGTGAAGAGTTTGGAGATAATCTGTACAGGAAAATCTCCAAACTAAAATCCACGCTTCATCTTGCCCCAAGTGATGGCGAGTTTGCCAGCCGGGTCAACCGATAGCGAGTTTCTCACATTTTTGCTGATTTCATCTGGGGTGAGCACCCGGTCGTAGACTCGGTAGATAGCGATGGAACAGTTGCAGGTTCGCTGCTGTACCTCAAAGTTAGAGGTAAATATGCCGTGCAGCTTCAATTCATGTGCTGGATCAAATTTTACTTCTGTTGCGTGGGAAGCTGCCTCTGTGCCATCAAGGTAGGTCGTCATACTCACACCACTTTCAAAGACGATATGCATCCAGTGCCATTCGTTCTGGCCAAGCTTTAGCTTGTTTCGTCTGTTCGAGAAGTCATGACGCGCTTGGATTACGTTCTGGGCGATACTTACGTTTTGGACAATGCCTTTGCCGGCGACATCTAACCATATCCGAACATTCTGCTCGTGCGCCCGAGGTGGTATCTTCCCCTCGGTTTGGATGCCTATGATGATGTTTTCCTCAGCGAAATATGCACCATTCACCCGGATCAGGAGACCAATGGTGAAGTTTTCGAGATGAACGACAGGGGCTTTCTTGTCCTCCGCTTCATTGGCGAAAACTGACTTAGACTTAGTTGCGGTATACCACGCAGCATTGTCCGCCTTAAAACCGATTGATGGAATTTCGATGGGACCCTCTTCAAGGGTTGGTTTACCTTCGCCCTTGCTAACTTCTCCGCCAGCTGTGCCAGCATTCTTCCAAGCGTTGTCCCCCTTGGCTTGGCGTGTTTCTAAGGGGTTAAAATAAAGCACAGGTTTCTTCACCGGACTCACGGCAAGTGCTATGGAAGATATCAGCACCATAATAATAAGGGTGAAGATAATTATGTTAGAGGTTTTCATATTGGATCTCTCCTTCCGCATTCTGGTAGAGGAGAGTTTTATGCTCTCCCCGTTGAGCAACCGATAGCTTGTGTGATTCTCCTCGCGGAAGCCCCGCAATAGAATCTAAAAAACACCTATACAAGTTTAACAAAAAATCACGCAATTGTCTACAAAAATCAGCAATTGTGTCGAGGTAATATCAGATGGTCAATTTACATAACAGGTGGATTTCCTTTTTGCTTATAGTGGTTTTGCTGAATCTGTGCAGCTTTCCCCTCTATTCCGAATCTGAATTTCAGACACATCTCCGGAAGGCGGATCTGTATGCGAGTCAACGCGAATTCTTCAAAGCGGTCGAACATCTCTCAAAGGCGCTCAATATTCAGCCCCGAGAGGTTGAAGTACATGTGAAACTTGCGATTGCCTGCAGCAGATTGGGATGGATCGACAAGGCGGTTGAATCTTACGCCATTGTGTTGCATCTTGACCCCGACTCACCGAGTGCGCAATATGGATTAAAAGTGCTCGGGCATTACCAACTCGGTCTCCTCCAGGCGAGGAAAGGGGCTTTTGAAAAAGCGAAAACCCGATATCATCTCGCCATCGAATTAGATCCGGAACTCTCTCTACCACATTTCCAACTCGGTTACCTCTTAACGCAACAGGGAAAGTTTGAGGAGGCCGTTCCCTTTTATCAGAAAGCGATAGCGCTCTATCCAAATCACACAGGTGCCTACTATCAACTGGCGAATGCCTATTTCCGGATGGGCAAACAGGAGGAAGGGAAACATCAGTTGGAGAAGTTTCGGGAGATTAAAGCGAAGGAACGGTTCAATCTCGCGGAGCGATCGCTAAAAAAAGGAGAGATCAACGAAGCATTGACAGCGTTTCAGCGGACGCTGGACATGGATGCAGCGTTCGCGCCTGCGTACGCTCGGCTCAGTGCTATTGCTCTCCAACAAAATGATTTAAAAAATGCAGTAGAGTATCTCCAACGCGCACTGGAGATTAGACCCAATTTTGCTGCGGGGCACTATCAACTGGGCAGTATCTATCACAAACAGGGCAAAATCGAGAAGGCAATTGAGTCATTTGAGGCTGCCCTCACACTTAACCCCAATTTCGCAACGGCTTGTAATGCGCTCGCTTGGCTCTATGCCGAGAGCGAGAAGAACATAGATGAGGCAATTACACTTGCGAGAAGGGCTGTTAAGTTAAAGCCAATCGCTTCCCACTGGGATACCCTTGCTTATGCCCTTTATAAAGCACAAAGGTATAAGGAAGCCGCCGGTGCAATTGCCAAAGCGCTTGACTTACAACCCAAGGATTCGGACTATGTAACACGTCAGAAGTCGATCCAAAAAGCAATTACCGAACAGAAAAAATGAGGAAAAGCAGGATGGAAGGAAAGTTACTTTACGCATTACGCATTACGCATTACGCATTACGTTTCGCACCTCACGCATCACGTTTCACGTTTCACGTCCTCAGCTTCTTGCTATTTGTGCCTTTAACTCTCGCAGCCCAAACACTAACCTTCACTGACGTGACCGCGGAAGCGGGCATCGGTTTTAAGCATACAAACGGCAGGAGCGGCGAATTTTATTTTGTCGAACAACTCGGCTCAGGGGCAGCATTTTTTGATTACGATAACGATGGAGATCTTGATATCTACTTTGTCAATGGAGCGGATCTCCCCGGCTTTCAATCGACGGCTCCGCCAACAAACCGTCTCTATCGAAATAATGGAGATGGGACTTTTTCCAATGTAACGGAGATTGCCGGGGTTGGCGACAAAAGTTACGGCGTTGGCTGCTGTGTCGGGGATTACGACAACGATGGGCATCTTGATCTCTATGTGACCAATTTTGGAAAAAATCGCCTCTACCGCAACAATGGAGATGGAACTTTCACCGATGTGGCGGACCGAGCCGATGTTGCAGATAGGCGTTGGGGAGCGTCTTGCGCCTTTGCAGACTACAATAATGATGGGCATCTTGATCTCTATGTGACCAACTATATTCAGTACCAACTGGATAAAAACAAAATCTGCAAAAATAAAGGGGTGCGCACATATTGCAACCCGCAGGAATACGTGGGTGAGGCGGATATCCTCTATCGAAGCAATGGCAATGGAACATATACGGAAGTTACTCAAGCAGCGGGGGTTTACCAGCCACGGAGCAGAGGACTGGGAGTCGTTTGGGGCGACTACGACAGCGATGGCTATATTGACGTCTATGTGGCGAACGACACAAACGAGAACCACCTATTCCACAATAACGGCGATGGCTCATTCTCCGATATGGCTTTTTTTGCAGGCGTTGCGTTGAGCGAAAATGGTGAGATGGGGAGCGGCATGGGCGTTGATTTTGGCGATTATAACAATGATGGTCGCTTGGATATTATGGTTACTAATTTTCAGGACGAAGTGGCGACCCTATACCACAATGATGGGGATGGCTTTTTCTCTGACGCTTCTTATCTCTCTGGAACAGGCGAAAGCACCTACGCATCTCTGGGGTGGAGTGTCTGCTTCTTTGACTATGACAATGACGGTGCCAAAGATATATTTGTTGCCAACGGACATATCTTCGGCAATGTTGAGGAATTCAACCCGGAAACAACTTACGCACAGGTCAATCACCTTTTCAGGAATCTAGGAGGAGGAGTTTTTCAAGAGGTCACTACCAATACCGGACTCGATCTGTCCCAAAGAGCACCCAGCCGGGGGGCTGCGTTTGGAGATTATGATAATGATGGCGACATAGATATATTGGTCACCAATAGCGATGGACAGCCACAACTGCTCAGGAACGATGGAGGCAACCGGAACAATTGGGCGAAGGTGCACATCCGTGGAACGACAAGTAACCAAGCGGGGATCGGGGCGCGGGTCGAAGTCGTTACCGGGGAGGTTTCACAGATGGCTGAAGTGAAAAGCGGTTCTGGTTACCTGTGCCAAAATGCGCTTGCTCTTCATTTCGGTTTAGGGGATCATACGGTCATTGATAAAATCATCGTAACGTTTCCGAGTGGGCGTGTTTATCAGATGAAAGCGGTGTCAGTCAATCAAATTATCGAAATTACAGAACCCAACGAGAAATGAAATAAAAAATGGTTGCAATAATTTCTAAAAAATGCTACTATTATTAAATCAGACAGAAGCGGCAAAGTGCCGCCAAAATCTTGATTCTGCTGGAACGACTCAGCATCGACTCGTAAATATCAGGAGGTTCATGAATGAACACGGTGTTAAAATCGACCTTGGTGTGTGTTAGCCTTATTGCTTTTGGGCTGATTTTCACTCATTCAGGGTATACCAAAATTGAGCTTGCAGACGAGGATATCGTAGGGATCTGGCTCTTTGATGAGGCAGATGGTGATGCAATCGTTGATGCAAGTGGCCACCACGCAGATGGTAAAATCAATAACTTCACCGCAGACGGTGTGAAAAGGGAACCAGGCAAGTTTGGTGGGGCGTTGAAGTTTCCTGCTGTAGATGGAAAACTTAATAACGTCACCATTCCGAATCCACAGAACTATAACGCTTTCGACGAGTTTACCATATCCATGTATGTTAAAGCAAAAACCACGGGCGCGAATCAACGTATGTTTTCAAACGAATCTTTTCCGGGTGGAGATGGCAGCCGGAATATCGTCTGGGAACTCAACGGTGGTGCAGGAGACACGGGGCGTATCGTTTTCGGTGCCGATGGATGCTGCAAATGGGCTGATGCCCAAGCACCACGTGACCTCCTAACGGATGACGTGTGGCATCATGTCGTTGGACTCTGGAAACAGCCGTCGCTGCTCGTCTATACCGATGGAAGAAAAGGGCAAGATAAATGTTTCGATGGAGACAGCCCGAACGGAGACGATCCGTGTAACGCGCTGCCAGATCTCAAAGCCGCTGGTGATCCATTCATCATAGCTACTCGTCCGAATGACACCGGCAATTTTAACGGGCTTATTGACGATGTTGCGCTGTTCGATCGTGCATTGACTCCGGACGAAATTAAGACCATCATGGACGATGGACTCGAACAAGGTGCACTTGCTGTTAGTCCGAAAGGGAAAGCCGCTACAACTTGGGGTGCCCTCAAGAGTAGAAATACTCGAACGAATTTTAGCAGGTAGCACTCCGTTAATTTTTTTGAATCAACTCAAACCTTGCGAGGGTTTCAAAAACCTTCGCAAGGTTATTCTGTTTTATCACCTCCCACCTCCGAACCTCGCCCTCCTGAACCACCCACCGCTTGGAGTGTCCCTATGCTTCTTAGTCCCCGATTTTGTATCGGGGTAAAGCTGTTTACCGAGCCTCCCCGAAAAGGAAAATAATATGTCAACGCTGGATCTGCGTGTCCGATATTTTCAGGACAGCACCCCCATAGAGGTGCCATGTCGCGAGGAAAACTTCATCCGCCGTGAAATCAGGATGCCGCTGCCTGTTGACCAAACCGCGCTTGTGCTGGTTGATGTCTGGAACGTACATTTTATTGAGAGTTGGATCGAACGCGCAAAGGCTGTAACCGTCAACGCAATCGTTCCTGTGCTAAACGCCGCTCGTGAGGCGGGATTGACAATCGTGCATGCCCCCTGCCCAGAGGTTGCCGGACAATTCCCTCAGCTGAATCGGCATACCCCTCCTGAAATTTTACCTTCACCTGATTGGCCACCGCCGGAGTTCCGAAGTCGGACCGGTGAATACGCTGCCTACCGGGGACCGCGCAATCAACCGCCGAGCATTGGCATCCATTGGGACAGTCTTGCTGACAAATTGGGGATGTCGCCGGCAATTGAAGTGCAAGACGATGACTTCGTAATCGCAACGGGAGAGCAGCTGCATGAACTCGCGAAGGAACGCGGCATCTTACATCTGCTCTACGTCGGCTTTGCAGCCAACTGGTGCGTCGTTGGTCGTGACTACGGCATCCGTGCGATGAATCGGCGGGGATATAACATTGTCCTACTTCGTGATGCGACTACAGGGGTGGAGTTCCCGGATACACTTGATCAACTTTTCACCACCGAAATTACGATTCGGGAGGTGGAGCAGCAGTGTGGCTTCACTGCATCGAATGAGGATTTCTTTGCAGCGTGCCGTGCTGTATAACACTTCTTGAGAGGCAAAAAAATATTCAATAGGAGAACTATATGAAACAAGTACGTATTGGTGTTATTGGTTGTGGAGCAATTGCTCAAGTCCATCATCTACCCAACCTAAAAGCCCTTCAGGACGAATTTGAGGTGCCTATCGTCTGCGATGTGTCGCAGGGTGCTGCAGCGTATGTTGCCGAGACCTTTAATATCCCTCGCTATGTCACAGATTATCACGATCTCCTCGCCTCCGATGTAGATGCGGTACTGCTCTGCCACTCTGATCCAAAGACAAGAGTAGCAGTGGAAGCATTCAGCGCAGGCAAGCATGTCTTCATTGAGAAACCGATCTGTTTCTCTATTCAGGAAGCGGACGCTATTGGTGCTGCGTGTCAAGCATCTGGTAAGGTTGGGCAAGCAGGGTACATGAAAGTACACGACCCCGCATTTGAGTTGGCAAAAAGCGAAGTCGATACGATGGACGATATCCGCTTTGTTCAGGCGAATCATCTGCACTGCGGTAACGACCTGCATCTCCAAAATTTCCGGATCAAGCGGTTCGACGATATTCCACCGGACGCAATGCGTCAGGGAAGCGAGGATGGGGCGAAAGCGCGTCACGATGCTATTGGGGATATAGCCGGCGATGCTGGGAGTGCTTTCTCCACACTCTCAGGCAGTGGCATCCATGATCTCTACGGTTTCCGCGCTATGCTTGGTGTACCGGAGGCGGTAGCCAGTACCGAGTTGTGGAACGGCGGACGCGGTATCACTACGATTCTTGAATATCCAAACGAGGTACGTCTCGTTTATACATGGGCAGCCATCCCCGGTTTGTGGGACTTCAAGGAAACGCTAGAGGTTTACGGCGACACCAAGCGCGTGATTGTAAAATATCCCACAGGATTTTCACGCGGTATCCTCTCTACCGTCACGGTGCATGAGATCGAAGCGGACGGCACAACGGTGCTCAAGGAGCCTGCGATAGTGTGGGAGAGCGCCTTCAGTCGTGAAATCCGCCATTTCCATGCCTGTATCACCGAAGGGATTCCCTGTCGGACATCGGTCGTTGATGCCCGCAACGATATTGCGCTTATTATTAATATCGTTAAGTCCTACACCGAACACGCACGAATTCCGAGTGAATGGTAGGGCTGCGATATCTACTCGACATTCCCGGTAACCTTTAGTGCAAATTAGTGAAGATATTGAGTTCAGGTGTTCATTAGTACCTTTGTTTATAGTAGATCTTAGAATTAATGGAACACTCCAAATTGGTAGGCGCTCCCCGATAAATCGGGATCGCAAGCAGAGTTTCTAACTGCGCCGTTTCAACCCACACTATGGTGTGTATGCGGTGCGGTTAGATGAAGATAAAAAAAATACTTCGGTAATTTGCTATCGACGCCAGCGCGGTTGCAAACCGCGCCTACCCTATGTTTCGAGGAAAATCACGATTACCGATTTAAATACTTAAACTTCATGAAACCGCACCTACCGGGGAGCGAAAGTGTCCCTGTATTTTTAGAATTCACCATAGTAATGAACCTATGAAAAAATTATTGTCACGTTTCATGTTATCAACGACTACAAACTAGCATACGATTCATAACCTTCGCAAGGTTGAGTGAAATCCCAAGAGCGATTTCTATCAATGAAAATTACGGACTTTAAGTGCACTGTTTTAGGTAGCAACCCTGTGATTCGTATAACAACCGACGAGGGAATTAGCGGGTTGGGAGAGGTAGCAGCTCCTAAGCACTTCCTGAAACCTCATATCTTGTTTTACAAGGATTTCATAGTCGGAGAAGACCCTACGGACGTGGAACGGGTCATGATGCGGATCCGCAAAGGGGGCAGTTTTAAGCCGTGGGGCAGCGCAGTGAGTGCAATAGAGATGGCACTTTGGGACATCGCCGGCAAAGCAGCAGGTCTTCCGGTCTACAAGTTGCTGGGAGGTAAAATACGGGATAAAGTTCGGGTCTATAATGGTGCGGTCAGGTATCCAATGGACGGAAATACCCCGGAAGCCTACGCTGCAAACATGGAAAAGATGAAAGCCTCCCCCGAAGGTTTCACCATCATTAAGCAAGGAATCGCATTTCATAGCGGAATGCCAAATGAGGTGCCGGACTATTTCTACGGTGAAGTCCAAACAGGGCGTTTTGCAAGAACCAGTGGCGTCTTGACTGAGCGTGGGTTGAAATATACGATTGATTGTATTCAGGCGATGAAGGATGTCTTGGGAGACGAAGTCGGACTGGCTTTGGACTGTGGACCTGGATTGACAGTTCCCGACGCGATAAGGCTTGCGAAGGCTGTGGAACCGCTAAACGTGATGTGGCTTGAAGACATGATCACCGGGGACTATGTGCCGTACGTTTTAGCAGATCTCTACCGAGATGTAACGCAAAGCACATCGACACCCATCCACACCGGCGAACAGATCTACCTCCGGCAGAACTTCAAAGAGCTGATCGAGATGCGGGCTGTGGATGTGATCGGTCCTGATCCAGGTGACATCGGTGGCATCGCAGAACTGAAGTGGGTTGCAGAATACGCAGACCTGCACGGCATTCTTATGGCACCCCACGGTATATTCATTGGACTCATCGGTCTTGCTGCCCTCGTTCAGGTGTCGGCGACCTTACCCCAAAATTATATTGCTTTTGAGTATACGGTCGGAAATCCCAAATGGTGGTATGATATAATCGAAGGGCTGCCAGACCCCATCGTTCAGGACGGATTCATCACGGTGTGGGATATGCCCGGCATGGGAATCGAACTCAACGAAGAAGCCACAAGACATTACCTCCCTGAAGGCGACGAGGACTTTTTCGATTAACTCTATCCATTGATAAGAAATTTTTGCCGTTTTCGTGTGTAAAATGTTACCTTTTTGTCTTACAAGGTTAGACCAAATCCAAAGGACAATTCAGATCAATGAAAATTACAGACTTAAAATGCACTGTTTTGGGTAGCAACCCTGTGGTTCGCATAACAACCGACGAAGGAATCAGTGGGTTGGGGGAGGTGGAGGCTAGTAAACGCTATCTGAAACCTCATATTATGTTTTATAAGGACTTCATAGTCGGGGAAGATCCCACGGACGTGGAACGGGTCATGATGCGGATTCGCAAAGGGGGCAGTTTTAAGCCGTGGGGCAGCGCAGTGAGTGCGATAGAGATGGCACTTTGGGACATCGCCGGCAAAGCAGCGGGCGTTCCAGTCTACAAGTTGCTGGGAGGTAAAATACGGGACAAAGTCCGAGTCTATAATGGCGCGGTCAGGTATCCGATGGAAGGAAATACCCCGGAAGCCCACGCTGCAAATATGAAAAAGATGAAAGCCTCCCCCGAAGGTTTCACCATTATTAAGCAGGGGATTGTGTTTCATAGTGGTATGCCAAATCAGCCAAACTACTTCTATGGTGAAGTCCAAACAGGGCGTTTTGCGAGAACCAGTGGCGTCTTGACTGAGCGTGGGCTGAAGTATACGATTGATTGTATTCAGGCGATGAAGGAGGCTTTGGGAGATGAAGTCGGTCTGGCTTTGGATTGTGGGCCCGGAATGACAGTTCCCGACGCGATAAGGCTTGCGAAGGCTGTGGAACCGTTAAACGTGATGTGGCTTGAAGACATGATCACCGGGGACTATGTGCCGTACGTTTTAGCAGACCTTTACCGAGATGTAACGCAAAGCACATCGACACCCATCCACACCGGCGAACAGATCTACCTCCGACAAAACTTCAAAGACCTAATCGAAAAGCGAGCTGTGGATGTAATCGGTCCCGATCCATGTGACATCGGTGGCATCGCAGAACTGAAGTGGGTTGCAGAGTATGCAGACCTGCACGGCATTCTTATGGCACCCCACGGTGTACTTGATGGGCTTATCGGTCTTGCTGCCCTCGTTCAGGTGTCGGCGACCTTGCCCCAGAATTATATCGCCTTTGAGTACCCGACCGGAAACCCTGCGTGGTGGTACGATATAGTTGAAGGGCTGCCGGACCCTATCGTCGAGGATGGATTTATCACAGTTTGGGACACGCCCGGCATGGGAGTCAAGTTCAACGAAGAAGCCACAAGACAGTATCTTCCTGAAGGCGACGAAGACTTTTTCGATAATTAGGGGAATGGACATGGCGAAAATCAGATTGGGTGTCATCGGCGCCGGTGGCATTGTGTGTCGGCTGCATCTTCCCGCGCTCGTTGACGGAGAGGACTTTGAGGTTATCGTGCTTGGAGGTAGGCGAGAACATCGACTCAAGCATCAGTGTGAGCAATTCAACATCCCTCATTGGACGCAGGATTACGATTCGATTATCGCAGACGACTCGCTTGATGCTATTTTGGTTGGCACGCCGCACCCGCTCCATGTGTCTTGGGGAGTCAAAGCACTGGATTCAGGGAAGCATGTCCTGATCCAGAAACCGCTGTGTGGTGACATGGACGAAGCCAATCAATTTGTGGAGGCGACAGAAAGAAATCACCTGACGGTGATGTGTCTTCCTCACGTAAGTCCCTCCATCGGCAAGGCGCGTCAATTGTTGGCAGAGGGCGCGATTGGTAGGGTTTCGGGTGCACGGTTCCGAAGCAGTCACGGCGGCCCCGAAATCTACTACGCTGAGATTCGAGACATTTTTGGTGAGAAAGATGACGATCTCTGGTTCTTTGATGCCAAACGAGCGAGCGTCGGGGCACTCTTTGATATGGGCGTCTATGCTGTCTCCGGATTGGTCACAATGCTAGGGACGTTTAAGCGTGTCACCGGTTTCGTAACCACCTTTGATAAACCCACTGAATTGGAAGATGTGGCGACCCTTGTTCTCGAAATGGAGTCGGGAGGCATCGTCACCGCCGAGACAAGCTGGTGTGATCCCGCTCGGACGTGGGGCGCGAGCATTCACGGCACAGCAGGAAAACTCACACTGCCGGGAGAAGATGGCGCTGCGCTGAGTCAATGGACACCAACATCTTACACCCGTGAAACAGCGCCTGTAGATTTGAAAGCGATTGATTGTTCAGATGCTGATCTCGGCGATATGCACACGCATTTTGCAGAATGTATCCGCGATGGCAAGCAGCCCCCGCTGTCGCACATTTATGCAGCGCGTCATGTTACTGAGATTCTATTGGCTGGTATGGCATCCGCTCAAACAGGTAGGGCAATTGAGCTAGTGACTAGAGCTGATGCGTGAAAAATAATTTATAAGGCTAAAATAAATCGAACACCTCAACGTAGCCGCTCAAAACTAACCGGTGCTATTTCCCAACTGAACGGTTATCCTTAAGATTGTCTAGTTGAAAGGAGCTACAAATGCTAACCCAAGAACAGATTGATTTTTACAATGAAAATGGTTATCTCGGCGTCGAAAATGTGCTTTCGGAGGCGGAGGTTGCTGATCTTCAGCGTACTACAGATGAGTTTGTTGAAAAATCCCGTGAAGTCACCGAACATACCGATGTGTTTGACCTTGAACCGGGGCATACCCCAGAAAACCCGCGTGTGCGTCGAATCAAAAGTCCCGTCCTGCACCATATTGTCTATGAGCAGACCCTCCGCCATGACCGTATTCTCAACATCGTTGAGCAGTTGATTGGACCCGGTGTAAGCCATAACGGTCACAAGCTTAACATGAAATATCCCGAATTCGGCAGCCCCGTCGAATGGCACCAGGATTGGGCGTTCTATCCTTATACCAACGATGACCTGCTAGCAGTGGGTGTGGCGATTGACGATATGTCGCTAGAGAATGGTTGTCTAATGGTTATCCCCGGCTCTCATAAGGGACCGACCTATGACCATCACCAAAATGGTGTTTTCGTTGGTGCAGTAACAGATCCCAATTTTAGCGCCGATAATGCCGTTCCTGTCCAAGTCAAAGCCGGTGGTATTTCGATTCACCACGTTCGCACACTGCACGGTTCCGCTCCTAATACCTCCAGTAACCCCCGGCGACTGCTGTTGCTCCAGTATTGCGCCATTGACGCTTGGCCCATACATGGTGGGGATTGGAATGTCTTTAAATCCTTTGCGCTGCGTGGCGAGCCCACGAATCAACCGCGTGTCGTTTCCACTCCTGTTCGCATTCCTCAACCGTCTTCCGACCGAACGGGATCGATCTACGAGGTGCAAACGCTTCTAGACAATCCCATCTTTGCAGAGAAGAAGGTCAAATAAACAACGCCATCCCTTAGAGAAAGTGATAAGTAGAGACAGAGAACTCAAAGAGAGGATGTCATGGGAAACGGTATTGTGAGGGATAAGTTCTGGATCTGGGGGCACCATGCCGGGAGCCACAATGATCACTGGGGATTGCCTGCTACGTCACGAATGACGCCAGCAGAAGGTGCTTTCTATCTTAACGTGCCCAACATGATATTGGTGCGTTATAATGATCTGCCGCAACCGCCGTATGAACAGTACGCATTAGCGTTTCGTCCGTTGAAACAGGTTGTCTGGTCTATCGTTGGAGCGGGTGGTGCTACGGAGCATTACGAGGTGGAAGCAGCTCGCAATCTGGCGGAAAAATTCCCGAATTTTACCGGCGTGATGATGGACGATTTCTTCAGTGATCCGGCAACCGGCAAGGTCGCTGTCCACGATGTCGAATCGCTGGATGCCATTCAAAAACAGCTAACTGTGGCGGATCGGAAGTTAGATTTGTGGGTCGTTCTCTACAACCATCAGCTTGAACACCCCGTCGGTCAGCATTTGGAAACTTGCGATGTCGTCACCTTCTGGACGTGGACTTCCGACCAATTGGTGGATCTGGAGAAAAACTTCCAACGTGCCGAAGGGCTTGCACCATCGCCCCGCAAAATACTCGGCTGTTACATGTACGATTACGGCAGTCGCAAACCAATGCCGGTTGATCTGATGCAGCACCAGTGTGAAATCGGGCTGCAATGGCTCTGTGACGGTCGTATTGATGGCATGATTTTCCTTGCCAGTTGTATCTGCGATTTGGAATTAGAAGCTGTCGAGTGGACGCGGGAATGGATTCACGCGGTCGGCGATGAACCGCTCTGATACATATAGGAGTTACGCACTTCAGTAGGGAACAACGATCGTTGTTCCCCACGGGCTCCTTGATGGTGCGTCTGCTGTAGTTGCCCGATTCATCGGGCGTCCGTTCCGAGACTAGGGTTGGCAACGGTGTCCAGTTGCCTTGAATCCCGATTTATCGGGGCGGCGATAAATCACCGAACTACAAGTTGCTCTGAATCCCGATGTCCGCATCGGGGGCTTTGAGCATTCAACTGCGTAAGTCCTAATGAATTCTAAAATCTATCAATGATAGAAGCTACTAAAAATGTGACCGATTTTAACGAGAAGAACTCTTTCACCTCTGGACTTCAGGAGGCGGTTGATGCCCTCCCCAAGAGTGGAGGCATTGTCTGGGTGCCGCCGGGGGTTTATACCCTACACCGCCATGTGCGGCTCCGTTCCAACGTCACTATCCGTGGCGCAGGTCAATCCAGCCGTATCGTCCGTACGCCGGAGGTTTCTTCACCACTTGTGAGTGAAGCCCAAGAAGGTGATACCTCTGTCCACGTCCAAAACGGATCGGAATTCACCGTTGGCATGGAAGTCAGTGTGTTCGACAAGGCACAACACGGTTGGTACGCCACACACGCTTTCATTGTGGACATCAGCGAAAACCGGCTCTATCTGGACAAACCTATCAATCGTCCCTGCCATCCAGAGCGAAATAGTGGGGTGGCTCACGCTTTCTCGGCATTCGTGGGTTGGGAAGAGCAAGGATGTGAATTGGAATCGCTCTGCATTGACGGGAGTGATGCAAACGGTCAGAGTGTTTTCGTTGACTTTACCGTGTCTGCGATTCATCTGGTGCGGACGGTAGATGCCCGTGTGAGGGGATGCGTTGTACAACATTGGCTCGCGGACGGTATAAGCGTTCAGGGAGGGGTTGGAGCGATTGTCAGCGACTGCCTTGCCGAAGGTTGCCTGGGACACGGTTTTCACCCCGGCACGTCCGTCCAGCACAGCCTCTGGACGAACAACATCGGACGGGATAACGGTCGCGATGGACTCTATTTCTGTATGAACGTCCGCCATTCCGTTGTCAGCGAAAGCACCTTTTACGGCAACCACCGGCACGGCATCGGCGGTCTAGCCGACGGCGGCGATCAATACAACGTTGTTGCCAACAACACCTGTGTGGACAATGCCCATCACGGCATCGAAGCCTCTCGTGGCAGAGATAACACTATCAACAGCAATATCTGCTTGAACAACTCACAGGAGAAACCCGGCAGATATAGCGGAATTTCCCTGATCGATGTCACCGGGATGACGGTCACCGGCAATAGATGTCTCGACGATCAGGACACACAAACGCAAGCCTACGGAGTTGAAGAGGGTGGAACAAGTGATAAGAACCTCATCATTGCCAACCATTGTCATGGGAATCTGGTGGGGGGTGTGATCACCGTTGGTGCTGATACAAAATCTGCGGACAACCTTGAATAGAACTAGTTGGATCATCTAAAAAAATGGTATAAGGCACGAAAAGAAACCGAGTTTTTGACAAAAACTCGGTTTCTCTCGCGCTGATACAAAATGCCTCCACCATCGAAAAAAATCCTGCTATTCCGGTTCATTCTCCGCCGCCCGCGGTGCGAGTTCATTCCACACTTCGCCAAACTCATAAACCTTCTTGTACATCGTGTAGACCCCTTCCCACATCGCTTTCCGCGCTGCAACGGCAGCGGGATTATCCCCATCAGCCTGAAGCCCCTTGAGTTTAGCTCCCATCTCTTTCTGTGCGCGGGCGCAGGCTTGGGCTGCCTCTGCAAGGCTTTCAGCGGCCGCAACGTGGTGGTCAATCAATTCTTCAATCGATTTGTTTGGGTCCTCGTCTAGGTCATAGGCATTGGGTGGTGCGAACCGATGTGGCAGCCGTTCTCCATCCTCCGTCCGTGGGGTATGGGTTGGATGGATGTGTGGTGTCACCGAGAGGTACATGATCATCGGTTCATCCCCGATTACACGTACTCGGTGGACCTCATCGGCTAGCGCAACACACATTTGGCCGGGCCCCAGTTTTTCGACCCCATCACCAATCTCAAATATGACCCGTCCTTCAAGGATTAAGAAAATTTCATGTCCCAAGTCGTGGCTGTGAATGTCAGCGACTGAACCGGGCTCCATCCGCAAAAAACGGGAACGGATCTGTGGCGTAACCAATACATTACGAATGTCCTCATCGTTGTGATAATCGTAGATAGCAAAACTCATCATTTCCCTCCAATTTTCAATATTGGTTGATGGTAACGCGGTTTTCTAGATAATCAGAAAAAGCCTTTAATCATGCAAGTGTATCAAATTTCACTGAAAAATCAAAGCCATTTTATCGCATAAAAAAAGCCCCAACCGAATCAAACGGATGGGGCTTTGTTACTGCATTTAAACTGTTATTGAAGCAGTTAAGAGCCTTTAGTGGTCTCTTAATTCGCTTCCAAGAAATAACCTCCGTACGCCCATTTGGGGCAGGTGTAGCGATGACTGGAGTGGTAGCGTTGGCCGACTCCTCTATTTTCGTGCAAGAGGAAAAATCTCGGTGACTTTATCTCTTACTTCCCGATGAAGCATTGGGACTAAAAAGCCTTCCTCTATTGGAGCACATCAGGGAAGATGATGCCAAAGCTGTAAAGAAAATGAGAAAGGTTAAGCGGCAATTGACTGGATTTGAGCTGCCCCCATCGTATAGGTTTCACTCCCTTTGGTGTGACCGGTAACCGTGAATCCCATTCGTGGGGACCGAGATCGTCTTGGGGGTGATTGGTCAACTGGGTGAGCTGCCCGTCCCGAAGCCGGAAACGATATATCTCCCAATTATTGCCATCTTTTCTAAGTGTTACCGCCCGATTTCTGCCTGCAAACAGAATTGATTCCCCATCAGCAGACCACGAGGCACTTGTCAAATCCAACGGTGGCACTGGCACCGGCTCGCGCTTGACTACCTGCTGCTTCCCTCCCGGGTGCAGCGTGGCTATGACAGCAACCGCATTCCATACCTCCAAGTTGAGATACTCTACATACAGAATCTGTTTGCCGTCCGGCGACCACCCTCCCAAAAGTGTTCCTGTATTCGGCTTCGGTTGAGAGACGCGCCACAGCCCTCTGCCGTCGGGACGAACCGCATAAATCCCCCGGCCTTGGTCAATACTTGCCTCAAAGAGAATCCGTTTCCCATCCGGTGCCCATTGTGGTTTCGTAGCAAACTCCATGCGTGTTACCTGCCTCACCCGACTCCCATCAGCGTCCATCACGAAGATGTTGAGGCGATGATTTTCATCGGCGTTCTGCTTGCTACGAAACGCGATCTGACTTCCGTCCGGCGACCAGTCGGGATAGCCATCAGATGCGGGATGACGGGTCAAGTTCCGTTGATTGCTTCCATCGGCGTCCATCACATACACCTCTGCGTTCCCATCCCGATAGCTGTGGAATGCAATCTGTTGACCATTGGGGGAACAAGTTGGAGATTTATCCCTTGCTTCGTTGAACGTCAACCGCGTTGGGTTGCTCCCGTCGGAGTCCATCGTGTAGATTTCCTCGTTTCCGTCCCGCTGAGAATAGAATACAATTTTGCCCCAAAGGGGGCTTGTAACGAGCCAAAGACTCGTCACAAGCATAACAATCCGCATAACAACACCTCTATAGATCAATTTCCAAAAGCTCAGTGACTTTGCGCTCAGCATCGCCTGGCTCTTTAACGCGCTTACCACCCTTGTAGATTTCAAGCCGTGTATACGCTTCTATTTCATAATCGTTTTCTGAGGGCAGACCATAAACACTTGCACCGAGTCCTTGGCTATGGTAGTCCTCTTCGTGTGCATCGTACAGAGTGTCCCCGTTATCGAGGACCTTAACTTCCCTTACAACTACCTCGTCAGTTCGATCATGGACAAAATGGGCAAATTCGTATGACGCATAGACGCCGGCGACCACATCTATGTCAAGTTGAATGGAGTAATTGTGAGAACTGTATGTTTCCGAATACTCATGGTTCAGTGCCCCCACACCGATTTGTGCATAAAATGTGCGATAAAGCCTGATATAGCCTGAAAATAACGGGTGTGCGGCTGGTGTGCGGTTGGTGTGCGAAAAATCGCACACTTCTGATGAAATTATACCATGTTTGTTATCGAAAGCCATATTTTTTCAACCGGCGGTGTAGAGCGTACCGACTCAATCCAAGTTGCCGTGCAGTCTTGGTAATGTTGCCCCGATTCTCGACTAAGGCACGTCGAATCCGCTCCTGCTCGGCAAGCATCACCTCAACCGCGGGTGGCAGTGGGTTCGCTTCATCAATTCCTGTTGCTGGGGGAGTAAGCACATCAGCGTCAGGAGACCGAAAACGCAGATGTTTGGGTTGAATCGCCGCGCCTTCGCTTACAATCAACGCATTTTCGATGATGTTCATCAGTTCACGCACATTGCCCGGAAGAGCATATCTCTCTAAAGCATCCACCGCTTCAGGAGTCAATTCTGGGGTTGGCACTCTCATTGCGGCCGCAAACTCGCTCAGGTAGTATTCAGCAATGGGAAAAATATCCTCCGTTCGATCCCGTAGCGGCGAAATCCAAATTATCATACCACTCAAACGATAGTAGAGATCTGACCGAAACAATTTTGCATCCGTCTTCGCTGAGAGCCCTGCATTGGTGGCTGCTATCACCCGGATATCCACCTTTTTGCTTTCTTTTCCACCGATTGGTGCGATAACACGCTCGCCTAGCGCACGGAGGAGTTTAACCTGGGTTTCGATTGGCATGTCACCGACCTCGTCGAGAAACAGTGTCCCACCGTTGGCACGCTCAAAGTAGCCTATCTCATCCGCGATAGCACCTGTAAATGCACCACGGACATGACCGAAAAAGATGGACTCTGCCAGTTCAAAAGGAATCGCCCCGCAATTGAGTGCCACAAATGGTTTTGATGCCCGTGGTCCTCCGGCATGAACGGCTTGTGCGACCACTTCCTTCCCGACGCCGGTTTCCCCGGTAATTAAGACCGAGGTGGTGCCGTTGTTGCGGAGTTGGTGAATTATTGCACGAATGTCTTGCATTGCATCGCTGTCGCCTAGGAGCATAGAATAATCCTCGTTTCTATTTATTAAAAATCAACTCTATGTTCTAAAGAATACGACAAAAGGCAAACAGTGTGCAAATCTAAATTCGCTAGAGTCAAACTAATAGTTTAACTCTAGCAAAAATAACTTGGTTCATGTTCGGGTCATATTAAGAAATCGTGCAAAAAAACCGAGTTTTTCTAAAAAAATCGGTTTCTCTGAGCTGCTCTACACTTTCTTTTTATATGAACCAATAACTTAAAGTGGGAAGTCAGCTTTTATTCATACTTGACAGATTGAGTTAATTTCCGCTCCGAAAGTCTTTGACCTAATGCGTCTTGAGGGTAGGTTGAACAAACACTTCAGTTTTTCGCAAATCACACAATAATAAAAAAATAAAAATGAATGAGAGACAATTCTGCCATGGTTCCCAGTTATATTCAATCAGAGAGAAACTTAGCAGGTTTCGCAATCTAAGACGGATCTCAACGCCAAAACGTTGCCCCTCTGTTTTGACAACTGTTTTTATATTGACCAACATTTCCCGATTACGTATAATGAAAGGGGAAGTATTTTACACAAATTGATAAGGAGAACCAACGATGGCAGAAAAGAGATACCGAGTCGGCGTGGTCGGACTCACAGGGATTGGGGCAAATCGCTTGGAAGCGGATTCAGGAGCGGTGCTCAACACCCCGATGCCGGGCTCGCATGTCGCATCTTACGAAGCACTCCCACACACAGATCTAGTTGCGGTGTGCGACCTAAAAACGGAGTTGTTCGACCAATTTAAGGAACGGTGGGGCGATGTGCTTCCTGATGTACAGACCTATACAGACTACCGTGAGATGCTTGAAAAAGAGAACCTCGACATCCTCAGCGTTGTCACCTCTGATAACCGCCACACCGATATTGTGGTTGACGCAGCAAACGCCGGGATAAAGGGTATAGCCTGCGAAAAACCGCTTGCCACAACGGTTGACGACTGCAATCGTATGATCGCTGCTTGCGAAGCAAACGGTGTGCCGATTTCGATTGACCACACGCGGCGATGGTGGCCCGCCTATCATCGCGCCCGCAAGGCAATCCGCGAAGGGGCAATCGGTGGCGTGCGTCGTATCGTGGCACACATGGGCGGTCCCAGAGCCATGCTGTTCCGCAACGGTACACACCTACTTGACGGTGTCTGCTTCTTTGCTGAATCTGAACCGGAATGGGTATTCGCAGAGTTGGACGAAGGCTTTGAGGATTACTTCTCCTATCGTGGCGATGGCGGACGTAGCCCTGCTGGCGACCCCGGCGGCAGCGGATACATCCATTTTAAGAACGGTGTCCGTGCACTCGTTAACGCATCGAAGGGACAGGCGAGCGGTTTTTGCCTTGAGATCATCGGTGAGGAGGGACGCTTGGATGTGGAAAATACAGTAACTTTGTCGACCGGTGTCGGCAGATCTGAGCTACTCGACCTTCCACCGCACATGATAACCGGTATTCCCGCCTACATTGAAGAGCTCATTGGAGTGATAGAGAACGGTGGTGAACTGCTCTCTCCTGCCTCCGAAGCGAAGAAGGTGGTCGAAATTATTGTCGGATTCCTCAAGTCCCAAGAGAATGGCAATGTGCGTGTAGACCTGCCACTACCGCCGGGAAATTGATGCCGTATCCAATAGTTATACCGTTAGATGATTTGTCAAGAGGTGGAATATGCACATTCAATATACAAACCTACCCGAACCAAAATCGCTACCCGAAGGGACGACACTTGAATACGCAACGCAGGATCAGGACTGTCGTTCTCTTGAACGATTCGCCATCCGTACCCTCAACGCAGGGCTGCGTACTCCAGAGATTATTGATGAATCGCGTGAATCATTTTGGATTATCATCAGCGGAGAAGGGACGATAACCCGTGGCGACGAAACCACCCCAATCCGACCCCGGGACCTAATCATCACACCGCCGGGAGTTCCCCATTCGCTCACCGCTGGGGATACGCCCGTCAGATGGTTTGATGTTGCCTTCCATTCCGCCACTTGGGCGATTGCTGCGGAGGCGTTAGGAGATGGCATTGGGGATTCGCACGGCGACCATGTTCACGGCAAGCCATCACTGGTTCGGGGTGAAGAGCTGCCACCACAAGAGGGGGATTCCTGCTACCGGTATCCACACGCTCGACCGCATTCGACGTTAGATCATTGGGATCAGAATAGCAGTGAGCCGGGAGCACGTGCTGCCAACCATGTCCACGACAGCCATGAGGAGTTCTGGTACATCCACGAAGGTTCAGGGCATGTCGAACAAAACGGGCAGATCTTTGAGGTTTCAGCGGGAGATCTCATTGGACATGCGCCGGGCGTCCATCATACGCTCATCGCTGAAGAGGAACCGATCCGCTGGTACTGTTTCTGTATGAATCGTTGGCTGATGCCACTTGTCAAAGACGCGCTCATTGAGGCTTAACTGGGCCGGACAATCTGCTACAATGCTATGACGGAATCCCTCTATATCTAAAAAAAACTAAATGAATGAACTCGCCAAAATTTTAGCAACAATCCGCCGTCCGTTTCAGCAAGAAATTCGGAGCGGTTGCAAAGACAGTGTGGTGATTAACGGCTTAGGTGCCTATGTCCAACTCTGGGTCAGGAATGCCGAAAAGTTGACGCTTAATCCCACTGAGAAGCAGATGCTGACTTCGCTTGTGAATCTGTTTTCAGATTATGAGGCGTTATCGCCGACGAAGCGGCTGGAGGTCGTTGAAGCCGCTGTCGGACAGATTGAAGGGATGGAATCAGGAAATCAGAAGGCGTCGCCCACGAAAAAAAACGCGGCGACAGCGACAGTGGATGATCTTCCTCTATTTCAGTCATTACCTAGCCAGCGGTCGAAGCCATCCGCTCCTCCGGTGGATCCGAAAAATCAACCTTCGCTTTTGCCTGTCGCTCCGAAAGCCAGCGGAACGTCAGAAGCGGTTGAACCGTCCTCCTCAAGTTTCACCGTCCGTCCCGATTCATCAGAATCTCATATTTCACATGCTGATCTACAATCTGTACCCCCAGCGAAGGTACAGATTAAAGATGTCCCTATCTCAGTTGATCCGGCATCGCTGAAATTCTTGGAGACGGAGATCCAGTATGCAAGTGGCATCGGACCGCGTCGAGCAGCGAGACTGATAGCGGAACTCAATATCCGCACGATTCGTGATTTGCTAGAATACTACCCGCGTGACTATCTCGACCGTGGGCATTTCCGGTCAATTTATGACGTAGGGCGTACCGGCGAATATGAAACGATTCAAGGCGTGGTCGTCAATCAAAGCGAATTCACACCAAACCGCAAGGGAGCGAAGTCCGTTGGCAAAATTGCTGTCTATGACCAAGCCGGTGTGGCGCAGTTGGTCAACTTTGGGCGGCGCGCGGGCTATCTCAAAAACCTACTGAAAGTCGGTACACCTGTTGTCGTGAGCGGCAAATTTACTCGTCGCAACAACGAAATCCAAACCACCGATTTTGACTTTGAGGTGCTTGAGGAGGAGGATGCAGATCTCATCCATACGGGCAGGATCGTGCCTAAGTACGCGCTGACGGCGAAGTTGACCCAACGGATGCTTCGCCAGTGGACCAAGACAGTCGTAGACGGATATGCAGAGGACTATCCAGAGATTTTGCCGCTAGACATCCGGCAGCGGAATCGGTTGATCGATCGGTGCACAGCGATCCAAGAGGTTCACTTCCCTGCCTCCGAAGGGTATAAAAACGCAGCGCGAAGACGGTTAGCGTTTGATGAATTTTTCTTACTGGAGTTGGGACTTGAACTGAAAAAACAACGTTGGAAAACGGAGGAGAAAGGAATTGCCTTCCAAATCGAAGGTCAACTGTTAAATCCGTTTATTGAAGCGTTGCCTTTCCAGTTGACTTCCGCGCAGAAACGGGTGATTGAGGAGATTAAGTCGGACATGGCAGACGCGGAGGCGATGAATCGCTTACTTCAAGGGGATGTCGGATCTGGAAAGACAATCGTTGGAGCCGTTGCGCTGCTGTGCGCGATTCAGAGCGGGTATCAGGGTGCGCTGATGGTGCCGACAGAAATCCTTGCCGAGCAGCATACCTACAACCTATCGGAATTGCTTGAACCGCTGGGCTTGAAAGTTGTCCTGCTCAAAAGCGATCTTTCCAAAACAGAGCGTGACGAAACTCTTGCTGCTGTTGCCGACGGTTCGGCTCACGTCGTTGTCGGGACGCACGCCCTGATCCAAGAGGGTGTGGAGTTTCATCAGCTTGGACTGGTAATCATTGATGAGCAACACCGCTTCGGTGTGATGCAACGTGCGACGCTCCGTGACAAAGGGACAACCCCGGATGTTTTGGTTATGACGGCGACCCCCATCCCGCGGACACTTGCCCTGACAATTTATGGCGACCTCAATGTGTCCGTGATTGACGAAATGCCGCCGGGACGCCAGAAAATAACGACAAGATGGGTGAGGGAAAAGGATCGTGAAAAACTGTACGCGCAAATAGAGAAGGAGGTCCAACGTGGGCGACAGGCGTACATCGTTTATCCACTGGTCGAGGAGTCAGACAAGTTAGAGGAAATTAAAGCGGCAACGGAGATGGCAGACCATTTTCAGGCGAATGTGTTTCCGCATCTGCGAGTCGGGTTGTTACATGGGCGGATGCGATCAGTGGAGAAGCAGGACGTGATGGGGCGGTTCAAAAATAGAGAGATCGATATTCTGGTGTCCACTACTGTCATCGAAGTTGGAATTGACGTGCCAAACGCTACGCTCATGGTGATAGAAAATGCGGAGCGATTTGGACTGTCACAGATGCATCAATTACGTGGGCGCGTTGGACGTGGTACACACAAATCCTCTTGTCATCTGATTAGTGGCCCAATGACCGACGATGGGGTACGTCGAGTCAGGGCGATGACGCGCACCAATGATGGCTTTGAGCTGGCGGAGGCGGATTTGGAAATTCGAGGTCCCGGCGAATTCTTTGGAACTCGCCAATCTGGGCTTCCAGACTTCAAAATCGCCAATATCCTCAGAGATGCGTCATTGCTTGAGATCGCTAAGTCAGAGGCGAATCGGCTCGCTAAGGCAGACCCTAGTCTAAGCCAACCCGCGCATCAGGTGTTAAAAGAGGTGTTACAGACCCAGTGGCGTGGGCATTTGAAAATGGCGTCAATCGGTTGATTGAAAGGAGTCAATTAAATGTTAATGACTTATACCGCAAAATATACAAAAATAGATTCCGGGTATATGGGACAGTTAGTCGAATGGCCCGAAGTCATCACCGAAGGAAGCACTTTGGAAGATTGTCGAGAAATGCTTCAAGATGCACTGCACGAAATGATAATGGCATATCATCAGCAGAACCAAGAGATCCCGATTGGATAACCGTTAATCAGTTATGCAAATCCTCGCTTCGCGGGACAATTTGAGACCGAAATTCTGATATTGAAAGGACTGAATTTATGGCAGAAAACGAAGATATAAACGTAGAGAGGCATTCTGACGATCCCTATGCTCTTAGGAGGGAATATATTCAAGAGCCTCCCGTCGGTTTTTGGAATACGGTCAAGTTTCTCGGACCGGGGTTAATTCTGGTAGGTTCTGTGGTCGGGTCAGGCGAGATTATTCTTACCACTACGCTCGGTGCAACGGTTGGTTTTGTGATGCTCTGGTGGATGTTACTCAGCTGCTGGGGCAAGAGTATTGTACAGGCGGAACTAGGCCGCTATGCTGTCTCATCAGGTAATACTGCTCTTTCTGCGTTCAACGACATCCCCGGCACATTTCCCTTTTTCCGCAGCAGAATGTCTTGGTTTATTTTGCTATGGTTCTTGCAACAGATTCCCGGTCTCATGGGCGGTGGTGGAATTTATGGAGGTGCAGGACAGGCGTTGAGCATGATGATGCCGTTTCTGGATTCGAGATATTGGACAATTATCGTTGCCATAGTGACGGCGACGTTGATTCTGAGCGGCACCTATCGCTTCCTTGAAAAGCTGTTGACCTTTATGGTGGTGACCTTTACCTTCATCACGTTGACATGTGCGATCCTGTTACAATTCACAGACTATGCCATCACATGGGCAGACGTAGGGGCTGGACTGAGGTTTGATTTCCCTGCCTTTGCAATTGCGGCTGCCTTGGCGGCTTATGGAGGAACCGGCGTCAACGCCGGCGAATCGATGGCTTACACCTACTGGTGTACAGAAAAGGGCTATGCCCGTTTCACTGGACCGACCGATGACAGCGAAAGCTGGGTCAGCCGGGCACGTGGCTGGATTCGTGTTATGCAGACCGATGTGGTATTGACGCTGATTGTTCTGACTTTTGCAACGATTCCCTTTTACATGCTGGGCGCCGGCGTGCTGAATCGTATGGGACAGATGCCCGATGGGTTGGATACTCTGAGTATTTTATCTAATATGTACACACAGACATTAGGTCAATGGGCGTGGTGGCTATTCATGTTCGGAGGCTTCTTTGTCCTTTTTTCAACGGTGGTTTCGGGACTCGGTGGTGGTTCACGAATGATGGCTGATGTGATGGGTGTCATTGGCGTGATCGACTCCAATGACTACGAAGCGAGAGTCCGCGTCCGACGAATCTGGGCGGTGGCTGCACCAGCCATCCAGTCGGTGTGCTATTTCTTCATCAAGAATCCGGTCTGGATGCTCACTATCAGTGGCACGATTGGAGCGATGATGATGCCGCTCGTCGCGGGCAATACAATCTACCTGCGATATTTCCGCACAGACCGCCGTATTGCGCCGGGACGGAAGTCGGATGCAGTACTTTGGTTCTGCTTCCTTGCAATGATCGGACTTGCAATCTATGCTATCTACCTTCAGTTTACGAAACCCGCATAATCCTGAAGGCTAACTAGCAACAATCCCAATGCTTTAGCTTTGGGTCCAACCCTGATGGTATCGTGCTTTGGTTAAAAACGTGTAGAGATTGTAAGGAAAAACTGATATAATCGTGTTGTCTTTCAGTAGGGGAATGTCGCTCTACCGCTTGGTAGAGTCCCCTACACCCTACGACATAGGCAACGAAAGACGGGAAGACAATCCCAATGTTAAAAACTCATAAGATAACGTTAGATCCGAACAACGCTCAAGCAACCCAATTTGCTCAACATTGTGGGTACGCCCGTGTTGCCTACAATCATGCCTTAGCCGATTTCAAAGCGGGTTTGGCTAAAGGGGACTGGCGCAGCCATATAAACCTTCAACACCGTTTTAACGCCGTTAAGTATGATCAGTATCCATGGGCGAAGGATATGTCGCAAACCGTGTCGAAATGTGCTATCTACAATAACCTCAAGGACGCTATAAGCCGTTGGAAGTCCGGTCAGAATCGTTTTCCTAAGTTCAAGCATCGGTCTCATGGTCAGAGTTACCAAGCCATTGCAGGCAAAGGAGAAACCCAAGTCGAAGAACAGCGTATAAAACTTCCCAAAATTGGTTGGGTCCGCTTATGTGAACCCCTTCGCTTCCTTGGTACTATCTGTAAGGTTGTTATCTCTAAGCATGGACATCGCTGGTTCGCTGCTATTGTTGTGGATACATTCTATGACGATCCGATACCTGATATTCGACAACACCCCGTCGTTGGTGTGGACGTAGGCATCAAGCACTTGGCAGTTACGTCCGAAGGGGTGTACTACGAGAATCCGAAAGCCTTAAAGCGTTACGAGCGCAAGCTAAAACGGTTGCAGCGTCAGTTGAGTCGAAGGCAGAAAGGCAGCCGAAATTGGCATAAGACGAAAGCGAAACTTGCCAAGTTACATTACCGTATCACCTGTATTCGACAGGACGCACAACACAAGGCAACAACGGCTATCGTCAACGGTGCGAGTCGTATTGGGATTGAGTCGCTAAATGTTGCAGGTATGTTAAAGAACCACAGACTTGCAAAGGCGTTATCGGACGCTTCGTTGTCGAGTTTTCTGTCTATGCTCAAATACAAAGCAGAACGGATAGGCGTCAAGATTGTAGAAGCCAGTACCTTCTACCCATTCAGTAAGACTTGCTCGGCTTGTCGCACAGTCGATAGCGACTTGACCTTATCGGATAGAACCTACCATTGCAGTGTGTGTGGTCATACCCAAGACAGAGATCTCAACGCTGCGATAAACCTCAGAAACGTCGCCATGGGACACACGGAGACGTAAAACGCTTGTGGAGGGAGGGTAAGACCTCGGTTGTCGGGGCACGTCTCGTCGAAGCAAGAAGATAGCATGGAGATTCTAATGTCTACCAATAAGTCTATTAAGAACCCCAAAGATTCATCTTTGGGAGCAGTCAGAGGAATGGAATTGATGCTCACACCTAAAGAAAAGCAATCCTACGAGGAGAACGGTTTTATTTTGAAAAAAAACCTCGCTTCACCTGAAGAGGTAGAAAAAATCCGTGAAGAGATTGAAGATATTCACAATCGTATGGCGGAACAACCGGTCGAGGGGGTTGGTCCCTCTTGGGAAGAGTTCGATGATCCCAACTTACCCCCACGTCTTAAGCAGCTAATGCACAGTGAGTTGATAAGCCCAACCCTCAACAAAATTTTGCGTTCGGATACAATGCTGGACATTATCGAACAGATGATTGGTCCCGATGTTTCGCTGTATCACAGCAAGCTGCTCCCCAAAGATGCCAAAGATGGCACAGCGATTCCGTGGCATCAGGATTATGCCTATTGGAATCGTGACGATAACCGCCCGTTAATGGTGAACTGTCAACTCGCGATTGATGCTACAACACAGGAGAACGGCTGCATCCAGTTTGTCCCCGGCAGCCATAAGTGGGGATTACAAGAGCATCAACGGCGTCAACAAACATTTGGTGTATTCTTACCGGGACACTATCATGAACGCGAGGACGCTGTCCAAGTGGAGATGGAACCGGGGGATGGGGTCTTTTTCAACGCACTGATTATTCACGGTTCTGCTGCCAACACCTCTAATTTGCCTCGGCGGATGAATACTTTTGCGTATAACGTCACGGGCAACGGCTTGATGCAGTGCCGGCAGGCGTTGCGCGGCAAACCGCTGTGATATGTGCAACACGACGGGGCATGTAAAAAGAAAATACAAAGCGCGAAGAGAAACCGAGTTTTTCCGAAAAAACTCGGTTTCTGTGCCACGATTTCGTAACATGAGCGTTCCTGTTTTAATACGAGGGTAGGTATAACATGGCTTCTAAAAAAACTATTGCTTACAACGAACTTCTGGATTCTGAGGATTCTACAATTTACGATTTGGAAACCCATTCGACCGGTCCTGAGGGCAGTCTGCCGCTGACGCCGGAGATGTTACTCAATTTGCCGAGTGGGGATGTCTTCGCTTGGAGCCATAATGCGGGTATGGGATGGGCACCCGGCGAACTCAATCGGAGAGAGTTCCTTATCCTTAGCACACAAGGGGGTATCCGCGCACCGGACGGGAGTCCAATTGCACTTGGTTACCACACCGGGCATTGGGAGGTTGGCTTGTTGATGCAGGCTGCCGCGGAGGAATTCAAAGAACTCGGCATGATCCCATTTGCTGGATTTTGTTCGGATCCATGCGACGGGCGTACGCAAGGCACGCCCGGCATGATGGACAGCCTTGCCTACCGTAACGACGCTGCAATTGTTTTCCGGCGACTCATTCGGTCAATGCCAACGCGTAAGGGTGTGATGATGGTTGCGACCTGTGACAAAGGGTTACCCGCGACGATGATTGCAATCGCTGCGATGCGCGATCTGCCATGTGTATTGGTCCCCGGCGGCGTGACGTTACCGCCGACCGAAGGTGAGGATGCAGGCATGATTCAGTCCATCGGTGCACGTTTTGCACATGGGGAGATCTCCTTGGAGGATGCCTCTGACTTCGGGTGTAAAGCGTGTGCAAGTCCGGGAGGCGGATGCCAATTTCTTGGGACCGCTGGGACATCGCAGGTCGTTGGTGAGGCGCTAGGGATGACACTGCCTCATTCCGGGCTTGCACCGTCGGGTCAACCGATCTGGTCGGATATGGCAAAGCGGTCCGCCCGTGCTTTGGTCAACCTCGACGCAAAAGGTATCAAGATGGGTGATATTTTGACGGAGGAAGCGGTGCGGAATGCGATGATTGTCCACGCTGCCTGCGGAGGTTCGACTAACCTGCTCCTGCATATTCCTGCCATCGCACATGCAGCGAAACTCAGTCGTCCAACCGTTGAGGATTGGATGGAGATTAATTGGCAAGTGCCTCGTCTTGTCGATGTCCTACCCAATGGTCCTGTTGGGCATCCAACTGTTCAGCTCTTTCTAGCAGGTGGTGTGCCTGAAGTGATGCTGCATTTGCGGACGTTAGGTTTGTTGAACGAAGATGTTCTGACCGCTTCAGGCGAGCCCCTTGGACGGAATCTCGATTGGTGGGAAAAGTCGGAACGCCGCCAACGTGTCCGAGATCTCTTGATGGAACGGGACGGAGTCGATCCAGACGATGTAATCATGACGCCTGAAGCCGCAAAGGCGCGTGGGTTGACTAGCACGGTCACCTTCCCGCGTGGGAATCTTGCGCCGGAAGGTTCTGTCATTAAAAGCACCGCGATTGACCCCAGCGTTGTTGATGACGATGGGGTCTACCGAATGACCGGGCGGGCACGTGTCTTTGTGCGTGAACGCGACGCGATTCGGGCGCTCAAAAGCAGTGGCGACGACCAAATTAAACCGGGAGAGGTAATGGTGCTTTGTTCCCGTGGTCCAATGGGGTCTGGTATGGAGGAGGTCTACCAGATTACTGCCGCGCTCAAGCATCTTTCGTTTGGCAAGCATGTCGCTCTAATCACCGATGCACGCTTCTCCGGTGTATCAACCGGTGCGTGCATCGGGCATGTTGGACCAGAAGCATTGGCGGGTGGACCTATTGGTAAATTGATTGACGGCGATCAGATTCAGATTCGTGTCGATCGGAATCGCCTTGACGGGAGCATTGATTTGGTCGGTCATGAAGACCGGATCTTTGGTGTTGAGGCTGGTACGCAAGTCTTAGCCGAAAGGTCGCCACGTCCGGACCTTGCCCCCGACGACCTGCTACCGGACGATACACGTCTATGGGCGGCACTCCAGAGCGTCGGTGGGGGAACATGGGGCGGCTGCGTCTACGATGTGGATGCAATTATCGAAACACTTGAAGCCGGTATAAAGCGTGAAACGTAAAACGTAATAAGAACTCAGGTCTTAATTCACAAAAAGGAGGCCGCATAACTCGCCTCGATTATCTAGAGGTGAACTATGCGGGTTTGTCATGATAGCACACACGAATCTAGTCGGTTGTCGTAAGGAAGAACTGGATACGCCGGCGCTCCTAATTGATTTGCCGACAATGGAGCGTAACATTGATCGGATGGCGTCTACCATTATTCATGAAGCTGGGGTAAATTGGCGACCCCATACAAAAGGAATGAAAAGCCCGGCACTCGCCCATAAACTCCTCGATGCAGGTGCCATCGGTGTTACCTGCGCGAAGTTAGGTGAGGCGGAAGTTATGGCTGCTGGTGGTGTGAAGGACATCCTCATCGCTAACCAAGTTGTTGGACCGCAGAAGGTTGCTCGTTTGGTCAATTTACGGAAACATACGGATGTTATGGTCGCTGTTGACTGTGAGGAGCACGTAGAAGCTATTGACCGTGCTGCTAGAGAGAAGGGTGTGCGTATTCGCCTCGTCATTGAGATCAATACGGGTATGGATCGAGCCGGCGTAGATCCTGGAGAACCAGCGCTCGCTTTGGCTCGTAAGATCCACGGTAGGGAGGGAGTACAACTTGCGGGTCTCTTTACATGGGAGTCAATTGCGCTCCGTATTGAAGATCCAGAGGAGAAAAAGCGGATGATTGACGATGCGCTGACCTCCGTTACGGACACCGCGCAGAAATGCCGAAATGAGGGGATGCCCATCGACATTATCAGTTGTGGCGGGACGGGAACTTACTGGATCAGTGCTTTTCAACCGGGTATCACGGAGATTCAGGCAGGCGGTGGAATCTTCTGTGACGTTATCTACCGTCATCAGTATGGTGTTGAGCACCCTTATGCCCTAACAGTTCTCGCTACAGTTACCAGTCGCCCTGCTCCTACGCGGATTATCTGCGATGCCGGGAGAAAGACTATGAGTGTGGGCGCAGCAGATCCGGATCCTATCGGAATTTCGAGCGTGGAATCGGTGGGGATGTCGGCGGAACATGGGACGGTGAAACTCATTGAGGCGAGCGAAACGCCACGTGTCGGGGACAAAATCGAGTTTGTTATCGGCTACTCGGATGTCACCGTCGCACTACACGACGAAATCTACGGTATCCGCGATGGCGTCGTCGAAACAGTTTGGCCCCTTCTCGGACGTGGACGACTGCAATAGGAAAACAGTGAGAGGTTTGGGTTGAATGCTTGCGGGTATTCTGCAGAAGGATCGTTTTCTCAGGCGCATCGATCAAGGGGAGAATGTTCGTTAATCAACATGATCGGTTGTCCGTCAGTGACGACACGATAGGTGCGGCTGAGAAACGGTTTCCTTTCCAAATGAAGGAGTGCCTCCGGCAAATCTTTCGGACGTTTAAGCCCCCACCACAGCAGATCGCGCCGGCTTTCTAAACCGCTGTGCTGTAAGAGTCGCCCTAAACCCTGACCTTTCACCGTCAAGCCTTCTCTGATAATCTGTGGGATTCTATCTAGCACAATGATTGAGGTTGCGTAAGCGTGGACGGTTGGTTGTTGGTCCTCATTTCGCTCCGTTTGCAGCACCACTTGACGGAAAACTACTTCCGTTCCTTTTTCAGCATCGAGCCAAACATGATCCGTTGATAGGGTTTGCGTCTCTTGATGGAGGAGCACAACTTCGATCGGAGAGAACGCATAGGCTTCAATGAACTGAGTAACTGTTCCATCGATGACCAATAGTGCCCGCTGAAACGATGTCAATTGACTCAGGTTAATCTCCTCTAAGTCCGTCGGTTTAGCAAATTGGGCGACAAAGAGATCTTTCAGCCGTTTGGTCGAAATGTGGGTGTTCTCTGCTGTTTCATGCACCATCACTGTTTCAATATCCTCGCTTTATTTGCCCCCACAGGGTTGGCAGCTTGTTTTTTCCTTCGACATGCAACGTGCCGGTATCAAATTCCTCCATGGCAGGAAGAATGGCTGGGCCCAGTCCTTCTGCAACCCCACCAGCAGCATAGATCTTATTGTCCACAACACCTGTTCCTAAGAATACTCTTGCTGTTGGCATGTCCGTTTCCTGAGACCATGTATCACTCGCTGGATCATACCTTTCAACTGTAGCCAAACCCGGACCTTGCACGACGGCAGCGCCACCAATCGCGTAGATCTGTTTTCCAACAACGCCGGTCGCTAGGGCACTCCTTTTGCTTGGCATATCTGTTTTTGGTGTCCAAGTTTCCGCCGCGGGATCGTATTCCTCAACGGTTGCAAGCACGGGTCCTTGCACGTTAGATGTGCCGCCAAACAGATAGATTTTCTCACCTACAGTTGCGGCAGCCATTCCCGATCGAGGGTTTGGCATGTCAGCTTTTTGGTCCCACTTGTTAGCCACTGGATCGTATACTTCGACAACCGGTAGCACAGGACCGAAGTTTGTCGCGATACCACCAATCGCGTAGATTTTTCCGTCCACAACAGCGGTTGCGAAAAACACCCGTGCTGTTGGCATGTCAGCTTTCTGTGTCCACCTGTCGGTTGCCGGATCATATTCTTCAACAGTCGAAAGTGCAGGTGCTTGGTTGTTCCAACCACCGATGGCATATATCTTTCCATCGACTGTGGCAGTAACGATTCCTGCACGTGCAGATGGTAGGTCGGCTTTCTGCGCCCATGTATCAGTCGCTGGTGCGTAGGTATCGACCCTCGTTATCGGTTCAGCGAGCATACCACCGATAACATAAACTAACTCACCAGCTGCGCTTACCGAGAAAAAGAGTCTTGGAAAAGGTATGTCGTTTTTTTTGGACCATTCCCCTTCTGCCGCAAGACTAATCGGCGATGGGACTAGCGACCCACTTAACACCAATCCAATCCCAAATAACCAAGCCAAGAACTGTTTAGATACTCCTGTGCTTTCCATCTGTTGTCCATCCTCCACTGATTGCGTTAGGGATTCCACCAATACGTCATCTTTCCGACAACCGTTGATTCCGAGAGACCAATCGTCCCACCGTTGTCGTCGTAAACTTGATTAAACACAAGGTAGAAGTCGCTACCCGGGCGGTAGATATAGTTGAGTAGGAAATTGGCTGATACCACATCGTCTGCGCTATTCCACTGTGCGAACAGTTTTGCAAAGAGGCGAGTAGAGAAGGAGTAAACAATCCGGCTCGCCACCAGATTTGCATTAAAGGATCCCGCAGGGAGCTCGACCCGGTCAAATTGATACTGCGTTTCTACCACAAACCGTCCACTCGGTTTGAAGCTAGCGTCAACTTCGAATCCCCGTCTCGTCCCGTCGAAGAAATTCCCAAAAGTCACCCCAAACTGTCCAGCGAACATCCCGCTTTGTGCGGTTTCGACCATTAGGCGGAACCAATTAAATTCGTATTCATCAACGGGAATAACAATGTCATCGTATATATCGAAATCTTCGTCGAGATGCTCTGCTGTACGCGTGACTTGAAACGTAATCCGCTCACCATTGTCAAGTTCAATCCGACTACCGAGTATGATGTCAAGAGTCTCCAATTCATTTTCTTGGGTAAGGATATAGTCTATCTCCGGTCCTAGCCGCATCTCGCGAACTCCGAACTTACGTGGTCGAGGGGTGTAAAGCGTTTCGCTGCGGAGGCGACGGCTTCCAGGATGCCGGACGTATCCAACTTCTGGATTGAAATCATCACCGATGTCGGTGTATGCCCCCGAAAATCGAAAGAGATCGCCTAGCCAATACGAACCGATGTACCGCGCATCCCCGTGTCCAACGTCTGCTTCTGAATCCCATGTCCGTGCCCACAAACCACGAAATTCCAGCTTGTCGATTGGGCGATATGAGAAATCAAGTCCGCCGGCACGATTGTAGTTATCTGAATCCTGCTTGTTGATGCTGATTAGCCCGACATTAGAGCCGCTGAAAAGATCGCGTGTCAATCTCAGTACAGAGTAGTTGGTGCGCGGCACATCGACAATCTCGTCGGGGTCGGTAACTGATTCATCTGTGTGAAAATCGTTTGTAAACACGTTGAGCAGTCCTACACCGTAGGGCCCCATTTTCCCAGTAATCTTGCCACCTCCGATGATTGGAATGGGATGTCCGTCTTCGATGCCGATGCGACGGCTGTAAAAAAGAAGAAACGGTGGCGGGCGACGAAAGCTAGGGCGTGGAACGCCAAACTCAAAAAGCCCTGCCCCCTCCAAGAAGAACGGACGTTTCTCAGGAAAGAACAGACTGTAGCGAGTGAGATTGACCTGTTCCTCATCGGATTCGACCTGTGCAAAGTCTGTGTTATATGTCAAGTCGGCGATGAGATTCGTTGTCACGCCGTACTTGAGATCCAATCCGACCTCGAATTCCTCATTTGTTTCCTCATCGTCTGCGACTCGACTCAGACCGGGCAAAACATAAGGCAGCAACTCAATCTGTCTTTTCGGCTTAATTCCTTCTAATCCTACTAAACTGCCCATGTAAGCGGTGCGGTATTTCGCACGACCACCATACGATGAGGGGACCGGTGCCCATGTCCCCTCCTCATTGGTTCGGCGGATGCCACGCGACAAATTCATCCCCCACGTCATCTGTTCGTTCTCTTTGAAACGGAGTTGACCGAAGGGGATAGAAATCTCCGAGGTCCAGCGATCGGAATGAATACGACTTTGACAATCCACTACTGCATCCCAATTTCGGTTGAAGCTATCACCGCTGTTGGTTACTGCGGTATCCTGCACCGCTCCCAACGCATTAACGCGAAACGCAACACCGGTCCGCTTATCGTTGTAGGTGTCGAGGATGAGAAAAACGTAGTCATTTTCATGCAACTCACGTGCATCGCGTCGCATGTCGTTAGCAACTATTTTGGAAATATCTGAATCAAAGCAGGTAAAGCCGAAGTAGACGTTCTCCTCATCATAGAGAACGCGGACTTCGGTCGATAGGGTCATCGGATCGCCCGCATCCGGTTCGACTTGGCTAAATTGCCCGACAGGTTTGGCTTCCTGCCAGTCCGGCTCATTGAAATCACCGTCAATCTCGATGCTACTAAAAGTCCGGTACGCCTCCGCCTGATATTCAGTAGCGTTTTGGGATGCGCTGACCATAAGGGGCGTTAAAGCAAGCAAATACACAAACAAACAGATGAGCCAATAGATTTGGTAAGGTGCTTTTCTCGAAAAGAGGGAACCTCTCTGTGATTCACAATCCATAGACATCTTTCCTTTCGTTTTCGGATAGCTCGAATGTGCATCAAATATTCGAGAATGATGGTTCTGGTGGCGAAATTACTCCCCTTGTAGATGTTGGATTAACATATCTCGTGTTACTGGTTGGTCAAAGGACATCAGGTAGATTTGGAGGGTGCCGCTCCGGTCAGAGACAAATGCGAGTTTTTTTCCATCTGGTGAAAAGGCAGGTTGTACTGAGACACCGATGCCGCTAGTGATACGCCGCTCATTCGTCCCGTCTATGTTCATCAGATAGATCTCAATGTCATCCATCCGCCCGGAGACGAAAGCCATGGTTTTTCCATCGGGTGAAATCACCGGGCTGTAGCAGTCGTAAGGGTTAGGATTCAGATGTTTTTCATCGCTGCCATCAACATTGATAGTGTAGATTTGATGCAGCGGCTTACTACGACCGGGTGCGACGCGACGCGGACCGGTGCCTTCTGGTCCCGCAGACACAAATGCAAGCCGTTCTCCATCGGGAAAAAAGGTTGAGCTGCCTTCGTCTGCCTCACTATCAGTAATAGGAATAGGGACGATTATACTTCCCTCCATGTTTTCCAGATCAACGTCGTTCAAATCTAGGAGGTATAGATCTAAGGTTCTATTCCTACTTGCCTCATAGACCACACGCTTCCATCCCCCCCTTAATCCCCCCGCTAGCGGGGGGAAAAGGGGGGTTGATGGTGCACGGACACCCAATCCAAGTGGCAACAGTTCGTGTGTTACTTCTCTATCAAGGTGAGTGGCGTAAATACCTGTGTAGACCGGCGTTGTCCCATCGCTCTGGAGGACAATATGGATTTCGCCGGCACTTTTTGGTTCTCGGCTGTGCACTATGTACTGTGAATCACCCAAAAATCTCGGCGTATCTTCATTAAAATCCGGTGTGAACGTTATCTGTCGGAGATCGCTTCCATTCAGATCCATCAGATAGATTTCACTATTACCTAAGCGGGACGACGCAAAGGCGATCTGTTTGCCATCGGGGGAAAAATTCGGTGAGTAGTTATCTGGATTTTCCTTTGTGATCTGTACCACTTGGTAAGCATTGCTGACAAGTCCAGCGACTTGCTGTATCATCGCGCTATCTGATGTGGAGTGCACAATCGCGCGCAGTTGATTGACCCCTTCTTTGCGGATGCCCAATCTCAGATAGATTTTCGCTAACTGGAGTCGCGCCATCGCCCGGTCTTCGGGTTGGGCAACGTACAATCGAATTGCAGCTTTGAACTGGGGAATCGCGCGATCATAATTTTCCAGTGCTTCATGTGCCTGGGCCATCAAGATCCGGGCTTTCGGATTCCGATCGTCATCGGCAATAACCTGCCCTAGCAAGGCAACCGCTTCATCATGTCTACCTGAACGGATTAGCTCCTCACTCTGCCGGAGTGATTCATCTGGTCCATCGCAACTGATAATGAACAGGAGCAGTAGAAAAGTGCAGCATAATGCGCGAAACGTAAGGTTTGATGCGTGGTGTGTAAAACGAGAAATCGTCTGCTTTTCCTCCTTCCTCCGACTTCCGATTTCAAACTTGTGGAGGCATCCCTAAAACAAAATGTGTAGTCAGTTGAAAAAGGATAAATTTAACCCAAACACCCAATACCTTTTTGACGCATCTGTACGAAATTTGTTTACTCATGTCTTAGGGCTTCAATCGGAGATAACTTCGCTGCTTTCCATGCCGGATACGCCCCAAAGAAGACTCCAATCCACGCCGCCACAAAAAACGCTACCGCTGTATACATCGGTGAGATGATCGTCCGCCACCCCCAGATCGATGGTACCATTTTCGACCCGAATATTCCAACGCCAATCCCAATTAGACCACCAAGAATCGACAACGTCATTGCTTCGATCAGGAACTGGATTAGGATGTCATGACGTTTGGCACCGACCGCTTTCCGTAAACCTATCTCCCTCGTACGTTCTGTCACCGATACCAACATGATATTCATAATTCCAATCCCACCAACGATTAGCGATACGATCGCAATACCCATAATCATGTAAGTGAACGTCTGTCCTGATTCTTCAAGCGTCTCAAGGAACTCCGTTTGATTCCGCACGTTAAAATCGAGCTCCTTGTTAGCAGGGAGTTTGTGCTGTTTTCGCAAGAGATTCTCAATTTCAGCTTGGGCTGGTTCCATCGCGTCGCTACTAATCGCCTGTGCGTTGATACTTGACAGGTGATCCCTGCCGAAAACTCGTTTCATCGCCGTTGATACCGGAATAAATACCTGATCATCCGGATTTCGCCAGCCGCTCGCACCTTTCTCCTTCATGACACCTAGCACCCGGAAATTGAGTCCACGGATCTTAAGCGTCTTGCCGATCGGATCTACCCCTTCGCCAAACAGTTCATCAACGACTGTCTTCCCCAACGTGCAGACCCGACGCCGAGTACGCACGTCGTTCTCGGTGAAGAACGCGCCTTTCTCAACCGGGAAGTTCGCCGTAATCTGATACTCAGGCGTTGTACCGACAACCGTCGTGTTATGGTTTTTGTTTCCGTGCTTGACCTGTGTGCGTGAAGATACTTCCGGTGTAACTAAGAGAATATTCTCTGCGCGTTCCCTCAACACCATGGCATCTTCATACTTCAAACTTTGACGGTCCTGCCCCGAACTGCGTCCACGAAAACGACTCTGGCCCGGACGTACCGCGAGGATGTTCGCCCCGAGCGTCTGGATACGTTCAGTGATATCTGCTTTTGCCCCTTCACCGATTGAGGTTGTGGTCATAATCGCTCCTACGCCGATAATGACACCAAGCATCGTCAACGCCGATCGAAGTTTGTTTGCCAATAAACTGCGTAGCGCATTTGCTAAACTTTCGAGCGTTCCCATCTATACGATTCCTCCCTTATATCACCGGCCTCCTCTTCCGCCACCGCCGCCGGCGTTCCGCTGCATCCGTCTCATTGTCGAAGCTGGATTACCCATCATACGCCTGAATCGCTCTATGTCCCCGCCGCCTCTGCGCTCGAAACCGCCCACGGCGACGGCTTGCCCTTCGTTCAAGCCGGAAATGATCTCTGTCCTGTCGAAACTACTTACCCCGGCCTCAATAGGTTGTGGACGCCCCGGTTGACCATCTTCACCGACGACACGAACCATTTTTCGGCTTCCGAAAGATAGAATCGCCTCATTCGGGAGAACCAATATATTCCGTTTGTTCGTGGCGGCGATCTCAACGGTCGCATTCATCCCCGGCTTCAAGAACGGGGTATCTGTATCTTCAGACGGGGTTTCCTCACGCGTATTTTCTTCCATTCCCGCGTCACCGAAGAAGTTGTCTGCCATCGCCATCCACGGATCTGGTGCCTCTGTGGGCTCCGCGGCAGCTGCATTTTCATTGGAAGTTTCGGTGTTCTCGGAGGTTGGTGTTTCTTCTTGTCGTTGCCGACGCATCTGTCGAAAGCGCTCTCGCTGCTCCGGCGTGAATTCACCCTCGCCTCCACCTCGGCGGAAACCCCCGCCGTCACCGCGATTCGCGAATCCACCACCTCTCCCCCAACGTCCTCGTCCCCTTGGACGTGGATTCGTGATTTCAGTGATAACTTTGAATGTTGTTACATTTTGAACAACCTGCCCTTGTGGTGCAATACGAAGCACCTCTCCTGGCAGTGGCTGATCCGGGTAGGCTTCGACGGTGATGGTTACCGATTGCCCGACCTTTACCTTGCCGATATCGGTTTCATCGACCTCCGTTGCCACATACACCTTTTCCAGATCCGCCATCGTTACCAACACCTGACCTTCGGACGAGACAGAGCCGCCCCTACCTCCGCCGCCGCTAAAGCTGGAGACAATTACCTGCCCTTCCTCCACTCTTTTTTCGAGAATCGTCCCGGAGATGGGAGCACGGATAACCGTATCTTCATAGCTTTCTTGTGCAAGTTTCAAGGCACTCTGACTACGCATGAGTTGTGCTGTGGAACTTTCAAGGTCTTTTTCCTTCAGATCGATCTGCTTTTTATTGGCAATTGCCAAATCCAGAGCGTCCTTAGATTGTGTGACACGATGCTTCTGAATCTCTATTTCCATGTCACGATACTTCTCTTTCTCTATTTGTTCTTTCGCCGCATCAACAGCATACGCTGCTCTCTGAATCTCAGCCTCCGAGAGTTTTAACTCCGCTTCGCTTGCCGGTTGTTTAACTAGCTCCAATTGCTGCAAAGCCGATTCGTGTTGGGCTTTCGCTGAGTCGCGCTGCGTCCCGGCAGCGTCGAGATCCGATTTTGAAATATACTGCTTGTCGAAAAGTTGTTGTTTTCGCTTAAACTCTTTATCGGCGAGTTCAAAGTTGGCTTTCGCTTGGCTCACGCTTGCCTCTGCACGCTTTTTATCCTCCTCGCGCACAGTATCAGCTGTCAGGAGCTTGTATCGTAACTTCGCCATACTGTGGCTATTTTCCGCATCGTCTAGCTGGCGTTGATTGCTTATTTTTTCTATGTCTATCTGTTCTTGGAGTTGTTCCAACTGTTTTTTTGCTTCAGCTAATTTTTCTTCCGCCTGCAGAATCTGAATCGCTGTTTGTTCCTTTTGCAATACGATATTAATCTCTGATTGAGCAAAACGTGCTTGGGCGGCACTGAAATCCGCTTCTGCCTGCTCCAGATCCGCTGCAACATAGGTGGTTTCGATACGCGCAATCACGGAATCCTGTTCCACATAGTCCCCTTCTTCAACGGTGATTTCTAAAATTTTACCGCTCGCTTTGGAGCTTACTTCGACAATGTTAAGTGGTTCAATGGTCCCAGTAGCGTCAATTGTTACCTCAATATTGCCCCGCTCAACTGTAGCGGTTTTGATTGCAGGCGCACTACCGGCATCATCCTTGGTTGCCTTGGCAAATTGTCCGCGCAGCAACAAGCCGCCGGATACGAGGATCACGACGGCGATCGCTATGATAATGATCCATTTTTTTTGCATCGGCTATCCCCCTTCGTTGGCGAGACAAAGAATAAGGGGAGAATGGACAAATCCATCTCTCCCCTGTTTTGATGTTATGACTTAGCGTCCTCTGCCGCCGCCACCGCCTCTACCACCACCTCGACCCATCATCTGCTGCATCCGCTTCCCTTCGAGTGTGTCGAGTTGGGCTATCTGATCTTCGGTTAGTACCGACTTTAAATCTGTCTTGAACCCGTCGCGAACTTCTCTGATGGCTTCGCGTAGTCCGCCTCGCTCCTCGGATTCACGAGCTTCTTTGAGAGTTTTCTGAAGATTATCACGATGTTTTTGATAAACTGGGCGGGCTTTAATGAGGGTTTCATCATCGACCTTGACTGAAAATGTGAGGTCTGTCCACGAACTGTCAATAATTGAGGTGGGATTGAATCCACGCATTCCGCCTCCACCACGCCTTTCACCGCCGGCTCTATTGCGCATCCCGTCGCGATCTGGACGCTGGGCTTGGGTAACTTGATTGGTCAGGAAAACGGTAACTGCTGCCATTGCGAGTATCGCTGTGAGTACGAACCATCTGCGTTTCATGGTAAAATCTCCTTTTTTTTTATCAAATAAATGTTAGAATAGTGCCGAACCACGGAGTTATTATCAATATATGATATGTAGGTTTCGGCTATAATCTTGTGTCTCTGTTCCTTTGGGCAGACGAGCTTGGATTAAGTTCGTAATTTTTTTAAGAAAAATGGATTGAAACACCATCGACCCAGTCCGGCACTACATCGGCAGTCATCAAATTGACGCGGTGCACTATAGATAATTTCCCTTTTGAAGGGCCATTTTAACTCAGGTTGATAATACTAGGCACCCCTTGTTTCGTTAGGGCTAGATGAACCGCTGAACCTCTGAATCTATCATGAAGTTCTTACGAATCACGCATTACGTTTTACGCATCGTGATCCAGATTCAGAATCCTTTTCCAATACCTATTTGTTCACTCTACGGGTCGCCAACGAATTGCTTGGACGCGCGGCATATATTGAAAGCCATCGGGTGTCGTGGGACCTTCGCTGCCCCAGTTGTGCTCCGATCGCTCACCGACGAGTGTCAAGATCATCCCTTGTTTGCCATCTGCTAGGTGGGGCGGCAGGACACAGCTACCGGAGTACCCCGGATACGAAGGTGTCGCGGTCATGAAATACAACTCATCGCGCCATGTACGTCCCTCATCAGAACTTACCTTTGCCCGCTCACCGCCACGATATGTTGGACCACGATGCGTATAAAGAAAGACAACCCGTCCGTCCGGCAACTGTACGCCCCCACCGTGCATCTCTTCCAGTAGAAACGTCGCAGGACGCTGATTATGCCACGCCTGCCCACCGTCATCCGATTCTGCTAACGTGATCCGTTTCGTGTAGGAAGATAGACTGCGAGCACCTTGAAACCGTTGCCACAACCGCCACGGACCTTCGTTGCGGAATGGGCGTTGTAGATCGTTAGGCGGAACCCGTGGATTGTTGCGGCAGAAAGCGAGTAGTCGCCCCGATTGCAATTCAAGGAGTTGCGGTTCACCTCCCGGACAAATTGGTGAACCACCCGACCATGTCCTGCCCCCATCGGTTGAGCGAAATGCGTGTACGGTAAGGGGACCCGCTGCTGTCTCGGAGCTGATAATGCCGACCGGTATAATCAGCGATCCATCGCGCAGCTGTTCAATACCCCCGACCTGCGGGTATTCGGATGTCTCAATCTGTCCGAGCGGCTGCCATGTCCTCCCTTGGTCGCTTGACCGTGACACGCGCAACCTCCTATCCTCCGGTTCCACCGCTAGAAACGTCCCATCGCGTAACACAGTGTTCACCAATTTGGTCACCTGTAGATTATCCCAAGTTCGTCCACCGTCATGGGTACGCATCACCGTGTGACTATCGCTCATCTGTGCGTGAATTTCATCGTTGTCGGTAACAATCAGTGTCGCTTGCGTATCAGCGTACCAGTTCCGATCATTGGTCCACGGCAGCACGCTCCGCTCCGCCGGTATTTCATGTACGGCGCTGTGCTTTGTGTACATTACTCCTTGATACGTCTCCTCGAAGGCCGGGTAGTTGACGAAAATATAATCCTCCGGACTAATCTGCTCGCCATCCCCAGCAATAAGCCGGGCGTAGAACTCACCGATGAACGGAAAGTCAAGCGAGAGTTTCTGCTCATTTCTGCCGGGTGGGATCGGGGCGACAAATGTATGGGTAAAAATTACACGCTTCCCAACAAGCTCTCTGACCTCCAACGTGATCGGTTCGTTAACTGTTTCGGCTGCATGGTTGTAAGTTGTCAAAGACAGTTTGAGTGGTCCGTCATTGAGGTGAATCAGCGAACTATCTCGCCGTCCCTGATTAGGTCGGGCATCGGGACAGCTAGCAACCGCTGCCTCGACGTTTCTGCGCGTTTTGAACGTGGTGGCTTGATGCCCCTGTTCCAGCTGCGCAGCGTCAAACCAAGCAACTGCTCCTGCTTTATCTGTTGTGACCTTGAAGTGAACGACAGCATGTTCCTCCAGTTCGTCCGTGCAACAGGTGAATGTAAAACGCTGCCACTCCGTTGAAAGTGGCATGGCATAACTGAGTGAATCGGGGGACTGTGAAAAGTCCACTGGATGCGTCCACAAGCCGATCTCCAGTTTGGCCGATGCGTCATCGCTTCGCGCATAAACTGAAATGGTATACGGCGTACAAGGCGTGACATTCACCATCGGCGAGAGCAGATGCCCCACGGCGCTGACACTTTCCGCTGTTTCATCGGAGTTTAGGGCGGACTCTGTCTCAACCCGCGCTGCACGTTTGCCATCAACCGTCTCGTCCGTTGCTTCACTGCGCGGCGATACTTGCGGGACCTGAGTTATACCGATTTCATCGGGATTCAGATCGAGGTGCAACTGCAACGCCAACTCATTTTGGGTGTCTCCCCAGTTCGTCGGTACAGTGTCACCGAAGTCGAGTTCAAAACTGGCATTACGTAGCAGGTTTCTTGAGAACATATGTATAGGGATCCTCATGTTTGAAATGGCAGCGTTCGTATCTATTCCATGTAGGCTCATGTTAAGAAATGGTGCAACAGAAACCGAGTTTTGCCGAAAAAACTCGGTTTATCTTCGCGTTTTGCACTTTCTTTTTATAAGAGCCTCCATGTATTAGTTTTTTTATTTTTAATCTGCAGCGATCTTATCCTTCTCAATCGATCCAGTTACTGTGAATGTCAGTTCATCAGCCTTCGCATCAACGAACAGATGGTCGCCGTCACGTACCTCGTTCTGGATAACCTGCATCGCTAGCGGATCAATGATGCGTTGCTGAATCACCCGGTTGAGGGGACGTGCACCGTAAGCGGGGTCGTAGCCCTCTTGGATGAGCAGATCTGCCGCTGCATCTGTCGTCTCGATCGAGATGTCTCGTTTGGCTAGCAACTCACGAACGTTGCCAAGTTGAATTTCGGCAATTTGGCGGAGGTGTTCGCTCTCCAGACGATGGAAGAACACCACTTCGTCAATCCGGTTCAGAAACTCTGGACGGAAATGCTCACGCAGCGCAAAAGTCACCCGTTCACGCATCGCTTTATCGTCCGCGATGTTCAGGATTGAATCGCTGCCAATGTTGCTGGTCATGATGATGACCGTATTGCGGAAATCAACGGTGCGACCTTGACCGTCGGTGAGCCGACCATCATCAAGCACCTGTAGGAAGACGTTGAACACCTCCGGGTGTGCCTTCTCAATTTCGTCGAACAGCACAACGCTATAGGGACGGCGTCGGATAGCTTCGGTCAACTGACCGCCCTCGTCGTACCCCACATATCCCGGCGGTGCGCCGATTAAGCGTGCTACGGTGTGCTGTTCCTGATATTCGCTCATGTCGATCCGCACTAGGTTCTGCTCGTCATCGAACAGGAATTCCGCCAACGCACGCGCGAGTTCGGTTTTCCCTACCCCCGTCGGTCCTAAGAAGATGAAGGAGCCGATTGGACGATTCGGGTCCTGCAAACCTGAACGACTTCGCCGGACCGCCCGCGCTATCGCTTCGACGGGCCCGGCCTGTCCGACGATTCTGTTATGCAGCCGTTTCTCCATCTGCACCAGTTTTTCGATCTCACCTTCCAGCAGTTTACTCGCCGGAATTCCTGTCCACTTACTGATAATGGCGGCGATGTCTTCAGAGTCCACCTCTTCCTTTAGCAGCGCACCATTGCCCTGAAGTTGAGCAAGTGCTGCTTCGGCGCCAGCAAGATCAATCTCTAACTGACGGAGATGACCATAGCGGAGTTCGGCAGCTCGCTGTAAATCGGTCTGACGTTCCGCTTCCTCAATCTGCTGATTGGCTTGATCAATTTGTTCGCGGATACTGCGTACCTTCTCGATAGCACTCGTCTCAGCTTGCCAGCGGACGGACAGCTGCGTACTTTTCTCTTCAAGGTTAGCGAGTTGTTCTTCAATTTTCTCCAACCGTTCTTTGCTGCCTGCGTCCTTCTCCTTTTTCAAGGCTTCCCGCTCGATCTGCAGCTGCATAACCTCTCGGTCAACTGTGTCTAATTCCGCCGGTTTGCTATCAATCTCGGTGCGGAGTCGGCTCGCGGCTTCGTCCACAAGGTCGATTGCCTTGTCCGGTAGAAAGCGATCACTGATATAGCGATGGCTTAGGGTTGCAGCGGAGATTGCTGCGCTATCCGTGATACGGACGCCGTGATGTACCTCGTACCGCTCTTTGAGGCCACGCAGGATACTGATGGTATCTTCAACGGAAGGTTCATCGACATAGACCGGCTGGAAACGGCGTTCGAGTGCGGCATCTTTTTCGATGTGCTTGCGATATTCGTCGAGCGTAGTCGCACCGATGGCATGGAGTTCACCGCGCGCTAGCATCGGCTTGAGCATGTTGGACGCATCCATCGCACCTTCGGCTGCCCCCGCGCCCACGAGGGTGTGCATCTCATCGATAAAGAGAAGAATCTGTCCTTCGGCACTCTGAATTTCTTGCAGTACCGCCTTCAGACGCTCCTCAAACTCACCACGATATTTTGCGCCAGCGACCAATGCACCAAGGTCAAGCACAACGAGCCGTTTGTCTTTAAGCCCAAGTGGTACATCGCCTCGCACGATTCTTTGTGCAAGCCCCTCAACGACAGCAGTTTTGCCCACGCCCGGCTCGCCGATGAGGACCGGGTTGTTTTTCGTGCGCCGGTTCAGAATCTGAATCGTGCGTCGAATCTCTTCGTCGCGCCCAATCACGGGATCGAGTTTCCCTTTACGAGCCTCCTGCGTCAGGTCACGACCATATTTGACCAATGCTTCATACTGGTCTTCGGGCGTCGGGCTGCTGACCCGTTGGGAACCGCGGATGCCCATCAGCGCATCCATGATGCTCTGTTCGTTCACGCCGAAGGTGGCTAACAGTTCGCGGACTGTAGATGCCTTCGCTTGCACCATCGCCAGTAGAATATGCTCGGTGGACGTGTAGTCATCCTTCATCTTATCGACAATTGCTTCTGCTGCGTCAAGAATACTAATTATGTCCCGATCCATTCCAACTTGAACCGATGCACCCGTGGCGCGTGGCATACGATCCAACGTCTCATCGACCCGCTGTTCCAGCGTATCGGTGTCCACGCCAATCCGTTTGAGAACAGATGGCACGACTCCGCCTTCTTGCTCAACTAGCACCTTGAGCAGATGTTCCGGTTTGACCGTCGGATGGTTGTACTTCTGCGCCAAATTTTGTGCTTCTAGGAGAGCCTCTTGACCCTTTTGTGTAAATTTGTCAATTCGCATGATAGTTCCTCCTGATGTGTATTGCGTGAAATGTAAGTCGTAACTGAGTCAGCAAATGACGTGCCAAAACAAGTCTTCTCGCTCCGATTTCACTGCAAATGCGCATCAGACGTCGTTGAGCAAATTTTTGGTCGGTATAAAAACCACAAAATGCGAAGGTGTGTCTCTTTTCTCTATGTCAAATTGACACACTCATAGTTTGTACTTTGTCAAGACAACACTCTTAATCCCGGAGTTCTGCCGGGGAGTCCCGTATTGTAACCTTTGGTGCTAGTTTAGTAAGAAGGTCTTTTCCACATTGTTTGGGGCTAAATGAACCGCTGAACCAATGATTTTTACGTTTCACGCATCACGCTTCACTCCCGGTCTCTGACAGGCAAGCGTATCAGCAGTTGCAAGCTAGCACTTAGTTTATACTTCAAATAATCGCATGTGCTCTTCAAATGTCTCTGAACGACGGATTTGAATTAAACGATCGTTGTCAACGAGGTATTCCGGTGGACGCATCTTGAGATTATAATTTGAACTCATCGCGTAGCAGTACGCCCCAGCATCGTGGACGACAAGCCCCGCACCTTCGTGAGGCGTTGGCAGCGTCCGATCTTGGCCAAGAAAGTCCGCCGATTCACATACGGGTCCTACAACGTCATAGGTTACGACTTCGCCATTGATGGGTTCAATAAAATCGATATGCTGGTAGGCGTCGTATAGACTTGGACGGATAAGTTCCGCCATGCTTCCGTCAATGACGATGAAATTCTTGTTACCATTTGTTTTCACGCCGGTGACCCGATTGACAAGCACCGCTGAATTTCCAATGATAGATCTGCCCGGCTCGATGATCAATCCGATGTCATCGGTCAACACATCCCTAATCGAATCAATTAGATGGGAAGGCGTTGGTATCGATTCGCCCGTTTTTTCGTAGTCAATCCCCAACCCTCCGCCGATATTCAGGTATTTCAGATCGAATCCCACATCTCGAATCTTTTCTATGAACTCCATCATCAAGATAGTGGCGTCGCGAAAGATTCGTACCTTCTTGATCGTTGATCCGAGATGGCAGTGAACACCGACAAGGTTGAGGAGCGGTTCGGCTTTTATCTGATCAAGAAACCAGTGCAACCGTTCATTTCGGATGCCAAACTTAGAGTTCTTGATTCCTGTTGAGACATAGGCGTGGACTTGCGGGTCAACGTTGGGGTTAATGCGGATGAGAACATCAGCGACTTTGCCCACTTCCTTGGCGGCTTCTTGCACATGTTCCAGATCAAACTCGCTGTCGATATTAATCATCACGCCGTGTTCTGCTGCGAGGATAAGTTCTGCGATTGTTTTGCCGTTTCCGTTCAGCACGGTACGCTTGGGATCAAATCCCGCTGCCAACGCAATTCGCAATTCGTTCCCGCTCACCAGCACCGCACCACTTCCCAACTCACGTAGATGTTTGAGGATTGTCAGGTTGTTATTTGCTTTAATGGCGTAACCGATAATTGACTCAATACCTTTCAGTGCAGTTTCATAAGCCTTATAATTCTCTATTATTTGAGTAAGACTATAGAGGTAAAACGGGCTCTCTGGAATCTGGTCTTGAATGGCTTTAATCTTTAATTGTTCGCAGTAAAGATAGTCATCTTTGAAGTGAAAACTCATATTTTTTATTTGGTTCCTTTCTTTATACGTGAAAATTAAGTGACATCAAAGTCAGTCGGAAAAACAGACTTACGTTTGTCCCAACAAAGGTGAGCGTTAAGATAAAATCAAACTGTTTTATGATGACAGTACCTGTTTTTCAAGGTGCCAATTCAAAACTCCAAAAAGAGCTGTAGATAGAATTATGTGATAGAGTACCATCCACACCCAAATTGGTGCAATGCCGAGGGCAATGTCGGTGTCAGACTTGACGATCGCAACGAGTACACACAAGGGACTCAACACCCGTAGCAATTCCAATAAGATAGTTGGGATACCCGCCAGCGGTGTCAATGCCGGAGCGATAAGTGGGATAAAACTCAATAACAGTACAGCAGCGTAACTCCGCCCCATTGCACGATTCGGGTGACCGAGCAAGGTAAAACATGCTCCAATCAAGAAAAAGGTGATAAAACCGACGATAAATACCAGTCCGCACTGAAGGAGTTGACGCATCGCCAATCCGCCCGTGTAAACCGATACCCCAAAGAGTGGAATCGTCAATCCAATGCACCAGAATAGTGCTAAAACTACCCCCATCAGTTTGCCAAGCAGAAACTTCCGGTGACTGATGGGTGTGAGATTGAGTAAATCCCAGTTAGCACCGCGTCGTTCAATTTGAAAGGATTCAACGACTTGCAACGGGACAACCAAGCCGAGTAGGAGGCAAAAAAAGAGGGGTATCAGGAGCACATAAATACTTTCGCCAACAAGAATCTGTGGCCGCCCACGGCTTAGCGCGAATTGCTCAAATGCTGTGGCAAACAAGGCGAAAGCAAGAGTGCAAAGAATGATAAACTGTATCCGGCGATACCTTGGTTGATGCGTGTAAAAACGTAACTCTTTAAGGGTTAGGGGGTTCATGTCTTTATTGCAGATTTCACGGAGCCTCAATAGGGCTATATCCTCATCACAGTTTAGTTAATAATATCAATTATAACCGATTCGTATCCTATGAGCAAGACTAAGCGTCGAGTCCTCCAAAAATGCTTGAACATTACGAGTAGATGTGTTAACCTATTGACATCTTGTTGCTTCGGCGCAACTTGTTCTCACCAAATTCCTAGCAGTGGCAGCCCCGTTCTTTAGGGCGGGGAGGAAACTGCGCCTCCTTTCTTGATAGATTCAAAGCGTTGATTATGAAAAAGACTTATGAATACAGAGCCTATCCAACAGTCAAGCAAGCCGATAAACTGGTCGCATGGCTTGAAATCCTTCGCAACTTGTATAATCAAGCCCTTGCATGGCGTAAGGAAACTTATGAACAGACCGGTCAGTCCGTTAAGAAATCAACCCAAGAAAAAGCCTTAACGCCGTTTCGCCAAGAATCAGTCCCAGTCGCATCGCTTCATATTGACGTTTTGCAGGATACGATTGACCGATTAGACAAAGCCTACCAATCGTTTTTTCGCCGTGGGAAGAAGGGAGACAAACCCGGTTTTCCACGCTTCAAAGGTGCTGGTCGGTATCGGTCAATGACGTTTAAGCACTTATCGAACCGGTTGATACGCGATATTCGCAAGCGGACAGCGCGAGTCGTCGTGCCGAAAATCGGTCATGTCAAAATCCATTACCACCGTCCATTGCCCGACGGAACAATTAAGACGTTGACGGTACGGCGTAAAGCGAGTGGGTGGTATGTATGTATAGTCGTTGAGATACCAGACCCTGTTGAGATTCCCGTTGAAACGACAATAGGTATTGACGTTGGGCTTGCGTCGTTTTTAACCACCTCAGATGGTGATAAAGTCGCCAACCCTCGACACTTCCGTCGGTCAGAAAAGAGACTTGGTAAAGCACAACGGATATTGTCCTGTCGTGAAAAAGGCGGTGTCCGCTATGAGAAACAACGGGAGTATGTTGCCAAGATACACGAACATATCGGCAATCAACGCCGTGATTTTCAAGGTAAGACCGCTCATTGGTTGTTCTCTCAATGCGAAGAAGTTGCTGTTGAAGACCTGAAAATCAAGAACATGGTAAAGAATAAGCATCTATCTAAGAGCATATCTGATGCTGGCTGGGGTAGCTTTCGATTAAGACTTCAGAGCAAAGCTGCAAACGCTGGCTTGACGTTGACGAAAGTTGACCCCAAACACACCAGTCAGAAATGTTCAGGTTGTGATTCAGTTGTACCGAAATTGTTATCAGAACCTGTCCATGCCTGTCCGCACTGTGGGTTAGTATTGGATAGAGATTATAACGCTGCGATAAACATTAAAAAGGCTGCTGTAGCCTTGCGTGTCCCGATTCTCGGGATCCCGATATGTCGGGAGAGGTGTGTCGGTAGTCAACGACCCCGAAACCCCCTGTTCGGGGCCAGAAGCGCGGAACTCGGTAAGACCCATTGGACGGACAAACAAGACCCGTCCTTTAGGGCGGAGTAACTGACAACGATTACGCCCAAACATTTATAGAAGATTAACTCAGGTCAACTACCCAAAGCAAAAGCATTGGGCCTGTGATAGTGTCTGCCATGCAATATTCCGATCTTATTGGGACGTTGTAGAGATCGCCCAGTCACTCCCTTACAAGTTAAACCGTTGACTAGCTAGTAATTGCAACCCTCTACCTGGCAGTAAAAAAGATGGTACGGGTGCTCCTCAAGCCTGTATCCGCTCTGGGTTGTGATAGCGATGGGGCAGTACATACTCAGAGACGGGGGTGTACAACCACCATCTGCAAGCATAGATATTGAGTCAGATCTGACATTTTCAAAGTGCGAGTTGAGATAGTCAGAAGCAGCTCACCTAAATCTTGTCGGTCAGGAAACCGTGTCGTAATTAACGGAACCCTTTTTCAATTTGCTAAAGCAGGACTAAAGCAATAAAGGTTTGGGGTTCCATACCTAAAGGAGTTTTTCGATGAAAAAACGCGTTTTTTATACACTACAGATACTATCAGCGATACTTGTTCTCATTGTGGTTTCACTCAACCCACTTCATGCGAATTACAACGGTGAATGCTGGGTCGTCAGTGGCGGGGATACGGTCTATAAACTTAATGCGGATGGTCTGGCAGATCCAACGATTATACCCGGTCTGACTCAGGCGCAAGCTGCTGTGGTTAATCCTCAAAGCGGTGTTGTTTGGATTGCTGTCTCTGCTGCGAATGCTGTTTTCCGATTTGATCCAACAACCAACGCATTCGCCCAACTGCCGCCAATAGAGCGTCCACACTCCGTTTCGGTCAATCCAACTGATGGAACCGTTTGGATCGGTGGAATTAATACGGTCCAGAAATTTTCAGCCGATGGTAGTCAGGTTCTTGCGACGATTACTGGTGTGCACGAACCAACAGTTGCAGTCAATAGCACCGATGGTAGTTGCTGGGTCACAGATTCCCGCGGAGCAATTGCTCGGTATAGTGCCAGCGGCGCAGCCGCTGCGACCTCTCCGGTAAAACTGAAAGAACCTAAATATGTCGCTGTCAATTCCCAATCTGGCAATGCGTGGGTGACAGATCCACACGCCAACGTTATCGTGAAATTAAGTCCAAACGGCCAGGAATTGCTCAGAGTTGCCGACCTCAAGCTACCTAGCTCTCCGAGCGTCAACCAGCGGGATGGCAATCTGTGGGTTGTTGCCGATGGCAATACCCTTGTCAAATTGTCCGCGAATGGGCAAAAATTGCTGGAAGTACCCGCTGGGATGGCAGTTCTTTCTATTTGTGCCAGTTCCCAAGATGGCAGCGTTTGGGTCGCGGATCAGTTTGGATCGACTTTCCAAGGTGGTGTCAGTAAGTTCTCTGCGGATGGACAGCAGTTGTTTGAAAATCCGATACCACAACCCTCTTTTGTCTCCGTTGGTAATTGGACGGGGCAATAGTACATGTAGGAAAAAATGGGTATACCTAGCACTGCCCATTTGCTTACTGTCTCACGCTTAATTTGCAATCGCTGGTTCTCTCTCGACATTTACTAACCAATCCCAATTCATTGGAATAAAAAAGGTGTTTGTATGAATAGGTTTCGCTTCCTTTTTACTCTGATGCTGTGCCTCATTGCATTTCATGTGCAGGCACAACAGACACCGCTTCCGGACTTTGAGGTGGACAGCACAAGTTTTGTGTTTTCCAATCCGTCTCCGCTTGAGGGAGAGGAAATCACGATCTCCATCATCGTCAAAAATGTGGGACAGGTTGCTCCGACCATGAATGAAGATCTGATAGTCAATCTCTACGAAGGTGCCCCGGATACAACGCCCCTACAGATTATGTGTAGAGATGTAATTTTGGGACTCGGAGTTGGCGAATCGAAAAGTGTTAAAACGCAATGGCGACCACCGCCCGGAACAACGGAAGTATATGCTGTCGTTAATCCAGTTGGGGACGATAAGGAAATTCAGGAAGCCAACCGCAGTAATAATATCGCTCACACTTCGATTACTGCTACACGACGCGCCTTTCCCAAGGCAACTCCCGACCAGATCCAAAACGCAATACAAAGGGGGGTAGAGTGGGTAAAAGCCCAACAGGGGAAACATAACCGCACCTGTTTACAATGTGGTTCCGAGAATCAGCTTATTTCAATTTGTGTCATCTGTGGTGCGACCCTGAAAGGGTTGCCTGAAGATCTTATACCCGGTCCAGCGTGGGACCTGGGGGAAGATAGCAAACAAGAAACAGCACTTGCGATGCTCGCTTTGATGTCGGCGGGGGTTCCTGCCTCAGATCCTGCCATACAACAGGGGCTCGATTTTCTTATGCAGCAGGATTGGAATTCCTTTGATGCCTACGTTCACTCTATCGTTTTGCCCACACTCGTTGCTGCCGACCTGCCAGAATATCGCAAGCGTGCCCAGTTTTCAGTGAACCAGCTCGTTAAGCTGCAGTTGCCATTTGGGGGCGAGGAGTTTTCAGATCCAAGAGATTTTGGCGGTTGGGGCTACGGTGCGACAGCCGATGGAGCGCACTTTAACTGGGTTATCTACGCCCTCTACGCTGCAAAGCAGTGGGGGCTTGACGTTCCCGCAGAGACTTGGAAACGCGCCGAGGAATGGATCCGCAGCAATCAGACAGAGACCGGCGGATGGCTCTATAATCGGGTGGAGCACGGCTCGCCTTGGGCGGAAGGTGTCTACGGAAGTATGACGGCGACAGGGCTTTGGACGCTCCGCGCGTTTGGGGTTCCTGTTGAAGATTCACAGGTACAGAAAGGGTTGGAATGGATCAAAAAACACTGGTCGCTTACCCGCAATCCCGGTGCAAACTCTTGGCATCACTACTATTTTGTGACATTACAACGTTTCTGCGACATCCCACCGAAACAGGATACGCTTGCTGGACATGATTGGTATCAGGACATCGCTAGTATGTTTGTCGCTGAGCAGCAACCCGATGGACGCTGGATCGATCACGAGGACTATTTCCCAACAACCTGCTTCGCGCTGATGTTTCTGACACGGTCCCTGCCAAAACCAATTCAACCAGACCTCGGTGCTGTGAACCGCAGCCTTCGCTACTCTCCGCCTTCGCCGCGTGTTGGCGATCCTGTGCGAATCAGTGTTACGTTGGCAAATACCGGCGCACCGATCGAAGCAACGGTTCCGGTAGATTTTTACGACGGACCTCCGGGGCAGGGTGGGAAAACGATCGATTCTCAAGAGGTCCTCTTTAACAAGAATCTCGATGAAACAACCACTGAAATTAATTGGATCCCAAGTGAGGATGGGGATCTCACACTTTATGTCGTTATTGACCCGAATAAGGATATTGCGGATCTGAATCGCAGCAACAATACCACCTCGCAGCAATTAACCATCCGCCCGGAGTCCGCGGAGGCTATCGATCCAACCGCTAGTATTCGGAAAGTCGGTGATGGCATCTACCAAATTGGAACTGTCACTGTTGATGCCAATAAACATGAAGTGGTCATGAACGGTGAGATCAACCTTATCAGTCCAGAGACCATCCTCGAATTTTTTGCGGTCGGCGAACTGGGCAAAACACATGAGAGTCTCATTATGCTCGACGCAGAGCCGATACACATCCAACTGGCACTGCTCCGCTTGAACCTGAATCCGGGCATGAACCTCACTGTGGAGGGTGACCCGCATCTCCCTAAAGGCGATCCAGTCGAGCTGTGGGTTGAGTGGAAACGTGGTGAGGAAGTTATTCGCCATCGCGCCGAAGAACTGGTTTGGAATGCGATGACGAAGCAGCCGATGCAGCAAACCCACTGGATTTTCACAGGTGGACGCCTTCTCCGTAACCAGTTTACCTCTCAACTGTTTCACAATATTATTGCTGTCTATCGCGATCCCGACTCGATTTTCAACCATCCCCTGCCCGGTGGCACAGACGACCGAACCTACCGCGTCAATACGGATGTTGTACCGCCCAAAGAAACGCCGGTAAGAATCATTGCCCGACAAATATAGAATGAGACGCAGGGGAACCGACTCGATAGCCCCACCAATCAGCGACTGGGCGAATAGACGAATCGTTTGACGTAAGTTCCCCGATGCTTCATTGAGGGTTCAAAGCAACTTGAGAGGGGCTAGGGGTGAACATTCACGATAGCGGATATAAAAAACTCTTTTCCAATCAGACCATATTTAGACAACTGCTTGAGACCTTTGTCAAACAAGAATGGGTCAATCAACTCGATTTTTCGACTTGTGAAACGCTTGATAAGTCATTCATCTCTCAACACTACCAAGAAACCGAGAGTGACTTAATTTACAAAGTCCAGTTGCTTAACCATGAGGTTTATATCTACATCCTCATTGAATTTCAATCTACCGTTGATCCGTTCATGGCGTTACGGGTACTCAACTACATTACCAACTTCTACATGGACTATATTGCCAATCACAAACAGGTCAAAAAGCTACCTGCGGTCTTTCCTATCGTGCTATACAATGGAGAAGACCGTTGGACAGCACCAATTAACCTTTCCGATTTAATCGAGCAGACACCGCCATTGGGTGCGTTTACACTAGCTTTTCGATATTTCTTAATTGCTGAAAACCAATATAGCCAACAAGCCCTACTAAAAATCCGAAACATCGTTTCTACACTGTTTTTGGCAGAATCGCATTACGATGTAGATGTACTGGAGGCGGAATTGCTGAATCTGTTCTCGTCGGAGGCGGACAAGGGGGCGGTTAGCCTGTTCTTAAATTGGTTCAAGCAGTTGGCACTCCACGGGCGAATTGCGACTGAGGATTATGAGTCATTAGAAACTATCTACCGAGATGAAGAGGAGGTAAGGACCATGTTAATCACTGCGTTAGAAAAAGAGAAGCAACAAATCTATCAGAATGGTCGCACCGAAGGCAAGATTGAAACTGCACAAGCGATGCTTGCAAAGGGAATGGAGATTGAACTTATCGCTGAAATTACACAACTTTCCCAAGCACAACTCTTGCAGTTGAAGGCAGAGCTTTCCTTAGCAAAGAGGTAAGGACCATGTTAATCACCGCATTAGAAAAAGAGAAGCAACAAATCTATCATAACGGGCACATAGAAGGCAAAAGGGAAGGCAAGATTGAAACCGCACAAGCGATGCTTGCAAAGGGAATGGAGATTGGACTCATTGCTGAAATTACAAATCTTCCAGCAGGGCAACTCTTGCAGTTAAAAGCACAACTTCCCGTCAACGAAATGTTGTATCAGTGACAAAAATTGTCATAAAAATAAGGACAGATATATGGCACAACAACTCAATCCTAAAGAACATAAAATGGTCATTCTCGCCGAAGGTTCCTTCGGCATCCTTGAGTCAAAAGCAGCGACGGTGCTGGTGCGCTACCATACCGAGAACGTCGTTGCTGTTATCGACAGTGAACAAGCCGGGAAAGATGTCAGCGAAGTCATTGAAATCGGGGAAGGGATTCCGGTCCTTAGCAGCCTTGCGGAAGCGATGGAATTGAACCCAACGATGCTCGCCATTGGAATCGCGCCACCGGGGGGTGAATTGCCTGAACCGTGGATAGCTATTCTGAAAGAAGCTATTGGACATGGGCTGCATATCATGAGTGGGCTCCACTGGTTCCTGAGTGATGATCCACAACTTGCCGACCTCGCCAAACGTAACAACGTCACGCTGTGGGATGTGCGTAAACCGCCGGCAGACCTTCCTATTGCGACCTGCAAAGCCGATGAAGTAGATCAAACGGTTATCCTGACCGTTGGATCAGATTGTCGAATTGGCAAGATGGTGACAGCGATTGAACTCGCGGATACGGCACAGAATCGAGGGATAGACGCCGAATTTTGTGCGACCGGTCAGAACGGCATCATGATCTCCGGCTGGGGGATCGCCATTGATGCGGTGGTGTCTGACTTTACAGCGGGCGCGTCGGAGGAGATTGTCTTGGAAGGGGCAACGAAGGCGCGTGACCTGCTGATTGTCGAAGGGCAGGGATCACTGGTGCACCCCGGCTATTCGGGTGTCACATTAAGTCTGTTACACGGCTCGATGCCCGATGCCATAATCTTCTGCCATCAGCCCTCACGGAAAATTGTCGCCCGGTACACTGTACCACTCCCTCCTGTACCAGAATTGATCCGTCAATATGAGATGCTCGCCAATCCCATTAAACCCGCCAAAGTTATTGGGATTGGGCTCAACTGCTTTGATCTCACCGAAGAGGAAGCCCTCCAAGCCGTTGAGGACATCGAGCGAGAAACAGGACTACCCGCCACAGATGTCATCCGTTTTGGGGCGGATAAGTTAGTTGATGCAATTCAGAGGTTTCGTTGACTTACTTGACATGAGTGAGTGCTGTGCATAATAGTTCACTGGAAAATAGCAGCCATCTGAGACAGATGAGAGATATTACGACAAGGTAAGTCCACTACCGAATTGGTAATCATACTGTTTTGAACCGGTAAAGCACCTATTGCTAAACGACAATGAGCATTGAACAAACGCCTGACCCGCAACGACTTCCGTTTCATTAGGTAACTGAACCTATCATTGGAAAGGAATGTAAGAAAATGAGAAAAATCACGACTATTTTAATAGCCATGCTATTATTTCCCCTTGTATTCATACCTAATATCAGTGAGGCTCAATCTAGCAAACGCGCTGAAGTTAAGGGATTCAATCCTGTTACCGATATCGAGAAGATGAAGCGGTGGGGAATTATTATTGGGATTAACGCTTATGACGACCCCAATATCAACTCGCTTGGATATGCATCCGCAGATGCGAGTGCGGTGTACGAGATCTTGACCCAGCCACAAACAGGGGGGTTTAAGAAAGAACGCTTACATTTGCTGACCAGCGATTCAGAGACCCTACCGACACGCAATAATATCTTAGAAAGTCTAGCCTTGTTGAACCAGATGATCGGATCAGAGGACACCGTTGTATTCTATTTTTCGGGTCATGGCTCGACGCACAATGGCATCAATTACTTGCTGCCTGCCGATACACGAGTCAATATTCCAGCTGAGGCCGCAATTCCGCTTTCAAGGGTTTATGCGGCAATTCAAAATGCAAGACAACAGATTATTTTCGTTGATGCGTGCCATAGCGGGCAACGTCGAGACAAGGGGATAACTTCAGGAGCCATGTCTTCTGCTTTCGCAGAGGCGGTTTTTTCGGAGGCAGAAGGGCGAGTCACTTTGGCATCATGTAATATTAATGAATCCAGTTTTGAGGATGATAAGCTTGGACACGGTGTTTTTACATATTATTTACTTGAGGCACTTCGTGGCAAAGCCGACACGCTTCCCGATAGACGTGTCACCGCTTCAGAAGCCAATAGGTATGTGGTTGAAAAAGTGAAAGCGTGGGCGTTTGCAAATAGGAAGCAACAAAACCCTCGAATCTCAAGTAATGTTTCTGGCGAGATTGTGTTGACGACAGTGCCATTATCTGTCCCTCACGTATCTCCCCCGCCTCCAGATGATCCTGGTTCAATTTTTGTTAATTCTGAGCCCACTGGGGCACAAGTTATGCTTAATGATGATTTACAAGCGAGCCCTACTCCAATAGAGATTCAAAATGTGATAGCTGGCACCCACAATTTGAAATTAACCCTCCAAGATTACGAGGAGTATAAGCAGAAAATCAAGGTTAGTGCGGGAAAACCCGTGGAAGTCCATGTTGTTCTCAGACCGCTGGCACCGCCCCTACCGGAGCCCGAAAGAGGCAGATCAAAATGGTCTTTTATTATAGGTGGAGTTGTTGCAGCGTCGGGGGCCGCGTACATCGTTAGAGATGATATAAGGTCCTGGCTTTCTATCGGTGACAACGCCGAAAGTGGTAGCGGCGGCGGTATTGATCTGGCACCTGAATCAAAGAATGGGAACTTAACGATTTCAATAAGTATTCCGTGAACAAGCGGAGAGGTGCCCGAACCGATGTCCAAACAGTTAATTTTCATCGCATCGTTGGTTTTGGGCTTCACTCTGTTTTTCTCAAGTTGTGGTGACGACGAGGAGGAAATCCCGCCCTCAATAGATATTCCCCTCGCTTTTTTCAGTCCCATGGCGCAAGGGGATTATACCGTCAGAATCACAATCACAGCACCAGACATCCTAACTCAGATTGTGATCGAACAGAATCTCGCTATCGTTGAAGGTGCCAATCAAACCTATGATGTAAGGGTTGATAATATCCCGATTGGGTCCAAGCGCGCTGTTAAAGTGGAGATCTTCAAAGAAAATAAGCGGTTGTTTGAGGGGGTTGGCACGGTCAATATTTCAAGCGGTGAGAATCAACTCCCCTTGAGATTGGAGAAAGTTGCTGAACTGCTCTCCAGTAAGCCGGTAGCTGGCTCCCAGATGCTTGGCATAGGAGTACTGACGCTGAATTTTAGCGCGCCACCGGGCACCGTGACAGTAAATGGTGCGAAAGCAGCGGTGCAAGAGAATATCGCCAGTTGGATAGCACCCGGTTTAGCCGCGGGTCTGACAAATCTGAACGTAGCTTGGACCGCAGCCGGGGGCGGCAGCCATACATTACCAATGGTAATTATCGGTTCGGCTGCCGTTGTTGCCATCAGTCCCGACAGCGGGCGGTTGACAGCAATCGGTGAGACCCTCCAACTTAGTCCTACGGTAAAAGATACCAAAGACCAGACCATAACGAGCGCGACCATCACATGGCAGAGCAGCCATCCGTCTGTGGCGGATGTCAGTGCGTCAGGGTTGGTTACTGCACGGGGTAACGGCACCGCTACCATCACCGCCACGTCGGGTGGAAAATCCGCAAGCGTGACCATCACCGTATCGCAGGCATCATCAACCGTTGCTATCACCCCTATATCGGCAACGCTAGTTGCAATCAGTGAAACCGTGCAGCTGCGTGCTATCGTCCGGGATGGCAGCAACAATATCTTTTCCGATGCGAGCATCAGTTGGTCAAGTGGAAACCCATCTGTAGCAACTGTAAACACCCAGGGACTTGTCACCGCTAGAGGGAGTGGGGCTGCTATTATCACCGCTACGTCAGGTAGCAGGACAGCCACCGCCGCTATCACCGTGGTACAATTGCCAAATACAGTCGTTATCACCCCCGCATCGGCAACACTATTTGCAATAGGTGAGACCGTACAACTCCACGCCACAGTAAAAGACGAGAAAGCCCAGACCGTGCCGGATGCGACTGTCACTTGGCAGAGCAACAATCCTGTTGTGGCAAATGTCAACCCATCAGGACTGGTCACCGCACATCAGAACGGGACCACAACAATCACAGTTACATCAGGTGGAAAATCCGCAAGCGTGACCATCACCGTGTCGCAGGTGTCATCAACCATTACTATCACCCCAGCCGCTGCGACTTTAACAGCCCTTGGGGAAACGGCGCAGCTGCGTGTCACTGTAAAAGATGCTAAAAACCAAACGGTGCCGGGCGCGACTATCACATGGAAAAGCAACAATACCGCTATAGTAAGCGTCAACTCATCAGGACTTGTTACTGCCCGGGCCAATGGCATTGCTACCATCACCGCCACGTCGGGAGGGAAATCTACCACCGTTACCATCACTGTCTTACAGTCGCCCACCACCGTAGTGGTCACTCCCGCAGCTGCGACTCTAAACGCGATTGGAAGCACCGTGCAGCTGCGTGCCACTGTCCGGGACGCGAACAACAATCTCACGTCGGGCGCGAGCGTAAATTGGTCAAGTGCGAGTCCGTCCGTGGCAGGTGTCAGTTCAACGGGACTTGTCACCGCCCGGGGTAGTGGGCCTGCTATCATCACCGCTACGTCAGGTAGCAGGACAGCCACCGCTGCTATCACCGTGGTACAGTTGCCAAGCACAATCGTTATCACTCCCGCATCGACAACACTATTTGCAATAGGTGAGACCGTACAACTCCACGCCACAGTAAAAGACGAGAAAGCCCAGACCGTGCCGGGGGCGACTATCACTTGGCAGAGTAGCAATCCTGTTGTGGCAAGTGTCAACTCATCAGGACTTGTTACTGCCTGGGGGAGCGGGACCGCTACTATCACAGCCAGATCGGGGAGTAGGGTAGCAACCGCCACCATCACCGTAGCGCGCCCGGATCTCATTGTGCCAGCACCCTCGGCGACACCCAACTCCATAAATACAGGACGGGCCTTTACGCTATGGACGACAGTTCGCAATCAAGGGGCAGGGATAGCGGACGCAACGACGTTGCGTTACTACCGCTCAACCGACGCAACAATTTCGACAAGTGACACACTAGTTGGCACGGATAGTGTGAGCAGCATCGCTGCGGCACACACAAATGATTACTCAATCAATCTGACAGCACCATCAAGTGCTGGGACGTATTACTACGGTGCGTGTGTAGTGGCAGTCAGCGGGGAAAACTTTATCGAAAATAACTGCTCACAGGGGGTTGAGGTTATAGTTACCCCAGACCGAACTATCGAGCCAGTAACAATTATCAGCAGTAGTCCGATAGCTGGAGGTCAGATGCCGCGAGGCGGTTCCATCACCATCACCTTTAGCGATCTGCCCGGCAATGTAACGGTGAACGGCACACAAGCTGTGGTGCAAGGTGCCACCGCAATTTGGACTGACACTGGTTTGCCTGTGGGCATGGCAATTCTGGACGTGGCGTGGACCGCTGCAGGTGGTGGGCGCAGTATAATTGAGCTCACCATTACGGCCGTACTCAGCGGTACAACCCCTGAAGGAAAGATTGCTTTTGTATCAAACCGCGATGGAGATAGGGAAATTTACGTGATGGATCCTGATGGACTGAACCAGATCAATTTAACCAACAATCCTGATTGGGACGAACAACCTGCATGGTCCCCAAATGGCAGAAGGATTGCTTTTATGTCAAATCGCGGTGGCAACTCTGAAATCTATGTGATGGATGCTAGTGGCAGAAACCAGATCAATTTAACCAACAACTCCAGTGAGGACTATGAACCCGCTTGGTCTCCGGATGGTGGAAAAATTGCTTTTGTATCAAATCGTGATGGGGATAGGGAAATATACGTGATGGAGGCTAACGGCGGGAATCAGATTAATCTAACTAATAATCCCAATAACGACTGGGATCCCGCTTGGTCTCCGGATGGTGGGAAGATTGCTTTTGTATCAAATCGCGATACAGACTGGGAAATCTATGTAATGGAGACCAACGGTAGAAACCAGATCAATCTGACTAATAACTCTAATACTGACTCTCAACCCTCTTGGGCTCCAGATGGCAGCAAGCTTGCCTTAAATCGCGATGCCAGTGGACTAATCTACGTGATAGATGCCGACGGTGCAAGCCCCATCCGACTGACTGACAACCCCCGTGGTGACTACGCCCCTGCTTGGTCCCCAGATGGCAGAAAAATTGTTTTTATGTCAAATCGCGATGGTAATTCTGAAATCTACGTAATGGATGCCAACGGCGGAAACCAGATTAATTTAACTAACAACCCCAGTGAAGACTATGAGCCCGCTTGGTCTCGTAGGCATTAGATCATTTATCTTAGGACTTACGCAGTTGAACGGTCAAAGCCTCCGTTCCGAGAGTCTTTGACCTGTAGTTCGGCGATTTATCGCCGCTGGACACCATTCCCAACGCCCGATAAATCGGGCAACTACAAGCTGACGTGTGTAAGTCCTGATCTAAAATAAATATCCTGAAAACCTTTAATTGGGCAACTGAACGGTTGTTTATAAGAAAATTTCTATAATACCCCTGAAATCGTGTTATGTAGCGAACACTACTTTTTCGTTGGGAGATTTACCATGCACAAAACAATTCAGTACAGCGTTGTTTTTGTTGCCCTAGTTGTTCTCACGTCAGTGGCTATGGGTGATGCCTTTGACCAAACCGCAACTCAAATTCAAACCCTTGAAGCGGAACTTGAGCAGAATCGAACACTCATTGAGGAGAAACGAACGTTCATTGAGGAACAACTCAGCACCTTGCGTGAAAACCATAACCTTAACGCGCCAAAAAGCCAGTTTGAATCCGATGAAGACTATGCAGCGCGTTTGCGTCAACTAGACACCGAAATTTCGCAGCGTCGTGCAGAGCTTGAAGAACAACACCTTTCAGGACTTCTAGCACGTAACATTGAGATTCAACCTCAAATTGGGCGTTTATATCGCCGGATTTTCCAGACGCACGAGGTTACCGCGACCCTCGGTGAATATAATGCCAATGAGGAATTCTTCCCGATTACTTTTGAGGCGACGCTCAACGGAGAAATTCATCAGTTCAATGAACGCCTTCCAATCAATAAGGATGATGCCCGTAACCTTTCTGACAACTGGGATGAAGTCATCATTACAGGTTGGCTCTCGATAGATCCGGGGTATCGGCGGGGTTTGGCGCAGGTGAAACTTGATTATCCACCACTTTGGGAGCGGGGGGTTACGTGGACATTGGATGTGGGATATGATTTGGGAAATAACACGAGCGTTGCCTTCAGCCCGGATGGGAAATATTTCGCAACGGGAAGCAATGATGAACTGGGGATAGCAACTCTCTGGAAAGTGGAAAATGGCGAGAAATTTCGGAAAATGGATCATGGTGACTGGGTTAACGATGTAGCCTTCAGTATTGATGGAAAGTATCTGGCAACAGCTGGAGAAAACGCAGGCAGTTATTCTTATGGTGGCAAAGTAATCCTTTGGGATATGCACAAAGGGACGCAGACGCATCGGCTGCTGCACGGATCCGAGGTCCATACCGTTGTCTTTCGCCCTGATGGGAATCTTCTCGCCTCCGCCACCTTAGCGTACACCGACAAAATACAGTTCTGGAGCGTGAGTGATCGCGATGTGTCTCTGGTTTCGTCAATTTCCTATGTGGCGAATACAGACACTGTCTCAGCCTGCGCTTACAGTCCTAGTGGATATTATTTCGCGATAGGAAATTTACAAACGTATTCAAAAGAACATAGAGTAAGCATTTACGGGCGCGATTGGCAGGATTTGGTACACAAAAGTCCTGTCTATAGTCTTGCCTTCAGCCCGAACGAAAAATATCTCGCAACTGGAAGTGACGGTTTCGGGACTTTCTGGGAGCTCGATAGCAGCCGGAGCATTAGACAGATAGACCTGCCAAATACAAAAATCTATGCAATCGCCTTCAGTCCAGACGGGGAATTTTTCGCAGCAGGGAAGAGTAATGGTTTCATAGACTTCTTTCAAATTGAAGGAGAAGATATTACCCTTGAAACAGAGATTACCAGAGTGAAATCAATTAACACGGGCAGTGAAGTCAGAGATTTGGCATGGCATCCTAGCGGAAATTTAATTTCGGATGGCAAAAAAGTTTACCGCACACTTCTACAACCCGAAGAAGTCGACCTAGCATCAACAACCTCAATAAAAACCTCGGGCGATGACCAACAGGAAGTGTCCGGTGCCGGACTGGTTAATCCGTTTGGGGCAAAGCTCTTGTCCTCCGCAATTGCTCCGGTAAACGTGGGCACGACGTTCACTCTGAATATCACGGTCGAAAATATCACCGATTTAGCCGGTTGGCAACTCGGAGTTGGGTTCAATCCGTCGGTGCTTTCAGCCGTTTCTGTGAACGAAGGCGATTTTCTGAAAAAGAGCGGTGGAACCACCTTCTTTCTGGAGGGGGTTATTGATAACATTGCCGGCTCCATCACCGGCATAGGTGGAGCGTTTCTTGGCGCGGGCGGTGTCAGTGGAACAGGTGTCCTGTTCTCAATTACGCTTTCAGCAAAGCAAGTTGGCGAAGGCTCACTACAACTCAGCGATGTCCACCTAGGGACTCCGTCCGGGGCAACGATTCCCTACCAGCTTACGCTCCACCCCGTCATTGTCGGCAACCGTTCCACCGCGTGGGATGTCAATGGAGATGGTCAGGTGAACATCTTTGATCTGATTATAGTAGCCCAAAACTTGGGACAATCACCTCCAACCGATCCGCGAGTGGATGTCAACGGCGATGGCACTGTCAATATTTTTGACATAATCGTCGTTGCCCAACACTTCAGTCAAGGGGGAAACCCTGCCGCACCTATCGTAGGGGCATGGCCTTCACGTCCACCTGCACAGATGTTAGCAAGTCTAAATCCGAAAACGGTTCAGCAGTGGATCGACCTCGCAGGCGTTGCTAATGATGGTTCAATCGCTTTTCAACTCGGTATAACGAACCTCAAACAACTTTTGGAGGTGCTTGTTCCTGACAAGACCGTGCTACTTGCAAACTATCCCAACCCGTTTAACCCGGAGACATGGATTCCGTATGAACTCGCAGACGATGCCAGAGTGCAGCTCACAATTTACGACGCAAAAGGGGTGTTAGTGCGTCAGTTTGAGTTAGGGCATCAGATGGCAGGATACTACACCAATCGGTATCGCGCCGTGTATTGGGACGGCAAATCAGAGACGGGAGAGCGGGTTGCAAGCGGTATCTATTTCTATCATTTGCAGGTTAAAAATTCTCGGTCGAATCTTGGAGCAGGTGATTTTTCTGCCATGCGAAAGATGGTCATCCGCAAGTAGGGTCAAACCCGTATGTTTGACTGAAAGTGACAGATATTACAAATCAACGCACCCAACAAAAGGATAGCCTAACCATGCGAACCTTGTTTGTTTGTTTCTTGATTTTGTTTACAACAACCGGCCACGCCGCCAAACCCGATTGGGTCAAGAACTACGGGTATTCTGAAGAACGACCTGTTCACATCTACCTCATTGGCTTCGGGAGTGCTTGGGAAAGTAGGGCAGAACTTCGTCAAATCGCTGCGGATGACGCCCGGGCGGAGGTATCCCGCAACATCATTACAAAGGTTAAGAGCGTCATTCGCACTTCTGAATCGGAGATAAAAAGCACCCTATCCCATCAGTATAAGGGCGAGACGATGAAGGTTTTCGTTCGTGTCAATCGAGAGAGCTATCTCCGGTTGCTCTATATCCTTGCCGATGGCAGCCGTACGCTTCTCCATGACAACTACTATATTGATCAGTTCAAGTCGAATCGCGTTGTTGAAATTCCAGAGGAGTTTGAGTGTGCCCCGCCCTTTGGCGCGGAGCTCTTGGTTGTCGTGGCACGGACTGAGGCATTTCCACCGATCCAGACGTATGAAAGCGACGGGTATCTCTTCCTGAGTGCCAAAGATGCCGGACAGGCAGCGCGTGGATTTCGCGGCATGAAGAAGTAGGGAAACGCTCACGTAGGCGGGGCATCTTGCCCCGCCCTCAACTCCTTCACCGTTACTGCACTCTGTTTTTACATGAGCCTAGGGAAAAATAAAACTATTGCTCAATGGGTTGGTGTAAACCGACAAACCCTATCGAACGAAATCCGCAACCGCGGCAGCGCTTCATAGGGCCAAGGGTTAAAAGACTGGGGGATGTAGTGGCACGCGAAACTATGGCGAAATGCCCCCGGCTCCAAAATGGGACCACCGCGATGGATTAGCCTGCCATCGAAGAATACCACGTCCCCCTTTGAGGCTTCGACAGCGACTTCCGGAAGTCCATTGCGTTCAAATAGAGCCTCGAATGCGTCTTCGTGCTGCCAACCGTACCAAAGACCCGGTTTGCCATTCTCGTCCGTTCTAAAATCCTTCTTATCAATAATAGGACCTTTGTGCGAGCCAACTTGAACGTGGATGCTTCCATTCCACGCGCCAACCTCCTGCAGGGCAATCCATGCCGACATGCAGCCCGGCAGATGGTATGCGTCCTGATGCCGACGCTGTTCCGAACCAACGTAAAAATACATACTCTGTACCGCATCCGGCTCATCGCCAAGAAGCGTCCGCAACGGTTGGTATAGTCTACTGTCCAGCATCCATTCTAGTCCCACAGGTTCATGAAGTGATCGGTTATGCGTCCGCCTCCAGTCGTCCGGCTCGCGTGGAGGGTAGCCTTCAACGGTCTTGCGTCCGGCATGTAGATCCATCATATACTCGATAAACCGATCGCACTCATCTGAATCGAAAGCACTTTTGGCGATAGTAAAACCATCGCGTTCGTACTCTTCTTTTTGAACCGATGTCAATTGTATATCCATAAAAACCTCACTGAGCAATCTTGTGGTAAGGGCCTTCTATACACCCTCCAAAACAGCCTCAAGTTCCGCAACACTGGCAACCGCCACCAAAGCAGTGCACACACCTTCGTTCTTGAGCACCCATGACAACGCCTTACCGGTTGGTGAAATCTCTTCCCCCGATTCAGCCAATTCACTCCAAGGTCCAGCAGTAAAAGAATAGACAAGCGATAGTTCGCTGCGCATACTTTCACCGAGGGGCGACAGTTTCACCAGAGTCTCCTCCGTCGCTTTGGTCCAGTCCGTCCCGGTTTTATGTCCCCAACTTAGGTACTGCCCACCGAGTGCTTTCATTACCAAGACTCCCTTTCCCGCCTTGGACGACGCTCTGATACCCGCTGCCTGACCGCGACAGACATAATTGTAGATAACCAAGTCTGCATCTGCCCCCTTTTCTGGTCCCCGTGTTACATAGGCATCTTGGTCCTCTTCAAAGTGGCGTATTGTACAAAGCGACCGCACCTTACCCATCTGTTTGAGATCGGCGATTCGTTTCCTCAACTGGACGTCCTTCATATAAGCGTAATAGTGCACCCGGAGGATGTCGATCGCATCTCTGCGTATATTCACGAGATGCTTGTCAATTATGCCTTCTAAATCTGCTGCTGCGGGTGCGCCAACTTTCAGAGAAAAGTGACGTTCGTCCGTATTGCCCTTCAACTCTTCCGGTATATGGATCTCATCCCCGTAACCCATGTCAAATAGATTTATCCCCGCTTCGGCTGCTCGCAGGTAAATCCGCCGCTTCTCTTCAGGTGGCGGATGACCGGACTCTCCCTCCCAATAGTGTGCGAGGAGTCCTCCCGTCCCTATGACACTTAACTGCATCCCTGTCCTTCCAAATTCACGATATTCCATAATATGCCTTTCTAAGGAATTTTCTCGTCATATAAAGAAATTGGACGACAACAATCACAGGGGTGGATACTCCCCGCCCGAACATTTTGGGTTTTGGGCAAACTCTAGGGACAACCCTTGTGGTTGGTTGTCTTTAGTTTTTCTTTTATTTGTGAAGATTCGTGTTAATTCGTGGAGGCTTTAATACTTTGCACTTCTTTTTATGGTAGATGATAGAATTACTTAGAACCTGTTTTAAAAAGACAGGACTTACGCAAATTTAGCATGCGGTGCGAGATTTTTTTATTTTTAATCCCCTAAATCCCTCTTATCAGGGGGAATTATGAACCAACTACATAAGTCCTAACCGTATCAAATGACTTTTCAAACAAGCTCTTAGACAGTTCCAATGCACATGTACAAATTGGGAAATCTGTACTCACAAACAACCCCCTAAATCCCCCTTGTCAGGGGGACTTTGGCGAATGTTCACTTATTTGTCTAATTCACCATAGATTATCCCTGTAGGGTGCCAGGCACCGATAAAGTAATGACCCCATGAACAAATGGTTTTCACGTTTCACACATCACGTTACCCATCATCAGTTGGTGCGCTTCGGAAGTTCAGCGTAAACATCCGTCTGCCCACGCGTCCTCCAAACGACGCATGCCAAAGTTGATGACTAAAGAATACGACATCGCCCGGCTCAGATTCAATGGGAAAACTCGGAATGTCGCATGGTGCTAGTCCAAAATGATTCATATCAGGATCCGATAGGAATTGTTCCGCACTCTCCTTATCGCCCGTTGCTTGCTCCCACATTTCAACGAGTTTCGGGCGTATATTCGCGAACTTGTAGGTGTCATCTTCCGACACAGCGGAAGGGACATTCAGATGGAGCGACCACAACCGGTCGTGGTACGGATTTCGATGTGCTCCCGGAATGACACGAAGACAACCCGTATCCTTACCGACTGAATCCAGATAGAACGCGACTTTAATACTTGGACGGTAATGATGCCGCCACTGTGCAACGTTTCGGTGAGGGTCGTTTTCTCCTTCCGGGATGTGCGGATCCCATCCCAGATCCGGGTGCCAGCCGGTGTCGCCCACGTAAAAATTGCCGTCGTTTCCTTGCTTAAACGTATAACCGGGTCCTAACAATTGTTCAATTGGTACACAGATGCGCTCGCTATCGATCAACAACTCGGCACAAGGTCGCCCAAGATACCAGTCGTTCACTTGTTGGCGTATCTTACCATCGAAGGATTGACCATCTCGGTCTTTGAGCATCGCTGCCTCAAAATCGCGGATAATGATAGCCGTCTCGTCAGGGGAAAACAGTTGCCGAAGCACAAGAAATCCAAACACCTCAAAATGCTGTCGCTGTTGTTTGGTGAGCATTTTTTTCTCCAGATATATCTTCCCACAAAGTGGTTGACATCATGTTCTTCACAATCACAAAGAAATCACCTCTTTTTTGTGGTGAGAATCGAGTATGGCGTGCGAAACCTTGAGAGCCGCCAAGCCATCGACACCTGTAATTGCCGGAGGTAAATCGTTGGCTATACAATCGATAAAATGCCGGCTTTCCATCTCGTAACAATCTGAGGTGGCATAGGAATCATCGATCACTTCAATGTGCTCGTGTTCCATTTCACAGGTTTGCCAACGGAAATGTCTTCCAGTCCAGAGTCCCGGACCATCCACAACGGCTGTACCTAGCGTTCCAATGACCCCTCGGGCATTCATGCCGAGGTGAGAGGACCAGCTGGCATGAATCACGGCTGTGCCTCCATTGGATAGGGTCATAACCACATGCGCATTGTCATCGAAACCCTTCAGATCTGGATTGGAGACAACAATATTTGCGCGAACATCGGCGATTTCGCCCGCTATCCATCGGATGAGATCAATATCGTGCGAAAGGGATTCAATACTCATACCGCACATCAGTTCCGGATCGGTCCGCCAATTGTACCCTTGCGGAATTCCCGGGCCGATCCGTTGACTCCACATATTGATGAGTTTGCCCAACGTACCAGCATGAACCATCTCTTTGAGACGATTAAACCCCTCTCTAAACCGATTGTTAAAAGCGATCATCAGTTTCACATCGGCTTGTTCGGCGGCTTGTACCATGGCCTCCGCATCATCCAAGGAGATGGAGATTGGCTTTTCACAGACGACGTGCTTTCCAGCTTCAATCGCCGTCAGTGCCAATTCCCGATGGGTAGAAGGGGGCGTGAGAATATATACCACATCGGCTCCGTCCACACAATCTTCTAAGTTCTTATAAGCCGTTGCCCCAACCGTACCTGCAAGGGTTGCAGCCCGTTCCTTATTTGGGTCAACGATGCCGACGATATTTGCGCTAGGGATACGCATCAGCGAACTGACGTGTGTTCTGGCAATCCCTCCAGCACCGGCCATGATAATGTTTGTCATCATTGAGTCCTTTTATGATTTGGGTATAACTGATTTTGTGAGACTTCAGGGAGTTATTCAGATCTTGGATAGATAAGTTTTAGGAACGCCGGTGCTCGTTAGATCGTGCGGCTTTTTACGCTTGACAGCCGACCCCCAAGGTGCTAAACTGCAACGAGATACTATCATTATCAGTCCGACAAATCAAGAAAAAGTTTGTTTTTGTAAACCGGTAAAGTCCAGATCCCAACTATTCAATTTTCTCAGAAATTCCTTCGCAGCGTCTGGGAAGGTAGGTTAATCATGAAGGAAAAAGTATCGTCTCCTGATTCCGTTCCCACAATGCCACAAAACCCGCTTCTCGTTCCCGAAGTATCCGATCCGACGCTAGCACAACTCCTGCTGCGTCCAACCAGCGAACTTGCAAGTGCAACCCGTCCTAGCTTCCTCGTTAATAATCATTCCCCTGTGCAGTGGGCTTCCAGCGATTGGGACCAGTTGGAAGCGAATCGTGAGCCTCTATTCGATATGTCGGCGATTGCTGCACAATTTGACCCTGCCAGTTTTTTGAGGGATGGATACGCTGTTCTGAGGGAAGTCATGACACCCAAAACCGTCGAGGACTGGACAGCGGCACTGAAATATGGTCAGCAACTCAACGACAAATTGCTGAAGTCAGACTGGACACAGATCGACTGGAACACCCTCGGTCGCACACCACCGACAAAATCTCTCACCGTTGAGGAGATTAATAATGCCTTCGGAGGGAGCCAGAAAGCACCACAGTCGGACGACGTGGCTGGTGTGAAGACGTTGCGGCAGCATAGTGTGTTTGCTGAGTATTTTCCGGCAGGCCATGTTCCGTACTTAATGAACGTCCTCACGCACCCCCAGATGCTCCAACTGCAACGGATGAGCCTTGGCAGCGATGACATCTATTTCGATCACAACCAGTTGTTGACGAGACCCCCAGGCTATCCCGGCGGCGCATGGCACAGCCATAAAATCGGAGGCGGTGCTGATAACTGTGGTGTAGCGAGCCTGTCGGAGTATCAAACACAACCGAATTTCAATCTCACGCTCTGTTACCCTCAAGGTTTTGAAGCTGAGGACGACGGAGGGTTGAAAATCATTCGGGGCAGCCATCTCTTTCGGGATCCGGGCGGCTGCTGGGCTGACACTGACGAAAAGATGCAGAAGGAATGGTTGGCAGGACGGCTGCATCCCATTACTTCTGAGCCGCTTCAAATTGAATATCTCTCAATTCCGCCGGGAACGGTCGTCTGCTGTCTATCGCACGCCGCACATGCCGTGTCACCCAAAGCCTTGGACAGGGATACTCGTTGGTGCTCGCTTTTCTGCTACAAGAAACCGAGTGATGTGACCGGTTACGCCCAACCGTCTCATTCGATCCCACCGGTATGGGCAATGAAGGCGCAGCGGGGTGAGTTGCCAGCTGTGCTCACTGAGCTGTTTAGACCAAGCTACGACAGAGAGTTGACGGGTGGACGGACTGTAGATTCACAGGCTTGATAGGTCAGTTCAGGGGAGTGTCTGCTTCAAACACACGTCGCTCCGCGTCGGAAAGTTTTCCCGCCGCCGCAGTACGTTCTACCCAATGCGTGGGTATGCCGTGTGTCCACTTGGTTGGGGAGGCTTCGGGATCTGGTGTTCGATACGCCATCAACAATCCCCAACGAGTAGGTGCCCCCGGCGGACGACGTTGAACGTGATGCGGCATATGGTGAACAAACGAAACCATACTTCCGGGCGGTAGTGATAGATGTACGATTTCCAACGGCTTGCCTGTGATGGCGTGCGTCTTTCCCTTCAGCCAATTGGCTTGCATGTCCGCGTCTTCATCGAGGCGTTCCGTGTTCCATTTGAAGGGAATGCGGTAAAGGTGGGATCCCGGGATAACCCCAAGTTCCGCACCGTCCCCACTCTCTGCCCCTTCTGGATAGCATAGCGTTCGGATACATTGCTGCTGCAGAAACTCAGGAGTTAATGCCTTGCCGGTGCCGATAGGGTCTTCGACCTCGTACTGTCCATCTCGATACTGGTGAGCGTGCCAGCGTCTCCCTCGCGAGCCAGCTGCCCGGTTGAGCATCAAACAGTGATCAAGCACGAAACGATCGCCGAAGAGTTTCTTGAAGAGATCCATCATCTGCGGATGCGCTGTTGTGACATCCATAATGAAGTCATCGTATCCCGCTGGAAAATATTCCGGCATCACTCCCTGCGACTCGTATCCGCGTGTGACTAACGCAGGTCCCGGACCAAGAAGTCCGTGCTCGTGCATGTAGGCACGCACCTCCGATCTGAGAAAGCTGGGCATCTGCTCCGATCCGCCGCAGCAAGATTCCAAAAACTCTGGGGTGATTTGCTCGGGCGGCGGTGGTGCCAATCCACGCCCCTCAAAGTCGATGGCAGTCCAATCGGTATCCATAAGGATGCGATCGTTCATGTGCTGCAGTTTCTGTAGACTAGCGGTGAACTGCTTTTGACCTTCGTCGGTCAGTATACCCTCCCACACCCAAAATCCTTCCTGCTCGAAGGCTGTGCGGTCAAAGGCATCCAGCACTTCCGGGCACAGCAAATTGTCCACGCGGGCGGCTTGTTTCAGTTTCCTTGAGTTCTTCATTGTCTCTTGTCCCTCAATTTTGGGCGTTGCTAAGTTGATGACTTCTATCTAAAGAAAAGAAGCGTGAACACAAAAAGAGCGTGAGAATATAATATCCTCACGCTCGGTTAAATGTGTTACTAATGCCGTTGCGGGTTTAGACTGAAAAACTAAGTCAGGGTAATTTTGTTTTTTGAGAAGGATATATTTAGGTTATCAAACAGAGATAGGAAGTTCATGCCTAATAACCCTATATGTGCTAATGGATTAAACACATCAGGCTCTGTTCTATAACAGGAAACCTTAATGTTATCGGCAGTTTGTCCTAGTGCTGTTATTTTGGCAACAGTAAGGGACAACATGGCCACTCCCTCATTTGCAGTTTGTGTAACTATCCAATCTACATTTGTAAGATCATAGCCTAAATCCAATAATCTTTGTCGTGGGATAAGGCTTTGAGTAGCACCAGTATCTATAACTGCCGGTATTCTTTGGAAATGGCTTTTAGTTATATCATATATGTCCAGTTGAGCTACAAGTAAACTCATTAGAAAAACAATGTCCCTTCGGGGAGTAATCTCCCGGTATACCATATAGCGATGTTTGTCTTGAATTGACCTGAGATTTTATTTATCTCTTCAAGTTTTGGGTCATGAGCAACGACGATCCCTTCCGTAATATCTATGCCGTTATCACGGCATTCGGTAAGGATGAGATACTCATTAGGGTATAGTTCTCTCATTTCGTCTATGGTAATACGTTCCCTTTTCATGATAAAGTCTCCTGTTTAGGTTGTCTTTTACTTAACCTCCAATCTGGTGAGTTTAGATGGGGTGCATTCGCGTAATCCCAGCATTGGTAGTATAACGATCCATATCGGGCATATGAATCCGACAAATAACGATAGCACAAGTATTTAGATTAAAACGAATCAGGTCTTGATTATGTTTACTCTTTAAGGAATAAGGCAGAGTACCCCTAATTTAAACGGCGATTAGCCAAAAAATAACACTTCTGCAATTTTCTGTCAAGTGTTTTTTCTTAAATTAAATTACAATTTTTCGTGATTATTCAACATTTTTTGGTATTTTGCGCTGAAAATAGCCTAAATCGACAGAATCCCTTATGTTTGCTGTTTTTGGAGGGGCAAAAACTATGCCGGATTTAGGCCCCTATCTACATACTTCCCAAAAGTAGATAATAGTAAAAAAAGTATTGACAGCATTTTGAATATAGTATAGTATAAGTAATTGTGTGGGCTCCAAGTTATCGGCTCGAAGCCCACTGAAGCAAAACGAGATAGGAGCTCGAATCGCTTCGTGATTGAAAGGTGCTGAAACACCTAACAATCTTTCATAGTATAACCCTTTATGCTGTTGGTTTCAATCTAAATGAAAGGGGCTGCACGATTCGGGATAATCCGACCATGCAGCCCCTTTTTTTAGGTCAACTAATAGCAGTAAAGAGGTGTCAAGCCAAAAAGGAGAGCACCATGGACCTACGAACAAAACTACTATGCGGTATACTCGGAGCATTATTGGTAGTCATCGGTATGCTAATTGCACTCTTAGGATTTGCGCCAGTAACTGCACAACAATCAGAGAATCGCGAGAACTTAGGTAACGTTGCAGTAACCTCACTCGATGTTGTAGACGAAGACGGCGAACGTCGCCTCTCTCTATCTGCCGACAAGTCAGGAGGCACCATGATTGTTTACGGTGAAGGCTACTTCAAACCCCTCATAGTCCTACACGGCGACGCAGATAAGGGCACAATCACAATACACGGCGACACAGGTAAGCCCGCAGTCAGCATAAAAGGCACACCAGAAGGAGGGGCAATCGGTATATCAGAGAACGACGCACCTGCTGATACAAAAGCCATGATGATTATCAGAAACAACGAAGGCACATTCGCTGTCGCTGACAAAGATGGGAAATGGTACACTAGCAAACAGCAGTATCAAACAAATACTAAACCCGAGTAGGAAAGCACCGACCCAAGAAACTCCCGAATATATCAGTATCATTCCTATGGTTATACCGGAAAGTTGTCTCGCTAATATACAGCGGGGCATATTTCCGACTATACCGATGGTGTATACCATACCACGACTGCTTAATCAACGTCCAGAACCCCTCAATCGTGTTTGTATGCACATCAATATCCGTCGTCAGGGGTTCCTCTTCCTTATGCTTGGCAGTGTAGTGAGACATAACCTTACCAAGTGGGTTATAAGCTGAGAACCCATCCGACACCAACTTCACGTCAGATTTATCCACGACACCCTCAATAAACTCAGGTATCAAATCCTTCAACTTACCATCCCGTGGCTTTGTCACGCCATCAGCGATTTTAACAGCCACCCTACCCTCACGCTCAACTGCACCGAGGTAAGTCATCTTCTCAACGCCGCGCTTGGTCCGCAGTTCCTTATCAGGCCAACGCTTTGCCTTTCCACCGACAAAGGTTTCGTCCGCTTCAACAATACCCTGTAACAGCACATCACCTTGTTGCATAGCCTTACGGATTCGGTGCCCCATATACCACGCCGTCGGCTTAGTCAACCCAAGGTGTCGCGCCAACTGATGGCAGGAGATACTCTTCTTAGCACCCAATAACAATACAACCGCAGCAAACCACTTTCGCAGCTCAACCCTAGTTCTATGGAAAATAGTCCCGGACAAGACATTAAAACTCGATTTACAATCATAGCAATTCCAACGACCAACTCTCTCACTCTCATTCTTTTGTCCCACATTCTCACTCTCACAATGCGGACAACACGGGGTATTCCCCCAACGAACCTTCTCCAAATACTTGATACAAGACTCCTGATCAGGATATGTATCCAACACCTCCACAACAGTCATGGTTATAATCTCCAAACTTCGGAGAAAACACCATCGCGGGTAAGAATAGAGGCGTAGGCTAACAGTTCATACTCAGCTAAAAGTTACTCTACTCACGTAAGATTTCATTTATTAGTTTTGTGCTTTCGGGAAGTAAAAGGGAGGAACGACCAACTTTTTATTTGACACACACCTACAAGAGATGTTAAGATGATCGTTACCTCTAAACAGTTATAATACCGGGGTGCAACCCGATAATAAAATCTAAGGGCATGTTTGTGTTCCAGCACAGATATGCCCTTATTTTTTTTTCTACATATATTATAGCAGAAAAGCGGTAGAAATTCAATGATAATAAGGGTTTGTGGGCGATTTTTTTCTTATGAAAAAGTTACTTATTATGGTAAGATTTTAGGTAGGAATTAGCGTGTTTCTATCTACTACTAAACGGATCTTATCAAGATAGGTTTAATAAAAAAAGAGGAAAAACATGACCGAGGCAGAAATAATCAACATCATAGCAACAGTAGCACTAGTGGCAGTAACAGCAGCACTAGTAATAACAACTAGCCTATATCTAAAACGAACCGACAAACTAATAGAAATATCAAACAGACCACAAGTTCTACTATACTCAGACAACGGAAAAATCATAATAGAAAACATCGGTACACAAACAGCATTCAACATCAGATTCCACACCAAAACACCAAACTACAAAGAACACGAAAACGGAACACCATTCAGCAAGCAGGATTGGTACGAAAACGAGATAAGAATGATACCACCACAAATGGGACAAATCACACACAACCTTAGAGATGAAGGTAAGCTAATAAAACAACCCCCATGTGAAATGGAAATCATATATCACACAGAAGCAGGCAAAAAAGGAACGCGATACAAAGACACAACCTACGTGGGAAGCTACCCAGGAGGATACTCCTTATATAGCAAACGCCCGCTAAGATACCAACCATTATAACACACCCTGAAGTCATAAACTTAGCAACGCCCAATTTTGTATACTGAACAAACGGAAAATGGACAGTTTTTCAAAAACATCTGCATCATAACACAGCCGTAAACAATCTGTCAACCGATTTAACCTACATCCGGTGCGTAGAATTGACCAAGAGGAAAACTACATGGAGATGTATCCAGGAAAGCAGCTGTTTATAGACGATTTCTTCATCGAATCGATGGTTGGAACGCATCGCGTGCTCAATTGTCCAGAGAAGATTACTGTTGACGAACCACTTCACACGGTCAACCCAGATCGCTCGTGGGAAAGTGTAGCCGCCCATGGGCCAATCATCTATGATGAGAAAAATCACACCTTTCGGATGTACTATCCGGGAGGCAACGCCCTAATGTGTGTCCTAGAATCCGGCGATGGGGTTCATTGGGAACGTCCTAATTTAGGTGTCGTTGAGTTTGAAGGTTCCAAAGACAACAACATTGTGAGTTGGCCTAGTGACTGCCCATCGCTTGGAAACATCCTGTATGACCCCCATGAAACGGAGGAAACCTATCGGTGGAAGCGGATAACCACGATGCCCCATGAAGGCGTCTGGCAGGCACTCTACTCGGCGGATGGATACAACTGGTGTCACTATCCCTCCGGTCCCCACAATCATCAGAAGCAGTTCTTCGCTTTCGGATCTCCTGCGGAAACCTTCGGTGGTACCATCGACCCCGACGCGCCTTATATACTCTATAGCCAGCGCGGCTCAAGCCGTCGAACCCGCGTGCTCGGACGGCGTGACAGTCAGGACTGCCTCAATTGGTCGGGCTTGCGTACAGTCATTGATCAAGACCTCGATGACCCACCGGGGACGGAGTTTTACGCTGCAGGGTACGATACGGCAAACCGCACAAATGGCGGATTACATATCATCATGCTCAATGTCTTTTTTACCGATTTGACCGAGCCATACGCCATCGAGCAGCCGGATCTTTACTGGGGACATGCCGGAGGATCACCAGCATTGCCAGCGCGGGTGGATGGGGTCGTTGAACCGCAACTGGCGGTAAGTCGTGATACGGTCTCATGGAAGCGGTACCGCGAGCCATTTATTCCTCGTGGCAGACCCGGTGCATGGGACTGGGGATCTATGTACGTCTCTGGTCCTATTCATCACGATGGGAAGCTTTGGTTCTACTATAACGGGGTCGGTGTAACCCACAACAACCGCCCACCACAATTGCACAACACGCTTAACTCAAAAGAGCATCAGACGGGGATTGGGGTTGCGCAACTCAGACCCGATGGTTATGTCAGTGTGGAAGCGGATTCGTATGCGCCGGGGGTTCTAACCGCGCATCGTTTTCGCCAGGAATCAGGAGGAAGAGTGACAGTTAACGTGGACGCCACAGCAGGCGAGCTACGATACGAAGTGTTAGAGGACACCGGCGCGCCCATCCCCGGTTTCACCGCTGCCGATTGCGATCCTATCCGCGGTGACACCCTTGACAGCGTGTTGTCGTGGAATGGCATTCCCCAATGGCCCGGTGTAAGCGAAGAACGCCAATCGAGCTACCCCAATCTTCCCGAAAGAGAGTTCTACATCAAGTTGCGGTTCTATGTTTCTCCGGGGACCAAACTCTACTCTTTAACGCTAGATCCGCCGGAGGTTACGATGTGGCAGGTTCGTTCACAGTCAGTCCCCGAATAGACCCATCCGCACTTGTACGGTGCTCAAGTCTCCGCTGCGGATTACTAGGTTTCCATAAAATTCGATTGGCATCAGTTGGTCTAAAATGGTAGAATTTGAGCCATTCAGGTGCGAAGTTTGGATCGTGTGAAAGGATGGGCGGCATCTAAAATGATGTATCATTCATCTTTACACTGAATTTTCCTCACCTGAATGGATTTTATAGATTTTAGTGAACTGTTACAAGACAGGAGCTTATTATATAATGCAAACCGATAAGAACCGATGTGTTGTGTTTGTTTCCCTTACTGGGGATGAACAGATAAAATGCTACGATATGGATCCTGATTCAGGCGCATTACAGTTACGGTCGACCAGCAACGCCCATGGCCCTTCAGGTGCCCTCTGTCTGCACCCGTCTGGAGAGATAATGTACGATGGTCATGTGGGGTCAACCACATTGGCTAGCTTTCGTCTGGATACCGGCTCAGGCGAACTTACCCTCATTAACAAGGTAGACACCGGCGTTGATATTCCCGCCCACCTCACCACGGACAGAAATGGTCGCTTCCTACTCAGCGCCTACTACGGCGGAGGGGGCGTCACCGTACATCAGCTAGGGGAGGATGGCGCAATCGGAGAACTGGTGCAATATGTCGATACCGGCGAGAAGGCTCACGCAATCATCGCAGTGACCGAGGATCAGTTCGTCTTTGTGCCACACGTCTGCCCGAATAACAGGACCTATCAATTTCGTTTTGATAGCGAGTCGGGTCAACTCACACCCAATGATCCCGCCGAGCTCACACCACCCGACGATGAAACGGGTCCCCGCCATATCTGTTTTAGACCCGAAGGAGATGTTGCCTATATCGTCAACGAGCAAGGCAACACCGTGACCGCTCACCGCTACGATTCCGAAAAGGGGACGCTCGAAATCTTCCAGAATATTTCGACTTTACCAGAAGACTACACCGAAGGTGGGGCGACTGCCCATGTGGAAGTACATCCGAATGGGAAGTGGGCGTATGTCTCCAATCGGGGACACGACAGTATCGTCGGATTTAACGTTGACACAGATGGATCGCTCAGTGTGTTCGGGCATTTTCCAATTTCGGCAAGTCCACGTTCGTTCAACATTGACCCGACGGGCACCTATTTGTACGGTGCTGGCGAGGCTGCAGACACCATGACCTGCTATCGTGTAGATGCGGCAACCGGTGAATTGCAGCCGCTTCAAGATTACGCTGTTGGAAGCCAACCGTTCTGGGTCATGGTAACGCCACTGGGTTAGATCCAGTAGGTTTTTTCCAAGTATTTGTCACGCTGAGACGACGTTTCAATCGGTGGTGTTCAATTTTTACGCTGCCTAACAATCAATATATTATACAAGGAGAATAACAATGGTTTATGAACTTCGCACCTATAGAATTCCCGAGGGCAAAATGCCGAACATCCTTAGTCGATTTGAAAATATTACCTTTGGTCTGTTCGAAAGACACGGCATCGAATGTGTTGGATTCTGGACACGGTCAGATGCCAATGAATTGGTGTATATCTGTAGATATGAAAGCGAAGCGGCGATGGAAGCGGCGTGGGAGGCTTTCCGTGCCGATCCCGAATGGCTTAAAGCTCGCGAAGAAACGGAAGCGAATGGGCCAATTGTCGAGGAGGTATTCTCGAATACCCTCATCCCGACCTCTTTTTCGCCGATACAATAGGGGTTAAGCCTGTTGAATGCGAATTACAGAAAAGCACAAAGTAGAATGCCGTCATGACAAATGTTGGACTCATCGGTTTTGGTCAATGGGCTCGCCAAGCATACGTGCCGTTGCTTGGCGAGATGCCACACGTTCGAGTTGTGGCTGTCTCGGCTTCAAGTCATGCCACACGAGAGTTAGCAGAACAGACATTTGGCGTAGAAACAAAGACGTTTGCGGATTACCACGAACTGTTGAACGATTCAACTATCGACGCGTTCCTGATTGCACTCCCCAATTCCCTACACGCTCCGGTCCTTCAGGCGGCGGCGAGATCAAATAAACATCTGTTTTTTGAACCGCCGGTTGCGGTAGACCCAGAAGTAGCCTCGGAGGTCTTGGACACACTGGCAGCGAGTAGCGGCGTGGTTCAAGCGGATTTGGAACTCCGATACCTGCCGGTGATGGATAATGTATTAGCGTGCATCCAGTCCGGCACCGTAGGCGAGCCGTTGATGGCGAAGATCCGTCTATGGTGTAATTGGGGATATGGAGGCGGTGCTTGGTATGACGAAGTTCAGGGAGAAAGTTTCTTCCTTTGGTTGGGTTGTTGGTATCTGGATGTCTTGGATTGCATCTTCAAACAAGCTGCAGTTCAAGCGTCTGTTGTCGGAGGGCACCACAGTAACGGGACACTGATGGATGCCGGTTGGGCGTCGCTGCTTTATTCCGATGGGGGAATCGGTCAACTTGAATTCAACTTGGTGATACCGCAGGAGACCACCATCGAGCTGACTGTTGCCTGCCGGTCAGGGGAGATTATCGCGGATTTGCAGACAGGACGGTGGCGATGGCGCGGTCAAACGGGCGATTGGCATCTTGAACACTCACCTGCATCGGCACCTACTTATGGATTTGTGGGTATGCGTGAAAGCCTACAAGGATTCTTTGGGACCATTGGCGTGGACGGGCGTCCTCGTGCGAACGTTGATGTGATGCGCCGGATTCAACACGCTGCACAACTCTGTGCGGCTGCTGAATAAAGGTTGCATAGATAGGATACCAAACACCTCTTTGAAAGGATAAATATGAGTTGGCTAGATGTTATCCAAATCGGACACGATTTGAAAATGTGTCCCGACTGTGACCGCGAATATGAGGTGATGGATGAGTTTCTAGCAAAGAAAAATGAACCATCAATCCGGGATGATTGGCTTGATGAGATGTTTAGTGAAGAATATTACATCGCATTGAGGTGCCCGCAGTGCCTGGAAACGCGCAATCTGCGTCTCAAATCACTCACTGAAAAGCAATATCAAACGGCGCGGGACGAAAATTAATACCATCAAAGATGCTAAAAACGAACTTGCCTATCCTTGAATGTTACCCAATGCAACCCAGTTGTCCACCCTGAAAAAATCACCTTTCTATAGCCTAGTCATATCTCAACCAAACTGATATTTTTGCGTCTAACACAAATCGAGTCCAATGAATTAATTTGAGTCCCGTTGTTGATGAATTAATCGGCTAATCGTCATTTATTTAAAATATAAAAAATCCAAAGTAGTATTCAAGCAATCGTAGGGGGAAATGCGTGCGAATTATCAAAACTGCAAAAAGACACCGTCTGCGCCTGAAAAAACCAGCTCTTTCTACGCTATTATCTAAAAACGGGTGCTGTTTATTCATCTTCATTCTTCTGCTCCAATTTTTCCCGTCCCTTTTCTTTTTGGGTGGAGAATCGCTCGTTTGGGCAATACGCTTTCAAACCGCACCGCAGGCGATTGATGAGGTTAATGAGGATACTGTTTTTAGTCCAAATGGAGATGGTGTACAAGATCTGTTCCTTATTAGTTTCGTTACCGATGGTGGACTCGGTGACTACCGAATCATCATTGACACACATGGTCCAAGTGGGGTCGGTGCACCTGATGGTCGATTTTTTCCTGAAGAAGATTGGGTAGTAACAGGACCGCTCGGTGCTGGTATTCATCCGGATGATGATCCAAGAGCCATCCGCAAGATATGGAACGGAAACGATTTTTCAACTGACCAAGAACAAGAAGGGAAAACTCCGGTGCCGCTTGGCGATGGCGGATATCGGATTAGAATCGAAATTGATGGAATTCCCAATGATAGCGTCAATAGTGCGGAGACAGGGTACGCTGCACGTGAATTTTTAGCGATAATTGACAACACACCGCCGCAACTATCCGCCACAGTTTCCCAACGGGATTTGTCGCCGAATGGAGACTCCATCAGGGAAGCAACACAGATCCGCTACGGAGTTTCCGAGGATTTAGCGGAGCTTGAATTGAAATTTATCAATCCGCCAGATCAACCGGCACTTCTTTTGACCCGCCTTACGGAAGGTAATCACTCATTTACTTGGATGGGGAGTGATGGTTTGGGCACGCCGCTAAGGGACGACACCTATGCCCTCCAACTGTATGGCATTGACAAGGGTGGTAACGTAGGGACTTATGGAATTGGCACTATCCAAATTGATACAGAGTCTCCGACCATTTCTGAGATAACGCCGAGTCGGAATTCATTTCGGAATACCTCCGTTGAACAGATTGAGGCAATATTCGAGATTGGTGATGGGAGTCTGATTGATTTTCGTTCAAACCTCACGACGATTATCCTAAAGAATGCAAACGGTGCACAAGTTAATGGAGTCCTCGGTCATAATGAAAATGCAAGCCGTCTCACGCTGACGCTTGATCAGCCACTTGATTCCAGTGAAGAGAACGGCATTTACACAATTGATGTTTCTGGTGGAGACAAAGCCGGCAATATCGTTCGGGATAGTGTCAATTTCACCTTTGATAATGTTGCCCCGGCAATAACAAGCATTGCAACCGATGCTGGGGAGTTGACTTCCAATGCAAGTACCACCACAAAATTTACTTTCGTTGATGTAACTTTGGTGGACAACATTGACACTAGTGTGAACTTTAGTAACTCGGTGATTCGCTTGAATGCTCTTGAAGGAGTTTCAGTAGCTGGGACTCAACGTCAATTTGGAGAGAATCGCATCCGCTGGACACCGGGATTTTCTCTGGCGACAGATGGTTCTGACGACGGGGATTACACCATTACGGTACAATCTCAGGACCGTTCCGGAAATGCGGTTGAAGCCCATGTCACTTTCAGCTACGATACCCAAGCCCCTGAGCTAGTTTCACTAATATCAGAGGCAGGGGTTCACCTGAACTCTTCAGTAGGCACGAAAACCTTCCTTAACAGTTCCCTATCCGTGGTGACTGCAACTTTTGACGATGAAAATGGTGGTGGCGTTGATTTCAGTAAAACAGCCATTGGAATGGTTCGCCTTCCCAGAGTAGGGATAGTGCCAGTTCCAGTTCAGGGAACACTAACACCCGATGAGGATGATGACACGCTGGAGTTTCGACTGACCCAACCGCTTGAACTTCGCAATGGGAATCAGGACGGCACTTATCGCATTCGAGTGACATTGGTAGACAAAGCTGGTAATACTGAGACAGAAAACTTTGAAATCGCTTATGATACGCAAGTTCCTGCCATTATCTCAACAACTCCAGCCGAAAATGAAACCGTTGCTTCCCTCTCACAGCTATCAGTTGTCCTGAATGCCAACAGTGGAGTTAATTTTTCTGCCACCGGCGTGAGATTACTTCGTACCGACGGCAGTGAAGTGAGTACAGGGAGGCACGACAACGGCAGGGACACAGTTTCTCTGACATTGGCACAATCGCTGGCAATTGACGGATCTGAGGATGGCGAATACATCATTGAAATCACTCCTGTAGACGGCGCGAACAATGCTGGAGCAACCATTCGTCGCCAATTTTTCGTTGCATCAAAGATACCGGAAATTCGTCTGAATACCCCCACTGATACCCAAATCAGCAACCTGACAACAGTTGAGGCACAACTGTTCAACTACATAGGCCCGGGGCTTGACTTTTCTGAATCAAAATCGACGGTAACAGTCAGCAGAAATGGGGTGGTGATAGAAGCAAAGCCCGTGACAACAGATGAACAGAATGCCCGTCTTGTCTGGACAATTGACAGATCCCTTTCTGGGGATGGATCATCGGATGGCAGATACACTGTCAACGTTCAATATACCGATCTCATCGGCAAAACGTTCACAAAGGATTTCATTCTGAGTTTTGACAGCCAGCCTCCAATAATCACCGTTAGCTCCCGTCCTCAGATCGCAAATCCGCTTACCACAGAGCGAATTGAAGTTCAACTTGAAGTGACCGACGATTTTGCAGGTGTGCAGGGAAGTGGATTTGATGCTAATGTATCAACCTTTGAGTTGTTTGATATAAACGGTGCTATGGTTAGTGGTGCACAGACAAGCGATGGTACAAGTAGATTTACGTTTCGCTCTAGTGTGCTTCCAGAAGATGGTACATATGCCCTTATTGTTACGTTGGTAGATCGGGCGGGCAACCAAAGTATTCCGCATCGGTTTATTTACGATGCCGAAGCACCTACCATTGAAGTGGTAAGCCACATTGATCTGACCGCAAAAGTTTCTAACGTGGGTGAAGTTCTGAGACGGGTGGAAGCGACTGTTAGCGATGCTGGCACTGGTATTGATTTCAATCGATCGCTGATTCAGTTACTGAATGCTGCAGGTGAAGGCGTTCCTGGTACACCATATCACGATGATGAAGCAATAGTTGGGTGGGAGTTAGCAACACCGCTCACCCGCGAAGGCAACTTTGATGGGCTATACTCGCTTCGTGTCAGTGCTGTTGATAAAGCTGGATACGTCGAAGAAAGAACCTTTGCGTTACGCTACGATACGCAGGTGCCTATTATCCATGCCGCTCTTGCTAAACAGAGCGATGGGACGCCGGTACAACTGTCCGGAGGAGAAGCCCAACTGATTACATCTCCAATTGACCAGATTACGGTGAGGTTATCCGATGGAGAGGGCAGCGGTATGGATGTTTTACGAACAACCGTAAGCCTTATCGGCCCCGAGGGGACGCTAGTTGGCACTAACCAGAGTGATAATGGGGTCGATACGGTTTATCTTTCGTTCAATCCGTTGCGTGCAGATGGATCCGATGATGGGTTTTACCGAGTTCAGGTAACTCCCACCGATTTAGCTGGGAATACGCTCACAAGCCCGGTTGAGTTTCCATTTTTCTACGGTACGCGCAAACCAGAGGTTATTGCGACTACACCGTCTGAATTTGCATCCGTCACCCATCTCACCGAAGTCAGTGCAACATTGCAAGACCATAGCGGCAAAGGTATTGATTTTGATCGCGCGACAATTCTCTTAAAAGCGCCAGACCAATCAATCATTCTTGGTCATCAAACGGTAGACGAGTCCCAGGCATCGATCACTTGGAAGCTAAACCAGCCGCTATCACGGGATGGTTCAGTGGATGGCGAATATTCCATTCAACTGTCCTTCGTCGATAAAGCGGGGAACAGTGCAGATATCGAGCATACATTCATCTACGACACGCTTATCCCAACCATCGTCTCTGTAACGTCAAACACGGATCCACCAACAGTCATCCCATCAAACGGATTAACAACTATCGAGACTTCGTTTAATGGATTGACCATCAAGCTTTCTGATGCAAATGGTGAAACAACGCCTGTGAGTGGAATAGATCTGGTTGGCACCGGTGTCCAATTATTCGGTCCAGGGAAGACCCCCCTCAGCGTCAATACTCGTGACGATGGGGTAGATACCATCATCGTTAGTTTTGCCTCGCTGTATCAGCCAGGGACTTACACGCTCGAAATCACACCGCAGGACATGGCGGGCAATGTCTCAAGTCACGCCATTGAGTACGAATTCGGTTTGGAACTTGGTCACAGTGTTGTTTCTGCTGTAACAATTGGTGGTCGAATGGCACCTGCTGAGTTTGTGAGCCGGTTGGATGAAATCATCGCAACACTTGAAGATGTCAGTGCCACTGGTTTGAATTTGACTTCGGATGGTTCAACAATTACTGTAACTGGTCCCAATGGTGAGGTTGAAGGCGTTCAAACTTCGCGTGGAGAGAACCAGATTGCATGGAGGCCGCTACAGCTCGCCACAGATGGTTCAGCCGATGGCATTTATATCGTAACGATTACCCCTGTCAATAGTGGCGGTCGATTGGGAATACCAGCTCGATATCAATTTACGCTTGACACACAAGAGCCTGAAGTGACTTTGGTAATGCCAATTGATCTGACGCAGCCATTGTCCTACATCAGTCGACAACTTATCCAGATCGCTGCTCAGGTTGAAGATGTAGGACCGGCGGGTTTGGAGGTTGAAGACCAACGCCTTCAACTACGTGATGCCGGAGGGAATGTCGTGCCAGCGGTTCAGACCAACGATGGCGAATCTCAAATTTTTCTGACGCTTTCGCAGCCGCTTACAGCCGATGGAAGCGACGACGGGATATACACCGTCACTCTAGATTTGATGGACAAGGCTGGTAACCTTAACCCGATTTCGCATCAACTTGTTTATGATACGCAAGCTCCAACACTTATCAGCACAAATCCGACTGATGGCAGTCTTCGTAGTGACGATATAACGTTGATTACAGCGCGTCTAAATGACATTGGTGGTAGCGGCATCGATTTTGCTGAATCAATATTGACATTATTAGATTCAACCGGTACTCCAGTTAACGGTGTGCAGAGCAATGATGGGAACCGAAAGCTAACATTGCAAATTGGCGGTCTTGTAGCGGATGGCAATTATACAATCCGTGTGCAGGCAATCGATCGCGCGGGCAACGGATCAGACACACCGTTTGAGGTATTCTTCACCTTTTCATCCGGTATGCCGGTCGTTGTTTCAACTATTCCCAAAACCACGCCTGCAGAAGAAGCGTTCACAAACGAACCGTTTCGTCAGGTTTCGGTTGAACTGCAATCGGAGAATGGAGGAGTGGATCGTTCTACGATTACACTGCTTGCTCCCGGTGATACAACAGTTCCAGGACAGCAGGTGCGTCGAGGAAAGTTATTAATTTATCGACTCTTGCGGGAATTTGCTGCCGACGGCTCCGACGATGGCACTTATACCATTGTGGTAGTACCTATTAATAGTGCAGGTCGGCAGGGAGAACCACAGCAATTTGCCTTTGCCTATGATACTGTTGCCCCTGAGGTGATTCCGACCTCAATTCAACTAATCGTTGCCGAACCGGGGGTTAATAATTCGCTGGTTTCGGTCGGTGCCCTTATTACCGACGATGAGCCAAGTTCCAATGTGGATTGGGATAACCTTGATGGATCATGGATTACCCTTAATGATGTCAGGCGGAACCGCAAGATTGAAGGAGCACTTGCGACTGATGAGGAACAGGCACTCTTGTTAAACTTGATTATGCCGCTTGCTAGCGATGGAAGTCAAGATGGTGTATATCTGTTAACAATTGCGCCGAAGGACCGTGCGGGCAACGTCACTGAAGCCGTTCAATATCCCTTCTTCTACGACACACGACCGCCGATGATTGATGTTGGCTCGTTGTTCATTGATGCACAACCGTTGCTTACTGATGCAAATGATCCGTATTACCCGTCAGCGACCAGCAAGAGTGGTAGTATCGTCATTGACGCAAAGTTCTCCGATGTCAATCCGGACGGCAGTTACGGTCTTGGCCCCGATCTGGTCAATTCATCGATTACTGTTCGTTCTCCGGCTGGAGAGGTTATCACCGGAACCACAACGCAGAACGGCACCGATAGCATCCGCTTCAAATCCGGACCGCTCCATGAACAGGGACATTATCAGGTGACTATCACCAGTGTCGGTCTGGACGCTGCCAATCTAGGCTTCCAGCCAACTGACTCGATCACGACACAATTCCTCTTTGAAACAACAAAGCCGGTCGTTGAACTGACCGATTTAGGTGGGGAGACGACCTTTGAAGATGAGCCGTTACCGTTACAAGGTACTGCGCGTGATCCATCAGAGGATGACATTCCTGCATCTGAAGTCGCGCTCGTTGAGGTGGTCGGTACTGGTCCCGATGGGCTACCAATTAATCCGGTTGCTGCAAAAGATGACAGCGAGGAAGAGGAAGATCCGTGGAGTCGTTGGTCGCTTGATTTTCTGCCTTCTCAGTCTGGCGAGTACAACCTAGATGTCCGCGTCACTGATCGCGCCGGTAATGCCGGTATTTACGATGCCGTGACCGTCAATTTCTCAGTGTCACTTATCTTCAAAGGTCCGACATATGTCTGGCCCAACCCACTGAGCCTCTCAAGACGTTCAAACGGCGAAATTGCCAATTTCTCCTTTGAGGTCAACGTTCCCGGTGGGGAAGGTGCGCAGATTGTGCTAAGTATTTACGATTTCGCTGGCGACTTGGTGTACGAAAAGGAATATAGCGATCTGGATACTGGTAGGACGGACAATAAAGTGAGATGGGATCTCACCAATCAGTCCGGTATTGATATTGCCCGCGGGATCTATATTTTCCGCTTAGAAGCTGAGGACAGGGTGACGAGTAACCGCACCAATGCGGTCGGAAAGATTGTCGTGGTGGAGTAGGCGCGTTTGGAATATAGTCCAAAATTCATGCGTTTTTATGAACCGGTGACCCAAATTAAAAAATTGGAGAAACAGATGCCTCTGAAACAGGATTTGAAGTTATTCTGTATTATATTCTTTGCAATTATTGCTTTCCCCGCTTTTGCTGCGGATATTCACGAGGACGCTGGCACGGTGGGTGCTGCATTCCTCAAAATTGAAGCTGGCAGCCGCCCTGCTGGGATGGGTGGGGCGTTCGCAGGCTTGGCTAACGATGTCAATACTATATACTGGAATCCCGCTGGATTGACAGCAGTGAATCAACGCCAATTTACTGCAATGCAGAATTTCTCGATTGCAGATATTAGCAATCAATTCCTCGGTTATGCACAAAAATTCAGCCACAGAAGCACTTGGGGTGCGAGTTTCCTTGGCGCATTCACAGAGATTGAACGTCGTCGTCGAGCAACGGAGGAACCTGACAGCACTGCCACAGTTGGTGGCTTTGCTGCGGGATTGTCTCTCGCATATATTTTATCGCCTCAGTTGTCGGTTGGAGCAACAGCGAAAACAATTTCTCAGCAGCTTGATGTTGAGGACTCAATTGGTGCTGCTGCCGATGTCGGAATGCTTTTGCGAATTGCAGACAATCGGCTTGGCGTAGGAATCGCAGCACAAAACCTCGGCGTTCTAGATACAGGAGAAAATCTGCCGATGAATGTCCGAGGGGGATTTGCTTACCAAGTCCGCACGAAGCCTAACCCTGACAGTGGGAGGCAGCCGCAAGACCTTTTTGCATTGGCTGCTGATGTCAACTACCCAATTGTCGCTGGGTATCCCACCTTCCATTTGGGTGCGGAGAACTGGCTCTATAATATGCTTGCCCTTCGCGTTGGATATAGTTTTAGCCAAGGGGAGAACCCCAAAAATGGATTGACCGCTGGATTTGGACTACGTCGGCTAGGGGAAGCGTCTCTGCAAAGCGTCAACTTCCAATTTGACTATGCCTTCGTTCCAGACCAAGCGGTTGGCAATGCTCATCGGGTTTCTCTCCTCCTGCGATTCTGAGTGCCAATCAGTTTTGATAGTTAGACAAACATAGAAGTACTCGCCTAGATCGGAGCATTCCTATGAACATCATTTGTACAGGAATCAGTTGTTCAGGACGAAAAGAACTGATGGGGGAGTTTCAAGCACTCTGTTGTGATAAAGGACTGCGGGTTGGTTTTTTCAACGTTGGCGATTTTATGTACAGCGCAGCCGCATCCTCCGGAATTCAATTCACAGACAAGGTGCTCGACTCTGATCCCGCTGTCCTTTCGTTGGCACGCCGATCGGCTTTCTATGAAATTACCAACGCTGCACACAGCTATGACCACGCCTTCGTCGGTCTGCACGCCTGCTTCCGCTGGAATGGAAAGCTGGTGGAAGGCGTCTCGTTCCGAGATGTGCAGGGTTTTCCTGCTGATGTATTCATCAATGTGGTAGACAATTTGGCTGACATCACTCAACGGATGGAGGAGAATCCGCAGTGGACAGGCATGAGACGCGATGAAATTAATGTCTGGCTCGACGAAGAAGAATTTCTGACCAAACAATTTGCTAATCTCAAAGGAAAAATTCACTATACCGTTGCCCGATGGCATAATCTAGAAAACTTCTACGATCTGCTCTTTTCAAAAAAGAAGAAATTTTACTTGAGTTATCCGATCACGCTTATCCGCCAAGATGCACCGGATCAGATTGAAAACATCCGCAGGTTTGGTTCAAAGATGCGGAAAGACTTCATCATATTTGATCCGCTCGACATTAAGGATATGGACCTGATTCATGCTGCGGAATCCGCTCAGGAGAAGGCAGATGACAGGAAGATCACAACTGTCAGTGATATAGATCAGGATTTCAGCGTGCAGATTAAGACACGCACCATCTCCAGAGATTACCAGTTCATTCACCAGAGCGATTTTGTTGTTGTTATCTATCCAACAGATAAACTCTCCCCCGGTGTCTTGAGTGAGATGAACTTTGCTTCCCGCTATAACAAACCAGTTTATGCCGTATACTCCCATGCACGTAGCCCATTTTTTGAGCATCTATGCGAACGTATCTTCGACACCATTGAGGAACTCGAAGCTTTCTTAGAGGACCAGCAAGTAGGGATTTAGCGGACAGGCTTCGACCCTATTTGTCCGTTTGGATATTACGACATCCAGAGCCTGCAATTCCATGGGGCTTGGTCGGAATGTCGAGCCAATGGAATCAGGATTTTAATCTAGACCAGCATGAAAATTGGCATCATCTCCCTCGGTGCACAAAACCACGCCACCCGACGATTGGTTGAAGCTTCCCTCGCAGCCGGGCACATACCGAAAGTTCTTAACCCATTTGGATTTTATCTGCATATCGGCGGTTCAGGGGAATGTATTTACCACGAAGAAACCCACGCCACAGATTTCGATGTTGTGCTCCCACGGCTAAGTGCGTCAACAGCGCAATACGGTGAGGAGGTAGTGGCGCATTTTGAATGGAATGGTACACCAGTAGTCAATCAATCTTACGCGATTGCGAACGCCCGAAATAAATTCCGTGCCCTTCGCATCCTGGCACAGCACGGTCTACCTGTCCCGCCCAGTTTTGCTGCCGGTTCAGCTCGTTACGTGGATAGATCTGTCCATCATACCGGCGAATATCCCTTCATAATGAAACCGTTTGCAGGGACTCACGGCAACGCAATCTTACTGCTCGACACCCCGACATCGCTGCAGTCGGCGATTGGTGCAATGTGTGATCTCCACCAAGACTATGTCGTCCAGCCGTTTATCGGGGAGTCGGCAGGGAATGATGTGCGAGTGATTGTTATTGGTGGAAAGATTGTCGCTGCCATGAAAAGAACAGCACAGGAAGGTGAGTTCCGATCGAACATCCATCGCGGCGGACAGGGACACCCTATTGAACTTCAAGACGAATATATCGACACAGCAATCCGGGCTGCAGGAGCGATGGAGTTAAATATTGCGGGCGTGGATCTGTTGGAAACACGAGCAGGTCCAATGGTGTTGGAGGTCAACCCATCACCGGGGTTTGAAGAAATCGAAACGGTTACAGGAACCAAAGTAGCGGAAGCGATGATTGCATTTGCTGTCGAGCATTCTCAAGTTACGAGAAAAACGAATTAATATCTATAGCTTTGATGACTCAATGAACCAAAAAAAGGTTGGAGTACCCATGATTATTGACTGCCATACCCATCTCTGGCGATATCCAGGGGAACTTACCGAGGAAGTCGCTCGTGAAACCTACATCATGCGTCGGCAAGAGGTTGACTTAGACATCACACCGGAGATGCACACCGCAGCTGTAGCGAAAGCAGACCGTGCAATTGTGTTTGGGTTGCGTGCACCACTCACCGGATTCCTCACGGCTAACGATACTGTTGCTGAATATATTCGCACGGATCCAAAGAAACTGATAGGCTTTGCGGCAATCTGCCCGACTGAAGACAACGCCCTTGTAGAAGTAGACCGTGCTGTCCTAGAGTTGGGGCTTCGCGGACTGAAGATGAGCCCAATCTACGGTGGTTGGGATCCGTTAGATCCACGCGCCCTGAAAATCTTCGCGCGAGCGGAAGAACTCGGACTGCCAATCATGCTCCATCAAGGCACAACCTATCCTCGGAAGGCACCGCTAAAGTACGCCAATCCGGTTCTGCTCGAAGATATCGCACTGCGCTTCCCCGATTTGAAGATGATCATTGCCCACATGGGACACCCTTGGGAAGCCGAAGCCATTGTCCTGATCCGTAAGCAACCCAATGTCTTCGCCGATATCTCCGCTCTGTTCTACCGTCCTTGGCAATACTACAATTCGTTGCGATTGGCGGTCGAATACGGTGTTGCTGACAAACTGCTTTTCGGTACCGATTATCCTATAACCACTTTCGATGAATCTGTCAAGGGGCTACACGATATCGTTAAACTCTCCCAAGAGATGCGGCTGCCACAGCTGCCGGAAAATCTACCTGACCAAATCCTACATCGTGATACGCTGGGGCTTCTAGGGCTTGATGATCCTGCCTCCCTCTAGACCCGCTAAAATCTACGCCATGCTCCTTCGGTAGATGCGTTAATGAGCTGCCGCTCTTTTTGACTGCGTCGTACACGTTGTTCTAAATCAACCGGATCCCAGTGAGATAGCAGTTGTGCTTGAAGATCCTCAACGATTGACTGATATGCGGTGTCTCCAGCAAGATCATGGAATTCATTTGGATCGGTCTGAACATCGTACAGTTGCGGTGCATCGCCCAAACTGTAGATCAGTTTGTATCTGCCGCGCCGGAGCATCGCGACCGGACGCGCCACACCGTGCGCCAAGTATTCGGAAAAGGCTTCATCCTTCCAGTCTTCCCTGTCTCCTCGCATTAGCGGCAGCAGGCTATCACCATCCAGAGGGGTGACGGGCGTCGCACCCGCGATCTCAACGACCGTGGCGATAAGGTCTACCAGCGATACAACCTCATCGACTCGACGGTCAGCGGGAAGATGTCCGGGCCAAGCAATTTGAAGCGGTACGCGAGCAGAGGCTTCATAGAAGTTAGATTTCCGCCACATGCCATGTTCTCCATTCATTTCGCCGTGATCGCTCGTATACACAATTACGGTGTTATCTAACTGTTCGGTTTCTTCGAGAGTTGCGATGAGGCGACCAATCTTTTCGTCGAGATAGGTGATGAGACCGTAGTAGCCTGCACGTCCCCTACGCACTAGTTCTTCGGGGAAATCGACGCAACCGAACATACTCCGCATCCGCTTAAAAACTGGATGCTGGTTTTCTAAATGTCCTTCCGGAATCTCCGGGAGGTCAACTTCATCCAGAGGATACATATCCCAGAATCGTTGTGGCACAACGAGCGGGAAGTGAGGTGCGATGAAAGAGACATTGAGTGCCCAAGGCTGGTCTTTGCGTGCCGGATTGCGAAGGTAAGCCAACGACTGCTCCTCCGCCAGATCATCTACTTCGATTTCTGTAGTGGTACCGGGACCTGCCTCCTCAAGACACTGCCAGGGGCGGGCTGCAGCAGGTGTACCGTTTTCCCAATCAATGATACCGTGGTCGTTCTCCGCGTGGAGGTCACGAGCAAGTTGGGCACGGAACCCGTGAAGTTGGTCTAACCCTTCGAAATGTTGTTTCCCGGAGAGGACTGCATCATAACCGACTCCGCGCAACAGGTGTGCCCAAGTAACAGTGTCGGAGGGGAGCGGAGTAGCGTTGTCCCAAGCACCGATGTGGTGAATATAGCGGCCTGTCATGAAGGACATCCGTGAAGGCATGCAGAGGGGAGAGTTACAGTAGGCGTTGGTGAACGTAACTCCGTCGGCAGCCAGACGGTCCATATGTGGCGTCTTAACCAAGGGATGCCCATAGGTTCCACTGTACATCGGGGCATGTTCGTCAGACATAATGAACAGAATATTGGGTAGATCTGAGGTATTCATGAGAACTCCTTTATAGTCTGAATGAGGACTGAACACATAGGTTCCTACCTGCTATGGTGCTAACATTGTAACACGCTTTAATCAGGAGGACAACGGGATTTTATTTGACCATCTGGGCAAACTAAGGTAAAATAAAGATGCTCGGTCTTCGCCCATTGATGGGTTGGAGCGAGGCAGTTTTTTTAACACGAGAAAGGAATCTCTCATGGCAACAAAATCAATAACGATTCGCGAATACCTGCCACCAGAACACGACTTGGATTTATCAACTGAAGCACCCGATGACATCGCTTCTTACAAGGTGATGGGATTAGCTGATCCCCTGTCAAGTGCGGAGGTGCAAATCGCAGTTGATACGTGGCGTCAAATTCAACGTCAAAAGGCAACGATTCAAATCATTGATATTGACACTGACCTCATCGCACTTTCATCAGTTGAGTTACGCCAAATACTGGAACAGCTTATCAGTCAAAACACGATGAAAGTCATTGTAAATCTCAGCAGAACGCGCCGAATTGATAGTTCAGGATTAGGCATATTGGTCAGCAAGACAAGTGAATTAAGACAGCGCGGTGGTGACCTCAAAGTTTATGGACTATCGGACACGCTAACACGCATTTTCGAGCAGTTGGGTGCAGCAAATCTTGAGAAGTTTATCTACCAAAACGAAAGGGATGCACTCGCAGACTTTGAATTAAACCGAGAGACAGGCGTATAACTTTGTTTCGATGGTCATGCTGTTGCTCACCATTGCTTACGAAGCGTATGCAACCTTGTAGGTGTTGAAGATGGCTATATGGATACCTCAATCGGGTTGACACCCACCTTCATTGGATTTTCAGGGGGAAGTGGATCTGGCAAAACAACGCTTGCCGCAGCAATTCATGAACGACTTGGCGATCATAGATCTGCCGTGTTGAGCCTAGATGCCTATTACAAAGATCTCAGTTATCTGCCCCTTGAAGAGCGTGCAGCGGTAAATTTCGATCACCCTGACGCGTTGGATATCCAATTATTAACCGAACAGATACGCCAACTTAGATGTGGGCACGCTGTTGAGGTCCCACGCTACGACTTCACGACACATACACGCCGCCCTGAAACCCTTACACTTCAGCCTAAGGCAGTTGTGCTGACCGAAGGAATTCTGCTGCTCGCACTTGAATCCATCCGGTCGCTGCTTGATCTGAAAGTGTTCGTTGATGCGCCTGCCGATATCCGTTTCATCCGTCGAATGCTCCGCGACATCCAAGAACGGGGGCGCACAGTGGATTCGTGCATCCAGCAGTATTACGTGACGACTCGCCCAATGCACTTCGCTTGGGTTGAGCCGAGCAAGGTGTTTGCAGATATGGTTGTTTCGAGTGAAGAGGAGATTGAAACCCTTGCAACACTTCTCATTGAGCGTATCGAGAATTTGTAAGTGTGCCGACTTCCGTTTGCCAACCAATGCAACGTCTCAGCGTTTATCTGGTAGCGGTTTCTGTTCCCAATGATTTAGTATTTCATTTATACCCAGAGATTTAGGAGAAAAGTCCATGGACAGCAATAAATGTGTCATGTCCGACGAAGAAAAGTACTATTTTGATCTCACAGGCTATCTTGTCGTTCGCGGTGCGTTGACGCCAGAAGATGTTGACAAATGTAATGCAGCTATTGATCACTATGCCGACAAGATTCGCGCCCGTTCGGTTGATGATGGTGGCTTGGCTCGCGGATCCTCAACGCTTGAAGGGCAAACAGGGCGCTTGGAACTGACGGGGATGCTGGGCTGGGAGAAACCCTATCGAGAACCGTTTCGTGAACTCCTAGTTCATTCCGTGGTCGTCTCTCGACTGAACGGGATGTGTGGAAAAGGGTTCCGTCTTGACCATGGACCGTTAATGATTGCGGCAACAGCTGGGACGGAAGGACATCAACTACATGGAGCGGGGGAACCTTTCAGTCCCGCCGTTTGGTATCATCAGCAGAACGGGACTATTTACTGTCGAGGCGTCACTGTGGCGTGGCAACTTACCGATGTCAATGAAGGTGATGGCGGATTTGCGGTTGTTCCCGGCAGCCACAAAGCCTGCGAACCTACACCCGACGGCGTCCGGAGTGTAGAGGACGACATGGGGTTGACTGTCCAGCCAGCGATGAAGGCAGGAGATGTCCTCTTCTTTGCAGAGACTGCCACCCACGGTACACTCCCTTGGAAGGGTAAGGGTGAACGGCGCTCCATCCTTTTCAAATACGCCTCCCGCGGTGTCGCCCGCGCGGTGGGACGATTCTTTACACCTGAAGCACGCTTCGGCGAGTGGACGAAGTCCCTCTCGCCTGAACAACAGGCTGTCCTTTACGGTCCAGGTGTTCACACGGGAGGTCTGCCCACCCTTAAATCCGATGGAAAGCAAACTTGGGTTGCGGAGTAACACCGAGCCAACATTAATTATCGCGCCGATACAGCTCGCGAAATGGAGATAGCAGAATGGACAAACGTGAACGCTACTTCTGGGATCTTACTGGATATCTGATCCTCAGAGACGTGCTAACTGCCGACGAAATTGCAGCAGCCAATGAGGCTATTGACCACTGTGCTGACCAAATTTACGTTGGTCAACCCAACGAGGGTGCTCAAGATTCTCAATCCTTGCGAGGCACCGAACAACGTGTCCTGCACGGTCTACTAGAACTTGAGGAGCCGTATTGTGAACCTTTCCGTAAGATGCTAGTGCATCCGCAAATCATCATGCGTCTCAATGTGATGTGTGGAACGGGCTTCCGATTCGATCACGGCCCTTGGGTGACCGACAGTGCAAAAGGCACCGAAGGACTGGTCATGCACGGACAAGGTGAACCACATAGACCCTACGTTGCTTATCATCATCAGAACAACAAGATGCACTGTGGTGGGGTAACCGTGACTTGGCAACTATCCGACATCAACGCAGGCGAAGGTGGGTTCGCCTGTGTCCCTGGCAGCCACAAATCTCGGTTTCCCATGCCTCACGGTGTGCGAACCTGTGATGACGATATGGGCGTGGTTCTCCAACCGGAGATGGAAGCGGGAGACGTGATTTTCTTCATGGACGGTGCTCAAGCCCACGGCACCCTGCCTTGGAGCGGTGAACATCACCGGCGATCGGTACTCTTCAAATACGCTGATCGGACATCCGTGCGTACAGGTATTGCAAGGGAGATCGCACCTCCAGAAATCTATTGGGACGAGGAACTTGTTGAGGGCATGACAGAGGCGCAGCGTGCCGTTATGTATGGACCTTGTTCATCTCTCGGCACCACCAAGCTTACAGTGGACGAAGATGGCACGGTTCGCGTTGAAGATAACTAGATGTTTTGAAGCAAAAACTTTGCACCTGTTACAAAAGATGGGAGGAATAACGTCCAAGGCACCTGTTTTTGAAACGATTCTCTCTGGTTAAACGTTTGATTTTATTGAGAGCTTTTTGTACACTCATGTAGTGCCAATCGGTGCTGCAGGCTGATAAAAGCTGATTAAACACCATTTAACGCCAGGAGAGAACAATGTCTCTGACACGGGCAATAGTATCTTGCTACAGTGCAATCAACCCATTAGTAGGGCTTTCATCAACAGCTCTTCGTCTATATGGGGCGCTAGAGGTGTTTAGAGATACCTACCAATCCCCAATGAAAGATGGATGGTTCCGGGCACCTCAGCTCGATAAACGACTGCGGCAGATTAGCTTATCCAAGTGGGAAATTGAAAAGGGATTCACAGAACTGATTGATGCCGGACTGCTACAAATACGGACTGAACGTAAGACTCGGTGGTTTCAGCTTAAATGATTGAAAACCCCCAATTGGACTACACCCTCCCTAATATAATTCTCGCCTCAAAATCGCCACGTCGCGCAGATTTGCTCAAGCAGATTGGTCTTGAATTCAAAGTATACCCCAGTGAAATAGAAGAACCTCAAATCACAGCATCTCCAGCAGATGCTGTCCAAGAACTTGCCCTTACAAAAGCAAGAACGGTCGCTGCTAGGTTTGACGCGGGGATCGTTCTCGGCGCAGATACCGTTGTTGTCATTGCTGGTCAGCCAATCGGTAAACCGGAAAATGATGTACACGCGATCGAGATATTAACACAACTCAGCGGAAACCGACATGAAGTTATCACCGGTGTTGCATTAATTGATATCGAACGGCAAAACGAGGTAGTATGGGCAGAAAAAACAGCGGTCTATTTTAGGACGCTGCGCCAATCGGAGATCTCGTCGTACGTTCGCAGCGGTGAGTCATCAGATAAGGCAGGGGCTTACGGGATACAAGGAAGAGCTGGAGCTTTCGTCGAACGAATCGAGGGATGTTACTTCAACGTAGTGGGTCTTCCGTTAGCGAGTTTGACCATGCAGCTTTGGCGACTACTTGAAGACGATCTGAAGCAATAAAAAGAGAGTTGGCAGATACTGTGTTATTAAGTTGCTAGGTTCTGGTGATTTGATAGACTGAACCGATTCTGATGCGTCTTGAGACGGTTTTAGCCTTCTGTAGGGGTACCCTTGTGGTTATCCTGTGGTTTAATCATTTATGTTTTGGGCAGGCACAAGTTTCTCAATACCGATCTATCGGGGACCTGCCCCTACAGAGACCAATAATCGTAGGTCGGGCATCCCCGATAAATCGGGATCCAAAGCGACTTGCCCGACCTATAGCCCCAGCGGGGCAATATGTGTATAGCACATCGGTAAACCAATTCCCCCAAGCCCCAGCGGGGCGATAGGTATGTCGTTATTTTGGTTGTTTTTGATAGGTTTCGGATATGAAAATTCTTGGCGTTGATACATCAACGCCCATCGGTAGCGTCGGTCTGATTGATGGAGAACGTTTGGTTGCTGAACACACACTCAGCATTGTGAAAGCCCATTCATCTAGACTAATGCCCGCTATAGACCAGATCTTAAAGTGGGGTGATTTGACGGTACACGACCTCGACGCATGTGCTGTTGGAATAGGTCCGGGATCATTTACGGGCATCCGAATTGGAGTGGGCACAATCAAATCGCTCTGCTACGCTCTTAAGAAACCGATCATCGGTATCTCAACGCTAGAAGCAATTGCATATAATCTCCGCTACACAGACAAACTGATCTGCCCAATCCTCGACGCGCGGAAAGATGAGGTGTACGGTGCACTGTTTCGTGGAGGACAGAATCTCCTACGAAAGTCTGACGACCTTTGTGTGCCGATTGAGTCACTATTGAGTCAGATTGATGACGATGTGATCTTTGTTGGAGATGGTCTGCGACGATACGCCCCCGTCGTTCAGGAGCAATTCGGCGAAGATGTGCCTCTCGCTTATCCGATTTTTAATGTGCCGCGTGGCGCGAGTATCGCACGAATTGGCTACGACCGATTGCTCGCTGGACAATCCGGCAATTACTTCTCACTGACACCCAACTATGTTCGTGACAGCGTCACGTAGGATATTATCCTTCTTGATTTCTTGTCGCACTTAAAGTGTCGTTATCGTGCACTAATTGAATATGCCCCAAGTCAGATTTTTTACTTTTTTATCTTCAGAAATAACACCTCTCCTTACCCAATATGCCCCTCCGGGTTTTGAGGTCAGCGTACACAGGAGCGATCTGCCGGATGACGAGAAAATCCCCCTCGTACAGGAGGCGGACTTTCTGATTCTATTCCCCGGCCAAATTTCAGAACAGGTACTACGATCAGCTCCCCACCTCAAACTCATTCAGTTAGTCGCCGCGGGCTACGATAGTATGGATGTGAGCCTGTGCCGAGAACTTGGCATTCCTGTTGCCAACAACGGGGGCGCGAATTCCATTGATGTCGCAGAGCATACAATCGGCCTTATACTAGGCTTTTATCGCCGCCTGATAGAGTTAGATCGCAATGTTCGGGGGGGGCGATGGCGTGATATTGACACCGGGATTTCAACATACACCATCAACGGCAAGACAGTCGGAATTGTAGGGCTTGGAAATATCGGAAAGCGTGTCGCTCATCTGTTGCATGCCTTTGGAGCGCGCCTCCGCTACTACGATCAGTATCCACCTGCGGGGGACATAGAGTCGGAACTTGGCGTAACGCGCATGGCATTGGAGGACCTGCTTCGGGAGTCAGACATTGTGACGGTGCATCTGCCCCTTACACCCGAAACCCGTGGCATTATTGGCAGACATGAACTTTCTTTGTTGAAGCCCACAGCCGTACTCGTCAATACCTGTCGAGGTCCTATCGTGGACGAAGTTGCTTTGACAGAAGTGTTGGGTGAAGGGCGCATCCTCGGAGCCGCCCTTGATGTCCTAGCGCAAGAACCACCGTCCCCAGACAATCCTCTTCTAAAGTTAGACAATGTCCTGCTCACGCCGCATGTCGCGGGTGTAACCTACGATACATGGACGCGAAGGGGCGAATTTGTATTCCAGAATCTTCAGCGGGTGTGGGAAGGCGAGCCGCCGCTAGCAGTCGTGGGGGAAGGCTAACGATGACATGCGAATCCTACCATGTTTTCTTAACGCTATGAGGACACCAGCACTATGAGTTGGATAAGCCTCTAAAAGACACGAAACCACTACCGGGAGTTGATATGAGTCAAAAAAATCCATATTTACAAATGGATCAACAGATGGTTGGCGACATTTATACATCACGGGAGGTGATGGACAACCTCACCGTGTTGTGCGACGACTTCGGATCACGGTTCGCAGGTACGCCAGACGAGCGCAGGGCTGCAGATTTCATCTGCGAGACTTTTAACCGTTATGGTCTCAAAGACGCTCGATTAGAATCCTATTCCTACGCAGGCTGGTCACGCGGACCGGCAACGTTAGAAATCGTCGAGCCAATCCAAAGGTCACTTCACTGCATCTCACTGCCCTACTGTCCTAGTGGCGACACTACGGCAGAATTAATCTCTGTCGGCTACGGCAGTCCTGCGGAATACGAGGACTTAGGTGATGAGATGAAAGGCAGAATCGTGATGGCGGGCAGTGCCTCTCCCCCTGACTTGGGACGATGGGTACATCGCAAGGAAAAATATGAACGCTCTGTCTTGGACGGTGCCAGTGCCTTTATCTTTATCAGCGAAAGTCCCGGTGTTGGGCCCGAAACGGGGAGTCTACAAAATGATCAACCTGCCCCTATTCCGGGCATCTCGGTCTGCAAAGAGGATGGTGAATTTCTGACACGGCTGATGGAGCGGAAGGGTACTGTTAAACTGCGTCTTCACACGACTGACCTCAACGAGCCGCGAACCTCGTGGAACGTCGTTGCCGATCTGCCGGGAAAAGAAAATCCCGATGAGATGGTGATTCTGGGCTGTCATTATGATGGTCACGACATCTCACAGGGAGCCGTCGATCCAGCATCGGGTATGGTACTCGTCATCGAAACCGCACGGGTGCTCGCTTTGTATGCCGGTGAACAACTCAAACGAACAGTTCGATTTCTTGGTTTCGGCACCGAGGAGATTGGGTTAACCGGCGCATTTCGCTATGCGGATGCCCATGAAAATGAACTAGATAGCGTCCGTTTCATGTATAATCTTGATGCAGCGGGTGGAGCAAGCCGAAAAGGTGTGGTGCTGCATCGTTGGCAAGACTTAGCACCGTTCTTCCAAGATGCTGCAAAAGAGCTTGCAGCTGACATTCCTGTCGGTCAGCATATGCATCCCTATTCCGATCACTTCCCCTTTGTCTTAAAAGGCGTTCCAACAGGGCACATGGGCGATCCCGACGCCCCACCTTCGGGCAGAGGCTTTGGCCACACGGCGTATGATACACTGGACAAGGTGGAGTTGGAAAATCTGCGAAAGGGGAGTGCGGTGGCGGCACGATTGGCATTGCGGATCGCCAACGCTGACGACTTTCCTGCCCAACGCCGGAATGCTGAAGCCGTTCAAACGCTCCTCGACACGGATCCAGGTTTAGAAGGATACCGCGTGTCACTGGAGTTGAGGAAGGGACGTCAAACATCATAGAAAAAACTTGCGCCCCCGGTAGGTGCGGTTTCCTAACCGCACCGGTGCCGACTCGTCGAGCATTCCGCTACGTGGAACACGAAGAGAAACCGAGTTTTTTCTTGAAAACTCGGTTTCTTTGCACTAAATCTTAACATGAGCGAAAAGGAAAAATGGATTACCCCGCGCTTTCCTACTTCTGATCAGGTTTTTTTGAGAATGACGAATGACACGCCTATCAGGGATGCCAAAAATTATATAGTTCGGGCCAATTGAGACAGAGACCAAGAATTGTCCAGATGCCTGTCACTGCAAATTCTCCTAGTATCAATCCGAGGAACAAGGGAGCAAATTGCCTATATCGCTTAATTCCCCCATATCGTAGAATAAACCACTTGAAGATCCAAGCCACCAGCAAACAGGTCCACAAAAAGCTCATCCCAAAACTTCCCCCCAGCGCATAGCCCATCGGATGGAGAGGCCACCAAACAAATCGTGCTCTCATGAACGCCAAAAAGGACGCGACCACAGCCCCTAATCCCATCAGAGCCATGTGAATATAATCCACTTCTGTCGGATTGCGTAACCAGTCTTGTAGGTAAAACCAGACCTCTGCTCCCCAGCGTGGATAAGGCGTATTCTCAAGACCGTAGTGATAACTGAGGTGTAGTAGGAGCCAGAAAATTACTACGATTCCAAAAGCGCACGCCAACAGCATTGACCAGAAAGCCCTTTTGGGGCTCATTCGACTTCTTGAGGCAATCTTAAACCCTTCCAATTGATGCGGCATGATGTGGCTCAAGTAGATACGACTGATATGCCAGAAGAACGGCATGGCGACAAGCGTCCGTTGTGACAGATTTGCAGTCCCGAACGCGGAGGTGATCATCTGAATCGGACCGCCAAAGTGGACATCGTGGAGTGGGAAGCCAAATTCAGCGCGAAGTCGAGTAATACATGTTGAGATGTAATAATAGAAAAGAACAAAACCGATTGCCACGCCGATTGTCATGCCAGCCTGATAACAAAATAACATCAGAATAATCATCCCGCAGACCATGCCACACCATGCCGTTACATATGACATTGGGGCATCCTCGATCTCCCTCTCTCGATTTCCGATAACAGATTGCTGTCGGACGCGCACCAAATGTCGCGCTGCTCGCCAAATCGCAATCGCTAAAACGGCGCAATATGCCCCAACCGATTCTTGTACAATATAGACATGCCGACCATAGCCCGGATATGTGTGCCAACCCGCGAAAGCACCCACAACTCGCATCGCTTGCCAATAAAGATAGAAGAACCAACACGAAAACAGGACATCAAGCGGCATGAAGAAACTTAACCCAATAATTGAGGGGATAAATGAGACTCGCATCGCCCAGAGTGCGTTCCACGGTTCCTCTGTAAAGATATAGCCGATATGTCTAAATTGGACAAATGTTAATCCCGGGAAACTCGGATACAAAAAATGGAGTCCATTTACGATATTGATCCCCGCAGTAATAGCAAATCCAATCCACATCATTCGGCTATACCCACCCGACTGAACCAAAGTCAGCGGAATCTCAGCGATCGGATAAGCGAGTTTCTCGTGCTCAATCCACTGCCTGCGGACGATAATATTAATGCACAACATGACAAAGACGAGGACAAGGGTAAAAAATGACCACCACAGCAGTGGAGGTAGCCATGCTGCCAAATGGCGTGCTGTATACAAGTTGGCTTCGCCACGGTAATACCCTGTCAGAACCGACGGCTCGTTAACAACAAGCCATTGAGGGAGATCTTTGTGGAATAGTTGGCGCCAGTCATTTTCTGGCGTCGCTCCCCAAAAAGGATAGGTGATGACATGGGGTATGACTGTCAACTGGGCGGTATAGGAGCAGAGTGATGACACCATGTTGACCATGATATAAATGGTCAATAGCTCCCTGTTGTCAAAGGCGAGTTTCGGTGTAAAACGGCGCAGCAGTCGATTTAATAAAAAGAGCACCCAGAGCGTAAAGACTGCATTAAAGAATAAGGAAAAAAACGTCGCGCCAAAAGCTCTCCGGAGGCTCTCCATCTGTATGAGCCAGTAACAATTCATGACGATGAGCACACACCCGACCATCCATGCCCGTGCGATGGATTGCATTTTCAAAGCCCTCGTATATTTACGTGAGTCTGGTGAGGATGTAGACGGTGCTTGGTGTCATGTGGTTAGAAGCGGCGGGTGCCACTACACCACGGCTCTAAGCCCTGAACCTATCAAGGCTCGAATGCCTCAAGTTATTGCCTTACATTTCAGAGCGGTTTGCCCCGAAGTGCCTCGCGGCACTGGGTCACGCCGTTACCCGTAACATTATAGGCGAAGGTATTCATTCGTCGAGGATGGGTTGATGTGTTGGCAGCGGAGCCGTGAATAATTAGTGCGTTAAAAAAAACACCAGCCCCTGGCTCCATCTCTACTGGGACGGCATCATCTCGTTCATGGTAGTGTCCCGGTAGAAACAGGCGAAACTTCTCTTGTCCCCGTTCATGTTCCTGTAACCCCCATTTATGGCTGCCAGGGACAAATTGGATACACCCGTTCTCCTGTGTTGTTGCGTCAATTGCGAGTTGGCAGTTTACCATCAGTGGACGGTTATCGTCCAGATCCCAGTAGGCATAATCCTGATGCCAAGGAATTGACGTGCCATCTTTGGCATCTTTGGGGAGTAGTTTGCTGTGAAACAGTGAAACGTCGGGACCAATCAGTTGCTCGATAATATCCAGCATTGCATCCGAACGTAAAATTTTGTTCAGGGTTGGACTGACCAGTTCACTCTGCATCAACTGTTTAATCCGCGGCGGCGTATCTGGGTCATCAAATTGCTCCCACGCCACTTCGACGCCGTCAATCGATTGTTTTGCCATCCGACTGTGGATGTCATGGATTTCCGCTTGAACCTTTTCGATGTCTTCAGGTGAGACAACCCCTTGCTTTAGCACATAACCGTTCTCGTCATAAAATTGCTTTTCGTCAGATGTAAGCATAAGCGTTATTTCTCCTTGGCCTGAATTCTCAGCAAGATAGACACGCTAACTGCCCGATTTATCAGGAGCGGTTGCCTGACTGTACTAATGAACCAATGAACAAATAGTTTTCACGTACCGACACAGCGAGGATCCTCGTTGTGTCGGGATTTCACGCTTATAGTGTTTTGTGCTTCCTTTTAACATGAGCCGCTGCTATCATGTCCGGTAGTCCGCATTGATACTAATATAATCGTGGGAATAGTCGCACGTCCACATGGTGACCGATGCATCACCGGCATTCAGATCGACAGTAATCGTCACAGTATCCTTGGAAAAGAGTTCGGTTGCTTTATCCTCATCAAACCCTGCGTCCATTCCATCTTTGACCAGTTGATAGTCACCGAGCCACACATCTACCTTATACGGGTCAAATTCCGCGCCCGATTTTCCTGCCGCCATCATGATACGTCCCCAATTTGCGTCTGAGCCGAAAACAGCAGTCTTCACGAGCGGTGATTCAGCGATTGAACGGGCTGCCATCTCCCCTTCTGTTTCGTTCTTTCCACCTTTCACGACTACCTCAACCAGCTTCGTTGCACCCTCACCATCTCGTGCAATCTTCTTCGCTAACTCAATACAGGCGTGGTCCAGTGCTTCACAGAATGCCTCGTAGTCATCATCAGTTGTTGCGGTAATTTCTGGGTTTCCTGCACTGCCCGTTGCCAAGATTAGCACCGTGTCGTTTGTACTGCTATCCGTATCAATCGTCATACGATTGAAAGACTTCGCGGCGGAGTCGCGTAACGCCTGCTGTAGCGGCTCACCGGTGATATTCACATCTGTTGCCAGAAAAGCGAGCATCGTAGCCATATTCGGAGCAATCATCCCCGCCCCTTTTGTCATGCCACCAATTCGAGCAGTTTTTCCTCCAATTTCAAACTCCACAGCAATCTCTTTGGGGACGGTATCCGTTGTCATGATTGCAAGGGCGGCGTCATGTCCGCCATCTGGGTCCAAAGCTGGCGCGGCGAGACGGATGCCGTTACTGATTGTATCCATCGGTAACTGCTGCCCGATGACTCCCGTCGAAGCCACTAATACGAGACTTGAATCGATACCGAGTGCCTCCCCCACCAGCGAAGCCATCTGTCGTGCGTTCTGCATACCGATCTCGCCCGTACACGCATTAGCGTTCTTACTGTTGATGACAATCGCCTGACCTGTATTATCGGTGAGGTTTTCACGACATACCAAAACAACTGGGGCACAAACGCGATTTTTCGTGAATACACCCGCCGCAACCGCTGGCGCATCCGCTACTATTAAGGCGATATCCTTTTCATTATCCGGCTTCAGTCCTGCGTGGACACCGGTCGCCTTCAACCCCGGTACTGCCGTTATTCCGCCATCAATCTGTTTCATTACAGTTCTCCATTGGATAAATTTTTGATTTCCTTCTCTGTTCCTCTTGCACCCTGAATTAGTGCGTCAATTATAGCGAGTTGCCTGAGAATTGTCAATCGCCAATCTGTAGGAGGGATCTCCGAATCCCGATACGTCGCTTAGAAATGGGACAAACGACGGGAAATTCTGTTTTCGATTGTTCATGAATAACTTTGATGATATAATGCAATTAAAATATGCAAACCACTAATTGAGTTCGTATAAATGGGCAGATCAGCGATGAACCTACAGAAAAAATATAGACCGGATAAAGGATATACCCGAATTATTGAGCGTGGTGAAATGGGAATAACAGGACTTGATTTTGGTATGCTCAATCTTGATGTCGGTGAATCTTTCTTTGAAGACACCGGGGATAACGAGGTTATGCTAGTGGTACTCGGGGGCCAGTGCGAATTGCTTGTTGGACATAACGGAAATAAAGCCCACGGACTCATTGGTGATCGTGTGGATGTCTTTGATGGCGAGGCCTATCGAGCATCCATCCCTTATCGCACAACATACGAAATTCTCGCGCACGATGATCCTGTTGAGGCTGCAGTTTGTAAAGCACCCTCCTTTCTCGAAACAGCAGCTGTCATCCTTGAACCGGGCGACGATTTCAACCGTGGTGAGCATGCGCTAATTGTCAGTGAAACACCTGCTCACTCAATCTCTGGCGAAGCGATCTGCTTCTACCGTCTCACACCCACGGAAGGGCACGCCTCTCAGCGCATCTACAGCGAGGTGGAGGCGTTTGAACAATCCGTGGACGTCCGTCACAATAATGTGCTCGCGCTGCCCAAAGGCTACCATGCTGAACTTGCAGAACTGGAAACTCGGCTGTATTGCCTTCAGATTTCTGGCTTGTAATCCATAAAAGGGAGATGAAAAAATCATGGAGGTTACCAAAGCACAGGTGGATCATTTTCACACGCACGGATTCTTTTTTGTGCCCAATCCTTTTGGCGAGGAACGAATGCGCGAAATTGATCAGATCGCTGTGGAATACGAGGAAAATTGGACGAGCACAGATTGGCCCAATGGACTCAATAAGCTCGCCTGTCAATTTCTTACGATAGGAGAGCTAATCCTCCAGATAGTGGAGCAACCACAACTCGTCGAGACTGCTAAGCGTTTGCTAAACTGTGAGCAGGTGTATGTAGGAGCCTGCGGATTGGGGGACGCTTTAAGGGTTATCTCGGAGAGTCAGGGGCTACACCGGCAAGTTTATTGGCACGCCGATGGCGGTCCTGATGTCAAACAGGTCTCGTTCCGAACAGGACTGGACCGACATGATCCTACGAATGCACCACTGCGCATCTTGCCGGGCAGCCATCTGAGAGCAAAAGAAGAGATTTGGGAAGAGCTGTTACAGTTGGAAATCGCTACGGGACAGCACGATCGTTCGCCGAAGGAACTTTATGCGAAGCATCCTGCTGAGGTTGAGGTGCTCCTTGATCCGCGCTGGACATTGGTTTGGACACCGAGTTGCTGGCATGCCACAGGTGTTAAGACGGCTGCCGGTCCTCGTCGGGCGATGGGTTGGAACTACTGTCCTACTGGGGGCAGAAAGCGTGATGTAGAGGCGTTGAAGTACATTTTTCCCGACGAATGGGAAGATTGGAGTGACGAACGAAAGCAGCTCTGGGGACTGCTAGATTGAAAGGTGGCATTTATGGTGAATTAGAGAAATAAATAGACATTTACCAATAACTCCGACCTTTGCGAAGTTTCAAAAGTCCCCCTGATCAGGGGGATTTAGGGGGTTGGCTGTGCATTTGGAGTGTCTAAGTAATTCTAAAATCTACCATAGTAACTTAATTTGAAAATCTCAAGACGACATAACTTAAGTGAGGAGCAACAGATGCTATGAATACCAATCCTATTGTCATCGGCATGATCGGTGCCGGTTTCTCCGCGACGTTCCATGTCCACAACTATCGACTTGTTCCCGGCTTAGATGTCCGAATCAAAGGAGTCACTGCAAGAAGCCAAGAGAGTGCTACCGCCTTCGCCCAAGAACACAATATAGAAACAGTTTATCCCACAGCGGAAGCCCTGTTTGCGGACGAAGAGATAACCGTTGTTGATCTCTGTGTCCCCAATTACCTCCACTATCCGCTAACCGTTCAGGCAGCCGAAGCCGGCAAGCACATTATCTGTGAAAAGCCATTGACAGGCTATTTTGGCGATGGTGGGGAGACACTTGTGGGCCGAGAGACCTCCCGTCGCAAAATGTTTGAAGCAGCGCTAAAGGCAGCCGACGAAATGGTAGACGCTGTTAAACGCAACGGCGTGACGTTCTGCTATGGGGAGAACTGGGTGCACGCACCAAGCGTACAGAAGGCAAACGACATCCTCGCACAGAGCGACAACACCATTCTCCGTATCATTGCCGAAGAGTCGCATAGCGGATCACATTCTGATTACGCAAAGGAGTGGCGATACTCCGGGGGTGGTGCGCTTTACAACAAGGGATGCCATCCTATTGGCGCGACACTCTATCTGAAATACAACGAAGGGCAGCGGAAATATGGGAAACCCATCAAACCGAAAAGCGTTGTCGCAGAGGTCGCAAACCTGACCCATATTGAAAGCTTTGTCAATGAAGACGAGAAGTGGATTAAGGAAGGTTGGAGGGATTGCGAGGATTGGGGATCGATGATTATTACGTTTGATGACGACACCGTTGCGCAGATCACTGCGTCAGATATTGTGCTTGGCGGCATCCAAAACGTCATGACTGTTTATTCAAGCAAAGCTGTGGTGCAGTGTAACATCAACCCGAACACGGGGATGTTGACATACACGCCGAGCGATCACGTTTTGGGTGATACCTACATTCGGGAGAAGGTAGAGACCCGCGCGGGTTGGCAACTGACCAATCCCGACGAGGATTGGATGAACGGTTTCCCACATGAACTCTCTGACTTCTGCCAAGCAATCGCCTACGGACGCCCCCCCAAAAGTACAGTAGAATTAGGAAGGGACATCCTCGCGGTGTGCTACGGGGCTTATATTGCAGCGGAAACTGGCGAGCGTGTTGACCTTTCCGAATGGATGTGAAAGATTCGTAGGGACCGAAGAGAGGTTCGACGATATTTTTTAATTAGGACTTACGCAGGTGGTTCATAAGTCCCCCTGATAAGGGGGATTTAGGGGGTTAAAAATAAAAAAATCACGCTGCGTACTAAATTTGCGAAGATCCTGTTAACCTAACAATGAATAACTTTGTGAGGAGCCAATCCATGAAATACATTATAAAAACCAACGAGATGCCCTGGAAGCCAAAGTTCTTTCCCGGTGAAGATAAACAGTATGGCGACTTCAAACCACTATGGCAAGAACACGGCACAGAACAGTTTGAAGTCCGGCTGACACGGATTCCGGGCGGCGAGACAAATACAAAATACCACACCCATACAAAAGAGGAAGAGTGGTTCTACGTGTTAAGCGGTTCATGCCACATCCATATTGAAGGGGAGTGGTATCCTATCGAACAAGGTGATTCTGTTTTTAAGCCGACTGGCGCGTATCACATCTTTAGGAATTTTGGGACAGAGCCGTGTGAACTAATCATGTTGGGGACCAATGTGGAAGGCAATGAGGTGCATCGCTTGCCGGAGCCGGAACCACCTGAAACGAAATAGGTTAAGAATGGTTAGGTTGCTTCTCCCTAAGTGCCGGTGTCTTCCTTGAAGCGAAATGCAGCTTCTTTGGTAAATGCCGTGGAGGTAATAGTCGGGCATAATCGTTTTTCAATATGCTCGACTATCAGATCCGTTCCGCGAAAGTGATTAAACTCAGGTGATACAGGTTGAAAGAACGAATCTGTCAAGTCGCGGCATAGTACGACATTTTTTCCGTGGTAGACCATTTGTCTTAGCCCAAATGGCCGTCCAGAGACGCAAATATTGGTGTGAACGCCCATCAGAATGGCATTGTCGATGCTGCGTGTCTCCATCAGGTTATAAACCTCTTGACCATCGTCGCTGATTACATCTTCGGAGGCAATCTCAATCGTCGCGATTTGCCGCGTCCAAGGCACCTTCCCGCCCTTCCACTGTCGAGCCCCTTCGTCGTCGGCAATCCAGCCGGGGCATGGCTCACTACAGCCGCACCCGCTGTTCCGTATGAAAGACAGTGGTTCTCCTTCACGTTCAGGATCCCAATAGTTCCACTGGATTTCTACAGGAGATTCGGTGAATGATGCTTCGATGGCGCGACGACGTTGCGGCATGCCATCATAAAACGACATCGTGCCGCTCGGCGCATGGATGATGAACACACCAGTCTCCCGTGCTGCGGATACCATGCGATTCATGGTGGGCACCATCTCCGCGACACGTTGGGCAGCGGCTTTGCACGTATGATCATCCCACATATCACAGATAATGATTGCCGTCTGTCGTGGATCCCAGCGGACGATTTGAACGTTCTCCTGATCCTCGCACCTGCTGCGCTGTTCCAGCAAGAGGCTTTCCTGACTCTGACTTGTCATTGTTTTTTGCCTGTCCGTCATGATTGATATAAGGACAGAATTTACGCACTTCAGATTGTAGTTGCCCGATTCATCGGGCGTTGGTAACGGTGTATAGTTGCTTTGAATCCCGATTTATCGGGGCGGCGATGAATCGCCGAACTACAGGTCAAAGACTCTTGGAACGGAGGCTTTGACTGTTCAACTGCGTAAGTCCTACAGGAATTAGAAGAACGGTGATTTTATTTTTGAAAAATAGATTCTGTTGAATCTGAGTGTCGAGATATGAATCTCGACCTACAGACTATTTGACCGTAGTAGACCAAACAGGAAGGTCGGGCAAGATGCCCGACCTACGTATTGTCGAATGTCAATACGCCCTAGTTACAGCACACGACTACTCTTCAAACGCCGAATCAAACGCACGAGCGGATGGCTCAAAATCGTAGCCTTTGACTGCAGCACAGGCTTCGCGTGCTCCATGTTCCCGATCCATACCGCTATCCTCCCATTCGATGGAGAGCGGTCCGTCGTATTCAATGTTATTGAGCGCACGGATAATTTCCTCGAACTCAATGTTGCCCCGACCTATTGATCGAAAATCCCAATACCGCCTAGCATCGCCAAAGTCCAAGTGTCCACCAAAGACACCAGAGAGACGTGGCGTTGACGACCACCACACATCCTTCATATGGGCGTGGTAGATGCGATCGCTAAACCGTTCGATAAACGCGACATAATCAACCCCTTGATAGCCAAGGTGGCTTGGATCGTAGTTGAACCCAAACGTTTCACGCCCATTGACCGCTTCGATGGCACGTTCCGAACTCACGATGTCGAAAGCAATCTCGGTCGGATGGACCTCAAGCCCGAACTTAATCCCGACCTCATCGAATACATCAAAGATCGGATTCCAACGGTTGGCAAAATCCTCAAATCCCGCATCAATTTGCGACGGGTCGTTGGGCGGAAAAGAATAGAGCAGGTGCCAAATGCTGCTGCCTGTAAATCCGTTAACGACACTCACACCGAGTTTTGCGGCGGCGCGGGCGGTCTTTTTCATCTCTTCGGCAGCCCGTCCACGAACTCCTTCGGGATCGCCATCGCCCCAGATATCGGGCGACAGGATGGCTTCGTGGCGGCTGTCAATATTGTCGCAAACCGCTTGTCCGACGAGGTGGTTACTAATTGACCAGACCTTTAGACCGTATTTTGCTAAGAGGTCATGTCGTCCTTGGCAGTAGCTATTATCTTCGAGAGCTTTATCCACTTCAAAATGATCTCCCCAACATGCTAATTCCAATCCGTCATATCCCCAATCACTGGCTTTTTGCGCTAGTTCTTCGAGTGATAAATCTGCCCACTGCCCCGTAAATAGTGTTACAGGTCTTGCCATCTTATTCCTCCTTAGTTAGGAGTTACGCACTTCAGTATGGAACAATGATCGTTGTTCCATACGGGCTCCTTATGGAGTCTCTGCTGTAGTTGCCTGATTCATCGGGCGTTGGTAACGGTGTCTAGTTGCTTTGAATCCCGCCTGTCCCGATTTATCGGGGCGGCGATGAATCGCCGAACTACAGGGTTTTGACCATTCAACTGCGTAAGTCCTACTTAGTATTATAGGTCATAAAAAGTAAGGGGTTGATGAGGAAACCATACACTGCCAACCCTAAAGCGGAAAAAGTGAAAAGAAGCCGTTGTTGAGCCTATGGTTTTTGCTCACTTTCCCGCTTTCACACTTTCTTTTCTTTATGCTGGTGGCGTATAGCTTGCGTCCACCCAACCCCGTTTATTGCCGCTTTCCACTGCCGTGTGAATAAAGTGAACACCCCGTGCACCATCCTGCACCGTTGGAAAATCCGTATCAAATTCATCTGACGTTTCGCCGGAGAGCTTTGCAGCTAGCGTGCGTGCAGCGTTGACATAGACGTTTGCAAACGCTTCTATGAACGCTTCTGGGTGCCCAAAGGGCAGTCGTGAGTTGTGTGCTGCAACTGGAGCAACATAGTCGTTGCCGCGCTTATACACATGTTCAGGACCATCTGGAAAACGGACATAGAGATAATTCGGATTTTCCTGATGCCATTCGAGCGAAGCCGCCGTACCGTAAACGCGGATACGAAGATTGTTCTCTTCGCCAACAGAAATTTGCGAGGCGTACAGTACGCCCCGTGCACCACCTTTATAATGGACGAGGATATTCCCATCGTCTTCGAGTTGTCTGCCATCAACAAAAGTGGTCAGGTCCGCACAGATTTCCTCTAACTCTAAGCCGGTGATGTAGTGAGCGAGATTTTCAGCGTGCGACCCAATGTCCCCGATACAGGATGAAACTCCAGCTTGGCTTGGGTCTGTCCGCCAAACTGCCTGCTTTGCACCTTCCCCCTCCAAAAACGTTGCGAGCCATCCCTGCGGATATTCAACAACAATTTTCCGAACCGATCCGAGCGTTCCTTGCGACACTAACTCGCGGGCTTGCTTCACCATCGGATAGCCTGTGTAGTTATGCGTCAATGCAAAGATCGCGTCATGCTGCTTCACTAGCCCACAGAGTGCTTCCGCATCTTCTAGCGTCGTTGTCATCGGTTTATCACAAACGACATGAAACCCTGCCTCGATGAATGTTTTAGCGACATCAAAATGAACGTGATTTGGTGTCACAATAGACACAAAGTCGATACGCTCCCCCTCCGGCAAGGCACTCTCTTTTTCCGCCATCTCCTGATATGAATCGTATACGCGATTAGAGTCAAGTAGCAACTCCGCACCCTGTTGCTGTGATTTCTCAGGTGATGCAGAAAACGCTCCGGCAACAAGGTCGATTTCCCCGTCAAGTGCTGCAGCCTTTCGATGAACCGCTCCTATGAATGCGTCTGGACCGCCACCGACCATTCCGTAACGTATTTTTCTTCCAAGTGGCATATTATTAACTCCTGCGATTTTGAATGCTGAACCCGCTCTAAAAATCCGCGGGTTGCAAAAACGGATTATAGCACGATTCCTAGCTCTTGTCAAAACGATTCAGATCCAATCAGAAATTTGTAACCAAGCCCTTGCACCGCAAGGGTAAAAGATGATAAACTTGCTGCGATACTATTCATATTGGGACTACACACTTCATACAGGATCTGGCAAATCGGGACAGGAGGGTTTGTATGGCATTACGCGTCGCAGTTATCGGGATGCGAGGGATTGGAAACACACACGCCAACGTCTATCATGAACACGCGGGGACATCATTAGTCGCTGTGTGCGATATGGTCAGGGAGCGTGCGGACGAATCGGCACAACGGCTTGGGGTCAAGGCATATTACAGCGTTCCATCGCTCTTGGAGAATGAAGGGCTCGATGCCGTCAGCGTTGCGACAGGGGGCTTTGAAAATGGTGGGGCTCATTTCGAGCCAACGATGCAGGCACTTGAAGCGGGACTGCATGTGCTGTGCGAAAAGCCGCTATCGAACGATGTCGCTCGCGCACGGGAAATGGTCAACAAAGCGCGGGAGAAAAACGTCTGTTTGGGGACAAATCTCAATCACCGCTTCACGCCGTTAGCGATTCAAGCGAAGGAGTGGGTAACAAGTGGAAAGCTAGGGGACCTGCTCTTCATCAATATGGTGCTGTGGATCGAAAATCCGAATGAGACCTCCCCGTTCTTCCATCTCAGAGCCTTGCACCCGCATTCACTCGACGTGATGATGTACTTCTGCGGTGAGGTGGAGAAGGTACACGCCTTTGCGGTCCGTGCACCGGGACGCCAGAATTGGAGCAACGCTTCAATTAACCTCAAGTTTAAGAGCGGTGTGGTTGGACACCTCAGCGGTAGCTATGATGCGGGCCGTCTGAATGAGCGGTGTGAGGTTGCGGGAACGAATGGGCAGTTTATCCTTGATGGGGTGTTTGAGAAGCTGACCTTTTTCCCTAGACAAGGTGACGAGGTTGAGGAGTATTTCAATCCGCCGCCGGGAGCGGAGGGACACATGGACTCGTTCACGGATACCTTCTCAACACGAATTGGCGCGTGGATTCAACAGCTTGTGGCTGGAGTTTCGCCCGATGAGATTGATGCCTCCGGTGCCGCAGGGCTTGCGGCGCAGGAAATCATCGAAGCGGCGATTAAATCGTTCCAGACCGATACGGTTGTTACCTTGTAACGGTCTGTTCTGATTAAACTGTAAATTCTAGCTTGCTCTCTTCTCCGTCACGCATCGCTGCGTAATGTTCCTCGAAATTCAACATTTCAAACAGACTTACACCGGCTGCCATCTGCTCTAGCATCAGATCTTCCTTCCGCTGGATCTCCTCCGCGATAGGAATCGCTGCCGACAGTTCATCAATAGACCCAACAATAAGTCCATCATCGTCGCCGAAGATAATATCCCCCGGATTGACGATGACACCGCCGCAGGAGATTGGGATTTGCGTCTCGAAGATCTTATTCGTTGTGCCCGCAATCGGATTGAAGGATCGTGCGTAGTAGGGGACATCTAAGGTTCGGATTGTTTTGGTATCGCGGCAAGGACCATCTATGATGATGCCCGCTAATCCCTTCCGTGCTGCTTCTGTGGGAAACAGTTCACCCGCCACCGCACGACGGCTCCCTTGAGTATCAATCACAAGTACCTCCCCCGGCTCGGCATCCCGTAACCCTTTGATCACCGTGAGAAAATCTTCATGACAGGTCACTGTGTGTGCCCGTCCAACAAGTTTGAGTCCAGTTCGGACAGGACGAATGGCGGGATCGATAACTCTTAGTTCTGGAATCGTGGGTTCAGCAGCTCGCCCGGCTTTATTACCATCGCATACGCAGGCGGTATCAAGTGCCAGTAGGCACTGCTTTATTTCTTCAAAATTCATTAAAATCTTTGCAGTGGGGATCCCCTTTTTTGGCTGGGGAGAAAACTGCGTCTCCTTTCTTCATTTTGTGCCTATATGATCGGCTGCCGTTGTTCTCCATGACCTTTTTTCGTTCTATTTAAGCCAATTTTATAATATATTATGGTGAATGATAAAAATAAATAGACACTTGCGCTCACCGTGTTTGGTAGGCACTGTTTCCAACTGCGCCGATGCGGTGCGGTTAGAAACCGCACCTACCGGGGTCATAGCGCGGATTTTTCCATACCCGGTAGTCGAGGCTTCCTAACCTCGCCGATTTGTAGTGTCCAATTAATTCTAAAATCTACCATAAAACCGATTGATAAACGGAAGAAGTGGTGCCTAACTTGAAACCTAGGGCAGTAGAGCTTCATTGACAATTGCCAAAGGAGGTACGAGCAGTGTCAATTAATCGTTTGCTTGATATCTTGATGACAGCATCTTGCTATCGATTGTGGCAGCGGAAAACAAAGGGACAAATCTTGTACTATCTCCCCACCTCAAGACTCTACCCAAGACTCCACAAGGTATCTTTGGGACTTGGCATCGTTTTTTTTACCTGCGCTATACTTGCCTCAATCATGTTGGTGATAAAGAACGGCTGGACATTTTTACCGCAGATGTTTTTAATGCCATCGTTAATACTTTTCATGTCTTTTCTGTTCTCTGTAAGCCATTTTGTGATCACAGAGGCGGGCCTCTACTACCAAGGACGCTTTATAGAGTGGAAAGACCTATACGCCTTCCAATGGAAAGAGGAAGGGGATTATAAACTCGGCTTTGGGAAAGAGGCGTATATCCTCGGCTTGAATGTGTCAGGCGACAGGTTCCCACAGTGGCTTGAGGGGTACAAATTTCAACCGGATCAACGCGAAGACATTGATAAGCTATTGTCCCAATACCTCCCGAAATCGGCTTGACGTGCTGTATTGGCTTCTCAAGAAATTGGACGAAGGTTCGAATAAGCCTCCCGAGCGTATTGTGGAAACAGTTCATCGTGGATCTCGACGCACTGCCAAAGATGAATCTTTTCGGACAGGACGGAGGGCGGGATCAATAACCCTTAATTCTGTAACTGTGGGGTCGGCAGCTTGCCCTGCCTTATTACCGTCACATACGCAGGCAGTATCAAGTGCCAATAAACGCCGCTTAATCTCTTCAAAGTTCATTAAGATCTCCGCAGTGCAGGTCCCCTTTTTTTAGCTGGGGAGAAAACTGAGTCTTCTTTCTTCATTCGCTCATGTAAAGAATTAGTGCAGCAGCACCGACTTACCTCAAAAACCTTAGGCGGGGCATCCCCGATAAATCAGGATCCAAAGCGACTTGCCCCGCCCTCAACGCGTTCACCGTAATTACACTCCGTTTTTTATATAAGCCTCTTCATTTTGTGCCTATATGATCGGCTGCTGTTGTTCTTCGTGATCTTTCTGAGTTCTATTTAAGTCAATTTTATGATATATTAACGTCAATTGATAAATGAGAGAAATTGTACCTACATTGATACTTGTGGAAGCCGAACTTCAATGACAATTGCTAAAGGAGACGGGAGCCGTGTCGATTGATCACCTGCTTAATATCTGTTTCCTCATTCTGTTTTTGTCCCTCTTGGTGACAGTGCCCTACTATCTATATTGGAAGCGGAGAACGATGGGACAAATCTTGTACTATCAGTCTATACCAAGATTCCACAAGGTGTTTTTGGGTGCTGTGATCGTTCTTTGGATCGGTGTCATACTTGCGCAAATCGTGTTGGTGGTAAACAACGGTTGGCAATCTTCATCGAAGTTGTGGCCAATGCTAGGATTAACGCTTCCTCTATGTTCTCTGTCCTCCCTAAACCGGTTTGAAATCAGACAAGCGGGCATCCATTCTCAGGGACGCTTTACAAAGTGGAAAGACCTATACGCCTTCCAATGGAAAGAGGAAGGAGACTATAAACTCGGATTAGGCAAAGAGACGTATATCCTCGGCTTACACATGTCAGGTGACAGGTTCCCATGGTGGCTTGAGTGGGATAAGTTTCAACCGGGTCAACGTGAAGACATTGATAAGCTATTGTCCCAATACCTCCCGCAATCGGCTTGACGTGCTGTATTGGTTTCTCAAGAAATTGGGCGAAGGTTTGAATAAGCCTCCCGAGCGTATTGTGGAAACAGTTCATCGTGGATCTCGACGCACTGCCAAAGATGAACCTTCCGTTTCTCATTGGCGGTATCGAGTATGAGCGGATGATACATGCTGGCACCGGTGTCGACGTTGTAGCCACCCGGAGAATGAATGCTCAAATACTGGCGCAAGGTCTTAAGATCTGGCTCGGTTGTGCAGTGGCGAGTCAGATTCATGGTGAACATCCGGCGTCGTTTGCCTCCGCCGAAAGACGCATGATAGGTATCGTGATTAAAAATGACCAGATCACCCGGATTCGTTTCCAACGCAACACTGCCGGGAAAGTCCTGTGGCGGAACACCGAAAAGTTCTTCCGATTCGTTCGGATTTATCTTTTTCGATCTCACAAAATGTTCCGGACGCTGGCTGCCGGGGATAACTCGCAGACAACCGGTGTCAGCTGTCAATGGGTCAAGATAGAACGCAATCTTGCAGGAAAAGAGTTGCCCCCAGTTGCCATCTGGGTGCCAACCCGTATCGCCGGTGTAATAATTACCGTCTCCGCTGGCGTAGTTAAAATCCTCACCCAACACCCCACCGGCAACACCAAGCACGCGAGGATCATCGAGCAAGGAGCAAAGCCTTCGACGATGTTCAATCGGACCCCCAAACATGGTTCGCTTTGAGCCATCGTGCGCCTTACCTTCACCGAAGTTTTGGATGGAGAAATCAAATTCTTCGGTAATCCAAGCAACCTCGTCGGACGAAAAGAGGCTAGGAAACGCTAGGTAGCCAAAGGTGTTGAAAAAATTGACCTGCTGTTCGGTGAGTTTCATGGAATCCCTCCAGGGTATGAAGCCGGTTGGTTTATGCACGCTTTTCCTGTTCCGGGAAAGGTCTCCGAATATCGTAACGGTCCTCCGTCAGTTCAGGGAAAACACCCTCCTCTATCAGCAGTTCAAGTGGCGATTCGCTGGTTTCGAGCGGCATCGTGACCACATTTTTGATCCGCAGCGACTCGTAGATCGCCATCATGATTTCCATCGTATACCGTGCCTGTCGACCTGTGCTTCGATGTGAATCAATTTTTCCTTCCATCCAATCAATTAGCTCTTGGTACTGATCGGTCGGCTCCGGGCGCGGTTGAATCTCCTGCCAACCGCTCGCTCGGTTGTTCTGAAGCAGGACAGTCACATCGTCTCCCATTTTGATTTGTCCATCTGTACCCGCCACTGCTGCTGCCGAGACTACGGGCTCTGGTAGGTCGCTTTCATAGACACCACGTGCACCGCCTTCAAAGCAGATCAATCCCATACACAAATCCTCACACAGGGTACGACGTTCCCATCGGTTTGTAGATCGAGAAACCTGACCAATCACCCAGAGCGTTTCCGGATCCGACAGATGGTATCGCATCCGATCAATGGCGTGCGTACCGATATTGAGCAAACCAGCATTCGGCTTTGACCTCTGATGGAGCAACGTTGGTTGACCGATAGCACCGTCTTGGATAAGCTTCCGGATCTCCGTGTTTGCCGGGCTGAAACGTCCGTTATGCCCAATCACTAGCTTGGCACCATGCTCCTCACATACCGCAATCATGGTGTCCGCTTCCCCTAGAGATGCTGCCATCGGTTTTTCGCCAATGATGCCTTTGACTCCCGCTTTTGCTGCTGCAACAGTAATCTCCGCGCGAACTCCCTGCCATGTCGTGATGCTCACAATATCGAGTGCTTCTTTTTCTAACATCTGGTTGTAATCGGTATACACAGCGGGAACGGAGAATTCATCGGCAAGACGTTTCGCCGATTCCACGTTTACATCCATCGCTGCAACCAATTCTGTTGCCGGATTCTGGGTGTAAGCTGTCGAATGAGCGCGTCCCATCCCGCCACAGCCAATAATGCCAGTGCGATAAGTTTTAGCCATTGGTTTACCTCATCAGTGATTGTTGGTTAGGATTTTCCTAAAAAAATGTAGCTCATATAAAAAGAAAGCGCAAAACGCTAAGAGAAACCGAGTTTTTCCGAAAAAACTCGGTTTCTTTGCACTATTTCTTAACATGAGCTCCAAAGGTTAATCACTCTACCCAAATCGGTTCAGTCGGAATTTGTCTATCGGATAATCTGTTTTGCCGTCAACGGCGAGTTCAGCGAGGATTTTACCGACAATGGTTGAAAACTTAAAACCGTGTCCCGAAAATCCTGCTCCGACGAAGATGTTTGACTTCAGCGGATGATGCCCGATAAGAAAGTCATTGTCTGGCGTGAGCGTATACATACAGGTTGCACCTTCAATAAAGGAAGGGTTGGCTCCGGGCATAATTGTCTTGAGCCACTGCTGCAATGCATTCTGTACGTCAAGGTCTAGCGTTCGATCAACCGTTTCAGGAGAGGTCACGGGGCCATGTCCATCATCAGCTATCTTGATTCCGGGTCCGTAGTAGGGAAAGCCGTAGTAGTGCCGGTCGTAGTCCGCGTAGACGGGCAAACGATCTGGTTGGTACAACGCCCCTCCGTCTTGCGGCTGAAAGTAAAATTTCTGCTGTCGTGTTACCTCAAGCGGTAGCGAGAGATCTTTGAGCAGCTGTGAAGCCCACGGTCCGGGGGCAACGATAAGCCTTTTGCAACGATAGGTGCCTGCCGACGTTTCAACTTCAGGGCGTTCCTTGCTGATGTCAATATGATGCACGCTCACACCGCTGTGAACCGTCGCTCCGAAACGCTCGGCTTGCGACACATGTGTCCGAACACAACGACTTGCGTTTAGGAAACCTGAGTCCGGTGTGTAACAGGCGACGGTGTCTGCCGGGAGTTGTAGTGCTGGAAATCGGGCGGCAACCTCTTCAGCCGTCAGTACCTCATGTGCCATTTTCGTTTCCTGCATGACACGGATATTCTGATCCAATCGTTCATTGCCCGGTTTGGCAAAGGCTAACATGCCGTTGGTGATAAGCAATTGCTCGCCAGAAAGCGTCTCTAATTCCTGCCACAGCGGAAGGGCAGCTTTCACCAGGGTCACGTATACGGGATCGTTATAAAAGACCCGGAATGCTCGCGAGTGACCGTGAGAGCTGCCGTGCGTATGACCGACGGGGTATTGCTCTATGCCGACCGGCGCTGCACCTTGACGGGCGAGATGATATAGGGCAGCACTCCCCATCGTCCCCAACCCGACGACCAAAATGTCCGCATCTTGGTGCATTCGATTATCCTTTCTTGTTGAACAATTTAATCAAAGCCGTAGACGCGCATCGCATTTTCTCCGAGGATCATCGCTTGCTCGTCGGGAAACAGTGACTGTGTGTGCAGTTTCGCCAACTTCACCAGTTGTGGATAGTTCAGGTGGCGCAGCAGCCCCGGCAAGTCCGTACCCCATAAAATTTTTGATGGTCCGATCCGTTCAACGGCAAGGTGAAGATACCGCTCCGCAGTTGGATAGGGGAAATCTTCGTCCGGCAGGTAGGCTGGCAAAGCGGCGGTATCAAACCACACATTGGGCAGCTGTCCAAGATCTATCTGCTCCTGCCATAAATCCCAAGGTTCCGCCTCCGCTTCCGCCGATGGGTTCGGCTGCCCTAGATGTGCAATAACGATCCGTAGATCCGGATGCCTCTCTGCAATGGCACGCACGGCACCGGTCTGATAAGAGCGGCTGCCTATAGCCCCCAAGTCGAGGGTCAGCACCAATCCACGCTGTTCAAGTTCGTTCCAGAGCCAAGCGATTTCAGACATATCAAGCCTAGCGTCAGGATGCAAGCCACACAGGCCCGTCGGTTCAGAGCATTCTAGCTTAACCACCCGAAAACCCGACAACGCTACAAGGCTCTCAAAATTTTGGCGAATCTCTGTCTGCCATGGATCGAAATACGCTGCACCGACGAGACGATCCGGATAGCGATCCAACGCCTCTAGCACATACGAATTGCACTCTCCATAAAACGGTCCTTGGAGCAGCACCGCTTTGTCAACACCTGCCCAATCCATATTTGCTATAAGCATCTCAGGCGTGAATACAGTTTTTTCGTTATACGGTGGCAACAGTTGGGTCTCTTCATCACCGACGGCAATGCGACCATAACCCGGTCCGCGGGTGGAACCTCTACCCGTTGCGCCGCGTACTTCGGGAAAGATGTGTGCATGTGCGTCAATAATCATGGGCAGGTCTATCCTTACTCTTATTCCAGATTGGCGTGTCTCGTAAACATCAATTCCGTCGTTTTCCCTGTTTTCCTCATCAGTAGAAGGACGATCGCCTCCAAGGTCAACAAGAGGCTCTGTTCAAACAGGGATCCCATCGGCTGCACCGAACGAAAGCCAAGATCTCTGTTGACTTTGGGTGAGGGTGCGGGGATAGTAAGAATCACTTCTGCCACTTGGGCGATTGGTGAGTTCTTATCAATCGTAATAAGACAGATGGTTGCACCGATTGCGTCGGCTTTGTTAGCATTGATGACCAAGCTGTTGGTTGAGCCCGAACCGGAACCGATTAGCAGTACATCTTTGTCTGTGATATTAGGGGTTACGGTCTCTCCCACGACATAAGTATCAAAACCCATGTGCATCAAGCGCATAGCAAAACTCTTCATCGCCAAACCGGATCTGCCCGCACCGGCGACAAAGATTGTTTCCGCAGCCAAAATCGCATCAGCCAGTTTCTCCGCCGAATCGTTACAGATATGCCCCACGGTCTCGCTTAGTTCGTCAAGTATCTGGCTGATATGTGCCTGTATATTCACCTGTTTTCCTTCATTTAAGTCAACAATTCTCTGATTGCGAGAGCCGCCTGACGGGGGTCTGGATGGTTGGTGATGAAACCACCCACAATGACGACCGCCGGACGATAAGCGAGAATATCCGGCAAGATCTTCGGATTAATCCCACCCGCCACTGCCATCTTAGCTTGCTTCAGGGCAGATTGAACAAGCTGAATTTCTCGCAGGGGATCCATACCGTGGTCTTGGAGGTCGAAGGCGGTATGAACGCAGCAGTAATCTGGGGCGATGGGGTCAATCTGATCGATACGCGCCCGAACATCACCGACCGCTATCAGGTCTACCATCACCTGCTTACTGAGAGTACGGGCTTGATTCACAGCGCGACGAATCGTAACGTCGTGTGCCACGCCAAGCACTGTCACAATATCCGCACCCGCTTCAAACCCAATGCTTGCCTCAATATCACCGGCATCCATGATTTTGAGATCGGCGAGCACCTCAAGTTGAGGATAGGCGTCTCTGATCTCTGTGACAACCTGTACCCCCTCTTTCATCAGCAAGGGGGTGCCAATCTCGACAATATCCACGAGATCACTAACTTTTTCAAGGATGCGTTTGGCTTCCTGACTATTGCTTGAGTCCAAAGCGAGTTGCAATTTCATATTATCGTGCCCGTTTCCTCGATCCGTATACTACCCTTCCGCATTTTATCACGGATGAGATTCACTGTCAAAACAAGAAAGGTGCAAAAAGGCATAAGGCTCATATAAAAAGAAAGTGCAAAACACGAAGAGAAACCGAGTTTTCAAGAAAAAACTCGGTTTCTTTGCACTAAATCTTAACATGAACGAGGCATAAAAAAAGCGCCTCGGTTGCCCGAGGCGCTTCTGTTTTGAACCGATAGATTAGGAAGGTCTACCCGGTCCCCCTGGGGATCCTTTCCGCTCCGGTAAAATTACCCGATCGCCATCCACCAATCCACTCTTGATGATGACATCGGTTTCATTCTGTTCACCCGTCTCAATAGAAACACGCTTTCCCTTCTGCCCTTTTGAGTTGCCGTTCCCTTTTTCAGCCCCGCCTTTTGCATCAAGCATGACAAACTTATCTTTCGTGATTTTAATGTCGGTTGAAACTCCATCTGCTTTCTGCTTGCCGTTTACAAGGAGCGTAAAGGTGCGCTCACCATCACGCAAGCCGCGCTGTGAACTATCGAGGCTGATTGTCAATCGGTCGCCGCTGATGCTAGTTATCTTTCCGTTGAAGCTCTTTCCGGTTAGCGTTTTGAGCTCAACCTCTTGATCTGTTTTGAAAGCATCTGCATCAGCACCAACCTTCGCCGTGGCGATTGCCGATGTTTCATCTTGAACCGCATCAATCGGCAGCATCAAAACATCTTTCTCTTCATAGGTAACAACATCGACATCGGCGCTCATGCCAGGGCGCAGTTCAGAGGGAGAGCCGACCACCTCGACCATTACCTCGAAGGTGATGATATTATCCCGCTCCTCTCCACTCGGAGAGATTTCGGCGACGCGACCCTCATATATTTTGTCCTTATATGCGTCAACTTTGATGTCTGCCTTCTGATCCATCCTAAGTCGTTCCATGTCGACTTCGTTGATATAGGTCTTGACCACCATTTTTGATAGGTCTGCAATGGTCATCAGCGGGGGGCTTTGCGAGAATGCCGAACGGCCGGAGGTCACAATCTCCCCCTCTTCAATTTCGAGCAGAGTCACAGTGCCAGCCATCGGTGCCTTAATGGTTGTCCATTCCAACTGTTCCTCTTGGTTCTTCAGGCTACTCCGGCGTCGTAGGAGGTTCGCTTGCGCGCTTACTGCCCCTTGCTCGGTGACGATTTTTTCATTGTCGATGGTTTCCAGAATCTCCCGAAGGCGAGTTTCGCTAATTTGTAACTGAAGTTGTTTCTCCTCTTCCTCCGCTTTTCTCATTTCACTGAGTTTATCCAAGTTCATTTCTTGATAGATCTGGGTTAGCTCACGGTTTGCGATTGCGGTTTCTCTTGTTTTGATTGTTTTCTCTTGAGAATTTACAGTTTGCTGCTGTGACTGTAAACGCTTGTCGGCATTTTTGTATTGTGTGTCCGCGTTGGCATATCTCGATTCCGCCTCTTCCAATGATTTCTTGGAAACTAAGTTCTTCTCAAACAGTTCCTTGTTCCGATTCCATTCAGATTCAGCGTTATCCCGCTCGACTTTCCCAGCGTCAAGTTCTGTTTTAAGCTCTGCGAGCCTAATTTCTGCCCGGTTGAGTTCAATTTTCGCTTGTTCTAGTGCAATTTTATCTTGATCCAATTGGTTCTTCGTTGTTTGGATGTCCGTTTCTGCCGAAGTGATCTGTGTTTGTGACGCTGCTACGGTTGTCCTCAAATTCGATTGGGCAATTTTGACATTATCTTCCGCTTGTTGGCGTGCGCTATCAAGTTCTTCAGTTTTCAACTCAATGTTGAGTTGTGACTGCATGAGTTGAGCTTTAGCAGCTCTGACATCGGCTTCTGCCTGCTTCCTTTCCTCTATATACTGTTCCGGATCAATCTCTAGCAGGACTTGGTCTTTCTCAACGTAGTGCCCGTCATCCACGTACAAGTTAATAATCTCGCCTGCAACGTTTGCCTTGACCTCGACATCAATGAGTGCTTCGAGATTTCCCGTCGCGCTAATTAATTTCTGAAAATCTCCACTTCTGACCACTTCAACTCGCTTGGCAGCTGCGTCCTCTTTTTTTCCACGTCCTCGAATCCATTCGCATGACACGAGGGTTGCCGCTAATATAAGAATTGAAACAGTTCCTATAATCCTTTTCACTGTTTGATCACTCCTTTGCTGAAAATAGTTACTTAAATAGGACTTACGCAGCGGGTTCATAAGTCCCCCTGATAAGAGGGATTTAGGGGGTTAAAAACGAAAATCTACCCCCGTACGCTAAATTTGCGTAAGTCCTGTTAGACCTAACGCCTTATGTAACTTTGACCACCAATGTCTTTGAAAGTTTATCACCTAGCCGCTGTTTTTTCTCGCCTAAGATGAAAATACAATCAATCACGCTCAGTATCGGCAGTGATAGATTGCGGAGAAAAGATTGCCACAAGTTACAAGGCAATCCACTCTTTGAATCAATGACCCTTGTTTTTGTGAGTCTTTTGCCGATGCTTCGTCCGTTTACCGCATCTTGAAAGAGTAAATATAGTAACGCAATGGAAGCAGCAACCCAGAGCACAATATTGGTGCCTTCTAATCCGATACGTGTCCATACACCGAACGGAATAGCAACGATAGCAGCGTAGACCAAGCTGTCCAATAATTGTCCCCAAAATCTTCCGGCAAGCGGGGCAAGTTTAAAATCTTGTCCATCAATCTTGAGATTTTCGTCTCCCGGCACCTCCCGCAACGCTTCTATCGGCATTAAAATTGCCGCTCTATAGGCGGGGTACAACCCGAAAATAACCCCAATGCCCACAGAGACGCCCATGGCGATGATCATGGTGGAATAGGAGATGACCGAGGGCCAATTGCTGCCCTCCCACACAAATTTGGTGATTAATATGGCGCTGCCCTTCCCTAGAAAAATACCGAGGATTGCGCCGAAAATACCACCTGTTATGCTCAAGACCAACGCTTCAATCAGAAACTGGTTCAAGATATCGCGCCGCTTTGCCCCAAGCGCCTTGCGCAGACCGATCTCCTTCGTTCGTTCTGTGACCGAGACCAGCATGATATTCATGATACCGATGCCTGCGACAAAGAGCGCAATCAGTGCAATCCCACCCATTAAAGCTTTCATCGTATTCCCGATCTTTTCAGCGGTTGCTAATTCCTCCTGTGCTGTCCAGTATTGATATTCCTCTCCAGAATTATTGTGCAGCCTCCCCAAGATATGCTTCGCCTCTTCTTTCGCGATTTCAACCTCATCAAGGCTTGCTGCCTCTACACGAATACGCTCAACCTCCTTCCGCCCGGTAAAGCGCTGCTGAAAGGTCGTAAGGGGGATGATAAAACGCTCATCCCAGCCTTCGGTATCCATCGCATCGCCTTTTTCTTCCATCACACCGATCACCGTCAAGCGCACGTCATATCGGGGTCCCCAACTCGTTGTCCGTGTTGCCTTCACCTCCTTGCCGACTGGATCCTCACCTTTGAAAATTTCATCGTAGAGTTTATAGCCGATGACGGTGACTGTGCTCGCTCTCTCGACCTCCTCTTCAGTGAAGAAGCGTCCCATGACTGGATACCAATTGTGTGATCGATCATATCCTGCGGTCCCTGCAACCACTCTAGAATTCCTGCTGGCTCCTTCATGATATACATTCCAGCCGGGCATGTCATCTTCACCGACTACATGAACAACACCTCTCCCTCGTTCCATGATTTCGTGTATATCTTGGGTTTCCAAGTGTTCAGCACGATTTTTGCGCCAACGTCTCAGGGTACGTCCCGCCCTCCTGCTGAATGTCCCCGATTGCCGATCCCAATCATCCCGAGTAATCTCAATCATGGTCAGGCCACCGGTGCGTTCAATTTCGCCTAAGACCAGTGCCCGTGAGCCATCACCGACCGAAACCATACTCACCACCGCACCAACACCGATGGCGATACCCAAAATGGTCAATCCAGAACGAAGTGGATGACGACGTAAACTGGCAAGCCCAATCATAATACATTCGATGAGATTCATGCTATTTACTCCTTTGGTCCATAGGGTTATTTCGTTTCCGGTTTTTTTTGCCGATTTTGACGGGCAGTCCAGCCCACATCGTAGGCGGGGCATCTTGCCCCGTCCCAAGAATTATGGTGGATTCTAAAAATAAATGAACACTTTCGCCCCCGGTAGGTGCCGTGGTAGGTTGAAACGGCGCAGTTGAAAACAGCGCCTACCAATTTGGAGTGTCTCATTAATTCTAAAATTTACTATAAATGACCCTATTTGGTCCATTCCTTCGGTTGTGCGCCGGTTCCTTACAATCTACAAATGTTTTCATTCTGTCCGCAACGCTTCAATCGGTGAAAGTTGTGCGGCTTTTACCGCTGGATAGACACCGAAGATAATACCGATAAGTGCCGAAAAGGCGACAGAGATAACTATCCATTGTGTAGAAATAACAGCGGGCCACTCCGGGACAACCTTAACAATCTTTACCGCAATATTCGCCATACCGTGACTTGCGCCGATACCCAATCCAATCCCAAGCAATCCACCGACACTACACATCACCACCGCCTCGACTAGGAACTGTAGGAGAATGTCTCCCCGTTTGGCACCAATCGCTTTTCGCAAGCCAATTTCTCGTGTGCGTTCCGTAACAGAAACCAACATCATATTCATAATACCAATCCCGCCGACAAGCAACGAAAATCCAGCGATGCTACCCAGTGTGATTTTGATGACCCAACTAATTTTATGCAGCTGCTCCATGCTCTCATTCAAAACCCAGATGTGGAAAAAATCGTCTTGGTTGCGATGTTGTTTTCTCATCACCGCTTTGACCTCTGTTTGGGCTTTGTCAATCAAATCTATGTGTTTTGCCTTGACAGTGAACATCGTGACATGGTCATTTCCGGTGAATCTTTCTTGGGCAGTTGTCAACGGTACAAATAGAATGTTATCAAGATTCCAGCCAAAACGTAGACTTCTTCCGCGCGTTTCCATCACACCTACCACCGTGAATCGCACCATCACTCTTTCTCGTTCTTCTCGTCTGATTTCCCAGTCGGCGCTACGGGCGACCTTGATCTGTTTACCAATCGGGTCATCATCGCCAAACAGTTCAGTTGCTAGCTCGGATCCAATAACACAGACTTTTTGCCGGTCGTTGAATTCAGTTTCCGTAAAGAAACGTCCCCGATCCACCTCCCAATTCATCCCAATCGGAAAGTGCGGATCAACGCCGTTATATCCGGTGCGGCTTTCAGCACCATCTGCGGCTTGAACGAGAATTCCACCCCATCGCGGAATACGTGGTATCACCAATTCAACGGAAGGACACTCCGCTTCAATCGCTACGACATCGTCGTACTTTAGAAACTCGCTGCTACGATTGCGGACCCATTGATCATTTTTTTTAATCCAGCCACCACGCCACATACTAAATTGGCTGGCACCTCCCAGTTTGTCGGCATCTTGGAGGACAATCGTTTTCGCTCCATCCCCAACAGCAATCATTGCAAGCACCGAAGATACCCCGACGATAATCCCTAGCATTGTCAAAAGGGAACGCATCTTGTTTATACCAATGGCTCTGAACCCGATTGAAAATCCTTCACTGAGTTTCAATCTCCTCTCTCCTTTCGTGTTAATGCCATTCTCAACGCTTCCATAAACGAGGATGGCAAACTTCTGTTACTAAATTAAATCCACACGTTTGAGAGTTCTTCACTCAGTTCCAAATTTCCTTTCTACTCCCTATTCGGTCCGCAACGCTTCGATCGGCGAAAGTTGTGCGGCTTTTACCGCTGGGTAGACACCGAAGACGATACCGATAAGTGCTGAAAAGGCAATCGAGATAATCATCCACTCTGTAGAGACAACGGCGGGCCACTCCGGAACAATCTTAACAATGTTTACTGCAACGTTTGCCATCCCGTGCCCGGCAGCAACACCCAACCCAAGACCTATGATACCACCGACACTACACAGCGCAATCGCTTCAACCAAGAATTGGAGGAGGATGTCCCGACTTTTGGCACCAACCGCTTTTCGTAAGCCGATTTCTCGAGTCCGTTCCGTTACAGAGACCAACATCATGTTCATGATGCCGATGCCGCCCACAAGCAGCGAAAATCCGGCGATAACACCGAGCACAATTTTGATCACCCTGCTAATTTTGAATAGCTGCTCCATGCCCGCCCTCATCTCCCAAACGTTAAAGAAGTTGTCCTCATTGCGGTGCCGTTTCCGTATCACCTCTGTGACCTCTTCCTTGGCTTGGTTAATCAATTCGACGCTCTTTGCTTGGACGGAGATCATTGTCACCCGGTCATTGCCGGTAAATCGCTCCTGAACCGTTGTTAGCGGAAGGAGAACCCGGTCATCCAGATTCCACCCGAAACGGAGACTTCGTCCACGAGGCTCCATCACCCCCACAATGGTGAACCGTTCCATGCTTCTATCTTGGCTACGTTGTTCCCAGCGACGGCGCCTGTTACCGGAGCCGCGCGCGATTTTGATTGTCTTGCCAATCGGATCTTGACCCTGAAAAAGTTCGCTCGCCACATCCGATCCGAGAACACAAACTTTTGCCCGATCGGTGACATCTTCCTCCGTGATAAAACGCCCTGTGGCAGGCTCCCAGTTCATCCCAATTTGGTAGAAAGACGTAATCCCTTCATACCCTGTCCGTTTTTCCGCACCGCCTTCCGCTTGCACAAGCACCCCACGCCACTGCGGAATACGGGGGATGACTCCTTCGACAGAAGGACATTCGGCTTCAATCGCTAACACATCTCCATACTCAAAATATTCGTTGCTACGATTCCGCTCCCAACGACCGCTGCCTTTGCGGATATGGCTGCTTCGATATAGCGTGACCTGATTGGCACCGCCAATTTTTTGGGCGTCTTGGAGCACAACCATCTTTGCTCCATCACCGATAGCAATCATCGCCAACACGGAAGCAATACCAATGACAATTCCGAGCATCGTCAAAAGCGAGCGCATCTTATTCGCATGAATCGCTGCAAATCCGACTGAAAATCCTTCGCCAATTCTCATTTCTGATCCTCCCCTATGCGTGCTAAGTTTCGCTTTAACATTTGGACGAAACGGCATAGGATTGGTTTATATGTTTGGTAATAGACAAACGACATCAGAATCTGAAGTGTTCAGTGAATTAGACTGGTAGAAATTGTCTTGACAATTCGGGTAATCGCTGCTAACATATACCTCCCAAATTCGGTTTGCCCAAATTACCCATAAATTGCGAGGTTACTCAGAATGCCACTGATCTATCTTGAAGACATCTTGAAACGCGGTGACAACAAGGAACATGGCGGCAACAAGTATTTGTCTGTGAATATCGCAGCGAAACGAGCGCGTGAAATCAATGCCGAAAATAGCCTGCCTATGTTAATGGCTAATGCCCAAAAACCTGTAACGATTGCAATCGATGAACTTAGTTCAGGGCGCATTAGCTACGAGGAGCTAGATCAACCGGAACAGTCTTTGGAAGATTCACCATTCGCTCCCATAAATAGCGAGGAAGACGAGGAGGCGGAGGGGTTAGAGGAACTGCAGCCAACCGAAGAATATTATGAAGAAGATGAGGTGACAGATTCGGATGAGGCGGAAGAGGGACTGTAAGCTAATTATCGAAACATCCTTTAGGGGTAAAACCCAAGCGTTTACGCTTGGGATACACCCATGCTTTAGCCATTTTTCTTGAATTTGCTGTAAAATATGATATACTTGTTTTTAGAGGTTGGGGAATTCTGCTAACTATTTGCAGGGGTAAAATCCGCAATAGTTAGGATATGCCGACGGGTATTAGAATCCCCTAATAAACCTCGCCAAAGTTGCCCTTCGGGGCAGTGGGCAGGGCATTGTCCATTGGAGGAGATACTGTAAGCCGCCCTTCGGGATGCAAGTATTGTTGATACCACAATTAGCACTCCTATCGGAAAGGAACTCGTAAGAATCCCAATCCTTTAGGTTTGCGGAGTATGTCAACCAGTCGAGTTGAAAACTGTTGCGTTACGCGAAAGAATCTAAAAAAATAGTCACCACTATGTTGGTTTAAGGGTTCACATGCGGAGGAATGAAGTTGTTCCATTCTCATGTGAACCCTTTTTTTATTTTCTGAGACCTTCTGCTTTGTTGTTGATCCAAACTGGCAAACATGCTAAAATGAAAATATATTTAGGATTTACGCGCTTCAGATTGTAGTTGCCTGATTTATCAGGTGTATTGTAGTTGCCCGATTTATCGGGCGTTGGGAATAGTTACCGGCGGCGATAAATCGCCGAACTACAGGTCGAAGACTCTCGGAACGGAGGCGTTGAGCGTTCAACTGTGTAAGTCCTATGTATTATTTCAAAGTCCAATTTTGGAGGTATAACATGGCATTAGGAGAGGGCGACTATAAATATGAATTAGTGGACGGATGGGCAAAACTACCGGAGGGTTGGGTTTTCTCTATGGTGTCAGACGCAGCAGTCGATTCCAAAGGGCGAATCTTCGCCTTTACCCGCGGTGTACATCCGGTTATTGTTTTTGACAAAGACGGTAACTTCGTTACCTCGTGGGGGTATGGCGATTTCGGTGTTTCTCCACATCTGATTAGCCAATCACACGGTATCTTCATCGGTCCTGATGATGAAGTTTACCTGACCGATGCGTGGCAGCATATCGTGCGCCGTTACACGCTGCTCGGTGATTTGGAGCGTGAGTGGGGAACACGCGGGGTCGCTGGTGTGACATACCATAAACGCGAGTATAACATGCCCACCGGCGTGGCAATCGGTCCAGAAGGAGAAATCTACGTCGGGGACGGATACGGCAATCGCCTCGTTCACAAATATTCCAAAGAAGGTGAGCACCTTCTAGCATGGGGCGAGGCGGGCAGCGGTCCGGGTGAATTCGCAGTGGTCCATAATATCGGGTGTGATAAAACAGGGCGTGTCATCGTCTGTGACCGTGAGAACAACCGGATCCAAATCTTCGATCCGGATGGGAAACACATGGAAACATGGACGGATGTTGTTGCCCCTGGCGATGTATGGATAACTGATGACAATATGATTTATGTGGTCGAGCAGGGGGCGGGTTCACGTGTCAGCGTTTGGACCCCGGAAGGAGAGCGCTTGAGTCGGTTCTCCGGGGCGGAAAACAACGGTGTCATCCAGTCGGCGCATGGACTTTGCGTTGATGATGAAGGCAGCATCTACGTCGCCGAGATTGGTGCGCCGGGTAGCGGACAGCGGTTCCAGAAGTTTGCCCGTGTCTAAATAAATTTGCTCATGTTAGGAAATCGTGCAAAAGAGACCGAGTTTTTGTCAAGAACTCGGTCTCTTTTTGTACCTTCTTTTTTTAATTTTAACGCAAGTTGCTAGTGTTGAAAATCCATCGGTTTGTCGCTAAGATTGAGGGATTCTATTTTTCGCTCCAGCTTTGAATCCCGGCTTATCGGGGAGGAGCGCGATTTGCATGGCGGGACGAATCACCAAAACCCATCAGTGTTGTTAAGCCTAACGAGTTCTAGGGGCCAACGATCGTTTTTTCTTACTCTTATGCAGATTCGGACTCGTTTTTTCGCTTTCGCGTTCCCTACGAACCCCCAAAAGACAACTAGCAACTTGCGTTATTATAGGATACGTTGAAGAGTTGTTACTGACGAAACCAGTCCTTGAGTGTCGGATACAGTTCACAGTATCGCTGATAGTGTGCCTCATACTGTTGCACCCGATTCGCATCACATCTGACCGTCTCGCCCAACACAATCGCCTTTTCACATGCAGACTCAAAGTCCGAAAACATACCAACGCCAATCCCTGCAATGATTGCCGCGCCGACAGCGGAAACCTCCCGCGTTTCCATTATCCGCACATCTTGACCGAAAACATCGGCTTGAATCGCACGCCAAAGTTCAGATTTCGTTCCACCTTCACCGATGCGAAGTTCGTTGATTGGGGACCCCAACCGTTTGAAACATTCGAGTGAGTGTCGCAGGTCAAAGGCTACCCCCTCCATCAATGCCCGAATCATGTGACTCTTTGTGTGGTGCAACGTCAATCCGATCCAGCCGGCACGTGCGTGGGGATCGGGATTCGGTGTTGCTGCCCCCTGAAACCAAGGCATGAAAAACAGTCCATCACTGCCCACAGGTGCGCTTTCAGCGTGTGCCGTCAAATCCTCAAAGCGTTCGCCGAACTGGTCACGCGCCCATGCCAAACTCCGCCCGCCGGTATATGTACAACCAAGCCAAAAGTATTTTTCCGGTACCGCGTGGCAGATGGGCCAAAGCTGATTGTAGCCTGCATCGCTGATGTTCTCGGCAAAAGCCAAGGCGTGACCAGCTGTACCGATTCCGGCGTTGACGACTCCCGGTTTGATGACACCACCACCCACCGCCATACACGCCATATCACCCGCGCCGGCACATACAGGCGTTCCCGCTGCTAATCCCGTTTCTTCGGCGGCAGCTGCCGTGATCTCGCCAACCACTGTAGAGGATTCAACGACGGGCGGAAAAAGATCGCGGCATACTTCCAGTGCATCTAGGATTTCACCGCTCCAGTCCCGCGTGTAGATGTCCCCAGCCGCCGATATCGAGACATCCGAAACGTCTGACGCAAAGTTACCGGTCAGTTGGAACCGTATCCAATCTTTCTGGATGAGCACATAACGGGCATCGGTGTAGAGGTCCTGTTCGTTGTCGCGCAGCCAGAGAATTTTCCCCAATGTGTTGACGGGATTAAGGACCTGTAACACCCGTGTGCGAAATAGGTCCCCTGCCCGTTGATTCGCTTCGTCGCATTCTCGTTTTGAGCGTCCATCCAAATAAACAATAGCGCGACGGATTGGAACCCCTTGGGCATCTACGAGAATCGCGCCGTTCATCTGTCCGGAAAGGGATACCCCTTTTATATCATGGATTGAATAGGCGGGACGGTGTGTTTTGAGTTCTCCGAGTACTTGACGAGTTGTGTCGCACAGTGCGTTCCACCAATCGCCGGGATTCTGCTCCGCCCAACCGGGGTGTGGCGTCAACAACGGATAGTCCGCGCTCGCCATTGCGACAATATGACCTGCTTCGTCCATCAAAATTGTTTTGGCATTCGAGGTGCCGAGGTCAATTCCCATAACCAGTGACACGGTTTCTCACCTCTTTGGCGTGATGCGCGAAACGTAATGAATCAATCATTAACACTCCTCCAAACTGTTGAAATGATTGCACACGCTGCCGTAGTTGAAGGAGCAGAAAGGATTGGATCAATGAGTGGGCTAGGGTATAGGCAGGAGCAAAAGGTAGAGCATTTGACGGGCGGGGAAACCCCGCTCCTACGGGAAAATCAATGGATTTTCAATATATAAGTTGTGACAATCTAGTACACTGTCAGATAAATGTAGCGCAAACTGTTAGTTTGCGTGCTAGGCTCACAATCTAAATGAGGTTTCAGAAAATAATTCGGTAATTCTATATTTTCCCCCAGGCTCGGTAGGTGCGGTTTTCAACCGCACCAGACATCGCTCGGAAATTACCGAAATTAATAAATTAATCTTCATACAGATTGTGGTACAAAAGCCTCCTTTAGATACCTCCCCCACAAAGCGGCTTGGCTATGGCTATCCAAGCCATCTTTGCGAAGCTGCAGTGGATTTGTCAATCCACCATAAATAGAAATATTATTATTTACCTGACAGTGCACTAGGTATATCGGGCTGCACGGATCCCGACGCCTCCGTGCAGCCCAACCTCCTTATGTTCTGCATCTAATATCCCAACTGTTGGAGATATTCCCGATTCACTCGCATCCGATCCTCATCCGATCGATCCTCGATCTGACCGGGACAGGCGGTCACCCAACGATCATATCCGATCTCTTCCAAGGTTGTCATAATTTTGGGAAAGTCCATCACCGTCCCACTGCCAACATCAACCCAATTGACATCATAGGACTCACCCTCGCCGCCAGAGTAACTCGCATAGTCTTGGAGGTGAACGTAGATTAGCTGATCTTTGTAGCGCTTTATCGATTCGACGGGATCATACCCCCATAGCGCGGAGTGCGAAACGTCAATGCACAGCTTACACTTTCTGAGCAGACTCATATATTTCGCCCAGTCTTCAATAGAATCAATCGTTGTATTGGTATGGATGTGGTAACATACTTCTAGGTCGTACTGGCCTGCGTATTCCGCCCATTCCTCTGAAACATCTGCCAGTGCAGCGATGTCGTCGTCATTGACAGGACGGTCTTGCGGTTTGCCCGCTCCCATGAACATGAAACAGTCCGCACCGACTTCAGCAGCGAAGTCCATTCGTCGTTTGTTCATCTCCATCTGTTCCCAATCCTTGTCAATTGGGAGGCCTCGTGCGGTGACAACGACGACAGGCATACCGACATTATCGCAGACCTGTCGGACCCGCTTAGGCGTTCCAACCCAATCAAAGGATTGGCGCATCTCCCATCCATCCCACCCAGCTTCCTTGAGTTCTACAAGAAGCGGTTCAAGGTCAGGTGTTTGCCAACGTAACGTACTATAACCAAGTTTGAAACCCATAATCTAGCCTCCATCATACAATTTGCAAGTAGGTCAAGATTCAATCTGGACACCGAAAGAAGGCAACCACAAGGGTTGCCCCTACTTTTTAAGATCCAGCGAAAGATTGACAAATCAACGAACACGGGTATAATAGCCAATCGCGAATCCACTGCAACGCTCTACAGGCTTGTAATCACCAAGTTTTCTTTGTAGGCATTTCATGAATTTATTATGAAACAGATGTGGTCAGTTGTCAAGGATTTTCTGAAGATCAAGGGGAGGCGAATATGCGAATATTTATACTCGGTGATTTGGAAGGCACCGCCGGTGTCGTCGATTTTCACCAACAGACCTATAACGATGCGAAGTACTACGAGCAGGCGAAACGACTCGCAACATTGGAGGTGAACGCACTCGTTGAGGGTACATTGGAGGGTGGGGCGGAGGAGGTCTGGTTTCTAGATGGTCACGGTCCAGGAGGAATTGACTATGAACTGATGCACGAGGAAGCACAGATGATTATTGGTCGTCCAATTTCGGCACCTTGGGGATTGGATGAATCGTTTGATGCGTTCTTGCTTTACGGACATCACTCCATGGGAAATACAGAACGCGGCGTCCTGTGCCATAGCTGGAGTTCACGCGCAATTGCCAACTGCTGGCTTAACGGTGAATTGATTGGGGAGATTGGGTTTAACGCCGCAGTCGCAGGCTCGTTCGGCATTCCAACGGTATTCATCAGTGGGGACGATACCGCCATCGCTGAAACGCAGCAGTATGTGCCAAACATTGTGTCGGTAATGACAAAGAAGGGGCTGTCACAGACGAGTGCGTTGTCGCTTGCACCCGCGAAGGCGAGAAAACTTTTGCGAACCGGAGGAAAAACGGCGATGGAAAAAATTGGGGAAATTGAGCCTTTTACTATTGACGCTCCTTACGAATTTATCACAGAGCTGCTGGAGGAAAAAGCGGTTGATACGAAAGCGAAACGATCCGATGTTGAGCGGCTGGATTCCCATAGATACAAAATTGTCGCGGATACACTCATTGAAATTGCACACCGCCGATAGTGCCCTCAACGCGGCATCATATCTTATCTGCCAAATCGCCGTTCCCGATTGCTATAGTTCCGGATTGCGCGGAGAAAGTCAATCTTTCTGAAGCCGGGCCAATAGGTGTCGCAGAAATAATATTCCGAATAGGCACTCTGCCAGAGCATGAAGCCGCTGAGCCGAATCTCGCCGCTAGTTCGGATAATCAGGTCTGGGTCCGGTAGATTAGAGGTGTAGAGATGCTCGGTAATCTTATCCGCATTCAATTCTGCTGCTATTTCGTCCGGCACCTTACCTTCCGCGAATTCCGATTTTAGGTAACGACGGAACGCCTCGACGATTTCCTCGCGTCCACCATAAGCGACAGCAACATTGAGGATAAATTTATCGTAGTTCTTTGTCGCTTCCTCGACATCGCGAATCGCTTCTTGGAGGCTCGGCGGCAACAACTTCAGTTCTCCCATAGGGCGCACCTTAATCTGATTGGTGTGGAGTCCTTCGATGGTGAGCAGTGATCGCATCTTTGTCTCAATGACATTGAAGATTTCCTCCACTTCATCCTCTGCGCGATTGGCAAAATTGTCGAGAGAACAGATCCAGATTGATACAATCTTGACACCCAATTCGTCGCACCAATGGAGTACCTCCTCTAACTTATCCCCGCCTTCGGAGTGCCCGTACTGTCGTTTAGCAGCGTCAAAAAAGCCTTCCGTTTTCGCGTACCGGCGGTTCCCATCCAAGATAATTCCGATGTGGTAAGGAGTCTGCCACTGGCTCGCCTGCCGCTCAAGGCGTTTCTGATAAAGGGTATAAAATAATTGCTTAATTTTCTTTTTTATAAATTGTAATGGCAACATAATGGACGAATTTGACGTACTCCCAAACCTAAAGGCTTGGGATTCTTATCCCGATTTATCGGGACTCCGAGAATCGGAGCGCGTCCCTTGCCAATAGGAGTGGAATTGTGCTATCAACAAGGATTGCCCGACGAATCGGGACTTACGTCCTCTCCTTCATGGGTTGACGCCCCAACCCGAAAAATGTTAATCGCAGCGTTGCGGTCTCGGTCATGCACCGTGCCACAGTCGTTACACTGCCAAGTTCTATCACGCAGATTCAACGCTTCATTGACCGCACCGCAGACCGAACAAGTTTTACTCGAAGGATACCACTTATCAATGAGGGTGAGTTTGACACCTTTTTTCGAGGCGATGTACACCAACTTTTTGACAAAATCGGCAAACCCCAGATCACTGACCTTACGTCCCCACAGCGCTTTCATACCCTGTAGGTTTAAGTCCTCAAGCCGTATCTCGTCGTATTCATCAGTCAGTTGGCGTGTCAACTTCCAATGGAAATCCTCCCGTTGGCGTTCAATCTTATGATGTTGCCGTGCTAAGTCAAGCCGTGCACGGTCACGGTTCTTTGATTTTTTCTGGGTTCGTGAATGCGCCCGGTTTGCATGTTTGATAGCATTGATACTGCGCTTAAAAAACTGTGGCGATTCTATATCGTGTCCGTTATGACCGGTGAGATACCGCTTCAGACCGAAATCAAACCCCGCGATTTTACCCGTCGTGAGTCGATTAGGGGCAGGTTCTACATAGTCAGTCAGAACACAGATATAGACGTCACCTACGGTATCCCGTTTAATCGTGCAACGCTTTGGGTTGCACGAATATCACGGGACTTAAAGTATTGGTAGACACACTTGCCAATACGAATCTTGTTACTGTTAAGCAATTCCCAACCCGCTTGAAGCAGGGTGAATGACTTGTATTTGCGGCGTGGCTTAAAACGAGGGCTTCCCCACGGCTTGCCTTTCGCACGCGCTTCAAACATCGCCTTATACCCTTTGTCGATACGGGTTGCCACGTCTTGAATGGATTGGCTTGGCAGTTGATTCCAATGTTCAAAGCGTTGGGTGCCTTTGAGTTTAGATATATGGTTGATTAATCTGAACTTGCTGATATACTTGCTATAGATGGCATAGTACCGACGCTGAAGGGCAACGCAATGATTCCACACATCAGCATGACCGTCTATCGTCTTGTGCAATTCACGATTACCGTGATTGCTATACATCTTGAACTTGTAGGTTTTCATCAGAGTCGGCTTTGTCCTTTATATCCTGTTTCACGAGGAAGCGAGAGATCCTATCGGGCGATAGGGGGCAAACTCTCCCACCAGACCCAAGACAAACATATCATATTTTAACTCCAAATCCAAAAAAATGCTAAAGCAGGAGTGTATCCCAAAGGTAAACCGTTGGGATACACCCCTAAAGGAATTTTTGATAAACTAACGCGAGTGGTCGTCGGGAAGTTCAACATGACTCAGTTCAAAATCCCCAGGAATAACTATATTGACGAGTGCTCCATTTGGCATCTCCCTCTCGGTCAATATATAAATATATTGATATTTAACCACACCAACATTCGGAACTACCCAATACTTTGCGGGCTCGTAGTTTGTCGGTTCTAATGTTTGGAAATCCGCAGATAGTTTTAGTGCCGGCAGTTCCGATAAGCCGACAATTTCCTCCTCAACCAAGTAAGCATTATTGTAACTCCCGGCGGGAACTGCTACCGAGACATTCGCATTAGTAACACGGCGGATCACCCGATGCACCGGTGACGTTTTGGTTTCAAAGACAGTCCACTCTTTTCCGACCTGTAAGGGAAAATCCCAGAGCAGGCGTGGCGGAAAATGTTTCTGATGTAGCACAGGGTTATCAAGAAAGGAAACGTATACATCAAACGCTGATTCGGTATAGGCTTGCGGTGTTTTTGAGAAGTAAGTTGAAAATATCGGCAAGTTGAACTCCAAAAACTCAGCATCAATGCGATAGTAGCGCCCATTTGCAGAAAGATAATCGACCGCTGCTCGGAAAAGTCTCTCTTCCGGTCCGTCATCTGTGCGAACGACTGCCCTGACTTCACTGACAGTCGCTTGACGGTGGGTAAACCCGCTAATATCTCGTGTGCCTTCAATCCTAATTGTAAACGTCTCCTCTAGTAAGTCCTGGATGACTTCGCCTTGCCTAGGATTATACAACCCCAATCCCGCATTAAGGTAGGTCCAAGCGGATCCGTTGTTTGTGGGGAACTCGGAGGCTTGTAGTCCCTCACTGAAAGAGGGCGAAAAATCGACTTCGCCGTGTGGGTCGATTAACCCCTCCTCACCACAGCCGAGGATAAACAGTATTACAAACGAAAAAATAGATATAATAGTTAGATTTTTTATCACTTGAAACAAACTCCCGCGCGTGAAGGAACATAATGGCGTTTGATGCCTCTATTTCAGAATCGCCATCTTTCGCATCGAGACATAATCGTCAGCTTTCAGCACATAGAAATAGACACCACTGGTAGCCCGTTCTCCCAACTGATTACGCCCATCCCAGTAAACTGCCTTATCCTTACTGATATACTGGCCACGCTTTTTCATACCGACTTGCAATGATCGTACCAATCGGCCCGATATATTGTAGATTTCAACTGATACGGAGGCATCCTCCCCTAACTCGTAGGGAATCCACACATCTGGATTGAACGGATTCGGATAACTTTGGAAGAGTTGAGTCTGCATTGGGGCAGCAGGGAGGTCCAGTGGATTAAAGGTAGGAGTAATACCGTCTGGGTCAATGCTCGGCGTACCCATAATGCCAACTGCATCGACAGGCACAACAGCATAAAAATAGCGTGTGTTCAATGGATCGAAACTGGCACTATCTATATCAACATCTTGAAATATCGTTGTGTCTTCAAAGTACGTATCGGTTGCGTTGACCCGTCCGACAATGTTGATGTCTGCATCAGGGATGCCATCTTCATTTCGATCTGCGGCGTTGAGCACCTCCGCAGCTGTCTGGAATGGCATAGGCTCATCGGTTTCAATCAACGATGTATATTGCTTCCGGACGATAACTGTCTCACGAATATCCGCCAAATCTTCGAGCTGCCACTGTACACGTACGCCGGAATCCCTCTCTTGTGAGAGGGTAGGCGTCGAAAGAGTACCAGCGGGAGGACGACCTGCCATATAGCTCACAGCACCACCAAAGGTGCCGCCGGGGATCACCACCTCCTCAATATCCGGACGCAGATTAATCAGGATGAGTGTGATTTTCTTAATATCGCCCCCAAAATCGTTGAATGTAATCTGTCCTTCCTGAGAACGCTGGTAAGTGAATGCCTCTCGGACTTCGTGGGTGCCATCCCGTTTCTCAACGATAAACCTTGTACCCCAACCGCGCAACCCCAAAACATCAAGTCGATCCAACTCCCGCTGAATTGCAGCTCGATCCGTAACCCCAAGAAAACTCATGTCAATTGGCGCGATATCTGCGCCATCAATTTTAACCGAAAATTCGTCCATCACAATACCGGGGGTAGGTTCAAAAACAATATAACGGGACGAGAAGGGTTCCGGCATCGCCTCTGAATCCCAATCGACGCGGACAGGGTAGGTGTCGTGGACATCGTGTGGATGAATAACAACCGGTGGAAAACGGTGTCCATTAAGATAGTGTTTCCCATCATCGCGATCATGAGTGAAGTAGTTCCACTCAGTAAACGTCTTAAACGCTTCAACTAGCGTTGTACCATGATTGGTAAAGGCGTCCAAAAAGTTACCGTATTCGCGGTAAGAACCGGTGGTTGCATCTTCATAAATCTGACGGACAATATCGACATCGAATCGCTCTGCCATGTAAAATACCCAGATTACAGCTGCATATTCATGCAAACCGACGCGGCTGTCGAGAGCGATGTCAGGTTGGTCTAAAAAGATGCCTAGTTGTCTGGCGTAATAGTCGTAGGCATCGGTCTCACCAACTTCATCAGGATCCGGGATATCGTCGAGATCATCCCTCCGTCCGCCATCATATACCTTCGACTCAATCCATGTTGCTGAGGCTTCCATGAACCAACCCGGCATGCGTGCATTGTAGGCGAATTGAATTCCGTGCAGGAATTCATGGGCGGTAGTCGTTTCCATAAATCGGCGGCCCTCTAACTTGCCGAAATAGTCGTACAAACGGGAATTTATTGCGAAATAGGGGCCAAAAGTCACGACGGTCGGCAATACCCGTCCATTGAACCAATCCGTCGTTGTAAAACCGAGCGCCGGAAACTGAAATAGGTACACATCATATTTATGATTGCCGCCATTTTCCGCAACCCAGAAATCATCAAAAGGCTTTTTGAAGCCCATTAGGTTGACCTCGATTTGGAAAGATCGCTCGTGTGCTTCGGCGCAAAGATCGACGTAATCTGGCACACCGTTCATGGGATTAACGTCTTCAAGCGGTGGTGCATGTGGACCGACGGTGGTATAGTGCAATCGAAAGTGGGCAGTGTCAAACTTCCTTGGCAGGTTGACAGAGCCGTAGGGGCTGCCCGGCTGCCCCGGCCGAAGGAAGATCCCCTGAAACTCGCGCTGAATCACCACTGGCAGGCGATCCCAATTTTGAGCAAGGATATTGAAGGTGTCTGTGAAACACTCCTCAATTTCGTTGGGGGTATAATGCGACTTGGGATTGATATACTTCCGGGCGGCACGGATAGCGCTATACAACCCCGGATCAGGTGGGCGTGCGTCAACAGGTACAGGCGCGGCAGCCAGAATTCCAAAGGTTAATGACATGGATAAGAAAAATTTTAGGTGGTTCACTTATATCCCTCTAAATCGCACTGTTTGGGGGGCGCCAATTGTATCAAGATAGACCATCTGTTGGCAATAATAACATCTCGCTTCTCTTTTTGTCAACAACTTTGGGTAGCGGAGGAGGGTAAGTGTATTAAGGTTTTTGCTTCTCTCTGTCAGTCTCCTATGTTATAATGAAAAACACTGATTTATCCGCCTCTAAGTGAAGAACATACTAAACATGACTCGTTGGTTTTCTAGCGCGTAGGTTGAGGGAATTCAGCCATAGCGTATCCGTCAAAGCGACTACGGAGTAAATGTCTCAAGGATAGGCAGCGGTTGGCTATCCTGTAAAAGGGCAAGCGCAGCTGCGATGATTTTGTGGTGCAGCGCGGGGTTGTTCGGCTCGCCAAGTGGGTAACCGAAACGATACGGTACGACAAGGGCGCGCGGTGGCTTGACCTGTTCGGTGATACTCCGAACCAAAGTAATAGAAACAGTTGAGATACCAACTGCTTCAATTGCGCGTTGAATCAGCCCAACGGACTGGTTGCACAGCGGTCAAACGGGAGTCAGAAAAGCAACATCAACGTCATCCGCTTTAAGGTGCTGACCAACTTGCGGGGCAGTGCGCTTGATTAAACGTCCCGGAGCGGGCTGCGATCCCATAAAACTGAAATGCCGGTCGTTGAGTTCCCCGATTTTGCCCGCCCGCTCTAGCTCTCGAAAGCGATCCAGTGGAAACACCAGATTCCGATCCGCAAAGCTGGCGGTCTGATCGTATACAGTGCTGCTGTGTGCACTCTGCAACGCTTGTACATCAACGGTGTTAGGGATTTCACGATAGGAGTAATCGCCGGCCATGAAATGATCATCAAACGGTTCTTGCGACGCTGTATGTAAACCGGCGGTGGTGACTAAGGCAACTCGGCATTCCGTTAGTGGGTGCTGCAGCGGAGCATGCGGCGTTGTGTCGTAACGTCGATAGCGATAGAGTTTCATGAAAATGCGAAGTTTGAAGTCGAGTTCATCAACGGATGGCATGCTAAATTCCCTCTCTGCATTGTCTAAGTCGTACGCAGATCAATATTTCAATCATATTCTTTATGTCAATTATAGCATAAATTGAGTTGGAGTCAAATGAGCTCTTTCTCACCTGAACACGAACTATTTCCGAAACCGAGGTTTTCGATAATGGCAGATTCAAAGCGAATCGAGCATCGTGAGCTCGTTCAATTTTTCAAACAAACACTGATGGTTGTTGGTACACCATCGCATGTCGCAGAGGTAGAAGCAAAGATTGGTGCAGAGGTAGATCTCTGTGGCGTACATTCACACGGCGTTCGATTGTTGCCGGTGATGGTCGAGAACATCCAAACCGGATTGACGAACCCGGATCCGGAGGTGAAGATTCTTTCAGAGCAGCCGGCTTCGGTGCTCGCAGAGACAGACCGGGGTATCGGGCGTTATATTTCTGCTCTTGGGATGGATATGGCGATGGAACGTGCCGAAACCTATGGCATCGGTGCGGTCACCATACGGGGTGTGGCGCACTGGGGACGTGGATATAGTTATGCAGCACGGGCGGCGCGAGCCGGTATGATCGGTTTGGCGTTTACAAACGCTATCATCAACTTTCCGGCATGGGGCACTTCTGCAGCGTCTCTGGGTAACAATCCAATGGCTATCGGCGTGCCCGGGGCGGATGGGAGTGAGCCGGTTGTGCTAGACCTCGCCATGACGCAGACGGCGATCGGCCGGGTCCGGGAAGCTGCGGAGGCAGGACAGCGCGTTCCGCTTGGTTGGGGGTTAGATGCAGCGGGAAAACCGACTACGGATCCGGAAGCAATTGTTGAGTCCGAACGCTTTCTACCGATGGGCGAACATAAGGGATCCGGTCTAGCATTCATGATTGAGCTGCTGACGGCGGGGCTAGCGGGTGGCTTGCTCTGCTATGAATTAGGAATAGAGGGGCGACCAACAGACACGTCAGGAGGTTCCTCGAAGCTTTTCATCGCCATAAAGCCTCATGGCGATTGGTTAAACGAAAGTACTGCATCACTCAAATCCTATCTAAAGTCCGCGCTGCCGGCAGAAGAACAGGGCGAAGCGCAGTGGCCCGGCGAGGGCAGCTATCGCCGGCGAACCGAGTATCTGGCACACGGTATTCCAATCCCTCCTAAGCTAGCAGCGGACATGGACGCACTCGCACAAGAGTTATCTGTAGCGTTGCACTGGAAGGCTCAATAGGTCAGTCCGAAGATGCGTGCAATGTATTGTCGAATTGACGTAACGCCGCGATACGTTGAAGCATCGGTGGGTGACTGTAGTTGAGAAAAACAGTCAGAGGGTGGGGTGTCAGATTACCGAGATTGGACACAGATAAGTTTTTCAGACCAGAAATGAGCGGTTCGGGGGAGGCGATGGTCTCAGCAGCAAAGGCATCGGCTTCATATTCATGCTTCCGAGACATATAGTTCAGACCGATAGAGAGGATCAGTTCAATTGGGGTGTAAAAAATAGAGAAGAAAACAATCCCTGCATAAACCGAAGTTTGCTCCATCTGAAAAGCATCGAAGAGCCCTGCGTTCTCAAGAAAGCGTGAAAGCAGAAAAAGTAACAACCCCGAATGAAGAATCGATAGAATCGTGCCTTTTAGGACATGCTTTCTCTTGTGATGTCCCACCTCGTGAGCTATGACCGAGACGAGCTCCCCAACGGAATGTTTCTCGATCAAGGTATCAAAGAGCGCGATCCGCTTTTTCGACCCGAAACCGCTTAAATACGCGTTAGAGTGCGTTGAACGTTTAGAGCCATCCATGACGGAGATCTCTGTAAGCGGGAATCTTACTCTCGCCGTATATTCCTGAATTGCGTCTTTAAGTTCACCCTCCGCTAATGGTGTAAATTTGTTGAACATCGGCGCAATCAGTGTGGTAAAAAGCGGCGGCGCAATGATAATGAAAAAGGATATCAGACCCCACGCATAAATCCAAGCGAGATCCCCAGCTTTTTCAAAAAAGTACAGCACCCCGCCAAGTAGAGGCACCCCTAAAACGATTGCCAATGCGTACGTCTTGACCTGATCCAACACGAACGTCTTGACTGTCATCTGATTGAAACCGAATCTTTCTTCGATGATAAAATTGCTATAGAGCGAAAAAGGGATAGAGATAATATCCCTTGCAAAATAGAGAATCGCAAAGAAAATTAAGCCGGTCGCTATCGGTGGCAGATCCAATCCACGGACAAAATTATCCGCAACATTGAATCCACCTACCAAGATGAAAGCCAAAATCAGACATAGATCGAAGGTAGAGGAAACATAGGCAAATTTTGCACCGGCTCTAGTGTATTCTTGGGACTGACGGTATTTGTCACCCTCGTAAAATCCCTCAAATTCACCGGGTAGCTTTGGATCCAACGCCTTCAAATTCAGATAGCGCGCAATGCTACGAAGGACAAATTCGCCAATCAGCGCGGTGAGTATAATAACGAGGTATATGTTCATAGTATCAAACAGTGTTCAGTTCAGAAATCCAACCAATAGGGTTCAATAGGGCAATCCCATCTGTTAATTTGAAAAAATGTGCTTGGATCGAAGCAATTGTTTTGTCAACCATCTAACCTGTTCCTGAATTGATTAAGACAACTGATACCTTACCTCAATTTCTGCCATTGTTCAAGCATAATATTTATATGCGATTGTCACCGATCCGGGTAAGTAATACAAAAAAGGGCAGTTGATTCGTTTCCCAAAAGATAGAGGTAGCTCAACCCGCTTTTGTCTCTCAAAACCTCCAGGCATTTCCTAGGTTCTGTTGACATTTCATCGCAACCAGATAATAGGGAGACATAAATCGTTTCATTGACGTAGAACCCCAAAAAAGAAACCGAGTTTTGAAGAAAAAACTCGGTTTTTAGCATCTTTTCCAGTGATTTGAGCGTTTTTCGCGATAGCAAAATGTCAACACGCCCTAGAAACAGAGAAAACGGTGTCATTTTTAGCGCATTTACTATTTTCTGAACATTATCTGTTCATTTATTGGACATTAGCTCGGGCGGCATCGCTGTGGGAGCCGATAGATACAGTCTCGCATATATTGGCACGATCTTTGCCTGGTATTTGTTTATAGATAGTGAGATGTGCCGCAGCTACCAGTTTGAGTTCATGACGGTGAAGCCGGACGAGATTTTTATATCATAATGAAACAAGTTGACCCTGCATCGGAGGGAGGAGGAAGACCATGGTTATACGTACGCTGTGCCTCATCGTAGGTCTCTGGCTGGCGGCGGGGACCCTTCATAGTAAAATTGTGTTCTTGTCCCGACGTGCGAGCGATTTCAGGGAGGTCTATACGATGGAATCGGACGGTGCTGACTCGAAACGCTTGACGTTCCAACTAGGGCAGAATGCCAATCCGACGTGGTCACCGGATGGGACGCAGATTGCGTTTGACGCAACGTGGGGGTTAGACAGATCCGTGTTCGTGATGGACGCCGATGGCGAGAACCGCCGCGACCTCACGGGCCACAGTAAAGCCCAGCACAACCACAACATCCATAAGGACCAGGATTACAGTCCGCAGTGGCATCCGGACGGAGAGCGGATCGCGTTCGTCCGTCGCGAGAGACGGGCTGATGTTATCTATACGATCGACCTTGAAGGAAACAACCTGCGATTGATAATGAAGACCGGCTACATCACACAGATGAAATGGTCGCCCAACGGGGAACGGATTGCGTTTAGCGGATCCATTGAAAGGGACGATCATATAACAGGGATTTACATCGTTGATGCGGACGGTGAAGGGTTGTGGCGCGCCTCGAAGCAGTTGCCCGGCACACGCATGGAACTCGGTGGTTGGTCACCGGACAGCAGAAAGCTCCTGTACACAGTGATTGTCGAAGACGACTTCGATGATTTTTTGGTGATCGGTACGCTCCACAGAGAGCATCGCAAAGTCATAAAATATGAGCAGTTCCTCGAACACGTCGACCCGCAGGTGGAGCGGTGGGGCCGCAACATATTGACCCGCGGGTTTGGCTGGAGTCCCGATGGCAAGTCAATACTTATCGGGCTCTTCTTCGACGACTGGGAGATCTACCGCTACCGGCTCGCCGACGGCAAGCGCACCCAGTTGACAGATAACGATTTTACAGATTTTTCCGCCCATGAATGGGATCCGCGTTGGACAGTTGAACCGAAGGCACTATCCCTCAAACGGTGGGGCACGATAAAGGCAGATAAAGGAGGACGATGATGGGGAAGCTGCTTGGGCTTTACATACCACTACTGATGGCGGCAGCATCCGGGATATTTTGGTTTGTCTACGGATTTGGGCGGCGAGCTATGAGGAAGATGTTGATCTTGGCTTTATTGATGCTCGTGCGGTCAGCATTTGCAGTGGAGATACCCGACCCGAACCTTCGCACAATCATTGAGTCAAATCTTGGACTGAGAACCGGCGCTCCAATTACCGCCGATGAAATGGCAACTTTGACCCACCTCAACGCGGAGAACGCCGCAATAAACGATTTGACGGGGTTGGAGACTGCGACCAACCTACAACATCTAAACCTTATCGGCAACGCCGTCACAGATATATCGCCGCTGACAGGGTTGACCAATCTTAAAGTGCTGCGGCTTGAGGGCAACGCGATAGCAGATCTATCACCCCTTGTGGCAAACGTAGGACTAAGTAACGGCGATAAGGTTGTCGTCAATGACAACCCGTTGAGCTTAACCTCCATCACCTCACATCTCCCAATCCTCGTGGACCGAGGGGTTTGGGTGGGACGGGCGCATCTCTTCTTTGCCCCAGTCAGCGCGGCGCGCGTTGGGGAAATATTTCGGCTCAATGTCGTTTTGGATGAGTCGCTTCTGTTATCCGGTTGGTCTCTTAACATTGCGTTCACACCTCCGGTGACAGACACTGACCCCCCGGTGATAGAAGTCATTGACAAAAATACGATACACTATTCTTCCTATATTTCATGCGACAGCGGCTCCTCTGGATCAATAGGTAGCGATCATACAGGACTTATTGACATGGAGTTCGAGTGGAACGACGAAAGCTGCTACAACGAAGCGGGTGGTGCGCTGGCAGAGCTCCTCGTCGAAGCGAAGTCGCCGGGGAAGGTAGTGTTCAATCTTTCAAACGTTGTCCTCCGTGATCAGCACGGACAACCGATTCCTGATATACGGACTCATCCTCATGAGATTGTCGTTTCGCCGAGTCGCGATCTCAATGGGGATGGGCGAGTGAACATTTTGGATTTGACGCTGGTGAGTCGATACTTTGGTCAATACCACCCTCAAGCGGATGTCAACGGTGACGGGACAGTTAATATTTTGGACTTGACCGCAGTTGCCCAATGCTTGGAGGAATAGAACATTAGACGTAGATTGAATTGTGCCCCTACGAATTGAAGGTCTGACCACACCACATCAATTTCGCTAACTTTCATATGCGATTGCCCTATAGGCTTCAATCAACGAAGATATCCTCTAAACCAATTTCTATCACCTGTCCTACCGCTGCTAATCTTTCCATGTCCATTTTGTTGTGATCTCCAACGATGGAAATGAGTTTTGGATGTCCTTGAACGTGCGCTTTATGGAATTGGAGCATTAGGTCCATATTCGACGCACGGATCGACTCATAGCGCGCCTTTCGCGGATCGATTGGGACTTCCAAGCGTTCCCAAGAACGCACGGCACCAATGACATCTCGGAAACCGATCTTCGCCGTGCGATACCGATTGACTCTGGATTGACGCGCCTCATCAAATCGTTCAGGAGATTCCGGCAGATTATCAATAAGGTCGATGAGGGCTTCCACCGCCTCTGGCGTTTTGTCCGCTTGGCAAGCAATGTATCCCCACATCAAATTTTGCTCACCCTTGCGGCTGCCCGTGGCATATCTGGCAAACGTCGAATAGGCAAGTGCGCGGGCTTCGCGTAATTCTTGGAAGACGATCCCGGACATCCCGCCTGCAAAGTAGGCGTTATAGAGTTGGATGGCGGGATTGTTCGCTTCTTTGTAATCTTCACCCCCAAACTCGATATCCACCTGCGATTGAGCCATTTCCTTGTGAAAGAACAGTATCTCGGTCTTTTCGGGAACGCGTGTTTTGAGGAAATAGTATGGCGGTGGAGTGGCCAAAGCCTCTGAGATGGGATGATGCGTTTTAAGGGTTGTTTGTATTTCATCAAGCGGGATTGAACCTGTATAGCTGATGGTGTGCTCGTAGCTCAAGAGCCCGCGAATCTCTGTGTGAAGTTCGTCCACGGTCAACTTCTGGACCGCTTCGCTGGACAACAGACGCAGATAGCGTGAATCCTTTTCGTGACGGTTGTAGTTGACCAAAGCCCCCCGAATACTGCGGTAATTTTTCTTCGCATCCTCACGATTGGCAAGGATGATTTTGACCAGTTCCTCAAGCGTCGCAGCGTCGGCGGTGGGCTGGTTCAGGTAGTCCATAACCAATCCCAAAGATGCGCTGAAGTTTTCGTCAAGCCCCGAAATGGAAATAGTCGTCTCATTGTTTCCAACGTCGAGACTGAAATCGGTTCCTAGTTTATACCATTCTTTCTTTAGGTCTTCGCTGCTATATTTTGATGTGCCGGATTTATCGAGCAGCTGCGCAGCGATAGCTAGCTTTTTATTATGGCGGCTGCCAAGATCAACGGAAATGGTGAAAACGAAGAGGTCGTTAATCGGGTTCTGGGCGTAATAGAGTTTGATGCCCTCGTGGTAGTCGGTGATTTGGTAGTCTTTTGCTGCATCGACAAAGACCGGCTCAATCTCTTCTACAGGCATATCCAAGATACCCTTGGCGAAATCGGATTGCCGTGTGGCATCAATCTCAATTATATCGAGAGCAGGCTTTTCAATAGAGGGGACTTCGTGCTGCTCGTCTATACGATAGCCTGCCACATAGTCATCTCCAAAATATCGGTTCGCCGCATCAACAATGTCCTGTTTGGCCAACTTCTCCATACGCGAGATTTCTCCCGCTGTGGTATCCCAATTCTGATAGGCTAAAAACGAGTCACGCATGATGCTTACGCGCGCACGATTCGATTCCAAATCCGCTTTCTGAGATTTCTTAAAGTCGGTCACAACCGCTGGGATGATCCACTCTTCAAACTCGCCTTTTTTGATCAATTCAACCTGTTCTAGGAGGAGTGCTTCAACCTCTGCGAGCGACTGCCCCTCCTTGGGAATCCCCCACAGGTATTGAGCCCCATAATCGTTGTCTAGATAAGGATAGGAGCCAGCTTCCCGGACTTTCTGCCCCTGATTGAGGTTCAGATTGATTAGTCCTGCGGTCGCATTATCTAAGGTCATGTCGAGCAGTTTCAAGGCTTCCGCATCGCGATGATTGCGACCAGCTGTCCGAAACGCAAGCAGGACATACTCCTCGCCCTGATATTTAACCGTTATACGTTCGGCACCCTGAAGGGGTGCCTCTGTCCACGTCTTGGCTTCGGGGAGTTCTTTCGGTTGCCATCGTGAGAAGTATTCGTCGATAATACCGATAGTCTCCGCGCTGTCAATGTCGCCGGAGATGTGGATTGCCATGTTATTAGGCACATAGTAGGTATGGTAGAATTGGTACATCTGCTTCAAAGACGGATTTTTCAGATGTTCGACTGAGCCGAGTGTTGTCTGCTGTCCATACGGATGCTTCTTATAGAGCAGATCCCTGACAGCCTCACTGATGAGACGAACTTTGCTGTCCATCGACCGGTTCTTTTCTTCATATACGGTTTCAAGTTCGGTCTGGAAAAGGCGGAAAACCGGATCAATGAAGCGATCGGATTCAATAACCGCCCACTGTTTCAGACGGTTAGCAGGCAGATCGACTTTATAAACGGTTTCCTCCACCCACGTATGTGCATTCACCCCGCGTCCACCCATCGCTTTGTATAGCTTATCAAGTTCATTGGGGATGCCGTATTGGGCAGCGAGTTGCGCTGTCTCGTTAATTGCAGCGTAGATCTCCTTCCGTTTTTCTGGATCAGTTTCGTGGAAATGCTGTTCATAGAGATCTGTGATCCTATCCAAATGCGGCTTCTCCTTTTCGTAGTCGAGCGTGCCGAAATTTTGGGTGCCCTTAAAGAGCATATGTTCTAGATAGTGAGCGATTCCAGTTGCGTCTGACGGGTCATGCTTGCTGCCGGCACGGACTGAGATCTCCGCGTAGAACCGTGGCTCTTCACGGTTTTCGGTGAGGTAGACGTTTAGACCGTTGTCCAATTGATAAATCTTGACCGCCATCGGATCGATTGGGTTCGGTTCGTTAATCCGTTTATAACCAGCCCAACTGGTAGAAGCAATTAAGCAAAGAATTAAGATATAAATGGAGAGTTTCGATAAAATGCGTTTGCTGCGATACATGTTTGAAATCCTTCCTTTTAGAAAAAACGGCTTCACAGAATTATTTTTTTGTGTTAGACTCATTGAATGCCGTGGTTTGGGATAGACACCTGAATATTATACCACAACCAACCTGTGTAATATATACTACAATCCTAAAAAATCTGTGTGTAAGTATTGACACATCACATCGCACGTAAGGAGTTGTACCATGACCGGTGAAGAAAAATTCACCTTCGATCTCGAAGGCTATCTAATCATCAAGAATGTCTTGTCCACTGATGAAGTTGCGGAGATGAATGAAATCGCTGATTGCGTCTTTCCCCCGGAAGGCGATGACACGCGCTACCGGCGTACAAGTCGCGTTTCGCACTGGGGAAAACCGTTCACAAATCTGATAGATCACCCCAAGGTACTGCCCTACCTGATTGAGCTAATGGGTACCAAGGTCCGACTCGACCACGACTACTGCATTTTCATGAACGAAGGCGGCGAGAGCGGCCGACTGCACGGGGGACCCGAAGTTGTCGGCGATCACTGGTACAAATACTGGGACGGGGTGATGCGCAATGGGTTGAGCGTCATCACATACTTTCTAACAGATGCCGCAGAAGGCGATGGCGGATTTGCGTGTGTTCCGGGCAGCCATAAAACCAATTTTCTGTCAAGCCTGCCCGACGATATTCGCAATTACGAACGTCCCGCCCACTATGTCGTTCAGCCGGCAGTCGAGGCGGGCGATGCACTGTTCTTCACAGAGGCACTCATCCACGGGACAATGCAGTGGCGCGCCAAACATGAGCGGCGATCTCTGCTCTACAAGTATAGCCCCGGACACTCGGCGTGGTCGGACAACTACTATGATCTGGACGCATTCGACAATCTGACGGAGCAGCAGAAGCGGATGTTGATGCCGCCTTCTATCGGCAGCAGACCCGATGTGGTTCAGGAAAAGTAAGCGTTAACAGATCAAGCGTCGTGTTTGAGCGCGGGCAGCAGCGGTCTGCACAGGGCAAAGTAGACGGCGATAACACTGGCAGCCATTCCAACCAAGAATACTGAAACCAACGTCATTACAAGTGAGAGCCAAGGTGCCTGAGCACCCGGAGTAGTCAGGTGTGGTGCCACCGCGATGAGCGCGGAAACGGTGCCAATCAGAATCCCGATCAATAGGAGAAACCCGTTTTCCGCCAAGAGCATCAGCGATAGCGTACTTCTCTGAAAACCGAAGGCACGTAGCGTCGCTAACTCTCCGCTCCGCTCAATAACGTTTCTCAGTAGAATGATCCCTAGACCGAGTGTACCGAGAAGTAGTCCAAGCCCACCAAGCGTCTGGAATGTAGAGAGGTAGGTATTCTCAACGACGCGATAACTGGCTAATTTTTCGGTCGTTGATGTGACATCCAAGCCGTAATCGTCTAACACCCTCTCCAACGTGTGCCCAATGTGTTCTGTATTTTCGGAGAACGCCGCAGGATTGGAAGCTGAGGGTGTCTGAATTAAGAAATACGCATATCCACTTTGGCTTGGAAAGTGCTTCTTGAAATTGGCTTCGGAAATTAACAGCTCGCTCTGGAAGATACTGCGCTGTAAAACTCCCACCAAACGAAGTTTTAATTGCTCTCCCGATTCATTTTGGATGCTCAGTTCGTCGCCAAGGCCAAGGTGTAAGATCCATTGGGCTGAGTTGTAATCCCCAATAGCTGGGATGACACCCGGTTCCAGTTCATCTTCCAGTAACTCCCACGGATTCTCCTTCGCAGCGGTTGTCCCCTGAAATTGAAATCCACCTCGTTCAATAAAATCCTTTGAAGCCCCCAGAATTCGAGGTTTTTGAGGACGATACAGGTTGAGACAACTTGCATCTTCCCCCGGCAGGAGGCGGAACGGCGAGATATGGGTGTCCGCTGCGACATCCGAATCGGATTCAGAAAACCCCAACTCAAATTGTCCGTCCTGCGAGTTGAGGTCATGATGCAACGGGATGTCAGACTCGGCGACCAAAGCAAATCCGCCGGAGCCCGATTCCTTTTGTGGGATGCCTTCCTGTTTCCGTTCAACATGACGGTTCGCTCCCACCGCAACGATGACAAAGCAGGCACAACCAACCAACGCTGCACAGAGCATACTGCGCCCCGGATGACGCCCACTATTTTTGATCCCCATCTGCGTTGTTACGGCAACCCGCGGTTGACCTACGGTTCGGCTACCTGACCGCAACCAGATCGAGAAGAAAGCCAACCCTGCAATCAGTAATAGCACCCCACTCCCGAAAAAGAGTCCAGCCGAAGCGGTCGTTTCAGAGACAAGGGTGAATATCGTCAAAGCGAGGGCGAGACCTAAACTGGTAAAGGCAAGAATTCGGCTTCGAGCGTCAGCCCCCGCACTTCGGTTGGAGAGACCCCCAACTCCCACGCCACCGGCTATCAGCGCAGGAATCGGAACCTTTCCAAGCTGCCGAACGGTCCAACCGATCGAAAATAGGACCACGACGAAGGCAATCAAATATCCCAAGACCAAACTTAATAGATCGATATGCAGAGAAAGGAAAGGTGTTCCCACCGCTGCCAACCACCACGTTCGTAGCCCAGCCATCAGCAACCATGCGTAAACAACGCCTCCTCCCAACCCGACTAAGCCTCCAATTCCGGCGATCAATCCACCTTCCTTCATAAAGCGCCGCCGGATGGTTGAAATAGGATATCCGGCAGCCAGTAGAATACCAATTTCACTTGCCCGTTGTTCGACACCGAGCCTGAAAAGTAGCCCCACCAAAAGAGCAGCAGATACAATGAGAAACAAACTGAATCCGATAAAGAGAGTGCTAAAATCTGTTGCCCCGGTAGCAGCTGCTAAACCGTCCGCTTTGACGGGTTGAAATACCAAACCGACCTGTTCTGGATGGATTTTATCTAGCAACCGTCTCTGAAAGTTGGTTTGGGTTGTTTGCAGGTCGGCACCCAAGACTGTTCTAATCTGAACAGCAGTTAAATCCCCGAACCGGCTACGCCACAACTGTTGCGCTATTCCGTCTGATACAAAGGCTTTGGGAGTAGCACGGAAAAGATCCCAGTATACTTCATCTTTGGGGCGAATACGGTTGAGATCTATCGGAAAAGGCGCATTCCATTCGGACATATCCTCCGCTTTATGAATCCCCGGAAACGTGGGCGTTAGTCCCCGATCGGCAGCTAACCCCTTTATCGCGACAACCCCCTTCAAACGGAACTGTGCGCCTCGTATCAACAATTTTTCTCTCGGACCCACAATATAATAACTCACATTAATCTCATCTCCAACCTTTGTACCTAAATCAGTAGCAGCCCATTCGTTGAGGAGGATTTCGTCATCGGCGAGCGGAGGGGCAGCTGAGCCGTCGATTAATTCAAGGGAAAAGGCACGCCGGGTATCTAATCCGGTAATCGTCGAATAGGGAATCGTTCGTTCATTGGCGGCAATGGTGTTAGCAAGGTAGGTCAGGATTGGCAGAAACAGCGTCCGCCGCTCAATCGCAACGGCTCTAGCAGCTTCAATAATCTCCGGCTTGAGCAGAAATTGTGTACTTTCGAGGGAAAGGTAACCCACTCCTCCAATGGAATCAGAAGAGACGTAGCGCAGTACTAATCCGAGGTCCTCTAACTTCAAAGCCTGATTCAACTTATTTTGTAGAGCGGACAGAATATCCGCTGCGGTAAGGTCGGCTGAGTTGGAAGATGCTGCAGAAGCGAAAATCGCGTTGACCTTCGTCTCATTTCCGAGAACTTTCTGTAAAACCGTTAGAGGGAGGTAGGCATTTAGCGGACGGCTTTGATTAGGACGTAAGCCAAAGGTGCCGATACCACGGTCCGGCAGGATTTTCGTGACGGTAAGTCGGAGTGTTTGAAGGACATCCGATGAATCCCGGTGACCGAGCAAAAATTCGCGATGGATGTCGCTGTGCCTTTCAAAGGAGAGGAGGACCTGCTCACCAACTTTTATATCCAGTTCGTGTTGGAGGGATTGGTTGATATGGATTGATGGAAAGAGTTGTCCCGGCTGCTTCTCCAAAGAGGGAGCGGTTTGATCGGAAGCGTCCCCCCACAGACCTGTAAATCGCTCATCAATTCCTTGGATCTGGACGCGAGAGGCGCGCGCCTTGGTCTTGACATTTATCGCAGTGCCGTTTAACAGAATTGCCGGCACCGTCTCGCGATGAAATTGTGCTTCGCCTTCCAATTTCCGCGATAGATCAGTCGCTAACTCTTCACGGAAGAAACGCTCCGACACAAGCGCGTAATCGATTCGTCCTAACCGACCCAAGGTGAGATCCCGGAGGCAACCCCGGACGGAATCACCGACGAGTAGTGCACCGGTCAGGACCGCGGTTGCCACCGCGGCACCGAGCAATACAGCGAGCTGAATTCGCCAGAAATAGCTTAAACTTCGGCGCATCTGCCCGCCTCCAATTCAAAACGCCGTTCAAAGCGCGATGCGAGTTCAAGACTGTGAGTTACCACAATCAGAATGTTCTGCTCAGCTTGGTGTAGGTCAAATAGTAGGGAGGAGATTCCTTCGGCGGTAGCGTGATCGAGGTTTCCTGTGGGTTCATCGCAGAGGAGGAGGTTGGGGGAATTGATAAGGGCACGTGCTACCGCTACGCGCTGCCGTTCACCGCCGGAGAGTTCAGCGGGTCGATGACTCAAACGGTGGGCAAGCCCGACCCGTTCTAGGAGTTCTTGTGCACGTTTTTCGGCATCTCCATTGTGGTTTTTGAAAGCCATAGTAGGGATCAGTACGTTTTCCCAGACCGAATACTGTGGCAACAGGTGGTGATCTTGGAAGATGAAACCGATACCCTGATTCCGAAACCTAGCGAGTTGCGGTTCTGGCAGTTCAAACGGATTCTCATCGTTAATCTCAATTCGTCCTGACGAGGGTCGCTCTAGTGTGCCGATAAGGTGAAGCAGCGTACTTTTCCCAGAGCCAGAAGGACCGGTGATCGCAAGGGATTCTTCCTGTGTCATTTCAAACGAAACGCCACGAAGCACTTCAATTGGTTGTATTTCATCACCAAAGTTTTTATAGATGTCGGATACTTTGAGGGAGTTCATAAGTTTAGAAGTTCATTGGTAGATTAGTTCACTCGTTCATTAATGAACTATATACGTTTTACACTTCATTAAAATTCATGGGTTCTTATTCCGCTGCTTCGATCTGATCCGCGATGAAGTCTGGTATTGGGATAGCTCTCAGCTTTTCGCCGGGGTTACAGATGCAGCACGCCGATGTCAGCTGACCGTGCGCAACTTCTACGTCCCCCTTCATAAAGACAAATTGATAGGTGAGGGATTTTGTGCCTTTTCTGGCAACCGTTAGGTGGATTTTCAGTTCATCTTCAAATTTGACCGGCTTGAGATATTCGCACGAGGCTGCCAATCGGGGCCAACCGATTTTGTTCCCCTCCCATTCTGTAGCGACGCTTGTTCCCAATGAGCGGAGGAATTCGTGCTCGGTGGATTCCATAAAAACAAAGAACCGCGCAAAGTGGACGATGCCCGCCATGTCGGTATCGGAGAATTCTATTCGACGTTTGGTGTGGTATTCATGTGGCATGGCGGAATCCTTTGAACTTCCGATTGGGTTGGAAAATGCTGGTTTATTCATTCCGCGACTACTATATTCAATTCCCTTGCCGCTTCCTGCGCCATTTCCGACCCCGGCTGAAGCGCGATGACTTTTTCGTAATCGGCAAGTGCATCGTCGTAACGACCTAGTTGTTGATAGGCAGATGCCCTGCGAAAGTAGACTGGACCCAACGTTGGATGCGCCTCTCCCCACCCCCGAATCTCATCGGTTGAAAGCTGACCGACTTTCTGGTAATCAGATTCGGCTGCGTCCGGCTGATTTAAGCGACGATGGATCTCGCCCCGGCGGAGATATGCTTCCGCAAACGCTGGCTCAATCTCGATCGCCTTGTCAAGATCTGCAAGTGCAGGTCGATCCTCTCCCAACCGCCCATAGGCAACGCTCCTATAATAGTATGCTGCGGCACCGGGTTTACGCTCAATGACGGCTCCATAATCCGCAAGTGCCCGTTGCGTATCCCCCATCTCCAGATAGGTTTCTCCCCGCTTCCACGTTACAAACCCCGCCCACCGTTTCTCCAAAGATGCTGTGTAGTCTGTGAGCGCGTGCTGATAATCGCCCAAGGCGCGATGGGCATCTCCGCGACTGTAGTAGGCATCCGCTGCATACCGATTCAAGCTCAGTGTATGCGTATAATCGTCGATCGCTTTTCGGTATTCGCCCAGACGATAGTGAGCGAGTCCGCGTTTAACGTACGCTTCTGCGTATTTTGGACTGATTTCAATTGCACGGGTGAAGGCAGAGATCGCGCTGCGATTATCGCGGTCTGTTCGGCTCCCCAGAAATTCTGTCCCTTTGACAACGAATTCGAGCGCCTTGGGGTCTTCTCCTTTCAGACTATCCCAACTCACAAATCGGGAGGCGATAAGGGCACAGGCGATGAGCACCGGTAGCATAACGTAGAATAATAAACGAGACATAGCCAGTCCTTTGTAAAACGGAATTGAACCTTCAGGGACGCAGTGGATGAATCTCCACGCCGTATTTTAGTTCGATGACAGCCTTGTAGCGTTTGGAGAGATCGATGGCGAGATAGGATCGCACCCCCGGCGCTGCACCATAGCCGGTTGAGAAGACGAGTTGATGCTTTCCGAGTCGCGCCACGCCATCACTGACAGCCTCCTTAGGGAGGGAACCTATCGGCGTGTGTCCGACAGCCAACACCCGACCTCCGATTTTTTTGAGGAATTCAGCCGTCTGGGACGGGGTATATCCACTCCGTAGCACGATAGCAGGACGCCCCCACAACAACTCGTCAAGCACCTTTTTGCTTGGACGAACAAGGTCAGCAAGGTTTTTGGCAGACCGCGATGTCCCTGCATGAATGCCGACGAAACCGTTTTTACCGATAGCGACTGTTGGAAGGTTGATTAGGTAATTGTAATGCTCATCCGTCATCCGCTCCAGGAAATTGAACTGCTTGAAATAGGGGCCGTGGCTAGTCTGGTAAAGTTCAGCGATCATATCCCGGCGGTTGTCAGCGTTCATACCGGCTTTTTTTAGCATGGCATAGGCATCAGCGGACGCAAGTTCATGATTTCCTCTGAGGTAGATGAGGCGTTCCTCTCCCAACTGCCCCTGAAGTTGTATGATCCGATCGACAATTTTCACATCACCGTAAGGTTCAAAGATCGGATCACCCGGCTTGTGGTCGACCGCATCGCCGAGGATCAATCCGTATACATCTTCCCCATCCTCAATCCGCTCCACCAGTCTTGTCTGCGTCAACCAGTGATTGAAATTGCTCCACTGCGCCTGAAAGTCCGTTGCAACATACACGGTGCCTTTGTCAGGCAGGATAACCAACTCGCCATCCCGCGTCACCTGATTCGGATAATCAGCAAGTGATTTGGCTTCCGTCATTTCCAAGGGACTGAGACAACTGAACAGAATAAGAAAAAGCGATCTTAGAATTTTCTGTTGATTAATGGATTTTACAGATTTCAATCTACACAATCGTCTTCGCTCCTATCCCATAAATTCTGATACTTCTCGGTCTATTATGCTACCGCGTCGTCAAATCGTCTCCGAAATTGGTTGCATCAGTCTTGCCGCGTTCGAGGCACACCGCGACCACAAGCATCTCAAGGTCGTCCTGCGTATGATTATAGATTCCGTGTGATCCTCCAAGCCGATTGGGAATCGCTGCGCCTTCGTAGACTTCCTCGGTTTCATCATCGACGGTCATCCGACCGCTGCCATTTAGGACGATATAAGCCTCTTCAATCCGGTCGTGTCGATGATAACCGACGGAGGTGCCGGGCGGTAACAACGCATGACTGACAAAGCCCCAATTATTACGGAAATCCTGATGTTCCCATAGCGTTCGTGCACCAATTTCGCCTTTACCTTCATGCGACTGGCCATAGCCTAGTAGGTCACGATCCAGTCGAGCCACAGGCAAGCGATCTATAGACTCCAAAGGTGCGTTGGCACGGTCATCACCGAAATCGGTTGAATCTGGGGGCATACCGACCGCTGCGACGTTGAAATTGAACCAGCGAGTCTCTTTGTCGGTGTGGTTGTAGATGGCGTGGGACTCTCCTTGACGTAACGGCACAGCTGCACCGCCGACAATCTCCGCGGTGCGACCGTTATGCGTAAATTGGGCGGCGTTGTCAACTGTGACGAACACCTCCTCATTGTTGTCGTGCCGATGGTGTCCAATACCGCCGCCGGGCAGCAGAATCGCGCTATGGATGAACCGCCATGGAGTCCCAAAATCATCACTTCCAAAAAGGCTTTTGAACAGGATAGACTTCGCCCCGCCATGGACGCTGCTGATTTCCTCCATCTCTTCACGTCGAGCATATGACATTTTCATTTTTTTGTCTCCCATCAAAAAGTCGTAAATTAATGCTATACACATTGCGCTCCTCTGGAGCGCAGGAATTGGACGCATTGGAATACTATAGATATATTGCTCCTCTGGAGCAAAAGACTGCACATTTGATGGGCGGGGAGACCCCGCCCCTACAAGAAACCCAATAGTTTTTCAGTGGCTAGCAATTCGGGGCATCTTACAAATTATGCATCACATTTCAATCCAAAGTTTCGCCCAGCTGGAGTTCAACGATTTCAACCGCTTGATCTTTGGTCAGTTCACGCAGTGCGTCCGGTGTCCCGGTTAACAACGGAAATGTCCCGTAGTGCATCGGAACAATCGCGGGAACATTGAGTAATTGCGCGGCATAGGCAGCCTCACGGGGTCCCATCGTGAAGTGGTCGCCAATTGGCAAGAGGGCGAGATCCGGCTGATAGATTTCACCGATGATTTGCATATCACCAAACACATTGGTGTCACCTGCGTGGTAAATCTTATACCCATTTGAGAATTCGAGAATAAATCCCGCAGGCTCACCGAGATAGACGATTGTGCCATCCTCTTCCGTGAAGCTGCTGCTATGGTTGGCTGTCACCATAGTCGCGTTTAATCCATTGACCGAGATGGTGCCTCCTTTGTTCATCCCGATTGTGTTTTCAACACCTTTACTCGCGAGCCAAGTACTGACTTCGATCATCGCCACGACAGTCGAGGAATGTTGTTTCGCAAGGTCAACAGCATCGGCGGTGTGATCGGCGTGCCCGTGTGTGATCAGCATAGCGTCAAGTCTGTCAAACGTTTTAAGGGCATCTGGACAGACTGGATTGCTGGCTACCCATGGATCTATGAGATAGGTTTGTCCCTCAAATTCAATCTTAAAGGTTCCGTGTCCAAGCCACGTGAGTTTAATTCCATTATTTAGTTTCACTGGTTTCCTCCGTGTATGATAAAGACTTATATTCAAGCGAGTTTATTATACAGAAGCCACCGCTTCTTTGCAACTATATTGTCGTTGACTTGAATTCGTGAATCTGCTATAATCCGTCTCGTCATAATAGCGCAGATTGCTCGCTATCCCGCGCCCCAGATACCTCCTGTATGGGTCAAATTTAGGTTTTGGTATAGAATAGATGAGTGAAGGTAAGATCGTTCAAAAGACAGAAGTTCCCGCTACGATTGACTCATTGCAGGTTGATTTCAGTGTGCTTGGCGTCAGATCGGGAATGGTATTGTTGGTTCATTCATCTTTGAGTGCGATAGGCTGGGTGTGTGGCGGGGCGGTGGCAGTCATCATTGCACTTCAGGAGGTTTTAGGCGCAACTGGAACACTTGTTATGCCCGCTCACTCGACCGATCTGACCGAACCGAGTCAGTGGCAAAATCCGCCCGTACCCGAATCGTGGTGGTCAGTCATACGCGAGAAAATGCCAGCCTACCATCCAGATTTGACACCCACGCGGTCGATGGGGGTTATTGCAGAAACATTCCGAAAGCAGAAAGGCGTTCTGCGTAGCGCACATCCACACCACTCGTTCTGTGCGTATGGGCATCAAGCATTGACTATTATAGATAACCACTCATTGGAGTTTGGTCTGGGTGAAGGTTCGCCGCTTGCTAGAATCTACGATTTGGACGGTTTCGTTCTTCTCCTCGGTGTGGGACATGATAGCAACACATCTATGCACCTTGCAGAATATCGTGCTACCTATCCAACCAGACGGATCGTACAGGAGGGCGCCCCGATCTCAACGGCGGGCTCAAGGAGATGGACTACGTTTGAAAACATGGATCTGGATAGTTCAGATTTTGAGCAGATTAGTGAGGACTTTCTGTGTGATGTAGGGCCCGAGGTGCAGCGTGGCAAGGTTGGGTTGGCAAATTGCCAATTGATGCCACAACGCGCTGTCGTGGACTTCGCGGTTGGCTGGCTTGAGGAAAATAGAGGGAAGTAGACCGAATTTTAACCGATTCACACGCACTTCTGCTGCAAAGGTGCGTTTTGGCTTTGTAGTTGACTTCAATCCATAAAAACAATCAAAGGAGATCCCATGAAATTAGTAAGTTTCCAGAGTTCTGATGGTGCCAAACTGGGTGCCTCAATTGATGATAAGGTTTTAGACCTTCAAGCCACCTACCAAGCGGCAGTCACAGATGACGCATTGCCCGCACTTTTGAGTGGTATGATCGCATTTCTTGAAGGCGGAGGGAGGGCGTTTGACGCTGCTACACACGCAATCAACGTGGCAGCAGAAAATCCAGAGAAAGCGGTCTGGAGCACGGATCCGCTTCTGTCGCCGATTCCCGATCCGAAGAAGCTATTGTTGCTTGCCGGGAATTACGCCTCACATATTGAGGAAGGTGGCGAAGTTGCGTTGAGCCGGTCCGAGACGACGCCGCGCGTTTTCATGAAACCGCCAACTACTACCATAGTTGCTACCGAGGAACCGATTATCATCCCACCCAACGGTGTCTTTACCGACTGGGAAGCGGAGATTGGCATTGTCATCGGCAAGCGTGGGAAATTCATCTCCGCTGATGAAGCGTACGATTATGTCGCGGGATACACTGCGGTTAACGATGTATCAGAGCGTGAACTGAAAGTGAAGGACAGTCGTGTAGATCGAGATGGTGACGAGTGGTTTGATTGGCTCAATGGGAAGTGGTTCGACACGTTTGCGCCGGTCGGTCCATGTATGACGACAAAGGATGAGATCCCGGATCCGAACAGTCTGCGTATCTCTTGTCGTGTCAATGGTGAAACCAAGCAGGATGCCAACACGGGACACATGATCTTTAACTGTGCGGAAATCGTGGAATTTACCTCAACACTACTTACGCTTGAACCGGGCGATATTATCTCAACAGGTACACCCGCAGGTGTTGGACATCCCGATCAGAAATTGGTCGATGGGGATGTCGTTGAGGTCGAAATTGAAAAGATCGGTGTTTTGAGGAATCCCGTTGTTCAGGGATGATAAAAGCATTTCTGATCATGTGAAGAAATTGTTCAATAGAAACCGAGTTTTTGACAACTACGGGCAGGGTTACCCCGCCCCTACGGTTTCTCTCCGTGCAAATCAATCTATTGGGTAGACTGGAATGATACTGGTTAGCGTATGACAGGTGGGGTTTACTTCTACTACTTATCGGTGAGAGGGTGTGAGGCGATGAAACGGATGGTGATTCAAAGGGAGATTAATCGTCTTTCTCTGATTCTCCTAGCTTCCCCTGTATGAGTATGTCAGTTACCCCGCCCTAAAGGACGGGTCTTGTTTGTCCGTCCAATGGGTCTTACCGAGTTCCGCGCTTCTGTCCCCGAACAGGGGGTTTCGGGGTCGTTGACTACCGACACACCTCCACGCAAGGCTACAGCAGCCTTTTTAATGTTTATCGCAGCGTTATAATCTCTATCCAATACTAACCCACAGTGTGGACAGGCATGGACACGCGCTGATAACGATTTCGGTACAACTGAATCACAACCTGAGCATTTCTGACTGGTGTGCTTGGGGTCAACTTTCGTCAACGTCAAGCCAGCATTTGCAGCTTTGCTTTGAAGTCTTAATCGAAAGCTACCCCAGCCAACGTCAGATATGCTCTTAGATAGATGCTTATTTTTTACCATGTTCTTGATTTTCAGGTCTTCAACAGCAACTTCTTCGCATTGGGAAAACAACCAATGAACGGTCTTACCCTGAAAATCACGGCGTTGATTGCCGATATGTTCATGTATCTTGGCAACATGCTCCCGTTGTTTCTCATAGCGGGCACTGCCTTTTTTACGACGGGACAATATCCGCTGCGCTTTACCAAGTCTCTTTTCTGACCGGCGGAAGTGTCGAGGGTTAGCGACTTTATCACCATCTGAGGTGGTTAAAAACGATGCAAGCCCAACGTCAATACCTAGTGTCGTTTCAACGGGAATCTCAACAGGGTCTGGTATCTCAACCACTATGCACACATACCACCCACTCGCTTTACGCCGTACCGTCAACGTCTTAATTTTCCCATTGGGCAACGGCCGGTGGTAATGGATTTTAACATGACCGATTTTTGGCACGACGACTCGCGCCGTCCGCTTGCCCATAGCACGTACCAACTGCTTTGCCAAGTGCTTAAACGTCATTGACCGATACCGACCGGCACCTTTGAAGCGTGGAAAGCCGGGCTTGTCCCCTTTCTTCTCACGGCGAAAAAACGCTTGATAGGCTTTGTCTAATCGGTCAATCGTATCCTGCAAAACGTCAATATGAAGCGATGCGACTGGTGCTGATTCTTGGCGAAACGGCGTTAAGGCTTTTTCTTGGATTGATTTCTTAACGGACTGACCGGTCTGTTCATAGGTGTCCTTACGCCATGCAAGTGCTTGATTGTACAAGTTCCGAAGGATTTCAAGCCATGCGACCAGTTTATTGGCTTGCTTGACTGTTGGATAGGCTCTGTATTCATAAGTCTTTTTCATAATCAATGCTTTCAATCAATCAAAAAAGGAGGCGCAGTTTTCCCCCGCCCTAAAGGACGGGGCTGCTACTGCTAGGAATTTGGTGATAGATGCTTCTCACATCTGCACTCAAATCGATGAGCCTTTGATTCATATCATCGAATCGCCTATTCATATCATCGAATCGCCTATTCATATCATCGAATCGCTTATTCATATCATCGAATCGCTTATTTATCTCATCTCGACTCGGAAATTTCAAGAGAAAGGTGATAATCGTGATGGCAAAACCAGCGACCATAATTAAGATTTGCAGCGTATCCTTGTCCATGTTAGCCCCCCGGATTATGTCGGTTTGCATGATATTATAGCACATTATTTCATACTGTTCACGTAAATCTAACACTTCACTTTTGAATGAAAGGAACACCGCAATGTCCGAGCGCAAGAAGATTGCAGCCATCATCACCACATACTTTCCGCTTTCTCACGCAGATGTCATCGCCACAAAGTATATGAAGGGATTTCCGACCGATGAGGGGCTTCAGCAGCCGCGTGTTGACTTGGTTTCGATTTACCTAGATCAGATTGACCCACGGGATATCGGACGCGAACTTGCTGAACAACACAACATCCCGATCTATCAGAGTATCCGTCAGGCGCTGACGCTTGGTGGGAATGAACTCGCGGTTGATGGTGTCCTTCTGATCGGCGAGCACGGCGATTATCCGTATAACGAACTTGAGCAGCACATGTACCCACGTCGTTACCTATTCGAGCAGATCTGCGGTGTCTTTGCGTCGAGTGGGCGTTCTGTCCCCGTTTTTTGCGACAAGCACCTCTCGTATAATTGGACAGATGCCAAATGGATGTATGACCGCGCCAAGGGGCTCAATGTTCCCTTTATGGCGGGTTCATCCCTGCCGACCTGTTGGCGGAATCCGTTCGTTGAATACGACCTGAATACCCCGCTAGAGGCTGCAATCGGGATAGGCTATGGCGGCATCGAAAGCTACGGTTTCCATGCCTTGGAGACGTTACAGTGTATGATCGAACGACGCATCGGTGGGGAGTCCGGTGTGGTTGCTGTCCAATGCTTGGAGGGGGAAGCGGTCTGGCAGGCAGGGGAGGCGGGTCGTTGGTCTACCGAATTGGCGACCGCCGCGTGTGCGCCAATCCCTGATAAGCTAGAGGGAAAACCCGAAGATTATTGCGAGAACCCCGCCGTTTTTCTACTTGAGCATAGCGATGGGTTCAGATCAGCGATGTTGATGCTGAACGGCTACATCAGCGACTTCGCCTATGCAGGGCAGATTGACGGCGAGATCCAAGGTGCCCAGTTTCGCTTACAAGGCGGAGGTCCCCATGCACATTTTAGCTATCTCAGCTTAAACATCGAAGAGATGTTTCTCACAGGGGTTCCGCAGTACCCTGTCGAGCGGACATTGTTGACGACCGGTGTTTTGGACGCAGCGATGCGCTCAAGGTATGAAGGACATATCCGCTTAGAAACACCGCACTTGGCAAATCTTTCTTATTGCTCTTACGAGCAGTTGCCGATTCGACCGATGGGACCGGAACCCAGTGGATCAACACTAGATTCTTGGCCCCCGGGTACGCCGGATAGCTAAGGCGATACAAATCTACGACTCGTCGCTGCTCTTTCTCGTCACGGCTTTGAAGACCAACACGGCGAGTACAGCACCGATAATCTCCATCAGGATAAACACCCCACCATCGAAGGGTTTTACACCTGCCGCCGCGTAGGTGAATATCCGCGCAAAGGTGACTTGCGGGTTAGCGAACATGGTGCTTGATGTTGCAATCAACTGTCCTCCAACCAACATGCCAACCACCAAGGAGAGTTTATTCGACTGGTTGTGCACCAAAAGGAAGATTACGAGAACAAGGATAAAGGCACCTAGAATCTCGGCAAAATAGTTCCCTCCTGCGCGTGTTACTTCAGAAACTGCAATTAGTTGAGGAACTTTATGATAGAACATCAGATGTGAAAAGATTGTCCCTGTCAATCCACCGGCGACCTGTGCTAAAATATAGATTAACGCTTGTCTCCAACCTATTTTACCACCGAGTACCATTGCAAGACTTACCGCGGGATTGAAATGGGCACCGCTGATGGGACCAAATATCTCAATGAGGGCGAAAAGAATAAACCCGACAGCAAGCGCATCGGCTAGGACAGCCATACCGATCCCGGCTTCTAGTACTTGATGAAATAGGATAATCGGCGAGATCGCCGCCATAACGAGGAACAGGGATCCCAAATACTCACTCAGAATTTGAGAACCTATCGCATATTCTGTCTGCTTTGATGTCACTTAAAACCTCCTCTTTGTATTGCTGTTAATCTAATGCTATTTGCAATCGTCCCATTGTATCAGGGACACCTTATCATACCGAAGTTTTAACAAGGTTGTCAAAGCAAAAGCCTGAACGCCCTACTAATTTAAATTTATAGATAAAGGATTAAAACGACATGAAAATTACACAACTTGAAATTCTCCCCGCGCCGTTTCAGGGGCGGGCGTATATCTACGTCAAGCTGCACACCGATGAAGGCATCATCGGCATCGGTGAAGCGTCCTGTTCCGGGAAAGAGGGCGCCTTGGTCGGCGCATTGCGGGATCTTGAAAATACATTGATTGGCGAAGACCCATTTCAGATCGAGAAACTTTGGCAGATGATTTATCGCAACGCTTTCTGGCGAGGTGGCCCGGTGCTTATCGGTGCGCTATCCGGCATTGAGCACGCGCTTTGGGATATCAAAGGTAAAGCCCTGAACGTCCCGGTGTACGAGTTAATAGGCGGCATATACCGACACAAGATGAAGGTCTATTGCTGGATTGGTGGAAGTACGCCGGAATCTTGGGCGGAGGCGGCTGTACAACGCATTGAAGCCGGTTGGGGCGGACTGAAGTTTACGCCATTCGATCCGACGGGACCTGCCTTTAGTCTCGCTCACGGCAAAAAAGTGGAAGCAATAGTCAAAGCGGTGCGCGAAGCGGTCGGCGACGAGGTTCCGATCGCAATTGACGGGCACGGTCGCCTGAACCCCGTCAACGCAATGGAGATGGCAAAACGGATTGAACCTTACGGCATCCTCTTTTTCGAGGAGGCGGTGCTCCCAGAATCGGTCGATGCGATGGCAACGCTGCGTCGGAATGCAGGGGTTCCAATCGCCACCGGTGAGCGGCTCTACACGCGGTATCCCTTCCGAGAGTATCTCGTCAAGGGTGCCGTGGATGTTGTCCAACCGGATATCTGTACCTGCGGTGGCATTATGGAAGCGTTCAAGATTGCAGCGATGGCAGATGCCTTTTTTGCCACGATCGCGCCGCACAATCCGTTGAGCCCTCTATCAACGGTGATTTGTTTGCACCTAGATACCGTCGTGCCAAACTTCCTTATCCAAGAAGTTCCAAATGGTAACAATCCGGAACGGAAAAATCTCATCGTTGGATTTGAGGAGAAGCCGGTCGATGGTCATCTGAAAGTGCCGCAAGGACCGGGGTGGGGTGTTTCGCTGAACGAGGATTATATCCGCTCGCTTTCAGGCGATCCGTCACGCGGAAAATGGGATGCCTTCGATGTCGATGGTTCTATCCTTGATCTATGAGGATAGAATAAAAAGAAAACGAGCAATTTCCCCTATTTTCCCCGTGGTTTTGATGTGTTGAGATTAAAAGTAAGGAAATATCGGTATGCGATTAATCTTAATTTTTTCCCTTGCGTATTTCTGCCTCATTGCGAGCAGTTTTGCAGGCACGGTCTATGCTGCTGAGGATTCGCACCCGCACGAAGCAGCTCTCAAGAATCCCGATGGGACATGGAAGTGGACGAATGCCCTCATCAGTGAAATAAGCCCTTATCTGCTTCTACATGCCCACAATCCGGTTGACTGGTATCCGTGGGGGCCCGAGGCGTTGGACCGGGCGAAGGCTGAGAACAAGCCGATTTTTCTGTCTGTGGGTTACTCCACCTGCTACTGGTGTCACGTTATGGAGCGGAAGGTGTTCTCAGATCCAGAGATAGCCAATCAGATGAACACGCTGTTTATTAACATCAAGGTAGACAGGGAAGAACGCCCAGATATTGATGAGATTTATATGACCGCCACCCAAATCATGACGGGATCTGGCGGGTGGCCCAATTCCGTTTTTTTAACACCTGACCTTCTCCCCTTTTTCGGGGGAACCTACTTCCCACCGGAGGATAGTCGGGGGCGCCCCGGCTTTCCGAGGGTTCTAAACGCACTGCATGAGGTGTGGACGAATCAACAGGCAGAGGTTATTGCACAAGCGGAGAAGATAACAGAAGTTATCATACAGGCAACGGCTGCCGCCCCGGCTTCCATCGGGGAAGCGGCGCTGGACAGGAAACTGATCTCGGCAGCGGTGAAAGCACTGCAATCGAGGTATGATGCTACAAATGGCGGCTTCGGTGGCGCGCCAAAGTTTCCGAGCCCCACCAATCTGGAATTGTTGTTGAGCGAGTATCAGCGTGAATCTTCCAAATCGACCCTTGAGATGGTCACCAACACCCTTGACAAGATGGCGTATGGTGGGATGTATGATCAGATTGGTGGCGGTTTCCATCGTTACTCGGTCGATGCGCAATGGCTCGTGCCCCACTTTGAGAAGATGCTGTATGACAACGCCCTACTCGCAAAAGTCTACCTGCAAACCTATCAGCTCACGAAAAATCCGCTTTACCGACGGGTCGCCGAGGAGATTTTCAGTTTCGTTTCACGAGAGATGACATCTGCGGAGGGCGGTTTCTACTCGGCACTCGATGCGGAAGTAGATGCGGAGGAGGGCAGATCCTATATCTGGACAAAAGAGCAGATTCAAGAGGTCCTTGGGAAAAAGGATGCCAAGCTATTCATGCAGGTTTATGGGCTGAACGAGGGTCCCAATTTTGAAGGCGGGACCAATATCCTCTACCTTCCCGTCCCACTTTCAAGTGTAGCGAAATCGCTCAAAAAGTCGGAGGACGACCTCCGCAGCCAACTTGAACCGCTCAAGGAAAAACTACTCGCGGCACGGGATCAAAGGAAACAACCCCTGCTCGATACGAAAGTGATTACAAGTTGGAACGGCTTAATGATCGATGCGTTTGCCTACGGCTACGAAGTGCTCGACGATAAACGGTATCACGATGTGGCGGAAAAAGCTGCCCGGTTTAACCTGAAACACCTTCGGGCAGCTGGCGGACAACTGATGCGGACCTACAGGGACGGTGTTGCCAAATATAACGGTTATCTTGATGATTATGCCTTCCTCGTTCGCGGTTTACTAGGTCTGCATCAGGCAACAAGCGAAGAGACTTGGTTGAATGAAGCAAAAGCCTTAACTGACATCATGAATCAGCTATTTTGGGATGACAAAAACGGCGGTTTCTACTTCACGCTTGCTAACCAAAAACATCTGGTTGTACGCACCAAGAATCCGTATGACTCTGCTCTCCCATCGGGGAATGCTGTAGCAGTCAATAACCTGCTGACCATTGCCCAACACATTGGCGAAAAAGATTATCTGGATAAGGCGGAAAAAACGCTTCAGAACTTCGCGGGCATGATGGCACAGTCGCCCGGCGCTTTCATGCACATGCTTTTTGCTACCAATCGTTATCTCTTGACGGATCGGACCAAAATCAGGACGACACATCAGGAACAGTCAAATCAATCTGGCTTGAACCCGGCAGAAACGAGCGAGATTAACCTCTTTGGACTGCCCAAAGCCCCAGTGGATTTGCCTTCAGAGGACGAACTGTTGACGCTTGCAGCTTCCATACCCTCGACGGGGGACATCGTCCCCGGAAACGCCTTCGATGTGGAGGTGAAGGTTGAACTCGCTGAAGGGTGGCATATCAACGCCAATCCCTCTTCGTGGGATCTGCTGATCCCTACAACTGTATCCGTCAGTCCCGATGCTTCCGTCGAAATCGTGTCGGTCACATACCCCAAAGGGAAGCCGTTCCAAGCAGATTGGAAGGATACTCCAATCTCCATTTATGAAGGAAATGTCACGGTCAAAATGACATTGCAGTTGAAGCCGGGTGAAACAATCGAAAAAGCGTTTCCGTTGAAGATAGATGTTCGCTATCAGGCGTGTGATGCGCACCGGTGCTTACCGCCGTCAACCGCAACAATCCCGCTCTGGGTGAACACTTACGAGAAAAGTTCCAATTAACATACATCGGGTGAGTGTGTAAATCGGACGATTTACCGTGCGAACCCCTAACCCAATTACAGGAGGTTACTATGGATCTAGGATTGACAGGAAAGGTTGCTGTCATCACAGGCGGCAGTGAAGGCATTGGAAAAGGCGTCGCCCAACGGCTGTGCGAAGAGGGTGCGAAGGTGGCGATCTGTGCCCGTCGTGATGATGTTTTGGAAGAGGCAGCGCAGGAGATTCGTGACGCAACGGGCGGTGAAGTGCTCGCCGTTGCCGCTGACGTGACCATCGCCGGAACACTCGAAAACTTCATCACCCAAACGGTTAATGCGTACGGAAAGATTGATATTCTGGTCAATAACGCCGGGAAGTCTGCGGGCGGAAATTTTGAACAGGTCACCGATGCAGAGTGGTACGAGGATCTCGATCTCAAGCTGATGGGAGCGGTACGCTGTGCCCGGTTGGCTATCCCCCACATGAGACCAACGGGTGGCGGACGGATTATCAATATCACCCACCCCGGCGGCAAACAGCCAGAAGCAGGTTCTGTCCCGACCTCTGTCAGTCGAGCAGCAGGCATCGCGATGACAAAAGCGCTCTCCAAAGAGTTGCTCGCCGACAAGATTCTTGTCAACACGGTCTGCTTGACCTCAATCAAGAGTGCGCAGGGTGAACGTGCTTGGAAAGCGGATGGTTCGCCCGGCACAATTGACGAGTATTGGGAAGCAAGGGGCGCGGAGCATCCGCTCGGTCGCTTGGGCGAACCGACAGAGGTCGGCGATCTCGTGGCTTTCCTCGTCTCGGATCGGGCTTCGTACATAACGGGGACAGCGATCAATATCGACGGAGGGTTGTCAGCAGTTGTATAGTACGCTCAGATGGGTGAAACGTGAAACGTGATTGGCAGTTATTCATGTTTTGCGTTTCATGTTTTATAGATTGGGTGTTGGGTTTCACGGTTCCCGCTCAACCCACCTACGTACTAATTGCATAGATTTGTGATTCCCTAATCATCAACGACATAACGCAACATCACCCCAAGATCTCCGACAATCCAGCCAGTTTCAGCGTCCGCCATATAAATCGAGTTCAGGTTATAGTGGCTTTCACACCTTTGTGGACGCCAGTTCTCGCCACCATCGAGGGTACGAATAACCGTGCCTTCGCCGCCGACCGCCCAGCCGAGATTCGGATTGAGGAAGAAGACACTATTAAGGAAACTCTCCACGTAGCTCTTTTGGCGTTTCCACGTGCGTCCTCCATCGGTTGTGTGGATAACCAATCCATCAATCCCAACCACCCAGCCGTTTAGATGGTCTGTAAAGTACACCCCCGATAGCCATACCTCTCCGAGCTGGGCTTGTACCTCCCACTTTCGACCGCCGTTCCGCGTATGTAGAATCACACCGCCCTGCCCTACAACCCAACCGTTTTGAGTGTCGATAAAGTGAACCCCAAAGAGATGACGGTTGACGCCGCTGCGCTGTTTCCGCCACGTTTTGCCGCTATCCGTGGTGTGCAGAATCTCCCCGCTGTGACCGATCGTCCACCCGTGCTGGCGATCCACGAAAGACACGCCGAGAAGGTCATTTTCTGTATTCGCCTCTTGCTGTAACCACGTTTTGCCACCGTCGGTAGTATGGCAAATGGTCCCCCATTCGGCAACGCTCCAGCCAACCTTGTCGTTGATAAAGTGCGTTGATCCGAAACACTCCATCGTTCCGCTATCCTGCGACTGCCAATGCAACCCACCGTCGTCTGTGCGAAGGACCTCGCCCCGGTCACCTACGGCATATCCAACTTTATCGCTGATAAAATGGAGGTCTGTGAGCAGATAGCTGGGTGCGGATTGAAGTTCCCACGTCTTCCCACTGTTCTTGGTGTGCCAAATCGTCCCGAACTCCCCGACCGTCCAACCAAGTTGAGAATTGACAAAATGGACACCTAGCAGCACGACATCCGCTCCGACCAGTTGTGTCGCCCCACCTCGCTGATGCTTCCACGTCCTCCCACCATCGTTGGTGTGCAAGATGGCACCCAAGTCGCCAACGATCCAACCGTTCTCTGCGTCGGGGAAATGGAGTGCGTATAGGAGGAAGGTGTGTAGAGGCTCATCTCCGGTTCTTAGCTGCTGACCGTACTGTTCTTCATGGCGTTTATTTGAGCCTCGCGTTAAATACTCCCAATTCCTGCCGCCATCCTGTGTGGTAAGCACTATCCGCCTGTCACCGGCGATCCAGCCGCGATTCTCATCGACAAAGTGGACATTGGACAACTCATAGCGGACATTCGTTTTCTGGTAAGTCCAGTGTTTTCCGCCATCGCGTGTATAGTAGGCATTGCCCTGGTGGCTGACAGTCCAACCTTGACGGGCATTGAGAAAAAACAGCCCCCGGAGTGAGTTGTCGCCAACCCCTTCTGATCGATCTACCCAATGCTGTCCGCCATCCTTCGTGTATAGCACCGTCCCAAAATCGCCGACGATCCAGCCCTCTTGGGTTGAGACGAAGTGGAGATCGAACAGGTTATTATATGTGTCTCCTAACTGCTTTTCCCACGTCTCCCCACCATTGTTTGTGTGCAGGATGATACCGTTTTCGCCGACGATCCACCCGGTTTGGTGGTCTGCAAATCGCACCGCTCGTAACGGATGGTAGACGCCACTCTGCTGTGGCTGCCACGTTACCCCACCGTCCGTTGTGTGGGCAATCACGCTGTCCAGTTCCTCCGCAAATGTGCTTCCTGCATTATTGCCGACGATCCACCCGGTGCGCTTGTCAATGAAGAATACATCATAGAATCGTGCTTCCCAATCCGCACGCCGAACAATCTCCCAACGACCGGGCTTGGGGGCTTGATCTCTTGAACACCCGATGCCTCCACCGATAAGTATCATAATGAGAAATATGGCGTGAAACGTGAGGCGTGAGGCGTAAAACGTGAAACGTGAAACGTGATTGAAGGGGTTCTTGATCCGTTGATTTGTTTTCACGTTGAATATATCCTTTGCTAAAGTATTGTTGACAAATCTGTGCGAAGTTATTGTTTTTCTGCGACGATGTGCTTATCCGATAGGTTTATTCGAGACAATTGGTTCTTGTTGATAGAAGAAAATTTCAGATCTCTTTATGAACGAATTTGCTGGATAGTTCGTCTAATAGAATATGCGAAACCCCATACAAAATCAACCCGAACAGATTATCCAGAATAAATTATCCGCCATCCGACGTCGAATGCGGATTGAAGGTGTCTTCCAGAATCTGGCTACATTTAACCTCTGGGGACTCCTGATCGCCGGGATATTGTTTGTAGCTAACCGATTTTTCCCGTTGCCGATACCGATTGGATTTGCAGTTGCCCTGTCGATTATCATTGCGAGTGCCACCGCGGTTGGTTTGAGTCTGATGCGGAAAATAGATCCGTTTGAGGTTGCCCGCTTTGTGGATCAACGCCTCAACCTGAAGGAACGCCTCGGCACCGCCCTTGAGGCAATGGAACGGAGAAACGCAGGTGATTTTGCCATTTTGCAGGTTCGTGATGCTGCACGGGCAGCCCAAGGGATCCTCCCTGCCACCGTGGTCTCCTATACGGTCCCACGGACCCTCAAATGGCTTCCCATCCCCATGTTGCTAGTTGGGTTTTCGTTTTTTATTCCGCGCATGTATGAGATCCCCCCTCCCCCGACTGTTTCAGAACAAGCGGCTATTCATGACGCTGCGGCACGGCTTGAAGGGGTGGTTAGCGGCAGCAACAAGTCAGAACTGTCCAAACAGGTTGAGGAAACCGCCAAAGCATTGCGAAACAGTCGTACCGGTGGTGTGCAAGCCGCTCAGGAGAAACTCAGTAAACTTCGTGAGGAAGTTCAGGCAGAGAAAAACCGACTGGCGGAAAATGAGTTGGATCAGGCGGTCGAAACCATCTCCAAACTGAGCGCAAACTCCAATCTACTCGGCGGTGCGGATACAGCGGAAATTGCTTCAGAGCTACAGAAATTGGCGGATCAGATGGACGGATTGACTGAGGCGCAGCGAGCGGAATTGGACGCGCTGCTCAGGCAACTTGCTCAACGGCTTGGGGGCAACCCCGCTGCCAAGAACCTTGTGGACCAACTGAACGAGATTGGAACGGAGGGAGTCAGTCCTGAGATGTTAGCAAAAATTGCGCGTTCACTTCTAGAGATTGACCAGCAGGCAAAAGATATAGCACAGTTGGAAGATATTTTGGAGGAGATTAAGACAAGCCGAAAAAATATTGGATTGGCGGGTATCGAAATGGCGCGTAAAACAGGAGGGGTAGCTGGAAGCGATGGGGGACCGGGCGAGGAATCTGAGACGGGAGAGGCGCGGGGAACGCAGGTTGAAGCAATGCCTCCCGAAACGCAACCCACGGAGGCACTACAATTAAGGGGAGCCACATCGGAGTCGGAGGAATTTGCCACAGCCTCAACACAAGAAGTTCCGAGCGGTGAGGAAGAACCCACTTATATACCACACCGAAAAGCCTATCTCAATGCGAAACAGGCTTATGCGGAGGCGGTGGAAAGGGATAATATTCCTGTGCGGTATCGGCAGCGGGTTAAGGATTATCTAGATGCCATTGCAAATACAAGTAAATGAAGCGTGAAACGTAATGCGTTATGAACCTAAATCAATAGCTCATAATTCAGCCGTCTGTGCAGCCACACATGTCTGTGGGAGGGATCTCCTGATCCCGACCGTTTCCAAGCATTTAAGACAATCGTGGCAAGGATGCCACTCCCACTGAGAATATTTATAGGCACTCTTCAATTACTTCACTAGCTGCGAGGGTTCGGCGAGCTCATACAGCGTCGCAATGAGCAGCGTGATTGAGTGTTTGCCACGTCCTTTATTCTTAGCAGGCACTGCATTTACAGACACTCGGCCCTCGACATCTGGCAGTGGGATATGTATGCCAGCGGCACTCTTGACAAAGCAGGGACCTTGCAGGGTGGATAGCCATTCGCCCGGCACATAATAGTTCTCAATAGCTTTCAGTCTTTCCTCGATGGTTGCATTATCTAAGCCAAACCCTTCAAGGGTGGCGGGGTGGACCCCTGCACTGTTGAAAGTCACCGCTGGACGATTCGCTACGAGACTCGCGACAGCTGCCAAACCACCGCCCATGGAATGCCCTGTGAAGATCACCTTATCCCCATACGCTTCCACAACCGCTATGGCAAGCTCGATAGCCTGTCGATATATTGCTGCGCCAAACCCTAACCCCTGAGAAAGGCAGGTCTGGCTATCTTGGAGGATATTGGTTCTCCTGACCCCTCGATAAACGACAACAATTTCCTGTGCGTCCTTCGATTGGTATAACATTGCACGGAAACCTGTATTAGGGTCCTCAAACCTCGCGCCCTTTAGCCCCTCCGGAAGTTGGTCCCGACGTGAAGGGGCAGAGAGCTGCATCCAGTTCGGCGGCTCCGTTATTCGGGAGAAATAGACATCATTACCCCCCGCTGGCGTCATAAAAATCGTGGTGCCATCCGTTTCTGTGGAGATGCGGAGCTCCGTCTTAGCCTCGTAAATTGCCAGACACAACACAGCGTAATCAAATGGTGCCATCCCGCTTAACTGTCCTTCGCTTTGTTTCAGATCTTTGTTCGGGCAGTTTCTCAGGCAGGCGAAACCGATAACCGCAACTGCAGCCCCAGCAATCCCGGTCGCAATCCTTGAAGCCGTTAGTAAGCCGTACCGCCAACCGGTCGGTGGGTAGTTCTGATGTGCAGAACAGTATGGGCTGCCTTCAACGGCGTTTCTGAGACATCGAAAAATAAAGGGGGTTCGTGCTTTACATCTCATCGTTATTGCCTAAACCTCACGCTACTTTTAAGTTGTAGTTTTCGCATAATTGTGATAGTATTGTTGTGTCGCCCATGAGCCCGTTGTTAGCTATCACCTACACCTCAAGGAGAAAACCGTGATACTGAGACTTTTACTTATAGCTTTGCTAATGCTACCTCTCTCTGCTTTCTCAGAACTTACGAAAGAAGATATAGCGGCTATAAGATCCATTGTTAAAGAAGAAGCGGCTGCTTCTGAAAAGCATGTGAGAGAGATTGTTAAAGAAGAAGTAACCGCTTCTGAGAAGCGTGTGAGAGAATATGTAGATCTTAAATTTCAGATAATGGATACCAAAATTGATGAAGTGAATAGGCGACTTAATCACCAGCAGACTCTGATATTTGCGTTGCTTGGGTTCATTGCGCTTGTTATTACCGCGCCGTATGCGATTCTCACGTATCATGGAAAAAAGCTAGGACAGTTCTCTGCTGAACTAAACACAATGGATAATAAAGTAGAAATGCTTCTACATTCTCAGGGGCAGAATCTACAACCTCATCAGTCGGGCGATTAGATTGGTGACGGAATAAACCCGGGGTAAAAAATCCACTATCAATGAAGTGTCCCTTCAGAGATAATTCTTCCAACTTAAGCAGGACTTACGCGCTTCAGTAGTGAACAACGATCGTTGTTCACTACGAAACCCTCACCAAGACACAGAACCGAGTCATTCGTAGGGAACGGAGATCTTCGTTCCTTATGTTCTAAGCTAGCGGGGTAATTGTCGATCCGCGAGAGTTGCCTCTACAAGGAATCCACCCAATGTAGGGCGGGGGCTCCCCATCCGGCTGATAAGTTCTTTGTCTTTCGCTCCAGAGGAGCGATATGTCTATAGAAAGCCGATTTCCTGATGCCTGCGCTCCAGAGGAGCGCAATGTGTATAGCATCTTTCATCGGTTGGTGACGTTTGGTTTATCAACTAACAACTTAGATTACTTTAAAGGCGTATCCCTTCCTCTATTCTTTCCGTTCAGCGTTTTTCACTTCTGGTAAGTACTGTTTCCAGCGATCCTTCACATATTCATAGAAGCCCTCCACTGGTTTGCTTCCACATATCGGTGCAAGTTCCTGTCCACTTTTCGTAAGAAGCACATTTCCAATATCAAGGTCGTCGTCGTACTCCTTAGGTGTTTCCAAGCGAAGCCGCCTACCATAGTAGTGCACCGTAAATCTCTTGGGCAAGCCGTCCTCTCCAAAACCAGCAAGTCCTCCAAATTTAACAAGTCCAATATCGTCAAGATGATACAGCGTGTCAAAGTTAATCCCGTGCCTGTTGTAGATTTCCGCCTGTTCATCAAACACCAACGGCGTAAAAATTTTAATCAGCCAAGCAAATCCGCAGAGCTTGGTGAACAATTCAGCATCGCTTTTGTCTAAATCCGAAAGTAGATTAACCGTCCGCTTTGAGTAGCTACCTGGGGCATTCGCTTCACCAGCCAAAACACGTGACCATAAACTCTGCATCTCACTATCAGAAACTATCCGAGATTTATCAAAGAAGTTGGCAATCCAGTCGTCCTCCATAGCATCGGGGTTTGCTTCTTTGTCCAAATGAGGTATTGCTTTATCAATAATGTCCTCCATGTTTTTCTGGTGGCGCATATTTTCTTTAATTCGGCGCTGTTCAGCTCGTTGATGCAGGTCGGTTATTTCAATCTTGGATTCGGCCTTTATTATGTCAGCAGCAGCCTCTGCCTTAGCCGATGTAATGGCAGCCTCCGATTCCGCTTTAGCCCTGCGCCTAATTCGCCTCGGTTCATACAACACACCTGTTGCATCACTTATTTTATGGATTAGGGTATCAATGGGTTTCACCAAATCGCCCACGTTTAAAGCAGACATAATTGATTTTTTTCCTTTAGTATGTGCAGCTTTGCTATACACATTGCACTCCGCCCCGATAAGATCGGGATTCAAAGCAACTGGAGTGCGGGATTGCCCCTATCGTTGTTCTATAGACATACCGCCCCGCTGGGGCGGAATACATACGGCTATCAAGACAGGCACCCAATCAATTGATATGTCACGCATCGGTTTGATGGGTGCTTTCGCTCCAGAGGAGCGCAATATGTATAGCAGGTTGGCTGTGCAATGGGCGCGCTCCAGCGGAGCGCAATTTCTCCCCTATCGGCTGACGGGTAGGAAACGGTCATTCTATAGATATTGGACCTCTCGGCTTTTTGGTAATCCGTGTTTTCTGAGTAATCTGTTGAATCTGTGATTCAGATGGCTTTGCATCCCGATTTATCGGGGCAACAGTTATGAGCACCCCTCATTTATAGTGAATTCTAAAAATAAGTAGACATTAAAAGCAGATAGTTTTTTGTACCACAATCTGTATGAAGATAAAAAAATTCGGTAATTTGCTATGGAAACCAGCGCGGTTGCAAACCGCGCCTACCGGGTTGGACTGAATTCGGTGCGGTTGAAAACCGCACCTACCGGGTCATAGCCCGGACTTCTCCATCTCCGGTAGTCGAGATTTCCTAACCTCGCCCATTGGCAGTGTCCAAGTAATTCTAAAATCTGTCATGATTTGAGACGTTTCCTTTACGCATTGTGTTTAATGAGAAGGCACCCCCAAATCAGGCAGTCCCTCCACAATCTCCACCGTCTCCAAGCTGACCGCAATCACTTTCCCAACCAATTTGACGATGTACCGTAGATCGTCTGCGCGGTTCGGGTTGTTGACGATGCCGCTCCGTTTGTCCGTCTTGACGCGATACTGATCAATCACCCATTCCAACGCCGACCGATTCCCAAGCCGATAGTCAAACGCCTTCGCGGGTATCCCCTCCAGTATTAGGAAATCGTTGTATATCAGCTGCGTTTTGTCTTTGGACAGCTTCATCCTCTCCACGCGCCAATTGATTGGCACTTCACGGTTTTCGATGAAATGTAGCGGATATTCCCCCACATCCTCATAGCCGATGTGGATTTCTCCCAATCGTTGACCTGCTTTGGCAAAGTCCCAAAAGTCGGGCGTATACAGCAGGCGTGGCAGGTCTCGCTTGAGGTTTGCCTGATACCGTTCCCGATAATCGGGGTGATGCAGGAGTGCGTAGACGTGATAGAAGATGTCCCACTTCGTGATGGCGTCGTCTCGGTAATGAGCGCGGAATCGTGCTAACGCCCAATCGGTGATGTTCTCCCGGCGGTTTGTCCCGTCTTCGTCGTAGGTGTAGAAGGGAAAGCATTGGGTCTTTTCAAATGCCAGATCTATGCTGGGAATCATATCTGTTATAAGACAACCAAAACCTTTTCTATCACCGATGCCAGCAACGCAAATCACCCGATTTTCCGTTTCGGCCTCTGCTTTGGGAAAGATAGCAGGACAAACGTGAACCCTATGATTCATTACGCGATCAAAAAATAGGTTTGATTTTGTGAACGGACGATAGAGTGATTGTCGGATTTTGGTGTTTGTAAATTCCGCAATCTGTCCACTTTTCAGTTTCTGTTTTAAGGCGGAACTCCATTTGATTTTCTTGTCATCAGACAGCACAAAATTATCAAGATTCTCAGCTTGATTTTCACGCCGTTTCCACCGATCGACTTCCGCATTGTAAGTATCAATCGTCAACTTCATGCTTTGCGTGAGTTCATCTTGATTGAAATTGTAAACCCACGCATCACGGTTTGTATTGATACCGAGGCTGTAAGTTTTGAAAATCACATCCACCGCCGTACCTGTTGCCGCTTTCGCTTCCCTAGTTCCCATTGGGATAAAGGTTTCAAATTCGGCGTGGAGCCCCTCTGTCAACCATGTGTGGCGTGCATCGGGACGAATGAGTTGCCAATCTATATTACCGATGTGTCCACGCTCATTTAGAAAATCAAACTTCTGTTTTTTGTTCCATAGATTATCGGCGCGATAGTAAAAGATACGTATCGGGGCAGGGATGCCCCTCCTACAGCTAGATGGGCGATTCATCGCTTGTCTAGTCTTCACAAATAGGTTGATGCTCACACCAACCCGTATCCCGAACACATTGGCATCCGAGACCTTCAATCCCTTCCGCGCATTCCCACCCAAGTCCAGAATGTAAATAACGTCGAAATCGTCGGTGAGGTGTTTCCGCATTCCGTCGAACGTTACGCTGTCGAGAAAACTGTTGTTTGTTACAAAGGCAACAATTCCCTCCTCTCCAATCCGGTCCGATGCCCACCGAATAGCCTTCACATACGGATCGGAGAGTTTATTTTTATTGCTCGCTGTGGAGGCTTTCGCATAGGTATTCTTAACCCGCGCATCCATGGTCTCATATTTGCGATTCTTGTTGTTGTCGTTCTCGTTGATCTGACCGACGTTGTAGGGCGGATTGCCGATGACCACAAACATCGGCGTCTCCTTCTGCCCTTCAACACGGCGGGTATTATCGGGGGCGAACAGCGGCAACTGTCGGTCTTCTGCCAGATCAAATGTATCGACAAGACAGATTCCCTCAAATGGTCGATAGTCCCCTGTCGCCTCGTAAAACTCATGCTCGATGTTCATTGAGGCGATGTAGTACGGCAGCAGCATCACCTCGTTGCAGTGGAGTTTGGATTGATACTTATCCTCAAGTGCGGTTGGACGAATCTCGCGCATCGTCCGCACAATGAAATTGCCGGTCCCTACGAACGGGTCGATGATGTGAACGCCGGAATCGGAGAGCGATCGATTGAATTCAAATCCTAGAATCTCCTCAACGCTTCGCACCATGAAATCGACAATCGGTTGGGGCGTATAGACCACCCCGTGCGTATCGGCGACCTCCACCGAAAAGCCTTGAAAAAACTGTTCGTAGACCGTGTTGAGAAACCCCTGTTTTTGAGAGAAGTCGTCAATAGTTGCAGCGGTGCGCTCAATTGCGACGTAGAAAGGATCAAGGCTACGGAGGAAATCTTCGCGGCTGAAAGCGTGAGACATCAGCGCGGTGATGACGATTTCGATTTCGCGGGCGATAACATTGCGGCGGGTGAATTCGGAGTTGCTAAAGACGGTTCGGAAGATCCGCTCGGTCAACAGGTGCTGAATTAGCATCTCCTCAACGGCGGCTTCGGAGAGGTTGGGATTGATTGATTGACAGCATTTCTCATGGAAGGCGGCAAAGGCGGCGGTAAACTCACGGTTCGCGCCCCGTTCCTTTTCGATCAGTTCTGCCAAGCCGTTCCCAAGTGCGGGCACCCTGTCTTTGAACTGTGCAACCGCCTCCTCCCATTCGGTGTACTCTTGTGGACGGTGGGAAAAGAAGGTTTCGAGGGTATGTATCAGTTGTGTCGGGTCGGTCAGATCGGCATCGAGCGTCCGCTGATTGTTCTGCCAAAGGATGGCGCGGTGTGGGGTTTGGAAGAGGATGTTGTCGCGGGGGTAGCCTTTTTCAAACTTGCGGAGCACTTCGGTCGGCAGGTCGTCGTGGATGTCCTTCGCCTCCCAATAGCCGTGGGGCAGTTGGAAAGTGTCGATTAATGCGCCGTCAATGACAATCCGCTTATTTTTAATCCCTCTTATCAGAGGAGTCATTGAGTGCTCAGGTACGAGGATCCAGTCAAATTGTCGTCCGCAATATTCGAGTAGGGTTTGGAATGCGGAGCGGACAGCGGTTTCGTGGGAAATGCCGATTGACTCGAAACGTTGAAGGGATTCGTAGTAGGCTTTGACGGGTTTATGGGTGGGTTTGAGATTGAGAGATGTCATGTTGCTTTGAATCTCGAATCTTATCGGGGCGAAAGATACATCATATCCTTAATATATATTATTCGGATTCTCTTTTGTATGCGTGGTATTCAAGATGCCTATCAAAACGTTCCGTAAGGCTGTCTATCCTATCTACAAGCAGTTTAATATCACTTCGGATTTCAGCTCTTAGGGATTGCATATCATCTTTAATAGACTCCATATCTTTCCGTGTAGGGATGCCTCTGAATAGTGTGATAACGGCAACAAGAGCGATAATACCTGAAAAGCAAACAGTTAAGATTGTCCCCCAAAGTGGCATTGTATACCTCCCTTCTCAACTTTCAAACTTATTGACTGTTGTTCATTATACCATGTCCTCCACTTAGTGTCAAAAAAATGGGGTTACAAGCGATTTGCTCGTAACCCCATTTTATTGCAAGAGAGCGTATAGGTTAATCACCGTCAACGCTAGCAGCCAAGTCTTGTCAAGTCGGCGCGGTTGAAAACCGCGCCTACAAAACATGGGGAGCAAAAGTGTCTATTTATTTTTAGAATTCACTATAAATTGATGAACCCTATACATTGCGCTCCTCTGGAGCGCAGGCATTAGAGTATCCACATTCTATAGACATATCGCTCCTCTGGAGCGAAAGCACATATCGCCCCGCTGCGGCGTGAGATCGGTTTCATCGTGCCAAGTTGCTCTGTGCCCATTGCGCGAATGTCGCGTTGTGTTCCATCGTCGGCTGATGGGTATAGGTAGCTGGCAGCGAACCTCCGATTAAATCCTCTAATTTCCCTTGCAACTGACTGACCACTTCGGGGTGCGCTGCAGCGACGTTATGCTCTTCTTTCGGATCGCTGACTGAATGGAATAGGCGTGCATTGGCATCCGCGTTCACCGTCTCAAGCATGAGGAGCCATTCAGGTGTGCGAATCCCAGCGGTCGAACTCCAACCGGTGATGACGTGATCGCGTTGTCCCTTCTGTGCACCAGACATGACAGGCAGAAGATTATAACCATCAACCGCTTCACCTTCAACACCAAAGATGGAAAGGATTGTCGGCATCAGATCGATATTCTGCACGTAGGCGTCGATCGTCTTACCGTGGTATGCAGGATCGGGGTGATGAATCCAGAAATTGAGCCGAGTGTTATAGGGGTGCATCGCGTCCGCGGTCTTACCGAACTGTGTATGGTCCATCAACTCGGTGCCGTGATCGGAGACAAAGCAGATTACGGTGTCCTCCCACAGACCCAGATCGGTGAGAACACTCAGCAGGTAGCCGATCCACTTATCGACAAAGGTGACATAACCGTAGTAGAGGGCTTTTGTGCGCTGAATTTCATCGTCCGTCAAAGTTTTATAATTCTGCACCATCTGCGGATAGATATAATCTTTGACATCCTCCGCTTTGAAATACTGATCGGCGAAGTGCATCGGCGGATCCCAGCATTCGTGGGGTGTGAAGCTATCAATCCAGAGGAAGAACGGCTGATTTTCGTGGTTGTCCTGTATCCACCGTGCTGCACTGCGAAAGACACGCGGGGCGAGGTAGTCCTCCTCCCCACGTCGATCCTGCATGTTCAGCAGGTATTGTGCGATACCGGGGCGGTCTGTAGGATTAGCGATTTCGTCGGGTAGGTAAGGTTTCATATTGATGGCGGAAAGGGGTCCGCTGCGCACTCGATCCGATTCTTGCCCACGAATATAATCGTAACTCATAAAGCCGCGTGTAAAGTTCATCGTCGGCTTGAACATGTGATAGACATCGGCAATCAACCCTGTCGCCACGCCGTTGAGTAGTAGATGCTCCGCTAGTGTTGTCTGTCCTGTAGGAATAGCGTGCCAGCCGTAGATGTTTGGGACAGAACCACGATCATCAATATGGAAGCGCCACGGGTAGGACCGCGTACCCGTAAAGAAACCGCGCCGCATCGGGATGGTTGGCTCGCCCTCTCCCCAAGCGTTATTGAACACCGTGCTGGTTTCTCGCAATCGATCGAGATGCGGGGTATCAACGTGATCTTCCCAAGTGTGATCTACAACATCTGCTCGGAGCGTATCACAGCAGATGACAATAGTATTCATTCGGCAAACTCCTTGTGTGAGGTGGGTGGACTGCGTGAAGCGTGCTCATTCTGTTTTACAACACGCGCGAGATATGCAGATTATAGTGGTGGGCGGTAGGCAAGTCAAGGAAATTCCGGGACGGGATAGGACCATTTAGTTTTCAGTTTTCTCCCTGTCTAACCCCGCGGAGATCACAGGTTGGGAAACCTGTGGCTACGAGTGAAATGTCGGGATTCGGAGATCCCTCCTACAGAAGAACTACATCCCCCCACGGAACTCGGAGAAAATGGAGGTCAATGCTACATTTTCTCATTGACATTAGAAATCGAATTGGTATAATTGGAGAACCTGATAACAACTTTAATCAGAATCAAAATAGATAGGAGTTTAGCTATGAACCAATCTCTAACAGTAACAAGACTGACTCGCCTCTTAATTGTGGGGACGCTCCTGATCGGGATCTGCTCGTTGGTTGGTACGTCAACCGCGCAGGAAGCAGCCCTCAAAATGACAGGGGACCGAGCGACAGTTTCTAGTGCCTACTCAGTCGTCTCACGTATCTACGAGGAGGTCTTTAATACGGGAACGCTAGATCAAGTCGATACGCTAATTGCCGCTGAATATATTGATCATAATCCAATTGGCCCCGGAGGTAAATCTGGCATAGAAGGCTTCAAACAGACCGTAAGAGCGTTGCGCTTCGCCTTTCCCGACCTGCGTTTCACGGTTGACCAGATGAGTGTCAATGGAAATCAGGTGGTGACTCGTACCACCATGCAGGGTACTCACAACAATAGCTTTATGGGAATTGACCCAACTGGCAAGCCGGTAACGGTATCAGGATTCGACATCTTTCGGATCGCCGATGGAGTTGTTGCAGAACGGTGGGGAACACTTGATGGCCTTACGCTCATGCAACAGATAGATGTCTTCATCCCGATGGCGTGGCAAAACACGCTGCTCGGTGTGTTAGACCGAGAGGAACGTAAGCCCCTAATTGATCAGATGCGTAAGACTGCTGAAAAGAAGAAGGATGTTTTCAAGAGTGATCGGCAGCCTGTAACGGAACTCGTGCATATAGATCAACTGATGCACCATTTCCAAGAAGACACAGGCTATGTTCGCGTAGTTGCACTGCTTTCTCCCGGCTGACCGAAATGTCGTCGGGGGGTCTCCGAAATAATAAAACTGTTTGAAAGGGTTGGGGATGAACGCCTGCGGGCTTATCTAATCTGGCAACCGATCCTTAATAGCGATAATCGGGTCTCGGCAGAGAGACGCGCTAATGAGTTTACTCACGAAAGATTTACACATTATTGGGATAGCAACAAAGCCAGTGGGGATCTTTGGAAAGATCTGCTCCGCTTAAACGAAACCGCGTGGGATGTCTATCTGTTGTATAACGGGTCAGCAGAGTGGACAACCGAGCCGCCGGATCCGGATCTCTGGTTCCCCCAACTACAGCATGCGACACGCGCGCGATTTGAGGTAGTAACCAAACAACTTCTCCGAGAAATGCCATAGGTAAATCCATGTGCCGATGAACCCCTATTTCCTCTCTGTTGCCCTGCTAGCCGGTTCAATCATCGCTTATGAGATTACGCTGGTACGACTGTTTTCGATAGCGCAATGGCATCATTTCGCGCACATGATCATCAGCCTTGCACTGCTTGGATTTGGTGCAAGTGGAACAGCGATTTCGCTTACGCAACGCTGGTTGATGGGGAATCAGTGGACATCCGACGAAGCAGAACGACGCTTTCATAACGCGTATACGGTTTGTGGATTGCTCTATTCGATCAGCGTTGTTGGATGTTTTGTGCTGAATCAATATGTGCCGTTCAACCCGCTGATGCTGGTTTGGCAGCCGAGTCAGGTGTTGTCGATTTTCGTGCTGTATCTTATTCTATCGCTTCCGTTTTTCTTTGGGGCAGCCTGTATTGGTCTGGCGCTACTCCGATTTGCGGAAAATGTTAATCGCCTCTACTTTTTTGATCTTTTCGGTTCCGGTATTGGGGCGTTAGGTATCATTGTTACGATGTACCTGATTCCCCCAGTACACAACCTGACTCTCATCTCAGCAGTTGGTTTTTGTGCGGTGCTGATTGCCAATTGGGAAAGTTGGAAAACGCAGCAGTGGCGGCGAATAGTTTGGATAACTGGACTTGCTGCTGCGTTTATCGGCTACCTGTTGTTCAACCCTATCTCAATCAAGATCTCACCCTACAAAGGGTTGAGTAGCACCCTCAATTTCCCGGATGCACAGATTCTGAATGAGCGGCACAGTCCCTTTGGTGTGCTGCATGTGGTTCGTAGCGAATTAATTCGTGCCGTGCCGGGGTTGAGTTTAAATGCACAGCAACCGGTGCAGCCACAGTTGGGTGTATTCACCGACGCCGATGGAATGACGGCGATAACCGATTTCAGAGGAGACCTATCAAAGTTAGGTTATCTTGGGGATACAACGTCGGCGTTGGCATATCACCTAATTGAAACGCCCCGTGTGCTGGTCTTGGGTGCTGGCGGCGGTGGGGATGTCCTTAACGCCCTGTATCACGGCGCGGTATCGGTCGATGCGGTAGAACTCAATCCACAAGTACTTGAGCTCGTAGCGACAGAACACAAAGATTTTGCAGGAGGTATCTACGCGCCGGATTCACCCTATCCGGTGCAGGTTCACGTCGCAGAAGCGCGTGGATTTGTGAGGGGGACAACAAAACGATACAATCTCATCCAGATCGCACTGCTCGATTCCGTGAGCGCATCTGCCGCGGGCACTCATGCCCTGAGTGAGAGCTATCTTTACACCGTTGAGGCGTTCACAGACCTGTATCAACATCTGACGCCTGGGGGTATTATTTCGATTACGCGCTGGCTGAAAACCCCGCCGCGTGATATGATTCGGTTGTTCGCAACAGCAGTTGAGGCGTTGGAACAGAGTGATGGCGTGATTCCTGCTCAACAGTTGGGGATGATCCGCGGTTGGCGGACCGGCACATTGTTAATAAAGAAAGGGGCATTCAACACAACCGACCGAGCAGCAATTCAGGATTTTTGTCGTGAGCGCTCTTTCGATGTAGCGTATTATCCCCAAATGCAGGAGGCAGCAGCGAATCGCTACAACCAATTGACGGAGCCGATTTATTTTCGGGCAGCTCAAGCAATTCTGTCCAACGATCGAAAACAATTTTACGAAGGGTATCCCTTCAATATCCACCCGACAACTGATAATCGTCCATATTTCTTTCAATTCTTGCGTTTTGATGCACTGGTTCACATGGTTCGGACGGTCGGCAGGAGTGCTATCCCGTTCATCGAATGGGGATATCTGCTCCTGATTGCAACGTTGATTCAAGCGGTGCTGGCAGGGCTAGTCTTGATTCTGATACCACTCTTTTTCTTGAAGCGGGAAGCCACATCTCCCACGGCACACAAGCCACGTTTCGCCACTCCGTTCCGCGAGTCCGAGACTTGGCGAGTATTCATCTACTTTCTGAGCTTGGGGGCTGGATTCATGTTTATCGAGATGTCATTCATCCAGAAGTTTCTGCTGTTGCTTGCGAACCCAACGTATGCGGTTGCGGTTGTGCTTTGCGCGTTCCTCCTCTTTGCGGGTCTAGGCAGCCTTTTCTCGATGAAGTTGAAAGCAATCAGGAAGTTACAGCGCTATCCGATCATCGTAGCGATCGGTATACTATCGGTTCTCGCACTTTTTTACTTGCAACTGCTTCCCCCGATTTTCCACCACTTTCTTGCAAGTTCTGATACTCTGAAGATTGCCGTATCGATCGGATTGATTGCACCCTTAGCGTTTTTCATGGGAATGCCCTTCCCGCTAGGTATAGACTGGTTACAGAAACACCATCCGTATCTTATCGCTTGGGCATGGGGGATTAACGGTTTTGCGTCTGTGGTAAGCGCTATTCTGGCGACCTGTCTGGCGATTACGTTCGGCTTTAATGTTGTGATCCTTCTGGCAGTCGGAATCTACCTTATCGGTGGGTGCGTCCATCTCTGGGGAGTTGAGGAGACCACACCCTAGTCTCTGATAAAAGTTGGCAGACCGCATATGTTTAATAAACAAGGAGGCTATCATGAAACAGAGTTTTTGTATTTTCGCCACATTTCTCTTGTTAATTGCTATACCCTCACACAGCGTTGGTGATTTTGATAGCGATCGTAAGTGGATGGTCAAACACCAGATCGATGCAGAAGGGATCACCGATGGTCGAATCGGTGTTAAGAATAAATCTGTTTTGGAAGCGATGCAGCGTGTACTCCGTCATGAATTTGTCCCTTCCTATCTGAAATCCCAAGCATATATCGATATGCCACTCCCGATTGGGTATGACCAGACAATTTCGCAGCCGTATATCGTTGCATATATGACAGAACTGCTTGACCCGAAAAAAGAGCACAAAGTTCTCGAAGTAGGCACCGGTTCGGGGTATCAGGCGGCAGTTTTAGCGGAATTGGTCGATCATGTTTATACGATCGAAATTATAAAGCAACTTGGCGAAAGCGCGGAGAAGCGACTGAAACGGCTCGACTATAAAAACGTGACGGTGAAAATCGGTGATGGTTACTTCGGCTGGAAGGAACACGCGCCTTACGACGCAATCATTGTTACCGCTGCACCAGATCATGTTCCACCGATGTTAATACATCAACTCAAGCCGGGTGGGAAGTTGTGTATTCCAGTAGGTGGGCGTTTCCGAGTGCAGAACCTGACACTTGTCCAAAAAACAGAATCGGGTTCAATAATGACAAGACAGGTGATGCCCGTCAGTTTTGTCCCGCTAACCGGAAAGCATTGATCTATTTTGAGTGATCTAGCCCTATGCGCTAGTCCTTTTGAAGATTTTTAGGAGAATAACACTGTGAGCACTGAAAGTACAAACGGTTTACCGACATGGGACTTGTCGGACCTATACGATGCTGTTGACGATTCTCAGTTAGATTCCGACCTTAATTCGATGGTCGATCAAGCGGCACAGTTCGAGGAGACGTACAAGGGACGCATCGCCTCAACAGATGTGACCGCAGACCTGTTATGCAGCGCGCTAAACGATTATGAAGTCTTAATGACGGCGCAGTATAAGCCGGGGTCTTACGCCAACCTGCTGTTTTCGACGGATACTGCGGATGCTCAACGGGGCGCGCTGTTACAGAGGACACGTGAAGTTGGTTCAGCAGCGGCGACCCATCTGATTTTCTTTGACCTTGAGATCGGCAAGATCCCGCAAGAAATCTTTGACGCGATCATCGATGATCCGCAACTAGCACCTTACCGACACTATCTCGAACATGAACGGGCACTGGCAGCACACCATTTGAGCGAAGCAGAAGAGAAGATTTTGGAGGAAACAGCCAACACGAGGGGACGTGCTTTTGGACGACTGTTTACCGAAATCACGTCACGGCAGACTTTCCGCATGGGTGACGAAGAGTTGACCCAAAGCGAGTTGTTGGTGAACTTTTACAACCCTGATCGCGGAACGCGCAAAGCCGCCGCTGCCGCCTTGACAGATACGCTCAAGGGGGATGCGCATGTGTTGACTTTTATCTTCAATACACTCCTCCACGAAAAGCAGATTCTGGATGGTTTGCGAGGGCACTCATCGCCCGAAGCAGCACGGCATCTTGCCAACGAGATGGACGAGGCAGTGGTCAACACTGTGTCGGATGTGTGTGTAGCCAACTACGATATCGCCGCTGATTATTACCATCTCAAGCGGCAGTTGCTGGGGTTGGATGAGTTGACGCACTATGATCGGTACGCCCCGCTGCTCGGTGATCGCGGTACCATCCCATTCGATGAGGCACAGGACATGGTGATGGACGCCTTCGGTCGGTTTTCACCACAGTTGGCGGAAATAACAGAACCGTTCTTTAGCAAACGTTGGATTGATGCTGAACTCCGTGCGGGCAAACGGGGTGGTGCATATTGCGCAGGGGTTACGCCTGATCTGCATCCCTATGTTTTTATGAACTACACCGGTAAACCTCGTGATGTGATGACGCTGGCACACGAGTTAGGACACGGTATTCATGATGTGCTCGCTAGCAAACAGAGCTTGCTCAACTATCACCCTGTCTTGCCACTGGCGGAGACCGCGAGTACCTTCGGAGAGATGCTGGTGTTTGACCAGTTGCAGTCCACGTTAGAATCAACGGAGGAGCGTTTGGCACTGCTATGTGGTAAAATAGAAGACATCTTCGCTACTGTATTTCGTCAGATCGCTATGTATCGCTTTGAGCAGGAGGCACACCATCTGCGCCGCGAAAAGGGTGAACAGACGACAGAAGCCTACTGTGAGCTCTGGCAGCGGATGATGCAGGAGATGTTTGGAGACTCGTTAGCGTTGGGCGAAGACCATCAGTGGTGGTGGCTTTATATTCCACACGTATTCCAACTGTCGTTTTACGTTTACGCCTATTCCTTCGGCGAGTTGTTGGTACTGTCGCTCTATGCCCAATATCAACGCGATGGCGACTCGTTCGTACCACGCTACTTCGATCTGTTGAGTGCTGGTTGCTCTGCCACCCCCAGCCAACTGGTCGCTGACATGGGGATTGACATCGCTTCGCCTGACTTTTGGCAGGGTGGCTGTGATTTAATCCGTGAAAAGGTGGAACAGGCAAAGGCGTTGGCGGAAACAATGAATTGACATTTATCAACCAATCTACTCGGAGGAAAAACAATGCCAATTTATGAGTATCAATGCAAGACATGCGAATCCAAATTTGAGGTGCTACAATCGATCAACGCAGATAACAGTGAACTTGTATGTCCTGATTGTGGTGCAGAAAAACCGACGAAGGTTTTTTCTAGCTTTGCATCGGTTGGAAATGGAAAAGGCGCAGCGTGTGACACAGGCTCGACATGAGCGATTCCCGGACTGGACAGTTAGTCCTAGTAAGAAATTCATGATGAGTTCATTAGTTCATTCAGTCCCAACGGGTCGATAGCAAAACTGTCGATTTTGGAAAATCAACCTACTGAAGTGATATCATTTGCACCGAGGTTACGGCATACGTAGGGCTATTCAATTTTCGGTTTTTTGACTGATTTTGGAATGACCCAAACCCGTAGGCGGGGCATCTTGCCCCGCCGTAACCTCGACCGGGAGATCGAACTACGGGAGAATTAAATGACCCTACGGCATACGGAGTATGCCTAATACTTTATGTCAACTTGTGTTATAATATAGGACTTACGCAGCGCATTCATAAGTCCCCCTGACAAGGGGGATTTAGGGGGTTAAAAATAAAAAAATCTCGCGTCGCGTACTGAACTCGCGTAAACCCTAGATTCAAATGGGGCTGATAAACGGGGTTGCACACAGGTTTCTATCCTTTTTTCTCTTTTTATCAGCGACAATCAGTGAAATCTGCGTCCCTATCTGCTCTTAGAACTGAAGCGTGTGAGTCCTGTAATGGTTGAAATTGGCTCACCCAATCTTCCCCATCTACTCGAAAATGGGGATTATACAGTGGATCCTTTTTTGAACAAGGAGGCCCTCCCATGAACAATAAGCCTGTTGGACTGAATCTGATCGGTGGCGTCGCTGGTTTTTTAAGCGGCGTATTGATGCTCGTATCAAGTTATATCGTCGTTATGCGTCTCCAAGATGCTGCGCTGGGAACACCGGCGCTGAAGTTGGTGGGAGTGACGCACGGATTAAGCGTTGTAAGTCTCATCCTAATTGTGCCAACGGTCATCGCGTTGTTTGTTTCACTCAACGCCGCTGCAACGACACGCAGTTACCTCGGACTCGGTTTCGCGACGATGTGGTTGGTCTTGGAGATGGTTGGGCACCTCTCTCAAACTGCCCCGCTTCGTACCTTGGGCGAGTTGCACGCAGATCACCCGACCCATGCAATGGCAATTTACCAAGTGTCGGAGGAGTTTGCAGAAGCACTGCTGATGACTGGAACCTTCTTTGCTGCGCTCGCCGCTTTATGCTACGGTCTCACACTCATTGGTGGCTGGAACCGATTGGCGGGATATATCTTTTTGGTCGCTGTCGTCGCGTTTCCAATTGGGATGTGGATTCCCCAACTCGGCATTCAACTCCATGTTGTCCTGCGTGCACTCGCTTTCTTGATTGCAAGCGGTGTCTTGGTCAAGACTGCAGCAGCAGATGAGGATTGAGTATGGGAAACTTAAGAGTTGGTGCTGCAAAGATTGACATCACGCCGCCGCTGGGCTGCGATATGGCAGGATATTCGGGGCGAGACAGTGGCAGCGAGACAATCACCGATGCGCTCTACGCGAAAGCCCTCGTATTTGACGATGGTGAAACACAAGCTGCAATCATCACCAATGATCTGATTGGTGTAGAAGCAACGTTGGTTGATCATCTTCGTCAAACAATTGAGGAGACGATAGGGATTCCGGCGGGCAACGTAATGGTCAGTTGCTCCCACACGCATTTCGGTCCCGAAGTCCGTGCATCACGCGCTACCACCCTCAGTAATCCCAAAAATCGCGTCTACGTTGATATACTTGTGCAGCAGCTAATGACAGTAACGCAACTCGCCCAGCAGCGGCTTCAGCCGGCACGGATCGGCGCGGGAAAGGGTATCGCGGATCAGGTCAGCTATAATCGGCACACGATTCGCCCAGACGGGAGTGCACAAACCAGCTATCGTCTTCCGGATCCTGATTCAGATTTAACATTTGGCCCCTATGATTCGACGGTGAGGATCCTCCGTGTTGATAGCGTAACAGGGGAATTAGCGGCTTCTCTTATCCATTTCGGTTGCCACCCTGTTGCCACAACAGACCAGATGTACACAATTAGCGCAGACTATCCGGGATATGCAATGGATGTCGTCGAAACCGGGGAGGGTGGAATATGTCTGTTTGGATTGGGCTGTGCGGGCAATATTGTCCCTATCCAGCGTGAAGGCGAGTATCCACGCATGATTGGCAGAACCATCGGGGGCGAGGCGATAAAGGTCTTACAATGGATCGAGACCTCGGCTGAGGAGAAGATACATGTGGTGCACCAAAAACACTCCCTAGAACTGAAAGAAACAATTGATGGAAAAACAACTGAGGAGATTGACCTTCAGTGCATCGGGGTCGGATCCATCTATTTTATCGGACTGCCGGGCGAGATTTTCGTCGAAATCGGCTTTGACATCGTGAAACGAGCGCAACGGGAACACCTGTTCATTATGAGCATGACCAACGGAAGTGTCGGCTATATTCCGATCGAGATTGCTTATAAACAGGGTGGGTATGAGTCGAATTCTTCCCGCTTTCGTCCCGGCTGCGGTGAACAAATTGCTGATGCAGCAGTGGAATTGTTAAATCAAATGAGATGAGTCCAATGTAAAATCTCTGTCGACTTCAAATTGGTGTTGTTTTCAAAACTCTCAATCAGAAGTTTTATGAATCGGTCGTATAGTTATTGACGTTGTTTAGTATGTACCCAATATTCTATTTATTCAAAGGAGGGTCTCATGTACGCTCGTAAACAGTTGTTAATATGGACTGCCGTGATTTTTGTGTTGAATTTGCTATTATTCACTAAATTGCGCGATGATGCAGCAACCGCGAGAACACAGCTAGAAGAACTCACGCCAACAGAACTCACACAACTAGATTTCACAAATTTATTGGAATCAGAAACCATTGTTTATAGCGAACAAGAAACTGAGACCATATCATACAAAAGTGAAGTCAACGGAGCGAAAACCGAGGACGCCAGTGAACCCTTACAACTCTCCTCGCATCCTGAGAACACCTCCGCCGGTTCAGTGGAAGTCTACTATGTCCACAAAGGGGATACCCTCTGGAAAATTGCCAGAAGACATAATCTTCATTTGCGTAACTTGCTAGTCTATAACAAACTGAAAGACCCCAACCTGATTCGTCCTGGCCAAAGAATTGAAATCCCCCGCCGACATGTAAATATGCAAGTAAGTCCATAACGACCAGTATGATGAGGAATGGTCGACGGCTTTCTACAATTGAAACATGAAAAAGATTATATATTATGAAAGATAGATTCCTTACAGCCGGTTATCATCACTGTTTTATCTTGCTTTTATCAATTGCCATCATATGTGGCTCAGCTTCACACGGTCAGGCGCAGAACTATTATCCAGACGACCTAGGGAACACTTGGACTCTGCGCAGCACCGACGGGATCGACGAGAGAGTTGTCACAATTGAGGGACCCGAAACCATCGGCACTGAATCGGTAAAAGTGATTTCGGATGGGACATATCCCGTTTCAGATCCGGCAAGTAACAGTCCCAATAAGTTTTTTATCAAATCCACACCGAACCGGGTTCTACTATTCCGAGCAACTGCAAGAGTCCAGGGGCTTGACGCTACAATTGACTATTCTCCACCCGCAACCTTTCTGCCCATCCCAATTGGATTGGGGTCAGAATGGACCGTGATCGGTACAGCTAAACTTCTAGGCGGCCTACTAACAAGTGAGGTAACCAACGTCGCCAAGGTTATCGCTATCGAAAATGTTACCGTACCGGCGGGAACATTTCAAAACTGCTTGAAAATTGAGCAGCGTCTTTCTTCACCACTACCCTTGAGTTTTTCTCAACAAATCACTATGTGGCTCGCCCCGGATTTCGGCTTAGTGAAATCCATCAATAACAGCGGTGTTACTTTTGAACTCATCGACCACAACATCCCCATTGATGGTCCCGTGGTCGCCGTGGAACCAAAATGGAAACTAGCAACAACATGGGGAGCGTTGAAACAACGATAAACGGAAAATTTGTGCGACAATCTTCAGATTGTGATTTCAGTCCGTAAACTAACAGTTTGCGCTACTTATGTCAGATTACCTAGTGATGACAGCGTTTGCCGAATCAGCATCCTCAAAATATTAACACGCCCTAGTGAACCACGCTTTGCCGGCATTTTGCTAACAGCAAAACGGCAATCCCGTCCTTCTATCCTCACCTGTTTCGCCACGCCAAGCAAACCCGTCTTTCCGTTAAACCATTTCGCTATGGTTTAATGTAACATGGGATATGCACCGCAATCAATTCTTCTCTGCGTTCCGTTTATTTCTGATCGTAACCACTTGCCTCAAAAAATAAAACCGATCGGCTCAGGCCAAAACTAGAGTGCAAAGATAGAAAAGAATGTGGTAAACTTATCAATACCGCTCTTTTTTCTTTCGATTTCTGAAGGATAGGCACAAGAATTGCTTCTACAGTTTCTCTGGAAGAACCGGCAACTTTTATAGGACTCACAATCAATTGGAGAAATGACATGCTAGGGAAAACTCGGAGAAGAATACTGTGGCTCATTTTTGTCGGCATAACCCTTTCCACTTCAGTTTTTGGACAGGAAGAATTGCCGCGTTTGGAGCAAACTGAATTTGATGCCCATGGGCGGAACGAAACACTGCTTCATATCAGCGTTCCGGGGCGCTATAGTTTACAAGCCCAGAGCGATCAAGGCACGGAAATTGAAATTGTAGACCGAATGGCGGGCCCCTTCGCTGCCGTGGGGAGTGCTGGCGAACAGGATGGACGACTCGATCTGCTACTGGATAAGGGGACGTATAAAATTCGATTACAATCTCATAAAGAGGGTGTGGGCACCCTGAAGCTAACTGTGCATCCCTTTGTGGAGATCGGTTCGTCCGATAAGTTCCTCTCACTCGACACCTATCAAATCGAAACCAGTTCACTGGAGGATCTGCAACAGCAGTCCTTCTGGCTGCACCTAAAAAAACGGCGGATCTTACGACTTGAAGCAATTGGACGAAACCTCAAAGATTGCCGTCTGTGGCGCGATGGGGTTTGGCTTGAGGATATAAAGCCGAGTTTCTCAACCTATGAGCCGGTCAACGGTCAACCGATGCGCTATGCGGAATTTTATCACGATCTTAATCCGGGGGTTTACCGGCTTACATTTTATGGCGGCGCAGCGTTGGCTTGGGCTGACGACTCAGGAGTGAATCCTTTCTCTCTGCGTATGGGATACCGTCAATTGGGATCCAGCGGAAAGCAGATTATCACACTCTCCCCTTTCGGTCGGGACGCCTATGTGGCACCAGCGAAAACCGACTTTTTCCAGATTTCGCGAGCGGATAAAAAAGCGACAACGTTATCGGTGAGGCGGTGGGACGATAAGACGAGCCGACATGGTGGCAGGGATCGAGCAGCCATCACAAAGGAATCCCGCAACCCTTGGGCGGTTGTACACACAAGGGAGAAGAATCGGTACCAATGGGTCACCGTTCAGGGAAACCCCGGAGATCGAGTCGTTCTAACCTATTTCACCAAAACGCGCGAACCCTTCTCCTTTTCTCAAAATAGAGGGGACTATTGGATTTCCTCCCTACATTCAGCAGAGGGAGGTGACGCTATTGACGTTACGGGGATTCTGAGTCACCCGGAGCAGCAGACACCGGTGGGTTCACAGGTGTTGTCCGTTGGATTGAAAACGCCTTTGGTCACCAGGACATTCAATCTGCTGGGTGACACCAGCCTGTTCCTCAAGTTAGAAGTCGCCGGAACCTATGTGATTGAGGAGGAGGAAACATCTGGGGCAAGGGGACGGTACCGGATAGAACCCTTTATGGTGCAGAAGCCTAGGAACTATCTACCCCCACCATTTGAGTCGCCGGGGAAAAGGTTTGAATTGACTCAGGGTTTTTACAAACTCACAATCCGACCCGATGAATCGAGGGGAATTCTCTCATTCAGACTATACCAAAAGAATGTAGAGACAGATAATCTCCAGACGATACCTCCATCCGATCGGAAACAGAGCTTATTGTTGCCCAAAGTCACCTTATCCCAACGTCGCGGACGATACACACTTCAACTGAATCGGCGGCAGAATGTTGCCACGGGAATAGTTATTCGCTCGTTGCCGATAGATTTAAGTGAACCACTACCCGTAATCCTTAACTCGGGGCAATCGGTGCCGGTTTCTATTAGTGTGCGACAACGGTCCACCCTTGTTATTCAAGCGGACAAAGAGGTCCCCTTTCTCTTGAACGCGGGGGAGCGAAAATTGAACGCCGATTCAATCCTGTCGCCCGGCTTGCATAAGTTAAACCTAGAAAACTTAGGGACAGAAACAACGCTCTTTACCCTAAAGACAATTCCCGCCGAACCGCCTTCGGAACTAACGTTAAGTGATCTAAAGGATCAGTTAGAGCAACCCAAGCCATTTCCGCACCTTACCGAACAGAAACCGCTATATGTCAACTTTGACCGCAAACAGAAACAGCATTTCACCCTTATCGTAGAGGAACCGAGCCTTTACCGTTTGGAGACAAGCGGGCGTCTGGCAACCCAGTTGACGGTGCGGACGGCACTTATCACCCAACTGTTCACTGCCAAGCAGAACGGCATCGGTCGTAACGCCTTGGTACAACAATATCTCAGACCCGGTGTGTATCAAATCACTGTACAAACGCAAGGGCAGTCTCGTGGGCGGGCAGGAATTCATCTACGTCGGACACCCCTCAATCTGCAAGGGGAACTTACCGTCGGAGCGATCAAAAAAGCGCACCTACAACCGGATGTCGCTCTCCGGTATACACTGACAATTGACGAACCGGGACGATACCATCTGCACACCCTAGGCCTTGGTAAAGATTTCCCCTATCGTTTAGAGGATGAAGAAGAATGGCCCCTGAGCAAGCCCGAGCGCGGGGAAGTGGTGCTCCAATTTCCCGCGCCGGGGGTCTTTCATTATTATTCTCTACCATCGCCGGTCGCATCTACACGCATTACCGCTTTGACGCGAATGCCTGAGAAACAGGAACGCGTCGGAAAGGGTCCCCATCCCATTCCTTTTAACGAAACCATTAAAATGATGTGGCGAGAAGAAAAGGGTAGACCACCAGACATATTCACAAGGGAAATCACGGCACCCGTTGATGTGACAATCGATTTAAGCGGTGGAATGGAGGGAATTATTCGTCCCGACCCAATCGGGACAGGTGATGGTAGAGTAATAACGGGGGGCAGCGAATGGAAAAATATGCTCCAACCGGGGCAGTATGAAATTGCGGTGAAAAGTGCTAAGGAAAATAACCTGCTGCCCTACACCCTACGGATAGAAACGTCCGAACTTATCCCCGGCTTGCGACAGCCCGTTGAGCTGCCAGCCGACCTAACCGTCCGTCTCGGAGAACCCGGAGTTGTCGATCTCTTCAGTTTTGGTTCAACCGATGTGAAGGCTAGCTTATGGGACGAAACCGGCACCCGGCTTTTAGCACAGAATGACGACATGCCGAACGACTGGAATTTTCGTATTTCCCAGCGATTGGCAGCCGGGCGTTATCTCCTGAAATTGGTTCCTGTTGGGCAACGTCACGATATCATTCACGTTACTATGGGTTTCCGCAAGCAGCATCCTCTCCCCGAATGCGGTCTCCCACCGTTTACAGTGGAAGAAGATATAGAGGAACAAGTGTTAACTGTTCCCTTCAAGGTTGATACGACGTGTTCTCTCGTAGGTGTTACTGTAAACACCTCCCAACTCCCAACAGAAAATGGGATGGGCGAATTGGGTGTTGCTTTGCTGAAGGGCACACACACACTGTACGAAGGGACAGCCACTGACACCGAAGCCTCGACGTTCTACATTCCTTTACAAGCGGAAACCCCCTATCAGATTTTGCTGTGGGGATTGGGGGATTTCACAGGAGAAGTGATCCTAGATGTTGTCCCGCTCGAGGTCAAAGCGGTCCCCGTTCTGCCGGAACAAACTGAACTCCTCTGGCCCCCATACGCGGAACCGATCGCGTTGGAACTAACCGATGCTGATCAGAGCAGTTACTGGGCGCACGAGAGTACCGGTGCGCCGCTGCAGTTTTCGTCTGCGCTAGAGCGACCTTTTGAAACTGTCGCGACTGAGGCACCGATAGTCATGAATGATGGACGAGGCTGGCTAATCTTGAGCCCTTATGAGAAGACCCAGCATCTCATCCTTGAACCGTTTGCGTTGGCAACCGGAACGGTTCAAACGGTTGAATTACGACAACTACCCTTCGCCTTCGATCTGGAAAACGAGAGTGATGGACCCTTGTTGCTTGAGGTGAACTCTATCGAGGGACAGATTGGCGCGATGACTTATACCTCTGAAAGTCGGTTTGGCTCAAATTTTCACTGGGGTGGGATGGGGATAGCACCATCGAAAACGGTCGCAGCGGTGCCAAGTAAAGGCAAATACCGCGCCAAAATCTGGCAAACGCGCAAAACAGTTGAAACAGAGAAGGTACATCTTACCACACACCCCCTTCGGATAGAAGAACGGATACAGTTCGGTCAAGTGCTCTCATACGAGGGGCCAATCAAGCCGGGCAGTGCCAAGAGCTTTGTGCTAGACAGATCCCGTCAGACTTATGAACTATTGCTTACCGGGGGATTGGTCGCGTTTGTTTGGGCTGGGAAACAGACGCGGGGACTTGTTGCCGCACGCCGTAATACTCAGGAGTTTATTACCGTTACTAGCGGAGAATTGTTCATCGCCAACCGCACGGACGACACAGGGTTATTCCGCATTGAAAGGAAGAGAGAAGTTGTGGAAATTGTCCGGAATTTCGACTCAAAACAGGGCTTTGAAGGTGTCTTCACCGAAGCAGGTACCGTATCACTGCTGATCGAGGAGGTCAAGGACGAGAAAGAACTCTTTGTGAGAGGGGATGCGGTGAGAGTTCGTCTCCTAGGGAACGATGGGATTATCCGTGAAGGTGAGCGTTTTCAAGCACAAGGGATACTTGAACTCTCATACGAGCCCGGCTACGTCAAGGTCTGGGAAGCTAACCCGCAGGAGAAAGATTTGGCGTTTATGGGCAGGAAGCCTCGCAGAGTGAAAGGTCTCTCTGAGAAGCCAGCGAAATTAGAAAACCGATTGCAACGTTGGATGTTCGATTTGAAGCACCCTGCTTACATCATTGTTGATGCAGAGGGATTAGGCGTAACGGCACTGCTAGTGGATCAAAAGGTTTTGGCTACGAGTGTTGGAAGCAGCAACAAAGGGCGACAACTTCGTTATTTTCTGCCGCCGGGGGATTATCAGCTGTGGACACGACCATTAGAAGGAACAACGCAGGCAGGGAATATCCGCCTGTTGAAGGTTTTTCCGAAACCACTTGATACCGCATCTGACAGTCCCCGGTTAATCCGTCCTAGCGAAATCCAAGTTTTCAAATTTAATGTAACGGTAAAAGGAAAAGTGGGGGTTGGCATTCGCACGGAGAGCGACCAACTAGACGCCAAACTTTTCGACAGCCAATTTAAGCGATTGGCATCAAGCCCTGTGATGATTCAGGAACTGGAGCTGGGGGAATATCTACTGACGGTTGAAACAATCCCACAGGCATCGGGGCCGATTCAGTATACCCCTTTGGTGCTTGGTCATACTGGGGGCAGGCTGGAGATACCGGAGGAAGTCATTGGTGAATATATAACGCAAACTGCCGAGGATGAATAAGAAAAAAGCGACTTATGTAAAAAGAAAGTGTAAAACGCGAAGAGAAACCGAGTTTTTCCGAAAAAACTCGGTTTCTGTTGTATAATTTCTTAGCATGATTCTTTACATTTCACGTTTCACGCATCACTCAATACCATGCCAACGATTATGATTGTCGCCGGTGAACCGTCCGGCGATCTCCAAGCCTCCCGTGTAGCTGCCACATTGAAGGAACTCGCTCCTGATTTAGCACTATTTGGCATGGGAGGCGATCTGATGAAGGAAGCGGGGGTTGAACTTATCTATCATATCCGCGATTCTGCTGTGATGGGAATCGGCGAGGTGTTTACCGCCATCCCTACTTTCTTAAAGAAGCGCAAACATCTCAAGCATCTGATTCGTACCAATCAGCCCGATGCTGTCGTATTGGTTGATTTCGGCGATTTCAATATGCCTTTGGCGCGTTTTACCCATCGTCTGGGGATTCCGGTCATCTACTACATTCCCCCCAAGGCGTGGGCATGGCGTCCGAACCGTGCAAAAAAGATTGCTAAAACGACAACTGCTGTCGCATCAATCTTCCCGTTTGCGGCGGAATTTTATCGGCAGGCTGGAGCAAACGTGGAGTTTGTGGGGCATCCGTTGCTGGACTTTGCCCGAATCGATCTGAGTTGCGCGGAAGCCCGTCATGTGATCGGTTTACACACAGATCCTCCCGTGGTTGGGCTGATGCCCGGCAGCCGTCGTCGAGAAGTTGAGCGGCTCCTACCGGCGATGTTAGAAGTCACAGATCAGATACATCAGGCTGTACCCGATTGCCAATTTGTTCTTCCACTTGCGCCCGGTATTGATTCAGCGTCGCTGCCAGAGATGCCGTTGGTTAGGGTTGTGAGGGGAGGCGTATATGAAGCCATGCGTGCATCAAATCTGATGCTCATTGCATCGGGAACAGCGACTCTTGAAGCAACTTGTTTAGGTACACCGATGATTGTGGTTTATAAGATGTCAAGGTTATCGTGGCATATCCTCAGACGCCTCGTTAAACTGGAACTCAGCGGCTTACCCAATGTTATTGCAGGACGCGAAATCGTCCCCGAGCTGCTCCAAGATCAGGTCACAGCGGAACGCCTCGCGCCTATCGCCCTTGAACTGCTACAGAATCCCAAAAAGCGAGAAGCACAGCAAGAGCAGCTTCGTTGGGTGTATGAACAATTGGGGGAACCCGGCGCAGCGCAGCGAACCGCTCAGTTAATACTGAATCACATCAAGCAAGGAGAATGAAATGATTGACGAAAGTTGGTACAAACGCCCGCCCGGTGTTTCAGATCGAACATCTGCGGGCGGTATAGTCGCACGGATAGCAGATGGACAGATTTATGTCGCGCTCGTCGGGGAACTTGAACTTACGGAGCGCGTTTTGCCGAAGGGCGGCGTGGAACCCGGTGAAAGTTTAGAAGCGGCTGCCCGCAGGGAAATCGAAGAGGAGGCAGGCTTATCCTCGCTAGAACTGATTGAAAAACTGGAAATTAGAGAGCGTCTCTCGTATGACAGAGTTTGCTGGATTACAACCCACTATTTCCTCTTTGTTACAGAACAAGTGGAAGGTATTCCAACTGATGTCGAACACCACTACGAACTTGCGTGGTATCCAATCGGAGCCCTCCCACCGATATTTTGGCCCGAACAGCGAGAATTGATAGAAACAAACCGTGATAAGATTGTTAGTCTTACCAAACATGGCTCAGGGAAAGCGCAAAACGCGAAGCGCGTAAAACGTGATGCGTAATACGTAAGAAGAAATGGAATGCAGGGGAAGACAACAAGGCTTTTTCTTAGAGCCTGTTTGAAAAGTCATTTTGGGTAAAGTGATTTGCCTTGAAACCGAGTTTTTTCTGCAAAACTCGGTTTCTTCCGTAATTCAGAAGGGCATATACTATTCAACGATAGCTTATCACTATCTACAGCAAGCCCTGTCAGGTCAATGCTAGGAGTTGGGGTCCAAAACCAACGGTTTGGCAAACTCAACCCCTATACCCCAATGCGGCTCGCTGTGGATTGACAAATCCACAGCACTTTAGGACAATGTCTTGCTTTTTAATACAGGTTCTTAGTTTATTATGAACCTCAAGCAGAATCACTCATGAAAAATTATCTGTACGCTATCATTACGGGCAGAACGACAGGGATTATTCCATCCCTTCTAATCGGCTTGCTGACTCCATTGAGTTATATCTATGCCGTTGTCCTCAAGACGCGTGGCTGGCTCTACGATTGCGGACTTCTGAAACAGAAACAGCTCCCTTGTGGGGTGATTAGCGTCGGGAATATCGCTGCTGGCGGCACAGGCAAAACGCCGGTGGTTATCTGGATAGCAAAATATCTGCAAAACGAAGGGTTTCAGGTGGGGGTGCTTCTGCGTGGTTATGGTCGAGAGGAACGTCATTCAATCGCAATCGTATCCGACGGCAAACAGATTGTGACACCCCTGACAGAGAGTGGTGATGAGGCTAGCATGATAGCCCGTAAGCTACCGGGGGTTCCCGTTGTGGTTGGGAGTGATCGTTATGCTGCGGGTCTTGACGTGATTCAACTTTGGGAGCATGCGGAAGGCGTACTTATCTTAGACGATGGTTTTCAACGGCGACAGTTGGCAAGGGATCTGGATATCCTTACAATTGACAGCATCCAGCCCTTGGGTACAGGAAAACTACTTCCAGCGGGAACGTTACGCGAACCGAAAACTGCTTTGGAACGGGCAGATGTCCTGCTGTTGACGCGGACAGACCTTGCGGCAGAATCCACCAATTTTGAACAATTTGGACAAGGGAAACCAGTTTTTCAGACCCGTCATCAACCTACGAGGTTGTATAAACTGAGCACCGGCTCCGATAAATCGGAGTCCTCCCCGATAGATCGAGACAGGCTGGAACGGGACGAGGAATGTGAGCTAGACCTGTTAGAAGGACAGCGTATCCTTGCGGTATGTGGAATCGGTAACCCCGAAGCCTTTGCTGGGACGCTCCGTCAGTTGGGACCGGAGGCTGTGGAACTTCTAGCGTTCCCGGATCATCACCGCTACTCGTTGGCAGACCTCAACGACATCAGCACAAAGGCACGTGATATTGGGGTAAATATAGTTGTGACGACTGAGAAAGATTCCCAGAAACTAAACACCTTTGTAGCAACAACAGAATTTTCGCTCCCAGAATCCGTACAGTTTTTTGTGTTAGAAATTGAACTCGAAATTAGGACGAATCCAGAAACTTTAAAGAAACAGTTACGGCAAGTCACTGCCTAACCGAAATCGGAATTATGGTGAATCATAAAAACAGATAGACACTTTTGCTCCCCGTGTTTGGTAGGTGCTGTTTCCAATCCCGACCCGTCGGGACAAGCCGATGCGGTGCGGTTAGAAACCGCACCTACCGGGATCATAGCCCGGATTTTGCCAGCCCCGGTAGGCGAGGTTTCCTAACCTCGCCGATTTGCAGCGTCTAATTAGCTCTAAAATCTACCATAAATGGATAGAAGGATTACGGCAGGCTATATCCTTGCGTTTCATTTACCGTGCAAACATTGAAAATTCTTTATACCGATAATCATCTTTTCGTCGTCCGTAAGCCGGCGGGTATGTTGGTGCAGGGGGATCGCACCGGCGATACGTCACTGTTGGATCATGCCCGGGAATATATAAGAGATAAGTTTAATAAACCCGGCAATGTTTATATAGGTCTGGTCCATCGTCTTGACCGACCGACGTCAGGTGTCGTTGTGTTCGCGCTGACCTCCAAAGCAGCAAAACGACTGTCGGAGCAGTTTCGGGTGGGAGATGTCCGAAAAATTTACTGGGCACTGGTCGAAGGGAAAACGCCGACCAACGGGACGTTAGTAGATCGGCTTCATCGCCGTGGTCCGACAAGCCATCTGGTCAAAGGCGATCGCGGTCAACGTGCGGAGTTGTCCTTTCGTCGGCTTCGGTATCGCAAGGGTGTGTCTTGGGTTGAGATCGAACTTGCAACAGGCAGACACCATCAGATCCGTGTGCAATTTTCACATCGTGGTCATCCGGTGATTGGCGATTTTCGGTACGGATCTAAAGTCAAATTTGGACAAAAAGCGTTGGCTTTACACGCCCGGTCACTTACTATCAATCACCCAACACAAAAAGAAGAGATGACCTTTTTAGCGGAGCTAGAGTCTTTCTGGCCTAGACAGTTTAGGACGTTGTGATCTTTATGTTCCAAATTAGTAATCCCTTCTTTTTTTTACTCCTCAGTATCATCCCAATCTTGCTGATTATTAATCGTTATACACGCGTTGAGGCAGCGCGCTGGCGGAAGATTGGGACCCTCCTACTGCGCCTTATTGCGGTGCTCTGTGTTATCTTGGCGTTAGTCGGTTTGCAGCAGAAAAGCCAAGAAGATATCCTCTCCGTCGTGTTCCTCCTTGATGTGTCTGACAGCGTTCCAACGGTACAGCAAAAAGCAGGCATCGAGCAGATTAACACAATCCTCGACACACTCAAGCCGACTGACCTATTCAGCGTTATTCTGTTCGCAGGGGGAGCTGCAGTGCGTGTGCTGAATCAGTCGACAGCAGCGCAGCCTCATTTAACGGAAGAGATTTTATATAGTGTAGAAATTGACCGAACGGCGACCAATCTCGTAGGAGCCATTCAACTGGGACTAAGGCTATCGTCCGATGGTCAAGCAGGAAAAAAGCGGCTGGTATTGTTGAGTGATGGCATCCAAAACGCCGGTGAAGTAGATGCTCTGCTCGACCTCGTCCGGGCAAGTGAAATCGAGATCTTCACGCTTCCACTGTCGTCCGAGCGGGAATACGAAGTTTGGGTGAGAAGGCTCGAAACTCCATCGCAAGTGCGTTCAGATGAAGCCTTTCAGGTTCGTGCGATCGTCGAAACAACAACGGATACAGCGGTTCAAGTGAGACTTTACCGGAACGACATCCCTGTGACTGAACCCCAAATGAGAGTTTTGGAGCGGGGTAAGCAGCCAATTGACTTTCCGCAACGAATCTCTGAAGAAGATATCTACAAGTATCGAATCGAACTCTCTGCCGATAACTCCACCGGCGATAACTCCGAAAACAACACAGGGTACGGTGTTACCCGCGTTTATGGAACACCGCACCTCCTGTATATTGAGGGAGATGCTGGGCAGACCGAAGCATTGAAAACTGTCCTTGAAATGAACAGTTTGGCAGTTGAAGTCCTCTTTCCCTCCGAATTTCCGACCGATCTTGTCACGCTCCAAAACAGCGATGCTATAATCCTAAGCAATGTATCCGCCGATGAGCTTTCCATCCGTCAAATGGAGCATATCGAAAGCTATGTTCGTGATCTGGGGAAAGGATTAGTTGTGATTGGCGGGGACAAGGCTTTCGGCAGAGGCGGCTACCACGACACACCGCTGGAAAAGGTGTCTCCCGTTGAGATGACGCCTCGCCAGAAAAAAGAATCCCTTGCGTTGATGCTTGTTGTTGATGCCTCTGGGAGCATGGCAAACTATATCGGTCCGGACCAGAAAATTCAGTTGGCGCTTGAGGGGGTGCGCGCCTCTATCCGTGCGCTCGATGATGAAGACCGCGTTGGAGTGATCGCCTTCGCCGCGCAAATCAGGATGGATTACCCACCAACAACCGCTCATGACAAAATCTTCCGTGAAGTTGGAAAGTTGCGTCCCGGCAGTGGTACGAAGATGTACCTCGCACTGGAAAAGGCTTATGAGCGACTCCGAGCAGTCGATGCGAAACAGAAACATATCCTGCTTCTATCAGATGGCAAGTCGGGGGGCGATTTCATTCCGTTGGCGAAACGGATTGCAGCGGACAAGATGACCCTCTCGACCATCGCCATCGGTGATGCAGATCGAGCATTGATGAAAGCAATTGCCAAAGCGGGAGGCGGTGGATATCGAGATGTTCGGAACATCAGCGAACTGCCAAGGATTATGGCTGACGAGGTACGCCAAACGCAGCAGTATACCGTCCAAGAACCGTTTCAGCCAATCGTTAATAACGGACATTACTCAATGTTAGCGGGAATTGATCGCGTGCCGAAACTTTACGGCTACATTGCCACCTCAGAAAAGGAACTGGCACAAACCTATATCCACTCCCATGAGGACCACCCAATCCTCGCTGGGTGGAATTACGGGCTAGGTCGGTCTATCGCCTTTACCTCTGACGTGAAGCCCGGTTGGGGAGCAGATTGGATCGAGTGGGAAAACTTCGGAAGATTTTGGGGACAGGTTGTGAATTGGGTGTTGCCATCAACGGACGAAGCAGCGGATTTTGATTTGACGGCAACTCACCAGAACGGTAGGGGCCAACTATTCATAGATATGGCATCAACCATAGCAACACACGGAATCACATTTGATGCGCGTATCGCCCAGCCCAGCACCGGAGGAGAGGTCGTTGAACTACATCGCGTTGCCCCAACACAATATTCGGGAGAATTCCCCGTGCGTGAGCGCGGATCGTATCTCCTCACTGTCCAAAAAAAACAAGATGAGCAGGTCGAAAGCACTTCTTATGAAAGCCTTGTTCTCTCCTACCCCCCGGAGTTTGCCGAATTTGAGACAAATCGTCAGTTGCTCAATGAACTTGCTAGCCGAACTAACGGAATTTTTGAGCCATCACCTAAACAGATCACTCAACACCGCGGGACAGCGATTGAACATCTGAAACCACTCTCGTTTGTCCTGTTGATAATCAGCTTGATTCTATTCGTCTTGGAGATGATTCTGCGCCGTTTCAGCATTGCGAGCGGTTATCTCGCGGAACTCAAGGCACAATTGATATCTCTTCGTCGCCGAGATGACCGTGCATCCTCACCGACACTTTCACGCCTGAGGCAAACGAAAGCAACATTAACAGAGGAAACCTCAACAACCCCCAATGATTTCGCACCTTCCTCGGTCTCCCAATTTGGATATCAGGGTAGAAGCGAATCAGATTCAGTATCGAGTAGCAGCGCATCTACCGTCCCGAAATCTACAACGGCAGGGCACATAGGAAGACTATTACAAGCAAAAAGTCGGGCACATAAAAACGAACCATCAACATAAGGCCGCCCTAAAATTCAGGATTTTGTCCTTCCTCTTGCTTACCTCAGGAACAGCAAATCCAAGGCAATAGCCTCGCAAAGGAGAAGAGCATGAAAGCATCGTTTTGCACGAATGCCTTTGGTAACACACAGCAGGATATAGAACAAGCGATCCCGAAGTTGGCGCAGATGGGATATGACGGGTTGGAGTTTTGGGAACAGTACCTCTCTAACGCAGATCTAAAGTGGCTCAAAGGGGTAATGGACGCATACCACCTCGAAATTGTCCAGATCTGCCCATATTTTGACTTCACCACAAGCTCGGAGACATGGGAACAGAGTATCCGGGATGCGGAGCGATATATCCAGTATTCGATTCAGTTGGGAGGTCCCTTTATCCGGACGTACACCGGCAATGTCGGCAGCGCCGATGCCACAGCGGAGCAGTGGGCGGCTTGCGTGAAAGGGTTGCAGCGAATCTGTAAAATGGGTATGCCGCACGGTATCGTGTTTCCACTTGAAACCCATCAAGTTATCCATTCAGGACCAAACCTGACGGACACCAGTCCAACCACACTCAAATTGTTAGCCGATGTAGGGATGGAAAATCTGAAGGTGAACATCCAGACACCCTTGTTGGGGGAGTCGGTCTTTGAAACAGCGGCGCAGTTGGGTCCCCATGTTGTTCATGTTCATGCACACAATTGGCTCGGAAGTTGGCCCAATCTGACGTTTCTGGATACCGGGGACGAGGATTTTACGGAGTTCACGCGGATATTAAAGGACAAGGGTTTTGACGGTTACATTTCCATCGAACATGGCAGCCATCACCCACCGTATGAAACAGCAGCTCATGAAATAGAATATCTTAAACAGCTGATTTCTGGTGCACTTTGGGCATGAGACATAACATCGAGAAATCGATTAGCTGCGAAGTATCACAGGAATTCCCGATTATTGTGTGGCAGCTTGGAAAGAAAGTAACTATAGTAGATCTTAGAATTAATGAAACACTCCAAATCCCGATTTATCGGGGGGATCGAAACCGAGGAGCGAAAGTGTCCATTTATTTTTAGAACTCACCATAAGATTGCCACTACGGGTGTATCTCTAGCGGCAAGTCGTAGGAAGGAGGAAACGTGATAAGGAAATATCGACCATCAGATCTTGAAACGCTGCGGCAAATCACTGCAATTTGTTTCGAGGGAGTTTCAATCGATAAGAATATCGAAGACAGGTTTGGCATTATTAATGAACTCGATTGGAAACAGCGCAAGATGCCGCACATCAACGATGATGTAGAAGCAAATGCGGACGGTGTGTTGGTCGCAGAGATTGATGGAGAGGTCGCGGGTTATATCACCACCTATGTCAATCATCAAACGAAAATCGGCGGAATTCCAAACCTGTCTGTGCACCCGGACTTCCAACAGCAAGGGTTGGGAACACAACTGATTGAGACAGCATTGGTATATCTCAAAGAGGAAGGAATGCTTTACGCACGGATTGAGACGTTGGAACAAAATCAGATTGGAACGGAATTTTATCCCAAGATGGGCTTCGTCGAAATTGCCCGACAGGTGCACTATATACGACCACTGTAATCTAGGACAGGTCGCATACTAATCTTCTTCTACTTCCAAAAAGATCAATTGACCTTATTCAGCAGGGTTGAAAATGTCACGTTTGCAACTTTAGAACTTTTTTAGAGGTCTACCGTTGTAGGTGGTGCGAGGACTGCTTCAATTCCGTCCGTTGTGATCAGTTGGATTGCGTTCTGTAACTGGTTGTCATTGACGAGATCGATCAATGGATCAATACCGACATTTCTATTGAAGACCGCTTTCGCTTCGTTCTTGACAATTTCCATATCAAGTGTAATCTTGTTTTCCGTAAGCGTTGCCATTAACTCTGGGAGTTCCATCTCCAACTGAGAGAAATCTTTGGGCGTTTCACCCATCTCCTTTTCTGTCCGTTCGATCCACTCTTCAACAAACGTTTTGACATATTCCGCCGCATAGACCCGCATCGCCGCCGTTACTTTATCAAGTTTGCTCATCTCAACCTCGATGTTTGGTTCAATTCCTTTTTCGTTAATCGAGACGCCGCTCGGCGTGTAATAAGTTGAGATTGTGAGTGATACTGCGCCTCTTTTCTCTAAGCTGTTCAAAGGAAACCGTTGCTGAACAACACCTTTGCCGAAAGTTTTCTTGCCGAGGACGGCTCCCCGCTTGGAATCCTTGATGGCACCTGCGACAATTTCAGAACCGCTCGCACTATACTCATTTACAAGCACGACTAGCTCTATCTCGACTGGACAAAGGATGTCAGGCGTTGCCGGATACTGTTGGTTGTATCGATTAAGTCGCCCGTGTGTTGACACAATAATACCCCTAGAGATAAAGGCATCCGCCACATCGTAGGCAGCTTTAAGCAATCCCCCTGGATTATCTCGGAGATCCAAAATCAGTGCCGTCATCGCTCCGTCTTCAGTATCAAGTAAAGTGCTTAACGCTTTTTTGAACTCCTCAACGGTTCTGCCGGTGAAGTTCTCAATTTTAATATAACCGATTCCATCTTCTAGTCTTGTTTCCCGAACGCTCTCAATTTTAATTTCCTCGCGAATCAGTGTCACATCAAATGGTTCCGAATGTCCTCGGCGCTGCACCGTAACTGTAACCGCTGTACCAATCAATCCTCTCAAAATATCAACAACCTCTGAAAGTGTTTGTCCACCCGCACTAATATGAATCGGCTCCCCATCAACTTTGGTTATGTAATCGCCTGCTTGTAACCCTGCTCGCATCGCTGGCGTATTCGCCAAAGGTCGAGCAATTTTTATAAAACCTTTCTCTGCGTAAATCTGAATACCGAGTCCGCCAAATTTGGCATGGTAGAGATTCTCCTCCTCGCGTTTCTGATCCACCGGCGGCAGGTAAAAAGAATAGGGATCGTCTAGAGCGGCGAGTGCACCTTTGATCGCCCCTTCGAACATCTCTTGCTGATCGGTGTCTTTGTAATAATGCACATCTGTTTTTCTAATCACCTCTATCAGCGCTTTCTGCAGCATGAGACTGTTTCTGCCATCGCGATCACTTAATGCATTTTTTCCTCCTAGCGGAACGAGAAAGAGCGCGATGATAATAGCAGCTCCCAGAATTGCGATAGGCAAAGTATGTTTTCTATATTGAACCATGAATTCCCCTCATGTATGTTTTTCCGTGATTAAGCGCAGCATATAGTTGAGATTTTACTTTTGTAGAATCATCTAGTTTATATAATTATAACACGACTTGCGGAATGCTGCAAGAAGTTAAAAGTGACTCTCTCTTAACTTCGACCACAGTCTAGAAATGCAGGTGAATAAGCGGTTTCACTGTCACGTGAGAGTACGTTTGCTCCGAGACCGTATCCGAAAAGAATGGATCGCAAAATGTATCAAGGCAAGCTAGGAATTCTGGTAGATTTATACCCATGTACATCCCTGTCGGATCATCAAGGTTGGCTAGTACCTGACGTAGTTTGTTGCGTCCATTGGTTGAAAGACTCTGCAGCCCACGCAGTTGTCGCATGTGGTACTTAATCAGTGCCGCCGAAATTTGAATTAACCCCTGCAGAAACAACCGACAATCGTCCTCCGTCTTATTCCAAAGCCCTTCCCACGCCTCATGTGCTTCCCACCAGTAGGCAAAATTATAGAGATCGACTCCGTACAGATAATCTTCAGTTTGACACCAATCCGCAGGCAGGGAAACCGGGCTGTCGTCGTCCTCCAAGCCGTAGCTATGCCCTTCTGGATCTCTGATCGGATGCGGTGTGACTCCCGGCACATGGCGATAGGGCGGGAACGGACGCTGTGGACAATATCGGATTCCATCTGGATCGAATGGCTGCGGTTGCTCTATGGGTTTGCTCTCTTCCAGAACCGATGGAACCGTCATTTTCTGGTTCGAACCCCTGAGAAATTTAGGAATTTTTAGTTTCATAATTAAAATTGTAATGCGGTAAGAGGACTTGTCGTCATCTTCATTATATCACATTCGAGGTAGATTTTACAGGTGGTAATAGATGTATCAACTTTAGGTGGATGTGGTGCTCAAGCTTCACCGTTTTTTCATAGCATTCTCCGCTTAATTTGTGATAACATCCTCGCTGCAGGTTTGATGGGACAGGTCCTTTAAGATAACGCAATTTGCTAGGTTCTGTTGACATTTTGAAGCTGTTCATTCAGCAAATGCTGTAATCATTAGGCAATCTGCCAAGTGTAGCGCAAACTGTATGAAGTTTAAGTATTTAAATCGGTAATCGTGATTTTGCTCGAAACACCTCGAAACATACGGTAGGCGCGGTTGAAAACCGCGCTGGTGTCAATAGCAAATTACCCGATTAATTTTTTAATCTTCATTTAGTTTGCAAGCTGGGATCACAATCTAACAGATCGTGGTACAAAAGTCGATTGTAGGTCGAGATTCATATCTCGACAGAATATCCAGCGTGGTGTGCAACAAGCCGGGTTGATTGCGCCAAAACTATGGCGCGATGTGCTAGGGGGTGTCGATTTTGGAAAATCGACCTACAGAAATCTGAAGCTATCTCTGATGTGTGAACAAAGGGCTGGGAGACCCAACCCCTACGAAGGGTCATGTGTCTGTGTGCCCTTTTGATTATCTGATTGTGATGAAATGTCAACAGAACCTAGTTATATGCGACACAGTAAAAGTCAACTTTCAATATCCGTAGGTCGGGCATCTTGCCCGACTCATAGCCCCAGCGGGGCGACATGTGTATAGAAAATAGGATAAAACCAGCCTTAAAGCCCCAGCGGGGCGACATGTATGTGGTATCATCACGCAACTAGCAACTTAGGTTAAGATAGCACAACCAATAGAGGCTAATCGGAAACAAAATAATCAAAAGACTAAGGGAGATAGCGATGAAAACAGATATCTATGTGGTCAGACTCAGTGATGGAGAAAGTGTCGGAGAAGCGGTTAAGCCCCTCCTCGATCCAGTGGATATGGGAAGTATTGGTCACTTTGCAGTATCCAAAGATCAACCAACAGAACTACACTATCATGACTACGATGAGTATTGGTATTTCACCGAAGGCACAACAACTGTTACCCTGCGCACCTCTGACGGCACAAGTCAGTCGTATCAGATTGGGCCGGGCGATTTGGTTGTAACCCCCAAAGGCGTCGAGCATGGCCATATTCCCGATGATACTGTAAAAGGAATTCAGTGGGTTAGTGTCATTGCGCCGGATGCGCGTCGCGGACATTTACATCGAGAACTATAAATAGTAAGGAGCAACCATGACAAACCAAGATGCAGTATTGCCTCGCCGTCGGTTGGGGCGTACAGGTTTAGAAGTAACCGCGCTCAGTATGGGTGGCGCAGGTGTTGGACGCGACAATGTATCGGATTATGAAGCGATTGAAGCGGTGCACCGGGCGATAGAGCTAGGAATGAACTACCTTGATACAGCACCGTTGTATGGGGCTTGCGAAAGTGAAAGACGGATTGGACTTGCGCTGGCTGGCGGTTGGCGTGAGAAGATCTACTTGGCGACAAAGATAGGGACGCATCCCGAATGGCGTGGCGACTTTTCGGCGTCAACGACGCGCCGAAGCGTCGAAAATAGCATGCGGTTGTTGGACACAGACTATCTAGATGTGTGCCTCGTTCATGATCCGGACAGCATGGATCCTGTGATTGCAAAGGGAGGGGCATTTGAGGAACTTCAGCGGATGCGCGACGAAGGGCTGCTGCGCTTTATTGGACTTGGTGTTCGTGAACATGAGTTTCACCGCACCGCCATTGAAACGGGTGTTGTGGATGTGATACTGACCTTCCTCGACTACACACTGTTGAGCCAGACCGCCGCAGAGAGCTTGTTGCCGTTTGCAGCGAAGCACGACATTGGCGTGATTAATGGCAGCCCAATCGCAATGGGCTTGCTCTCCGGCGTTGAACCGGACGTAACTGCTCGGCCGCCGGAGGGAGAACAAGCACATCGACTCTGGCAGTGGGCTGAGGAAAACAGTCAGAACCTGCTCAATTTGGCGATCCAATTCTGCCTACGTCAGCCGCTTATCCACATGAGCCTGACAGGATCCAAAGACGCAGCGGAGGTTGAACAGAATTTTGCTGCGGCAACCACGCCGGTGCCGGAGGAAATTTGGAAGCAGTTGGCAGCTGTGATGTAAAAACCTACACGGGAGATGTTAATGTCTACTTATGATATTGCTATAATTGGAGGCGGACCCGGCGGCTATGTTGCGGCGATCAAGGCTGCCCAGTTAGGGGGCAAAGTCTGCTTAATCGAAAAAGGGGAATGGGGAGGCACCTGCCTGAACCGGGGGTGTATCCCGACCAAAACGCTGTTTTCAGTGGCGCACTTCGCCACACAGGTCCGGGAAGCAGAGGGATTTGGAATAAAGATTAGCGGCGCGGAGATTGACTATGCGCAGGTCCTAGGACACAAGAAGGCCACCGTCCAGAAACTCACTGGCGGCATCGCGCAGCTACTCAAAAGGAACGGGATTGACACAGTTAATGGCACCGGTGTCCTCACCGCCAAGGATAGGATAGAGGCAACGAAAGCAGATGGCACACAGGAGCAGATTACTGCGAACCGGATTATCATCGCCACCGGTTCCGAGCCTGCGAATATTCCTCTTTTTGAGATTGATGAACAGCAGGTACTGACAACGACGGGGATCCTCGAATTGACGGAACTTCCCCAGAGTATGATCATCGTCGGCGGCGGTGTTGCCGGCTGTGAGTTCGCGTCAATCTTTAATGGATTGGGCTGTGATGTCACCGTGCTTGAACTGTTGCCGACAATTCTCGCTACGGAGGATGTGCAGATTGTCCGACAACTCCGCCTTTTGATGAGACGCAAAGGGATTGAAATCAAGACAGATGCCAACGTAACGGGTGTGGACAAATCGGAATCCGGCGTGACGGCAACATTAGAGTCTGGCGAAAGTTTCAGCGCGGAGAAGATGTTGATTTCTATTGGCAGGAGTTTCAACTCAGAAGGCATTGGGCTGGAGACTGTCGGTGTCCGCACAGATCAAGGGAAGATTGTGGTTAATGAACGGATGGAGACGAATGTGCCGGGCATCTACGCAGTCGGCGATGTGGCGAGTCGGTATCTGTTGGCGCACGTTGCATCGGCGGAGGGGATTGTCGCTGCACAAAACTGCATGGGCGGAGAAGCGGAGATGGACTATAGCACTATACCGTGGTGCGTTTTCACGATTCCCGAAATTGCTAGATGCGGTATGACGGAGGCGCAAGCAGAGGAAGAGGGCTACGCGGTCAAGGTCGGACGATTCCCTTATGCAGCAAGCGGTAAGGCTTTGGGAATGCGCGAGACAGATGGATTTGTCAAGGTCATCTCAGACCAAGAATTTGGTGACATTCTCGGCGTCCATATCCTTGGCGCGCACGCTTCAGACCTGATCCATGAAGCTGTCGTTGCCATCCGTATGGAGGCGTCGGTCGCCGATCTAGCGCATACAATCCACGCGCATCCGACCCTTGCGGAAGCTGTTATGGAATCTGCTGAGGCAGCCTATGACCGCGCCATTCATATTTTTTGACGAAAGTTATCGTTTGAAGAGGCAACGGTCTTATCGAAAAAACCTTTAGGTTTAAAACCCCAACATTTATGTTTGGAGCAGTTGGGGCGAAGCCTATACAGACGGCTTTAGCATTAAAGTTGCCAAAAAGTAAAAAAGTGTAATCTACCTTACACTTTTTGTGTTCGTTTCTGGTATAATACGCATCAGAAATCGAAGCAGTGCCTCACGGTGAGTCGGGGTCAAATCCACAACCGAGTGTCAGCCTCCCGACGGGGAGGGTGCGGTGCTTTCCATTTCGCCAAAGTTCCCCAATGCCTGTTAGGCTTTGCCTAACAGGCGGGGGAGTGGGCGGGGCATCGTCCATTGCAGGAGACGAAGTAAGACGTGGTTTGATCACACGCATCGTTGTTGATCGCACAATTAGCTCTCCTATCGGAAGGGGGCTCGTAAGAATCCCAAGCCTTTAGGTTTGCGGAGTATGTCAAACCAATACCAAATCGTTATATCCCAAATTAATGCGTAATGCGTAAGAACGTAAGAAGGGAATTGCTTTTTTACGCATTACGTATCACGCATTAAGTATTTCGGTTTCTGGCATTTGGTTAATTAGGGCAGCAACTTAGATTGATTCACTATATCGTATTATGTCAAAGCCTCAAGTTTTCGATTTTGCTCCTTTTGGGGAGGGGGCGTCTAACAGAGACCTCGCCCCAAGTGATATTAGACTTGACCGCTTTGTCGAGGCGCAGCTTCCAGAGCAGGTGGAGACGGCGGTAGAAACATCATCTTCCTTTTCCCTGTCCAGAACATACATCCAAAAACTGATTCGCGAAGGTGCTATAACCGTCAACGGCAAGCCGTCCAAGCCCGGTTACAAACTCCGAGACGGCGATCGGGTTTCCCTCACACTTCCTAATCCACGCCCCCTTCAGACCATTGAACCGGAACCGATTCCGCTCGATATTCTGCATGAAGATTCCGCTCTGATCGTCGTGAACAAACCGGCAGGTATGATTGTCCATCCCGCCGGTGATGCTCAATCCGGCACGCTTGTTAATGCGCTGTTCAACCACTGTGAAACCCTCCCCGGTATTGGCGGCGTTCAACGTCCCGGCATCGTGCATCGCCTCGACAAAGACACCTCCGGTGTGATTGTTGTCGCTACGACAGATTACGCACATCGACATCTTTCGGCTCAGTTTGAGGCACACACCACCACACGTCACTACTACGCTGTTGTTTGCGGTGTCCCTCCTAACGAAACAGGAACTATCAATGCCCGCATTATCCGGAGTCCGCGAGACAGGCGGAAGATGACAGTAACAGGAACCGGTGGTCGTCATGCGATCACTCACTATCACCTCCTTGAACGGTATGATCGACTCTCCCTCCTCAAACTGAGGTTGGAAACGGGACGTATCCACCAAATTCGCGTCCATCTCAGCCATATCGGACACCCCGTAGCCGGCGATCACGTCTACGGAGGCGGGTATGCCCGCGCCATCCATGATGCCCCTTCTGCCGCTGTCAAAGAAGCACTTACGGCACTTAACCGCCAAGCACTGCACGCTCACACGCTTGGGTTCGCCCATCCGGAGACGGAGGAACGACAGACCTTTTCCGCTCCAATGCCCGATGATATGTGGTGGTTGCTAGAAGAATTGCGGAGCGTAGAAGGAGAGGGATTTTAGTGTTACGTTCTAGAGTTGACCTGATGCCTTGCATGTGTTAAACTCTGTTGAAAAGTCAAATTCGGAGGAAACGTTATGAAATGGTCACTGAACACATATCAGACCTGTCAAGATTGGGAGTTGAGCAGAATACTCAAAATCGCTGAAGACACAGGGTATCACGGCGTTGAGTTACTGATGGATTACGAGCAGAAACACGGTTTTGAGTGGGACACCCCCGAAGACCAGTGGGGAAGGCTCAAAGATGAGGTCGATGCCAGTGGGGTGGTGATTTCATCGTTGACGAGTTGCCAGAATTTTCATTCACCGGATGTTGCGGATCGTGCCGAAAGCGTGCGCCGCATCAAGCGCGTTATAGAGATGGCGGACTTTATGGGTTGCGACCACGTCCGTGTCCTCGGCGACCGATTCGACGATAACACCCGCGATGCTGTTGTTGGGTATGTCACCGATGGACTAAAAGACGTTGGGGAGTATGCCCAACCGAAAGGGATTACGGTCTCGATCGAAATGCACGGATCTTTTATCGATCCAGTCCCAGCGATGAAGGTCATCGAAGGCGTCAATCTGCCCAACGTTGGCTTTGTATTTAACTCGCAGTTCGTCGGTTGCGAGGCGGGAAGCATTGAACCGCTCTTTTCGCAGGTTGCGTCGCACATCACGGCTGTACATACCCATAGTGCTGAAGACCCGGAGACCTTTGAACTTTATCGTCAGATGTTTGAGTGGCTCCAACGCATCGGATTCGATGGCTATATTTCCAATGAATGTGCGTATCGCGGACCAGATCCTGAAAAGGTGCTAGCATTGTATGTAGGGCTATTTAAGGCGTTTGTCGGGGAATAATACCGGTATCTACTTTGGTTGATGTAAAAAGAAGGTGTAAAGCATCCGCGAATTAACACGAATCCACGCAAACAAAAAGAAAAACTAAAGATGGGCAACCACAAGGGTTGCCCCTACATTGGGTCAATTCCCGTAGGGGTTGGGTTTCCCAACCCGTTAGGCGAGGAAACATCGCCCCTACGATATACATATTAATCGCCCTATCACTAGGAGGAAAAAAATGGCTTATATAAAGAACTGGCGCGATGTCCAGCCTAACATCTCCCATCTAAGCGCGGTACATTGGGGAGGTCTACGCTCCGTGAAGGAGGGCGGTGACGACGATCGGCATCGTCTGGATCGGTTGGGAGGCTTTGCCCGACACGCGCTCCAAGGACGCAAGACATCCGACTATCACAAGCATGAGAGTTTGGAACAGGTTTACTACATCCTCAGCGGGAAGGGAGAAGTGCTGTTCGATGATAAGCGTTATCCCGTAACAGATGGGGATGCGGTTTACTTACCGGCCGACATCCATCACCAGATGTTCAACACCATGAATGAGGGTTGGTTGGAGCATCACGTCATCAGTATGGGTGTGCCGAGTCGTGGTGGTAAGTTTACCATCCGCAATTGGACTCAAACACCACCGCAGGGGGATGGTGCCGGTGCGGTACGATGGTATCAACTAGAACCCGAAGACGATAGTGAGAATGGTTGTCTGAAGGGGATGCGGTTCATCGCACGTGAGTCTGTGCAGCCCGGCAACGAATCGATTGAGCGGTGCCACACGGATATCGAGCAGGTCTACTATGTAGTAGAGAATTGCGGCGTGCTCCAAAGCGATGGTGAAGAACAGGAGATAACCGAAGGGGATATGATTCACATCCCCGCCGGCACGACTTACAAAATTCTGAATCCACATCAGGAGTGGGTAAGCTCCCTGATTATGGCAGGTTAGACACGACCTGTACTACTCACGTTCCCACCGACTTGGATTCATGCCGGGGGCTTCGTGGGGCATATTGGGCGGTTTATTGCCGCCTTCATATATCCAGATCCGAGCGCTGCGATCCCCCATCAATTCACGCACAGCCGGGGAGAGTTTGGCAACTTCCTCCTTGTCCCAAGGTTCCACTTCGTCGGCGGGTCCCGCCCAAGTTGGTCGGTATGAAAGCTGCAGCGCCTCCCGTGGGTACGTGCCGACGTTTGGATAGTTGCCGTGGAAGACGTAGTTGTTAAACAACACCGCAGCACCCGCCCTGCATGTTACCATCATCTCTTCGGGATGCTCCGCGTAGCGCAGGTAGGGGTTTGCCTCGTTGTGAAAACTCAAATGGGATCGCGGCACCACGCGGAAAGGCGAAACTTCGGGAATCAGATCGTCTAGGTAGTAGAGGACACGGATAATTTTCGGACAGGTGTATTCTGCGCTGAAGATCCGGGATCCCCAAGGTTGACCGTCGCAGTGCAGACTGATACCGGGGTGCCCCGGCTCAGATCGGGAGTAATCGTAGGACATCAAAACGAGATGTTCACCGCATAACTCCTTGAGGAACTCGACCATCGGTGGATACGCAATCAACTCAGAGATCACACCGCCGGCGAACTGGATACTTGACCGCCCCCGTTGATGGACGCTGTAGTCTACGTGCGTCGTTTCAAGCTGCGATGTTTGCGCTTTGAGACGCGCAATTTGGTCCGCATCAAGCAGATCGGGGAAAACCACGTATCCTTCGACCTCAAGTTGCTGGATGCGCTGACCGAGCGTGAGTTTGCCCCAGTCGCGGTCATCTATGCGCGGTGCGTCACTGCCTTGTTGGGTTGAAGCAGATGCAGTTGACATGGCTCAATCTCCTCTCCTGAAATTATCCGGTCTCTCGCTTGAAGGACTCATATAGATCTGGAACACCCGCTTCGTAGGGGTCTCCATCGTGGGCAACCACCCGAACCCCTAGGTCCACCTCTTCTCCACGCGACACATAGGTGGCTCCCTTGCGAAACGGGTTGACCCGGATACTTCCATAGTCCCCCGCATACCAAGCCACATTCCCCATCGACGGAAACTGGAAAACTGCAATACCGGCGGTGCGTCCTTGGGCGTCTGTTCCGTAGTAGTCAATCCAATCTGCGTGTTGCCAACCTACGTCATCATCTCGCCGTCCTTCAGAATCTACAATGCTGCCCTCCTGTTTCACACCGTTCCTATCCGCAACCCTTAGATGATCAGCCACCCGAATCGTGAAATATCCGTGCCGTGATGGTCCCAAGCGGATATCCCACTCCGTTGGTCTAAGCTGTGAACGCACGTCGAGGATGTTGGCAACGTCGCCGGGAAAGACACTAATGGTGCGCATCTCTTCGGCAACAACGCGGCGATATTTTGGGGCGTACCCCTGTTCAGGTCCCTGCCACTGCATCCTCACGATGAATTCCAGATGCCCTTCGTTGAACTCCGTGCATTCGTTGTGCGTCATCGCCACGATGCGTCCCTCTCCCCTCCCGCGCATATCAGGCTCGTTGGTGTAGAAGCACATGCCGGGATCCTCAAACCGTCCAGCCGCAGATGTCTGGTACGTGAAGAAGTAGTCGTTCCCGACGGTGATTGACTGGTGGAAGGGATGGTCACTGGTCGGCCTTTCGTTCGTAACAGGGACACCCGACGGCGTCATCACCGGATAGACGTAGCAGCGGCGAGAAGATTGGTTGAAGCCGGTAACAGGTTTGCCTTTCCAACTAACTTTCAAAAGCCGAATCGGATCATCCATCCAGTCGTTCGGAACGGATATGTCTGAACTCTCCACCGAAAAATACTTCATAGCATAGTGCTCCTATAGTGCGGATCTCTCTGCCATTTTTGCACTTGACGTTGGCTATGGGCAATGATATAGTAAATTGTGTTTATTGTATCAGGTTTTGGAGATCTATTCAACAGCGTTATGTGTGAGAAATGGTGGGGCAAATTTCCCGCTTCGCTCTTTATTATTAGGGCTTACGCAGTTGAGTGCTGAACCCTTTGTAGTTCGGCGATTTATCGCCGCTAGACACCCTTCCCAACGCCCGATGAATCGGGCAACTACAATAAGTTCGTAGTGAACAACGATCACTGTTCACTACCGAAGGACGTAAATCCTATTATTATAGATGTATTGTGAGGAGAAATTTATAGATGAGTTCAATTACGAAGGTTGCTATCGTAACCGGAGCAGGTTCTGGCATTGGTAGGCAAACATCGATCGCTCTGTCGCAGGAGGGCTATGCCGTTGTCTTGGCTGGCCGTCGTGTAGAGGCTTTGGAGACAACTGCCAAGGAGATAGGAGCGGATAGCTCACGCGTCCTCGTTGTACCGACAGATGTGGGAGATCACGCCTCCATCCAAAACTTGTTTGCCCGAACGAAGGAGACCTTTGGCAGGCTTGACGTACTGTTTAATAATGCGGGCACTGGCGCACCGCCTGTGCCGCTAGAGGATTTGACCTACGAGCAGTGGAAAACGGTTGCAGATACCAACTTGACAGGCGCATTCTTGTGTACGCAGGAAGCGTTCAAGATTATGAAGGACCAAGAACCCAGAGGGGGACGCATTATCAATAACGGTTCTATATCAGCGCACACACCACGGGTCAACTCCGCACCCTACACCTCCACCAAGCATGGGTTGACGGGACTCACCAAGGCGACATCACTTGATGGACGTAAGTACGATATTGCGTGTGGCCAAATCGACATCGGTAACGCAGCGACTGAAAGAACAGACAGAATGGAAGTGGGCGTTCCACAAGCAGATGGGAGCGTCGCGGTTGAGCCAAGAATGGCCGTAGACGATGTGGCACGTGCCGTGGTGCACATGGCGAGCCTTCCGTTGGAGGCAAACGTGCTGTTCATGACCATTATGGCAACGAAGATGCCCTACGTTGGACGCGGATAGCCTGAAGTGGATATTCAAACATGGGAGATCGTATGAACCCTAAACGATTGGAAGGACAGATTGCTTGGATCAGCGGCGGTGCTTCGGGCATGGGTGAAGCTACCGCCCAACTCTTTGCAGAGGAGGGAGCTAAGGTTGCCGTCGTAGATATACAAGCCGAGCGCGGTCAGAAACTTGTCGAAGATATTACCGCTAACGGCGGTGAAGCTATCTTCCACGAATGCGACGTTGCATGTGAGGAGGCGGTGCGCCAATCGATCGAGAAAACGGTTGCACACTTCGGTGGCTTGCAGATTATCGTTAATTGCGCCGGAGTTGTTCACGTTGTAGAACTGCACGAATACTCGGAGGAGGAGTGGGATCAACTGATGGGCGTCAACGTCAAATCGATCTTCTTCTCTATCAAACATGGGCACCCCCACCTGACCAAGAACCAACGCAGCTATATGGTGAACATCGGCTCGGTGGGCAGCTTCATCGGACAAGCCTTGACACCGGCTTATATCACTTCTAAGCACGCGGTGCTCGGATTGAGCAGATCCATTGCGCTTGATTACGCCGCCGAGGGGCTGCGTTGCAACTGTGTCTGTCCCGGCATCACCGACACACCGATGTTGCGCTACCACCTGAGCACCACCCCCGACCCGGAAGCCACGCTTGCGAATCGCCTCAGCCGTGTGCCCACAGGCGTTGTCATCACACCGATGGACATCGCTAGAGCGGCACGTTACCTCTCCTGTGAGGACTCCGCCGGTGTCACAGGCACGTCGTTGGTGGTAGATGGGGGGTATATCACACCCGCTGAGTGGGAAACTGTAGGACAAACGAAATTCATGGAGCCATCATGACACTTAAACTTGCCTGTGCTGACTTTACTTTTCCGTTGTTGCCTCATGAGCATGTCCTTCAACTCATCGCCATGCTAGAGTTCAAAGGTGTGGATATCGGTCTGTTTGAGGAACGCTCCCATCTTCGCCCTTCTAGCGAGTTTGCAAACATTACCCAATCTGCGCGACGATTGAAAGATAGATTAGACACTTGGGGGCTTGAGGCTGCTGATATATTTCTTCAGATGGGGTTGGATTTCAAGTCCCACGCAGTTAATCACCCCGAAGCATCGCAACGGGAGCAGGCTCGCGATTGGTTCATCAAAGCGCTTGATTACACCGCCGAGTGCGAGTGTGAGCATGTAACCGGATTGCCCGGCGCACATTTCGAGACAGAGTCATACGATGACTCCTTTGCTCGCGCTGTCGATGAACTGAACTGGCGAGTAGATCAAGCCAAGACGCGTGGCATCGTCTACGGTGTCGAAGCCCATATCGGTTCGATCGTTCCGCAGCCGGAATTGGCGGAGAAGCTGATGCAGCAGGTCCCCGGCTTGACCCTGACCTTAGATTATGCTCACTTTACGCGGATCGGCTTGCCGGACGCGGTTGTGGAGCCATTGGTCAAATATGCAAGCCACTTCCATGTAAGAGGTGCTCGCAATGAACGGCTGCAAGAGACCTTCGCCAACAACACAATCGATTTCAAACGAATTTTGGAAGTCGCGCAGGCGAATGGATACAGTGGTTGGTTCGGAGTTGAGTATGTCTGGACGGAATGGGAGAATTGCAACGCGTGTGACAATCTGTCAGAGACGATTCTGTTTCGGGACTTTGTTCGATCGCTGGCTGACTAACGATCACTTTAATTTACACAGAACTTACGCACTTTAGATTGTAGTTGCCCGATTCATCGGGCGTATCGGGGCAGGGATGCCCCTCCCACACCCCCCTCAGTCCCCGCGCAAGCAGGGGGAAGGACTTTAACCGTTCGGCTACGTAAGTCCTATTGCAAAAAGGAGAATAAAAATGTATTCAATCGGTTTGTCTATGCAGCTAAAGCCCGGGAGTTACGAAGGATACAAAGAAGCTCACGATAACCTTTGGCCCGAAATTGCAAAAAGTATGGACGACAATAGTGTGAGTATGTCAATCTATCGCTTAGGGGACCGCCTATTCCTGCACGCGGTCGCACCGTCCGAGGCGGATTGGCTCAAGAGCCGTGAAGATCCTGCACTGGATCGGTGGTCAGAGTATATGGGCAATTACCTCGCAACGGATGATGCGGGCAACATCATTTTTGATACATTGCCGGAGGCGTTCGCATTTGGCATGTTCAAATCGGAATAGGGATTGGCTCATATAAAGAAATCGTGCAACAGAAACCAAGTTTTCAAGAAAAAACTCGGTTTCTCTTCGTGCTTTGCACTTTCTTTTAACATGAGCGTAGGGATTTAGCCGATCTGATCCAACACCGCTTTACACCGTTCTGCTACAACCCCTTCCTGCCCCGGTTGTAGGTTGTGGGGATTGATCGTAACGCTGTCCTCAGTGAAGTGTTGACCAACGACAATAGGTGGCTCGCCTGCCTCTAGTGCCTCTGCTATCATTGATCGCGTGAAGTTAGCATCCGCTTTTGGACGGATGTACAGTAGTGGGATCGTATACGTCTCTGACTTGGTGAACCGTCCAACGTTTATATTCGGAATCCCCTCTAATGCAGCTTCGATGTAGTCCAGTTGCGCTGTCCACCGAGCGGTATCGGCTTCATGATCTCTCGCCAAGTAGAGTTCCAGTGCCTTCATAAACCCGATCATTTCTTCTCGGCTCACCTTCATTGGTCGTCCCACGGTGGCGAATGGGACACCGTTGGCAGCACACCCTGCAATGAGATCCTTACGACCGATGACTAGCCCGGTGGATTGGGGTCCCATGATACTCTTACCGCCGCTGAAGATGATCAGATCCGCACCCGCCTCCCAGAAACGTGTCAAGGTCGAAACGGGTGGACATTCCGACGCGGCGTCCACAACCACCGGCACAGATGCTGCCTTTGCCATCGCTACAACTTCCTCCAGTGGTACAGAGGCAGGGTGGTTCATGACAGTTGCCATGAAGAAGATGGCTGCGGTGTTTTCATTGATGGCACGGCGCATCTCTTCAGTTGGCGGCGTTCCTTGATCATCAATTTCAATCAGCGTCCCCCCAGCCACACGAATCGCTTGGTCATACGCAATTCGGTGTATCTTTTGGATGATGACCTCATGTTTCATTCCGGTCGTATCCGGCAGTTGTGTAATTTTAGTGGGATCCGTTCCAGCCATACAGGCAGCGGTGGTCAGCACCAATCCACAGGCGGCGCTTGAGGTCACATACGCTGCCTCTACCTCAAGCATGGCAGCAATCCTTTTGCCAACTTTCTTCTGCACTTCATCTAAATGACAGAATTGTTGAGATGCACCGCGCATACTGTCTAATACTTCAGGTGCCATCAGGGAACCGCCGTACCGGGTGACGGTGCCTGCTGCGTTGATTAGGGTGCGGACGCCTAGTTCTTCATAAATGCTCATCGTTGAGTCCTCTTTATTCGTTAGCCGAGATTCTCGGCGGGAGGTTTATAATTTGGTGATGTAAGTTGCTAAAAGTGCGTCATTCAACATCTGACCACTCAGCTACACCTCTATCTGTTCACTCAACCGCTAGTATCGCTTGCGTGTTGAATTTGCGATACTTGAATGAATCAATTCTTTCGTCTCGGTACTGATAGCCAGTCCCGTCCCCTGTTGTTGTGTTATCAATTCGTTCATGAAATATCCCCTTTCTTCACAGGCCGTCCTTCTACCTTTCTCACGTATCCACCGTGACGAGAAGTTGCCATCATCGTGGCTCATAATTTCAAAAGCCTCTTGGAGGGGGTCTTTAAGATCTTGGAGTGAGATCAGGTGATGTTTGTCGCTGCTTTGTAAGAGGATATTGCCTCCGTCGATAGAGAGGTAACTATCTCTGTCAGTAGCTGCTAATTGCACTCCGCTCCCAGCCGGATAAGAGACTCTCACCTTGTTGACGGGCACAAACATTACTGTGCTGTATAACCAAATAGCAGTTCGCTCGTGCGTCGTATCTACGATTTTTATCTCGTTAGTTAAATTGTTGGCTTTCATTTGTATGCCAACAACGTTCGCGCGCTCGTTCTGCGGTTTATAGACAATCAGCTGATTGCCACTCTCATTGCTTTGCAAGACAATCGCTTTTTTTTTGTCTTTATCCACTACCTGAATCTCACGGCAGACGATCGTATCAAACACGCTACTGTTCTACGCGTCGATGTCCGGTGTGATGACCTGCCCGATGATGATACCGATTGCCATAATTCCTGCACCTAAAAGTGTGTATCCCAATTTCTGCTTGTGATTCATAATCTTCTCCTGTCTAAAATAGTAGTTTGGCAATGTTAGGCTATCGTTTCTAATCTCTATAGATGATGCCCCCCATTTTCGACTTTATATTTCACTGCCATTACTGCGTAAGCAATAGATGACCATAAAGGCACTATCACATAAATAAAAAAGACTTCTCCAGGCTCATTGGCTGCCTTGTTCAGAAACGCCTGTGAGGGGTTGATAATCTGTCCCACAAAAGCAAGGGTGGGAAGGCATACGCCGATTAAAGCGAGTAATTCTCCACCTCTTCGTAAGACCGATTCTTCTCGCATTCCTAGTTTTCTTCTCTTTATGGATCTATAAGCGGATGTCCCTACAATAATTTGAAGCCCTAATAATGGGCTGATTGATGTTGCTGGAGTTGCACTTTTGACACCCTCTAATGCATCGTTTAGTGTGCCGATGATTTGTGCACAACCGCCTATAAGAAAAAGCCAACCGATAACCAATGCAAGCAGGGAGAGTGTGAATGTATCTTTGGGACACTTCTTAAGCTTCTGCTTGTAATTCATGATCAATCCTCCAGTTAAGGTGCTTGCTACCTGATATTATCATGCCCAATTACCTGTTCTTACAGCATCTAAGCCAATCGCCCTTTTTTCATATTTATTATAGATTCGATACACCCGTTCCTTTATCACCTGCACATAAGATAGCCCCTGCTTTTCCACGCTTATCATAGATAAATACACAATTGTCATCATAACTGCCTAAGCGAATAGCGGCTTTCTCATTCTTACCCATCACTGTGACCCCAGTGCACAGAATCTCACCAAACACGCCCTCTCTTTGTGCAAGCAACGGCGGAGAGACGATAGCCCCGACCGCAAACCCAATTAGCATAATCACTGCACCTAACACCATAGATCTGACACAGATTTTCCGTTTCATCAAAATTGTCCTCTAGTCTCCTCAATGGACAGCCGATCTACTGGGGATTAAGTAAAATCGACGTTAATGTCCGATAATGCTATATTATCGGACTATTTAGAATCACAAAAATCGTTGGTAAAGCTGTTGTCTTTCAGCCCTTGCATTTCGGAGTTCTTCTGCCTTAGTGAAATCGGAATTGGCACGATCTTCTTCGCCTATGACACGGTAACACTTGCCACGCAAGTCGTAAACGACAGCCTTATCTTCAAGCGCATCATCAAGACTATTTATTGCTCTAGTAAAATCTTCGATAGCCTTTTCATACTCTTTTCGGTCATAGTAAATACAACCGCGTATTTTATATGGGTAGTAATAAATAGGACTGAGGTTAATTGCCTTATTACATTTTTTGAGCGCAGTATCGAAATCCTCTTTCCGACGATAGGCATCACCGAGATTGCAATAGGCATCAACTTTGTTGAGGTCATCATGTTTGATCACCCAATTATAATCGGAAGGCTCATATAAAAAGAAAGTGCAAAGCACGAAGAGAAACCGAGTTTTGCCGAAAAAACTCGGTTTCTTTGCACTAAATCTTAACATGAGCGAATCGGAAATAGCCCCATCATAATCGTCGATTCTTATCCGATTAAACCCGCGTTCTGCGTAAGATAGAATAAAATCAGGATCAAGCTCTATGGCTTTGGTCAGGTCTTCAACAGCCCTTTGATAATCTTCTTTCATACGACACGTTAGGCCGCGCTCGTAATATGCCTGGGCAAATGCAGGATGCAGCGCTATCGCCTCGTTATAATACTGAATTGACGCATCATATTCATCTTTACTATTGGCGAGATATCCTTGAATGTAACGATGCGTCCCCCTCCGCAGATTTATGAATGTTTCGTAGTGTCTTTCCTGATGTTTAATATATCCGTGCACGTCATTGTAGACAAATTGGGGAGAGATACCATAATACACTTGCAGGTGGGCTAACATAGGAACTTTGAGGTCTTTGCGAATTTTAATCGGTTTATCATATTTACGCGCATCAATAAAGCCGTCTGGAGGCTGAACGAATATGCTTTTCTGGGCTATAACGCGATGTTCTGGGGTATTAGGTTTTTAATCCAATCTTTTGTTGTTTCATCTTGTTTCAACAAGATGACCCTACCATCTTTTTTAGGTTCGCCGTAACAGGCAAAGAAAAGAGCGATAAAATAGTCAGTTGTGAAGTCTATAAGGCTGGTTTTGGCACCGTTATGTTGGAGTTGAGCCTCAAGTTCAAAATCATCTATGTCAGTATCACGAGTGTATCTTCGAGCCTCCTCCAGAAACATTTGCCGCACGTCCTTTGCATCGGGGGGTATTATGATAATCTCATCTTCCTGTTGCAATAACCTCCAAAGGCCTGAGGATACCTCCGGATAACATTCAGGCTCGCCGCGGTAGATGTAGTTGCCGTCGCTGGAGTTCTCCACTATCTCATTGATTATTCCCATAATCTCGCGTTGAGTATATTCCTCCATGTTTTCTGGCATGACCACTGTTGCATCTTTCCAAAAGTCTGCATCCGTGGGCGGATCGTCCGGATCAGATAAGGCTGCTTTTTCTATGTCTTCATCAGTTAGTGCATCCACGCGCTCCCAATCGGTTTCGTCGGGGAGGGCATCTAGTTCAGACCGGGTGTATGTGACGTGTGTATTCTGCTCTTTCATGTTTGTTTGCCTTTCTTGCTGTAATGATACTGTGCAGTGGCGTTGACCTCTCCCACGAAAGCCAATACAATTATACCATATTTTGACATTCCAGATCGGCAGTCTTTCCCCCCGGCTTATCGGTAATGTAATCCGCTAGTAGGGTGTCAGTTAAGATCTGACCATTAAGCCAGGCTTCTATCTGCTTCGATAGTCTCTGGTATCGTTTGAGGGTGCTATCTGCGATGCTGGACTGAATCAATTCTTTCGTCTCGGTGCTGATAACCAATCCCGTTTCCTGTTGCCGTGTTACCAATTCGTTCATCATAAATCCTCCTGTTAAGCTGCGCTCCACACCAACTTACCAGTCCTATCATCGTATGGGGAGATAGCCGATGGTTAACCTTTTGTGCTTTACTTCAACTGCTCGGCGATTGGAACTATGTCTTCATCTGGTATTTGGGAAAGTTTCATGAGATTGTAAAGATAATCGCCTATTGGCCGGAAAGCCATATTACTAGGTAGTGTTTACATTTTTTTAGCAGTGATAAGTAGAGCTGCGAAATAGACGAATCCGAGGTATCGGTCAGCATATTTATCATAGCGAGTAGCAACCCTGCGATACTGCTTCAACCGATGGAAAAAACGCTCTATAACGTTGCGACGTTTATACATCTCTTTATCATAAGGCCGATCTTCAACGCGGTTCTTGCGAGGACGGATGACCGCCACCGCGCCTTGGGCAACAATCGTTTCTCGCAGCGCATCGGAGTCATAAGCCGCATCCGCAATAACATACCGGCACGTGTAGCCGGTAATCAACGCCGGGGCTTGTGTCACGTCATGGCACGCACCCGCTGTCAAAGTAAAACGCAATGGTAAAAACGCATCATTCACCGCAGCATTGAGTTTCGTGGTAAAGCCACCTTTACTCCGACCGAGTGCTTCTGATTGCTGACCTCCGTTTTTTTGGGGGCACCCGCCGCCGCCGCATGTGCCCGCACAATCGTTGAATCAATCAGGAGCGCGGAGAATGCACCCGCCTCATGGAAATGTTCATGGAGTTTTTCAAAGACCCCGGCATCGCACCATCTGCCGAAACGTCTATAGATGGCATTCCAATATCCGTAAACTTTCGGTAGCGACCGCCAAGTCGCGCCTTCTTTTGTTATCCAGATGAGTGCCGAAAGGAAACGTCTACAATCTTCAGGGGTCCCGACATAGACGTTTGGCAATGTTTGCAGAAACGGGTGTATGCTCTGCCAAGCTGCATCACTAATCATCACAGGCAAGTCTTGAGTGGCATCTATCTGTTGAGTTTGCATGCAACACAGTTTACAAAGACTTACTGAAAATGTCAATAACTTACACAATGTAAACACAACCTAGGTACTATGCTTCTCACTCTAGACAGGACATTACCTTCATGGGTAGGGGTATCTAATCCAGAGTGTATATATTCTTTGTTATGAAGATCGCCACATCCAGATAGCACTTCATAAAGATAAAGGTCGTTTTCAATTTCATAACGCTCATCACGATAATTGTTATCGCGCAATCTATAATTATCTTTTACTGCACAGAGTTTCAGAATACATAGTTGTCGGTAGGTAAGTTGTTCAGCTGCCTTTATGAGTTGATGTGCCATGTGCACGCTGATTTTCGGCTCGAAAGCAATGCTTATAAGCAAATAGCCCATATATCGGATTTTCTTCTCTTCTGGTTCTATTTGGGCTTTCAAAAACACACTTTCTGCAACCTCTTCCGCGTCCGGTCTACCCGTTTGTTTCTCATCGAAAAAACCATCCTCACGGGGGCTTTCATGGACTTCCCGTCGCTTAAATTCCTCAGCTGCAAAAACAAGCACAGCACCTAGCCGTACTTTTTCGCGCGTGCTCAAATGCTTTTCCGAAAAGTTCTGCCCAACTTTGCTTAACGCGATTTCAATCCCCTTTTCAGCCACTCCTCCAGCCACTCCTCCAATCAATACTCCTTCAGGGAAAACATACTTAGCGTTGAGCTTATAGCAGCGTTAGCAACGCCGCCAAGCAGCGGCGCATGGTTAATCAGTTGCTTGAGCGTGTTGTTCTTTTCCGCATCTCTTTCAGATTTCTCAGACATGTTTAACTCTCTCCTTTTGCCCCCTTGGACCTTGGACAGACCGCCGATCAACTGGGGGATGCAGTAAAATCGGCGATAGCGTTGTGTAAAAGGATTTTCGTGACATCAAACGATTCCGTCACTCACTTTTACCTCTGTGTTGTCAAGATAGTGACTCTCGGGGTATTGCCCATCCACGCGATGAACTACTGGCTCGCCCTGATGGGTCGGTAACGGCAACAGCAGTTGGGAGTGTGCCACAGTTCAGAGAAATTATTGTTGCATATAGAGCGAAAACACGAGTAAAAAAGACAATCCGCGAAATCTTGTAGAAAATGATATAGGATTTCATCATAAACCTCCCTTTCGTTGATGATAGCGTGCTCTGGCTCGGTCTCTACACTGTTGGCAGGTTTTATACAGTGTGTTGCTCCGCTTATCAGCACTGCTTTTCCGATTATAAAAAATCCGTATTCGCCTCCTACTTCAGAATCACCATTTTTCGCGTGGCAGAATAATCCCCTGCGGATAACTGGTAGAAGTAGATACCGCTTGCGACCTGCTCCCCCAACTCGTTTCTGCCGTCCCAATAGATTGCTTTCGATTGATTCTCGTAGACCGCGGCAATCCGATGTCCAATGTCGATTGTGCGGACAACATGACCAGTCTGATCATAGATGGTCAGGGTGACGAAAGCGTCCTCTGCTAACTGATACGGTATCCATGTCTCTGGGTTGAACGGATTCGGGTAGTTGACAAGCAGTTGAGTCTCTGTTGGGGTTAGGAATACCAAGAGCTGTTCAAGCACTACAATCCCCCGTCTCATGATGGGATTTCTAACCTCAAGTGCCCTTGCGTCAGTCAGCCAACCCTGAACCTCTACTGCTGTGAGTGTCTCAGGTGTTTCTGGATGCAATGAGGGTGCGGCAGCCACGTCAGCAAACATGCCTGCAGCCAATACCAGATCCAGAATACTAACAACCCCATCCCCGTTGACATCCGCCTTATTCTGCCCAGCCTGCCCTAAACTAGCCGCAATTACGACCAAATCCAAGATATTGACGCTTCCATCGCCGTTGACATCCGCTATGAGCTGCGGTTGGACAACAGGTTCCCTTGTAGACGGGAGCTCCCAAAGTAGCACGGTGCCATCCCAACTCCCGCTTGCGAGGGTGGTGCCATCGGGACTGAAGGCAATACTACTGACCACGTTTGTATGTCCTTTGCGTGTGTCTTCGAGCGTACCAGACGCGACATCCCATAAATGCACAACAGTATCGCCTTGCCTCAACAACAAAGCATTATCGCCCATGCTCGAACTTCCGCTTGTGAGCATCATGCTATCCGGACTGAAAACAACATGATTAATATTCAACATGTCTCCTTCCAGCACGGCTTTGTGTGTGCCAGACGCGGCATCCCACAAGTGCACGGTATCGTCCCAGCTACCACTTGCGAGGGTGGTCCCATCCGGACTGAAGGCAACGCTATTGACAACATTTGTGTGTCTTTCCAGCGTGGCTTTGCGTGTGCCTGTTGCGACATCCCACAACAGGACATCCCCGTTTTCGTACCCGCTTGCGAGGGTGGTCTCATCCGGACTAAAGTCAACTCTCCAGACAGAGTTCATCGAGAAAACATCCGGGACAATTAAAACGTCCTCGTGTCCTTTGAGTGTATTTTTGAGAGTGCCTGTTGCGACATCCCACAAGTGTACGCCCCCGTCGTCGCTTCCGCTCGCGAGGGTCATGCCGTCCGGACTGAAGACAGCATGGCGGACACCTCTCGTATGTTCAAGTATGTTTTTGAGAGTGCCCGTTGCGACATCCCACAAACGCACAGTGCCGTCCCAGCTTCCACTTGCGAGGGTCATGCCATCTGGACTGAAAACGATACTCCAGACTGTAGACGTGTGTCCTTCCAAGGTGTTTTTGAGGGTGCCGGTTGCGACATCCCATAAACCTACAACAGTATCAATACCGCTGGAACTTGCACTTACGCTTGCGAGGGTGGCTCCATCCGGACTGAAAACGACAATATTAACCTCGTCTGTGTGTCCTTTGAGAGTGTTTTTGAGAGTCCCGGCTGCGACATCCCACAATAGAATATCCCCGTTTTTGTATCCACTTGCGAGAGTGGCTCCATCCGGACTGAAAGCGACACTCTTGACGACGCCGGTGTGTTCTTGAAGAAATGCCATACCCCCTACCTGCAGCGTATCGTTCTCGTTCACACCTACGAAGGTGGTGCCATCCGGACTGAAGATAATACCTCCTTTGAGCGTATTCTTGAGGGTGCCTGTTGTGACATCCCACAGGTGCACAGTATCGTCCCAGCTACCACTTGCGAGGGTAGTGCCATCCGGACTGAAGACGAGATGCAAGACCAGGTCCGTGTCTCCTTTGAGCGTATTTTTGAGGGTGCCTGTTGCGGCATCCCACAAGCCCACCCCACCGTCGTAGAGCACACCTGCGAGGGTGGTGCCATCCGGACTGAAAGCGACACTTCTGAACCCGTCCGTGTGTCCTTCTAGCGTGGCTTTAATCGTGCCAGACACAATATCCCACAAACTTACAGTGCCGTCGTCGTTCACACCTGCGAGGGTAGTGCCATCCGGACTGACAGTGATACTCCTGATTATACTGAGGCGTCCTTTGAGCGTATTTTTGAGGTTACCTGTCGCAATATCCCACAACCACACGACATCCACCACTAAATCCTCATTCTCAAGAAGGGCTGTGAAAAGAGCATTATCTTCGCTTAAGAGGACAGTTAAGATAATGTCACCTCCGCCTGCGAGGGTGGTGCCATCCGGGCTGAACGCGATACTCGTGACTACGCTGGCGTGTCCTTTGAGTGTGTTTTTGAGCATACCTGTCGCAACATCCCATAAATGGACGGCATCAACGCCGGTGGTACTTATGCTTGCGAGGATAGTGCCATCCGGACTGAACACCATGCTATTGACCGAACCCGTATGCCCTGTGAGCAGAGCAAGTTCTTCGCCAGCCTGTACATCGTAGAGCCAAATACCAATACTACTCGCGACTGCGAGCTGAGTGCCATCGGGGGAATATGCTATCTCACTTATGCTTCCTTTGCCGAGGCGGGCTTTGGCCCCTTCGGGTATCCCCCATTGTGTATACTCTTGGGCAAAAGTGTTGAGCGAAAATAGGGTGAAAAGAATAAGTAATGTTACGATTGTTTTCATGAGAACATTCTCCCTTTTTGATGGGTTGGTTCATTCGTTCATCAAATTGAGGAACACCTGTCTGAATCACAGATTGACACAGATTTTGGGATTACACGGATTAGGGAACAATGATCGGTGTCCCCTACTGTAATGCTAAGTCCTATTTTTTTAGAACAACTCGGATTCTTTTGGCAATTCGGGCACCTACTTGAGAATCACCAGCCGCCGTAAGGCGGTATAATCCCCCGCCTGCAGCTGGTAAAAGTAAACACCGCTTGCAACCGCTTCTCCGTTTTCACTACGTCCGTCCCCATACACCGCCTTTGTCCTATCGATATAGTAGCCTGCCGAGTGCCAACAGACCTGCACCTAATGCCATATATCCCAACTTCTGCTTGTGATTCATAATCAATCCTCCTGTGGTGTTTTACCGCCTTTCAACGCTTTATCGAGATGTTTCGGGAGCATGACGAATCCGCTTTGGAAGACTTTCTCATATTTCGCTTGGTTCGATTTCCGGGTCAAGATGAGAAGGTTGTAGACGCGGTATGTCGCTCCGATGGCACGCTCCGATTCCTCAAACAGGATATCTTCGGTCCCGTCGCCGTTAAAGTCCGCCCGGACCATTTCCGTTAGGGAATACCTGGATCCCATGAATTTGCAAACGAACCGGTGTACGGCGTTCTCGATAACCTCGAGTTCCCCCTTTTGGGCTTGGTCATCAAAGGTTTCGCCCTCGATGTCGCGCCCGTATGTCTGTTCATAATCGGTCATGACCGGAAACAGTTTAAGCGGCAATAACTTGAGATCAAACAGGTCTTGGGGCAGGAAACTCCGTTTAGGGCGGGTCGCCCGCTCAAGCAGTTGAAGCGTTCCGCACGGATACTTGAGCCATCCGGCGAGCGCGATGTCAGCGTTTGAGACGGGACGGTATCCAGCCAAGATCGCCGCATCGTATTCCCTGCACGTGCGGGGGGTGCGTCTGTCCCCGTTGTTCCCTAGGGTCGCATCAAATTTGCTCCCTCCCATATAAATAGGCAGATCACGAAGGGCTTCAATCTCGGATTTGGTGAACGATGTTTTTTCGCTGCCATCTGCGAACTTTATCGGCGTGACCAGTTCAAAGGTAATATCCTCTGTTTTGTCTGGGTCAACTTTTGATTCTTGTGCGAATGCGGTGATTGTCAATGCGACCAAGTAGCTGACCGCGACATAAAACGGACGATTCGATTTCATGATAATCTCCTTTAGTCCACAAACTCTTTTTTTTGTTTTTTATTTGCATCGGTGAACAACTTATTGAAGAACGATAAAGCGTCAGCACGCAAAAATACATACTCCCTATCGTCAGGCTTAGGATCAGTTTCCCGAATAGCAAGGGTCGCCCCTTCGGACATATCAAGCATTGCCATTACTTCCTCGTTGTCTTTATTAAGAACACTCAGTTCATGACAGTAAAGCCGACCGACGAAAAGCGTTTCTATGACTTCGCTTTCTCGCGCTAAGTATCTGACCCGTGGGGGCGTCGCTGCGAGTATTGTCCACAACAGGGTTGATAGCACGCAGCCTAGACCGATGTAAAACAACCGATTTTTCATAATTATCTCCTTTGCGATTTTTTTGAGGTTTACGCAAAAATCGCTGTTAATGTTGTGTAAATATTACAGAAACTTATGATAACGCAAGTTCATTAGTTCATCGATTAATCGGTTCATCGAACTACTAAGTTCTACACATTGCGCTCCGCTGGAGCGCGCCCATTGCACAGCCAACTGACTATAGACATTGCGCTCCTCCCCGATAAATCGGGATTCAAAACTGGAGCGAAAGCACCTATCGAACCGATGTATCAACTGATTGAAATCCTAGTTGGACAACGGTATATCTTCCGCCCCAGCGGGGCGGTATGTCTATAGAAGGGCGATAGGATCAATCCTGCACTCCAACGGAGTGCAATGTGTATGGCAAAACCGAATTAGCTGATAGTAAATGTTACTGTGTGGGAGGGCAACCCCGATTATACGAATGCCTCTGATTTCACAGGCAACCTGAGAAGGGTTCCCACCATTATACACTGCGGCAGCTCCGCAAATCTAACTCGCCCAAGACGTCCTGTGCCGGTATAGGGATCTTTGAGGATCTGCTCAACTCTCCGCTGGATACGTTGGCGTAAACCTGAGTAATGCGTAAGATTTCGGACGAATCGGCTTTCATAAAAACCTTGGTATTCATTCATTCCAAACGTCCGCGTGGGTGTGAAATTTCAATCTATCAGATTTTTTGCGTTCAAGAATATCGTCCATATCCTCATAAAGCGGAGAGGTTTTATCGAGGTTAAAGAGATTCTGCGTGGCAAACTCTATTAGTTCTTCACGCACCACCTTCCGAATAATTCCTTCTAACTGCTCAACAGTCAGAGTGATTGTTGCGTCTTGTGTTTCGGTTACGTTGTCACTCATTTTGATTGTCCTTCTTCAAAGTTGGTAATGACTTCCCTTCTAGCGTAAAAATACCGAAACTTGTTATAACGCAAGTTGCTAGACAACCCCGATAGATCGGGATTTCGCTACGCTCAACGTGCAGGTCGAGTTTTCATGCCCGACCTCCATCAGAGATAACCAAATGTATGACACATATGTCGAAAATACCCGGAATGTCGCATAAGGTACTAGGCTCAATGAGCCAAGAATTGACGGATGACCCGCCGGGTATTTGGGGCTTGAGGATATGGAATTTCGGAATTACTATACACATATCGCCCCGTTGGGGCTTTGGAGATCGGACGGGGAAACCCCGCCCCTACGAGAAAATTGATGGGATTTTAACACTAGCGACTTGGGTTCATTAGTTCATCGATTAATATTACACATTGCGCCCCGCTGGAGCGCGGGGATTAAGCCTATCGTCATTCTATAGACATATCGCTCCTCTGGAGCGAAGGTCAGAAGAGAAAGATTCGGGCGATTATAAAGTAGAATAGGATTCCGAACACGTCAATCGAGGTGGTAACAAAGGGACCGGTGGCAATGGCGGGATCAATCCGAAATCGCTTAAAGAGCATGAAACGTAATACGTGATGCGTAAGGGGTATCGGTTCATAGGAGTTGGGTTTCGCTGTCGCTCTACCCAACCTACGAATTAAGAGCGTAAAACGTGATGCGTGAAACGTGAAAACCATTTGTTCATTAGTGCAATCGGGCTAGCAATCCCAATCCGCGGAACTCATTGAAAACGAAGATAAAATGCTAAGAGAAACCAAGTTTTTGTCAAAAACTCGGTTTCTGTTGCACGATTTCTTAATATGAGCCAAAAGGTTTATTAATCCAGAGTTTTCGCACGCTGTCGCAGAAAATGATCGACCAATACCAGCGCGGTCATCGCTTCAACCATTGCAGGGGCACGGGGCAAAACGCAGGGGTCATGCCGTCCGTGCGCCGACAGCGTGACAGGGTTTCCGTGGAGGTCCACCGTTTCTTGCTCCTTGCGGATGGTAGCTGTTGGTTTGAAAGCGATCTGAAAAACGATATTTTCACCGTTTGAGATGCCGCCCTGGGTCCCGCCGGAGTTGTTCGTCCGTGTGCGAATGCGCCCGCCATCGTTGTAGAAGGGATCGTTGTGCTGCGAACCTGTGCCGACTACACCGCCAAAGCCGGAACCGATCTGGAAGCCCATCGTGGCTGGAAGGGACATCATCGCTTTTGCCAGATCTGCCTTGAGTTTGTCGAACACCGGTTCACCGAGTCCCACGGGAACATTCCGGGACACCGATTCGATGATCCCGCCGAGGGAATCGCCATCTCGTCTCGCTTGATCAATACATTCCGCCATCTTCTCGCTGGCTCTGGGGTCTGGACATCGGACGAGGCTGGATTCAATCTCATCAAGCGTTACAGCCTCCGAATCGACATCCGCTTCGATTGTGTGGACCTGCTTGACATAAGCGAGGGTTTCTGTCCCACACTGCTCGCGTAAAATCTGCTTTGCGATCGCGCCCCCTGCTACCCGTCCGATTGTCTCACGGGCACTTGCCCTGCCGCCGCCTTGCCAGTTACGGAGCCCGAACTTCTGTTGATAGGTGAAGTCAGCGTGAGACGGTCGATACACATCCTTGAGATGTTCGTAGGCGGAGGGCTTCGCGTCTTTGTTCCATACTAACATTGAGATCGGGGATCCAAGCGTCTCCCCCTCAAAAACGCCGGACAAAATCTCCACCTGATCCTCCTCCTGACGTGAGGTTGTGAGATGGCTCTGCCCCGGTCGTCGTCGGTCAAGTTCCGCCTGAATGGTGCTGATATCTATTTTGAGTTGTGGTGGGCAGCCGTCAATCACGACGCCGATCGCTCCGCCGTGCGATTCGCCCCATGTTGTAATCCGAAAGAGATGACCAAAGGTATTTCCCATTGTGCGGCTCTCCAATTCAGTTTCGCATCGTTTCCCCGTGGGGATATTCAAGTATCCGTCAAAATCCTTCCCCGATGGAATCGGGACTTAAAACGCCTTGACAAATCGGCGATGCATCCGTTAATCTAACCCCATCTAAGGCTTGAAGGCATTGATGCGAATGCTTGGCAAATATAGCATATCCACCCCTGAATATCAACCAAAAGTTCACGAAAGCAAAGATGATCATAAAATTCTTTAAACGATTAGACATTCGCTTGATCGGTATTTTCATCGTCATCGTTTTTCTGTGGAATACGCAGTTTGTTTATCCACTCAAGATCTTCGTTGTTTTTATGCACGAAGTCAGTCACGGTCTAGCGGCGCTCGCGACGGGTGGTAGTATCAAAGAGATTCAGATTGTTCAGCAAGAGGGTGGACACGCGATCACGGCCGGCGGTTCACGTTTCTGGACACTCACCGCCGGCTATCTTGGGAGCCTAATGTGGGGTGGGTTGATCCTGATTCTTGCAGCGCGGACTCGCTTGGGTAAACTCATCAGTGCTGTTATCGGTATAGGCATGATCCTTATTTCAATCTTCTATTTGCGAAACAGTTTCGGTTTTCTATTCGGGGTCGGGTTCGGCGGAGCACTGATTATCGTAGGCAGACTCCTTCCAGAATCGATTAATGAGTGGCTGCTGCGAGTTATTGGCTTGACCAGTTGCCTTTATGCAATTCTTGATATCAAGAGCGATATTATAGACCGTTCCCATCTCCGATCCGATGCCCGTATGCTGCACGAAGAAATTACACCATACATTCCGACGGTTGTGTGGGGTGTTATATGGATGGCGATCGCAATAGTTGTGACCCTTTGGGTCCTTTACGTTGCCGGCAAAGGCAGGGAAAAATCCGAAGTATTGGACAATGGAGAGTGAGCCTTGAAACAGTTACGTGGTAAACCGCTCAAGGATTTTCTTAAACAGGCATCACGTCCGGATAGAGAACTCATCTTTATATTGCAGGATGTCGAAGATCCGGTCAATGTTGGATCTGCGTTTCGGATTGCGGACGCAGCCGGGGTGCGTCAACTCATTTTGACAGGTATCAGCGCACGTCCGCCGCACCCGTTGATTCGGAAGGTTGGACGGGGCAGAGATCGGCGGGTGAAGTGGAGTTATGTGGAGCAGGCAGCGGACGCAATTTTTGACCTCAAAGCGCGGGGTTATGTTAGCTGTGCGTTAGAGATAACCGCAGCATCTGTGCCGTACAATGAGACCGAATATCCCGATAAGCTATGCCTGATCGTAGGGCATGAAGATCACGGCGTGACGAAGCGGACCCTCGCTGCCTGCGATATGACAGTCTATATCCCGATGTACGGCAAGGGGGCTTCGTTGAACGTTCATGTGTCGTTGGGAATTGCTGCATATCATATCTTGCACAGTCGTTAAGGAGAAAATTGATGAAGTTAAAGGTTGGTGTTGTGGGGCTAGGGCGTGGACGCGTATACCTAGACCGCTTTTCAGATCAGACTCAAGCGAAAGTGGTCGCGGTGTGCGATGCAGACATGTCTCGATTGGAGTCAGCCGACTGTCCGGCCGATGCGTCGAGATACACGAATTATGAAGAATTTCTGAGACACGATCTGGATATGGTGGTGATCTGCACGGAGATGCCGCAACACGCCGACCACACAATCGCTGCATTGGAAGACGGGAAGCATGTCCTCTGTGAAGTACCAGCGGCATACACACTGTCAGAGTGTGAAGTGGTCGTTCAAACTGTCGAAAAGACCGGCTTGAAATATATGCTCGCTGAAAACTGCTGCTATAGCGATATGCACCTCGCATGGAAGGAGCAGATCCGTGACGGCGAACTTGGGAAGATTATCTACGCCGAAGCCGAATATATTCACGACTGTCGAGGTATGATGAAACGTGAGGATGGGACGCTGACGTGGCGAGCTAAAATGCCGCCAATTCAATACTGTACCCATAGCCTCGGACCTCTACTTTTCCTGATGGAAGACCGGTGCATAGCAGCGACGGGGTTAAACCCCGGTTCTAACATCGCACCGGATCTCGGCGTAATTGACCTAGAGGTAGGGCTGTTTCAGATGGAGAGCGGTGCGGTTGTCAAGATCTTATGCGGCTTCTCGATTGAACGGCACCCGGCATTCCACTGGTATGTCGTCTATGGCACAAACGGTGCGTTGGAAAGCAAACGTCAATACAAGGACAGAGCAAGTGGATACTTCCGAGGAATCGCCCCTGACCGAGAGATGACCCCCTTCACAAGTGATGACAGTGGACACGGCGTAGCCGAAAGCAGAATCGTTGAGGGATTTGTCGAATCCATCCTGAACGATACGAAACCGCCAATTGATGTTTACGAAGCGATGGACTATACTGCGCCGGGGATTTGTGCACATCTCTCTGCTGAAAGGGATGGAGCAGTTGTGCCAGTGCCGAATTATCGGTGAACCCGTTGTGTAGGGAACGCAGATCTGCGTTCCCTGCTAAGATTGTTTCACGCTTTTTCAAACGCTATGATATCCCGATGAATCTTACCGGAGATCCGCTCGTGTAGATCAGCATCGGCGAAACGCTGGCGAAACCCATGTCCCTGAATCAGATTAACCACCCTTTCGCGTGGCAACGTCTTCAAGTTATATGCAATCACAACGGTCCCGTTCGGCTTAAGTAACCGCCCCCAGCTTGGCAGTGCGGCATTTAGTAGTTCATCTAATGGGATTGGCGTGAGCTTTTCGTTTCGGCTTCCGGCACGGACGCCGTAAGGGAAATCTGTGATCAGACTATCGAATTGTTGGTTAGGTAGATACCGATGTGCCTCTCGCGTATCGCCGTTGACGATCTGATACCGGCTTTGGGAAGTGCCGTGCGTCACGAAAAGGTGGCGTGTTCCATCGTGGGATTCCTCAAAAGATGCCCCAAGCCGCTGCAAGAGTTTTCGGAGATTCTCGGCACTTCGCTTCGAGGCGGTTGGAGAAATCTCTAGCGTCGCACCATCAACCCCTCTTAATACACACTCGAAAAGTGTCTGCCCGTAGCCGCCCATCGGATCTAGCACACTCCCAACGCGTTCCGCGCTGTAACTGAGATTTAGCATCGCGCGAATCAGATACGGAGACTGCCTCGCTGGAGATTGGTAATCAAATGCCTGTGGAGCGATTGTGGCAACCCAGTTTTGGTCGAGTGTCAAGGTCGGTTGATGGACACCAGATTCGACGAAGGCACAAAAGGCATCGTAATCCTTTCGCAGGGTCTCCGCTATCCGTTGATCTCGATCGGCAGCCTCATCCTCCCAAACGAGCGTGTTGATCTGCGTCAGAAAGGTCAGCCACCGGCACCGCTCGATTTCTTCGTGCCTCAATTCGCCCGCATACCAAACGATGCTCCCCGGCGGGTAGATCTCCGGTGTCGCAATCTCTATCACGCGCGGTAATAGATTTACAATTTCGGCTTCAGACAACCGTCCAACGATTCCCTCATGACCGCTGACCTGCTTGTATTGGAAGTAGTAAACTGATATAGGATTCATGCACATTTCCGTTAATTGAAAAAAGAATTGACAGAAACCCAAGGGCATATTAGAGTATATCCAACTGAGACCCGTAGGAGGACTGATAAATGCGTCAACCCGTCGTTTGGATTTCAGTGACACTGGTGATCGGTTTAATGGTAATTATAACTGTTGCGCTGGTCAGGATGCCACAAGCGACCCCGAAAATTTTTCCAGCGGACCGGGGTCCCAACTTTATTGATGTGTCAACTTATCCACCAGAGATGCAAGAAAACTATAAGCTGTTCGAGCAAAAATGTAGTCGCTGCCACACCCTTGCCCGTCCAATTAACTCAGAATTTACCGGGGAGACATGGCGCAAATATGTCTATAAAATGATGCGGAAACCGGGGTCGGGTTTGACGCCGAAAACTGCTGAACCGATTATTCAGTTTCTGATTTACGATTCACAAACACGAAAAAAGTGAGAATCCCATTCTAACGCAATCACAGGTTCAAGGTATCACAGCAACGCCGTGATGCAAATTTCCATATTTTAACAGACACAATGCTATAAATCGGAGGGACAATCATGAAACCGAAAATGACAATGGTCTATTGGAAATCGGACAAATTTTGGTTAGGAAAACTCCTTGAACATCCAGAAATAATGACGCAAGGGGAAACCCTTGAGGAATTGGAAGAAAATATAAAAGATGCCTATCTTTTAATGGCTATGGATGATGTGCCTGAAGAATATGAGGTCAAAGAAATCGCGATATGAAGCGCAGACAGTTTGTCCGGCAGCTCTTGAAAGAAGGATGTGTTTTGCTGAGGCATGGTGCCAAACATGACATTTATCTTAATCCTGAAACGGGACAGCGACAACCCGTTCCAAGGCATTCCGAGATTGATGACAGATTGGCAAGGCATATCAGAAAGCAGTTGGGACTGCGGTAATTCTCATATAACACTTGCTTTTGAGAGAACTACGATGGAAGAACATATAATCACAAAACCGGACGAAATGGAATGGGTCGCTATCCCCGCCGGTGAATTCATCATGGGGTCGGATTCAGCGCAGGACCACTGCATCAAGGAGCTCGACCCCGAATTTCCCGATGAGTGGCTTGCGCGTGAGCAACCACAACGAGAGGTCTATCTCTCCGAATACACCATTGCGAAATACACCGTGACCAACCGGCAATTTAAGGCATTTGTCGATGAAACCGGCTATCGGACGGAACGGGAATTAGATGGACTCGGCAAATCGATCTGGTATAAGCTGCGAGAAGCACCACTTGCGGAACGGCTAGACCACCCCGTTGTGTGCGTAACGCGCAAGGATGCCATTGCCTACTGTGAGTGGTTTAGCCGGGAAACGGGCGTCGAAATCGGCTTGCCGACCGAAGCGCAGTGGGAGAAAGCGGCGCGTGGATGCGACGGACGTTTTTGGCCCTGGGGAAATGATTTTGATGAAGATAAATGTAACATTGTCGGGAAGGGCACAACGTCTGTGGGCAGCTATCCGCAGGGTGGGTCGCCTTACGGTGTGATGGATTGCGCTGCGAATGTTTGGGAGTGGTGCCACGACTGGTTTGCAACAGACTACTACCACCATGCCCCGTCTCGCAATCCCCAAGGTCCTGAAAGCGGTGAGTATTATGTGGTGCGCGGCGGCTCGTGGTATCGGGGGCAACGGAGTGCGTGTAGCGTTCGCACTGCCGCCCGTTTTCGGCACTACATCGCGTGTTATACGTTCGGCTTCCGTGTGGTTCGGAGATCTGCTTGGTAAATCCTTGATTCACAGCCGCGTACCCTGAGTTGTATTTACCCTTTAATTGCCAGATGACTTAGCTTAACTGTACAGAAGGGAATCTATGAAAAAACAATTTCTTCTTTTCACCTTTTTCTTGTTAATGGGCCTCGTCCTTTCATTGACGGCAACAGCACAAGTCGTAGACATCCCTGATCCTAATCTCCGCGCTGCAGTTGAAGCAAAACTGGGTATTGATTATCAAAACCAAGAGCTAAAAATATGCACATTATTAGTAAAAAGGCATTGCGCGAGTTTTGGGGGAAATATCCTGACAGCCAAACTTCCCTCGTACGTTGGTTCAAACTGATTGAGAAACAGGAGTTAAAGAACTTTGCGGAATTGCGTGCGGTGCTTCCAAGTGCTGATCAGGTTGATAATTTGATTGTTTTTAATACTGGTGGTAATAAATACCGGTTGATTGCCTCAATCCATTTCAATCGTCAAAAAGTCTATGTTCGTCATGTATTAACTCACGCAGAATATGACAAAGGAGACTGGAAGAAATGAGCGTAATTACAGATGACATTCAAGTACACTGGCGCGCTGTGTGTTCCCTTTTTTCCATTCGCAATGACAAGGAATATGATCTAGCTATTGAGCGGCTGAATGCGCTAATTGATGAAGTTGGTGATAATGAAGATCATCCTTTGTATGAACTTCTTGACACATTGGGGGCGGTTATACATACTTATGAAGAAAAGAATTATCCAATGCCGGAATGCAGCGGGGTTGAAATGCTCCAGTTTTTGATGGAAGCTCATCAACTTGAACCGTCCGATCTTCCAGAGATAGGTGCGCCGGAGGCCGTTTTAGAGCTTCTCAGTGGTAAGCGCGAACTTACGGTCAAGCATCTGCAAGCCTTAGCAGCAAGATTTCATGTATCACCGACGGTGTTCGTCTGATCCGTTAGTCCACCGTTGATAATTTTAGGAGGCACCCATGAACGAACAGAACAACAAAATCAGAATTGAACCTGAACCCTTTTGTCAGTTTACAAGTACCCTCTATCAACGCGCAGGAGTCCCTAAAGCGGATGCGGATGCTGTCGCCCGGATGCAAGTTGACACCGATGAGCGGGGGGTGTTTTCGCATGGAACTCGTGCGCTCCCCGGCTATGTGCGCGGCATTCTCAACGGCGAGATTAATCCGACGCCGACACCGCAGGTGCTGACGGACGCACCAAGCACCGCGCTCGTTGATGCGGACAATAGCCTTGGGCATGTCGCCGGGATATACGCGATGAATATGGCAATTGAAAAGGCTGATACCACAGGGTTCGCGTCGGTTGCGGTCCGCAATAGCAACCATTACGGCGCAGCGGCGTGTTTCGCAATGATGGCACTGCCGAAAGGGATGATTGGCTTCAGCACCACCAAAACGGGTGGGGCAAGTGTCGTACCGCACGGCGGGATGTCGGGACTGCTCGGCAACCATCCTGTTGGTTATGCAATACCGACTAAAACAGAGCTGCCGATTGTATTGGACATGGCGGTTGGGCAGATTGCGTGGGGCCATGTTGGGACGTATGCGATGGAGGGGAAACAACTACCTCCCGGCTATGTGTTGGACGCAGATGGTAAGCCGACACAAGACCCAACTCAAGCGAGTGGGATGCTGCCCTTCGGCGGGTATAAAGGGCACGGTTTAGCGATTGTGATGAGTATCCTCAGCGGTGTGATGACCGGGGGACCCGCTGCCTGCAATCGGACGCCGGAGACACCACCTGACTTGGCAAGACGGGGGCATTTCTTTTTTGCGATTAAGGTCAGTAACTTCTGTCCGTTAGACGAATTTATGGAAGCGGTGGATGCAGAGATTCGTACCGTCCGCAACGCGCAACGCGCCGAAGGCGTTGAACGAATCTATCTTCCCGGTGAACTGGAATGGCTGCATCAGCAGGATGCGTTGCGTCACGGCATCCCGTTGCATCCAACGCACCTGAAGTCATTGGCGGCACTCGCGGACGAATTGGAAGTCGATGTCTTCTGGCGATGATAGCTACGGTTTAGGACTTACGCAAATTTAGCACATAGGGAGTAGATTTTTGTTTTTAACCCCCTAAATCCCCCAACCCCCTAAATCCTCCTTGTCAGGGGGACTTGGAAAAATCAGGGGGACTTATGAACCCGCTGCGTAAGTCCTACGGTTTATACCCTGACCGATCCGTATTTCCGCCGTATTTCATCGTATAAATGAGTAGATTCGTCATAAAGCGATGGACATCTTTCGAGCGACGCATCCGCAACATGGTTCGGCTACTGATCTCCACCGTTTCCATCGCACAGAGATAGTCTTTGCGGTTATAGACAACCCCAAGCCGATTGTTAATAGTAATACCTTTTTGGTATTTGAACTTCGACGGTTTCGGATGGTTTTCAGACTTCCAGAAAACATCACCACCTGTTGGAGGCAGGGGGAGATCGTAGTAGATACTATAGATTTTATGGGTGTGCATCAGGTTCTGGAGGGGATATTCGGGAAAGGTTCTATACAACTCATTAGCCACCGTTGCGTCGAGTAATCCGTTGAACCCGCAGTCATCGAAAAATAGCATCCCACCTCGCTCTATGACATATTTCCGCAGTGCTGCTCGTTCTTCTGAGGTAAAGTGTGGTGCTAGCGGTGCTTTTTTGCGATCCGGTGTGGCGAGATTCCTTCCAACAGTCATGTCTTTGTCGTGCCCCGTCATGATAACCATCGGTGCATTAAGGATACGCGAATCCGTTAGATGAAGCGCCCCTCCTGCATATTTCATATCGGCGCGGAGGTTGGTATTATCTTCAAGCCACTTCGCAAAACTCGGTATCGCACTTGGATCTTGCCACCAGTCGGAAAGGGAGTGTTTAAGCCGAACTAGGCGAATATGCCCGCGAATGTCCATACCTTCTCCCTCCAGAATTGCTCCTAAGCGATCTTCGGGGACTAGCTTTTCATTCGACAACCCGAGTGCTTCATCTGGAGCGAGTGCCAAATCTGAACCTGCGGAGGCACCTCCTTTCCCTTCTCTATGCGTGTCTCCAATAATTGGATCACTCGAACCTCTTCCACTACCAGAACGGGTATAACTGCCCCTGTCAAGTCTACGTTCTGTCGAGGAATCAAGGAGAAGCGTTTCCGTATCGCCGCGTTCCTGTGTCTCTACTTCGCCAACCCCCAAACTCTGGAGAACATCCGATTCTAACGGAGGCGGTTCTTGGGTATTGGTATCTGAAAGTACCGGCACTATCACCTTTGCCTGCGTGGGCAATGTCCCTGTATCGCTAGAGGGTTTCGCTACTCCTTCAATTGGACGGGGCTTGACCAATGTACGAGCTGGTGGCGGTAATTCAACCCACTCAATGTGGATAACGTCATCTTCTGCGATATGCTGTTGAATCGATTGTATGAGAAAAAACGCAGCGATAAGATGCAATATGAGGGCGGTAGCCAATGCGAACCGGTTTCGTCGTCGATGCTCGGTACGACGAGCAATATGCCGTGCATTAAATTCTGGTAAGTGCCTGATTGATTGCCGTCTGGTTTCTTGCCTCTGTATCCACGTTTTTGAGAGACGGGAACTGACGCGAACCCGTGGTAAGTCTTTGGTTACTTGTTTTTGTCCTTGCACTGCGCGTCCTTTCCGAACAGGATTGGCTCATGAGACCATTGTTCGCCTTTTTGCTCTTAACATTTTTCCTCTCTGAATCGGAGATGACAGGAAAATGTGGTGGGACAATTATGAGGATTTTACACTATATTTCATCGCTCAGTTCTGAATGTGAAGATAGGATCTATTTTGATTCACTAACAATGTCGATGATTTTCTCGGATAACAACCACTTACACACTGTTATAGTTCTAAAGGTTGCACAAAATATAGTGGATTTTAGAATTAATGAGACACTCCAAACCGGTGCGGTTAGGAAACCGCACCTACCGGGGGGCGCAAGTGTCTATTTATTTTTGGCATTCACCATAATACCAATGACCAACAATTTTTGGCAAATTAAATTTGTGGCTAATCGTCCAATATTGAAATATTAATAAAATGCAGTCTATTCCAAGCATACCTCTACGTCAAAATCTACCGCAGCCACAGCTAATCCGCCAGCTCCATGCGTTCGCGGAAAAGCGAGGGATTCAACTCTACCTTGTCGGTGGTTCCGTCCGATCCTTGCTACTTAATCAGGCCCTCACGGATCTTGATTTCGCGCTTGCTGATGATGCGATTGCTTTTGCCAAAGCCTTCGCAGATAACATTGGCGAGGCATTTGTCAAACTGGAAGAACAACCACCAACCGCCCGGATTGTCATCAGAGAAACGCGGTTCATCTTAGACTTTGCCGGTTTTCGTGCCAAGTCTTTGGAGGCAGATTTGCGGCTGCGCGATTTGACAATCAACACAATGGCACTGGATCTTTCATTACTCTTGACAAAGCCGGCGGTGAATTTGATTGATCCGTGCGGCGGTTTCTCGGACCTCAAAGCGCGAACGCTGCGCTTCCCAAGCGAAAGGGTAGTAATAGATGATCCGTTACGGCTGCTGAGGGTATACCGTTTTGCGGCGCAGTTGGGGTTTGAAATCCCTGAAGCGACCATCGATCTCATTGGCCGACATAGAAATCGGTTGCCACAGGTTTCATCTGAACGCATCCGCGATGAATTGATTAAAATATTAAACGTTAAAAACGCGACCGCTTATCTGCGCCGAATGGACAAAACGCGCCTCCTCTCGGAAATTATCCCAGAAATTGAGAAGGTACGTGAATTGTATCCAGGCACGCTTGATCGTCTTCTGTTCGCGCTTGAGATGTTTGAGATAAAACCGATACCGGATACGTTACAATCGTACCGTCCACAAATTGAGGCGTACCTCCATGAACAACTGACTCACGACCTATGCCGCCGACAGATTGTCAAGTTAGCTTTCTTTCTGCGAGAAATCCAGACAGAAATGGCTGTTCAAATCACTAATCGCTTGCGGCTCGGCAGGAAAGCGGCACAGATGATGCGCTGCCTTGTGGAAAATCGTCTGCACCTGATGGACTTGATGGATAGTAACGGTCAAATAGCACGTCAGTCGATGACATCCTTTCTAAGACGCCCGGGAGATGACTGGTTAGGGATTCTTTTGATATCTTACGCGAATATTCGATCATCTGAAAAGGATACAGGCTGGACCAATGCACACCCGATAGTGGAGGCAGCATTGAAGCAGATTGCGGATTTTTATTATAACGAATTTGCTCCGATAATAGAGCAAGGTAGATTAATCACCGGCGACGATATTTTACAAGCATTTGGGACGGTGTCCGGCCTCAAAATTGGGCGCATTCTACAGCACATTGAAGATCTCCAGTTTGAAGGAGAGATCCAGACACCGGAGGAGGCACTGGAAGCAGCAGGGATATTTTTGCAAAACAATGGAACGGAGGCTTAGTAATGAAACAGATTGAACTACATCCAGAGGATTACCTTCCGGCAGCACCGCCACAGGAGATTGTGCAACGCTACGGTATCGCCATCGTTGGTTGTGGGAACATCGCCCGGAACACACATCTTCCCGCTTATCACAAGTTTGGATATCGTGTCGTTGCGGCTTGCGATGTTATCGAAGAGAAAGCACAAACGGCTGCCGAAGAATACGGTATTCCCTTCTGGACGACCAATATTGAAGCGGTAATCGAGCGGCGTGATGTCGATATTGTCGATCTCGCAGTGCGCCCGGAAGATCGCTTGGCAGCGGTGGAGCAGTTGGCACCCGCCGGTAAGCACATTCTTTCTCAAAAGCCGCTAGCACCGACATTGGCGGAAGCGGAACGCATTGTGGAGGGATGTGAGGAAGCCGGTATCACACTGATGATCAATCAACAGGCGCGCTGGGCACCGTATCACACTGCGATGAAGGTCCTAATTGATCGCGGTCTCTTCGGCCATCTATACAGCGTCCTACACGTCCATCGTCAGTTCCAAGATAGCAGCGATTCCAAGTGGCTGACGACCCCTGATTTCACCATCATAGATAACGGGATTCATTACGTCGATCTCTCCCGCTACTTCACCGGTCGCACACCCCGATGGGTGAAAACCACAACCACTCGTGTTCCGGGTCAGAATGCGATGGATCCGATGATTTACTCAATCCTTTGCGAATATGAACCGGCTGATCTGATGTCAACGTTACATTTCAATAACATCGCGCCGGCACTCCATCATAGCCCGTATCTGTGGCACATTGATGGCACAGACGCCTCCGCTTCGATTGCCCGGTATGGTCCCCTCCGAGATGGACGGACGGAACTCACTATCTCGTCTAAAGAGGATCCTGATCGACGGCAGATATTTCATATTCACGGTAGCTGGTTTCCCGATGCGTGGGGTGGGACGATGGCCGAGATGCTCCGTGCGCTCGCAGCAGGTGTCGACCCCCAAGTTTCCGGGCGGGATAATTTGAATTCGATTCGGATTACTAACGCCGCGGTTGAATCGTCCAAAACCGGTCAGACGATAGAAATTCCACCTGAATAGATAATGAGCAGTTGAGCAAGAAAACCTAACCTCAAGCGAAAGGATTGCAGATGAAGCATTTCGATATTGATATCCATCAACGTCCTGAACCGAAGTCGATTGCACCCCGGTTTACAAGCGTCAAAATACGGTGGAAGGGACGAGCGATAACTGATTTGACTCAAGGTCTTCACCGGTGTTACCTGTTCCCGGTATATTCCCCTGCGGGCGTATCGCTGACTTCTGAAAGTCCGGTGGACCACCCACACCACAATTCCATCACCGTCAGTGCCGATGTCTTTTTTGTCCAGTTGCCGCCACTCTCTCCAGCGATTTCTACACTAATAGAGGAGGCAACATATAACTTTTACGTCAACAACATCTTCCAAGGACGCGCACCGGGTAGAATTTGGGTCGTTGGGGTTGATAGCGAGGAGATTTCCGAGAATCATCTTCGCGTCGTACAGAGCATTCAGTGGCAGGGTCCTGAGGAGTGGGGTGCGCCGGCGGACATCGGTCGTCGGGTGTTGGCTGAGGAGACGCGGACCATCGACATCTATCCGGGAGAGGTCGCGAATGTCATCGATATCCGTTCCCAACTGAGACCAACTGACTGGGAGGTCACTATTGGCACGACGCGCCACGCTTATTTTACGATCCGGATGGCGGATGAGCTGCGTCCCACCAACGGCGGTAAACTGATAGATGCGGAAGGCAGAGTTGGTCAGCAAGAGGTCTGCAACCAGCTTGCAGACTGGGTTGATATATCGGGTCCCGCGGTGGGCGGTCAAAAAGCGGGGATAACTGTGATTCCACATGCTTCCGCCACTAGCATCGAATGGTTCTGTTTCGACTACGGAACGATGCTAGTGAATCCATTTATGAGAGAGAAGGGGATTTTGAACAGAGGCGAGGAACTGGATCTCGGAATACGAATCTTGGCTCATGATGGGGATGCAACGGAAGCGGGTGTGGCGGATCTGTATGCAGCATTCAAACAGGAAGGGAAATAGTCTAATCTAACATAAGTTGTCATCTGTTGCCTCGTTGGGTTTATTGTCAGTTCATTAGGGCGTGTTGACATTTGGCAGCCCGTAGGCTGAATTGAACGGTTAAACGGCAGTCCCTATCAAGTACAAAGGAGTCTTTTGTACCATAATCTGTTAGATGGTGATATAAAGCCGCAAACTAACAGTTTGCGCTACTTATATCAGATTATCCAATGGTAACAACGTTTGTCGAATCAGCAGCCTCAAAATGTCAACAGAACCTAGCCTGGAGCGATCACAGTCATGTCCCAATCACCGAGGGCGAGGAGCGGTTTCGTCCAATCGCCAAGCGCGGGTGTCCCCGCCTGCACCCACTCCGCGATTTCTTCACGATGTCCAAGACGGCGTAGTGCGTTCCACATCGGCTGGTAGTTTGCCCTGCCGCCTGGACCAGCGCAATCCCAGAAGAAGAGGCGGTCTGCGCCCGCGCCGTAGAGCATATAGGCATTGCGCCTGAAATCTTCGGGACTCTGATGGCGGGGCATGACATTCGGTGCCAGCAGGCATGAAGTTCCCTGAGTTGCGCGGGTGAAAGGTTCAAGTTGTGATGAACTTGACCAGATATCCTCCTCAGTCGGCATTGCTAGGGGGGCCGGACTATACGGAATCAGGACATCAATCAACCCTTCTCTCGCCCAAGCAGCAACATCAAGACCGAAGTATCGATTCTCCTCCTCCAAGCCCAACACACACGCGGATACCTCAATCTGCCGCACCCGTCCTTGTTCATGAGAAATAGCATTCATCTCCTCGCGCACACGACGCATAAAGTCCGTCATGACTCCTCCGCAAAACTCTAGCCATGTTGGATCGGTGTCCGCAAGTTCTCGCGGGTCACTGCCGTGGGCGGTTGCAAAAGCCTCAAGAAGCGGTGCTTCGTACGCGATGTAGGGTGGTCGTCGGTTGAACAGCAGACAGATTCCATCTATCGGGTACTGAGCCATTTCGCGTAGCAGTGCCAGACAGTAGTCCTGTGTTTCACGAAAAGCGTAGGACAGGCGCGGCAAGTGCTTTCCATCTCGGTCAAGACAATGTAGCTCCGGATGGTTTTGGTAGTATCCTCCTCGGAAATTGTGATCGAGCGGTGGTGGATAGGTCCACCCAGCTAACCGATAGGCTGCGTGGAATTCAAGACCGATAGCATGTGTGTGTTCAAGGGCTATCGCGAAGGGGTCAAGTCCTACTTTGAGATAGCTGCGCCAGCTTTCCGCTACCAGTCGGTCACCGACCCGCGCAAACTCTGTAATATTGGGAATATCGGGTGTACGTCCAATTTTGGTGGGATAATGCAGGACATCGCCGCTCCCGCTCTCCCAATACATGCGTGAAAAGTCGGTGTCTCGATACGCTTCAATCTCACGGCGTAATTCTTCAGCGGAGGTAGGGCGGTAGAGGAAGTGAGGTCCGTGTGAATCGTTGTGTGCGAAGAGATGTCGGTGTGCACCCTCCTGTTGTTCGGTGTGTAGTGCCTCCACTTCAGTCGGTGTGAGCGGCACGAGTTTAATGTAGGCGATACGTACACCGCCGCATTGCACCGAACCGAAGTCGTCGCCCGGATCAATGCGGCGTGCCAATTGGCAGAAATCAACCGCTTGCCCGTTCAGGTCAGCGACCTTCCAGAAAATCTCTTGGAGCTGCTTGCGCCGTAGGTGGTGCCCTCCGGTGTCCCATGTAAGTACGGAGTAGGTGTTATCGCCGCTTAACTTGACGAGTGCTTGAGGCAGCCCCTCCTCACTGGTTGGGTGTATTCCAATAGAGATTGCGTGCCAGCCAGTTACGCTTAATGGGTAGCGAACCTCCGGCGCACGAGTCTCTGGACCCGCCTTTAGCATAACGCCGGAGAAACCTTCGGCTTCATAGGGAATGGTGTGCCAGCATCGGAATCCGCCGTCGGGAGAGAGCCGGTCTGCGGATTGGCAGCGTTCGAGATCGGTCACATAGATTGGCGTGGCACTGAAGCCACGATCGGTAATGAAGTCAGCCATGTGTACTCCTCCAGACGAAAGAAATAACGTGAAACGTAATGCGTGAAACGTGAAAGCAATTTGTTTATTGATTTTAGGACCTACGCAAATTCAGTACGTGGTGCGCGATTCTCTTGCTATTAACCCCCTAAATCCTCCTTATCAGGGGGACTTATGAACTCGATCAGTTTCTGTTGCACGATTGCTTAACATGAACCAAGCACACAAGACCGCAGCTCTCCTGTTCAGTCTACTTCTAGTCCGAAGGTCTCAATGTGAAATTCAATCGCCGATGTTACATCAGCGATGGCTTGTGCATAAGTATCCCCTTCGCCTACCACAACGCCTTTTAGACCGATGGGATAGGCAATATAACCATCACTGTGCTTTTCAACAATAATCTTGAACGATTGCATTTGGACTTTTCCCCCTTGAAACCCGATTCAGACAAATACCACATGGTGCCCATCTATAAACATGGCACCCCTAGATGAACCGATGTGCATTTTTGGTCTTCAACAGACATAGCACTCCTCTGGAGTGCCGGTTTTGGGACATGCCACCTTCTATAGACATATCGCCCCTCCGGAGCGAAAACCAAATCCTATACCCAACGGGCGAGGTTTCCTCGCCCCTACGATTACAGACATGCTTCACATAACTGTCAACACGCCCTAGACACTTATACCTTCAAACGCCCTTCATGGCAGCTGAGGGATAACCTCTTTCGCCATCAGTTCCATAGATCGGCGCATCTTCGCTTTGTCGTCCCAGTCGTGACCAATCATCAACACTGTGCCGAAACCGCCGGTGAGATCGTAGATGTCCTGAAGTTTGCGTGTGACCGTGTCGACGCTACCGACGATAGCGATGTTGTCGATAATATATTCGGCGTCAATCGCTTCGTCCGGCATCTCTGGTTCCCATTTCAGCAGGTCCTGCATCCGGGCAAGCGTGAGCATACCGCGCAGGTAGATAAGCGAGGCAGCGAATGCACCGTTCAGCGCATGTTCCCGCGCCTCTGCATCTGTTTCCGCGACGAAGATGCTGCGGGAGATGCGCCACTCCGAGCGGTCAGGTTCGCGTCCGGCTTCGAGAGCACCTTGGGAGTAGAGTTCCCACTGCCGCTTCACCTTGTGGGGCGGTGCCATGTTGATGCTGATTGGAATGAACCCCCGCTGCCCGCCGGTTGTGGCGGCCATAGATTCTTCCCTGACGATACTCATTGCGATGGGTGGGTGCGGTTTCTGATACGGCTGCAGAATCTGCCCCAATCCGAGTTCGGGATTTTTTTCGTCGAGCTTGACGTTCCAGTAATCCCCCTTGAACTCAAAGGGTCCCTCCTCCTGCCACAATTTGAGAACGATATCCATTGCTTCGAGGGTCATCAGTCCCTGTGTCCGTGGGTCGGGCAGGTCGAACAGTGCCCAATCGGTCGGAACGCCGCCCTGTCCAAAACCGACGTTGAGCCTGCCTTTCGCCAGATGGTCGAGATAGGCGAGCCGGACAGCAACATTGGCGGGATGGTGTTGGGTGATGATAGTTACACCGGTGCCCAAGCGAATATTTTTCGTCTGCGGCAGCATGTGGGCGATGAAGACATCGTTAGAGGGAATCGGCTCCCACCCTGCGGTATGGTGCTGCCCGATCCACGCTTCACTGAATCCTAGTTCGTCTGCCCAAATAACACACTCTACGTCCTCTTCAAATGTCTGCGTCCGATCCTTTTCCGGCGGATGCAGCGGCATCATAAATGTTCCGACTTTCATAATTTACCTCGTATCGCTCAAGTCTTTTATAGGACTTACGCAAATTGAACAGAAAATTGGCATATTTTGCTAAAAAGTCGTTATTTGGTTGCATTTAACCCCCTAAATCCCCCTTATCAGGGGTACTTTAAGAGGAAATGCGTAAGTCCTGCTTTAGTAATTTTCTTGATATATCGTACCTGACCCGATGCGACACATGTCGCCCCGCTGGGGCTTTAGGATTGGTTTTATCACGTTGGCTATACACATGTCGCCCCGCTGGGGCTGTGTTAGTTCATTGGACTGCTGAACCCTATCACATTGCGCTCCGCCCCGATAAATCCCCGATACATCGGGACCTCCTATAGACATATCGCTCCTCTGGAGTGAAAGGACATCTATCTACTGCATCGTAAGGAACAACGATCGTTGTTCCCTACAACCCGTATGCCTACTACTAGCAACTTGGATAACATTAAGAGAATCGTCCGGCTTTCATTTTATGCCTATACATCGAGTCATTCCGATGCCGACACTATCCCGACGGTTACGTGCGAATCTTTACGCCCCCCCGTTCTTCCTGAAGGCGTGCTACTGAAACAGATGCAATCTGTCCCCAACCTCTATTTCGTGCTTCGGTGAAACGCTGTTCGATGATGTTGGCGAGTTCCATTGGCAAGCGTAGTTGACGGCCCAGCTCAGTCGCCAAACCGACATCTTTCGCACCGAGGTCTAACTGAAATCCCGGCTCAAAATTGCCTTGAAACAGACTTCCCGGAAATTCTTGCATACACTCGGTATTGCCGGAACTGTGAGAGATTGCTTCAAACATGACTTCTGTCTGCGCACCGGCTTTAAGCCCCAGCGTCAGTGCCTCTGACACCAAAACGTAGTTGCCAAGATTGATGAGGTTATTGACGATTTTGCAGACCGCTCCCATGCCCTGCTCACCGCAGTACATGACTTTTTCCCCGATGAGATCGAGGACGGGCTTGTAAGATGTATAAACCGATTGGTCGCCACCGACCATGATACACAGTGTCGCCTGCTCGGCACCGCCAACACCACCGCTGACCGGAGCGTCTAATATATGGACACCTTTAGGGTTCGCGGCGGCGGCTATACGATGGATGGTATCCGGATCTGTGGTGCTCAGATCAAAATATGCCAAGCCGGGCGCAGCACCGCTGAGGATACCAGAATCTCCGAGGGTGACCGCCTCCACATCTTGGGGGCGCGGGAGTGCTGTGAATACAACCTCACTCGCCGCTGCTGCGTCGCTTGGACTATCCGCCCATGATGCACCTTGCAACAGCAATTCTTCGGCTGCCTCCTTCTGCGTATCAAACACTGTTAGGGTGTGACCACCTTTGGCAAGGTTTCGTGCCATAAAGCGTCCCATGCGCCCAATCCCGATGAACCCAATGTTCATACTATACCTCCGAATATCGGCGCAGTCCACTCGGCAATCCCTCTTGATCAGACGCCGGGGGCTTGACGGGTGCTTCGCAGGGCCAGCATTGACCGCCGGTGTGTTGATAATCTTCACCGGCTAACCAGCAGAACATTTCAGCCGCAGCGATGCCTCCCTTAAACTGCTCAAAGTGAGGCTCGCCGCCAAAGGTGGGCCAAGAGAAGTCGAAATCGGGGTCGATTATCCAGTCACGGCGCGGTTCGGTGGTCCGCCAGTAGTTGTATTTGAAGAGGTTGCGGAAGCCGTTGGTAGTGCTCCTGCCCTTGCGGTGCCATATCGAATAGATAGTAATGAAGATGGAACCTGCCGGGGCGGTAGTTGGTACGGAGAGTTTAACACTGCGCAGGTGCGCCATGTAGTTGGCTTTGGTACGCAGAAAGTGAGAGCCGGGGATAACCTCGGTGGGACCCGCCTCCTTCGGTGTGTCCTGTGGGTAATAGAACACTTGAAGGTAGTCTAAGCGTGGGGTATAGATTGAACCGCCATCACGATGCCACCCTTGGGGCGGTGCCGGACATTGGGCGCGGTGATTACACAGCGTTTGGGGCAGCTTAAAGTCTTTGCCGAGCAACGATCTGACGGTGCCCGCGGCTTGCGGATTTTTGAATACGCCGTCAACAAACCAGTCTTCGGTCAGCAGTTCGAGGGGTTGATGCTCCGGGTGTTCGTCCACGAAATCCATCATGTGCCGATTGACCTCGTCCTCAACCACGCCTTCAAGCACTAAGTACCCTTTACGGCAAAATTCAAATACCTCTTGGTCGTTCAGCGTCGGTTCACAATCGTAGGTCGCTCCTATTGTCGTCTCGCTGTGTGGGATTCCGATTTGCTCAACCGGGGAGGATGTCGTCGGATTCATCAGAAAACTCCTTCTGTGCGGAACGCAGATCTGCGTTCCCTACAAACAGTGACGGTTTCAGGTTAATTTTTCGAGGATAAATTCGCAGCCGAGGCCAAAGGTTTTGTCTTCCTGAAGCAGCAGTGCCATCTCGGGGAACTTGATTACCCGCCAACCGTCGTCCATCGCTTCGAGGACGGAGTTGTAGGGCCATTCGTCCACATCGTCGGGCCCTTCGAGAATTTCACCGTTCTCTACCAACGCCATGCCGAGAACCTGTGAGTCAACGCCGGTATTGCCCGTGTTCAAATACAGCAATCGCTGTTGCCTAGGCGAGTTGCCCTCCGAAGCCTCGTCGCTCAGGCGGTCTAACACCTGCTGGAGATCTGCTTCTACTAGCGTGCCTGCGCGTAGCTTGTCGAGCCAATCCTGGATCTGTTGTTTGTCAGGCATTGTGAACCCCCTCCATCGTTGGGCGGAGCCGCACAGTACGTACAGTAGGTCGAGATTCAGATCTCGACATCTTCCTGCTACGATCATCCCGATGTATCGGAATGCCTACGAAAGACTGTCGATTTTGGAAAATCGACCTACTCAAAATAGCTTCAATTACGCGCGACCGACATAGGGCATCTTTGTTGCCATGACGGTTATGAATAGCACGTTTGCTTCTAAGGGTAGGCTTGCCATAAACACGACAGCACCTGCGATATCATCTGTGTCCATACGTGGCTCGACCATGAGCGTTCCATTCGGTTGGAGGCTGCCGGTTTCGCTTCTTTGTTCAGCATCAATTGACGCATTGCCGATGTCAATTTGTCCACACGCAATATCGTATTTACGTCCGTCGAGGGAGGTCGATTTCGTTAGCCCGGTCAGCGCGTGTTTGGTGGAAGCGTAGGGCGCGGAGTTGACGCGCGGCACATGTGCCGATACGGAACCGTTATTGATGATGCGTCCGCCTCTGGGATCTTGATCCTTCATAATCTTGAACGCTTCTTGCGTACACAAGAATGAGCCGGTCAGGTTGGTATCCACGACCCTTTTCCACTGCTCGTAGGTCAGGTCTTCTAAGTTGACGCCCGGCGCGCCGACTCCCGCGTTATTAAACAGTAGGTCAAGCCTGCCAAAGGTCTCCTTTGTCTTGGCGAACAGGGCTTTAATGGAGTCGTGATCTGTTACATCTGTGGGCACAATCAATGTTCGCGAACTCGCTTCTCCCGCTTGATTGACTGTATCCTCTAACGCTTCCGGTCGCCGTCCAGCTAGCGTAACGGAATACCCCTCATTTAGCAGCGCAAGTACCGTTCGCTGACCGATGTTAGAGCCAGCGCCTGTAACGATAGCAACTTTACTCATCTGTTATTTCTCCTAGTTCTATTTTATGGGTTGAATAGCGATTTAAGATGATGAAACGTAAAACGTGAAAGATACCGGCCTATCAAGTTTCACGCATCACGTATTGTGTTTCTATCATAGCACTGGAGAAACGGGAGGTCAAGTGAAAATTCATAGTGCCACAGAAACCAAGTTTTCCAGAAAAAACTCGGTTTCTCTTTCCGTTTTGCACTTTCTTTTTACATGAATCTCACCTCTCCTCCTCAAATCTCTCGACTAACTCAACCAACGCCGCATAATCCGCCGGATCCTTATCACAATCCCCAGCGTGTACGAACAGCGGTAAACCCCGTGCCTTACGATCCTTACAGTCGCAAACTTGTTCCTCCGCTGTGATCGGGGCAAGACGCCCTCGAAAACCCGGTTCGATATGATCCATCGCAACGTAAGGAATCGCCTTCTCAGGAACACCAGCCCACCATTTCGTCTTGGGGTTATAGCGCGTCCCTTCAACATTCACCCATTCCCCCGGCGCATGGGATCGTACCTCAACTGGGGACTGTTGAGGTATGTCATGCCGTTCCAGTGTACCTCGTTTAGCTCGTCTCACTCTCCGCTCTCCTTTCATCGTTTGAAATCAGGCCGAGCAGCTCCTGCATCCACAAACGGGTCTCCCGATAAACCATCACAACCCTTCTGATCTCCTTCCAGTCAAGCCCATCTGATTTTTGCAGTGATACCAACTTCTGACCAACTAAACTTTGAATCTGCTGTGCATGTTCAAAGTCTGCATCAATAAAAGCGTCTATCTCCTCTTGTCTTTTCTGCATCAGTTGATTAATGGTTTCCTGTGCTTGCTTTTTGTCAAATGCTTCTGCTCGCTCCACCCAATTATGATCGCTGCTATAGCGATACAGTGTCCGAAGCGAACTTTTTTTCCATTGATATTTGCTTGGCATAATTTTTCAATGGATCGAGGTGTTGGCATTTCGAGATACGCCTGAAAACATTCAAAAGCACGCGGATTCTCTCCATCAATTGGTGTGTCGAATCGCATTTCCATAGCACAATACCCTCCTTTCACCCAATTATATCATATTGTTTATCAAACTACAACGATATGATATTATGGTGGTCAGAGGGTAAGTGCATGTGAAAGCGGTTGAGACGGGTTGCACAGTTGGTTGAAGGGTGCTCATAATTATATTATCTGAATCGCGGATTAAGAAGATGACACAGATTACACGGATTATTGCTCCGACGAATCCTCGATAGATCGGGACAGGCGGGATTCAGAGTAATCTGAATCGAGATTTACTGGATTGGAGGATTTTCAGGATAACAGATTGTGGGGAAACAGGGGCAGTGGGGTGAAGTGAGAACACCGGCTAATCCTTCAACAAATCCGAAATATTCTTTTGGATTTTTTTTGAAAACGGTGCTAAATTTCACCAATAATTTTAATCTATTTGCTCGTATTATCAATAAGATAGGTGGTAGACTCAAGCCAATCAACTTTCTATCAATGAGATACTATTGGATTTTTCGCTGGATTTGAGGACAATTAGCCACAATGGAATCAATCTGTTCTCGACTGAAACCCATTAAATTCTTCTTTGATTCTCACTGAAGCGATCTCCGAGTATGGTGGATAAATGCCTCAGCCAAGGCGTTTTCCTATGTTTTTAGTTTAACGTAAGCTAGACAATCAGAAATAACCAAATTTACGACACACATGTCGCCCCGCTGGGGCTTGGGAGACTTGGTTTATTGATGTGCTATATACATATCGCCCCTCTGGGGCTAAAAAACTTGAGATATTTCCAGACTCTACACATTGCGCTCCTCATGAGTTTTAAGAAATTAAACGGGTAATTCTATATTTCCCCTAGACCCGGTAGGTGCGGTTTCCAACCGCACCGGACATCGCTCGGAAATTACCCAATTAATAAATTAATCTTCATCTGGAGCGAAAGGTTGAACAAATCAACCATAATCACCAACCAATGGATTTTCAACGACTAGCAACTTGCGTTAAAGTAATTAGTAGCTAATCTATCATCTCTTGTCAGGCGAGCATAACATTGCGGTTTTACGCGATTTATACGGGACAGACGTTCGTTTTCACCCGACCCGTGCGCTCAAGCCGCCGTCAACGGGCAGAAGCACCCCTGTGATGTATCGTGCATCGTCGGAGGCGAGGAACGCAGCCGCAGCGGCGACATCCCAGCCGGAGCCCATCTTTTGGAGAAGCGGCACATCTTCGTCCCGTTCTTGACGGATAACTTCTCGGCTCACCCCTCGCTCGGAGACCCGCCGTTCAATCGCCATCGGTGTATCCATCAGACCGGGCAAGATCGCATTTACGCGAACCCCGTATTCAGCGTTTTCGATGGCGAGGTTTTGTGTCATTGCATTGATCGCCGCCTTGCTGGTTTTGTATGCGAGCATCGTCGGTCGCGTACAGAGCGACGCTGTCGAGGAGATATTGATAATGACGCCTGACCTCTGAGATCGCATCACCGGCAGGACATGCTTGATAGTGAGAAACATGCCTTTGAGGTTGATGTCCATCAATAGTTCCCAATTTGCCTCAGTCACATCAACCGTGTCAGCATCATTCGCTGCGATCCCGACGTTGTTATGCAAAATATCGACACGTCCGTAGCGAGCGACGCAGGTTTCGACGATCGCCTGACAATCCTTCTCAACGGTGATGTCCGCACTAAAAACTGAGGCTTCGTCGTCAACGTCCTTTATCATCTGGGCGGTATCTTCCGCGGATTCGGGTCGTTTGTCAACGAGGAGCACTCGCGCCCCTTCCCTTGCGAAACGAATCGCGGTTGCCCTGCCGTTGCCGATGGTTTCTCCCGGTGTCTGACCGGCACCAACGACGATGGCAATTTTACCACTGAGCGACATATACGATCTCCTTTTGTCTATTACATCTCTGTTAATCAATGAATTTGCGCCTGTTGATATGGTCACGTGAAGCGTGAAACGTAAACACAACTTGTTCATGGGTTCATTTTATGGGTTAATTGGCTCATTATGGTAGATTTTAGGATTAATTGGACGCTATGAACGAGTTCTGGTAAATCGGGGTTCGCGGAGTTACGGCACACGGAGTGTGCCTATTACTATTAATGTCTATTTATAGTGGATCCTAGAATTAACGAGACACTCCAAATCGGTGCAGTTGGAAACAGCACCTACCAAACGTGGGGGGCGAAAGTGTTTATTTATTTTTTGAATTCACTATATTTAGACACTTCCAATGCACAGTCCCCCCTAAATCCCCCTTATCAGGGGGACTTATGAACTAACTGCGTAAGCCCTAATCACTGTTAGGGGCTCTCAGGACCAACGAACGGTGCATCTTCACCGGTGGGGACCGGCACTTCAAATACATTCAGTGTCATTGATACCAATGTGTAGTAGCCGAGCAGAATCACCAGTTCCGTAACCCCCGCTTCACCGAGCAGTTTAACTGCTTCGTCGTATAGATTCTCTGACACGCGATACTCGTCGAGCAATTCGCGGGCAAAGTTATAGACCACCACCTCGGTTGGGCTGGAGAAATCTGGGAGTGTCTCCGCTTTGACGCTTTCTATTACTTCTTCGTCCAAGCCCTCGCGTCTTGCGATTCTTTCATGCGCCCACCACTCGTATTGTGCCTTCCATTTGGCAGCAACGATTAGAATCGCGAGTTCTCGTAGCTGCGGTGAGAGAGCACTTTCAAAGCGAACGGCTTCCCCGAGACGTTGTGCCGCATCGCCTAACACGGGACTTCTGAGCCACGGGTTGAATGGACCGCTCATCCCTCCTTCTGAGTTGAGGAGATCTTCGGGAGCCCGTCCTTCGCCACGTTTGCCACCGGTGATGCTTTTGAAAAGGCGATTTTGCGCTTCGGTAAAGTTGTCAGGCGTGATGTATGATATTCGACTCATTGTTCGGTTCCTTTTTACCTGCGTTGATGGGACATAATCATTTGAATAATTTCAATGAACAGATGCGAAGAAAAGCGAAATTACTGTATCACGCCCCCTATACCGAGTCAAGGGGAAAGTAGGGGACGCCGATCTATGTTCCCCATACAACACCCCTCAAGAAGGGCACCCACAAGGGGTGCCCCTACAGGGGTTCATCAGCATCCGTGGGTACGGGCAAAAATCAACTGCAAAATTGGGTGTCGAGATATGAATCTCGACCTACGGGATCTCTGTGTCAAATAGACCTGTGACAACTCGTCACATTTATAGTCTCCGAAGTTTTTCATAGCGTCCCTCCTACATTTGTGATAACATCCGACGGAGCAAAAATATATCGTGTAAGACTTTTGCACATTTTCATAATTTATAGTGGATTTTAGAATTAATGGGACCCTCCAAACCGGTGAGGTTGGAAACCGCACCTACCGGGTGGGGTTGAATGCGGTACGGTGGGAAACCGCACCTACCGGCCCCGATAAATCGGGATCGAAACCGAGGGGCGAAAGTGTTTATTTATTTTTTGAATTCACCATATATGTGAAGGAGGAGACAATGAAGACCTACCGAGTGGCGATTGTGGGGCTAGGGCGTATGGGTAGTACACTTGACCAATCTATTGCGTCTGCGTCCCATGTGAGCGAACGGCTTGAAGTGGTGGCAGGGGCGGAGACGATTCCGGAACGGCGGACGGCATTTCAAGAGAAGTGGGGCGTAGAAACGGTTTACGAGGATTATCAAGAGATGATCGAGAAGGAGCAGCCGGATCTGGTGGGTGTGTGTACCACGGCAACAGGTTTGCCCAAACCGGGCAATCGTGCTCCATCAACCGCTTTTCGGGACGACGCGCACGCAGATATGGCGGTCTATGCGGCGAACGCAGGTGTGCCGATGCTGTTCGTGGAGAAGGCAATTTCTTGCTCTGTGGAGAAGGCTGATGAAGTCCTTGAAGCCTGTCGCGAACACGGCACTGCGTTCAACACCGGTGTATTGAGACGTTTTAGCAGCCGATACAAGCAGATACGGGAGATGATTGCGCGAGGGGATATCGGTGAACCGCAATCGGCGGTGGTTTATGGGGCTGCTAGCCTGATGCACGTGCACATCCACTGGATGGATACCCTTTCCTACCTGCTCGGTGATCCAGGGATCGCAGCGGTACGCGGGGATCTGTTGCCCAGAAGTATAGAGGTTAAGGACAACCGACTTGAGGAAGACCCGCAGGGACTTTTTCAACTTGTTTTCGCCAACGGAATTGAGGCATGGTCAGTGCCGGATGGGGGTCGAGAGTACGAGATCGTCGGGACAGAAGGCACTATTCGATCGATGTGGGATGGCGCAGGGGTGACTTTCCGGAAGCTAAATGGCACCGATGATTGGCCCCTCCAATGGGAAGGGGAGGTATTTCCAGAGGAAACGCCGGTCAGCACAGTTGTCTCTTTGCTAGAGGACTTGGTAAACTCGCATGAATCAGGAAATCCGTCGATCGGTAATATTGAGGTCACACACCCAATTACGGAAGCGTGTATCACTGTAGCGGAGAGTCATCGGCAGGGTGGTCGGTGGGTAGACTTGCCGATGCAGAATCGGGATTTGTATGTTTTTCATGTGTAAAATGTGTAATTTGTAATTATTAGGACTTACGCAGCTGAATGGTCAAAACCAACACTATAAACGTGATACGTAATGCGTGAAACGTAATGAATAGCATTATCAGGGATGGTAGGTAGGTGTTGGTATAAATCGTCTGAATCAGGATTTTCAGGATAAAGTTACGCAATTCAACACTCACCGCCAACCCCCAAAATGGTTGCGCTTTGTTAGGGTTTATAGTAGTGCATTTTATCGAATAAAATGAGGGGTGTGCATCATTATTGTCTGAATCACGGATTAAAACGGATTGAGCGGAAAACACGGATACTATTGTCTGAATCAGGATTCTCCCCGACTTATCGGGACAAGCAGGATTCAAGGATTTACAGGATTAAAGCTCCTCGCGATAATCGCATAAGGACAGGCAATCAATTGCACTGCTAGTAACCGAGTCGAGATGTGAATCTCGACCTACAAATGGGTACATCGGCGGGTAATGGCGTGATTGATAAATCGGATAACGACAAACCAAGCGTCTGCACACCCCTCAATAAAATACCAGGGCTATTGCAATGTCGTTGGTATCTGACGCGCAATGAATTGCGCTACTACAATCTGAAGCGCGTAACTCCTAATCTAATGAGAACTAACCTCCCGATGCTGAGGAACGATGAATCGGAGCGACAACATGGCATACCGTGACATTCTAGAACAAATTCGACTTGCTTTCCCCCAGCCGGTATCCGACGCGATACATGATTCGTATTTCGTGCATTCGATTATGCGCGCCTTGGATCAAGTTGATGACCTGAAAACACATCTGCCGATGCTCGGTGACATTGTCGCCGGTGACTTTGAGAAGGCTAGGCAAACGACCTTACCGGATACGATGGCTTCAATTGAGGAAGTCACGGCTGACCTTGTGAGTTACCTCCAAGGGATGACCCTCTTCGGGCATCCCCGGACACAACAGAACGTTATTCCACCCCCGACAATTCCAAGTGTGATAGGGGTACTCCTTGCGTCTCTGTATAATCCAAATCTGGTTTGGGATGAATACAGTCGCTTGGTGGCGTTGGCTGAAGTTGAAGCGGTTGCCATGGCGTCGCAATTGATTGGATATGATTCGGAACAGGCGAGCGGTGTGTTCACTTTCGGGGGTACGGCAACGACACTCTACGGTGTGAAGTTGGGACTTGAAAAGGCTTGTCCGGGAACGATGCAGAACGGCACACCTGAAGATGCTGTCGTGTTCGTATCAGATGCGGGCCATTACTGTGCTGCTAACATTGTCGGTTGGCTCGGAATAGGAACGAACAACCTGATTACGATCCCAACAACAGTCGAGAACGAAATGGATCTCGTGCAACTTGAGGAGGAGGCACGGACAGCATTAGAGAACGAAAAAAAGATTGTCGCCATCATCGCGACGTTGGGCACTACCGACGCGTTTGGGTTGGACGATTTAGCACACATTGTGGCGTTACGAGACACGCTCGTTGACGATTTCCAGCTTGACTATCAGCCACATATACATGTAGACGCAGCTATTGGGTGGGCTTGGTCTGTGTTCAACGACTACGATTTTGAAAATAACCCTCTTGGTTTTCGCCCGCGTACCGTCCGTGCCTTGGCAGGTGCCTCCCGGCGCATACGGCATTTATCCCTCGCAGATTCGGTTGGCATTGACTTTCACAAAACCGGTTTTACACCTTATATCTCCAGCCTCGTCCTCTTCAAAAACCGAGCAGATCTAGAATTGGTAAAACGTCAGCCGGAGCAGATGCCGTATCTCTATCAGTTTGGGGAACATCGTCCCGGTATGTATACGCTTGAGACCTCTAGAGCCGGGACAGGTCCCCTCGCTGCGCTCGCCAATTTCCGGTTATTTGGAGAACAGGGGTTGCGAGTCATCCTTGGCCACATCGTTGAAATGACACAACTCCTGCGCGAACATCTGGAGGGGCGTGAAGGCACAACCGTACTGAACCGAGAAAATTTCGGCACCGTTACGCTCTTCCGCGCTTACCCGGTCGGTGTAGATACTTTCTCAATCAAGGGGCATGAATTTGAGGAGGCTGCCTATCGTGATAGCTTGCTCGCCCATAACGACTACAACCGAGAGATCTCTCAATACGTACATTCGGAGGCGATGGAGGGCAGAGGGGTTGTGATTTCAATAACAGATTGCTATCGGCGAACTCAATACGGCGAACCGATTGTAGCCCTAAAGTCTTTCATCTTATCTCCGTTTGTCGATGAAGCCGATGTCGAAATGGTTGTCTCAAAGGTCTTGGAAGCTAGGGGAAAGGTGAGTGGATCGTGTTGAAAGAATATGTAAAACGTGATGCGTGATACGTGAAAATTGTTTGTTCATTGGTTCATTGGGTCGTTGGGCGAGGAAATCCAACCTACGGACGTGCTGAAAAGTCGTTATTTGGTTGCATTTAACCCCCTAAATCCCCCCGATTTTATCGGGATGTACCACTTGTCGGAGGGACTTTGAAAGAAAAGGAGGGACATTGTATGAGTGAGCGTTTGGCTATTAATGGTGGAATTCCGGTGCGTATACAACCGTTTGGGCAGTCTCACGATTTTGGTGATGAAGACATCGCAGCACTCACCGAAGTCATTCGTTCAGGCAACATCGGTAAAGGACCGCAGGTTGCCCAGTTTGAGCGTGAGTTTGCTGCCAGACATGGCGTCAAACACGCCATCTCAGTCACTTCCGGGACAGCGGCGATGCACGTCTGCATTGGGGCAATCAATCCTGACCCCGGCGACGAGATTATCGTTTCGCCTTGGACCGCTGGCGGCAGCTTCATCGGTGCGCTGTTGCACAATTGCGTCCCTGTATTCGCCGACATCGACGACACTTTTACCCTTGATCCAAAGGACGTCGAGGCGAAGATCACGCCACGGACGCGGGCGATTATCGCCGTGCATCTGTTTGGCAACCCTTGCAACGTGGATGAACTGCGGGAGATTGCACGACGGCACCAGCTTTTCTTAATCGAGGATTGTTGTCAGGCTCACTTTGCGGAATATCAGGGCAAGACTGTCGGCACGCTTGGCGATATCAACGGCTTTAGCTTTGGCGGAAAACATCTCTCGGCGGGCATGGGTGGTATCGTCTTAACCAATGATGAGGGGCTCTGGGGACGCGGCGTTCTCTTTGCTGACGCTGCATTGCCTCGCGCCAACGGACCGCTCGAAGGACTGCCTTATGCAAATTACTTCCTAGCACCGAACTACAAAATCAATGACCTGATTGCGGCGGTACTGCTCACACAACTCAAGAAGGTTGATGGCTACATTGCGAACAAGATTCGTGCTGCCGAACAGATTATTGCGGGGCTTGCTGACATCGAGGAGATTACGCCCCAGCGGGTTCGACCGGGCGACCGCCACACCTATTGGGTCCTGGGTTTTACGATCGATACCAACCGGCTCAACTGCTCCGCCGGGGAGTTTGCCGAAGCGGTGAGCAGAGAGGGAGTCCCGCTGTCGGGACCGTACATCGGATCGGGGAAGGAAGGACCGCTTTACCGCAACCCATTTCTCGCTGAACCGGACTGCTACGGTTGCACCCGTTTCCCATTCGACTATGAACGGGAAAAACCGATTGATTACCGGCTTGTCGAATGTCCGTATGGCGAAGCCCTGATGGGTCGCGGTGTCAATCTCAGTATGCTGCCCAGCTTTACCGATGGGGACATTGCGGACATCGTCCGAGCAATTCGTAAAGTCGTTGACCACTATCGCTAGAACATGCCCTCTGGCTCCAACCCTAAGAAAAACTGACCCGCTGTCTCATAGTGCGCCATACGTCCCTGAATCTGCTGTGTGATAACATGCGCGTCTTGAAACCGGCGTTGAATCGGTTTATGCTCGAAAATGGAGTCAGAACCGCACACCTCATAGACAATATCAACTGCTGCGGCTGCCATGCGGATGGCGTGCGTTGAAGCCAATCGCAGTCGAATGCGTTCCTCAACCGTTAAGGCGTGATCCTCACAGGCACTCTCCCATGCTGCGGTTGCGGTTTCAAGTAGAAACGCACGCGCCGATCCCCAGATAGCCTCGGCTCTGCCGATCTCTCGTTGGACGATGGGTTTATCTCGCAACAGGTTTTGGTCCAAGCGTGGACGCTTCCCACCCGCTAGCTCAACCGCGGCATCCAGTGCCGTACGAGCGACGCCAAGTGCTGTACATGCAAATCCCGAAGCAAACAGCAGCAACATCGGCATCACATAAAGTGGTCCTTCCTCAAGCGGAGAATCTGCCATATTGAAGGTGCGCTCGCTGGGGACAAAGACATCCTCGACCTCAAAGCTAAAAGTTCCAGTCCCCCGAAGCCCGTTGACCTGCCAGACATCTAGGAGATTCACCTCTCTTTTTGGCATGATTAACATCCGGTCTTCCCTCTTATCCGTTGCAGGGTCTTTGACGGGAGCAACCGCTGCCATCCAAGCTGCATGGCGACAACCACTGCTAAAATTCCACCGACCCGTGAGACGGTATCCCCCACTGACTGGAACGGCAAAGGCATTTGTTGGGGGACCGTTTGCGACCACCGCCCGTGGAGCATCCCAGATCTCTCGCGCTAACGGTTCAGGCATTTTCGCAGAGACAGTCGCAAAGACATTATTTTGGTTGATACACCAAGCGGTGCTACCGTCAACCTCAGCGAAGGTCTGAACGATGGCAAGATGCTCCAGATAGTCAATCTCCCCACCACCGAGGGAGCGAGGTACAAGCAGGCGGAAGAACCCTTTGTCCGCAAGCTCCGCGAAAAGTTCGTCAGGCAGTTCCCGTTCTTGATCAATACGATCAGTGACTACTGCAACATGGGACGCGAGTTTACGCGCTGCGGTAAGATAAGAACCGGGATTGTTTTGGGCGGATGCCATTTTTCGCCTCACTTTCTGAGCGCGTGGCTCTCAGGTCCATCTTAGATCAAATCATGGGCTATAGTATCATAGATTGGCGTAATCGTTCAACCCTTCTTGACAATAGATTTACTTGCTGCTACACTCATTCAGTAATGGGGATTATCGTGAATGTAGTCGAACACCAAAAATTGGTGGCTCATGTAAAGAAATGGTACAACAGAAACCGAGTTTTGAAGAAAAAACTCGGTTTCTCATAGTGTTTTGCGCTTTCTTTTTATATGAGCGAGATTGGTTTGAGGATAATGGAGTGCTTAATTGCAAGAGACCTCCGAACGCAGGAAATATGACGGTGCAACAGCGCGTGCAATACAGATTGGTCTGTTTTTAGTCGCCGTCAACGTTTATTGGGTGACACTTGTAGAGATGAAGTATCGCGCGGAGGCGACCGCCCTGCCGATATTCATCTACCCTATCTTTATTCTGTTCTGCCTGGTCGTTTTCAACAACTGTCTATCGAAGGTGTGGCAGCGAATCCGTTTATTCCCTGGGGAGCTGCTCACTATCTATTCCATGCTCGTGATTTCGACCTCAATCGCGTCGTATGGGATGTTACAAGATCTGTTCGCATTTTTCCTTCATCCGTACCAATTCGCCTCGCCAGAAAATGAGTGGAAGGAACTCTTTTTCCATTATATCCCGCCTTGGTTCACTGCCAACACGCCTCATGACATACTTGCCGAATACTACGAGGGAGATTCAACACTCTACAAAGCAAAGCACCTTAACGCTTGGGTGAGACCTATATTGGTCTGGACAGTGTTTACGTTGGTGTTGCTATATATGCTCCATTGCATGAACACTCTCGTGCGTCGGCAGTGGGTGCAGACGGAGCGACTGGCGTTTCCAATTATCCAGCTGCCCGTAGCGATGGTACAGTCATCGCGTTTCCTTAGGAACGGTTTTCTATGGCTTGGCTTCGCTATCCCCGCCGTTCTCGATCTTATGAACGGGCTGCACGTTCTTTATCCATCCGTTCCATACATCCACCTCAAATTGACCGCCATCAATCAATATTTCTCCGAGAAACCGTGGAGCGCGATGGCAGGTACGCGACTCTCCTTTTATCCGTTCATGATTGGACTTGGATTTTTCCTACCGCTTGATCTCTCTTTTACCTGTTGGTTCTTCTATGTGCTGCGCCGACTAATCCAGGTGTTAGTTACTTATTTGGGGCTTACGCAGCTCCCCGGCTTTCCGTACTTTCACGAACAAGCCGGCGGCGGTTGGTTCTGCCTATTCTTCATTGCGATATGGGCAACGCGGAAGCATCTGGCTTTTGCGTTGCGGACCGCATTTTCCGCGACCTCATCGGCAGATGCGGATGAGCCGATGCGGTATCGAACAGCACTGATCGGATTGACGGGTGGATTTCTGTTCATGGCGATCTTCTCCGCTCAAGCCGGCATGTCAATGATCGCTATCCCAATCTTCTTCATCCTCTATTTTGCTATCGCTATTGTTATCACCCGTCTACGGGCAGAATTTGGCGCACCTCACAGAATATCCAATAATCCGATGGACGTAATGGTGACCTGTTTTGGATCGCTGGCTTGGGGTGGGCGTAACCTAACTGTGATGAGTTTCTATCAGTGGTTTAACCGGAGCTATCGCTCGCACGCAAACCCGAATCAGTTTGAACCGCTCAAGATGGCTGAGGTCTCTAATATCAACAGCCGTCGATTGGTGTGGGCGATGATGCTTGGGTCTGCTGTCGCACTTATTGTGGGGATGTGGACAAATCTAGACCTCATGTACCGAGACGGGGCAGTTGCACGGGTGTCGTTCTTTAAGATCTGGGTCGCCAATACAGCGTTCCGACGGTTGGAAACTTGGCTGTATCATCCGATGCCTGTCGATTCGCTGCGCATGACATTTATGGGCGGTGGGATGGTGTTGACCTTGATTCTGTTTGTCTTGCGAATGCGCTTCTTTTGGTGGCCTCTTCACCCCGCTGGCTATCCGCTCGCCGTTAGTTCCTCAATCGACTACTTCTGGTTCACCTTTTTCATCAGTTGGGGGTTAAAGGCGGTGATCCTGAAGTATGGCAAAGTTAGGGGGTATCAACGCGCCATTCCATTTTTCTTCGGTTTGATTTTGGGGGATTTCATCACAGGTGGACTCTGGATGGTGTACGGTGTTTTGACACAGCAGCAGGTCTATATGATCTATCTGAATGGGGGGACGTGGTATTGAAAGCAGGAACGCAGATCTGCGTTCCCTACACAACCAACAAGGCAATTTATAGCGAATTCTAAAAATAAAGGGACACTTTCGCCCACCGGTAGGTGCGGTTTCTAACCGCACCGCATAGATGCCGTGGTCGGTTGAAACGGCGCAGTTGGAAACAGCGCCTACCCATTTGGAGTGTTCCATTAATTCTAAGATCTACTATAGATTAAAAGCCGAAGAAAAATAGGACTTACGCAGTTCCCGGATGAGGTGTTGTATCATCACCAATGCGGGGCAAGTCCGAGAGGATCCCGCGACCGGGGATGCCCCGCCTACGATGAGTGTAGAGTCTGAACATGTCCCTCAAAGCCCGATGAATCGGGCAACTACAATCTGAAGTGCATAACTCCTATTTACATTCAAATTCTAAAAAAATACAATCGAATCTGTAAAAAAGGAAGGTGGTTTTTATGGTATCACACATCTCGAATACTCGACCTGATCCGGATCCGATCCTTGTTGACATCGCTGCGTATATCGCACAGGGGGTTATTGACAGTGATCTCGCTTACGAGACCGCGCGCCACTGCTTGATGGACTCGCTCGGTTGTGCGTTGCTGGCATTGCGTTATCCTGAATGTACAAAACATTTGGGACCAACCGTTCCCGGCACACATGTCCCACACGGTGCCCGTGTTCCGGGAACGCAATTTGAATTAGATCCGGTGCAGGCAGCATATAATATCGGCTGTCTAATTCGCTGGCTGGACTACAACGACACCTGGCTCGCAGCAGAGTGGGGCCATCCGTCCGATAATCTGGGTGGGCTCCTCGCAACCGCAGATCACTTGAGCCGGCGGAATCTGGCAGATGGCCGTTCGCCACTGTTGATGCGAGATCTCCTCACTGCGATGATCAAAGCGCACGAAATTCAGGGTGTCCTTGCGCTGGAAAACAGTTTGAACCGGGTTGGCTTGGACCATGTACACTTTGTGAAGATTGCATCAACCGCGGTAGTAACAGGGATGCTGGGGGGCAGAGAGGAAGAGATTATCAATGCCGTTTCCAATGCTTTTGCTGATGGGGGCAGCTTGCGGGTCTATCGGCAAGCACCAAATACCGGTTCACGGAAATCGTGGGCGGCGGGTGATGCGACAAGTCGCGCGGTGTGGCTGGCGTTGATGGCAATGAAGGGAGAAATGGGCTATCCATCCGTACTCTCTGCCGATGGGTGGGGCTTTTGTAACGTGTTGTTCAAAGAAAAACCGTTTGTCTGTCGGCAGGCTTATGGAACTTATGTGATGGAGAACGTTCTGTTCAAGATTGCGTTCCCGGCGGAGTTTCACGCCCAGACAGCGGTGGAATGCGCCTTCGAGCTGCATGAGAGCGTGAAAGATCGTCTGGATGAGATCGACGAGATCGCAATCACAACACATGAATCCGCGATTCGCATCATTTCAAAAACGGGACCCCTGCATAACCCCGCCGATCGTGATCACTGCCTCCAATACATGGCAGCGATTGGGCTGATCTACGGAACGGTCACCGCCGACCACTACGAAGATGAGATCGCAGTTAATCCACGCATTGACGCCTTGCGCGAAAAGATGACTGTCGTAGAAAATCCGCAGTATAGCAAAGATTATCTCGATCCGGATAAACGCTCGATCGCCAATGCACTCCAAATCCGTTTCAAGGATGGCTCAATCACTGACAAAGTTGAGGTCGAATACCCGATTGGTCATCGTCGTCGTCGCGCGGAAGGGATTCCATTGTTGGAGGAAAAGTTTCTCAATAACCTAGCGACCCGTTTTCCAGCGAAACAGGTAGCGACAATTATGGAACTCTGTTTGGATCAAGAACGATTGGAAGTCACGCCGGTGAATGAATTCATGGGGATGTTTATTATCTAACGCAAGTTGCCTAGTAGCCAGCATATTCAAACCAACAGCTCCTAATCCTCGTGCAAATTGTATCATTACTGTAGGTCGATTTTCCAAAATCGACAGCTAGATGTTCCGGGTCAATTGAGCCAAGGTTGTGACGCGACGTGCCGGGTATTTTGTCGAGATATGAATCTTGACCTGCAATCTACTCAACTTACGCATTTCAGCACGGGACCAAATGTCCCACCTTCAGACTTGTGCATTTCAACATAGGTGGTGCGGGGCAAGATGCCCCGCCTACGGTTAGCTGCGTAAGTCCTATATGAGTCAAATTTAACGAAACCGAACGAAGATAACCATCGTATGTTAAGGTCGGTATACCACAAGATATTGGGTTGTTGAGCCCATTGGCACACAAAAAAATTGCCAAAAAACGCTCAAACCCGCATTGCCACTGTCTTTTTCGCTTGACATGCTAATGTGTGTGTAGTATAATTGGCTCAGTTTGTAGTATAATTCTTAAGTTTTTTTTCATCCATTAGGAGGATAATATGGCTGACGTTAGTAAGCAAGACGTTGTTGACGCCGTTGCTGATGCGACAGGATCGAGTAAAGCAGACGCAAATAAAGCTGTTGACGCCGTTATCGATTGTATCAAAGGTTCTTTAGCCGCTGGCAAATCTGTTGGGCTAATTGGTTTTGGTACTTTTGAAGTCAGAGAAAGAGCCGCCCGTGAAGGTCGAAATCCCCAAACGGGAGCCACAATCAAAATTGGAGCGAAGAAGGTTCCTGCCTTCAAAGCTGGCAAAGGGCTTAGAGACGCTGTTTAATTAAGTAATCATAATGATCGCCATGGCTATCTTGAAGCATAGTCTAAAAATTGGCTGAATCTGTTTTAAGTCCGCCATGGTGATCGTTTTCCCCTTCTAACCACCTCTCCATTACATCTTCCTCCAATCTACCTCCCAAGCGAAGCTTCCCAAAAACGGTGAACACCCCCTCACTTCATCTTCCAACTGCAATGCTCCAATTTGTGCATTCTTTTGTCGATTCAAAAAGCATCGGCGCAGTTGGAAACAGCGCCTACCAAACACGGGGAGCGAAAGTGTCTATTTATTTTTATGATTCACTATAATTGTAATACTCCAATCTGTGTATTCCTACGCCGATTCAAAAAGCAATCCTTGACGCAATGTTACAAAATAGGCTACACTTATAGACAAATATCGAGTGTACATTGTAGAACAGGACAGACCCTCAGATGAAGTGTCGCTGCGTGGAGCTCACTTAGAATCCAACTGTAATAGATTAGTAATCCATGGAGAACGATCAGTTGAACGATACCAATTCCGTTGATGTACCAGATGCAGATGTAGAAGCTGCCGAATTTCTGAAAAATGCGCGAGAATCAATTTTGAATGAACTCAAGAAACGAATCGTTGGTCAACAAGCGGTTATTGATGAATTGTTGATTGCGCTTTTTTCGCAAGGGCACTGTTTACTTGTGGGAGTGCCCGGGCTAGCAAAGACCCTGCTAATCAATAGTTTGGCTCAAATTTTAGATCTTGACTTCAGTCGCATCCAATTCACGCCAGATCTGATGCCCGCGGACATAATCGGCACCGATATCATTCAGGACGATGTGGACACCGGCAGACGGTTCTTCCGCTTCATTAAGGGACCCGTTTTCGCCAATATCGTGCTGGCGGACGAAATTAATCGCACACCGCCCAAAACGCAAGCGGCACTGTTGCAAGCCATGCAGGAGTACAAAGTCTCCGCGGGTGGCACCACCTATGAGCTCGATCGCCCCTTTTTTGTTTTAGCGACGCAGAATCCGATTGAGCAGGAGGGCACCTATCCGCTGCCTGAAGCGCAACTGGATCGGTTCATGTTCAATATATATCTTGACTATCCCGATCCCGCCGATGAAAAACAGGTTGTCATGACGACGACCTCTGCATACGAGCCACAGCTAGACGCCGTTATCACAAGCGAAGAGATCCTGCGGTTGCAGCAGGTTGTCCGGAAGGTTCCAATTGCGGAATCAATTGTTGATTACGCGGTTGCATTGAGTCACCATTCTCGTCCAAACGCGCCGGATGCGCCGGATTTTATCAAGGATTGGGTTAATTGGGGGGCAGGTCCCAGGGCATCGCAATATCTGGTGCTAGGAGCAAAAGCGAGAGCGATTACGCATGGTCGATATCATGTCTCTTACGACGATATACGTGCTGTTGCCAAACCGGTGCTGCGACACCGCATTCTCACGAATTTCAACGCCGAAGCTGACGGGATATCAAGCCTTGATATCATAGATCGATTGCTAGATTTGGTACAACCGAATGAAACGTGAAACGTGAGACGTAATAGATGAGAACCTTTACGCTGTACGCGAGTGGGCATCTGTGATACCTGTTTTTCTATGATTACACCTACACTCCACAGGCATAAAGCGTTGTGGAGTGAAAATTCCAAACCCGAATAGTGGAGGTAATTTATATGCGACGCAACAAACTACGAGAGTTGTTGAACGAGGGGAAACCGACGCTTGGCACTCATATCCATAGCACTTGGCCCTCCTTAATTGAAGCGATTGGGCACACAGGACTGTACGACTATGTCGAATTTGTGGCAGAATATGGTCCCTTCGATCTGCACGATTTCGATAACTTGGGTCGGGCGGCTGATTTATACGGTCTGTCTAGCATGATCAAGGTTGACCAAGAACCACGCGGCTTTATCGCGCAACGCGCAATCGGTTCCGGTTTCCAGAGCGTGTTGTTCGCTGACTGCCATACGGTCGAAGATGTCAAGGAGTGTGTGCGGATTTCACGCCCGGATACTCCCGAAGATGGTGGCTCCTACGGGGTAGCAACTCGCCGTTTCTCATACATGGGATACGGAGGTTCCCAACAATATGTTGAAGCAATTAGGGATGTCGTCGTCGTAATTATGATTGAGAAGGCAGGCACTGTTGATAACCTAGAGGAAGTCCTTTCGATTGAGGGGGTCGACATGATCCAGTGGGGCGGATCCGACTACTCAATGAATATCGGCAAAGCCGGTGAACGGGGCTCTCCTGAAATCCAAGCTGCCGAGCGCAAAGTGTTTGAAACTGCCATAAAGATGGGTGTACCGCCACGCGCCGAGGTTAACACGGTGGATGGGGCGAAATCCTACCTTGATATGGGAGTACGTCATTTCTGTATTGGCACCGATATTTCGATCCTTTTCGATTGGTGGAAGACACACGGTGACGATTTTCGGAAAGCGATAGAAGGATAACGTCATTTGGATTTCCAGATGTAATTATCGCACAGGTAAGACAGTCGCATTTCTAACGATAAAATGAAACGTGAAACGTAATAGGTGAAAACTTTCACGCTTCACGTTTCACGTAAGGAGACGGTGTGGAACGCAAAGCTGAAGTTGCTCGTGAAACGCGGGAGACGCAAATTGCGCTTAAACTCAATATCGATGGTTCAGGGGAGTCCAATATCAGTACCGGCGTTGGGTTTCTGGACCACCTACTTGAACTTTTTGCGAAACACGGATTCTTTGATCTCGAAGTAAATGCTACTGGTGACCTTCACGTTGATGCACACCACACCGTTGAAGATGTGGGCATCTGCTTAGGAGAGGCTTTCAGAAACGCAGTCGGAGACAAAGCTGGAATGCGTCGATTTGGCAGTTTCACCGTTCCTATGTATGAGGCACTTGCACAGGTTGATCTGGATCTCTGCGGCCGCTCCTACCTTCACTACCAAACACCCCTCAATCATGGACAGATAGGCACTTTTGATGTGGAACTTGCTGAGGAATTTTTCCACGGATTTGTCAATCATAGCGGAACGACGCTGCACATCAATGTCCCTTACGGAACCAATCGTCACCATATCATTGAAGCGATTTTCAAGGCGGTTGCAAAAGCGCTTGATATTTCCACTAGTACTGATGATCGCGTCAGCGGTGTGCTTTCAACAAAAGGGACGTTATAAAAAAATGGCTCATGCAAAGAAATAGTGCAACCGAAACCGAGTTTTTTCTTCAAAACTCGGTTTCTCTAGGTGCTTTGCACTTTCTTTTTACATGAGCCAAAAAATAAAGCGTAATACGTAAGGGAGCATCTGTCTGACAGCGCTCTCTTTGAAGGAGACCATTAATTGGGTCAGTTCTTACGCATTATCTATTACGTATTATTTGTTTCACTGTACCCACCGGTAGGTCTGCACTAAAGTGTGGAGTAGTGAAATCGGCACTCAGGCTTGCAAAATCGTTCATACAGCAACAAGGCATTCATCAGAGAAATCCTCAATGAACACGGGGGTTCGAGGCGTATTACCGATGTATCACATTTTTGGGTGTGCCTCGGATTTCGCTCACAATTTCAGACATTTGATGCCTACCACACTTAACTGCGGCGCTATCGTACCCACCAACCGAACAGAAGAATTAGCATATTCCTTCACCCAAAGGATTTTTTTGTAAACTAGTCCTTTCCCTTCTGCGTTTATCTCCCAAATCTTATTGACGTACTCCAAAAGCTGAAGCATTTGTCCCGATCTTATCGGGACGCTTTCTAATTGTGCGGTCAACACGGCTGTCCCGATAAATCGGGGCTGTATCCCAAACATAAATGCTTCGGCTTTAGACCTAAAGGATTTTCGGTAAGTCGCCATATAGAAGATCTGCCAGATTAATGGATGGTTTATCTGATTTCAGATCTGATGGAGATACGCATTGAATTTGATTGGCACAAAAATTTCCCGCCTACCTTCCTTCTTCATCCTTGTACTCATTTTTGCCACGTTACATCCGCCCGCTGCTCACGCAGAGCCCGTTCTCAAAGACGTATCGCTGACGGAATCCTACATGAAACGCCGCACCCTAGCACTTGATACGGAAGAACCAGCTCCCCCAACCACACCCGCCGAAGAATCGAAGACAGAAGATTTTTGGGCAACTCCAGCAGATTCGGATACAGATCCGTTGAAAACTCAACCACCCCCGGCAGACGAAGAAACAGAAGAAGAGGACATCCGCTTAGAGATGTTGATGCCGTACTACGAGTCGTTGCGTCGGTGGAAGAATCCACCTTTCCTCCTGGATCTAGACGAACTTGGTGACTTACGCGAAGGCCAAAGGAAAGAGAAAGAGAAGGGTATTGCGCTTCCCCTCCAGTCTAACCTCCAGATCACAGGCCATAAATCGGTGACAGTTGAACTGCACCAAACGCACTATTTTGGAGAAGGCGATATCAATCGCTATGGCGGCAGCTATGGAGGGGGTGGTTTGGGATCTGGACTGGATCTCGGGTTGACCTCCTCCTATACCTATGATAGCTTCGGTAGCGGTTTTGGTGGATATGGTGGCGGATACGGTGGCGGTTTCGGAGGCGGGTATGGTGGTGGTTTCGGGAGTGGATATGGTGGTGGATACGGCAGCAGTTTTGGCAGTGGTCGCTACGGAGTACCTCGCGATACGGGGATAAATATTCGGCAAACCCTTGAGGTCGGTTTACACGGGCGGGTTGGGGAACGGACTCACGTTGAAGTTCAATATAGCGACTCGGGCGGTGGATACGGTGGCGGATATGGCGGCGGATATGGTGGCTATAGCAGTGGGTATGGCGGTGGATACGGCGGTGCAAAGGAACAGAAAATCCGCGTCTGGTATGAAGGCACGGAAACCAGTATCCTAAAAACCCTCTCTTTTGGTGACCTGACACTCAATATACCCAATACCCGATTCTTGAACGTCAATCGCAATCTATTTGGCCTTGAGGCGGTCGCCCAACTTGGTGGGGCAAAGTTGACAGCATTTGGTTCTCGCAGCAAAGGTATCTCTGATATACGCCGTTTCCGCGGAGAATCTCGACGCGCAGGCGGTGGCAGAGGTCTCCCAATTCCCGATGCGAATTATGTTAAAGAGCGTTTTTACCTGATTCATCTCGGTGAAGATGAACTCCTCCACGATTCCTACCGCCCAATTAAGCACGGTACCGAGGAGATTTATATTGACGATAACGTTGCAAGTAACAATCAGGGTGGTGTGCGGACGGGGCGTGGTTACTTCAACCTCCAGCAAGCGGGTCGGGATTATAATATCAATTACGAAACCGGTGAAATAGAGTTCTTAACGCCGATTTCTGCCAGCTATGAAATCGTTGTCGCCTATGAGTATATCGGCGATGGTGGTGGTGTGGTTGGAAATCCGGGGAGTGTCTTTGACGATGAGAATGATGATGGTACGGTCGATGAAGAAGGAGAGGAAATCGGCTACGTTACCATTAAAAAGAAAAGCTTGCGAGGCACGGAATCACGGCGTGTATATAGTCTCGGCAACCGGAATATTAGCCCACGGGATTATCAAATCACCATTGTGCGTCAGGGGAGTGGTGAATCATTCGATACAGGGAGCGAAGAAATTCCGTATATCCAGATCTTTGGACTAGATCAAAATGAAGATGGTATCGTTGATCCAGAGGTTATTGACTTTGACCGAGGTATCTTGACGTTTCCTGATTTGCGTCCCTTTGTTATTGATGATCCCACAAGTCCTTACTACCAATTTCGAGAACAGTTGAGTAACGAAGCAATTTACCACGAAAACCCAAGGACGACCGATGCGGCTTACACAATCATCGTAGATTATTCTTTTCAATCGGAGACGTATAACGTTGGACTGTTTGTTATTCCAAATAGCGAGAAGGTAAGACTCAATGGGCAGCTGCTGCAGCGCGATGTTGATTATACAATGATATATGAGGTTGGAAGCATTCGCTTTTTTACTGAACTTGATGAGTTCGACGAAATCGTCGTTGAATTTGAAAGAACGCCATTCGGTGGATCATTGCAACAAACGGTTGCCGGACTATGGCTGGAATATTCGTACGTTCCCAAACAGAAGGTAGAGAAGAAAGAACAGAAGTTGGATCGGTTTGAACGACTTATCGGCAGAATTGATCTTCCGGAAATAGGCGAGCGGTCTGACATTCAAGACAGTCCTTTTGGACAACGCACCTCCGGTGGATTTGGTGGCAGTCGATTTGGTGGTGGTAGATCTCGGGGTTTTGGCGGCGGTTTTGGTGGTGGTTTTGGCGGTGGATTCGGCGGATACTCAAGCTTAGGTGGTCGATCTAGGCGAGGACTGCGTACCGGTGGCAGCAGCTATTTCAATCCGACATTCCAAAAAGGATTTAGCTTTGCAACAGGTTACATCCTGAACACCGGTCAGAAGCCATCTCGTATCCCCGACGTCAACGGTGCCCCCAGCCGATTGCAGGCTGTCAATTTCAACACTACCTTCGGAAGAGACTTCAATTTAGCATGGCTGTTGAACCCGCTACCATTTGTCGCAACGCGAAATTTTCCATTGTCAATAAATTTTAGCGGGGAAACAGCGTTCTCTCACAATAACCCGAACAGTGTTGGGCTTGCGCTGATTGATAGTATGGAAGGGGCGCGAGAGGCGTCGAACACCCCCACATTCAAACATCATTGGCGTGTGAGCAGTCTACCCGTCGCAGAAGGAGTGACTTTGGATAATCGCGCACTTTTTCGCGTGCTCGCACGGGATCGCAACGAATCCCAAGCTGTTGGCAACTATATGCGCAATCGTGAGGTGCCTGCATCGGTGATTAATCCGTTAGCAAACTCGACGGAAGAACGTCTCATCATGGAGGTTGGTTACGATTTGACAGATGTGATTGAGGAGTGGGGCGGTTTTTCATACGGTTTATCCGCCTCCGGAGAGGATTTTTCAGAACGTCAATTCCTCGAAATTTGGTTTCGGGTCCGTGGTGATTCGGACGTAACGTTGCATATTGATTTGGGGGTCGTGAGTGAGGATAGCGACTTGGATAACCGACTTGATACCGAAGATCTGCCACCGGAGTTGGAAGACATCAACGGCGATGGAAAGGTTGATACGTTAGACCTTGATTTGGAAAACCTACCTGCTTCCCACAAATTCCGTGCAAATGGCTCGTTGGACACAGGTGAGGATGTTGGCTGGGAGTATAGCGCTGGGTTTCGACCGGCGAAAGTTGGTCCCAACAACACAGTTTTGGATACGGAAGATCTTAACGGAGATGGTGTCCTAGACACTATCGACGCCTATCTCGAAATCAAAATCCCACTCAACGACCTCCCTGAAGAGTGGCTAAAACGCCAACATCCAAATGGCTGGACATTTTTGAGTATCCCTCTCAATGAAGCGACGGCTGAAGGTAACCGCCTACCGAACCTCGGATTTATCCAACATCTGCGTTTTTGGTTACAGAAGAACAGATCCGGAACTGTCACAGGTAAATTTGAATGGGCGTCAATTGAAGTGGTCGGAGTTCAGTGGGAACGCGGGGTAGTAACACAGAACGACACAATCACCAACGATGCAGCCGAACGGTTTACCGTTGGCACCAAAGATAACTTTAATTTCAATGATTATCACGCCGCTTATGAACAGATTAAGGATGAAGACAATTTTAAGAGGTTGCACCCCTTTACGGAATCGACATACGGTTACCAACAACGGCAACAGCGCGAGCAAACACTGACGTTGAATTATGTGCTTCTGCCGGGATCTTTCGGTGTGACATCGCGGCAACTGCGTGGACTTCAGCACGGTGAAGGACAAGATTTTTCAAAACATGACACGCTTAGGCTGTGGATTTACGGCGACAGCAGCGAGACGACATTTGTGCTACGCCTCGCGCCGAGTATCCGTACCGGATTTCGGTCTACCTATCGTTCTGCAGGTCCCTTTGAGAATCCGCAAGATCAAGAGGAAGATATTAATATTTTTGAAAATTTGAGGGACTTTTACGAGTACACACGCGTAATTGATTTCGATGGCTGGAAGCTGATTGAAATAGAGTTGCACGATCTGAAACGCAATGAATATCCGGATGCCGACATACCAACTAATCTAGGCGGTGTTATACTGCAAACGGGTCAAGTTGATCAACCGGATCCAACAACGTCGGCGGACCAGTCGACTGAGCAAGAGGTAGATGCTGACGCACCGGATGGACATCCGGATGGTTTGGTTGTGCGCGGGACAAACAGCTCCCAACTTTCGATAAAGAATGTCGGAGGCATCTTAATTGGTCTCCGCAATGACACCGCACGAGAGATTGGTGGGGAGGTGTGGGTCAACGAAATTCATCTAAGTGATCCGCTGGTACGTTCAGGCTGGGCACGGCGTGCCAATATGAACGTTAAACTCGCCAATCTGATCAAGGTAGACGGCGGATATGCACGGCAAGACAAAGACTTTGAGAATTCTGCCGGCGATACAGGCCGTCAACGCCGGCACGATCTGGGTTACAGCACGACTAGCAATGATTTCAATATCAACACTGAACTCACCCTCTTTTCTTGGCTGCCCGTTCGCTATTCAATTCGAGAGGATGAATCTGAGACAGAAAGCCAGCGCGGATCTTTTAGCTCCTTCCAAAGCGGAAAAAGTAAAACAAAGAATCGGGATTTTTCGGCAAGTTTGAATTTGCGTCCACTTCCGGTATTGGGATTCGCGCTTAATCGTCAAGATTTCTGGAATGAGCGCCAAGGCACGGAACTGAGCGATCTCTATACCGGCTCTTTCCAGTTCGCTCTCGGCTCGTTTTTTGGGCTAGATGTTCAGTATCATCATGAAGATGTTGAAACCGATTCATCAACAGCCACAGACACTAGTAGCGGCGGTCGTTCTTCTTTTGGAAGCTACTATGGACGGAGCCGGGACGAAAAGGTTGATAGCGGCAGCATTTCGATCGATATCAGCCCGTTTGAGAGTTTTAGCCTGAATCCGCAGTATGAAGTCCGTCGTACCCTTGAGAAACAGGATCCCAACGCCCAAGGGGGAAGTGGTTTCGGCAGCTTCGGGCAATTGGCAGCCACAACACCAATGGAAGAGGAGACCGAAGAAGCGGCAGTTGCTCCTATATTCACCATTGCGGAACGCGAACATCGACTTGCTCTGAATCCGCGTTTGAATCGCGATTTGCTAGGTATCCGTCCAACAATAAACAACCGAGTTAGCCTGAACGAGAACTGGTTTGGCGATCGAAAAGATGCCCGGATCAGTGCGAATGTTAGCTTGGGGCTCAATGTCCGCCCACGGGCGTGGTTCGGTTGGCTGTTCCACGAACCGGAATCTGAGGCACCGCCCGAAGCAGAGGGTGAACAAGGGGCAGAAAAGACAGAAGATGACGAAAATGAGGAACAGAGCAGTACAACATCTAAACCACCCCAAAAATTTGACAGCTTTGATGCAGAGACGCAGCTTGAGGAAAAGCGTCAGCGAGAGCTTGACCGGCTTGACCGGCTCGGCATTGATGCCGAGACAATTCAGGACGCAGAGGATCAACGCGGGGACTGGATTCGTCGTGATAAGGCGGAACTGGCACGGAAACTGAAAGAGCGGGAAAGCAAACCAGAGGAAAAAAAAGCAGGCCTTTTTCAACGGAGCATTGAAAGCCTAGGGCTGAATGCGAACGTCAGTCTCAACAATCAAGATTCTCTACGAAGGTTAGAGCGGGGGATGCCGATTGCGGATATTTTACAACTTCCAGATGAGGCTGAGGAACGCACCCAATCGCGCCAAGGGACACGCTACAGTTTTCGCACATCGGTTGATCCGTGGAGCTGGGCATCGCTCGGCGGCAACATCGACCTCAGTAACAACTTTACCAAATCATCAAGTACCTCCTCCAGATCCGAGTCTGTACGTTATGAAGGGGATATTAAGGTCTTTAATTCAAAAAACTCATCAAGCCTTCAGTTGAGATACGGCTATACGCTACGGGATCAGAGCAATATCCATACCCAGATTGGTCAGAGTACCGCCCACGAACCCTCGGTTAGTTGGAGTCATACATGGGGACAGACGACAAAAACGGCATTTGGTATCCGCGTCACACAACGGGATGGTGAACGAGGCGGGATTGATACGACTTCGTTCATTGTTACGCCGAACGTCAGCATTGACTACCGGGTGCGGATAGAAGGTGGAATTCGGCTTCCCTTTGTCGGCAAGGTTCCCCTCGAGCACGACCTGGACCTCAGCAACACCTTGTCAACAGTCATTCGTCGCGAGCAGTTCGGGGCGAATCGGGAAGAGCGGTCTGAGCGGTATGAAACGTCTTTGCGGGTTGGATATAGGTTGAGCGAGCGCCTCACTGCTGACCTGAATCTCGGCTTGAGCTACAACAATGACCGTGTCGAAGAGGGACGGGACTTTATTTCGGTAGCGAGTGCGTTGACGGTTCGGGGCGAGTTTGAGTGATCGTAAGGGACTGATTCGGTTTTACATCAACAAGCTGATCGGTGTCCCCACTATCCCACTTGACCGTAATTGAATCGATTTGGGGGTCATTTCCAACTCCGAAGATAGTTGTGAGTTCGCTCTGCGAGCAGTAGCTTGCCCCACTTTTCAGTGTGCGTGTCTGTGTGCCGGAGTTGGACTGTACGGTAATCTGCGCGCCGATTCCACTCCGGTTGCTTTTAGTCCCGATCAGTTTCAGTTTAATCCAATGGTTTCGATTCCCACCGTCGTTACGGTATAGACGGGCTGCCGCATTGGAAGTATTGACCAACACATCCCAATCACCATCGTTATCGATGTCCCCATACGCCGCACCACGTCCGACGATTGGCTTTTGAAGATCTGAGCCGACTTTTGGTGTAACTTCTTCAAACTGACCATCTCCAATGTTGTGGAAAAGATGCGGCGGTTGTGCATAAGTTACCTTGCTTTGCAAGGCGTTGATGTCGCTTTCAATGTGACCATTGGCTGCAAAAATATCAAGTTGTCCATCTAGGTCGAAATCGAAGAAGAAACAGCCAAATGTCAACGTTAGCAAACTTGGCAGTCCAATCTTGGCAACGGGAGCATCGTCGATAAAAAGTGCCTCCTCGTTACGATAAAGATTCATCATCTCATTGGAGAAATTGCCAATCACAAGGCTTTCCCGTCCGCTGCCATCGTAGTCCCCGGTGTCAACCCCCATCGCACCTGTCGCAACACCCCTTTCATCGAAAGCAACGCCGGTTTCCAGTCCTCTTTCGATAAAGGTCCCGTCCCCATTGTTCTGATAGAGCTTATTCGGTTGTGTGTCATTCGCCTCGAAGATGTCGGCGAAGCCATCGTTGTTGTAGTCAAACACGCAGACACCAAGCGATTTACTGGTCGGATCTTCGATTAGGGCAATCCGCGAGACATCGGTAAACGTCCCATCCCCACGATTCCTGAATAGTTTGCTTGCCTGTCCCGGATACGATCTGGGACCGCAGTAAGATCTATTCACACCGTCTAGCTCATCGCAGAATAGATTGGTTTCAGGGGTCCATTCGACATAATTGGCAACAAACAGATCGAGGTTGCCATCCCTATCGTAATCCAGCCAAGCACAGCTTGTCCCCAGACCGGGGTTATCAATTCCCGCCGGTTCCGTTACATCAACAAAAGTCCCATCTCCCTGATTCTGGAACAGCCGATCCGCTGTTAAACAACTGATATACAGATCATCATCACCGTCATTATCGTAGTCAGCAACCGCAGCACCAAGTCCGTACAATTCTACGGCAAGTCCGGCATTTTCTGTGATATCTGTGAATGTTCCGTCTTGGTTGTTCCGATAGAGGCCCATGGTTTGTCGCTTTCCGGTTGAGTGTTCGCCCCAATCTTTACCGTTCACCAACAGGATATCCTGCCACCCATCGTTATCGTAGTCAATAAACGCACAGCCAGAAGCTATCTCTTCGGGAAGGTACTTATCGCCAAATGCACCGGTGTTGTGGACAAAATCGATCCCTGCCTCCCTTGTGATATCGACAAATTGAGGGAGTGTTTCTGCAGCGATTGTGCTTTGAATCCAGATCAGAGATATGAGACTGAAAATCCATTTTGTTAGTGATGTGGTTTTCATTATTGGCTGAAAAAAAATAAAGTGCAAAACGCCCAGAGGAACCGAGTTTTGAAGAAAAAACTCGGTTCCTTTGCACGATTTCCTAACATGACCTAACTGTTTTTGTATTCAAGTGCCCACTTTAACTTTCGCATTATGTGCCATCGCTGCCTCAACCGCTAAACAGGTTTCAACCGTTGCAATCCCTTCGGACAATGGACAAGCTAGAGGTGTATCTTGCAAAATGCTATCCACAAAGTTCTCCATTTCGTATGCCCATTCAGGGGAGCCACGACCATGTAGCGGTGTCGTTGTCAGTCGCTCTGGATCCCATTCGGCTGACTTGTGCAGATAGCCGTGCAGCACCTCTTCCTCCCACCAACAGACGATCGTCCCTCCGTGCCCATAGACGGAAAGCGACATAATGTACGGGCACACCACCGATGCGCTAGTAAACACCTTGCCCATCGCGCCATTTCTGAATTTTAGGATTGCAAGTCGCGCATGGTCTGTATAATCACCGGATACCTCCTCAATGTCGCCAGCAACCCAGCGTAACAGGTCTACGGAGTGATAGGCAATGCCCAATCGCATCTGCGCCCTTGGGCTACGTCCCCATGTTAGACGGCTCGGATATTCATCCGGATCCGCCTTATGTGCATAATTGGACGAAAGATAGAACAGATCGCCGACCCCACCGCCGGAAACAATCTCTTTCGCATGTGCAAAGGTGGGCCAAGAACGGCAGATATGCCCTGTAGCAGCTTTTTGGTTCGGATATTCAAACATAGCGATGCGAAGTGCCCGGCACTCCTCAATCGTGAGGCACGCAGGTGTCTCACCAAGGACATGCTTGCCCGCTTGCAAGCACGCAAGCAGTTGTTCCGCGTGAAGGTAGTGGGGTGTGCACAGATTAAAAGCGTCAATTTCATCATCCCGCAAGGCTTCGTCGAATGAACGATAGATTTTCGGAACACCCCACGTCTCTGCTTTTACCTTTGAAGCATCGGAATGTGCCACCACAGCGGCAACCGTTGCTTTCTCAGGAATTGCCTTGTAGCCGTTAAAATGGTTTGTACCTGTCCAGCCTGTACCGACTATGCAAACGTTGATTTTATCCATCGCTTAAATCTCCTTAGTTCTGGCAAACCCTACCCCACATAAAATCTGATTCGTGAATGAACTCCAAAAAATTGTCCCTCACTTCGGAGGTTCTATGATATAATATCATAAGTTGCCACCTCCTGTAAGAGCAAATAGCACAGATCTTCGGAATGAAGCAGATGTTTTTGCCAGTGATCGCAACATTCTGTGACGCGGTACTATGATACAACTTGCATCACCCGCTGGGAGAGAAGGTATCCGCAAGTTGAATTAATATTATATGTTACGAATTTTTCCTAGAGGTCTGTTATGAAAAAAACGCAGCGGAGTGCCAACCAATTCCTCATCGCTGCGTCTACGCTGTTAATTTCGGCGATTGCGTTTTCCTTCTGGCCGACAATCAGCGATGCGGCACTGCCCCTCAACGAAATTGAACTGCCGACGGGGTTTGAAATTAGCATCTATGCGGAAGGCGTCCCCGGCGCGCGTTCAATGAGTCTGAGCCCCAATCGCACGCTATTTGTTGGCACCCGGGGCGCGGGGAAAATTTATGCGGTTCTGGATGGTGACGGGGACAACCAGGCCGATGAAGTCATCACGGTTGCACAGGGTTTGGATTCGCCCAATGGCATCGCGTTCCGTGATGGAGCACTTTACGTGGCTGAAATCAGTCGCGTGCGGCGCTACGATAACATCGAAGCCAGTCTGCACAATCCGCCTGCACCTGTCGTAGTCAACGACGGCTTCCCGAATGACAGACATCACGGTTGGAAATTTATCCGTTTCGGTCCCGATGGGTTGCTCTACGTTCCTGTCGGCGCACCGTGCAACGTCTGCGAGCACCAGGATCAACGCTATGCAACGATTATGCGGATGAAGCCCGATGGCACAGACCTAGAAATCTTTGCACACGGTGTCCGTAACTCCGTCGGATTTGATTGGCATCCAGAGACACAGGAACTCTGGTTCACCGACAATGGTCGGGATATGATGGGTGACAACAGACCCCCCGATGAACTGAATCACGCACCAGAGAAAGGACTGCACTTCGGTTTTCCCTATTGCCATGGCGAAGAGATTCTTGATCCTACCTTCGGTCAACAACGCAGGTGTGAGGAATTCACGCGGCCAGCGATGAAGTTAGGTCCGCATGTGGCGGCGCTCGGTATGCGCTTTTACACGGGCACCATGTTCGGCGAAACATATCGGAATCAGATCTTCATCGCCGAACACGGCTCTTGGAATCGCACGGTACCGATCGGCTATCGTGTGACGCTTGTGCGGTTGGAGGATAACCAAGCGGTGTCTTATGAAGTTTTTGCAAAAGGTTGGCTACGAGAGAACGGTCAGGCATGGGGGCGTCCTGTGGACGTACTCGTGATGCCTGATGGCGCACTTCTTATCTCCGACGACCGCGCGGGCGTCATTTACCGCATCGGTAAGTCAACCGTTGTGCCGGTGGAGGCGACAGGAAAACGACAGGCCTTGTTGGGCAAAATCAAGCAGAATGCTCTGTTTCAAAACTATCCCAATCCCTTTAATCCCGAAACGTGGATTCCCTATCAACTAGCGGAAAAAGCATACGTTCGCATCCGCATCTACGACGCTTCCGGGCATCTCGTCCGGGAGTTAGCACTCGGTGATCAGCCCCCGGGTGACTATCGGAAGCGGCAGAAGGCAGCTCACTGGGACGGACGTAACCACGCCGGCAAACTTGTCGTAAGCGGAATCTATTTCTATATCCTGGAAGCCGGTGATTTTCGCGCCACACGGCAGATGAATGTGGTGCGATAGGTATAGTTTCCCGTTTGCTAGGGAACATGGTTAATGATACGCCCTCTCCCTGAAAACTTCAAGGGAAAAACAAAAAGCATTGATAGCTAACCACTCTCAAAATTTGGACAAGTGGGCTAAAGTGAATCAACGCACAACACCCGCTATTAAAGGCGCGATGCCGCTTCTAACCCTTACTCCATTTTCGGACAGAAAGTCCATCTCGCTTTTATCGCCAAAGATATCCGTGACAAGGCGAGGAGCGAGATTCAAGGAGCTAGCGCCTTGGGTCTCCGTTTTTATCTGCGGGTCTCTGCGTGAATCTGAGTGCCACAATACAGAGCACTATCAAATCCATAACTCGTAACTGAAAATCGGAGGTATACAAACTATGCCCAAACTCGTTGACCCGGTCATCGCGGATCCGGACGATATTAAAGACCAGATTGATTGCTTCAAAGCCCACGGGTATGTTATCCTTCCAGATCTACTCTCGCCTGATGAAGTCGATACCCTTAACGATGCCATCGACCGAGATCGGGAGGCAAATCCTTTCATGTGGTTCTCTGGAACAGCGCCCGACTACAACTGCAATCTCCTGTTGACAGAGCCTGCCTTTGAGATGACGATCCGCCATGAAAGGCTGCTCCCACTTATCGGAGAATTGATGGGTGGTTCCATCTGCTTTGAGGAGCTCGCTGTACGCCATCGTGATGGGGAGGATGAGGCACATGATACGGGGTGGCACAGGGACCGTGGCTATTGGCCCGAACACCCCCTGAATCTCGATTATCCACAGGTTATCTATTATCTGAACGATGTGAACGAGACCACTCACTGTTTTTCTATCAGTCCGGAGCCTGCCGGCGGAGAAATCCTTGATGACAAAGAGGCACATCTCGAACGCGGTGGCATCCTCCATTTCTATGGCGGAGCAGGTTCGGCGATCCTTTTTAACTGTGCCACTTTGCACGGTGTCACACTACGAAAAACCGATAAGGTGCGCCGCACAATTCAGGTCTATTATGGGCATCCCGATCGCCGTTCCCTGAGCGAAGTGACGATGATGCCTCCAAGCCTGTGGCGAGAGCATTCAGACCCGGAAGTTCGCCGCTTCTACAGCAAGTTCAATCGGTATACGCGAGTTATGATGGAAGGTCTCAGTATGCCTGATGATAGGGAACACTCACTGCCGAAAGTGTAGGTGAAAACCGTGCAATTCAAAGAACATCTTGTCGATAATACAATTAGGAGCGTCTACGGGCTGGAAGTTGCTGACATCAACGGCGATGGACAGAAGGATATCATCATGGGCTCGACAGGCGAGCCGATCATTGTCTGGTACGAAGCGCCTGATTGGAAAAGGCATCTGATTTCAGACCAACACCCCGGTAACATCACCATCGCCGCTCAGGATGTGACAGGAAATGGGCTACCGGATCTGTTTGTTGGAAGTGCATTTAATCGGGGGGATCGTTCCCTTATCGAATATCTACATTGGCTCGAAGCCCCTGTGAACGGTGGGCAGTGGAAGAGTCATTTCATCGAAGAGATCCCATACCTGCACCGGATCGCGGTTGCTGACATCAACGGCGATGGTCAACCTCTCCTGTTCGCTGCATCAATTCAGGGACCCGAAGGCGGGCTAGATGATTGGTATGATCCGGGTAGTCTCTGGTGTTATCCGATTCCAAGCGACCCGGTCAATGGACCTTGGGAACGCCGCTTAGTCGATGGCGAGTTGCATCTCAATCACGGGATGAGTGTTGGTGATGTGGACGGGGATGGCAGGCTCGATATCCTGATTGGCTGTCGGGACGGGGTCATTTGGCTTGAACCTCCTTCGGATCCGTTAGAAGGCGAATGGAATCGATGGGTGATTAGTGACCAAGAGAGCAGCGAGGTTTTCACGGTCGATATAGATGGCGATGGGGTCAACGAAATCTTATCCATTGAACCGTGGCACGGGAACACACTATCTTGGTACAAGGCGTCGGGGGATTTGCGGACAGGTCAGTGGACGCGGCACCAGATCGATGACACGCTGAATCGTGGACATTCGTTGCACGGAGTTGACGTCGACGGCGATGGACGGGTGGAAATTATCTCTGGGTATAACGGTGAGGGCTGGAACCTTCAACTCTATCGTCCTGAGAATCTGGATCAGAACCGGTGGACGAAAGAATTCATTGACCACGGCGGCTTGGGTGTCGGTAACATGCACGTGCTTGACCTGAACGACGACGGACGGGTGGACATCATCGCCGGGGGTTTGAGTACGGGTAACGTTAAGTGGTATGAGAATTTGAGTGGGTAGTTCCCTATGAAGGGCAACCACAAGGGTTGCCCCTACTCAATCCAAACTAATCTCAAATGTGTCAGACAAGTCCAATTTGTCAAATGTCAACAGAACCTAACAACTCGTGGATTCTTTTGGCGAATGGTTGGGCAGTTGATCGTTATATATATCATGCTTATACTCTGTGCCAATGTTGGCAGCACTTCCTTCAAATACCAAATTATTGATGTCGAAACATCAGCGTCGCTGGTCACAGGCGGCGTTGAGCGGGTCGGCAATTCTCCATCACCGTTTACGCACGATGTCCCCGACAAACCGACTGTGAGCGGCGAAATCGACGCGCCAAACCATAATGCTGCAATTGTGCACGCGATAGATCTGATTACGTCCCCCAAAACAGGGGTGATGGCGGATCTCAGTGACCTCGCGGGGATAGGGTTTAAGACTATTCTCGCCAGAGGGATTTGGCGTTCCGCGTTGATAACGGAGGAGGTGGTCAACGCCCTCGAAGCGGATATTCCATTTGCCTCGACTCATAATCCCGCCTACATCGCCTCAATCCGTGCCTTTCAGGAACGACTCCCGGACACGCCATTGGTCGCTGTTTTTGAGACATGGTTCCATCAAACGATGCCCGACTACGCCGCCGAATTCGGTGTGCCGCGGGAGTGGGTTGAGAAACATCACATTCGTCGCTACGGCTTCCATGGTGCATCACATCGCTACATCTCAGAGCGGGTCCCTCAACTGCTCGGTGGTTCACCAGCGAATCTGCGGATTATCTCCTGCCATCTCGGTGGGAGTTCATCGCTGTGTGCTATCCGCAACGGTCAGTCCATTGATACGACGATGGGCGTTTCACCGCAATACGGTCCCATCCAATCGTCCCGAAGCGGCGATCTGGATCCGTTTGCGGTCCTTTACCTGATGGATGCGGAGGGGTGGGACACAGACGAAATTCGTCGCCAACTGATTGAGGAATCGGGGCTGCGAGGGATATCAGGCGTCAGCGGCGACTTGCGCGATGTCGAAGCGGCAGCAACGGCAGGAAATGACGATGCACGGCTGGCGATGGATACCTTCTTCTATCAGGTCAAGAAACATATCGGTGCCTACATCGCCGCGCTCGGTGGGGTGGACGTGATTGCGTTCACCGGCGGGATCGGCGAAAAGAGTTCGACTGCGCGTGCAGCAATTTGTGATGGCTTGGAATGGCAGGGTATTTTGTTAGATCCACACAGGAATGAGAGCCACGCCGGTGAAGGGGAAATCTCTACCGCCGACAGCCGGGCAAAGATTCTCGTTGTGCCAGCAGATGAGGAGATTATCGTCGCACGGGAAACGGCAAACGTTATCACGCAACACCGCACCTCAAATAAGTGAGGGGAGCTCATAATTATTGTTCCGGTTATTGTCTGAATCAGGATTCGCAGGATTTAAGGATTAACAGGATTGGCTCATGTTAAGAAATCGTGCAACAGAGACCCGGAACAGAAGAAAGAAACCGAATTTTGAAGAAAAAATTCGGTTTCTCTTTAGTGTTTTGCGCTTTCTTTTTATAGTGGATTTTAGAATTATGAGACATGCCAAACCGGTGCGGTTAAAAACCGCACCTACCGGGGCGAAGGTGTCTATTTATTTTTAGAATTCACCATACATGAGCCTTCTCAATAATGGCAGTTATCGGTCGGCTTGTTTGACCCGCCCCCATATTGTAAACTTTTTGCCTGTGGGAGAAACCGAAAAGGGAGTGTTCAACCATGCAGCACCAAAGTCACCACCCGGATGATTGGTCAGGTTTTGAAGATTGCCCCCATCGGCATCCATCACGTAGATTTCATAGTTCCCATCCCTCTTAGAATGGAAGACAATACGTTGACTGTCGGGGGACCATGACGGAGACGCATCCCAAGCGCGGTGATTGGTAAGCTTTTGTTGATTCCCCCCATCGGCATCCATCACGTAGATGTCAAATTTTACAGCGTCTCCCTTCCTATCAGCCATGAAGGCAATCCGTTTACCGTCAGGAGACCACACGGGATCCCAGTCATTATTCCGATTTTCAGTGAGTCTTCGTTGATTGCCACCATCGGCATCCATCACGTAGATTTCATCAGTGATGTCCAAGTTGTGTACAACGTGCCCCTCCCTCTGAGCACTGAAGACAATCCGTTTACCATCCGGGGACCAGGAGGGATCCCCGTCCATAGTGAGATTGTTAGTGATGTTTATTTGATTGCTTCCATCGGCGTCCATCACGTAGATCTCAATGTTATGACCCCTATCGTTATCCCTATCAGACTCGAAGACAATGCGTTTACCGTCAGGGGACCAGGAGGGCGATCTGTCATCAGAGGGATGGTTAGTGATGTTTATTTGATTACCACCATCGGCATCCATCACGTAGATTTCAGAAGTAAACCAACCGGGGTTACGGTCAGGGTGCCCATCCCTCTCAGATATGAAGGCAATCCGTCTACCGTCGGGAGACCATGACGGAAACCAGTCATCAGCGCGATTATTGGTGAGTCTACGCGGATTCTTTCCATCGGCATCCATCACGTAGATTTCAGGGTTACCATCTCTACGAGACACGAAGGCAATCTGTCCTTGCGCGTCAACGACTGCTATCAGCGGTGTCAGACTTAATGCTACAACGATAACTAAAATCATACGGGCGAGATTATGTCTTCGGTGCATTTGCTATGCCTCCTATAGTTTCAAATCGGTTTTTTATCCTTAAACACTGTTCTCTCAACCGTGGCAGTTAGCGGTTTGCCTGTTTGACCCGTCCCCATAGTGTGAGGGTCTTACCGGCGGGCGCAACGGAAAAAGCAGGGCCAAACCATGCAGGAGCAAGGTCATCCTCGGGATGATTGGTGAGGTTTTTCGGGTTACCCCCATCGGCATTCATCACAAAGATGTCAGGGTTCCCATCCACCTCTCTATCAGATACGAAGACAATCCACCTACCGTCAGGGGACCAGGAGGGTTCCCAATCCTTAAAGGGATGATTCGTGAGATTTTGAGGATTACTCCCATCGGCGTCCATCACGTAGATTTCACCGTTCCCATCCCTAAATGAATCAAAAGCAATGTGTTTGCCATCAGGAGACCATGAAGGAGAACTGTCCCAAGCGCGATGATTGGTGAGGTTTTGCTGATTACCACCATCGGCGGCCATCACGTAGATTTCCATGTTCCCACCCCTCCAAGAATGAAAGGCAATGCGCTTACCGTCCGGGGACCATGAGGGCCCGTAGTCAGCAGAACGATCATTGGAGAGGTTTTTTGGGTTGCCCCCATCAGCGTCCATCACGTAGATTTGACTGCCCTGACCCCTCTGAGCACTGAAGACAATCCGTTTACCATCCGGGGACCAGGAGGGATCCCCGTCCATAGTGAGATTGTTAGTGATGTTTATTTGATTGCTTCCATCGGCGTCCATCACGTAGATCTCAATGTTATGACCCCTATCGTTATCCCTATCAGACTCGAAGACAATGCGTTTACCGTCAGGGGACCAGGAGGGATGCCCGTCATCACCGGGGGCGTTAGTCAGGTTTCGTGGATTACCGCCATCGGTATCCATCACGTAGATATCCCACTGCCAATCGTTCCAATCCCTATCAGACATGAAGACAATCTGTGCCTGTGCATCAACCACTACCATCAACGGCGTTAGACCCAAGACTATAACGATAGCTAACAGGAAATATGCGAGATTGCATCTTCGTTGCATTTGCTATGCCCCCTTTGTTCTCAAATCGGTTTCTTATTTTTTGGGTGTGATACAGATCAGATTGGATTGGCAATACCTTTAGGGGCTAACTCGCACTTGTAATTTGTCAGGGGAATGGCAGGGGAAAAAATAATTAAGGGGTGCTCGTAAATAGCTTTCAATGCGTCCGTGCCTCAAGCGGGAGATCGCCTAATCACAGTGGGAGAGGTCTCTCCCGCTTTGCGCGGATCCCAATTCCATCGGGACAGCCTCAATGCTTACGCCATCAGTTTATGGTGGATTCTAAAAATAAATGAACACTTTCGCTCCCGGTAGGTGCCGTGGTAGGTTGAAACGGCGCAGTTGGAAACAGTGCCTACCAATTTGGAGTGTCTCATTAATTCTAAAATTTACTATAATCGGCGATTCAGACAAATGGCACATGTCGCCCCTCTGGGGCTTTAGCTGCTTGGATGCCCATATTCTATAAACATGTCGCCCCTCTGGGGCTAAATGCACTCCTGAATCTTTTCCTGTCCCGATAGGTATCGCTCGCTTATCTGCTACGGGCTCTCGTCAAAAAGGTAGGTCAGCAGTTGATCCCCGTCCTGAAAGTCGGGAATCAGAATATCCGCACCGGCGTCAAGCAGCCTGCCTCGTTTGTCCGCGTTCATCTGGTAGCGATTGTTCTCCACGGAGGTCACGCCCACAGCGATTGCGCCGACAGCTTTCGCATTTTCGATCTCCACCGAACCGTCTCCAACCACCAAAAGCTGGCTTCCGGTTAGGTTAAAGTCATCGAGGATCTGCTGAATCACCATCGCCTTCGAGAAGTTTTGATACTCGCGCAATGCTCCGAAGATTCCTCCGTCAAAGTAGGAGGCAGCACTTAGGAGTTCTGCTTCATGCCGAACAAATTCAACATCGGTCCCACTAGCGAGGTAACGTTTAATACCACGTTTCTGCAACGACTGTAGGAACTCAAGCGACATCGGCACACGCAGATCCGCAGCTTCAATCTCTCCCCTTTCGAGCTTGGCGATGCGTTCATCCACGGTTGGCAGGAGCAGGCTGTTATACAGATCTTTGTATTCCAACGGTTGCTTTGGAATACCGCCCCGCTTCTCAATCTCTTCGCACAGTTGGATCATCTGATAAATGGTCTGCTTGCCGGTCAGGTTATCCACAAATTCGACAACAACCCCCTCTAACTCTTCCGGCGTTTCATCGGTTTGCGTCTCCTCAAGTAGGATGTCTACCATCATGGGCACCATGATGCTCTGCCAACCGTCCCGAATGATCGAAATCGTTCCATCGAAATCAAACAGGGCATGTTGAATATTTGCTCGCTCAATCTCGTGGATAATCTCGATTGATGTGTTTTCTAGGGTATGCGATTTTGCCACAGCTTGGGAATTCCTGATTTGTAATGATGTAAGAGTCGCGATTCAGAGATCGCTCCTGCGAGTAATGGTGTGAGAGTCGCGATTCGGAGATCGCTCCTACGGGTGTATGAGTGTCCTTCGGTTAATTAAGTAAGGTCTTGCGCCCAATAATACTGACCATACAGATGAATCAGATTTTTCGGATTGTCAGCTAGCAGGTCGCCGAAGGTTATCTTTTGAATCTCTCGCTTCGGTCCCGGTGCATCGTCGTGATACGCAGAACGTCGCGCCTGTCCCTCAGTGGGGGAAGCGATCCACTGCCCTTGATCATCTCGGAAGGCGTATACCGTCCCGCTCGCCGGCGTGTGAACTTCGACGTTCGCATCTTGGAAGGGACGAATGCGGGTTTCGGAAGCATCGTGATTCGTCAGAAACTCAATCCAAGCGCTGCGCATCCGTCTAGCCACATCAGGATGGGCATCAATGACGTTATGTTTCTGGTCGGGGTCAGTTTTCAGGTGATAAAGTTCGGATGGCATCCCCTGTGGCGCACATAGGTAAGCCCATTCGTCATCGGAGATGGTGCTGGGTTCAACGTTTCGGTCGGAGCCGACCCAACCATCGAAAGTGGCACCCTCCACCGGCGTGTAGCCGGTCGTCCCCGCGCTAGGCGGAAATCGACTTGAAAAAGCGTAATCGCGTATCTTTGCCGCGTCCCCTGCCATCAGAGGCAGGAAGGAAGCCCCTTGCATGTGCGATGGCGTCGAGATTCCAAGGAAATCCAAGATTGAAGGCAAGATGTCAGGAGGTTGGACAACACCCTGAACTCGATCGCCAGCTCCCAATCCTTCGGGGTGATGGATCAAGAGGGGGATTCGGACTGTGATTTCGTAGAGCTTACCAAGTTCCGCCCCCGGCTTGCCTTGTAGATCGTGGTCTCCGAAGAGATGTCCGTGGTCGGAAGCCCAGATGATGAGGGTATTTTTGAAGAGTCCTAGCCGCTCCGCCAAATCCAGAAATGCACCCACCCACCGATCTGTCAGTGTAACGTTACCCGCATAGAGTGCGCGAAGATGCGCTGCCTCCGCTTCGGACATGTATGTTGGACGACCGTATTCTGGGTACAACATCTGATCGCCATCGTAATTGGGATCAGCGTATAGCGCGTAGTCGTACCATGGGCAGTCGAACGGCTCATGGGGGTCCCACATATCAATATAGAGGAAAAACGACTCTTGGTTGTAGTTGGTCTCCAACCAGTCCATCGCTTCGGACATCCCCCGTCCAATGCAGAACTCACGATCAAACTGGCGGGCGGCATGGTTGCGGAGGTAGTTTTGTAGCCCGGAGATATTGCGGATTTTATGGGGTTGTGCCCCTAGCTGAATGTCGAGGGTAGGGGTGGTTATCCATGGATCGCCTTTCTGGCTATGCACAAAACTGAGTCCCCCAAAACCGCGTGTGTAGTTATAATCGTGCATCGCAAGCATTGGGGTATCCCATATCATTTGGGTGTGCACACCGCTCGCAGACAGAATTTGCCCCCAAGTTACATCTTCGGGATTGAGGGGCTGCCACCCACGAAACGGGAAGCCGAAACGTCCGGTCGCTAAATCCCACCGGTTGGGCACTGTCGGATAGGAGGCTGCGTAGAATTGCTCGAACACAGCTGCGTGCTGGGCAAATCCATCCAGATTGGGTGTCTGAATCCAAGAGTTGCCATAGCACCCAAGGTGGTCCCTGCGAAAGGTATCGTTCATGATAAAGATGACGTTCATGGATGTGCACACTCCTTGCCCCATTTCTGTATGCAGATTAAAATATTAATTCGGTAATTTCCGAGCGATGTCTGGTGCGGTTGAAAACCGCACCTACCGGACCTGGGGAAATATAGAATTACCGAATTATTTTCTGAAATCTCATTGAGAAGTGGTTTGCCATTATGAAGGTTTAGTCAGGACAGTGGTAATCTTTTCAACGATACCATCCGCACGGTCCCGGATTTGATCGTGTGTGAGGCTCTGGATCGGGTGGTCAACGGTTGTCGGATGGAAGTCGCGATAACCAAGCGATTTTGCTTGAACCTCTCCGGCAGCGAAAAACACCTCCGAGCAGATCGATACGCTGGGGATGCCCCGTTCTTCTAAAGCGGTTCCGTCGTGCACACTGCACGATATACAGGAACCTCAGTCCGCGAGCCCTTCAACCACGAAGTCGCACCGATCGGCGAGTTCCGTGATTAGCTCTTGCGGCGCGGGACGTGCAAAGGTTGGCTTTGTTACACGAACGACATCGAGAAGGTCAAAATGCTCACGCATCAGTTCTTCGACACGGTCAAGGAAGATGTCGCTGCCGTTTTTGCTGATGTTCAGCAAGCCCATCACCTTACCGTTGAGGTCGTCAAGGCGCGGCGCGAGAAATTTGTCGGCTACATCGTTTGGAGCGATTGGATCGAGTAAAACTGTGTTTGCCATTGTAAACCTCCTGTGAGTTAAAAAGAAATTTGCGACGATAGGATAGCATTGTCGGTGAGTTCTGTCAATGGCTATTTGCGTTGAATTCCGTTGGCGGTATGATATAATACGTGAAGCGTGAAACGTAGGACTAACAACAACTTGGGATTCCCTTTTTGCAAAAATGATTACAACAACAGATTTGACCAAACGTTTCGGCAAACTCGCCGCCGTGGATAGCCTGACCATGGAGGTCGAAGCGGGTGAGCTTTTCGGTTTCTTGGGTCCCAATGGTGCCGGAAAGACCACAACCATTAATATGCTAACAGGCTTGATTCGTCCAACCTCCGGCACAGCAACGATTTGTGGCTATGATGTCCGGGCGCAGGCTTCGCAGGTGAAAGCGATAACAGGCTTGATGCCCGATACGCCAAACCTCTATGAGACGTTAACAGGAAGGCAGTTTGTCCGCTTCATTGCGGATCTGTATGAAATTGATCCGAAACGGTCAGAACAGCGGATGGAGGAGCTGCTGGACGCGTTTGACCTCACCGATACCGCGGACTCACTAATCAAAAGCTATTCCTACGGTATGCAGAAGAAGATCCTTCTGATAGGGGTGTTGGTGCATGAGCCGCGTGTTCTTTTTCTCGATGAACCGACAAGCGGTCTGGATCCCAAAAGTGCTCGCATCGCAAAGGAACTCTTACGCGCATGTTGTGACCAAGGGGGCACGGTGTTCATGACCACGCACATCCTTGAGATTGCAGAGCGCGTGTGTGATCGGATCGGCATCATTAATGAAGGGAGACTTGTTGCGGTGGGAACGATGGCTGAGCTGCGTCAGAACCGAACAGCGGCGGATCTGAGTTTAGAGGACATCTTTCTGGAATTGACAGAAAACAGTGAGGACGAGATTATCTGATGGAGCGTTCAAAAGTTCATTGGTTCATTAGTTCATTGCATGCAACAGTGCGGTTGGATGAGGTATGTTAATTTAATGGAGGGGTATGGGGATCTGTCAAGCGGTGTGCTTTTCGCACTAGCTCTGGATTAATAGAAAACCGTTTGGCAGCATCAATCAGATGATTCACGTGATCGTGCATATCCTTTTCCATCTGGGAGATACGGTCCAACAGATACGGTCGGTTACTCTGATAAACAGCATCTTTGATGGTTGAGACCAATTCCGCATAGATTGCATCTGATTCACCGGTCTCAAGTGCAATGGCAATCTCAAACGCGTCGTTGAGAGTGACCCGCTTTGCACGCACACGCTCTTCATATTCGCTCAATGTCTCGTTAATCCGTTCAATAGATACGTCGGCAAATTGAGGGGCGGGGCCATCCAGTCCGAAAGTCTGGGCACAGAGCGAGCGTCCAAACCCTACCAGGAGATGGTGTTGCCACTCCTCTGCGCTCATCTCCTGCCAAAATCGAGCAATTCGTTCATCGACATCGCCCAATCGAACAGATAGCGTAGCGTATAGCTTTGCATGTCTCAGTTCAATCTCTTGGCATAAATCAAAGGTTTCCGCTAAAGTCATAGTCAATTCACCATTAACCCCAATGTCTAGGATGATCGCGGAGTATGCTCGGAGGCGTGTGGGAGATAAAAGCGGGAAGTGCGCTTGGACTTGTCTCTTTCCATGTTTCCACGCTTTTACCATTCTGTGCTTCAACCTCCCGATTACGGATAGCGGTGATGATGATTTTTGCCGCTTGTTCGTCGTTGATTGATCCGGTATTTAATACGAGATCGTAGTGCTTGGGATCCGCCCAATCGGCGTCATAGTAATGTTTGATGTATTGAGCGTGTTGCTTATCAACGGCTTCAACCTCTCTCTCCGCTAAGGGATAAACGATCCCTTGTTCATCCATGACACGTTCGATCCGTTTTGCAACAGGTGCAACAAAGCGCACATGAAGTGTATTTGGTTTATCGCCGAGAACCATCTGCCCACCGCGTCCGACAATGACGACATTGTCCATCTTCCACAGCTTTTCGATGATATGCTGGAAGAATCCCAATACCTCCGTCTCAGTCGGAATCAGATCTTCCTCAAAGGCTGTATCCCTCTCAACAGGATAGCTGTCCATCAGAAATTCAGATGGGTAGTAATAGTAGGGAAAATCAAGGTATCGCGAGAACTCAGGCACAAAGAGCTTCTTGAGGAAGCCTTTCAGCCCATTTTCGCACTTTTCGTCATAGCGGCTGATCTGTTTAGCCGTTGTGTTGGCGGCACGTGCCACCTCGGTAAGAATATTTTTATCAAAATAGTTATATCCCAAGTCTTGGGCAACTTGCCGGGCAATCTGTGTGCCACGACTGTGGTATTCTCTTGAAACGGTAATGACTGCCATGGTATTTCCCTCCTTTATATAGTGGTGGTACGTGATAGATACAGCGTCCAGATTGTATTAAGCCTTGTTCCAATTTCTTTTAATACTGATGTTCTACCCTTGCCTCAAAGTGATAATAGAAGCTAAAACCACGCTCATCTATGCAATTTCTTCCGGTTCAAGACTCGGACTGAAGAATGGAACCGGTATATCCTCAAAGGTGTCCCACATTGGGGGTTCCATCAACTTATGCGCAACATCAACCCCTTCGCGATACTCCTGAAGGATCTCATAGGTTAATCGATCTATCGTGTGGTTTAATCCATCCTCAAAACCGTTGAGTTTGAGCCTTAAAGACGCTTCACCCCAAATCATGTTAATTTCCTCCTTATTTTTATGGATGTATTTCGCCTAGTTCATCTTTTTTCCATGAGCGTATCAACACGCCTGACAAGCTCTTTGTAGTCAAAGGGTTTGTCAAGGTAGTCCGCACAACCGGCGCGCTCTAGTTCAAGAAGTAATGCTCGGTCCCCATAAGCAGTGATGACCAGAACAGGGATTTTTATTTTCAGGTAATTCAGCTCATCAATCAATTGAAGTCCAGTTAAACCGGGTAGCCGCATATCCGTGATGAGCAGATCTACTGGCAGATTACCCTCTCGTGCCGCCAATATCTCCTCCAAAGCCGCTCGCCCCTCTGCTGCGGTCGTAACATGATAATTCGCTGTTTCCAGAATGAATGCGAGGGTGTTACGCATGTTTTGTTCGTCATCCACGACGAGGATATGTTCTTTCGCCATGTTTTCCATATAGACCGTTACAGGCAAAGAACTTGGCTGGACAGCGGGGTTGAGGCCGGGCTCGAGAGGCGCAGACTCATCGTATCGCTCGCATGCCTGAAATCGCGACTCAATCTCATAGGACTCCGCTCTATAAACTTCACCAATCCTCGTGCCAAGGAGTGCTTCCTGGCCGAGAGTTTGTGTTAAAGTTTCCATGATTCTCCCTGTGTTATCTGATAGTCCTTAGCTTGAAAAAAACACCGAAGCCACGTTTAGTCGCCGCTTTCGCGTTCGCCTAACTCTTTGTCTAATAGATACAGAGCTGCCCCTTGATCGCCGATCATCTTCAGCTGATCGAGTATCTGACGGGCTTGCTTTTCCTCTTCGACCTGCTCTGAAATAAACCACTGCAACTCTACCTGTATTGCGTAGTCCTTCTCTTGCATCGCCAACTCGTAGAACTGAGTGATCGTCTGTGTTACGTGGTCCTCATGCTGCAAAGCCTGCTGAAAGGCTTCTGCTGGGGACTGAAATTCTACAGGTGGTTGAGCGATCGCATCAAAGGTCGCATGTCCGTTTCTATCTTGGAGATGGTCTAACAACCTCATCCCGTGTTCTCTCTCTTCCTGACTTTGCAATCGCATCCAATGCGAGAAACCGTGCAAATTGAGCGACTCAAAGTAGGTTGACACGGAAAGATAAAAGTAGGAGGAGTAGAATTCATGGTTAATCTGTTTGTTCAATGCTTCCTGAATGTCTGAACTTAACATGGTTTTTTTCCTTTCTGTTTTTTTAGTTATTCTTTTCAAGGTATCTGCTACGTTATGTGCAAAACGTCTGCCAAGATGTATAACGAGGAGCATATAAAACCATTTTTTCCCATACCGCATCCAAGACAATCGTCTGAAAACGGCACTATCTCTATCGTTCACGCGTTTCGCAGAGTTATGTTGAACCCACGTAGATAGCATCAATTGGTATGAAATGGCACCGGGTAAAGGGACAACAAGGGGTGAAACGGATGGGAAGCTGATTTTGAGGAAATATCTCGCAAACCCCTTCAAACTCACGGTCCGGTGGGCAAGAAACAGATGTTTCTGAAAGAAACAAATGTTTCATCCCTTTGAGGGATAGAGATGTATAGGCTTATAAAAAAATAAAGTGTAAAATGCTAAGGGCGTGAAACGTGAAAGCCCTTTGTTCATGGATTCATTTGTACATTGGTTCGTTAATAAACGAGTATCGTAGGTTGGGTTGAATGAGTCAAACTGAATCCCTATCAACGACGGTAGATGTTCTGTTTTTCAACAACACTGCTTTGTAGATAGAGAGAGTGAACTTTCAACCCGCATCGTCCCTCTAATCCCAGTTGTTATGTGTGGTATTTTCATCGGTTCCGTTCAACCTGACCTACGGCCTGCTTGTGTTTGCCTAAAACAGGGCACCCACAAGGGGTGCCCCTACAAATGGATATATCGGTGGGTAATATCGTGATTGATGAATCGGATAATGACAAACCGAGCGTCTGGACACCTCTCAGTTAGATTAATCCGTGAACCAACAGATCATCAAAAAAATATATGCCTCCGCAGTCAAATCATGTTATAATCAGTTTCCACAAATTCCGATGGACTTTTTACTCTGCCTTTTAACAATAGCCCTAAGGGGAAAACTATGAATCCAGCCCAAACAATCTCATCTGAAGAGTTAGAACTTCTTAAGGTTGCAGATACACCCACAATTTGTAACGTTATCGAACTGTTTGATGTACGTCCACGAAACACCGGCTATATGGATGACCGCATCCAAGCCTGTTTCCCTGAAATGCCACCGATGGTCGGCTATGCAACAACGGCGACGCTCTGCACTGATAATCCGCCGCGCGAGGGGGAAACCTACGCCGGTATGGAGGAACAGCTTACACAGCTGGATTCAATTCCTGAACCCCGCGTTGTTGTCTTCCAAGATCTTGATGTCCCGTCTGCGGCGGCGACATTCGGCGAAGTAATGTGTATGACCTATCAGACCTTTGGCTGCGTAGGACTGGTTACAAGTGGCACCGGACGAGATTTGGACCAAGTAAGGGAGATCAATTTCCCTACCTTCACGGACGGGACCAACCCCTCTCACGGTTACCACCAAATCAAGGATGTGAATGTCCCGGTGCATGTCGGCGGGATCACGGTGTATCCTGGGGACCTGATACATGGGGATTGTAACGGTGTAACGACGATTCCGAATCATATCGCCGGTTGTCTCGCCGGTCTTTGTGCGGAATATATGGAAGCCGAAGGCTATGTGCTTGACTTCCTGAAAACGGGTAAGCGCGATTTGGACGGATGGCGGGCAGCGCGCGCTGCGTGCGCTGAGAAGTTTGCTGAACTCCAAAAGCGTGCGCTAGACTCGCTATGAAAATTGGATTGCTCTATGAGCCCGCTTACTGGTTTCTATTGGAAGATCTGGTTCGGGAACTTGAGCATGAAATCACGCTGATTGGTGGACAGAGTTATCGCCTGACAAGGGCAACGTTCGATGAGACGGACGTAGATCTGGTTTACGTGCTACCCTGCGAAGAACAGGAGAAGTTGAGACAACTTGAAGCAGAACGGTTGGTTATTAATTCGATACGCGCACAGGAGATTGCCATTGACAAAATCGCGACCTCTCGACTCATGGTCGAAAACAACCTGCCGACACCTGAAACGGTCATCTCCCAGACCTCCGACGCTGTGGTGGGGATGTTGGACCGCTACGGGATTGTTCTGTTGAAATCGACAAACCTATGTGGCGGTGTAGGGCATCGAATTTTGCGGTGTGAGGGAAAAGCAATTACCACACGGAGGCGCGATCAGATCTATCAGGTCGTTTTTGGGGAACGCAACCGCCTCCTCGATCAGACGCTTGTGTTAGCACCGCCTTATTACGTGCAACAGTTCGTCGGCACACCAGCACATACCAATGACCGCGTCTATCGAATGTACGTCGTCGGGAGTAGGGTGGTGATGGGTACAATGCGCGTGAAGGAGGGTGTTGATACGGCTGAAAAGTCGATTATCAACGTTGCAACCGGAGCGCGCTACGAATTTTTACAAGCCCTTGATGAGGAGATGGAATCACTCGCCCTGCGTTTGGCGGATCTGATCGGGTTTGAGATCGGTGTTGTTGATCTTTTACGCGATTCCTCCGGCTGCCCACTAATCATTGAAGCTGATTGCGATGGCTGCCACCTCTTCATCTGCCGAAAATTCCAAGAAGCACATGGATACGGCACTCCCTACAATTTTAACACGCATCTTGTGAAACGGCTTGCTGAGATTGTAGGTGGTGCATCACACCGCCGATAATGAACCTCAAACGGTCAAGGAGATTTATATGACCCTGCAAGAACAGAAAACTTCCTTTGAGGAAGAGGGCTACCTCGTTGTAGAGAACCTGCTATCCTCCGAAGAATTGGCAGAATGTCAGGCAGAAATTCTGCGTCTGCACAAATTTGCCGCCGAACTCGAAGCGAAGGGCGAAAACGGTCACTTTCAACGCGAGCCCTACGCAAAAGATGAGTCTCAACCGTTGACAGAGGACGATAAACTTCCGGTACTGAGAAAGGCTGAAAACACCCGTCAATATTCGGAGGTATTTCGTCGCCTCTCAGTCCATCCGAAGCTGATCCAAGTTGTGCAAAATCTCATCGGTCAGGATCTGCTGCTGTTCAGAAGTACCCTTATGTTTAAGCCCGCATACCACGGTTCCGCGCACGGCATCCACCAAGACTCAGCGTATTGGCCCATGGAGCCACCGATGCTAGTAACAGTGAGCATCGCGCTCAACGACGCCACACCTGAAAATGGATGTTTTAAGGTTATTCCACAGAGCCACAAATGGGGGCTTCAATCTTGGGGACATATCGCTCGCAAGCAGGATGAATCTTTGACAGATCACGAGGATCGTGATTTCTCAGAGCAGATTGATGTGCCCTTGTCTGCAGGGAGCGCGCTATTTTTTCACAGCCTCATGGCGCACGGTTCCGGTCCGAATCAATCACCGAATCCGAGGAACACCGCGCTTTACGCATACTTCTCGCCGCAAGTCCGTTATGTGCCACGCAACGGCAAGCCGGAGCGCAAATCTTTTCCAGTCGCTGCTGGACTTGACGGTAAAGAGGAATTGACGCTTGTGGCTGAAGATGCATTAGTTCACTAGTTCATTGGTTCACTAGTTCATTAGTTCAGTAACCCTACCTCTAGGAACTCTGTTGCACGATTTTGCAACAGGAGCCACAGAAGAAAGGGAGAAATAGGAAAATCTATGGCGAATTGGGAAAATTATCTGGAAGACAACAGATCTCGGTTCTTGGACGAAATGCTCGACTTTATCCGTATTCCGAGTATCTCGGCACTATCTGAGCACGCCGGTGATATTCAACGGGCAGGCGAATGGGTTGCAAACCGTATGGACGCTGCTGGCATTGAAGGGATACGCATCCTACCGACCGGCGGTCCCCCGGTGGTCTACGGTGAATGGTTACACGCCCCCGACAAACCGACTATCTTGATCTATGGTCACTTTGATACGCAGCCTGTTGATCCGGTCGATCTTTGGTCTAGCCCGCCGTTTGAGCCTGTCGTGCAGGACGGGAAGGTGTACGCCCGTGGTTCCTCAGATGACAAAGGCAATATGCTCATCCCCATCCTCGCCACAGAGGCACTGCTCAAGACCGACGGTAGCTTGCCCGTCAACCTGAAATTCTTCTTTGAAGGCGAGGAGGAGATCGGTAGCGGCCATCTCCCGGACCTAATAGACTCCCAGAAAGAATTATTGACTTGCGATCTGGTGGTCAGCGCGGATGGATTGCAGTGGCGTGAAGACCAACCCTCACTACTCGTTGGGTTTAAGGGACTTTGTGCGCTACAGATCGATGTGAAGGGACCCAATGTAGACCTGCACTCAGGCATCTACGGCGGCACCGTCCAAAACCCGATCCACGCCCTAGTGCGCCTCTTGGACTCTATGCGTAGCCCTGCGGGCGATGTCTTAGTTGAAGGATTCTACGACGATGTCCTCCCGCTCTCCGCCGAGGATCGGGATCAGATTGCCGCTATCGGTCACGATGAAATAGAGTATAAGGAACAGCTCGGCGTGAACCACCTCTTTGGCGAGCCCGGTTATACGGCACTTGAACGGGCATGGGTTCGTCCGACGCTTGAGTTGAATGGAATTTGGGGCGGTTTCCAAGGAGAGGGCAGCAAAACTGTGACTCCGAGTGAAGCCCACGCCAAAATTACCTGCCGCCTTGTGCCCGACCAAGACCCCAACAAGATCTTAGAGCAGCTTGCCACCCATATCGAAAAGTATACGCCGCCGGGGGTGAAAATAGGTGTTACTCCAAAGGCTGCGCCTTCCCCTGCGTATCGCATCCCCGATGACCACCCGGGGAATCAGGCTGCCTACGCCGTGCTTGAGGAGGTGTACGGAAAAACGCCGTATTTCACTCGGTTGGGCGGCACCCTTCCGGTATGCCGGCTTTTCCTTGATAAGCTAGATGTCTATACGGTGACCTTTGCCTTCGGCTTGGAAGATGAAAACGCACATGCCCCGGACGAATTTTTCCGGATAAGCAGCTTTGAACAGGGTCAGAAAGCCTATTGCAAACTGTTGCATCGACTCAGCGAACAGAAAGGATTGTAAAGTGCGGCATTTATAGTGGACCCTAGAATTAATGAGACACGCCAAACCGGTGCGGTGTCTAATCAGAGAAAACGGGAAAACGGGAAAACCAGAAAACGAGACACGTTTGGTAGGCACTGTTTCCAATCCCGACAGGCCGGGATCCCGAGAACCGGGACAAGCCGATGTGGTGCGGTTGGAAACCGCACCTACCGGGGATGAAAGTATCTATCTGTTTTTAGAAGTCATCATAGTTGTGCTTGAGGATAGTGGGAAGGAGCAGAAACTGTGCAATTAGCCAATCGAACAGCGATTATAACAGGGGCTGGATCGGGTATTGGTCGCGCGACCGCCCACCGATTCGCGGCAGAAGGTGCCTGTGTCGTAGTAGCAGACATCAATGATGCTGCCGGAATGGAAACCGTCGCGATGATTGAAGGCGAAGGTGGAACCGCTCGGTTTGTGCATACCGATGTAACGGACACCGCTGCGGTTGAAGCGATGGTATCCCAAACGATTGATGCTTACGGCGGCGTTGATATTTTGGTAAATAATGCCTATTTCTGCGATGGAGATGACATCCTCACCGTTGATGAGGAACTATGGAATAGAAATATCCGGGGTTGTTTGTCAAGTACCTTCCTCTGTTGTAAAGCTGTATTGCCGCGCATGATTGATCAGGGCAAGGGTGCGATTGTCAACATTGCTTCGGTGAATGGACTGCTCGGACTCGGTGAGGATGCGTACAGTGCCGCTAAAGCGGGAGTTATCTCGCTGACGCAAAACATCGCTGTCCGCTACGGGGAACATGGCATCCGTGCCAATTCAATCTGCCCGGGCTCTACTCAAACACCTGGGTGGACAGCGGTGCTTGAAAAGGATCCGGACCTCTTTAACCGTCTGTCGAAATGGTATCCGCTCAAGCGGGTTGGTAAGCCTGAAGAGATCGCTGCAGCTGCCCTCTTTCTGGCATCAGACCAAGCTTCCTTTGTCACTGGAACAAACCTCATCGTTGATGGAGGCCTGACCGCCGGGCTGAAGCGTATGGGTGAAGAATTGGTAGGTGAGGGAACAGATATTTGAGACTCGTGCTAAAAGCGTGAAACGTGAAGGTAGCAGAGAGGTTTACTAATTTTGGGTATTAGAGCAACGATTGGAGCTATTCGGCGGATTGCCAGAAAACGACGAGATTTTCCACTACAGGTATAGCATAATAGGCGGCTTACAATGAGTGATGACAATGCTTTTAGATTCTTGCCTCCCGGACAATTGGTCGATGGCGATCTAGAGCTTATTTTAGCTGAAAAGCGTCCCGGAGATTCCTCAAGGGGGTATGTCCCTGCTTATGAGTTCGCAATGAGATCTGTCGGTCAAAATACGAATATGGGGAATATCTCGCTGAGGATTGGGAACGATGAGAACCTCGAAAAATACGCAGGACATATCGGTTACAATGTTATGCCAGCGTACAGGGGGCATCGCTACGCCGCGAGAAGCTGCCAACTTATCTTGCCTCTCGCACGCCGCCATGGGATTAATCCGATCTGGATTACGTGTAATCCCGACAATATAGCTTCGAGAAGAACGTGCGAAATTGTGGGAGCCAAGTTTGTTGAAACCGTAGAGGTTCCCCGGAAATTCTATCACCTATACAAACAGAGCGATCGGATTAAGCGTCGCTACCGTGTAGATTTTTAACAATTCCTCGACAATTGCGCGACTGAGGAAACGCAGAACGTTGAATAGACGCTGCATCCACCAAATTGGAGACACAATCATGACATCAACACGACTTAACGATCAACAGATGGCGTTCTTTGATACGTTTGGCTTCCTGTCTTTTCCGGGATTATTGGCTGACTGTGCTGATAAAATTATCGACGAATTTGAAGCCATCTGGACTTCCCACGGTGGCGGACACCATGGCGCACTGCACGACGGGGTGAATCGTTCTTGCATTTTCCCGTTCCCGGATCGCAGCGAGTACCTCAGCTCTATGCTGGATGACCCGCGTATCCACGACATCGCCGCTAGCATCTGTGGTGATGATTTTAACTACACAAGCGGCGACGGCAATTTCTACGCCGGGGATACCCGTTGGCACTCCGATGGCTATGATGGAAACCGGCTGATGAGCATCAAGATCGCGTTCTACCTCGATCCGCTGACCCGTGACACCGGCGCACTTCGCATCATCCCCGGCAGCCACCGGGTTGGCGAACCTTATGCCGATACGATCGAACGGGATATCCGCGAGAGCGGGGAGATTTGGGGGATGTCCGGTCCTGAAGTTCCAGCACTCATCTTGGAGACGAACCCCGGCGATATTGTTGTTTTCAACCACAACCTCAAGCACGCTGCGTTTGGCGGTTCTGAACGGCGACGGATGTATACGATGAATTTCTGCCGTCGTTACCCCGAGGAGCGACTTGGGGAGTTGCGCGATAAACTCGGCAAAGAGGCGCGGTTCTGGATTGACCGTATCCACGGTGAAGCGATGATCCGTACCGCGGGTCCGGAGCGGCTGGTACACCTAGAGCAGGTGATGGAAAATGACACCCACCTCGCAACATTACATCAGGAACTCAGAAAGACGATGACAGAACCGTCACGGGGTTGATGACTTATAGTGAATTCTAAAAATAAATGGACGCTTTCGCCTCCCGGTAGGTGCGGTCCGATAAATCGTGACGAGGGTTTCTAACCGCATCGCATAGATGCCGTGGTGGGTTGAAACGGCGCAGTTGGAAACAGCGCCTACCAATTTGGAGTGTTCCATTAATTCTAAGATCTACTATAATTGGTCTTGGCTGAGGTTATGTCGCCGACAGAGTTCCGATAGAAAAAGAGAGTGCAAAACGCGAGGAGAAGCCGAGTTTTTGGCACAGGCGGGCGGGGTAACCCCGCCCCTACGATTTCTCCGCACTACTTCTTAACATGAGTTAATAGAGATTGGAGGCGCGACAATGGGATCAACACGACTCAACGACCAACAGATGGCATTTTTTGATACGTTTGGGTTTCTGTCCTTTCCGGGATTATTGGCTGACTGCGCTGATAGGATTATTGACGAGTTTGAAACTGTTTGGGCTGCCCACGGCGGCGGACACAACGGCGCGCTGCACGACGGGGTGAATCGTTCTTGCATCTGCCCGTTCCCGGATCGCAGTGAGTACCTCAGTTCGCTGTTAGATGATCCGCGCATCCACGACATCGCCGCTAGTATTTGTGGTGATGACTTTAACTATACAAGCGGCGACGGGAATCTCTACGCCGGGGACACCCGTTGGCATTCCGACGGTTACAATGGAAACCGGCTGATGGATATCAAGATCCCTTTCTACCTCGATCCGCTGACTCGCGACACCGGCGCACTTCGTGTGATCCCCGGCAGCCACCGGGTTGGTGAACCTTATGCCGATACGATTGAGCGCGATATCCGTGAGAGTGGAAAAATCTGGGGGATGTCCGGTCCTGAAGTTCCGGCACTCGTTTTGGAGACGAATCCCGGCGATATTGTTGTCTTCAACCAAAACCTCAAGCACGCTGCGTTTGGCGGTTCTGAGCGACGACGAATGTACACAATGAACTTCTGCTCTCGTTATCCCGAGGAGCGACTTGGGGAATTGCGTGACGCATTCGGTAAAGAAGCACGGTTCTGGATTGATCAGATCCTCGGCGAAGCGATGATTCGTACCGCAGGTCCAGAGCGGATGGTGCACTTGGAGCAGGTGATGGAGAATGACACCCACCTTGCAGCATTACATCAGGAACTCAGAAAGACGATGACAGAGCCGTCGCGAGGGTGATGGCTTTTAGGACTTACGCAGTTGAACGCTGAAGTTTGTAGTTCGATGTTTCAGTGCCAATGCGGGGCAAGATGCCCCGCCTACGATGGGTGTGGAGGCTGCCTATGCCCCGATACGCCTGATGAATCAGGCAACTACAATATGGGGTGCGTAAGTCCTGTGATATAACTAGATTGTTTGACGAATGTGTATGAGTCAAAGTATAATAGACAGAATAGTAAAAAATAAGCAGATATGTAACAGATGCTCTCCCTTGTAAAGGCAGAGCAAAGGGGGTTAAATCACTAAAAAATGAAAGAAACCACTGCAACAAAACGACAACTCTTTCTACTCATCGTGGCTTTCGTGGCGTTGGTAGGTATCTGGGATGCTTCGGCTGCTATCACCGGGAAGATTTCGGGTGTAGTCACCGCTGAAGCGACGGGTGCACCGTTGGCAGATGTCACGGTAACACTTGTTGGGACAAGCAGCACCACAACGACAAACGACGCAGGCTATTATGTCCTCATCAATATCCCGCCGGGCGGTTATGATGTGAAAGCAGAACTCACCGGCTACGGTGCGGAAACTGTGGCGGGTGCGAAGGTATTCGCCGGGCTTACTACAACCTTGAACTTCGCGCTAAAGGCTGCCGATATTGTCACGCTCGAAGAGGTAACGGTAACGGCTACTAAACCGCTGATTAAACGGGATGTTACGCAAACAACACGGATTATTGAAGCGGAGGATATCGAAGCCATGCCCCGCGATACCGTGAATGGGATTCTCCAAACGCAGGCGGGTGTGGCGGTGAATAACGCCTCCGGTGCACTCCATATTCGCGGTGGTCGTTCGATGGAGGTTCAATATCTGATTGACGGTCTCCCGGTCAACGACCCAATTGGCAGCGGTTTAGGCATAGGTATTAACACTAACGCGCTTGAACAGATGGAAATCATCACAGGCGGGTTCAACGCAGAACACGGTAACGCACAATCGGGTGTGATTAATCTTATCACGAAAGCCGGCAGCCAAAAATTTTCGGGTCGAATCCGGTATCGAGTCGGACAGTGGGCGACGCACCACGGCGATCCTGTATACGGTCCTTGGTTAGATCCGGATAACAATTTCCGCCCGGTGGCACTTGAACCTTTCCGGGGAATCTTTATCGGCGAACCTTACAACTATCAAACCCCCTATCGAGGCGACTCCACCACAGTCGAGGAGTTGGCGAATCGAGAGGGCGATGCACAGGTCAAGTTCGAGGAGATTGCCCCCGGTGTATATGCAGATAGGACGGAAAATCCGCTGTTGCCTGTTATCGATCCTGCTACAGGTGAGCCTCAGGTGGATGCCGCGGGTGAAGTTGTTATGACACGCCAACCTTATCAAGACACCGATGGCACCGTTATTGACTATGAGAAGAAACAGGTGACGCTGTTAGATGGCTACATCGTGGATTTGAACCAATACAGTGGGCTATTCAACGATACGAAAGCGTATGATCTGAGTCCGAGCCATATCGGGGAATTTGCGCTCAACGGACCGATATGGGGAAACCGGCTGACCTTCTCATTCGCTAGCCAGCTTCAGCAAAATGAAAGTTTCCTACCCAATGCCGATGGGACGGGATACACCTTTCAGGGCAAACTGAAGTTTGAAGCGACGCCTGAAATTAAACTCACGGCAAGTGGGCTTTTCGATCAGCGGGAATCCCATTCCTATGGCGGTAGCCTGCGCTTTTTACCCAGCGCAATTCCGGTGGGGAACAGAGATGGACGAGGTCTTTCTGTGCAACTCTCACATAACCTCAACTCCGGCACCTTCTACACCTTGACGCTTGGGCAATTCCAGCGCTCTTTTGAGAGCCACCAACCAGATAAAGTGTGGGATCCGTTGAATAAAACGTTTGATGAAAACGCGTGGGACCCCGACAAATCCTTTGAGGAGAATCAGGAAGAGGGAAGAATAAGAAACCCAACCCAACAGGCGTACAACGACACAACTTACTACATTGCAGGAGACGACAACAGTTGGACTGACCGCAATTCAACGACATCCATAGTGAAAGCGGATTTTGCCAGCCAAGTCACGGAAAACCACCAGATTCAGACGGGTGTTGGCTTTACGGCACAGGATATCTATTATCTCGGTACAACCAATTGGGGGAGTTCGAACCTATACATGGAGTATTATGATGTAGCTCCTAGCTCCCTGAGTGCATATGTACAAGACAAGATGGAATATGCGGGAATGATTGTCAATGCGGGGTTGCGGTATGATCTGTATGACCCAGACGGGGTTTCCCCCGAAGATCCCTTGGATCCGCTTGAGCTCAACGAAGATGGAACAATCAAGTTAGATAAAAGCGTCTACAAAGTTGGACTGCCGGTCATCAAAAATCCGGTTGAGGCTTCCACGAAACAGACCATTTCTCCACGCCTTGGCATCTCGTTCCCGGTCACAGATCGGGCGAAGCTGCACTTCACGTATGGACACTACTACCAGATCCCACGCGGCGACGACCTCTACGAAAATCTCAACTTTGATATGCGGGGAGCGATTCGTAGACGTGGGAATCCCGACTTGGAACCGGAGAAAACTATCGCCTACGAAGTTGGAATCGCGCAGCAGTTCACCGATAATCTAACAGCCGACATCACCGGGTTCACCAAGGACATCGACAATCTGGTGAGTAGTGTGCATGTTGACATCACCAACGATTACAGCTACTTCATCAACGACATCTACGGACGGGTCCAAGGCTTTGAGTTGACGATTCGCAAGTGGCGCACCGGGAATAGTCCAGTTTCTGGAATGCTCAGTTATACCTATTCCGTTGCAAAGGGGAAAGGCTCCAGTCGAAATCTGGGCTACCTGACCTATTATCGACAACAACCTGAAGTGACTGAAAGCCACCCGCTAGATTGGGATCAACGACATGTTGTTTCCGGAACGTTGGACATTCAATTACCTCTCGACAGTGCAATCAACCTGATCGGTCGGTACGGCAGCGGTTTGCCCTACACCCCGAATCCGAGGGCACCGATTAAACCCGATGTGAACTCGAAACGTTATCCGGCAACTTACGATGTTGACGTGTTGCTGAGTAAGCGCAGCCGGCTTGGTGAGGTGACGTATACCCTCTTTGCGGATATTCGGAATATTTTCAACACGAAAAATCTATATGATCTGCTTGATGAGGTGACGTACGACCGGTATGGGCTCCCCCTTACCGCCAGAAAGCATTCCAGTCCAGCCTCGTGGAGTTCGCCGCGGTTGGTTATGATTGGTGTGAGTCTGGATTTTTAGAACCTGTTTGTAGCAGTAGAATTCATTGCGCGAGGATTAGAAATTAGGAGGCAAGATTCTAAATGAGGAAAACCAGCATCACGGAATCTGATATTGCCGCTGTAGCGACTAGACTAGCACAGATCGCACCTGATATTCCCACATCAGTAACAGAGGGACCTGAATGGTCAAATCCCCCGGCTGTTAAAGTTATTGACTGCGTCCTTTCCCTCAACCGAAATTACGACAAGTTCCTAGTTCCACGGTTGAGAGCGTTTATGAACAACCAGCCCAATACACAACGGGTCGTTGAATTGGCGTATCTCATGGATAGCTATCTAACACCCCATGTGTTCGTGAAACAACAACTTAACTATAATCACGAAGATCGTGCAAATATTCTTCGGTCTGTCGTAAGGTATGTTTGCACAATTGTTGAGGGAGCGCCAACAGCTTCTGAGGAAGAGGTTCTCAAACAATGGGCAATTCATGCTAAACCTCAAGATTATCGAACACCGGATATCAAAGGTTTTGCGCTTGCTGGCTTTCAGTACCTCCGAATGCTCTTTGGCGCACAAACCGCGAAACCCGACAAACACATTATCAGATTTGTATCTGACATTTTAAACCGAAAAGTTTCAGATGTTAAATCGCTTTACCTTCTGGAAACAGCCTCAAAACGCATAGGTCTCCCTATCCGAACTGCTGACAATTTCATTTGGAATAGGGGTGCTCGCGGTAAAGGGACAACCTAGGGATGCTCACGATACAGTTACAAATATTGCACGGTCTGCGTCAGATGTTTCGGCCGCTTTCCCCAACGAGGGAGCTGTTAATCAAGCCTTACGGTCTGTATTGAAAGTCATGGCTGACGCAAAGCAACTAGCACACGATTGCGATTGATAATGGATTTAGTGTGTCAATCCTGTTTTGGCAAACTTTCACCATTTTCATTGACTTACCGGACAAATGAGCTTGATCGTTGGCTGTAAAAAGAACAAACATAGAAGAGGCTTTCACATGGAACTGAAAGACGGTTACATAGAAGATTTCATTAGTGGTATCCCTGTGCGCACTACTCCTGAAGAGGTGGAGGCAGTACAAGTTTTCTCAAAAATGTTGGTGGAAGATTACGGATATCCCAAAGAATTTATTCAAACCCGTCCCCAATGGAGAGTGAGGGTAAGACCTTCTGATACGGCAAAAAGATATCCGGTAGATATTTCGGTTTTTTCTGATAGGAGTCACACCGAAGACAACATCCAGATCATCATCGAATGCAAGAAAAAGAGTAGAAAGGATGGTAAGGAGCAACTTCAGGATTATCTCAGATTTTCCAAGGCACGAGTTGGCGTTTGGTTTAATGGTAATGAACGTTTATTCCTGCAAAAACATGAGCACGATGGTAAGATAGAATTTTCTGAACTACCAAATATCCCACGGTACGGCGAGCGTGTTGAAGATATTGGTAAGTTCAGAAGAAAGGATCTGAGACCAGCAACTAACTTGAGGTCAGTCTTTAGGACTATCCGAAATTATCTTGCTGCTAATGCAGTGGGTATCACCCGTGATGAAGTATTCGCACAACAACTTATTAATCTTATCTTCTGCAAAATCTATGACGAGCGGTTTACTAAGGCAGAGGACATCGTAACTTTCCGTGCTGGAACTGATGAAAGGAATCAGGAAGTTAAGAAACGTATAGTAGGCTTATTTGAAAAGGTTAAATCCCAGTATGACGATGTGATAGATGTAGCGGATTCTATTGATTTAGACGAAAGGACGCTTACCTACGTTGTTGGTGAACTTCAACTTTATTCACTCCGAGATAGCACTAGGGATGCTGTTGGTGATGCGTTTGAGGTTTTCATAGGACCTTCCTTGAAAGGTGGTCAAGGTCAGTTCTTCACTCCACGGAATGTTGTCAAGATGATTATTGATATAGTTGACCCAACACCGGATCAGAAAATCATAGACCCTGCTTGTGGAAGCGGTGGTTTCCTTGTTGAAGCACTTCGTCATGTGTGGGCAAAGGTAGAAGCAAACGGTGATGCCCTAGGCTGGCCTTATCATGAGATTGAATCCGAGAAGCAAGCGGTTGCAATCAAAAACTTTAGAGGAATTGACAAAGACTTATTCCTAAGCAAAGTAGCAAAAGCGTACATGGCAATTCTTGGTGACGGTAGAGGAGGGGTTTTCTGTGAAAACAGCCTTGAGGACCCTTCTAATTGGGACAGCTCCACCCGTAATCAAGTCCAAGAAAATGAATTTGATATTGTCATAACAAATCCCCCGTTTGGAAAGAAACTAGCTATTGATTCAGAAGATATTCTGAAACGTTATGAACTTGGTCATAAATGGAGTTATGACAGCGATACAGATTTATTTGAAAAGACAACCCTTGAAAATAAACAGCCCCCTCAGATATTGTTCATTGAAAGATGTCTCAGGCTTCTCAAGAGTAGTGGAAAACTGGGAATAGTCTTACTTGAAAGTATCTTTGGTATGCCGAAGTACCAGTATGTGGTAGACTATCTTGAAAAAAAAACTAAAATACTAGCGATTATCACAATGCCTGAAGAATTGTTCCAACCGAATACACATGCTAAGTGCTGCATCGTTATTTGTGAGAAGGTTGAAGTGCCACCTAATGAAGACTACCCAATCTTCATGGCGGATGTTAAGTGGTGTGGGCATGATAGCAGGGGCAATCCTACTACCAGAAAGAGTGCCAGTGGAAAATATGTGCTACTTGATGATATTCCGAGAGTTGCCTCTTTGTACCACGAAGGATCTAACAGAAAATGATTCATTACTGGCATAGCAGTAAGAATATCAGGAGGCGCATTTACGTGCCGAAATATTACGACCCTTCTATCCCTGATGAACTGCAATTACTGAAGAGTACACATGAATTACTTAGTGTACAACAGTTGGTTGATGATGAAGTTATTTCTTTTAGAACTGGGCATGAAGTTGGGAAACTTGCTTATGGTACTGGTGATATTCCGTTTGTAAGGACGTCAGATATTTCCAACTGGGAAATCAAATCTGTACCTAAACAGGGGGTTTCAGAAGAAATTTATAGCAAATACGCTGAATTACAGGATACTCAGGTTGGGGATATATTGCTAGTTCGGGATGGGACCTATCTAATTGGTACTAACTGCATTATTACTGCTTTGGATAAAAACATACTCTACCAGTCGCATATTCTGAAAATCAGGGTCAATGATAAACAAAAGATTGACCCGTATCTTCTGTTCCTTGCGCTGAATACAGATATTGTTCAACGTGAGATTCGCAGTGTTCAGTTTACCGCTGATACAATTGATACAATTGGCAATCGTTACCTTGAGCTCATTATCCCTATCCCGAAGGACAATCAGAAAAAAACGAATTTGGCAAAACAAGTGCAGTCGTTGTTGGATGAGCGAGAAAGAGGAAAAGCATTTATCAAACAGTCACCAGTTCTGATGGAAGAAGTTCTTTCTAAGAACACCGTTGAGCCAATAAAAACATTTTCCGCTAAAGAGTGGGAGGATATTTTATCGGAACTAAAGCAAGAGGCTATTACAGGGGAGTTTGGCAATTTTGATACGTTCTGGCATTCTTCTGGAAAGATATCGAAAAGAATTTATTTGCCAAAATACTATGATCCTGAAATCACTGAAGAATTAAACAGTTTGAACAAAACATGTACTTGTGTTTCCATTCGTGAACTAGTGGAACAAGGGGTTCTTCAGTGTTCTACAGGTGACGAAATTGGAAAGATGGCATATAATACTGGCACCATTCCGTTTATAAGGACTAGCGACTTCTCTAATTGGGAAATAAAACACGACCCGAAACAAGGAATATCAGAAGACATATACGAACAATATGCTGAATCACAGGATGTGAAGGCAGATGATATTTTGTTAGTTCGGGATGGGACTTATCTTGTTGGGACTTCCTGCATTATCACTGAAAATGACTCTAAGATTCTGTACTGCGGAGGTGCGTATAAAATAAGGGTTATGGACAACTCTGTAATAAGTCCTTGGTTACTGCTTGGCTTGTTGAATTCCTATATTGTTAAACGACAAATAAGGACAAAGCAATTCACTCGTGACGTTATTGATACTATAGGTAAGCGTTTAACAGAGGTAGTTATACCTATTCCAAAATCAAAGGCGGTTCAGGAACAGATAGCAGACCAAATAAGAAATGTTGTCTTGTCTAGAATCAATGCAAGACAATCAATTTCACTGCTTGCACATAATCTGGTTGCAAAATGAAGCTAACAAGGTGTTGTACCTGACAGCAATGGCACGTAGCACAATTACTGTTGATGAGTTTGCTCATTTAAGGAGGTAACCTCTCTAGAATGACACACAACCAAAGAATCGCACCGCCAGTTCCCCGAACGTTTGTGCCTCCAAGTAATGATGAGGTGATTGAATATCTAGGTGTACAGTACTACATTGGTGAACGAATCGGGCTGGGAGCGTTCGGGGCCGTTTTTGACTGTCGTGACGAATGGGGTAACGAGCTAGCCGCCAAAGTGCTTTTGCCACAGAATCGGTCATATGAGACCGTAAGAGAGGAGTGGCTTCATGAACTTAAAAATCTGCAGCAGCTTCGGCACCCACAAGTTACCTTTATTCACCAAGCATTTGAATATCGAGATACGTTCTACCTAATTGTTGAGAAGTGTGCATTCACGTTGAAGGTTTTGATCGAAGACCCCGGCATCAACGGTGAACTTTGGCTACCGCATGTCAGTCGTGACATTCTTAATGGGCTCCAGTATATCCACGATCATGGATATGTTCACAAGGACTTACATGCAGGAAATGTTTTTGTATCTCTACAGAAAGACACAATAATTCCAGATAATGACCCAGTTTGGAGATTCAAGATTGGCGATCTAGGAATTAGTCGCCTCGAAGGAGATATCCGCTTTTTTAACACCATTCTTGCCCAATGGATGTTGCCTCCGGAATACTTAAGACCTGAACAATTCGGCGCGATAGGAACGCGTGTTGATATCTATCATGTAGGTTTGCTGTTGCTAAGTCTTCTGCTAAACCAAACACCAAATTTTACACGAGATGAGATTCTTGCCGGCCATCCGAGAGAACTTGCCGCAGGGCTATCATCGAAATATGCGAGGGCTATTGCCCGGGCATTGCGGCGGCACGTCAGTGCCCGAACGTCCTCTGCAATTGACATGTGGCGGGAAATCTCGGAAGCATCAGGTGGGATAGTATCCTAACGTGATGCTGAAATCAACGTAGTCATCTTATTTTTAACAAAGGAAATAAAATAAATCAACCAATAATGACTGGCATGGCCACACCTAATGACGAATTGCGTCCCGAGTACGATGAAACATCGCTGAAAAATGGGGTTCGTGGGAAATATGCAGAGCAATATGCTGCCGGTATGAACATTGTCCCTCTTGCACCAGATGTTGCCGCCGCTTTCCCTACCGAAGAAGCTGTTAATCAAGCTTTACGGTCCGTATTGAAAGGGAGGAGTGAGGAGAGATGACCACGCCTACAACTATTGAAGGCATCTATCGTGACGGTAAGGTTGAACTCTCGGAAACACCCAGTGATATGTGTGAGGGGGCACCCGTCATCGTAACCTTTCTGCCATCCAATACCATAGATTTACAGGAATGTGGCATTGACGAAGCGCAGGCGGCGGATATACGGGCACGTTTGGCAGCCTTTGCTGAAGACTGGGAAAACCCTGAGATGAACGTCTATGATAACTATGACGATGCCAAAGCCAAGTTACAAACGTGGTGATGTAGTCTTAATGCTCTTCCGAATTCTAACTTGCGTACAGCCAAGCCGCGTCCAGCATTAATCGTTCAAGCTGACAATATTCAAACAGCGTTGCCGCAAGTAATCGTGGCAATGGTTACTAGCGCGTGTTGATATTTTGATGTTGATAATGCCGATCCAATCGGCATCCACGATACCGTAAGCATCGTTCCGAAGCAACGGTATCGGAATCGGCAAACGCTGTAATCATCGAGCAATCTAACAAATGTAGCGCGAACTGTTAGTTTGCGGGTTGGGATCACAATCTATAGTGAATTCTAAAAATAAATAGACACTTTCGCCCCTCACCTGGTAGGCGCTGTTTCCAACTGCGCCGATTTGGAGTGTTTCATTAATTCTAAGGTCCACTATAAATGAAGATTTAAATATTAATTCGGTAATTTCCGAGCGACGTCCGGTGCGGTTTGCAACCGCACCTACCGGGCCTAGGGGAAAATATAGAATTACTGAATTATTTTCTGAAACCTCATACAGATTGTGGTACAAAAGAACACCTTTATGAAATAAGCTTTTGCAAAGAAGACGCCCCGATGAAAAACTGAGCTGGGTTTCACTCTATCTGTCCATAAGAGGGTGTTGTTGGACGACCGAGGCTCTATTGGAATTGATAGGGATTTCCGTTTAACCCAACCTACGGACTGTAACCGGAAAACAGTAGAAAATTAAAAGTGAGGTGCTACTTGACGGTTCAGAGACAATACAGAGATCGGGTCTCCTTTGGGAAACGGCAGGAATATATTGCTATAGCGAAGTTGCTGCAGCGCGGATTTGATGTTTACATGCCTTTGGTGGATGACCAGCAGATTGATTGTGTTATTCGGCGTGGTGATCACGACTATCTTGATGTACAAATTAAGTCCAGATCCAGGGATTGCAAGCCGATAGACGCTGGCCGATTCTCCGCGATGACCATACCGTATCCTAGAGAAAAATACTTCTTTCTGTTTTACAGTGAGTACATAAATACTTACTGGATGTTTCCCTCTCAGCAACTTGTCGAGGCAGCCTCACAGAATCGCAGTGGAAAAGATAAAGGGAAGTATAGCATTAACCTTACAGGATTCAAGGGTGGGGAAGTGTATGCGTTGAAAAGATTTTGCCAGTATCAAGACAATTTCGATCTTCTGCGGATTTAATGCTCAGTAGGAAGTTAGCCTGAGAAAAAATGAAACTTCAAAAACCAATATCGCTCTCAGCCATCTATAAGCGGGAAGAAGATTTCTCAAAAGATCTTGCCGAGACGCTTGACGCACTCAAGGTCGGCAAGTTTGAAGACGCAGAGACAGAGTCCAACGTCGGCACGCGCAAGGCGGATATTGTCGCTGTCGGAGAGGATGGTATACTCGTGGTCGAAAATCAGTTCTGCACGGCGAATTGGGATCATTGGGGCAGACTTGAAGCCTACGCACGCTTAAAGGAGGCCACAGTGGCTGTGCTGGTCGCTGAAGATTTTGAGGACCTGATGATTGCCACATGCAATCTGCGGAATGAAGAAAGTAAAATTAGTTGGTATCTAATTCAAGCACAAGCCAATACACACAAGGAACTATCTTTTCATTGGGTTGCTCGTCCGGCACCAGATATTCAAACCGAGAAGCTAATAGATCCTGAATACAAAGAATTCTGGGAACCGATTTTCCAAAATGAACTATTTTCTGTCTGTAACGACCGTTGGATGGGCGACGGTTGGGTGGGTAAAACTATACACGATAATATAGAAATATGGCTGCGGCTTTCTAAGCAAGAATGTTATATTCAACTGTACTTTGACGGGGCAAAAAGTAGAAAAGAAGTCATGGAGTTATTTCCAGAATCAGACTATAATTACGAAAATGCAGATAACTCCGCGGAAACGCGAGTTAAATTCCCGGTCCTTGATAAAGGTATAAAAGATCGGGACGATTGGAATGAAATGCGCGAAAAATTGGTCGTCATGGGCACCGATATCTACGATAAAATTAACGAATCTGATATATAGTAACCTTTGGTGCTAGTTAGTGAGAAAATCATTTCTACATTGTTCAAGTTGAAAATCCCAATTTATCGGGAAGCTCATTGGTTCATTAGTGGGTTGGTTGATTCATTACTTCTTATGTTCCACCCTTCGGATACACATGTCGCCCCTTTGGGGCTTTGGGGTATTTGTTTATCCGTGTCCTATAAACATGTCGCCCCTCTGGGGCTAAATGAACCGATAAACCAATGACGTTTCACACATCACGTTTCACGTTATCAACAGCTACAAACTAGCACCATTGGCTAGTACCTTTGAAGAGTAGAAAGGGAACGACCTTACCAACTCCAATTATCAATCGGAACATTGTCGAGATGGAGATAAAAAAAATCATAACACCCGTATCTGTATTAGCGATTGTTATTCTCGTTGTGGGGTTTTCTGCCTGCGAACAACTGCAGCAAATTCTTCAACCCGCTATGCCATCACAGTCCTGCACAGATGGGGCTCGAGTCCTCAACGTTGGTTTTTACGCCTATTTTTCACCCGTAAGTTACAGTGCCGACGCAAATCCTGCTTCCGACGCTTTCAACGCGCATCTCGGCTATGAGGCAGACCTATTGACAGCACTCGAGGCTATGCAAGGCACAGGATTATCCTTTATCCGCCACCCTATCGCAGTCTGGCCGGACATCTGGTTCAAGTCCGCTGAACCGGAATATGATATTGTGGGCGGTGGTATAACGATTCTCGATTCTCGGACCCGATATGCGACCGGCAACACGGTTATCACTTTTACGTCGGGGCATATTAAGTTTCGCCAGTCGCTTCTGGTGCGTACCGAAGATGCAGAACGCTTCACCACCCATGCAGATCTGACGAGCGATGTGCGCGTAGGTGTGCTTCCCGCCACGACCGGAGAAGCACGCTTACTGAAACTAACGGGGCTCGTTGACCCCAACGGTATTCTCGCCGAGGGGACGCGCGTTGAGACACCGCTAGGGGCTGTCGTTGCCGATGGCACTGCGGCGTACACGATTACCGCCGCCGGCACCACCCCGAATTTGGCAGGACGGCGTCATCTCTATCCGCCTTCGGAAAGTATGCCGCAAGTCATTTATCTTGGGGATGAGGTTGGGGAGTCGGAGCTTCTCGAAAACCTCGCCGCAGGGAGGGTTGACGCGATAGCAAGGGGAGAGATTGGAAACCGCGATGCTGTCCATGCCTCCGGTGGCACCTTCGCTGTTACCGCCCTTGATGAGCAGTTTGAACTCGGTGGATTTACCCTTGCGGCGGAAGATGCAGCACTCGCTACTTGTATTGATGAAAAACTGAACTATTTGACGGATAACAGGAATATTGGCTATGCAGAATGGGTGGCAGATCCCTTGGTATTCATGCGCCGCGCCCAGATGTGGAACAATAGGTACCCTGACATACGGCGACACAAAAATCATGTGCTGCCTTCGGTTGGGTGAAGATGGCCATGGGGAATTCAAACAGATTGAGTTAATCTGCGGGTTCGCCCCTGTGTCTTAGAAGTCTTACTAAGAAATATAGGACTTACACAAATTTAGCATACGGAGGGTAGATTTTTGATTTTTAACCCCCTAAATCCCCCTTATCAGGGGGACTTATGAATGCGCTGCGTAAGTCCTATCTTGTTTTTTTGGAGGAAAAATGAAACACATGAAACCGGGGGGGCGCGTAGCGTTGCCCCTAAGAGTATCCCTCATAGCTGGGCTACTAATCATAGCAATCCTGCCGGTGATGGCTGCTGTGGATTGGAAGGCACTGGATGTCGGCAATCTGTCGTCTGCCGTCTACAACACCGCGGTCGTCGGCTTTCCCAGCAACCCGACCGCAAACCCTTCGGGGTGGTGGCCCGCGGGCACAAACGATTCCTACCTCTATGAAGGTGATATCTGGATCGGTGCCAAGAAAGGTGGAGAGATTGGTGTCTCCACATCAGATGGCAGGTCAAGCGAAATTTGGCCCACCGACGATGTGCCTGAAGTGATTTCCAACAAGCCCGGTATGACCACAAAGGGAACGCCAACAAGCCAAGCGATCATGTTTAAGTGTAGCGATATGAATCCCGATGCGAATCAGGGATTGATCCTCGGCTTAGAAATTGTAGTCGATGGCTTTCAATGGAGTTATGCGCCGCTCTACGATTTCTTTATCTTGGAATACAGGGTCAAAAATGTTGGCGGCGATACGCTTGAAGACCTGTTTATGGCGTTCCGGTATGACGTAGATGTGTCCAGCAATGAGACAGGTACAGCGAGCTACTCGGCTGATGACTTTATTGCATTAGATCAGACACCGGACGCGCTCAACCCCGACGCACATCCGAATCGCTACCTCTCTTACGGGTTCTCCAACGCTTCTGCTCCCGGATACATCGGTTTGCGAGTGTTGGACGCGTATGTGGGGAATGATCCACAGGATCCCGGGGCAAAAATCCCTTTTACAGCGCACAAACGGATTACGATAAACACTGACCCAACGACCGATGCGGAGATGTACGCTTATATCAGTGTCCCCGGCGTTGACCCGCTCCCCGCAAACTACGACGATCAACGTTTTGTCCAGTCTTATGGTCCTGTGGAATCGCTTGCCCCCGGACAGGAGTTCACCATCGTCACGGCAGTGGCTATTGGTGAGGGACTTGCCGGCTTACAAGCGTCTGCGGACTGGGCGCAGAAGTTGTATGATGATGATTACGTTGCACCTGCCCCGCCGCCGTCCCCGGAGGTAACCGCTTATCCCGCTGATGGACAGGTGACGCTTGTCTGGGAAAGTGCAGGGCAATGGCTGGGTAAAGGTATTGAAGAATATGTTGATCCCACCGACCCGGAGAAAATCTTTGAGGGCTATAGGGTCTACCGACGAGATACCTCCTACGATCCAGATACCGGCAGCCCGGTGGAAGATTGGACGATGTTGATAGAGTTCGACAGACCGAGCGCGACGGGTAATTTTCTTACAGTCGCGCATGTCGGCAAACAGTCAGACGCTACCATTGCAAGCGGTGGTGATGAACCGTTTTTTGCTGACTTTTTCAAAAATGCTGTCTACGCAATCAAATTCAGTTCCAGTACCACCTTCGAGATAATTAATACAACGCTTTGGGAGGTCATGGCACATAATCCCCAATTCCCAGCGAACGGCGAGGGGTATGCTATTGTGAAGGATCCGAACACAGGAGAACCTTATCCCGACGGAACCTATCGCTCCGGTGCGTTAATCTACTTCGGGGGATTGTATGTAACAATTACAGATGGTGCTTCCGGTCCCCCTGTGGCGGGCGATATTTTTCGCGTCGTTTCCACGCCTTCGCAGGCACTTGGTGAAGACGCAGGCATCAAGAATTTCTATACCGACGAAGGCTTGACCAACGGGATTCAATACACCTATGCGGTAACCTCATTCGATACCGGCAACCCGAAAACTGGGCTTATCTCGATGGAGAGCAGTCAGATTGAGACGATGCTCCATGTCGTTCCACGTGCACAACCCGCAGGGTATCGAGAGGCAACCGCTGACGTGGAAGGTCAAGGAATAGGAGTTGTAACCGTTGAACCGATGGTGCTTGCACCAAACAAGGTGACGGGAGATCAGTATGCGATCGTTTGGCAGGGTGCAACGCAGATAGGTCCCGGTGCGTATATGACGGGTCCGGGCTATCAATCACCCACTTATGAGATTATCAACACCACAACGAATCAAACGGTGGTGGAGCAGCAACCGTTTGAGTGGTATGATCCCATTCACGGCGAAGCTGTTGAAGTGCTCTCTCCGATGTTTGATGGAGTCATCCTAAAGATAACGGGGGTTGATGTGACTTATGGGAGTCCAGCCGAAAACCCGATCAACAGTGTCGAACTGACCGCAGGCACTGTTTCGGGGTGGTCGGTGGACATCCAGTCTCCCGGTGTCGGGGAAAACACTTGGCCCAACATCTTCTGGGCAACGTATTATCGCCCACATACGTATTCGATCGCGTTCGTTGACGATAACCATGTCAAAGTGATGGACGAAAGTACGGGTGAGGAAATTCCCTTCAACGACCAACGCGCCGAGGGATACGCAATCTTCGGGGCAGGTTGGGTTGATACATATAACCGGGAAGCCACACCGGGCTTTTTTCGGATTTATATCCGGGGTGGGTACGTCTTCATAAAAGATCCCAACAATGAAATCTCCGCTGGGGATGTATTCACCGTTGACATGGGCGGTATCAGCGCGCCGCGAAATGGCGATGAGTTTCTGTTGACGACACAAGGCGCGTCACTCGCACCTGAAGATATCAAAGCAGATTTAGATCGGATCCGCGTCGTACCAAATCCCTACTTCATCACAAACAGGGCTGTGACTGCTGAAGGAACGGATAAGGTCTTCTTCACGCGCCTACCGCCGCGGTGTACCATTCGGATTTATACGTTGGTGGGTGAACTGGTGCGGGAGATTGAACACGAGAGTTTCTCACCCTTCAATGCAGATGAACGGTTGGCACAGGGCGATAAGGGCGGCACAGAGACATTTAACCTTCTTAATCTCTACAATCAAGCCCTTGCAAGTGGAGTCTATATCTATCATGTTGAAGCCCGAGATGACAGCAATGATGTTATCGGAAATAAGATTGGTCGGTTTTCGATCATTCGATAAAGGGGGATAAACTAGGGTAAGCACATGCACAACACCATTTTTGCGAATTCAGCGTTGAGGCGATTTGCCTCAGTAACCTCTATTTTCTTAGCTCTAGTTGCGTTTTTATGGACGGTTCCCAGTGATGCGACCACCAACGTTGGAACTGCCGGTGCACAGTTTCTGAAAATTGGTCCCGGGGCGCGGGTGGACAGTTTGGGGGGGGCGTTCGGTGGGCTTGCTAACGATGCCACCACCATTTATTGGAATCCAGCTGGGCTAAGCCAACTCAAGCAGATCAGCTTTTCGGACACGCATACAATATGGCTTGCCGATACCCGATACAACTACCTCGCATTCGCTACACCAGTAGAGAAGGTAGGCACCTTGGGAGCAAGTGTTACATTTCTGAACGTCCCCGATACGGAAATCACGACGCTCGCAAAGCCCGATGGAACGGGGCTTTGGTACTCTGCGTGGGATGCGGCGGTGTCGGTGGCGTATTCCAGACAGCTATACGAAAAAGAGTCGGGAGTCAATCTCTCCTTTGGTATCAATGCCAAATACATCCATCAGCAGATCCATCGGGAAAACGCCACAGGGGTTGCCGTTGATGTCGGAACCTTATACCACACAGGTTGGAGAAGTTTACGCATCGGGATGTGCTTCTCAAACTTCGGTCCTGAGATGCGCTTCAGCGGTCCGGATCTTGCGACCGGTGCTGAAGAAGCGGGGGATTCCAGAAATGCGGACTATCGTCCCTATCCCGACACGACGAACCCGACACGAAAGGCGGAATTAGAAACCGTAGAGTTTCCGTTGCCGTCCAATTTCCGGCTCGGCATCGCTTACGATCTGCTTGATAGTGGGGATAACCTCCTCACCGTCGCGCTTGATGCAAACCATCCGAACGATAACAGTGAACGACTGAACCTCGGATTAGAGTATTGGTACAGAAAGATGGCGGCAATTCGTGGGGGGTATAAGCTGCGCTTGGGTCCTGACAGCGGTAATGATGAAGAGGGACTGACGCTTGGCTTGGGTATCCATATGAATTTTGCCGCAACAATGTTGTCTCTTGACTATGCGTTTGCTGACTTTGGAACCCTGCAACGGGCACATCGCGTGAGCCTCGGCTTGAAATTCTAAAAGATGCGGCTCATGTCGAAGGAAAGTGCAAAGCGCGAAGAGTGTGAAACGTGATGCGTAAAACGTGAAAAACGAACCAGTGAACTCATGAACTCAATCGGTTTCTATTACACGATTTCTTAACATTAGCCAAGTTGTTTCTAGATTAAGTGTTGGGTTTCACGGTTCCCGTTCAACCCAACCTACGTGCTGCTAACATGGCCTAACAAAACCCGCTGTTAGAACTAAGGAGCGAAGGAGTGCTTTTCAACAGAACTCGCGCACAGGAGTATATGCGGCGCTGCGGTGTGGATGTCTTGGTGGCAACTTCGCCGGTCAACATTACCTATTTCTCGGATTATCGGTGCTGGATTGATCCGCTATTCAAAGCGTATATGATGGCACCGGGCGCGCCTAGCGATCCCGAGCCGACCGCCGCTTATGCAATCTTCCCACTCGAAGGTGAGCCAGCACTGGTGACAAGTCCTACGTTTGCGGTGAACGCATCCGACCTGTGGGTGCGGGACGTGCATATCTTCGGTGATCACGGGTTGGACGATTCGCTGCCGTTGGGGGACCTGTCGAGTGCGGAGCAACGCATCTTTGAGGTACTCCACCGACCACAGGACAATGCTACGGCGACTGATGCGCTCTTGAGCGTTCTCGCAGCACGAGGTTTGGCTGACGCTCAAATCGGAATTGAGATGGAAGGGTTATCACCGAGAGCGAAAGCATCCATTGAAGCAGGACTGCCAAAGGCGCAGATCAGGGATTGCTCAAATCTGATTCGACTCGTTCGGATGGTCAAGACTGAAGATGAATTGTCACGGCTGATCCGTTCAGCGGAAATCAGCGAAACAGCAGCGATGGAAGCGCTCGCGCTTGCTCGGCCCGGACAGCCGATCGCCGATGTCGTTCAACACTATCGACAGCAGATTGCCAAGGATGGCGCGGATTTTGATCACTTTGCGTTCGGGGTGCGCGGCTTAGGGCTTGCGACGGAACCAAACTACATCTTGACAGATGAGGACATACTCTATGTAGACTTTGGCTGCATTTATGAGGGAGCGTTCTCCGACAGCGGCACGACATTGACCATGCGCGAACCGTCGGCGACGCTGATCGACAGGCATAGAGCGTTGCGGGAATGCGTTGAGGCGGGAGTGGAAGAAATGAGACCGGGTGCAAAAGCGTCCGCTGCGCAAGCTGCCATGTGGAAAACACTTACCGCATACGGCATCACAGCCTCATCTCCGCATGGACATGGATTGGGCTTGGAAGTCCGCGATTACCCGATTATTGTCGCAGATAATGGGCAGCGGATTCATGATGATTGTGTAGACATCCCTTCAGATTTACCGCTTGAGGTGAACATGGTACTCAATTTGGAAGCGATGATTTCGATGCCGGGCGTTGGGTCGCTACACATTGAGAAATCGTTCCTTGTAACACCCTACGGGAGTCGTTCGCTGATTCCACAGGATCGGACGCGCCCTGTGCAACCGGGCTAGACAGGTAGGTTTTAGAGTTGCTTAGACATTGTGAATGATGAATTTGCGGGCACCCACAAGGGGTGTCCCTACAAGATGTCCACTTAGTTTTTATGATTCACTATAATAACGCAAGTTGCTACTGTTTATTTGATAATAAGTGTAATCATAGTAGCAATAAGAAACAAAACGACCTTTATCTCAAATCCGGTAGCAGTGACGGCATGAATGGCACGTGGCAGCCGTTGGGTGATTAAACTGTTCGTCCCCTCTACCCGCTTGCGATACCGATGGCGTATGTAAACTTGCCACGGCTTATATTGATGCCTACTGTTTTTCTTACGCAATGGCTTGAGCATAATACCGGCTTCAGCTAAGGCATCTTCAATCCCATAATTACAGTGGGCTTTATCTGCATAAACAGTAGCCCCTTGCGGTAAGTCAAACGGATAACACCGCACCCCCCACACATCGCTAAAACTGCCCGGTGTTAAGAAAAACTTAACCGGTATGCCATACTCAGTTATCAGCAGATGTAATTTAAGTCCATAGAAGTATCTGTGTTTACTGGTTATCTTCCCACGCCACACTTTACCTTGATAAAGTTTGACATTAGAGATGCGGATTGGGTCGCATGCTGGGACCGGGTACGAGTCAATGGCGTAGATGTGATTCGGGTTTTGTGCTTTACAGTCGGTGGCTATAGATTCAAAAAGGCTTTGAAACATTGGTGCGATTTGGTGGAATCGTCGATTGAGTCATGCCTTACTGAGCATATGGGGAATATATCCCTGCTCTTTGAGAAACCACCGTGCCATCTGTTGATTGCCACCGAACAGTTCTGCTGCCACTAATGCAGTGGTCATTACTTCAGCGGCGGACATTTTGGTTCTTGGATCATCTTGATATCGGTGTTGAATTAAGAGATCGTCACAAAGTGTGTAAAATGCTACGATTACTAAGTCCATGGAATTCTCCTGTTTATGAGTTTTGTTTGACACACAAACACTCTAACGGAAACATGGATATTCAACTAGCAACTTGCGTTATGATATTTGACCGTATGTAGGTTGGGTAGAACGGTTGAAAGCCAATCCATATAACTACAATAGCAATTCCATCTTTCAGTGATCGCTGCCTATAGATAGACACAGTGAGACCCAGCAATCACCTCCGTAGGTCGGGCATCTTGCCTGACTCTTAGCCCCAGCGGGCCGACAGGTGTCCTATAGGATTGATAGGCGATATGTTTATAGAGAGGCTGAATACGGGAAAGATCCCGAAGCGGATTAAACAGCCGCAAATCGACAAACCTTAGGAGGAGATACAACACCATGAAGATTACCCAGATCGAAGCGATACCGGTCAAGGTTCCGTATCATGAGGGCATCACCGAAATGATGGTCGAACGGAATCTGTACCAAGGGAACACCGTCTATAAAGTCCATACCGACGCGGGAATCGTTGGTATCGGTGAAGCTGAAGGGCAGCCCAATGACGAACTTCAGCAGTACGTCGGCAGAGATCCGTTTGAATTCATGAATGGATTGGCACCGACATCGCTTCAGCAGGCGGTCTATGACATCATGGGAAAATCGCTCGGCGTGCCCGTCCATCAACTAGTCGGCGAAAAGGTTCAGGATAAGGTGGCGATCGGATACTGGTCAATTGATATGCCGCCCGCCGAGTGGGCAGAGGAAGCCAAGCGCGCCTATTCGCTCGGATATCGGCTCCACAAAATCAAGGCGCGTCCATGGCATGATATCATCGAGCAGGTGCAAGCGATCACTGAGGTCGTTCCGTCTGATTACAAGCTCCGGATTGACCCCAACGACTCTTTTGAGACGCCAGCGAAGTCTATTGAGGTTGCGAAAAAACTCACGGATTACAATATCGAAGCGTTTGAATCACCTATTCCCCAAGGCGATATTGACGGATACCTAGAGATTCGACGTGGCTGTGATATGCCGATCACGATACACTTTGGCAATCCCGATCCTGTTGAAGCGATCAAGGCGGGCATGAACGACTCCTTTATCATTGCGTACCCGGATTCGCGGGCTGCTAACGCCAAGCGTGAAGCATCGATTTCTGAATCTGCACATTTGCCGCTCTGGATTCAGATTGTCGGGATGGGAATAACGACTACCTATCTCATCCATCTCGCTGCCACGATGCCCAACGCCACAATGTCATCAATTACGCTCAATTGCCTGCGATCGTTCGACATCGTGACGCCAGCGGTCCAGATGGAGAACGGTTACGCAACCGTACCCGATGCACCGGGGCTGGGAATTGAGCTTGATGAAGATCTGCTAGAGAACTCTCGGGTGTGAGTTGTTGCATCGTGTTTTAATAACACCTCGTATTAACAGGACTTACGCACTCCATATTGTAGTTGCCCGATTCATCCGGCGTCCGTTCCGAAACTAGGGTTGGTAACGGTGTCCAGCGGCAATGAATCGCCGAACTGCGGGTCAAAGACTCTCGGAACGGAGGCTTGGACCGTTCAACTGCGTAAGTCCTAATTAAGAAAGCGTGCAACAGAAACCAATTGAGTTCATTAATGAACCAATGAACCAAATAGACGAACCAATGAACAAATGTTTTTCACGCTTCATACGGCTCGAATTGCTTATGCTCAGTCTGCTAGTTCTTGGCTGTGGTGGAGGGGTAAAACTGATCAATCTGCCTGACAGCAGCAACGCGCTTAACTTATCGAAGGAACAGCGGGAGGGCATCGAACCCAAGATTGTGCACATCCGGGACATCGTTGAGGATTACAAGTTTGAACGAGACGAAGTAGAGGCTGCATATCGCAGTTACTACACCCGTGCTAGCTTACCTCGAATGAGCCGATATGAGGGTGGGCGTTTGGACAGGGGTGTACGGCTTGAATGGCATGAACTCAGAATCAAACTCAGAAGTTTTGCCGCGCAACGGCGGCAATATGCCAAAGAAATATCGGGGCTGGTCCGCGAAATCCACGCTGATTTAACGCCTGACCAACGTGTTGCATTTGAAGATATAAAACTGCCGGAACTTCGGCTCCCGGAGGTGCTCAGAAGGCGTCATTACGACGAATTCAGTCTGGGATTGAGAGGGATGCCGTACCGCTTCTGAAGCAAGTGCTTAATTAAAAAAGGAGATGTTTCAAAAGATGAAACTTTCACTCTCGGTCCGGGTTGCAGAAGCACCCGGATCCAAAGAAGAAACCATCCGATCTTTCGATGAAATTGCCACGCAAGCCGATCAACTCGGTTATAGTGCTGTTTGCATGCGAGCATCGCAGGCAGGGATACAGACGCCACTCCAGCAAATCACCGCTATCCGCCAGAAAGCCCGCGAACTCAACCTCGCCGTGTCAATGGTTACCGGAGATTTCCCGATTCCGATAAACAACGACCAAGGACCCGATGCCCTACGGAACATCACCCCCTATCTGGATCTGACTGATCTGTTGGGTGCCAATCTGATTCGGATTGCGATGAAAAAGGAAGAGGACATCATCTGGGCGAAACGCGCATCCGACGAAGCCCGCGAGCGAGGCATCCGGTTAGCGCACCAGTCGCATACGCGCAGCCTGTTTGAAACGGTGGATGGATCAGTCGATATCCTTAAGCGGGTGGGAAGAAACAACTTCGGCATCATCTACGAGCCAGCAAATCTAGATCTCTGCGGACAAGATTACGGTCCCGAAACGCTCAAGCGGTTTTCACCTTATCTCTTCAATGTCTACCTCCAGAACCATATCCGGCGTCCCGAAGGAAAGACACATCTTGAGACGTGGATTCGCGGAGATGTCCCACATGATCCGATTCGCTTGCAGGATGAGGGCGGGATTGACTTTTCAGATATGTTTGAAGGATTAGCTGAGATTGGTTACGACGGTTATGTGACGGTGCATCAGGCGTTCACCGAAATTATGGAACCGGAAGACGCCGCACAGCAGAGCTACGATTACCTGACGCAGCTTGCAGATTTTGAGGCAAGATAGGTTCCCCAAATAAGTGTGGAAAGGTGGGTAAAAAGATTAAGCGCATACTACAGAAATTCTGAAGCATTAGACATACGTATTGAAAAAAGAACTCCAATGGTTATCATCGTGTCAATGATCTGGTGTCTCGCCGTTTTTATTTTTCTTTTTTTTCGTATGCTTCCATGCAACCAACAGACCAACTCCAGCTCCGACGATTGATCCAGCTATTGGAAGGGCACTGCCTATGGTGGCACCAACAGCTGCTGAACCGATTACAGAGGTTGCTCCCACGCTGGTAGCTGCACCCGCTGCCGCCCCTGCAGATGCGCCTAGGGCACCATCAACTACCCAGGAGCTATCCTTTTCTTTCTGTTCGTTTGGATTTTTATTCGTCATTTCAAGGGTCCCATTGTTTGACGAGTACCAGCGACCATAATTATCGTTAAAATAGTAGTGAAGATTGAAGTTAAAGCGAGTTTCCAGTCTTTGGCTTGATCGTGGGTGACTGCTATGCCATAGATAAAGGTAGAGAAAATTATGCAGAAAAGGAGGCCAACTAACGGAATTTCGATTGATATTCCTTCTTGTGCACTATTTAGCATAACATCACGAATAGCGACTGCAGACAATGCCGTGCAGTAAAAGCATAACTGCCCGTCTCTAAGCAGAGAGAGAACATTTCGATTGGCTCCGATTAGCCATGAACCAAGAAGCACAAGAGGAATTGGCAGTAACGGAATTGCCGTATTGTAGAATAGCCATTCAACCATCTGAATACCTTAATTTCTACTTGGCTTTTTAAGCAAGCCAACAAAATATAGAGGCTCATGTAAAAAGAGAGTGCAAAGCACGAAGTGAAGGCCCCCTTTGTACCCCCCTTAATCCCCCCGCAAGCAGGGGGAGAGTAACCCCTGATAAATCGGGATGCAAGTGCTTGTGGCTTTGGTTGCACTAATTCTTAACATGAGCGAATATAGATAATTATACACAGAAAATTGAACTAAATCAAGACATTTCTAGTTGTCTGTCGTTGCTCTCGCGCAGCAACCTTTGAATAACCTCAACCAAAAAATATCCAAGAAACTGGAGTGAATCTATGACCGATTTTTCCAAATTTATTCGGGAAGTTCCCGATTTTCCGCAGCCGGGAATCCTTTTCAAAGATATCACCCCGCTGCTCCAAAATCCCCAAGCCTTCCGCAATGCAGTGGATGCGATGGCAGCTCACTACGGACCGAAAAATATTGATGTGGTAGTGGGAATTGATGCACGTGGCTTTATTTTCGGCAGCGCGCTCGCATATCGTTTGGGCATCGGCTTTGTTCCCGTCCGTAAAAACGGAAAACTCCCCTACCATACGCATCAAGCTAGTTATGAACTAGAGTATGGGGTTGATACCCTTGCAATTCATCAGGACGCCTGTTCTCAGGGAAGTCGCGTCCTCATCTGTGACGATGTGATTGCAACGGGCGGTACAATCGCTGCTTCGATTGAACTTGTTGAAAAACTTGGTGGCGAGGTTGCTGGGATTGCAGTCCTAATTGAACTGACCTTCCTCAATGGGCGCGAAAAATTCCCGGATCAACATATTTTTTCTCTAATTGAATTTTGACCCCTTGATATGCTATACTATCCCGTTGTTGTTAGCCGAGCTGCGCCTGTAGCTCAGGGGATAGAGCAGGGGCTTCCTAAGCCTCGTGTCGGGGGTTCGAATCCTCCCAGGCGCACCATTTTTTATTCCTAGGAGAAACGAATGTACAGCGTTAGTGTATGGAAATTAATTTTAATCATTGTGGTACTCGTATTTTCAGCATTGTACCTCATCCCGACCCCGGAGAACTTTTACAATCCCCTATACGGAAATCTCTCTCTCTGGATGCAGGAGAGACTCCCCAGGTTTGAAGTGACCGATGAAAATTCGTTAAGGGTAAGCTTGCAGGAAGTCGAATACCCAGAGGGTATCAACTTGCAGGATGCAACGGCGGAGCTCGAAGAAATCTTGGCGAGAAGGTTGGAGGCTAGCGGATTTGAGGAGGCGATAGACTATCAATTTGATATAACAGAAGAACGAGACTTCGTCGTCAATTTCTTGTCCTCACAGAGTAGAGCCGATCTGGAAAGGATCTTGGAAGGTTTACATCTGTACGGCAGTATTCCAACAATCGTCCGTCGCTTGATACCGGACAATCGCTTAAAACTCGGTCTCGATCTCAGGGGCGGCGTTCACCTTGTCCTTGAAGTCGATCTTGAAGAGTCAAAAATCGAATTGTTAAAGGGACGTGCTGATTCGATACCTGAGCGATTACGGGCAGATAAGATTCATTGCCGGGTAGCGGAGCCAGTTTTAGAGGAAAACGCGCTAAACGTCGTTGTAGGCATCCCGAAACGGCTTTCGGATCCAACCGAGCAGGCAGAATATCTGAAAACAGCACAGGAAAATCTTCAGGATTTGGAGTTCTTTGACGATCCCCAAGAAGTTAATAGGACCGACACGGAGGTCACCTATCAGATTCGCTTAGATGAATCCGGCTTGGAGCAGTATAGCGAACAAGCGATTGACCAAGTCATGGTGGTGCTACGAAACCGTATTGATGCATTCGGCGTTGCCGAACCGTCGATTCGACGTGAAGCCAACCGGCCCCGGATCATCGTTGAATTGCCCGGCGCGAAAGATTCGTCAAAACCGCTCCAGATTGTCAAAACGATGGGACGACTCGAGTTTAAGTTGGTCGAAAAGAGTCCCGCCGGTGCAATTGCTTGGACTGGATCGGCGGATACCCCACCGCCTGATGATATTCCCGAAGGCACCGAAATTCGATATCATAATGACGATGGGACATCTCTGGCGAATAGCTGGTATGTTGTCCAGAGTCCAGTGCTACTGAGCGGCGATCGAATTAAGAATGCGCGTGAAACCCAAGGCAATACCAGCTTCGAGATCGTCGTATCTATGAGTTTCGACTCACAGGGCAGCCGGAAGTTTGGTGAAATGACCACCAACCACGTCGGCGAACTTTTAGCCATTCTGCTTGATGGCAAGATCCAATCTGCACCGCGAATCAACGAACCTATTCTCGGCGGAAATGCCCAAATCTCTGGAGACTTCACCTTTGAGGAAGCCCAATATCTAGCGAATATCCTCAAAGCAGGAGCGTTCCCCGTCGGTGTAAAAATCGCCGAAGAGCGAACCGTGGGACCAACGCTTGGTCAAGAAGCAATCGACGATGGCGTTCGTGCCGCAGTTATCGGCATGGGGGTCGTTCTGATTTTCATGTTAATCTACTACCGATTTTCGGGTATCGTTGCGATTATTGCACTGGCATTTAATATGCTGATTATTTTAGGAGCACTCGCCGGGTTTGGTGCAGCTTTGACGCTACCCGGACTTGCGGGGCTTGTCTTGACCATCGGCATGGCGGTTGATGCAAACGTGCTTATCTTTGAACGTATCCGTGAAGAACTACGCACCGGCAAAACTGTATGGTCTGCTATTCAGACTGGCTACCAGAAAGCCTTTTGGACGATCCTTGATGCCAACGTAACGACGTTAGCTGTTGCCGCCGTGCTCTACCATTTCGGAACCGGTCCCATCAAGGGATTCGCTATTACGTTAGGAATCGGTATCTTTGCCAGCATGTTTACCGCCATTGTTGTCACACGAGAGATTTACGGCTGGGTGCTTGGCGGTCGAACTGTCGAGAGGTTAAGCATCGGACGGGAGGTTATCAGAAACACAACCATCAGTTTTCTTAGCAGAAGTCGAATGGGGTTTGTTTTATCTGCAATCCTCATTATTATCGGCATAATTTCGCTCGTCCTCCATAATGGTCCCAATTTTGGAATTGATTTTCGGGGTGGCGTCAAGACCTACGCTAAATTTAACCGCCCGGTAACCCAAACAGAACTCTCTGCGAAACTGACAGAACTGGGCTACGAGCGTTCCAAAATCCAGGTGGATGCAGCAAAGCAGGAAGCCTCAATCGACATCGGCTATAGCAAGGAATTTGAAAGCCAGAGAGTCGTTGTACCTTTGATAGCTGATCCAGGCGACGCAACTGCGACGAGTATTCAGGTGAGTGCGGCGCAGGAGAGGGTGCGTTTCCAACCCGGAGATGCGATTCAGTTAATCGAAGGAGAGCATCGGCTGAGGAATGAGATTAGTGAAGTTATAGAAGGGGAGGACACCAGTACCTTCGCGCTCGTGGACGAAATCGGGGCCGATCTGACGCAAGCAGCACAGATACAGGTACAAGCGAGTGTCGGACAGATTCTCACCGGCGCGCTATTACAAGGAGATGGCGACTGGCAAGCGGTGCCACGTGCTGTGAGCGTGAATGAGGTGGGACCCAGTGTTGGCAAAGACCTTAAATGGGCAGCACTGTGGTCTGTCATCTGGTCGATTGTCATCCTGCTTTTCTATATCTCTTGGCGGTTTGAATTTCGTTTCGCTATCGGTGCAATTGCTGCCCTAATTCACGATGTGTTGATTACACTCGGTGTCTTTTCGGTGTTCGTGAAGGAAATTAACCTACCAACAGTTGCTGCATTTCTCACAATTATTGGATATTCCTTGAACGATACGATTGTTGTCTTTGATCGTATTCGTGAGAATAGTACACTGCTCAAAGGCACCGACTTCGCTGAAGTTATCAACAGAAGCATCAATCAATCTTTGAGCCGTACGGTGGTGACCTCGTTGACAACGCTCTTTGTTGTTCTCGTTATTTTCCTCCAAACGGCGGCGGGCCAAGAGATTAATACCTTTGCATTGGCGTTGATCGTGGGTGTAATCGTTGGAACGTACTCATCTGTTTTCATCGCCAGTCCAATCATATATCTCTGGCACTTAAGAAGGCGAAATATAGAGGTTCAAGAAGCCCAAGAAAGTACTGCATAGTAGTTGATGTGTTCATCGGTGTTAGCCCAAGGGAATCTCCTCCGGGCTAGCACTCATGTTTTCAACCTTTGGTACGAATTGGTGGGCATATTGAGTTCATTAGTACATTAGTAGGACTTGCGCGGTTGGTTTATAAGTCCCCCTGACAAGGGGGATTTAGGGGGTTAAAAATAAAAAAATCTTGCGCCGCGTGCTGAATTTACGGAGTCCTGATTAGTTCAAAAGTTTATTAATGTACTAGTGAACCAATACACCAATGAACCAATTTTGTCGTTCGGGCGTAGTTGCATAGACATTTCCCTGATGTTGCCATGGGGGTCTGACCACAAACGCCCTTTTTATTCAAATCTCTCCTGTTAAATCGTATGAACGTCACCTGGTGGTTGGTTTCAAGTGGGATCATTCTGATTTTTGCCGTTTGCATCCTGACTGTTGTTACCCGGCGGCGGAGATACCTGCATACCCGGAAACTAAGTAATGAGCACCCTAAACCGACGCCGCCCCTCACCCGTGAATTAGTCCATGAGATCCGCAATCCGCTCAATAGTGTTAACCTTAATCTCCAAATTCTAGAAGAAGACCTATCCGCTGAGAAACCGAGTTCCGCCGGCGATCTACAGAAGCGTGTCCAGCGTATCCGTAGGGAAGTGGAACGGCTTGATCGAATATTAACCGATTTTCGTCGTTATGCAAATCTGCCGCCGTTGACGTTTGAAATCTGTGATCTTGCTGTGCTTATCGAAGAGGTCTTGGACTTCAATGAACCAGAGGCACAAAAGCAGAACGTTCAGGTCAATCGTGAGATCCCAACACTGCCTCCCGTTCAACTCGATCAATCGCAGTTCAAGCAGGCATTACTTAATCTGATTATCAACGGGGTTCAGGCGATGGAACATGGTGGCACACTCACCGTTCGGGCAAAACCGTTAAATGAGGGTGTACAAATTGAGGTGGAAGATACAGGTCAAGGTATTGAACAGGAGCAGTTTGACAAGATCTTTGATCTGTTCATCTCCACGAAAGCAGAGGGGACCGGCGTCGGTCTCACAATCGTAAAACAGATTATCGAAGGACATGGTGGGCGTGTAGATGTGGAGAGCAACCCCGGTCAAGGCACAAAATTCTCCATTTTGCTGCCTGCCGAGTAGGGCGTTCATTCGTTCAAAGGTTCATGGCTCATGTTAAGAAATCGTGCAAAGAAACCGAGTTTTTGTCAAAAACTCGGTTTCTCTTCGCATTTTGCACGCCCCGCAGGTCGGCCTTCCTCGCCCGACTGTACCAATGAACTAATAAACCAACATGTCAGGTGATAAGATGATCCCAAAAATCCTTGTTGTAGACGACGATTCAGCAAGCGTCGAGGCAGCCATCGAAGTGCTTGAACGCGAAGGCTACGACCTATTTGCAGCGTCGGGGGGACGCGAAGCATTGAATATCTTAGCCACTGAAGATGTTGATGTCGTCATCACCGATGAAAAGATGCCTGATCTGAGTGGGATTGATCTGCTCAAGCATATAAAAGACAATTACCCCTACACCCAAGTTATCATTTTGACCGGCTACGGCTCGATTGATAGTGCTGTTGAAGCCACAAAAGCAGGAGCAGACGGCTACCTCGAAAAGCCAATACAAATTAACATCTTGCGCCAAACGGCGAAAAACGCGCTCGAAAAACGGTCACTCTTCCTCCAAAACGTCAACCTCCGAGAACAACTGGATGACAAGTTCGGGTTTGCGAACATCATCGGCACGTCAAAACCGATGCGAGAGCTTTTCCGCATGATCCGACTCGTTGCCCCAACCAATGCAACCGTTCTCATCCGCGGCGAAAGCGGTGTTGGAAAAGAATTAATCGCGAATGCAATCCACAACCATAGCCGCCGAAAGGACAAACCGTATCGGACAATTAATTGTGGTGCGCTTTATCGTGAACTCCTCGAAAGTGAACTGTTTGGTCATGAACGCGGTGCTTTCACCGGGGCAACCACCCGGAAACTAGGGCTGTTCGAGCAGGCAAATGGTGGTACCCTACTGTTAGACGAGGTTGGGGAAATGGGACCTGAAACACAGGTAAAATTCCTCCGCGTACTGGAAGGGCAGGAATTCACACGTCTCGGCGGGGATAAACCCATTAAAACCGATGTCCGTATCATTGCTGCGACCAACTTAGATCTTGAGGAGGCTGTGAAAAACGGAAAATTCCGCAACGACCTCTATCACCGCATCAACCGATTTCCAATTCGGGTGCCCCCGCTAAGAGAGCGACGAGAGGATATTCCGTTGTTGGTCAGCGCGTTCATCAAAGAATTTAGCAAAGAACATGACCGTCCCGTTTCAGGGATTACCCCCCAAGCGATGGACTACCTTAAAAGTGCTGCTTGGGATGGAAACATCCGTGAGTTACGCAACGCCATCGAAACCGCTATCATCTTAGCGGGGGCGGAGACCCTTGAACTCGACGATTTCTCCGCCGAATTTCAAGCGACTTTCACAGATTTTGAGGAGGCGTCAGATACCGATACTCAAATGGGCATTCCTCTGGGTCTCGATGCTCCGGATCATTCGGAAGATTCAATTAATGTGGACGATGAGACAGTTGGCACCGTTGGAATGACAATGGAAGATATCGAAAAAGAGGCTATCCGCAAGACATTGGCAGAAACCGGCAATAACAAGAAACGGGCGGCGGAAATACTCAAAATCGGCTTGCGGACGTTGTATCGCAAACTGGAATCTTACGGTTGGCTAAACAAAAACGATCAAGAGGATGACCTACATGATTAGGTTTTGCTGACATTTGACAGTTCGTAGGTTGGGTTGAACGATTAAACGTGAATCCTTGTCAAATTCAATAGAGGTTCGGTTATTTAACAACACCTGCTTATAGACAGATAGAGTGAAACCCACACACAAAGTTTTGTATCGAAAAGTGGTCTTTTGTGCCACAATCTGTATGAAGTTTCAAAAAATAATTCAGTAATTCTATATTTTCCCTCAGGCCCGGTAGGTGCGGTTTGCAACCGCACCGGACATCACTCGGAAATTACCGAATTAATAAATTAATCTTCATTTATGGTGAATTAGACAAATAGATAGACATTTGCCAACAACTCCGACCTTTGCGAAGTTGCCAAAGTCCCCCTGACAAGGGGGATTTAGGGGGTTGGCTGTGCATTGAGAGGGTCTCATTAATTCTAAGATCCACTATACTTGTTTTGTAGGTTGAAAACTCTCGGAACGGAGAGGGATCTCCGAATCCCGACACCTCACTACGCGATTGGATCCATCTCTATTCTGTTGAGGAAACCCAAATTGCTGATTTTCTGTTAAATCTGAAAGATTTTGCCTTTCGCTCCAGAGGAGCGATATGTCTATAGAATGCCGAGGCATCCAATATCTGCGCTCCAGAGGAGTGCAATGTGTATGGCAAACTTGATTTACTTGCATTAAGGAAGGAGATACTACATGGCTTTAACAACCGATCAAAAAGCGTTCTTTCAGGAATACGGTTACCTGCCCTATACACGGGTTGTGTCTGACGAAGAATTAGAAGACCTTCGGCAGCGGAGCGAGGACATCGCTGAAGGGCGTGTGACTCACGTGCCGTCGCGCTACATCCAGCTTGAAGCAGCCTTCCGTGATGGTAAGGATACCACCACACCCCGCCTTGATACTGTCCGGAAGATGACGCAACTCTGCTACTTCGACGACCTTTTCCAAGCCGTTGCCAAGAAACCTGAGATTGTGGATGTCATCGAAGATCTCATGGGTCCCAACATCAAACTTTACACCGACCAACTTATGATGAAATCCCGCTATAACGGGACAGTGACCGATTGGCACCAAGACTCACCCGCTTGGCCCTTCTTTGTCCCGCAGGACCACGTAAGTTGTTGGGTCGCCTTAGATGACGCCACCGTCGAAAACGGTTGTATGACCGTCATCCCCGGTAGCCACAAGTGGGGACCCGTCACCCGTGAATACAAACAGCGGTTCATCGACGATCCAGAAATCGCCAAGCCAACACCTGTGGAGTTGAAGGCGGGGCACTGCATGTTCCACCACGGTCTGAATTTCCACCGCACCGGGGCGAACACGACACCGAATCGACGTCGGGGGCTAGCGTTGCACTATCTCCACGCCGAGACGAAATACCTCGGCATTGAGGATGAGGAGGCACGTCTCGGAACCGAGTGCGGGATGCCGCGGGGAGAGTTTCGTTTCATGCCCATCCGAGGAAAAGAATTCCCCGGACGGGTCTGAACCGTTCGGATATCCGTAGGGGCGGGGTTCCCCCGTCCATCCGTTAAGTCCTCTATCTTCCGCTCCAGAGGAGCGATATGTCGATAGAATGCCGATACCTCTGATGCCTGCGCTCCAGAGGAGCGCAATGTGTATAGCAGGGTTTACCTAATCGAGAGACTAAGAATGGCGCAGGAATTGGAGGCGAATTATGAACAAGAAGATTCAATTTGAAAAGGGTTCTGACAATGTCTTTCAAGATCTCGACTTGCCAGATGCGGAGGAACTGTTTCTCAAGGCAAAACTTGGGTTTAAGGTCTTTCAGATTATAGAAAAGCGGGAACTGACTCAGACAGAGGCAGCAAAGATTTTAGGCGTGAAACAACCTGAAATCTCCCGGCTAAAACAGGGAAAATTTAACCATTACGGTGTCGAGCGATTAATGACATTTCTTAATCGGTTGAATCACGATGTTGAGATCCGCATTATTCCCTCAGAAGATAGGGAGGGACAACAACGGGTTGTTGCTGTTTAGCTCTAGGGTGTTGATATATAATCAGTATCGTAGGTTGGGTTGAACGGTTGAAAGCACTTCGCTATCAAGAACGCGAGAACTTCTGCCCATCAATACGACCTTCTTACAAATAGCGAGAGTGAAACCCAACACCCACAACCAATGAACTAATGAACCAACAAGGAGCATAACCATTGCCCAAAAATAAGGTCGCAGCAGGCGCAACCCAAACCACAATCCCCTTCTCCTCTCCAGACGACGAACAGTTAGATATCTCCACTCTGGAAACATGGCTATGGGACGCCGCCTGTGTCATTCGAGGGACGACCGATGCCCCCAAATTCAAAGATTTCATCCTACCTCTAATCTTCTACAAACGGCTCTCCGATGTATTCGACGACGAATTTGCAAAACAGATCGAGGAGTTCGGCGATGAAGAGATAGCACGCGAAATCATTGACGCCGACCATCAGGACGCACTCAAGACTGGACGCAACCCGATTGTCCGTTTCTACATCCCTCAACAATATCGCTGGGAGGCACTTCGCAACCACTCCGCAGATGGTCATTTGGGGGAGTTTGTCACCGAAGCAATGCGTGAGGTTGTGAGTAAGAATCCGCGGCTGGATGGGGTCCTTAACGTACAGGACTTCAACGAGCAACAGAGCGGGCAGCGCACCCTTGACGATGAACGTCTAGGAGCACTGATTGAGATCATAAGCCAACATCGGCTTGGGTTGCAAGACACAGAGCCAGATATCCTAGGACGTGCCTACGAATATCTATTGCGGAAATTTGCCGAAGGACAGGGACAGAGCGCGGGCGAATTCTACACACCGAAAGAGGTCGGTTGGTTAATGGCACGCCTCATCAACCCCCAACCCCGCACGACCATCTACGATCCAGCCTGCGGCTCAGGCGGTCTGCTCATCAAACCCCGCCTCCTCTTTGAGCAGAAACATCCGGACGAAAAGAGCGCAGCCCCACAAATCTATGGGCAAGAGTTGACTCCCACCACCTTCGCTATGGCAAAGATGAACGCCTTTCTACACGACTTTATCGGTGCCGATTTGCAGATCGGCGACACCTTCCGCAATCCAGGCTTTGTTGATGGCAATTCAGGGCTGAAACGCTTTGACTACGTGCTCGCCAATCCGATGTGGAATCAGAAAGAGTATAACGAAACCTTCTACGCCAACGACAGCTATGGACGCTTCACCTATGGCATTGCGCCGAGCTCCTCCGCGGATTGGGCGTGGGTGCAGCATATACACGCCTCCCTGACAGTGACCGGACGCGCCGCAATTGTCCTTGACACCGGTGCTGTGTCTCGTGGTTCCGGCAGCAAACAGACCAGTCGGGAGCGCGATGTTCGCAAAGCGTTTGTAGAGAACGACCTGATTGAAGGCGTGATACTTCTGCCCGAAAACCTGTTTTACAACACCAGCGCACCGGGAATCATTTTACTGCTGAACCGCAACAAACCAAAAGAACGCAAGGCACAAATTCTATTGATTAACCTCTCTAAATATTTCATCAGTGAAAAACCAAAAAACGTCCTGACCGATGAAGGGATTAATGCCGCAACAGAGGTATATGGGGCATGGGAATCCCGCGAGAAGTTAAGCGCGGTTATCACGCTAGCAGATGTCCAAAAAACCGATTATAACCTGAGTCCTTCCCAGTTTGTGGATGTAGGGGATCAAGTTGAACACCGTCCCATCTATCAGATCTTGGCGGACCTGACAGAAGCACGCATCGTTCGCGAAGAGGCAGACAACGCATTGGAAGAAGTGTTGAACCGACTTGGGCTAAACAGCGAGGGGTTATAATGCTTGAGATGAATGTGCCGGAACACTGGGAAGTAGCTAGGTTAGGAGATATAGGAGATTTGGTTCGTGGTGTTTCTTATAAAAAATCAGAGATAACTGATACTGCGGAGTCTGGATATTTGCCGGTTCTTAGAGCAACAAACATTCAAGATAGAAAGTTGATGTTAGCAGAGGAACTAGTATATGTTAAAACTGAAAAGGTTTCAGACTCACAGATTTTACGCATGGGGGATGTAATAATTGCAATGTCTAGCGGAAGTAAATCTGTAGTTGGAAAATCTGCCCAGTTAAGTACGGATTGGAATGGTTCTTTTGGTGCATTTTGTGCGGTTTTCCGCCATAATTCAATGGCAGAATCATTTTTTATTGGCCAGATTTTTCAGACAAAGCGTTATCAAGAACATCTACTTAGAGAAGTGCGCGGCACAAACATTAACAATTTGTCCAAAAGCCATATTCTTGATTATCGGTTTCCCCTTCCCCCACTCCCCGAACAACGCGCCATTGCCTACGTCCTACAGACAGTCCAAGAGACAAAAGCCGCACGGCAACGCGAGCTTGAACTAGAGCGCGAACGCAAAGCGGCATTGATGGATCACCTCTTTTCTTATGGCACGAAAGGCGAACCCCGCAAGCAAACAAAGATTGGAGAAATTCCTGAGAGTTGGAAAGTAACAAGGCTAGGTGGTTTGGTAAAACTGAAAAGTGGCTTGTCCCGTCCAAAAGATATGGAAAACAAATCCAATTCTGAACTAACCGTTCCGGTATATGGTGGAAATGGGGTTTTAGGCTACACTAGCAAAGAGTTTAGCGAACAAAGACTTCTGGTGATTGGTCGCGTTGGAGCATATTGTGGCTGCGTACATATTGCAGAAGCTCCAAATTGGATTACTGATAATGCCTTATATTCAGAAAAATGGTTTAACGGTGAGGTTTCTCTTGATTTTCTGGCGGAACAATTAAAGCATTTTAATTTAAATCGATTACAGAGGAAAGGCGGACAACCGCTGATTACACAGAGCATTATTCATGAACTGAACATTCCCCTTCCCTCACTCCTTGAGCAACATACCATTGCTGAAACCTCACAAGCCTGTGACACAAAAATCGCAGCCTTTGAACAGGAAACCGCACGGTTAGATGAGCTATTCCACGCCATGCTCGACGAACTAATGACAGGGCAAAGGTCCGCCGTGTCACTAATTGATGCAGAATTGCCAAATTAACAGAGGGGTGCCCATAAGTCACCCCCACAGTGTGGGCGCATTCAACGCCGGGTGAACCTTCACCCCCTGACCCCTAATATCTCGATTTCTTCACAGAGCCATTAGAGGCATATAATCCAGCGAATCCTTAAACCCCAAAAAATCTCCCGATCTATCGGGACAATAATCCGCACAATCTGCGTGATCCTCCCCAATTTTATCGCACCGGACATAACTAGCAACTTGAGTTATGGCATTTCACAAATCACTTGACATATTATAACAAATGTTATATAATGTCAAGCATATATCCGTCAATTCAATTAATCGACACCAACACAATCAACATGGATAGGACTTACATAGCGAACCGTAGGCGGGGCATCTTGCCCCGCACCACTTACGCATTTCAGAGTTTAGACCTGACAGGGCCCTGCCAAATCCCTGACATTTGGCGAGGTTTTGGTGCCATTTCAGTCAAAAACGGTTCATAAACAGTGCGTATTTGGCAGGTCAAAAACCCATCTGGGCGCACCTTCTGTGGCACGGTAAAAATCTACAAAGGCCCTGAAGCTAGGCCCCATCAGGGTTCAGAGAGACATTGGCTAATGATGTCCCCCCGATGTGAGGTTGAATTTTTTTTTGGACCTGCCAGTGCCCTGCCAAATTGCCAAATCGTGCCGGTGGAGCATTGAAACAGAGGTTTATGTTCCGCATAGCAGAAGGGGTTGGATTTTACCATGCAACTGCATAAATCCCAAGAACCTGTCCCGATGAATCGGGATAATCTCTGAAAGTTGTCATGTTACGGGTAAACCCCCTCAAAATCGGTTGATTTTGCCCCTAAAATGGCAAAAGATGACTGTGGAAAGCTCCCTTTTTTAATAGACAAATTGTAATAAAAATATTACAATTTCGGTTGTTATGGAAATAATCCCTCGAGATGTGCGCAATTACGTAACGCCAGATGGACGTGAACCTTATGAGGAATGGGTCAATTCTTACCGGAATCGAAAGACTCGTGCCATCATACGGGAACGAATTAACAGGTTACATCTGGGGAATTTTGGCGATTATAAACGGTTAACTACGGATCTATACGAACTGCGAATTCATTACGGTCCGGGCTACCGGGTGTATCTTGGGGTAGCAGACCGTGTGATAGTGATTCTGCTTTGTGGTGGATCTAAAAAAACACAAAGGCGGGATATTCAAAAAGCGAAGGAATATTGGGAAGAATTGAGGAGGCGAACTGATGAATAGAGAAACGGTACTGAAACACACGACGAGTTTCAAAGAAAATCTATTAAAAGCACTAGCCGATCCCAAAGAGGCACAAGCCTATCTCGAAGCAGCGCTTGCCGCGTATGAAGCGGATAACAACACAGATGCCTTGCTATTGGCAATGCGTGATGTTGCCCAAGCACAGGGGGGAATCGGACAACTTGCTAAGCGCGTGGGCATCAGTCGTGAACACCTATACAATGTGCTAGCGAGCAAGCACAACCCTCGGCTGGATAACCTGTTGAGCATCCTTTCGGGACTAGGCTTCCATGTGCGGTTGGAACCAAAAAGGGAGCTAGAAAGAGCTGTGTCAAGTTAAAATGAAAGCGTGTCGAGCAAACAACCCCAAGTCATACATCCCCTTCACGTTTCACGTAAGATGTGTAATTTCGCGGGAAATTTGGAAAAGTTTATAGTTACACCATTCGCCAACGGTTCGGAGAAAATTATGTCTGAACGTTCCGCAGTTCAGTATCCAATGCTCGAATACGCCGATGAAATTGGCTGGAAGTCTATTCCCCGATTAGAAGCGCTGCAGCTGCGCCACGGCGATAAGGGACTTTACTTCGTCGATGTACTAAAAACGCAACTGATGAGGCTCAACGGCGACATACTGGACCGATCTTGTTGCGAAGACGCTATGCGACAGTTGAGTTTTCTCAAACCAACCCCTGAAGGAAACCAAGACGCGCTCTCCTGGTTGCGCGGCAAGGAGTCGGTTTTCGTTCCGGATAAAAATCTTTATCGGAACGTCACCCTGATTGATTTTGAGAACCCCGACAATAACCTCTTCCATGTGACCGATGAATGGACGCAGCAAAGAACAGGACACCGCAACCGCGCCGATGTCGTGTTTCTGATTAACGGGATTCCTGTGGCAGTGGTGGAGACCAAATCCGCTAACAAGCGGGACGGATTGGCGGAAGGTGTTGATCAGATCCGCCGCTACCACCACGAAACGCCGGAGATGTTTACCACCGCACAACTGTTCGGTGTTACGCAAATGCTGGACTTTTACTACGGTGTAACATGGAGCGTCAACCGCAAAAACCTGTTTGAATGGAAGATCGACGAATCTGCAAACTACGAGGCGAAAATCAAGACCTTCTTTGACCGTGAGCGATTCCTGAAAGTGTTGCGAGAGTCAATTATTTTCCAGAGCAAGGACGACGCACTGACCAAAGTGGTGTTGCGTCAGCACCAGACCCGTGCGGTGGATAAGGTAATCGAGCGGGTTCACGACCCGTACAAGCGACGCGGACTTATTTGGCACACGCAGGGCAGCGGCAAAACGCTCACCATGATAACCGTTGCGTCCCAACTCTTGCGCGGCGGTGGAGGGACCGAAAAGCCGACGGTGCTAATGCTAATTGACCGCAATGAATTGGAGAGTCAACTTTTCAAAAATATCACCGGCTACGGCATCACTGCATTTCAAGTCGCAACGAGCAAGCGGAACCTGCAAGAGATTTTAGACTCCGATTATCGCGGTTTGATTGTCTCAATGATCCATAAGTTTGACGGTATACCGGCGGATATCAACACCCGCGAGAGCGTGACTGTCTTGGTTGATGAAGCACACCGGACAACCGGCGGCGATCTGGGAAATTACCTGATGGCAGCCCTACCCAATGCGACCTACATCGGCTTCACCGGCACCCCAATCGACAACCTCTCTCAAGGTAAGGGGACCTTTAAGGTGTTCGGTGCAGAAGATGAGCAGGGCTATCTGGATAAATACGCGATAGCCGAGTCCATTGAAGACGGGACCACCGTTCCGTTGAATTATGCCCTTGCCACCTCCGCTTTGCAGGTTGATCGCGAAACATTGGAGCAAGAATTTTTCAGGCTTGTGGTTGGCGAAGGTATGAGCGACTTTGAGGAACTAGATGCGATTCTGGACCGTGCGGTCCAGTTGAAAGCGATAATGAAAGCGCCGGGTCGAATCGAAAAGGTTGCCGCCGCTGTCGCCGAGCATTTTCGGGAAAACGTAGAGCCGATGGGGTTCAAGGCGTTTCTGGTTGCCGTTGACCGCGAGGCGTGTGCATTGTACAAGGAGGCACTCGATAGACATCTACCATCGGAGTATTCGGAGGTGGTCTATTCCCCGCACCATCAAGACTCCGAAGCCATGAGGGCACATTATCACTCCGATGACGAAGAGAAGGAGATTCGTAAGAAATTCTCTGACAAAAACGAGCAGCCGAAAATCCTGATTGTGACCCAAAAGCTATTGACCGGCTTCGACGCGCCGATTCTCTACTGCATCTACCTCGATAAACCGATGCGCGACCATGTTTTGCTGCAAGCGATTGCCCGCGTCAACCGCCCTTATGAAGATGACGACGGACTGATAAAGCCTTACGGATTCGTTTTAGACTTTGTCGGTATCTTCGGAAATCTGGAAAAAGCCCTCGCCTTTGATTCAGATGTGGTGGGGAGCGTGATTCAGAATCTTGATGTGCTCAAGGACCTTTTCATCAAGTTAATTCAGGAGGATGCAGCGGAGTATTTACCCCTTGCGAAAGGATGGGACGATAAGGCGAAAGAGAGCGCGATTGAGCATTTCGACGACAAGGAAAGTCGAGAGACCTGTTTCAAATTCTTCAAACAGTTGCAGGATATCTGTACCATTCTATCGCCGGATGCCTTCTTACGCCCATTTATAGCGGATTATCAGTCGCTTGCATCGCTCTATGGACTGATCCGTAATGCCTACGCCGACCGTATTTACGTCGATAAGGAGTTGACCGCCAAGACAAAAGAACTGTTACAGCAGCATACAGAGAGCGGTGATTTTGCACTACCGGGTTCTATTCAGGGATTGGCTGCAAATACATTGAGAGAAATTAAGCAGAGCTATGTATCCGATAAAGTGAAAGTGCTGAATTTGCGGAAAATACTGCATAAAACAGTAGCAGAAGAAAGCCGCTCAAAGCCGTTTCTGATTTCGATTGGAGAACGGGCAGCGGCACTTAAAGAAAGGTATGACAATCATCAGTTAGCGACGCAAGAAGCACTAGCTGCATTTGAGAAATTGGCAGAGGAGTATACACAAGCTGCAAGAGAACAGGTCCAAATGAACCTAGACGATAACGGCTACGCGGTTTATACGGTGCTTAAGGAGTTTGAGGAAGACATTACCCCAGAACGGGTGCGAGCCCTCAATAGAGTCTTTGACCAGTTTTCCGATTATCAGTGGGATGTACAACAAAACAGTGAGTTGCGGAGGATGTTCTACATAACATTAAGACCCATTGTCGGAGCAGAGAATATGATCGAAGCAACAAACGCACTACTAAACCTAGAACGAATATGAAGCCCGGTGCGGTTTGCTAACCTATCACATCGGCGCAGTTAGAAACAGTGCCTACCAAACTTTCCCCAGCCCCGGTAGGTGCGGTTTTCAACCGCACCGGTTTGGCATATCTCATTAATTCTAAGGTCCACTATAATTCTAAAATCTACTATAGAACGGATATGAAAACCAAAAGTGCATGGAACGACTCAGAGGATCTGAAAGGTGTTGTGTCCGAATGGGCAGACCGCATCGGTGTGGAAGTCCGGGAGGTACATCTACGCGACATGCGGAGGAAGTGGGCATCCATATCGACAAATGGGCGGTTGACCCTCAACACCGATCTGCTCGACCTACCGGAAGCGTTGGGAGAATTTGTGATCGTCCATGAACTAGTCCATCTCCTCGTCCCAAATCACGGGAGAGTGTTCAAGAGTTTCATGGCCGCTTACCTGCCCGATTGGGAAGCACGGCAACACCGCCTACAAACCCTGCCAAATACCTAGAGATTAATCACTACCAATGAACCAATGTTTTTCACGTTTCACGTTTTACGCATCACGCTTTTTGCACTTTCCTTTGACATGAATCTCTTTCTTACTGAAGATGTCAACCCAGATCAAAATATTTCCGTCATAGAAATAGACTATGGTAAACGCTAAAAATAAATGGACACTTTCGCCCCCCGGTAGGTGCGGTTTGTAACCGCACCGCATCGGCACAGTTGGAAACAGTGCCTACCAAACGGGAGAACGGTAGGTGCGGTTTCTAACCGCACCGGTTTGGAATGTCTCATTAATTCTAGGGTCCACTATAAATGACCCTAGTGAACCTTTTTAGTTCTTGTAACACTAAAGGGGATAGGAGGACATTGTGGCGAGGGATATCGGAGAGGATCACGTCCAGATTATGCAATTTGTTGATGAACTCTGTCCTGTTTACTGTAAGCGCATCCATTAAAAAAATGGTTCATCTAAAAAGAAAGTGCAACGCACGAAGAGAAACCGAGTTTTCAAGAAAAAACTCGGTTTCTTTGCACTCAATCTTAACATAAGCGAAGAAAATGTCAAAGGAGAAAAAGCACCACATGAAGAAGTTTTCGATCTGTTTTGTATTGATCTTATTTATTTATCCCTGTGCCGTATTTGGGCAACAGGCTCCCAGCAGCATAGGGGAAATTTACGGGACAGTCTATCAACAGGATCTTGAACAGCCAGTCATAACCGCACAAGTCCGCATTGTAGAGACAAATCAACGTACCACAACCGATCAGAACGGCGAATTTCGATTCTCCAACCTACCCGCCGGAACATACACACTCACCGCTTTGGCTTCCGACTACCGTCTGCCAGAAGATGTTGCTGTCACTGTAGAACCGGGAGAAACAACCCAACTTAAAATTTACCTTGAACAGGTTGCAGTCGAACTTGATGAAGTAGAAGTGACAGGAGAACGTGCCGCGTCACCCGTTGGCAGACAAACGCTAAGTAGCTCCGAAATCCAGCGCGTCCCCGGTGCCACAGGGGATGCCCTACGCGCGTTACAAGCCCTACCCAGTGTCGGCGTTGCGAACGACTTTAGCGGCGCGCTCTATATCCGCGGCGGCTCCGATGAAGACAACCTATACTACTTTGACCGCGTGCCGATCGGCTATCCCTACCATTTTGGTGGAATCGTCTCGTCCCTCAGTTCTGAAATCATTGATAGGATTGATGTCTACGCCGGCGGCTACGGTGCCGAATTTGGCGTCGATTCGCAGGCAGTGATCGACATCTATTCGCGGAACAAGAACACAGACGGTTTCCGCACAAAATTGAATCTGAATGTCCTCTACTCCGAAGGGTTGTTAGAGGGAAAAATCAGCGATCAGGGGTACTGGTATTTTGCCGGACGCCGAAGTTACATTGACCTATTCCTTGGCTCACTAGCGTTTGACAGCGGAGAAATCACCGCCTTCCCCCGCTTCTGGGATTATCAGCTAAAGGGAGGCTATGACCTCAATGACAAGCATCAACTCTCTCTGAACATATTCGCTTCTGGCGACAGCTTTGCACTCAAACTAGACGGCGAAGATGTGGACCAGGATTTTAGAGGGAATGTTAGCTTCGGGAGCGGCTTTGAGGGGGCTGGCATTCACCTCCGTTCTCGGTTCACAGACCGGCTGACCTCATTTTTATCTTTGACCCGATCCGATTTCCAATTCGATGTCCGGGCTGGTCCCGAAATATCTCTCACGATTGATGCACCAGATTACCTGCTCCGCGAGGACCTCACCTACACATTAACCCCGAAACATCAACTTGAAACTGGGGTGATATTTGGATTTGAAACGGGCAGAGCGGTTGGCACAGGTAACCGTCCGCCCGATGAGGGTGAGGTTGATTACGATTTTCGGCTCGCCGAAAGGCAAACATTCGATGAATCCGTATTGAGTCGACGGATGGAAGTGTACCTACAAGACCGGTATAAAGTGTTGCCATTTTTATCAGTTGCACTCGGTTTGCGGGTAGATTACTTTAGCCTTGTTGACGAGTTTTCTATCCAACCGCGTGGGAGCCTCCTGTTAGACATTATGGAAGGTTCTCAACTCCAGCTCTCTTACGGCAACTATCATCAGGTGCCGGGACCGCCGCGACTTACCCAGAGCGTTGGAAACCCCGACTTGACTACAAGCGAAGCTAGTCACTATGTCTTGGAATTCACACGCCAAGTTTCGGAGGGGACAGAATTCAAATTCGCAGGCTATTACAAAGATCTTGCGCACCTTGTGACTAACGATGAGGATATGAAATATCTTAACCAAGGTGTTGGCTTCGCACAGGGGACTGAGGTGTTCCTACGCCATAGGGCTGGAGATCGATTCTTAGGTTGGGGATCCTACACGTATGGGGTTTCTAAACGCCGTGACCGCCCAGAGGATCCGTATCGCTACTATTCGTTTGACCAGACACACGTTGCTACCTTGGCAGCGACTTATAGACTCACTCCGACTTGGGAGATTGGTCTAAAATGGCAGTACCGAACTGGCAATCCCTATACCCCAGAGCTAGGCGTGACCCGTGTAATTGATCGACGCAACGGCGAACCCATCTACATTCCCATTTACGGGGACATAAATTCGGAACGACTTCCACCCTACCACCGGTTGGATGTGAAAATCAGTAAAGCGTTTCGATTTAACAGTTGGGAGATGAGCCTCTTTCTGGAACTCTTGAACGCCTATAACCGTAGAAACCTACTCACTTATAGTTACAGCGACGATTATGATGAAGATGACAGAGAAGTAATCTACTATGATGGAGATGAAAGAGAAGAAATCTACCAATTTCCGATCATCCCCTACTTAGGGATTACCACCGAGTTCTAGTAGTAGGCATGCTCTGTATGCCGTAACCTACACACGCCCGTAGGTCGGGCATCTTGCCCGACTTCAACGATTCAGCAAGATCCATTCGTAGGGAACGCAGATCTGCGTTCCGTTTCTTCTTACGCATTACGAATTACGTATTATGCTTCATTTAGCCCCAGCGGGGCGATATGTATATAGTAAATATGGTAACACCACCCCTAAAGCCCCAGCGGGGCGACATGTGTGTAGCCTTAGATGTCGAGTATGGAAATTCGACCTACAGACCATATAGCAACTTGTGTTCTCATAGAGAAACCGAGTTTTTGACAAAAACTCGGTTTCTGATGGCTTGAAGTAAACGGAGATTACAATGAAGAACCTCGTCGTCACCAACTTTTTAGCAGTGGCAGCCCCGTAGGGTGGGGAGGAAACTGCGCCTCCCTTTGTGATTGATTCAAAGCCTTGATTATGAAAAAGACTTATGAATACAGAGCCTATCCAACGGTCAAGCAAGCCGATAAACTGGTCGCATGGCTTGAAATACTTCGCAACTTGTATAATCAAGCCCTTGCATGGCGTAAGGAAACCTACGAACAGACCGGTCAGTCCGTTAAGAAATCAACCCAAGAAAAAGCCTTAACGCCGTTTCGCCAAGAATCACAGATAGTCGCATCGCTTCATATTGATGTTTTGCAGGATACGATTGACCGATTGGACAAAGCCTACCAAGCGTTTTTTCGCCGTGGGAAGAATGGCGACAAGCCCGGCTTTCCACGCTTCAAAGGTGCCGGTCGGTATCGGTCAATGACGTTTAAGCACTTGGCGAAACAGCTGGTACGTGCTATTGGCAAGCGGACGGCGCGGGTCGTCGTGCCGAAAATCGGTCATGTTAAAATCCATTACCACCGGCCGTTGCCCGATGGGACAATTAAGACGTTGACGGTACGGCGCAAAGCGAGTGGGTGGTATGTATGTATAGTGGTTGAGATACCAGACCCTGTTGAGATTCCCGTTGAAACCACAATCGGGATAGACGTAGGACTGAAATCCTTCCTGACCACTTCAGATGGTGATGAAGTCGCCAACCCTCGACACTTCCGCCGGTCAGAAAAGCAACTTGGTAAAGCGCAACGAATATTGTCCCGTCGTAAAAAAGGCAGTGTCCGCTATGAGAAACAACGGGAGCATGTTGCCAAGATACATGAACATATCGGCAATCAACGCCGTGATTTTCAGGGTAAGACCGCTCATTGGTTGTTTTCCCAATGCGAAGAAGTTGCTGTTGAAAACCTGAAAATCAAGAACATGGTAAAGAATAAGCATCTATCTAAGAGCATATCTGACGCTGGCTGGGGTAGCTTTCGATTAAGACTTCAAAGCAAAGCTGCAAACGCTGGCTTGACGTTGACGCAAGTTGTCCCCAAGCACACCAGTCAGAAATGCTCAGGTTGTGATTCGGTTGTACCGAAATCGTTATCAGAGCGTGTCCATGACTGTCCACACTGTGGATTAATATTGGATAGAGATTATAACGCTGCGATAAACATTAAAAAGGCTGCTGTAGCCTTGCGTGGAGGTGCGTCGATAGTGAACGACCCCGCAACCCCCTGTCCGGGGACAGAAGCGCGGAACTCGGTAAGACCCATTGGACGGACAAACAAGACCCGTCCTTTAGGGCGGGGTAACTGACAGAAGAAATCTGGAAAGAGGGAAATATGTACACCGCCTATTGCCCAGAGTTAGACATTGCGAGTTGTGGAAAAAATGTTGAAGAGGCGAGAAAGAATCTCCTTGAGGTTATCGAAATTCAGCTTGAAGAAACAGCAAAGCTCGGAACACTCAAGGAATTTTTGCCGATGTATAGGACATGACAGAATCTTCAGATGAGACGCAAATCTTGACTATTTGACTATTGAGGTAATCTTCGTACGGGAGAGGATATGAGACCTAACATTCTTATCTTTATGACGGACCAAGAACAAGCCGATGTGGTACATCCAGACCATCCATGTATCACGCCAAACGCTACGAAATTAGCACAGGAAGGGGTTCTTTTTAACCGTTCATTCTGTCCAACAGCACACTGCTGCCCCTCACGGGCAACATTTATGACAGGTGTATATCCCAGTCGACACGGCATCTACAACAACGTCAGCAATCCGACCGCCATCCACCACGAGCTCTACGAAGGAGTCGGGATGTTCAGTGAAACACTCCGATCTTCGGGCTACAACTTAGCGTATGCCGGGAAATGGCACGTCACCGATGCCGAAAATCCATCCGACCGTGGTTGGGAGGATCTGCATCTCACAGGGGGCAAAGGCAGCTACATGCACCGTTCAGTCGCACAGTGGCAGGAGCAAGCTAAACAACCCGAATCGACAGAACGCGAACGCGGGCAAATTCTCCGTCCCGGTTGGGGGCACTACCAGTTGTACCAATCCTATCCCACTGACACACCGAAAGGCTACGAAGACCATCGAGACTATCGTGTTGTCCAATCTGGGATGGAGGCGTTGCAGCGATTATCCCAAGCGGACGCGCCGTGGTGTTTGTACATCGGACCGAGTGGTCCCCACGACCCGTTCATCGTGCCGGAGCGGTTCGCCCAAATGTATGACCCCAAAGAGATTCCGTTGCCGCCAAACTACCACGACACACTGGAAGATAAACCCCGCGCCTATCAACGGGCACGTCAGCAGTATTGGGATCAACTGTCGGAGGACGAGGTGCGCGAGTCCCTCCAGCACTATTGGGGATACTGCACAATGGAGGACGCGATGTTTGGCGAAGTGCTTGAGACACTGGAGGAGACAGGGCAGGCGGAAAACACCCTTGTCCTGCGAATGAGCGACCACGGCGATTACTGCGGTGCACACGGTTTGTATCTCAAAGGGGTGCCGGCGTTCCGCGAGGCTTATAACATCGCCACGATTGCGCGTTGGCCCCAAGGGATCGCCAATCCCAACCGCGAAGTCGATGATTTTGTCAGCCTCGCTGATTTTGCGCCGACCTTCATCGAATTGGGGGGCGAATCCGTGCCAGAGGACCTGACCGGCAGGAGCCTCGTACCGTTCCTGAGAGACGAAAACCCCTCCGATTGGACAGACGCATTCTACACCCAGTTCAACGGCGTCGAGTTGTATTACAGCCAGCGCGTCGTGACCACCAAAGAGTTCAAATACGTCTACAACGGCTTCGACTTCGACGAGGTATACGATCTGCGGAACGACCCGCACGAGATGGTGAACCTCAGCGATCACCCCGATTATCAGGAGGTGAAGCGCGATCTGGTGCGTCGAATGTGGCGGTTCGCAGGACGCGAAGACGACATCATCTTCAACCCGTATGCAACGGTGGCATTTGCGCCGTGGGGTCCCGCCGATGCCCTGCGCGACGAAGCGTAAAAAGGAGTAACTTCATGGCAACCCTTAAAGGTGTCATTCGAGACAGTGTTTCAGGTGCCCCCGTTGAGGCGAAAGTCCATGTCCTGACCAGTAGCGGCAATTTTGTCCACCCAGCGGATAGTATCCTGAAGATTGGACCGGGCGACCCGTTTTTCTACTGTCCGGGAGAGTTTACCTTGGATGTGCCCCGCGGTTCAACGGACATCGTTGTTGAACGTGGCACCGAGTACGAACCCCTGTGCAAGGTCGTTTCGATGCCTGCAAAAGGGGCAGTTGAAGTTGAGCTGCATCTCAAACGGTGGGCAGACCTTCCGTCACAGGGGTGGTATCCGGGGAATACACATCTGCACTATAACGAGCAGGAGGCTCAACCCGATGATCGGCTGCGTCTCGATCCCCAAGTCCACGACCTCAGCGTGACCGTCATCAGTATCCTGCAGCGGGGCGAAATACCCTATGCTAGCAATAAGTATCCGCTCGGATTCATGACCGACTATTCGACCGCACACCATCTAGTTGATTGCGGTGAGGAGAATCGCCATAACTCCCCTTACGGTGGAGGATCCGGGCACGTGATGTTCCTGCATATCAATAATCTGGTCGAGCCTGTCAGTCGTGGCAATCTCGTCAGCGACTTTGATCCTGACTACCCGCCGATCTGTTACGCCTGTGATGATGCCAAACGACAGGGAGGAGTTGTGTTGTGGTGCCACAACGGACGGGGCATGGAAGCACCGGTGGCAGCGGCATTAGGGAAACTGGATGCCTTTAACCTGTTCGATCCCTCTTGGAAAGACCTCGAATACGACATCTGGTATCATCTTCTCAACTGCGGTATTCCGTTGCCCGCATCAACCGGGACTGATTGGTTCATCTGCGCGAACAACCGTGTCTATGTCCAAACCGATGGAGATTTTTCCTATGAAAGCTGGTTGGCCGGCTTGCAGGCAGGACGTACATTTATCACGAACGGACCAGCACTGTTTCTGAATCTTGATGGCGCAGCCCCCGGCAGCACTATTGAATCGCCGAATGGATCTCCTCGCGCGGTATCGGGTCAAATTAGGTGGCAGTCACACTACCTGCTCAATAGCGTTGAATTGGTTCACAACGGAGCGGTGAGGCAAACGGTGCCACTTGAAGGGAGGGGACATGGTGGGGAGTGGTCGTTTGACCTCCGGATCGAATCCGACGGTTGGGTTGCTGCGCGTGCCTTCGGGGAAGCCCGTGATAGTTTTGCACAACCGGTCTATGCACACACAAGTCCCATCTATATCGGGACAGGCCGCCCTGACACTGCCTCACAGTCATCAGCAGCTTTCTTTGTGCGTTCGATTGACAGTGCGATTGAGATAGTGAATCGGGATTGGCGGTTTGTAAAGGATACACAGCGGGAAGAGGTCTTGCACCTATTCAACGAAGGACGCAAGGTCTACGCAGGTTTAGCGGGATCCTAGAAACTTCTCACTTATAGTGAATTCTAAAAATAAGCAGACATGTACATAACTCCGACCTTCGCACAGTTTCAAAAGTCCCCCTGATAAGGGGGATTTAGGGGGTTAACTGTGCATTGGGAGTGTCTACATAATTCTAAAATCTACTATAATTCGCTCCGACTCGGTCTTAGGCACGTGCTTCTTCAGGGGAAACCCGCCGCTGTCCACTCGCTTGCGTCGGCGCCGGTTCGATGGTCGGTGCTGTCTCGCCTGCATCACCCATACGCCGGATAAGACGCTCCCGCATCACCGCAGCGACCTCCTGATGCGACTCTCGTCCAATTAGGTTTGTTAGCTCGTAGGGATCCGCTTGCAGATCGTAGAGATATTCCTCGATATACTGCTCTGAACCTGCGCCTGGGGCATCGCGTCCTCCCGGCGCGGTAACGCCGTACTTCCATCGATGTGTGCGGACAGCACGTCCCACCTGCGACTCACTCACCTGAACGAAGACCTCCTCGGGCCACCCCTCTGTTCTGCCTCTCGTCAGCGGCATAATTGAGCGTCCTTGCATCTCTTCGGGCACAGGAATCCCCGCGGCGTCGAGAAGGGTTGGCGGTAGATCAACGAGACTGACCAGTTGTTGCAGCTGTCCCCCGCCATCGAATCCGGGGCCATGCAGCGCCGTTGGGATACGGATGGAGCTTTCGTGGCAGGAACGTTTGTATTCCGAATTTCGGGTTTTGAAGTGGCAACCGTGATCCGATGTAAAGAGCAGAACCGTGTTATCGAGTATGTCAAGACTCTTGAGTGCGTCCAATACCCTACCGAGTGCCTCATCGAGGCGTTTGACCATGCCGTAATAGCCTGCGATATGCTGCTGCGTTGAACCTCCCAGCGCAGCAAGATCCGGCGGAATCCATTTTCCTGCGTAGCGTTCACGGTAGCCATCGGGCGGCGGGTAATCGTCAAGATGGTTCTGATGGTGTGGCTCAATGTACGAGGTGAAAAGATAAAATGGATCGCCTTGGTGTGCGTCGATATAGCGGATCATAGCATCAGTGACTGCATCCACACGATAGCCGGGGAGTTTGACAGGTTGGTTGTCACTGTTGTAGAGGACGGTGGAGTAAGCGTCGGAGGTAAACTCAAGCACGTTAGAGGCAAGCCAATGCTCGTAACCACCGCGTGCAGACTCAGGAACAGGTCCCTCAACGCCCCTGTCGTAGAGATGCCACTTGCCGATGTAACCTGTTTTGTAGCCGTTGTCACCAAAATGGTGGGCAAGCGTCTTCAGATCTGACGACAATGGAATACCGTTTCGGTAACACCCCGTTTCAGTGGCGTAAAGTCCGGTCTGCAAGCAAGACCGCGCCGGACCACAAACAGGCTGGCATGTATACGAATGGTAGACATGTGTTCCCCTGCTCGCCATCCGATCAAAATTCGGTGTCAAATCCAGCGGATTGCCGTGGACACCGGTTGTATCCCACCGTTGCTGGTCTGTGAAAAACACGATGACATTAGGCTGGTCCGAAGTTTTTGCCATATTGCTGTCTCTCCATTTCCTCATGCCGTTAAAGTCAATTTTGTCTAGTCGCGTTTCGCATTCAGCAAAGGCGCGATCTAAAACATCAATTGACTTTTTATTACGTTACACACTTTCGATTTCTTGTGTAGCAAGTTTTTCTTTCAGGCTAGAGTCATTTAATCCCTCAATGAGCCCATTCAGAAAGTGCTTATACAGATGCTCTGCTAAAAAAAAGAAGATTTCCTGTTGGGTCTTTTCAGATACCTGATTATTTGGTCCAAGCAGCCGAGAGATTTCTTGTCCCGCTTCATGCTCAAGCTCTGGACGTCTATCGATCACAGATTCATGAAGATTCGCAAACCATTCCCCGGTGTCGCTCAGTGGATCTAATGTCGCATTCAGGAAATCTGCAATCTGCATAAGAATCGGATCCGTACATTCTTCTATGAAATTTTGATTAACTCGGGTTAGATCAAAAAGCCAAAGCAAGCTATCAGCGACTTCCGACCAATACTGGTTTGAAAAATCAGGTGTTCTAAAATTATCCAGTGATTTTCTCCGTCTTTTCGGCGGAGGTGCCCCCTTTCGTGCCATGATGGTCTCCTGTTATTATGAAGGCATGACGCCCCCTGTTCACTGTTGACATACTCCCAAACCTAAAGAATTGGGATTCATCTATCGTTGACCTGCTCCATGGCTAGTCAAAGCGTTCCCCAAGACTGTTCAGAAACAAGCGACTGACATCAAGATTATACGCGAAATCGCTTGCCCCCCAAGGGCTATTGTAGCCAATTACCGGCACTTCGCTCTCATGGCGTGAACCGTGGGATCTAATATCAACAACTGTTTCCGTTTCGGTGAGTTCGCCAAAAACGGTATCTCGATCCGCGAGAACAAAAATATCTCCAATCCGATCCGGGTGAAGTCGAAATTGATGTGCTGCTTCTTCTGATGCGTAAACCTCTTCGACACCCGGTGCAGCACCTAATGTCTCAATTGCCTTTGGAAGATCCGCCAGTCTCTGTAGAAAAACATACGCCGCGCCTCCCAAATTACCGTGATGTGCGACATAGCGGTCTTTGATGATAGGGATGGTGCTTGACGGAACACCATGCTCAGTCAGCCAACGCCCTGGATCGAGCGCACGGTTTTTCGGCAACATCGCGTGATCCGCTGTGATGTAAATCTCACGCTCCGGGTTATCGTCCACAATTTGCCCGATGAGTCGATCCAGTTCAGCGATATGCTGCAGTGAATGTTCTTCCGTCGGGGCGTACTTGTGTTGATTCCAATCTGTGGTTGAGCAGTAGGCGAGCTGCGGGTCATACTCGCGGAGAACCTCACGCAACGCCCGCAGCAACCACCAATTAATTTCCGATGAGTAGATCTCCTCGACCGGCCCAGCCGTCTCAACATATTCGGCAGGTGGATCTTCCGCAGCGATAGCGATATCTGTTCCAGCTTCGAGCATCCGTAACAGTTTTTTCTTAGTAACGAGCAGGGCAGTTTTCTCAGCGAACCCCGACAATTTTGTATGTTCAAATAGCGTTGGTGCAAGCAGAAAGCGGTTATCCTCGATAAACTCTCCTTTTCCCGTTTCACGGTCAACGTGGTAGTTGGTTGTGATGCCATGTATCTCTGGGAATGTCCCCGTTGCAAGGCTCACATTATTGACATTTGTCACCGAGGGAATGACTGACCTCACATGTTGATAGAAGCCCTCCTCCGCTAGCTTTTGGATGTTGGGTATCTCACTAGCAGCAAGGTAATCGTGTCCGCCGGCATCAATACAGATAATCAAGACTTTGCGCTGACTCAAAATGATTTCCCCTCTAAGGTTGGATTAATGCCGACTCGGATCAGATCCCCCTGCATCGCCCGATCAAACGCAGTATTGATTTTCTCTAACGGATAGATTTTACCGACCAATTCCTCAAACGGATAACGCTCCCGTGTTTCCTCGACAAACCGGAGCGCATCTCCCAATGCAGACGGATGATAGTTGTGATTTCCCCGTACTGTCAAGCATTTTGTTACAACCTTGTGTGCGTCCACTGTGACATCTGCGTGTGGGAAAACGTAGCCGAGTGTTAAACAGTTACCGCCAATGCCCAGCCAGTCGAGGGAGTTGACCAGCGCAGCCTCTGCCCCGCTCACCTCGACAGCGTAATCTACGCCACGTCCACCTGTTAAATCGTGTAAAGCTTCTCCAATTTTGACCGCGGAATCTTCCGAAAGATTAAACGTATGTGTTGCCCCGAAAGTTTCCGCTATACGGAGACGTTCAGCAACGCGGTCTACACAAGCGACAATTTCAAATCCACGTTCGCGTAAACAACACACAGCATAGATGCCTAACAGACCTGCACCTTGAACAACCGCGCTGGATCCGCCTGTGGGGTCGAGGATTGCCAGTCCACCTAAAACCGTGGACAGAGCACAGTTAAGCGGTGCTGCCTCAATATCGCTGACGGCGTCGGGGATCCGGTAGATTGCAGTTCCCGGTCGAAGACAAATCTGCTCCGCGAAACCGCCGTTGAGAAAATGAGGAGCGACACTCTGGGCATGTCCATACTTGAATAGCCGCTCACACTTCTGTGGCAGATTCCGTGCGTTACAGTATTCGCAAGTACCGCACGCAGCCATGATACTCCACGTCACACGGTCGCCTTCATGCAGAGGTTCGCCATACGCATCACGAACCTTCGTTGGGGCGGCAATACGTCCAACCGCTTCGTGACCTAGCACACACGGTGTTGGTGCGGTCCGTCGACCTGCAAAGGTGTGTAGATCTGAGCCACAGATGGTTGCCAGCGAGACTTGGACCAATACCTCATCTATATTTGGTGCCGTGATGTTCAGCGTACAAAGTTCAAATGGTTGACCCGTGCCGTGAAAGAGTGAAATCGAAGCCCGCTGATGCATAAAATTCTACCTCGGGACCCTTAAATTGCTGAGTATCCCACTTCAATTGTGGTTCGGGGAATTTTGCCCTTCAAGCATTTTTGATCTACTCGGCATGTATCGGATCCAGCTAATCGCAGTGGAGCCGGAATACCTGAACAAGAAATGAATGTGCATTTTGGCTACACTTTATTTATTTTAAGTTGCCTATTGTTTTACTATATGTTATAATGTTTTATAATGTTTGTTTTCCAGAAAACTATATAAATAAGAGGGCTTATGGAAACTCGACCTCAATATCTTACTATCAAAGAGGCTGCTGAATTATTAGGTGTGACACCCACAACCTTGCGTAATTGGGATCGGTCAGGCAAATTAATCGCTCGGCGTGATCCTATCAATGATTATCGTCTATATGCCGTTGAAGATATTTCACAGTTTTTGGGTGAGCGAAGTGGAATCTACACTAGCGATCACGATACGACCCCTATCCAACCTGTCTTATTTCCGTTAGCTTCATCTCCCTCTAATCCGAACGAACCGTTAGATACGCGATCATTACGTCTATTGGTTCGCCAAATGAGTGCGGCGTTTCGTGATTCATTGGGTGGCAGCTTGCTGGAACGGTTTGAAGAAATCTCAAAGCTATTGTACTGCAAGCTGTATGATGAACGACAATCCCAAGTGTCGGGGGATTACCAACCATGCTTCCGGCACCAACACAGTGACTCCCTTGACGAAACTTATCTAAGAACGGCTAGGCTTTATCGCAACGCGATAAAGCTTTTACCAGATGTTTTAACGGAAGGTTATCAAAACTTAAGCGATGACAGACAAGCAATTGTGCAAATTGTCGAGCTTTTACAAGATATCAGTTTGATTAATGTTCCGGTTGATGTAAAAGGTACGGTTTATGAAGAGTTGATTCGCAATACATTTGAGAAGTCCGATAACCAACAATTCTTTACGCCGCGCCCTGTTGTTGAGTTTATGGTGCAATTTCTCGATCCTCAAGATGGTCAAATACTTTGCGATCCGGCGTGTGGTAGTGGTGGTTTTCTGATAGATGCGTCAAAACATATTCATAGACTTCTCGGTGTGCAAACGTCAGAAGACAGTACGGCGTACCTATCTAACCACATCATTGGATTAGAGATTGATAAACGTATGGCTTGGGTTGCCCAAATGAATTTAATCATGCACGGTGATGGGCATGGTAATATTCATCATCTAAATGCTGGTGGTTCCTTAGGATTTTCAGATTATATAAATCGATTGGTTCAACCTAACAGCCTTGATTTAATTTTAACTAATCCGCCATTTGGGAGCGACTTTTCTGATGCCAACCACCTTGCAAAATATCAACTTGGTCGAGGAAGGCCATCTCGACGTCGGGGGATTCTTTTTATCGAACGATGCCTCGGTTGGCTAAAAAGCGGAGGACGTTTAGGAATTATTATTGAAGATAGTGTGTTGAATGGTGCCTCGAACAGTGATGTACGTGATCTAATCCTTAAGCATTGTGTGGTGGAAGCCGTTATTAGCTTACCTGATGTAACGTTTATGCCCTACTCTAGTGCGAAGACCTCTATCCTATTCTTACGCAAGCACCCTAATGCTAGAAAAGTACAGTCTCCAATTTTTATGGCGAACGTCGATCATGTGGGACGAAAGCCAAATGGCGACCCACTTTATACAACCGGTAGAGATGATAAGGGACGCCCATTGCTGCAGAATGAATTGCCAAGTGTGATTGATGCGTGGCAGATTTATGTTGAGAAAGGCGAAAACGCTATTACTCATTTATCACCTAAAATTTATACTTGTTCGCCGGATCAATTTCAAAAGGGTTCGGAAATGAGACTTGATGTTCAATTTCATCACCCTTCTCGTAAAGTCGCCGAGGATACATTACACAAATCTATTTACCCAACGCCAAAGTTGGCGGAACTCGTTGTAGTGAGAAATATCACTGTTGTACCGAAAACACGAGATCCAGATGAAATTTGGCACTATATCGGATTAGGAAATATCACCGCTGACACAGGAGAGTATACCCTATCCAGCTTAATGGGAAGTCAAATCAAAAGTACGGTTCGTCTTTTTCACGCCGGAGATATCCTGTTTTCCAAACTGCGTCCTGAACTCCGCAAATGCGTCTTAATCCGAGAAGATGAGGACGAAGGTTATGCCTCATCTGAATGTTTAGTGTTCTGCACTTTAGCGGATGCGATGCGCAATCCTCTACTACACAACGCTGCCTATCAGAGAAATCTTAGTCAGCAGCATCAGATAGACCGTGAATATCTGGCTTTCATCTTACGCAGCGATATTGTCTTCGGACAGCTAATTTATCAGATTACCGGCGTTGGTCGCCCCCGTGTCAGTCGGTCTGCGATACTTGGACTAAGAATACCAGTACCGCCTCTTTCCATACAGCATGAAATTGTAACTGGATACAAGGTAGCATGGAAACACTATCTTGAGTGTCGTAAACGAAGTGCAGTGGCGCTGCGCGAAGGTGATACAGCTTTGAAGACAGCATATACTCATACCTGTGAACGGTTGTGTCCTACGCTACAACGCTTCGTCTAGAACTTATGTTTCGTTATGTTTACTCTTTCCTAATCGATTCCTTGGGGACCGTTGATCCACTTGCTTAAGAAAGTCCATGAATTTACGTATGGTATCACTGAGTTCTTCCGAGTTCTGACGTGTTGCATGAACGATTCGCCAGAATTTACCATAGTTCCCCGGATCAGGCACCCAATCTGCTTTTTTCTTGCTGTATACGTACACTTGTTCGCCTGTAATTTTTCCGCCTGTTATTGCTAAACGCTCATCACGTTCTCTGGCGATTTCTTCAGCTGGAACAATAAGGCTTGCAAAGATGTGTGGGAATTCGCCAATGATTTCTCGGTCTTCTGGAGCTATGTCTTTCCATTCCCAGCCAACTAATAATAACAGATCTTTCAGAGGATCAATCCATATAGTTGGTGTGCTGAAACGTGCTGCTTGTTCATCGGAGTCTGCATCAACCGCCTTCATCTCGATTCGAAGCAGAGCCGAGAATGTGTTATCGCGAAGATAGAAGTCCGGGTATTCATGAGAAATGGCAAAGGTTAAAAGATATTGATTATCATATCTTTCGTTGAGCAAACGAGCCATTATTGTACTTACAGCATACTCAAAGACTATTCCAATTCGTGTTCGATAGCTCGACAATTGACGCGTATCGGTTGGAAGTGGTTCTATTTGACGCGGTGACTTGGCAAGCTGCTTGGGCGAGAAATTAGCGTTGACTTCTGCAACTGCTTCCGTAAGCAAGGTGTTGAAATACGCAGAAATCCCGTGAATATCTCAATTTCTTTGTGAAAGCAATTCTGGTAGTATCATAATTATTGCTATGTTCGATTCAAACCGTTTATTAAGTAGCATTTCGTATCACGCGTCAGACTTCATTTTCCCACTCCGCCAAAGCTGAAACGCGAGTATCGCCGAGATAACAACCATTCCCCCAGCCACAGCAAACGGCAAGGAGATAGCTACTGATTCGAGTCTGCCTCCAACCATGTGTCCTGAGAGGAAACCTGAACTCCACGCAAGATGGGTAATTCCAACACCTCGTCCTTTCTCCTCTGTAGCAAAGAATTCATCAATAAGGCGAGGCATTGTGATTGAAACCGACCATGCTGCTCCTGCACCGAAGACCCCTAATACAAATAGCAGAGTTGTCGATCCTGTATTTAGCGTAATTAGGACTACGTTCAGTGCGACGAGACAGGTTGCTACAAACGCAGTGGGTTTAGCACCGATAGCGTCACAAACGCGACCTGAGATTAGTTGGCAGCAGGCGGCAAATAAATCTCTCGCTGCGCCGTAGTAACCTGCCAGCCTAACACCGGAGGCGCGTGCAATCAGAACCGGCAGCAGGAGACTGACCGTACCCCAAGAATAGGTCGGTAGAAAGCGCATACCGAGTAGTAAGCGAATCTCTCGGCGGCGGAACATTTCGCCATACCCTGCCAACATTTGAGTGAAGGGTTTCCGTTCATCGCTCCCGCGCGGTAGACGCGGTAGGAGGATAAGTGCCGTTAAAATAAGCAGGATCATGACAAAAATCGCTCCACCACCGACGACTCCATAATTGAAGCGATTTATCAACTCACCACCAATTGCGCTGCCCACTGAACCCCCGAATGTGTACGTCATGAAGTAGACAGCAGCAGCCAAGCCAAGCCGATTCGCGTCAACGGCGCTGATAAGATACGATTGTCCGCCCGCTATCCGAAAACCGGAGGCAATCCCCTGATAGCACAGCACTCCCCAAATCAGTAACGGCTGTTTACTTATGAACACTACTCCCACAACCAATGCACCTGTCATGCCTAAGATTAGTGTGGACTTCCGACCCAATCGATCGCTTAACGCGCCACCTACCAAAGCAAACAAACCGCCAAGGGCGATTGGGATGGCTCGTAATAACGCGGCAAACCATACTGTTTTTCCCAATGCCTCTTCCACGTAAACCGGGAAAAGTAGCTCGATAGGTGCGGTGACAAGTCCCGCTGCAAGTAAGATAAGGCACAATGAGATGAATTGGCGATTCCACATCAGATTAAGGGCACCTGTCGTTGGTTTTCAGATGAGTCACACATAGGCATCTCTCCGTTGTCGGCTACGCCAAACCAAAGCTAAATGGAAATCGAGGGTGACTGCACAATTAGTACATTCATTATACAGACTTCGATAAAAGGAATGCAAGGGTTTAATTAACATTTGTCGTTGTATCGGGTCGAAGAAATATGATAAAATGATGGATAAAATTAGACCAAGTTATTAGAGGGAGAAAATCATGAATTATAGACGTTTAGGAAGAACGGGACTCAAGGTTTCAGAGGTCTGTCTCGGGACAATGACCTTTGGAGCAGCCGGCTGGGGCAACAATGAAGCTGAATCGGATGCGATCTTCAACTTTGCATTGGATGCCGGCATTAATTTTTATGATGTCGCGAATTCTTACGCCGAAGGTCAATCGGAGACCATTTTGGGTCGCATCATGAAAGGGAAGCGGGACAAACTGATTATCGCCACCAAAGTGTTCAACCCGATGGGAACCGATATCAACGATTCTGGAACCTCGCGGGTGCATATCATGAGATCGGTGGAAGACAGTCTGAGGCGCTTGCAGATAGATCATATCGATCTCTACCTCATCCATCACGTCGATAGAGAAACACCCACCGAGGAACGCTTGCGTGCTCTCGACGATCTCGTGCATCAAGGCAAGGTCCGCTACATCGGTTGTAGCAACGAGTACGCTTGGCGGTTGTGCGATGCCCTATGGATTAGCGAGGTGAATAATTTAGCCCGCTATGAAGCGCTCCAACCCCAGTACAATCTGTTGACGCGGGACATTGAAGAGGAAATCTTGCCGGTCTGCCGTGACAAGGGCGTCGGCGTGTATGTCTGGGGACCATTGGCGTCGGGATACCTAACCGGAAAGTATAAAGCCGGCGAGCCACCTCCCGAAGATTCGCGTTTTGCGCGGAGGGCGGAATCTTCAATGGATCGGTATCTTGATTCACGGATACAGAAAATCCTAGAAGCGGTCCAAGATGTAGCAGAAGGGCTGGGAAAGAGCATGGCACAGGTGGCTTTGCGGTGGATTCTGGAACAGGAGGGAATAACTTCAGTCATCGTTGGATCGACGAAGGTGGAACAACTCCGGGATAACGTCGGTTGTGCGGATTGGAGTTTGCCCGCTGATGCGTTGGAAAGGTTGAACGAAGCTTCCGCGCCTCCAGTCCGTTACCCGGACGCAATGGAGTTGAATATCCATGAGCGTCGAGCGAGTGCCGTGGATATGCCGACACTGGAAGCGTAATGCGTAATTCATCACAATGAGGTGAAATCGTGAGTGAGACAAATTACCAAGTGGGTGCCGCGAAAATTGATATCACACCAGATTTTCCGGTGCGCCTCAGCGGTTATGGCGGACGGCGAGACGAGGCTGATAGCGTTGAACAGCGGATCTGGGCGAAGGCGTTAGCGATTCGCAACGGAGCCGACGGCCCTGCTTTATTAATGACAGTCGATAACTGCGGCGTGCCAGATTACATCACTGAGGCGGTCGCAGCGGAATTAAAGCAGGATGCAGGCATTCCTCGTGAGCGGTTCGTAATCTGCTCCACCCATACCCACAGCGCGCCGTACCTCTCAGGCGTGCTGCGAACGCTGTTTGGAGTGCCGGTTCCTGAAGCACATCAGGAGAACATTAACCGCTACAGTTATGAATTGACGGAGAAACTGAAGCAGGTTGCAAAGGCAGCTCTTGCGGATCTCTGCCCCGCTTCTCTTTCTTGGGGTGAAGGAAGGGTTGGGTTCGCCGATAATCGGCGGACGCAGGGAGGTCCCGTTGACCATGCTTTGCCGATGCTGCGTGCCACAGGAGCCGACGGTGAACTGCGAGCGATTCTTACCAGTTACGCTTGCCATTGCACTACGTTGGGTGGAGATTTCAACGCTATTTGTGGAGATTGGGCAGGCTATGCGAGTGACTACATTGAAGCAGACTATCCCGATGTGACTGCACTGGTGGCAATCGGGTGTGCAGGAGATGCAAACCCCGCACCACGTACCGGACTAAACTTCGCACGACAACATGGTCACGCGATCGCCGCCGAAGTTAATCGTCTCCTTGGTAGCGACCTTGTCACGCTACAAGGCGAACTCAGAGGACAGATCAAACAGATTGATCTGCCTTTCGACACATTGCCTACCCGTCAAGAGTGGGAAAAACGTGTGGAACAGGGTGGGGCAATTGGCTATCACGCTCAGATACAACTCAACCGACTAGCCCGCGGTGAAGCGCTTCAAACGGTGCTCCCTTACCCTATCCAGATTTGGAATTTTGCGGACGAACTCGCCGTTGTTTTTCTTCCTGGCGAGGTGGTAGTTGATTATGCTATTCGTCTCAAGCATGAGTGTGATGCATCGCGTCTGTGGGTCAATGCGTACTGTAACGATGTGCCGTGTTACATCCCTTCAAGACGCATTTTGAGGGAGGGTGGTTACGAAGGCGAAGGGGCGATGATCTACTACGACCGCCCAACACGCTTCGCACCCGCGGTGGAGGATATGATTATCCGAACCGTCCACGAGCTGTTACCGGAGACGTTCCGTGTGGACAACCTTTGATAGGTAGAAATCAAGATAGGTAATTTGAGTGACCTAGGTTGGAGCGATCCCGCTTCTATTTTTGTTTCCTAGATCGTAGAATTTTTGCCATTGCACAACCTACTCCCGTTATGCAATGGCAGCGTTCACTATCCTTGTAGCGCGGCAAGGGCTTCCCCCTCACTGTCGAAATGTTCAAAGATAGTAATTAACCTTCCTATCACAAGGAGATTGTTGATACTGTTACTAACGTTAATAACACCAATCCGCCCGCCCTTGCGTGCAACGGTTACGTGCAATCCGATCAGTGTTCCAAGTCCGGAGCTGTCCATCCGGGAAACATCGGCAAAATCAAACAGAAATCTGGGAGATTCGGCGGCATCTTCCAGTTGTTCTTCAATTACCTGTCGGAGCTCACCACCTGCAATGCCCACAATCCTGCCACCAAGTTTTAAGACGATAACACCATTTCTGGTTTCAACATTGACATCCATTACTTCTTCTCCTGACATATTATTCGGCACAAAGCCGGTTGTATGTAAAATGCAGATTCACTATCTCCTATCTGCATCCATTCTAAATAATATACCATTTTTTGTCAAGCCTGCTTTTCTAAATCTGCTGAGGTACTTGACGAGATCAGGATTGAACGTAACGAGTTTCTCGTGCATCCAGAAAAAAACAAAAAGCGTGAGAGTTCGCTGATTTATCTAAATTTGTTAGGATGAAACCTTGACAAAGCCCGCCCTTTGATGATACTATTTCAGGCTGTTGTGCCTAGCGTCCGAGGGGTAATAACGCAAGGCGCTAGAACAGGTTGACATTTCGCTGTAACAAATTCGAGAGACGCAGTAATCACCGTGTGATTCCTCCAAATGTCAACACAACTCACCTATTCCCCTGTTGAAGGGATAGGTGGCAAATCGAATTATGATAGTGATCGAAAATCTCCCGCTATGGTGCGGTGGAAAGTTGTTGAAGGTAAAACCATGTTATCAATGAAAACATCTTTTGTGGGATCGGATACGGACATCAAATGGTGTGTGGTAGATGCGAATGGGAAGGTACTCGGACGTTTAGCTACTCAAATTGCAATGATGCTTCGGGGAAAACACCATCCCAGCTTCACCCCACATGCCGATATGGGTTATCGGGTGGCTGTGATTAACGCTGAAAAGGTCGTTGTCACGGGAAACAAAGCGACAGACAAAACGTACTTTCGCTATAGCGGTTACCCCGGTGGTGGGAAAGTGAGAACTTTTGAAGAGCAGATGCAGAGGAAACCGGAAGAGATCCTGCGGCATGCTGTCAAAGGAATGCTTCCCAAAAATCGCTTGGGCCGCAAACTGATTAAAAAGCTAAAAATCTATGTAGGTCCAAATCACCCTCACCAAGCACAAAGTCCTGAAGTATTAGAAGTGTAATTTTTTCAGAGGAGGAAGCATGGCTGTAGAACAGTATTGGGGAACGGGTAGACGTAAAACATCTGTTGCGCGGGTACGCGTGATTCCAGGAGGCTCTGGTCAATTTGTCGTTAATAAAAAACCGATTGAAACCTATTTTGATCGGGCAGATCTAATCCAGTTGGCTAAACAACCGACGGAATTAACAGAAAAAAGTAGCGCGTATGATGTATTCGTTAACGCACGCGGTGGTGGCATTTCAGGACAAGCCGGTGCTATTTTACACGGTCTTGCGCGTGCGCTTGTTAAGGCGGACGAATCTTTGAAACCGACTTTGAAAAAAGCCGGATTTCTTACCCGTGATTCCCGTATGGTCGAACGCAAGAAATATGGACAGAAAGGTGCACGGGCACGGTTCCAATTTTCCAAGCGTTAAGCATCAGCCCGGTTACAAATTGGGCTTTAATCGATTTCAAGGATAGAAGTTATGGCGAATACGGTCATATTGGGTGCGCAGTGGGGAGATGAAAGCAAGGGAGGAACAACTGATTTCCTTGCCGAAAACGCCGATATTGTCGCAAGGTATCAAGGGGGTGACAATGCGGGACATACTATCGTTGTTGGAAAAAGGAAGTTTATCTTCCATCTACTCCCTTCTGGTCTACTCTATCCTCATACCATGAATGTGATTGGCAACGGTGTTGTCGTCAATTTGGAAACCCTTTTCAACGAAATCGACAATTTGCAAGCGGCTGGTATTGAAGTGGGAGATCGTCTGAAGGTTAGCTCGCGGGCGCACCTAATCTTGCCTTATCACAAGGCGATGGAGTCGTGGGACGACCTTGGGAGTTCGTTGAAACTCGGCACAACCTCACGGGGTATCGGTCCAACGTACTCCGATAAGATGAATCGCCACGCGGGGATTCGGGTCGCTGACCTGCTTGAGTTTGACCTCTTTCAGAAAAAGCTGGATTTCAATTTGGGCGCAAAAGGTTATATTCTCGATCAGATTGGTGGCGAAATCGATAGAACCGCTCTGTTGGAGGAATACCACGGTTATTCTCAGCGGTTGGCGCCGTATGTGGTGGAGACCTCTGAATTTATGAATGATGCGCTGAAGGTTGGGAAGCGAATACTTTACGAGGGTGCGCAGGGAACGATGCTGGACATCGATTTTGGGACATATCCCTATGTTACCTCGTCCAATACCACCGTCGGTGCGGTTTGCACCGGGTTGGGGGTCGGTCCTCAAGCAATAGATCGGGTGCTTGGGGTTTCAAAAGCCTATGTAACCCGCGTCGGTTCGGGACCATTCCCGACAGAGATGCCGCCGGATTTGGACGAAGAAATTCGCCACATCGGTAACGAGTACGGTGCTACTACACAGCGTGCCCGCCGTTGTGGCTGGCTTGATCTTGTCGCGCTGCGCTATGCCGCCCAGGTCAACGGCTTCACCGATCTGGTCTTGACGAAATTCGATGTCTTAGACCATCTTGATGAGATTGAGGTTTGTGTGGCGTATCAGCGTCGTGGCGAAGTCGTAACAACATTTCCAACGAGCTTACATGCGCTTGAAGAGTGCGAACCGGTTTATGAAACGCTGCCCGGTTGGAAAGCGTCAACAGTAGATGTGCGGCGATACGAAGACCTACCAGCGAATGCAAAGCGATACAACGCTTACATCTCCGAATTTCTTGATATACCGGTTACAATTGTTTCTGTTGGACCAGAGAGAACGCAGACAATAGTCTGCGACGCAAGCATTTTTGGTGCGGGTTAATGGTTCGATAAGCAGGCGATATCTGTTTTAGGGTTGACAATCTCTAAGTGTATTAGGTATCATTTCTGCTCGTTTTTGTAAAATATATATCCCTGCGGGCCGTTAGCTCAGTAGGTAGAGCATCTGACTTTTAATCAGGTGGTCACAGGTTCGATTCCTGTACGGCTCACTTGTTGTCCCCGTCGTCTAGCCTGGCCAAGGACACCGGCCTTTCACGCCGGCGACACGGGTTCAAATCCCGTCGGGGACATTCTCTAGCCCTTTCCATAGCAAATGTGGAAGGGGCTTTTTTTTGTTTACACTCCGAAATACTTAATGAATATCTGCCTATCTACACCAATTCCTCAAAACCCAACTCATGGGGCGATTCGTAGAAGATAGGCCGCATCTGCAGATTTGTCTGGATAGGCGTTGCTTCCAGATCAACCGGCAAATAAATTGAAAACGTCGTCCCGTGCCCTTCCTCGCTATGGAGCTCTGTTCTACCCCGATGGTTGCGGACTGTTCGTTGGACAATATTCAATCCAAATCCACTTCCATGTTGTTTGAGGGTATAGCCCGGCTGGTAGAGCTGATCCCGCACCTCATAGGGAATACCAACCCCTGTGTCGATAAAAGAAATTTGGATTTGGGAGGATTCTGGTAGGTAGGCAGTTTTGATTTGGAGGAAGCCCCCGTCTTCCATCGCATCAACAGCATTGATGATCAGGTTGTTAAATGCTTCCTTCAACTGGCTAGAGTCACCCTTGACTGGGGGCAGGCGTGTATCAAAAATTTGCTGGCACTCGATGTCTTTGGCTTCGAGAACAGGCATCAGGTTTCGCAATAACGTATCAAGGATTCTGTTTATATCAATGAGACCAAAGACCGGTTCTTCCATACTCAACTGCTGTAAGAGTTCAACCATTTCGTTATAGCACTCCTCATGTTGTGTGAGGATTTGGTTGAGGGTGAGGTGTAGTTTCGAATCCGATTCCGCTTGGCGAGATGCAGATCGAAGCTGTCCGCCGGTTGCACTAACCAAGTTTTTCATACGGTGCAGTTGGGAATAGAGGCTCTGGTACGCTTCCGCTCGTGCAACATCCATCAATGAGAGGGTGAGGTGAAAAATGATACGCGCAGCCGTCTGTGGCTCCGCATCTAACCATGCTTGTAGATCTCTCAGGATTTCTTCATCCCGCTCGTAGAAGTAGAGTTTGGCAAGGTTATGATAAGGTGACTCATAATCCGGGTAACGTTGGATCACCTGCTTAAATTCTGCAGCAGCCTCATCAATCATGTCTTTTTGGAGATAGAGAAGTCCGAGATTATTTTGTGCTTGCGGCGAAGGGGCATGTTCCAAACCAGTTTTATAAGCATAGATTGCGAGGTCTGCATCTTCTGGACGGTCGTCATACAGACTGCCTAGAACAAAGAATACCTGACCGAGCGGCTCAAACGTCTGTAATTCATCGTCGCGCTTGATTAACTCGATAAATTGATCTATCGCCTGTTGACGGAATTCTGGGCGTGTATACCGATGCTTCGCATAAAGTAGTCCAAGTTCAAAGCGAGCGTCCAAATGTTCTGGATCCCGTTCAATTGCATACTGCAAGCAGTGGATCGCCCGATCCACATCACCATATAGATTTAAGGATATTTCCGCGAGATGATAGTGGGCATCCGGTTCCCGTGGCTCAACTTCAAGGATTTCTTCGAAAACTTGCTCTGCATCTTCCCACTGTTGCCGTTTCATGTACAAAACGCCAAGGTTATGGCGCGCTGCATGAAACGCCGGTGCACGGTTAACAACCTGCTTGAAGTCCTCACACGCTTTTTCTATATCTTCCAGTTTCTCGTAGAGTAAACCCCGGTTGTACCATGCTTCAATGTATGAGGGATCCAACTCGGTTGCGCGAGTAAATTCTTGGATTGCCTTCTCCCATGCTCCATCAAGTTCCGTCCAATCTTCTAACAATTGACCCAAAACATAATGATAGTTCGCATTCTGTGGATTCAGTTCAATTGCTTTTTGGAGTGCTTCCTGTGCAAGATCAAACTCACCTTCTTTATAGTATGCGAAACCGAGACTGTGGTAGACTGCCGCACAGTCTGGATCGAACTCAAGTGCACGTTTATAGGCATTGATTGCGAGGGAATATTGACGCTGGACAGGCTCTAAATACCAGTTGCCAAGCGCGTACTGATCGCGCGCTTCCTTAGAGGTTGGCAGGGCAGATTCGGTAGTAGAAACGGGAGCTTCAGGATCTCCGCTGGGAGCGGGTGAAGTATCGTGAAGTTCATGTCCCTGAAAGTGTGATTTTACGGTAGGCTTTTCGTTGGACATGGGGCATCACCTTGGAGGGCTATATCAGCATTTCATCCCCAATTGGGAAAAACTGATCGGCAATCCGCTGCAGATCCATTGACGTATTGTGTTCAAAAGCTGCTACCTCAATGCGCTTCCCGTGCTGTTTAATCAGTTCCGCAAGCGCACAGAAATCACCATCTCCACTTGCCAAAATCACGATATCGAGTGCATCAAGCATCGACACGATATCGATGGCAATTCCGACATCCCAGTCTCCCTTAGCAGAACCGTCGCCGCGCATCCGTAAGTCTTTACTCTTGATCGTGTAGCCGTTATGTTCAAGAAGCGACAGGAATCCCGCCTGATTAATTTCAGGGATTTGGACAACATAGGCGTAAGCGGCGACTAGATTCCGGGGACCAACAATGAGGTCTAGCAGCTTAATATAATCGAGCCGTCTTGCGTAGCGATCCTTTGCAGCATAGAACATATTCTGGACATCAACAAAGACGCCAACGCGTGGTTGTCCTGCCAGCATACGGTTTGTGCCGGCAGTACCTCGCTGTCCTGAGAGACTTACAATTTTCTGGCGGGCCCGTGTGATGACAGTCTTATATTCCTCGTTGACGCCCTGCAAATAGGAGAATTGAGAATAGAAATTGGATTGTATCTGTTCAAGCACCTGTTGTGAATGAAATGCCATTTCCTCAACCGATTTCAATTCTACTGTTATTTTTTCCTTCTGTGCTTGAAGTTCGTGGAATTCACAAAGTTGATTTGAGAACTTTTCCACATCCCGTTTGAGGCCTATGTTTTCCCGGTTGAGTTGATCAAGATGTAATTCGCTTTCCCGATACAATTCCTCCCTATCCTGCAAATATTTTTTTTCTTCAACCAATGTTGTTATTTTCTGTTTGAGTCTGTCATTTTCACTTTGTAGAACCGTGTATCCATTTTTCAGTTCAGAGAGCGCACTATAAAGTTTGTTAATCTGCTGCTGGTTCTGTTTTAGCTCATTGCTCAGGATAGCCTGTCGTTCCGGGTTTAAATCTGTCTCAGGAATAGGTGTAATTTTAAGGTACTCAGGGTCATCGACAGGCGAAACAGTAGAGGATTCCGTAGATTCAGAAATTGGTTTTTCACCATGACTACGATGTAGCGAGGTACTCTGGTCTGTCGTGTCTGATTCCGATTGTGCTGTCTCTTGTGCAGTGTCTGATGGTGGTGGGTCGTTTCTATCTTCAGGCGGAGGAGGAGACGGGGGAACAGATTGTTCATGGTCGGCAAGCAACTTGTGACCGTGCTTCTGTACATCTTCGCGTGAATCAACCAACAGTGCCCATAAAATCTCGCCTAGCTCGCCTTCCGCGCGGAGTTGTTCCGCACTTCTCAAGAAGAGCCGAATTTCCGTTAGATCCATGAATTGGACTCGCCGAGCGGCTTGTTCTGCCTTCTTTGCTAGGTGTTGACTCACGATGTCTTCGATCGAAGCCCCACTGAAAAAACATGCTGCGAGATCGTAAGCAATCCAATCTTTACGAATCTCAGTCCTGTGTTGGCTATCGTGGAGAAGACCGCACTGATTTGCCATCGTGATAATTTCTTCGTCACCAAAACAATCGGTGATGATCCAAGCTAGTTGGTGGGTAGCAATATACGCTTTTGCTGGAAGCATGGTAAATCTCCCGAATCGGATGATATCTTTCTGTCGGTTATTAAATTTTTAGGACTTTGTTTTGGTTTTGGGCTATCGGTTTTGTTGCATTTCGTGTGTCTACTACCGCAGTGGCGTGATCTACAAGCCAAGCGTAATCGATATCGGCGTGATCTGTCATAATCACGACACAATCAACGCTCTGAACCAATTCCGCAGTCAATTCCGCACGGAGATAACGCACGGGCTGCCGGTTTCTCGGTATGACCTCCTCGACCTCCACTTCTGGTACATACGGATCGTGGTATAAAATTTCACCCCCGCGTTGTGCAAGCATCCGGATTACATCAATAGCCGGTGATTCGCGAACATCCCCAACATTTTTCTTGTAAGCAACGCCCATAATCAAGATTTTCGATCCATTGATAGCTTTCTGCTGTTGGTTGAGCGCATCAATGATTTTGCCGAGTACGTACTCTGGCATTGAGCCATTGATCTCACTCGCGAGTTCGATGAAGCGTGCGTGAAACTCGTAGGTTTTTGCCTTCCAAGATAGGTAGTGCGGATCGACGGGAATGCAGTGACCCCCTAGACCCGGCCCCGGGTAGAACGGCATAAATCCAAACGGTTTTGTGGCAGCAGCATCGACAATTTCCCACACGTCCAGCCCCATCTGGTCGCACATCAGCGCCATCTCATTGACGAGGCCGATGTTGACGCTCCGAAAGGTGTTTTCTAGTAGTTTAGCCATTTCCGCTACTCTTGTCGAAGAGACCGCATGAACTTCCTGAATAAACTGTTTATAAAAGAGTTGGGCGACCTGCGTGCATGTAGGTGTTATTCCCCCAACGATTTTCGCCGTATTCGCGGTGGAGTATGTCGCATTGCCCGGATCGATCCGTTCAGGAGAAAAGGCGAGAAAAAAATCTTTACCGACCTGCAAGCCACTTTTTTCAAGTTTCGGCAGCACAACTTCCTCTGTTGTGCCGGGGTAGGTTGTACTCTCCAAAATAACCAGCTGATCTTTGCGTAAATATTGTGCAATTTCATCCACCGCGGAGATGATAAAACTCATATCCGGATCCTTGCTCTTGCGCAACGGTGTGGGTACGCAAATGTTAATCGTATCTAATTCTCTCAGGATCCGATAGTCCGTCGTCGCTTGAATTTGGCCTTGATGCGCAAAGAACGCGAGATCTTCTGAGGCTACATCGGAAACAACCGAAATCCCTTCCTGAATGGATTCGACCTTGGGACAGTCCACATCAATGCCGGTGACAGAAAAACCGGCTTTTGCCATGGTCACCGCAAGTGGAAGACCGACGTAGCCTAGTCCTATAACACCTGCGTATGCAGTCTGATTTTCGATCTTCTTTTGAATCATTTGTCGAGGATTTTTACGGTTTTTGATTCATTGATTTCGATGTTTGATTCGAGAGTTCCGTCTCTTGATCAGGACCCCGAGTTTTTTGACTTTGCCGAAACTTTATGGTGTCTGCTATAAATACTATCATATCATTGTGAGATACATCAATACTTAATGTACATGACAAAATGTTTGCTGCGCTAAATTGATACGACTCCCTAAGAATCCCACTGTTACGCATCACATTTCATGCCTCTTGCGGCACGAATTTCTGTATCCGCTGCCCTGCTAACACCTCACCCACGTAAAGAGCATTTTGAGAATCCGTCCAGACCGCGTGAGGTGCGACAAACTCCCCGGGAGCGTGACTTGATTCACCGCCCATCCGCGTCAGAACTTCTCCGTCGAGGTTGAGAATACTGACCCGGTGCTGTAGTTCGGAAACATAGAGGTGCCCATCCGAATCAAGGAAGAAATCGGTCGGTTGGCGGAATCCTATCCACTGATCGATGAACCCGCCTTGAGGATCGAAAAGCTGGATACGATGATTTTCCCGATCTGCGACATAGACTCGATCGTTGTCATCGACCCAGATGCTGTGAGGCAGATTGAATTCACCGGGGCCATCGCCGGGCGTACCCCACGATAAAAGATGTTCTCCTTCGGCGGAGAATTTGTGTACTCGTGTATTTCCGTAGCCATCGGAAACATAGATTTCGCCGGCTGATGACAGCGCGGCATCCGTCGGGTGATTAAACGGTTCGCCGTCAGAGGGTTGATCAAGTGTGCCTATCGTCATCAGAAGCTCGCCCTCCGGCGTATATTTCAATACCGCATGCAGCCACCTGTCGACAAGATAGATCATGTCTGTTTTGTCAATAAAAATGCCGTGTGCGTGCTTTAAGAATCCTTCGCCCCAAGTGTTGAGTATGTTGCCGTCCCTGTCAAAAACGATCATGGGGTGTTCCCCACGATTGTAGACGTAAATTCGATCTTGGGAATCAACAGCAACTCCAGCTACCTGTGTGAACTCCCATCCTTCTGGAAGCTGTCCCCATCCCTCTACGACTTGATATGTAAGACTATGAGATGCCATAGGATAAATTCTCCTGTTCTGGTCTAACTATTTGTCCACAAGAATATGATATAACGCTGTGCGGCTGAGACGCAATAAAATCGCGTTTTTCTCACATCTCAGGCATCACTTTAATCGCGGTGGAAAGACAGTTGGGAACTCTGACCTACTCTCATCTTCACTTTATAGTGTCGCAGAAATTTTTCCATTTGTCAATAGAATACTTTTGATGACAAGGTCAGGTGAATCTGATATAATAAGCGTCAAATATATTGCGACAATGAGGCAGGGATGAGCAGGTCGGAATGACGGCTTGATGGTTCTTATCTTTTGCACAACACCCGTTATACAGATTTTTTGGCTGCGACACTAAAACCCAAAGCAAACTGGCTATGCTCAAACGCAAATCGTATTTCGTTGCTTTTTTATCTCTTATGAGTTTGATGAGCGTCTGTGTTGCTGATGAAAATGACGCTTGGAACAAACCCTTAGAATCTTTCACACTGGAGGGGCACACTGCTGCAGTACTCTGTGTGGCTTTCTCGCCTGATGGTGCGACTTTGGCAAGTGGAAGCAGCGATAAGACGATCAAGCTATGGGATGTGGGAACTCGACAATTAACGCGAACCTTGGTCGAACACAATGAGATGGTGACCGTGGTCGCTTTTTCATCGGACGGGAGGACGCTGGCGAGCGGAAGTTGGGACAAAACTGTACAGCTATGGGACATACAGACGGGACAGCAGAAAGCGGTACTAAAACACAGCGGTCGGGTGCATGCGTTGGCCTTTTCAGGGAGCGGAGCAATACTCGCGAGTGGAGATTCTGACGAGACAGTGAGGTTATGGAACGCACAGACCGGCGCGTTGAAACAGACACTAACAGGGAGCAATGGTCCAGTGCTTGCAGTAGCCTTCTCACCTGACGACAGAACATTGGCGAGTGGAGGCGAACTTGACAACACCGTGGTCAGGCTGTGGGATGTACAGAGCGGGAAGTTGGAAAGAACGCTGAAATGGCGTAGAGTTGAGGCTGTGAGAGGGATAGCTTTTTCCCCCGATGGGCTAATCTTAGCGAACGGGAGCAGTCGGCCCGAAGAGAATACAATAAGATTCTGGGACACGCAGACATGGGAACCAGTCCGAGCGGTCACGGGCCATCGACAGGGAGTGAACTCCGTGGCTTTCTCGCCTGACAACCAAATTCTGGCAAGTGGAAGTTGGGACCGAGAAGTGCAATTGTGGGATGTGCCAACCGGGAGATTTAAGCGAGCGCTGAGCGGGTATGGCGGCGCGGTATTTTCTGTTGTTTTCTCGCCTAATGGCAAAACGTTGGCGAGTGGCAGTGGTGATAAGACTGTGAGAATCTGGAAAATGGCTGCGCAGTAAAAGTGGGTGAATATAGAGGGACATAACTAATGCTAAAAAAGAAACACTTTCGTTATCGAGATATTGATGCACTACGGGCTGAGATTGCTGAACTTGGACTGAGTATCCGCCTCGAAGAGAAGATTGAAAAGCTCCTTGAGCCTGTCCGGATTGGACACAAAGTCACCGGTAACGCATTCGGTATCCATCCGATGGAAGGGTGTGATGGCACACTTGATGGCAAGCCGAGCGAACTCACCATCCGTCGCTGGGAGCGATTCGGACGCGGTGGAGCGAAGTTGATATGGGGTGAAGCGACAGCGCTCTTCGACGAAGTGAAGTCAAACAGTCGGCAGTTGGTGATTAACGACGAGACTGCGAGCTCGATGGAGTCTATACTCAATTTAACGCGCAACGCTCACCGAGAGGAGTTCGGTCCCAATGAAGAGATCATCGTTGGAATGCAGTTAACCCATTCAGGGCGGTATAGCTATCAGAAACCGTTAATCACTTTTCGCCATCCTGTTGTTGACAAAGTCACACTCATTGATAAGAAAAACAAAGTTCCCATTCCTGATGACTATCCTGTACTGAGCGATGAGTATCTGGAGCGTCAGGAGGATATTTTTGTGGAAGCCGCTAAGTTGGCATGGAAGACAGGGTTCGACTTTGTTGACCTCAAGCAGTGCCACACCTATCTACTCTCCGAGCTCTTAGCAGCCAAGACTCGGGAAGGGAAGTACGGCGGCAGCTTTGAAAACCGTACTCGGTTTATCCGCAACATCGTTGGCAAGATTCGGGCGGAGGTCGGGGATGATCTCATCCTTGCCACCCGACTGAACGTCTACGACGGTGTGGCTTACATGGAGGATCCGGAGACAACAATAGGGGTTCCACGGGACATCCCCACACCTTATCTTTACGGCTTCGGTGTTGATGAAAATAATCCACCACAACCGGATATGACCGAACCAATCAGGCTGGTCGGACTCCTCAAGGAACTTGGGGTGAAACTGGTTAACGTTACTACAGGCAGCCCCTATTTCAATCCACACATCGGTCGTCCGTTTGAACGCCCACCAATCGACGGTTACGAAACCCCCGAACACCCACTCATCGGTGTAGATCGGCATATCCGACTGACGGGGGAGATCCAGGGTGCGTACCCGGATCTACCAGTTGTCGGCACCGGCTACAGTTGGCTGCAGCAGTATCTGATCAACGCCGCAGAGGCGAATATTCGGGATGGACGGGTGAGTTTCGTTGCGGTAGGACGTGGCGCCCTAGCATATCCCGACTATGCAAGGGATACGATTGAGGGAGGCGAGATGGTTAAAAAAAAGGTCTGCGTTGCGGTTAGCTACTGCACTGCGTTGATGCGTGCAAAAGCGAATCCGCTTGGACAATTCGCCGCCGGCTGCGTGCCCCGTGATAAGATTTACGCCCCAATATACAAGGAAGCGGAAAGGACGCTGACCCAACGCGACTGACCGTTAACAATTTATTTTCGTAGAAAGAACAAGATAAATGCCCACACAAGAATTGCCCCTTAAAGCCGCCATAGTTGGCCTTCACATCCACGCCGGCAGCCTTCAACCCGATAAAAACCACGGTCTGCTCAAGTCGTTCAAAGAGCAAGAAGATGTCGAAATTGTGGCGTACTGCGAATCCTCACCGGATCAAACGGAGGCGTTAGACGAAATCCGCCACGCCGATCCAAATGCCCGTATCTATACCGCTCTTGATGACCTAATAGCGAACGAGAATTTCGACTTTGCCGTCATCATGCTGCGCCCCAACGAAGCAACACCCGCGGCACTACATCTGGCGGAGTCAGGAAAACATCTGTTCATTGAGAAACAGGCCGCGCGCACTGCTGCTGATATGCGACAACTCTGCGATGTTGTTGCTAACAAGGGGTTGGTAACACAGGTAGGCTACCCCTGGCCCCATCACCCCGTGCCAATCGAGATGAAGCGTCTCATTGATACCGGTGCGCTTGGCCGGTTGGTGGACATGGAGGCACGCCTTGTAACGGTTCAGGTGAAACCGGGGCTCCGTGAACCGGATTTCTGGATGTATCGAAGCGAGGGCGAGGGAGGCGGTATCCTCCACATGGAAGGCGGTCACTGGCTGACACTGTTCCGCTTTTTCAGCGATGCGGAGGCAAAGTCCGTGACAGCACTCTGTGGACGCGGTACAGGCTTCATTGAGGAAGGTTTGGAGGACGTGGCGACGGTTGCGCTGGAGTTTGACAACGGTGTCCACGCCTGCTTGCACATGGGGTATCTACTGTCCGGCGCAGGACCCCGGAATGACACCTATTTTGGACTCCGAGGAACACTCGGTGCTGCGACTTGGCAGCCCACCGGCGAGGGTTACTTTACCGTTAACAGCATCGCACCGGGCTGGGAAGCTGCGCCGGAGCGGCAATTCAGTATGGAAATCGCAAAACGTCCGGTCTATGCGGATCAGTGGGGTTACGAATTTGTCGCCGAATTTGTCCGTGCGATTCGTCAAAGGGGCGAGACGACGGTCAGCATCCACGATGCCTATCGGATGATGCAGATTATCGACGCCAGTTACGAATCTTCTCGGACCGGACGACGAATCGAGTTGAGCTCATCTCTTGGATGACTTCGTTTGTATAGTAGTAGGCATATTCCGTATGCCGTAACTCCTGTGCATATGATGCAGCGATAGTGCTTACCTACTACTGTGGAGAACACGTAGATCGGGTTAAACGAAAACAGACAAAAATAAGGACTGTTATCACTCAATGCCGATGTACAATTCTCATTTATAGTAAATACTAAAAATAAATAAACACTTTCGCTCCCCGGTAGGTGCGGTTTCCAAACGCACCGCATAGGTGCCGCGGTGGGTTGAAACGGCTTGTCCCGATTCTCGGGATCCCGATAAATCGGGATTGGAAACAGCGCCTACCAATTTGGAGTGTCCCATTAATTCTAAGATCTACTATAAATCTCAAAAATCGGAGTGAAACCCAACGCTTTTCTTAGCAGGTGTCTAGAAACGTGGAGGTATGAAGTTGGGTTTCACTCTCTCCTCTATGCTATCTACAGAACATCCAGTTTGATAGGTGTTTGAGGTGTCCGAATCCGATTTCTCGACTTTGTTCAACCCAACCTACGCACTATAACCAGCGACTGGCGTTATTCTAAGATCATTAAGCAGGAGGATATGCAGTGGCAACCATAATTCCTTTTTTTGAACAGGTCAACCTGAACTTTGATAAAGCGGCGCGGTTTACCAAACATTCCGAAGGTCTGCTACAGCAGATTAAAATTTGCAATAGCATTTATCACATGACGTTCCCGATTAAAAAGGACGACGGAACAATCGAGACAATTCACGCATGGCGAGCGGAGCATAGTCAACACAAACTCCCAACAAAAGGCGGAATTCGTTACAGTACATTGGTAAATGAGGATGAAGTGATGGCGCTTGCGGCATTGATGACGTACAAATGTGCCATCGTTGATGTGCCCTTCGGTGGAGCAAAAGGCGGGGTGCAGATCGACCGCAGACGATATTCTCTGAGTGAGTTGGAACGCATCACACGGCGTTATACCTACGAATTGATCCAGAAGAATTTCATCGGACCCGGAATAGATGTTCCAGCACCGGATTTCGGTACGGGGGAACGCGAAATGGCATGGATTCTGGACACGTATAAGACAATGACGTCTGAAAAACTGGATGTGGCCGCGTGCGTTACTGGAAAACCAATCGCTGAGGAAGGAGTGCATGGGAGACAAGAAGCGACGGGTCAAGGGGTTTACTTCGGACTTCAAGAGGTGTGTCGCTCTGTTGAAGATATGAAAGTGCTCGGTCTGCAGCCGGGTCTGGCGGGAAAGTCGGTTGCCGTGCAAGGGTTCGGCAACGTTGGTTATCACGCTGCGAAATTTTTGCAGGAAGGCGGTGCCGTTATCGTTGGCATAGCGGAACAGACTGGTGCCATTCACAATCCCAAGGGGTTAGATGTAGAAAAAGTTTTCTCGTATCGTAACGAAACAGGGTCAATCCTCAACTTTCCCGGCGCAACCACACTCCAGAATCCTGCCGACGTTCTTGAGTTGGAATGCGATATACTGATTCCAGCGGCACTTGAAAATCAGATTACCCATGAGAACACCGACCGGATTAAAGCCAAAATCATCGCCGAAGCCGCGAACGGTCCCACAACTTTTGAAGCGAATGAGTCCCTTGGAAAAAGAGGCGTGATGATTGTTCCCGATACTTATCTGAATGCGGGTGGCGTAACAGTTTCCTATTTTGAATGGCTTAGAAACCTTTCACATGTGCGATTTGGACGGATGGGAAAACGGTTTGAGGAGAGTATCCATACAAGTATGCTAAAGACCATTCAGAACATAACGGGGAAGGAGCTGACCCAAGCGGAGATGCAACAGTTAGCACATGGGCCGGATGAAGTGGACTTAGTCAACTCCGGGCTTGAAGATACAATGATTGTTGCATATAATCAGATTCGGGAAACCCAAAAGCAGAACGGAGAAGAAATTGACTTGAGAACGGCTGCGTTTATCAATGCGATTAACATAATCGCGACATCCTATATGGAATTAGGCATCTTCCCATGAACCACCCACCCCCCTTAATCCCCCCGCGAGCGGGGGGACACACCTGAAGGAGTTTTTGATGAAAATAACACATATCGGCTCAGTCCTGTTGAAGCCCACCGGTTGGGTGCTGATTAAAGTCAAGACCGATGAAGGCATCACTGGCATCGGGGAAGCCTACCACGGGGCAGGGGTTCATCAAATTGCCGTCGACGAACGGTTGACGCGACCGCTAATCGGTCAAGATCCACGTAACGTCGATAAATTATTCCGTGATATGATGAGCTCTATGTCCGCGTCCGGTTTTTATCAAGGTGCCGTGATGAGTGCTATCAGCGGGATAGAAAGTGCACTGTGGGACATCACCGGACAGGCGGTTGGCGTTCCGATTTGGCAGCTGCTCGGAGGCAAATTTCGCGATAAGATACGGATTTATAACGATTGTCATGCCGGCGAAACAGAGACCCCTGAAGCATACGCAGCCAAAGCGCGGGAAGTTGAAGCGCGGGGGTTTACCGCCATCAAGTTTGACATTGACCCACTCCCGTCCCGCCGAGACCGATATAATCGCTGTATCAGCAACGACGATATTGCCCACTATGTCGATGTGGTAACCGCTGTCCGCGAAGGCTTAGATTCTAATACCGACCTCGCAATAGATGCCCACTGGTTTTACGCCCCGGTGGACATTCTGAAAGTTGCACACGCCTTTGAGGATCTCGATCTGCTCTGGCTGGAGGATCCCATCCCACCCGAAAACATAGCGGCGATGGAAGGCGTCACGAAATCCACGCGCACACCAATCTGCACCGGCGAGAATTTCTACACCCGATTTGGCTTCCGAGACCTGATCGAAACCCAAGCGGCAGACATTATTTCGCCAGATATGGCAAAGGCGGGAGGGCTATTAGAGGGAAGGCGAATCGCAGACCTCGCGGATATGTACTACATCCCCATCGCCCCGCACAATATCGGTAGTCCCGTCCAAACTGTTGCAAACTGCCATGTGATGGCGGCTGTGCCGAACTTCCTTGTCTTGGAATTCCATCACTTGGACGACCGCTTTTGGGAAGGTATCATTAATGAGGGACCCTTAATTCAAGAAGGGCATATAGATGTGCCGAATCTTCCCGGATTGGGTGTCACTTTGAATGAGGACCTACTTAAAAATAACTTCAGGCAAGAATTCGGATTCTTTGATTGAATGGAAAAAAATCAGGACTTACGCACCTAGATATTGTAGTTGCCCGATTTATCGGGCTTTTCGGGGCATGGAAAATCCACACCCATCGTAGGCGGGGCATCTTGCCCCGCATTGGCACCGAGGCATCGAACTACAAAACCTCAGCGTTCAACTGCGTGAGTCCTAAAAATTGCAAATAATGCAGGCTGCTATCTATAGTAATAAGCAATGGTGCTTAGTTTGCAGCTGTTGATAACGTGATGCGTGAGACGTGAAAACCATTGGTTAATCGCTTCATTTAGCCCCAGAGTGGCGACATGTGTATCTTTCGCCTCCCGGTAGGTGCGGTTTCCAACCGCACCGATTTGCAGTGTCTCATTAATTCTAATACCATAAAGGAAACATTTCTATGTTTACGCATTACCTCATCTCCGTAGCTTGTAAGCAACGACAGCATCGCATCACACTCATCATTTTATTAATCCTCATGGTAAGCTCTCAAAATGTACACCCTCAACAACAGATAGCCCTAGACACCTACGCTATCTTCCAACAGAGCTGCCTCATCTGCCACGGTCCTGACGGTGCGTATAAAGAATCCCTCTTAATGGAACACAACGCACTCATTGAAAAAGGAAGCGTTGTACCTGGGAACCCTGATGCTTCAGAACTGTATAACCGACTCATTACCACCGACACCGCCAAACGGATGCCACTCGGACAACCCCAACTCCCTGCCCGGTCAATTAACACAATCCGTAACTGGATATTGGCTGGCGCTCCCGATTGGGCGGTAACTTCCATAACCGATGCCGACTTCATCTCTCCTAGTGAAATACTCTATACTATCGAGACTCACCTGATGTCCCTCGCGCCATTTGACCGTACCTTTGCTCGTTACTTTACTATGACACATCTCTATAACGTAGGGGAGGCATCACAGATTCTGCAAGAGTATCGCAAAGCACTCTACAAACTGGTCAACAGCCTTTCATGGGGAGTTACCGTTACCAACCCACAACCCATCGACTCACAGGGGACCATCTTCTATATCGACCTGAGACACTATGAGTGGGATCGGAATGATGGCTGGACGAAAATAGAAGCAGAGTATCCCTATCACATCTCATTTGATGCGCCAGAACAAACTACCCTAAAGGCGCAACTGACGCGGTTACAGGGGGAGATGAAGGCTGATATACCATCGGTTCATGTCGATTGGTTTGTCGCACAAGCATCTCTACCCCCACTATACCATGACCTACTCTCTCTCCCACTGACAGATAGGGAGTTAGAGACCCGACTGGAGGTGGATGTCCTCCAGAATCTACTCAATGCACCGGGAGTACGTGTATGGCGGGCAGGAACCAACAATTCAGGTGTCTCCGCTAACAATCGCGTGTTAGAACGACACACCTCTCGCTATGGAGCGTATTGGAAGAGTTACGACTTTGCAGGCAGTGTTGGCACACAGAACGTCTTCACCCACCCACTCTCATTCACCCATGATGGTGGAGAGGTTATCTTTAATCTCCCCAACGGGTTACAGGGATATTACATTACCAATGCGTCCGGTTTCCGTCTGGACGATGCACCGATAAACATTGTTTCCAACCCCGCTGCAAGCGACCCAACGGTGCGTAACGGACTCTCCTGTTTCGGTTGCCATACAAAAGGTATGAATACCTTTGAGGATCAGGTCCGTGCAGTCATAGAGAGTAACACTAACCCGGCATACGATAAAGCACAGGCGCTCCGATTGTACGTCGAGAAGTCAGAGATGGATGCACTCGTTCAAGAAGATATGGATAGGTATAGGGGTGCCCTTGAAGCAACGGGTGGTATGGTCGATGACATCGAACCCATTCAACGGTTTCATGAGGTGTTTCAAGGACCGGTCGACGCTGCGTATGCCGCTGCGGTGGTTGGGTTAGAGACGGAAAGGTTCCTAGAGAAGATTCGTGAAAATATAGGACTACAAAATATAGGTTTATTGGTGTTAGATAGTGCGAATGGCAGTGTGAAACGGGATGCGTGGATCTCTAATTTCAATGCAATGATTTACGCGTTGGACTTCCCGGAGGCGGAGGTTGATAGTCCGTCGCAGCCAGAGCAGCTACCCGGTGCTGTTGTTCATATTCCCGACTCGAATCTCCGTGCGGTAATAGCGGAGGCCCTTGGTAAAAGTCCCAATGCCCCGATTATTGTACAGGAGATGGAAGGATTGGGAAGGCTTGATGCACGCAACAAGGGGATCCAAGATTTGACAGGACTTCAGTTTGGAACCAATCTGCGTTTTTTACGATTTGATGATAATGAGATCTCTGACCTCTCACCGTTAGCGGGCTTAATCAACCTGCGAGAGCTCTGGCTTCATGATAACCCCTTACTTGACATATCTCCTGTCAGGGGTTTAACAAATCTCACTCGCCTAGAGTTTGTTGGGACTTTGGTATCTGACCTGTCGCCGGTCGCAGGACTAATCAATCTAGAGTATTTAAGCTTTGGAAATAAGATATCTGACCTATCACCGGTTTCAGGATTAATCAATCTAAAAACCATTGATGCTAGTTGGGTCAGCTCTATATCTGATTTATCACCTCTTGCAGGCTTAACAAAACTCGAAATAATAGGTATTAACCGCGCAAATATATCAGACCTCACGCCTCTGGCGGGTTTAACGAATCTAAAAGAACTGCATTTTGATGGCAACAACATATCGGATATATCCCCCCTTGCAGAGTTAACCGGATTAATTCGTTTGAATCTTAGGGGCAACAACATATCGGACATATCTCCCCTTGCAGGGTTGGCCAACTTAAAATGGGTAATAATCCCTGAAAATGAGATCCCCGATATTTCGCCTTTGGATGGGATACGCGAAAATATACCGACGTTTGTTTGGTACGACAATCCGGCGTTCCCAGAAGTGGGTCCGGCAATAGAAGGACCGTGGCTATGGATCGTGATACCGAATACTGGACCCAGTACTAAGGATTTACTGTCAGAAGCGAGTGGAGGGGCGGTGACAGAGGTAGAGATTGCTACCCACAGTGTAACGGAGGGACAGCCCCTCGGCGATGACGTATGGACATTTCGCAAACTCCCGCCCACGGGGTGGAACAATGTAGCGAAAATGCTTGGAGGCGGCGATGGTGATGCCATCGGCATTGAGGGTGCCAGCATCTACGGCACTGTGCCCCTGCATTCGCCACGACAACAGGATACAACGCTATATGTCGGCAGCCATAACGAACTTAAGGTCTGGCTCAACGGGACTTTGATTCATGAGTCCCTCCGTTATCATGCAAGTGCTGGTTATACGGATTCTGTCCCGGTCACGCTAAAGCAGGGGAGAAATGTCTTATTAGTTACGGTTAGAGCCCAGTACGATGCCTATTTTGGGTTTGAACCCGACGCGGAATATATGGTGGCAAATCCCGGTGTCGGCTACACCTTGTCCAAAACCCCAATTCATACGGGCGATACCTTTACCCTCGACATCCGTGCGGAAGATTTCACCGATTTGGCAGGTTGGCAGTTTGATATTGCCTTCGACCCTACTATACTTGAAGCCATTGATGTAAGCGAAGGTAATTTCCTAAAGACAGGTGGGACGACCTTCTTTCAGAGTGGGAACATTGATAACGCATCGGGGAAAATCACAGGACTCAATGCGGCGCGGTTATCCACCCAAGGTGTGGGCGGCACCGGCACACTGCTCCAAGTGAGATTCAAAGCGAAAGCCGCCGGTGAAACAGAGTTGGCACTGCGTAATTTTGAGTTTGCTGCTAGCACCGGTGATAGTATTCCTGCAGGACCCCATGAAATTCACATTACTATAGAAGGACGCCTTGCCACCGGGGATGTGAATCGGGATGGACGGGTAAGCATTCTGGATCTGGTTCTTGCTGCACAGCAGTTGGGTAAAAGGGTGCCTGCTGGCTCGGCGGTGGATGTCAACGGTGACGGTGTTGTCAGTATCCTCGACCTCATCCTTGTGTCACAGGGAATTGCTGGATCATCTGCTGCACCTCCCAACCCCCCGGCCCCCTTATCAGGGGGAGAGGGAAGGGTAGATGCTGCAACAATAGAAGCGTGGATTGCACAGGCACGGTTAGAAAATGACGGTTCGATTACCTTCAAACAAGGTATAGAGAATCTTGAAAATCTGCTAGCCTCATTAATTCCTGAAGAGACTGCCTTGTTAGCAAACTACCCGAATCCATTTAACCCGGAGACGTGGATACCGTATCAATTAGCGGAGGCAGCAGAGGTCACACTGACAATTTATGATATGGATGGGCAGTTGATTCGACGATTGGCGGTAGGTCATCAGGCAGCGGGTATGTATCGGAGTCGGAGTCGTGCAGCCTATTGGGACGGACGGAATCAGTTGGGTGAGTCTGTCGCCAGCGGTCTCTATTTTTACACACTGAGGGCGGGAGAATTCTCAGCGACGCGGCGGATGCTGATACTCAAGTAAAATTATAGTGGACCTTAGAAGTAATGAGACACTCCAAACCGGTGCGGTTAGAAACCGCACCTACCGGTCGCCCGTTTGGTAGGCGCTGTTTTCAACTGCGCCGTTTCAACCCACGCGCCTATGTGGTAGGTTAGGAAACTGCATCTACTGGGTTGGACTGAATTCGGTGCGGTTAGAAACCGCACCTACCGGGCCTAGGGAACATATAGAATTACCGAATTATTTTCTGAGGCTCATATAAAAAGAAAGTGCAAAGCACGAAGAGAAACCAAGTTTTTCCGAAAAAACTCGGTTTCTTTGCACCAAATCTTAACATGAGCGATTTTCTGAAACCTCATACAGTTTGCGCTACTTATGTCAGATTGTCCGATGATTACCTAATCGACCTGTTCCACCCACTTATTAGGCGCGGTGTCGATTTCATATTCGGCGAAAACCTGATCAATTTCAGCCCGCACCTCGTCCTCCAACTGCCAACCAACCGCTCCCATGTTGTCCTCAACCTCGGAGGCGCGCCTCGCGCCGACAAGCGACACGCTGACGCCAGGGTTGGAATGCGTCCAATTGAGAGCGAGATGGGGAAGATTTTTACCAAGCCGCTCTGCGATCGGTTTGAGTTCATCAACTGCTTGAACGTTACGCTTAAACACCTCTGGCATGAACAACCTCAGCGACATGTCCCAGCCACCATTGCTCCGCCAATCCCCTTCCTCAAATGTGGTTTCCTCGGTGAATGCGCCCGTCAGTAAACCGTAGGCGAGTGAGCCATACGTCATGACGCCAATCCCGTTCTCTTCGGCATAGGGGAAGATCCATTTTGGCATACGCCGATCAAAGAGATTGCAGCTGTACTGTAAGACCTCAACCCGACGCATTGCCATGCACGTCTTGATTTCATCGAGCGTAAAGTTCGATAGTCCGACATGGCGCACCTTTCCCTGCTGGACAAGTTCCTCCAACGCCTGCATTGTTTCCTCGAAGGGAGTTGTGCAATCGGGCCAATGGACTAGGTACACGTCAACATAGTCGGTGTTTAGTGCCTTCAGACTTCGATCTATCGCAGCGTGTGCTGTGGATCGCCGGCTATCTCTTCCTTTCGGACGATCATCGTAACCTACGCCGAACTTGGTCACGACGATAACATCTTTTCGCCGGTTCTCCAATGCCCTTGACAGCAACTCCTCAGACTTGCCCTTCCCATAGCCTTCGGCGGTGTCAAAGCAGTTGATTCCAAGGTCGAGGGCGCGATGAATTGCCTTGATGATCTCCGATTCCTCGATGGAACCGTAACCCCCACCCATCTCCCAGCAACCAAACCCAATCGCTGAAACCTGTAGCCCTGTCTGACCAAACGGACGATATTCCATAGCTTACCTCCAGTCGTGCAACAGAAACCGAGTTTTTGTTAAAAACTCGGTTGCTCTTCGCGCTTTCTTTTTCCATGAGCCTACATAATTTTTGCCTTCAATCTCAGGCTACTCAAGGATCCGTTGATCGCTGAGATCTTTGCCACCAATGCTCTTAGAGATCGTTGCACCGCGGTATTCCTTAATTTCCAACTCATGGAAGGCGTTAACTATATGATACTGAGTTGGCAAATCTTCCCACCTTGCTTTGTGAAACTCCACAGTTCCCTCACCGCGCCATAACTCTTGGGTAACGCTGTTGCTTCCCTCTGCCGGCGTGAGTACGGCATATCCGACATCGCCTTGACCCCATTCCCCGGTTCGCGGCATATATTTATAGTGCAAGGTCCCCCGCAGCACACCATCATCTGGGGGCGGTGGTGCCGGTGCAGGGTTTGGATCCAGTGTCACCTGTTCCATATTTGTCAGTTTCATATCCAAGAACTTGAAGCCGAGCCAACTGGCGATGCAGTGTGTGTCTCCACGAAGCACGACCGGCTCTGGAAGTTCACAGTAGATTTTGGAGAAGCCCAACTGCTCACGCCCCGTGAGAATCGGATCGCACAGGTTTTCCCAAAGCACTGTTAATAGTCCACCTTCAGCGCGATCGCGTTCCCCGTTGAAGATAGCAGGAAAACTGACGCCAAGGACATTGTATCCACGACCCGCCAACCACTCAATCTCCGTCATATACGACGCAGAAACACTGACGACCGGCTCCGCGCCAACCTCAAAACCTTCAGGCAAAAATTCCTCAAGCTGCTCACGATTTGTCAAAAAGCTGACGGATACGGATGTTGACTTCGGACTGTCCTTGCACTCGAATTTACGTCCACAGGGCCCCTGCCGCGGTCCCATGCCGGGGCCAAAGTGTGTCGGCATCATATACATCTTGTCTGGTCTAAATTTGTAAGGCATAATATCCTCCTAAAAAGTCAAGTGTCATTTAAATTGCGGTAGGACTTACCAAATTCAAAGTTCAGAGTCTTGTAGTTTGGTGATTCATCACTGGACGATACGACTCACGACGCCCGATGAATCGGGCGACTACAGCAAGGACTCCATCAGCAAACCCGTAGGGAACAACGATCGTTGTTCCCTACAGCTGTAGTCTCTTCTAGCATTTGGAACAACAAAATGTCAACACGTCCTAGATACGAATGCGACTATGGAGGTTGAGAATCCGTGTAAAAACAACCTGGCTGCATATTCTACTTTACACATCCTTATGATTCCAATATGTCAAAGCAAAATCTAAAATCTTTTCACCTCGTTTTTGGATTGAAACCTCATCCCATTTCCTAGTTTCTCGGTTCAGGAAATCCTCCAACTCTTTTTGTGTCTTGAGCGGAGCTTTGCGGAAATAGTTTTGGTTTTTGTAGTCAAAGGAACGATTCGATTTGCTGCTATTCGCTGAGAGTGGATCAATCGTCAAATTTCCGATGTAACCGAGATAATTCTCCCTAAACTCTTGGGTCATCTCTGGCAGGATTGATTCATCTTCAACAACCTCACTATATTTAGGGTTGTACGGGATGATGCGCTCGATTGAATATTTTGTCCGCGAATCGTGATTGGCAAACTCATCGTGGGACATTTCAGGAAAGACCGGCTGCTCTTCCATTCTGAGATGATTCTCGTATTTCCAAAAGAGATACTGCTGATAATTCGTCTTTACATCAAAATAAAAGTCACGCCATGACAGATGGGAATGAAAACGACTATTATCGCAATACTTCTCAACAAATTGCTTGAGATCTTTGATAAGTCCCTTGAAATCCCGTTTGAAATCCCTAGCTATTCTGTACAGTGTCTCGCGCCCTGTATCTGTCCTGGTCCTTATAACACTGAAACGGAAGCAGATAATCTCTACTAATCGAGCAACCCGTTTGAAATTCTGCTTTTCAACTGATTCGTCAAATTTATAGGCTTTGATGAGCAAGGGATAAAACACTGCTGGGCGATCGAGAGCAAAAATATCAAGGAGGTAAGGTTCTCTATTTTCAAGTAGCTTCCTCATAAACACAAAACTTTCTTTCAATTCGAGGCTATACCTGTCTATGAAATTCATCGCCTCCGATTCTGTCTCTGGGTTGTTGACAAGTTCGTTTACTTGCTGTTTAATCTTGGGTACGTAGTTTTGATATTCGGACTTTTTAGTCCATTCTGCAAAAGCAATGGAATGGTATTGCAAAATCGTATCTTCCTCTATCCGATCTTCGATTCTCTCATAATTGCGATAGATTTCGCTAAATCGACTTTGGATATCATTGAGATGGGGCTCGGGATGATCAGAAGATGCGAGGTAGGTTTTGTACATCAAGAAACTCTTGATTTTCTCTAAATTAGTCAACGATTTACCTCGATCGTTGGTTGTCTCAAATATCAGAGTTGCCTCGGCGTTGCCTTCGACAGAATAGGTCAAGATTTTCATGCTCTCGATTTTTTTCTTGAACTCACGCAAGGTTTCAAAGTTCTCGTTCTCGATCCGTTTATTAAGGAGCTTCTTCGCTTTGAGCAATCGTCTTTGAGAAGGGGTGCCGACCTCATCAATTGGCTTATCCTGTAAAATATAGGACTTGAAGAAGTCATTATCGTCTCGCAACACACGGAGTTTGTATTCATTGTAAACTTGAATATACCTATCTTTCAGCATCGTAATCTCGCTATCGTCTTCAGCCTCTCCGAGTTTATCGAGAAGAAGTTTCATGAAAATGATAAGCGTTGTGATACGCTGTTGCCCATCTACGATGTCAATGATTTCAAAGTTATTTGATGTTTCCTTTTTTTCTTGAAAGAGAATTGTACCGAAAAAGTAGTCCTTGTCGGTTCTTTGATTTTTTATGTCATCAACAAAGTCTTTGAGTTCCTTTTCTTCCCAAGCGTAAGCTCGCTGATACTCTGGGATGTTAAAAATTTTACTGCCATCGAATAGTTCTCTGATTGTCTTTTGTCCGTTTTCCAATGGATATCTCCTTTTGAGTTGTTGAAAGTTTTCGTCATCCGATCTATTTTGGAATCACAATTAACATATCTTTTTGATTTACTACCGTTGTCAATGTCCCAAGTTCATTGAATTTTTCCCCGTTTCAAACTATATCCTGATGTCAACCTTAGGGGCAGATATATAGTATCCTTTATTATATTCCTAACCGAGGTGTCGTGTCAACTGTGCGGGGACAATAAACTAATTTTTGGAGAACAAAGAAAAATGAACATACTTTATTGTTGACAAAATTTTCCGAGTGTGCTATGCTATTTATATCCTTTGAAATGAAAGGAGGTGATCATTCTTGTTACCATCTAGTGGAATGATCAAGGGAGGTGCTGTCTTTTAGGAGACAGTGCTTCCCCATCAAGGGAGCTTTCTCTTAGGAGACGGTTCTTCCCTTGATCTCAAACTTAGATGCAGAGCAGGGCTGATTTTTTAGCCCTGCTTTTTTATTTTCACGAAAGAGGAGACGATTGATGATACAAACACCACCGGAGGCGGCAGTTATTCTTTTTGATGGGCAAGATCTCAGCAGCTGGACGAAACTTGATGGAGGTGCACCGGCTTGGGAGGTCGCTGACGGCGCGATGACCGTGACCGCTGGCGAGGGCGACATCGTGAGTCGGGAGCAGTTTGCCGATTTTTTACTTCATCTGGAGTTCATGACACCCGACATGCCAGATGCAACGGGTCAAGCGAAGGGAAATAGCGGGGTATTCCTTCAGGGACGGTATGAAATCCAGGTCTTGGATTCCTACGGAATTGATGTGCCGGGCATGGGAGACTGCGGCGCAATTTACAACCAATTTGCATCGTTGGTGAACGCTTGTAAGCCGCCGCTTGAATGGCAAACATACGACGCGATATTCCGCGCCGCTCGCATTAGTGAGTCGGGGGAGATAGAAGAAAGTGCACGCGTGACCGTGCTGCAGAACGGGATTGTAATACAGAATAATGTCCAGATACAAGGTGCTACAGGTGGGGCAACGGACGACGATGCCGCAGCGCCCGGACCCTTACGGCTGCAGGACCACGGCAACCCCGTGAAATATCGTAATATCTGGGTTGTACCGCTTCCGCTGAAAGGTTCGGAGGTATATTAATTTAATGCTGGGACGCTGCCCCGACCCTCGGAATGCAAGGGCGGTGTTTACCTATTATCCGTATCTTCCTTCGATATAATCCGCCGTTTTTTCGTTCTGGGGAGTTAGGAACAGATCTTCGGTGCGGCTGTGCTCGATAATCTCACCGAGCAGCATGAAGATACATTCATCGCTTATACGGCGTGCCTGTGCCATATTGTGTGTGACAATTAGAATGGTGTAGTGTCCCGCGAGTTGCAGCATTAACTCTTCAACTGCCCGTGTCCCTTTGGCGTCAAGGGCAGAACACGGTTCGTCCATCAAAATCACCCGTGGTTTCAGCGGCAGCAGCCGGGCTATGCACAACTTTTGCTGCTGTTCAAGTTGTAGGGTGGTTGCCTTCACTTTTAGCTGATCCTTCAGATCGTCCCATAGAAACACCTCCCTTAACGCTGCTTCAACGATACCGTCAGTTTCCGACCTCTTCCGCATACGATTTTCAGAGTGGACACGCAAACCAAAAATAATGTTTTCGTAAACGGAGATTGGTAGGGGATTCGGACGCTGAAACACCATACCGACGTTTTTTCGGAGCTCCGGTAGTGAAACATCCGCATCGTAGATGTTTTTACCGAGGATTTCAACCTCCCCGGTCGTCGTGACGTTTCCGTACCGTTCGTTTACGCGGTTAAAACAGCGCAGCAACGTGGTTTTGCCACATCCGGAGGGGCCAATAAGTCCTGTTATCAAACCGTCAATAATCTTGACACTCACATTGATAAGTGCCTGAAAGTCACCGTACCAAAGGTTAAGCTGACGGGTTTCGATGCTATGCCTTTTATCTGCGCTCATCCGAAGGTTCCATTCACATAGTCATAGGTTAGTCTGTTAGCCGGTGAGTCGGAGAAAATGACATCGTTGTCGTTGATTTCGATTAGCTCGCTCTCGAATATAAAAGCGGTGCGATTTGCCAAGCGACGCGCCTGTTGAACCAAATTGGTGACGAGGATAATGGTGATTTGCGATTGTAGTTCTTTGAGGATATCCTCAATTCGCATTGTCGTCACCGGATCCACAGCAATCGAAAATTCGTCGAGGCAAAGAATTTCGGGTTGGTGTGACAGAGCACGCGCAATGGTCAAGCGCTGCTGCTGTCCCCCTGACAACTTTGTACCGAGACTATTGAGTCGGTCTTTAACCTCATCCCAAAGTGCTGCCTGTTGCAGACAACGCTCCACAAGCTCGTCTAACTCGCTCCGGTTGTGGATGCCCGCAGTCCGGGGCGCGAAAGCTACATTATCGTAGATGGACAACGGCAAACCGACCGGCAGCGGAAATACCATACCAATTCGGCGGCGCAGTTGATTGACGTTTTTGACGCTTTTCACATCCGTGCCGTCGATTTTCACCAAACCGCTGACCTGTGCACTTGGTTCCAGTTCAATCGTACGGTTGATAGTCTTCAACAGCGTTGTTTTGCCGGATTGTGCGGGACCGATAACTCCCAGTATCTCATTCTCATATACATCGAAAGAAATCCCCTTGAGGGCTTCCATCTCTCCGTATCGGACTGTGAGATCCGCAATTTCAATTTTCTTCGTAGAATTAGATAGTTGTGCCAATGTCTTTAATTTTACCGTAATAGGAGTTATACATTTCAGTATGTAGTTGCCCGATTCATCGGGCGTCACCACGGATTTCCAATCTATAGTAAATGCTAAAAATAAATAGACGTTTTCGCTCCCCGGTAGGTGCCGTGGTCGGTTGAACCGGCGCAGTTGGAAACAGTGCCTACCAATTTGGAGTGTCCCATTAATTCTAAGATCTACTATAAATCCTACCACCGCTTCCGAGATCGTAGGTACACACGCAGCGCAATTGCTAGTGTGTTCACCATCAACACAGCGCCTAATAACACAACGGCTGTGCCGTACTCTAAGGCTTCTGGAACTCCCGGCACTTGCGTCGAAAGTTGATACAGGTGCATCGAGAGCGCCATAAACCGATCGAATAGACCGTAGGCGAGTACATCCCCTTCAGAGATAGCCTTATAAAATACTGCGCCGGTAAACATAATGGGCGCAGTTTCACCTGCTGCTCGTGACACCTGTAAAATTACTCCGGTCAATATGCCACTGATTGAATTTGGCAGGACGATACCGCGAATCGTCTGCCATCGTGTCGCGCCGGTATTCCAACACGCTTCCCTAAACGCCATCGGAACTGCGCCGAGGGCCTCTTTCGTGCTTGCAATAATCACCGGCAGCGTCATGATCGCCAATGTCAGCGAAGCCGCTAAAACCGAGCGTCCCATCCTTGCAAAATACACAAAGGCACCCACACCAAAAAGGGCGTGAACGATACTCGGCACACCGGCGAGATTGACCACTGCAAGGTTGATTATGCGGGTGAACCAACTTTCGCGGGCATATTCGTTCAGGTATACTGCTGCTAACACGCCAATGGGTGCGGAAACCAACAGCGAAATTATCACGATATAAATCGTTCCAAGCAGCGGTGCCCATAACCCGCCGGCTCTCATCCCCTTTGCAGGGTTCGTAAAAAAGAACTCTAGGGACAGGATCGGTGCCGCCTTTACAAAGAGATAGACCACGATGAGAACAAGCGGCAAAATCATCAACAGCGTCATCACGAAGAAGATGCCGCGAGCGATATTCTCCATCAGCTGTTTTTTACGACTCTGGTCAGTTGCGGTGAACATCAATTGAGGTGGGACGGTTTCTGGAGAGGTGGGGGAGGAGTTTGTTTCTGCTGCCATGTAATTTCTCGAATGAATACTACGCCTTTTCGCGGATACCTTTAATCACAAGGTCAGTGACAAAGTTCACGATAAATGTAATTGTAAATAACAGAACACCGATAATAAATAACACACGATAGTGATCGCTGCCCACCGCTGCCTCGCCTAACTCAGCTGCGATAGTAGCGGTCAGTGTACGAACAGAATCGAAAGGACTATTCGGGATGTTTACCGCGTGACCTGTTGTCATCAGCACCGCCATAGTTTCGCCCACTGCGCGACCAACACCCAGTAATACCGCTGCAAGCAGCCCATTCTTCGCTGTAGGCAGCAACACACGATAAACCACCTGCCATCGTGTCGCTCCGAGTGCTTCAGCCGCTTCGCGATACGAATCTGGAACCGCCTTGAGCGCGTCTTCACCGATAGAGACGATGATGGGGACGCTCATCAGTGCTAGAATAATACCGCCGTTTAGCATCGTTAAGCCGATTGGCACGTTGAACAATTCGATAATCAGTGCGTTCATCACCGTTAAACCGATGAACCCCCACACTACAGATGGAATCGCCGCGAGTAACTCGATGACGATTTTGAGCGTCTCCTTCAGTTTCGGTCCACAGAATTCAGACACGAAGATAGCTGCCCCAAGTCCGAACGGCACAGCGATAACCATCGCCAAGGCTGTCACGCTAAACGTACCGGCGATCAATGCCAATACGCCGTAACGTTTATTACTCACAGAGGTGGGATACCATTCGGGGCTTGTGAGAAACTCAATGATGTCTAATCCGCCAAAGAAAAACCCCATCCCTTCACGGAAGACGAAAAAGAATATGCCAAAGACGAAGATAATTGCGCTGATACCGCACAAGCGAATAATTACTTCAATAACTGGTTCGCACCAACGTCCCAGTTGGTGAAAGATGTTCACGATTGTTCGCATAATTACTGGGCATCCACGCTCATTTCTGTCCGACGGGCACATAACCCGTTTTCTCAACAATCCCCTGTCCTGTGGGCGAAAAGATCCAATCTAGGTAAGCCTGTTCCTGCGGTTCTGGCGTTCCGAGCGAATACATATACAGGGGCCTTGCGATTGGATACGTACCATCAAGCACCCCTTGGGCGGTAGGACCATAGGCGGCATCACCAGCGGTTTTCGCAATTTTGAGCATCTTCACCTCTTCCGTGGCGTACCCCATACCGCTATAACCGATTGCACACGGTGTATGCGCGACAAGTTCGACGACATCCTTAGAACCGTGTAGATCTCTTGAACCGAGCTTATAGTCGCGATTCTTGCCAAGAATTGCCGAACGGAAATAGACAAATGTCCCAGAATTTGATTGCCGGCTCACCCGAATAATCTCGTCATTGGCGCACTCGCTATTATCGATCCCGAGTTGGGACCATTCAGTTAGGTCTCCACCTTCTCCGTAGATGCTAGCAAGTTGATCTATGGAGATTTCAGCTAGTGGATTGTCCTTGTGGACGTATACAGCGAGCGCATCGTACCCAACGATGAATTCTTGCGGTGCCTCGCCGGTACTCTGCGTCACTCGTTCCGTTTCCACCGGGATCATTTGACGGCTACAATTCGCGATGTCTACTGTGCCGCTAACCAGCGCAGCGATGCCGGTTCCCGAACCACCGCCGGAAACTTCAAGGGACACATTGGGCTCGACGGTAGCATACGCCTCTGCCCACGCCTGTGCGAGATTGACCATCGTATCAGAACCCGCATTCTGAATCACGACCTTCTCTGCCGCGTCAGCCCCACTCTTTTCACTAGTCTCATCCTTCTTTGAACATCCATTTGAAAACAGACAGAGTGCTACCGCAACGATAGCACACAACACGTTATTGAACATTAGTTTGCTGCTCCCGCTCCACATCATCACCGAGAATTGCTTGAACCAATTCTCGGATGTGTGTCTCTAAAAATTGAAATGTTTTCTGGTATGCGGCTTGAATTTCCGCTTCAGTGCCTTCAAGTTTTGATGGATCTGGCACTTCCCAACTGATACGCACCGGTCTCGATGGCAACGACGGGATTGATTTTTCCGCTGCCTCAGAGAGTGACACAATGATTGCGTAATCTTTGAGATCTAAGATCTGGCTTAAATATTTGGACGTCTGACCAGAAATGTCAATCCTATGTTCCGTCATGAATTGCACGGTTCTTGGATCCAGTGGCTGGGACGCCACGCCGGCGCTGCTGAACCGTATTCTATGCGATTCGAGCGAATTGCCAATACCAACTGCCATCTGTCCCCGGCACGCATCGTGTTCAGCGACAAAAAGCACGCGCAACACCTGCTGGTAGTCATGCCTCAGATCCTCACCGGTACACATATACAAGACCTCCTCGCAAATATTGCTTGCCTGATTCGCGACGCGCTCCAAGCAACTGACAATCGTCACTAGCGGCACCAGCGCCTCTGATGGTAATTCATCATTGCTATGCAATTGGATTAAGTCACTATGAATTTCATAACGTAGATTGTCTATCGCCCGTTCCTTTTCCCTTTCCCTCGTTGCCTTCGCCAATTCAGCATCGCCTTCAGCAAAAGCGTGCATAGCGTTGCGGAGGAACGGAATTGCGAGGTTGGCAATGTTGATGAGCTTGGGATGGGAAGTTTGTGCCCCCAAGTCACTGACAGTCAAAAATCGTCGCGCCATCGCTTTCGCATAATCACCGACTCGCTCCAATTCGGTGTTGATCTTGATGACCGAATAAACGAAACGCATTTGAGTTGCGACGGGCAGGTGCTTAATCAGAAACCGCTGGCAAAGTGATTCTAGAGTTTCCTCTAACTCATCAATATGCCGGTCCCTTAAGATCACAACATAAGCCGACTGCCGATCATTATGCTCAATCGCACCCAGACAGGTCTTTAACGCTTGCTCAACCAATTTGCCCATTTCAATGACATTGCTGCGGATCAGATCGATGTCCTGCTGCATGTTTTCTTCTAAGTGAGATTGCATAGCGTGTCCCCTCCAATTATGTCAGATTCCAGCGTTTGTCATGATACGTGGTAGTGTATCATAGTTGAGGGACGATAAATAAAACAGCCATTGCTAGAACCTAAAGAATGCCGTCAAACGCGGCATAATCGTCGCGTCCGGTTTGGCACCACTATCCGGTTCATCGTAAAAAACGAAAACAAGATTAGGCATGACATGAAACGTTCCAATTGGTGTCCAATCCAATCCAACAACCATCATATTCGGTGCTGCCGTGCCGTCAAACTGGATATAACCTGCATTCGGAGCGGGGCTTGGATCGAACAGACGATCAAACCGAGCAAAAGCCCATACCTTCTTCTCGATCAATTGTGCTGCACCGAATGCCGAACTCACTAAAATATTAAGGTCGTCCTTGTCTTCCTGTTCCCGCGTCTGATTGGCAAATTGAACGCCGACCCGAAATTGCTCTCCTTGATAGCCGAGCAAACCTTGCAATGTGTACCGATTGCCCCGATCCACCGCGTTTTCCAAGTCTGCATATCCTTCAACGATAAAACCTGTAACGGGCCTAGCTGCAAGCGAAAAAGCGATCTTCTTATTGCTATCAATTTCTCCGCTCGTGCTCGTACCGTTTGCCAATATCAGGTGATAGGTAAGTTTCTTTGACTTGTCGACATCGCCTTGTAGGGCTATACCAAAGTCGGAGCCGTTGCCCATTTTGTGCATGTGAAGCACCGATTTTGCAATCGAGCGATAGCCCCATACCCTTTCAACATTCTTCCAAGTCGGGTTGCCAGTTAACCCCACATAAACATTTGTCCGCCACTCGGGTTTCTTCCATCTTATATAGCCATTTTTGAGGAACGGCTCGGTTTTCTTCCGCTCTGTGGGAAATGCTGGCCCATTCATCTCGAACCGAAACTTTGTGGAAAATGCGTCCGACAAGTTCTTGTCGTAATCGAAGTAAACGCGCCGAAACTGGAATCCATTCCGTCCCTCAATATCTGCCTCGTGGGACTTCAGCACGTAGTAATAATCGCCAAAGAAGTAGCCGCTAATCTTGCCCGCATCGCCCCACGACACCGCGGGACTACTCAACAATAGACACATTAAAGGTAAAATGCCGCGTAGAAAGTAGTTCTTCATTAGCCCTCCATTGGATAACATTTTTATTCAATGACATTCTGGTTAATCACTTAACGCTACTTAAATAAAATATACCATAAATGTCACAAATTTGTCACAAAAAAGCGTGTCATGAAGTATGTCCCTGAAAAGGAAATTTAACTGAGTCGCGCTCAATACAACGCTTACATCTGCTAGCGGTGCTTCTGTTGCTTCATCAAGGACGATCCCTTCGATGCGTCCAGTTTGTTGCGCGGTGAGTGTCGATGGGGTTCAACAGAGGCATACTATCAGCACCCACAAAAGTGGTTGTTTCATCGTTCTCCTTTTCTGATTACATCTTTGCTTTTGGACACCCTTAAGTATAGTTTACGAATGTTACAAAATTTTGACATTTCTTTCGACTTTTTGTGGCAATCAACTTCCGTAGGGGTTGTCTGACTCAGGATATTTTCAATTGGAAGTGGTAATGCGAAATTTGGGAGGAACAGCAGAAGTCCTCCATCCCAAATTTCCTGATTTCCTCAACCAACGTCCAAGAGTATAGCCTAGAAATGTTACAAAATTTTGGCGTTCCTTTGGATTTTTTATGGAGAACGTTTTTTTCACTTTCTTAAATGTGTGCCAAGGTCCCGTGATGGTGAGGGGCATCCCAGCACCTTGGACGGTAATAAAAACAAAAAAAGCCCGGTGGGAATTTTCCCACCGGGCTTCTTCCATTTCCTATTCAACTAACAATTTAATATCTATTCCTTGAGCCGATAGCCGACCCCATGTACCGTCTCAATCCGTTCTCCGAACTGTCCCAACTTGCGACGCAAGCGACTTACATGGGTATCCATTGTGCGCTCAATGCCGTAATACTCCTGACCCTAAACCGCATCCATCAGAATACTACGTGTGAAGACACGCCCCGGGGAATGAGCAAATAGAGAAAGGATTTTGAACTCTGTGGCAGTTAGATCAATGACGCTGCCATCACTAAATACTTGGTGTCTGTCAAGATCAATCTTCAGGTCATCAATCTGAATTTGGTTTGCAGGTCTGCTGCGCGGAACGTTCGACGCGCGACGCAGCACGGCGCGGACTCTCAACAAAACCTCCCATGGACTAAATGGCTTGGTGATGTAGTCGTCTGCTCCTAACTCCAACCCAACGATTTGGTCAATCGCTTCACCCTTTGCTGTTAACATAATGATAGGAATGTTTGCAGTCTCAGGATCGCGTTTTAAGATGCGACAGATCTCTAGTCCGTCTACCTCTGGAAGCAATAGGTCCAAGAGAATGAAATCAGGCAACTCGATTTTGATCCGGTCAAGGGCCTCCACTCCATTAAAGACAGCCTCAGTTTTGAAGCCGCTTGATCCAAATTGTACACAAATAATTCAACTATATCAGGCTCATCTTCCACAATCAGAATTTTTGAATGCCATTTTTTTTCTCGCAGATGTTGTGAATCCAGACAGCGAAAGCATAGTTAAAGCAAAACGCCCAGTTGCACTGCTGTCTGAATTCGACATGTATCTCAACAGCAAATAGGAGATAGAAAATTATAAACAAGAGATGTTACAGAATTTTGGCATTTCTATGACTTTGTTGTGTGGATTTGTATATTATTGTGCCCAATTGAATCTTCCAAAATTCAAAAAATCGCTATTGCACAGATGGCTATAAGTTACCAAATTATCCTCTCCAAAACGACAGCACCCGTTTAACCTCGTCTCTGCTACCGACAATCAACGGCGTGCGTTCGTGGATGGACTGTGGCTGTTTTTCTAAGATGCGCTGCCTACCGTCGCTGGCAACTCCTCCTGCCTGCTCTGCCAAGAAAGCTATCGGGTTGGCTTCGTATAACAATCGCAGTTTACCGAATTGATCCTTCTGTGTCGGCGGATAAAGGAACACGCCACCGCGGAGAAGTGTGCGGTGAAAATCGGAAACCAACGAGCCAACATACCGCAGGGTGTAACCGCCTGCTTCTGCGGACTTTGCCCATTCAAGGTATCTCTGCACACCTCGCGGGAATGTCTGGGAGTAGGCTTCATTAACGCTGTAGGTTCCGCTGTTTTCCGGCATCTGCACATTTTCCTGTGTTAACACGTATGCCCCAATTGATGGATCGAGCGTGAATATGTGGACACCATCACCTGAGGTGTAGACCATCACTGTGCTGCTACCGTACAGCACATAGCCGGCGGCGACCTGTTGAATGCCGGGCTGAAGGATATGCGGCATCGCATCGCTTCTATCGATATCAGACTTACGGCGAAGGATTGAGAAAATGGTACCGATTGGTACGTTCACATCAATGTTACTTGAGCCGTCGAGAGGATCGAACAGAACTACATATCTCCCCCCCTCTCCTACGTCTTGGACGATGCGCGGTTCAGCGTCCTCCTCAGAAATCATCATGCCGACATTCCCACGGTATCCCAAACATTGCATCAGTGTTTCATTGGCGATAACATCAAGTTTTTGAACCATCTCCCCTTGAACATTGTTGGTTCCGGTAGCACCGAGAACATCAAGGAGTCCCGCCTGACGGACCCGATCCTGTATAATCTTTGTCGCTAGCGTGACTCCTGACAACAACCAACTGAACTCTCCTGTTGCGCCGGGATAGCGCTGTTGCCCTTCGATGATATGCTGCTCGATCGTTATAATTGGTTTGTCACGTGACACATTTGCCGTCACTTATACTCCTTTTTGGGGGAAATAGTTCAAAAAACTGATCACACGCCCGGTCAGAAAACATAATGAATAGGGCGTTGAGTTTGAGCTGCTTTTTCGTCTCTGTTATTATAGTTCCCGAATCTGAATGTTGCGGAATTGAACGGGACCGTGGTCGCCTTGCAACATCAAGGGACCCGTGGGCGGATTGTCATCAGCGAGTTGTCCACCTGTCGGTCCATCGATAGTAACGTTATCGTGAATCTTGACCCCATTTAGGAAGACTGTCAGGCTCATACCCTTGAGTGTCGCATCCACCGTTTGCCATTCTCCGGCTGGCTTGCTAGCTTCGACATCTACATGCTTCTGATTATAAAGGGCACCATTCTCCGCTGGATATGAGTACGTCTTACCCAGACTGTCTAAAATCTGAATCTCATATCGACCACGGAGGTAGATACCACTGTTGCTATCTTCTGGTACCCGATACTCGATATGCAGTTCACAATCGCCAAACTCTTGCTCCGTCATGATGTCCACACCTTTATCGGTGTTATTGAGGATGCCGTCGTGAACAACCCACTTGTGTTCTTGGTCTGGATGTCGCATCCGCCAACCTGTGAGATCTGTGCCATTAAATAATTGAACTGATTCGTTTGCCATAATGCTATCTCCTCTGTTGTAAATTGAACAATGTTTATTGGAGCTGCTCCAATAAACGAGCAGCCCTTCTCGCTTACCGAAGAATGAAGGCAAAATAACTCCCCTCATATTATCTATTCATCTATAATTAGCGATCAGCCGCCGGGGATGTAAAGCGTTCGATCCGCAACGGGTAATGCCACACGAGCACCACCTTGCAAGTGCGAATGCGCGATCCCGAATTGTGCCTCCACCGATTGCATCGTTATGTCGATATTTCCGGTGGTGCGCTCGCCTGTTTCGATTTCGCGGATAATGTTGCGAATCGTGGACACTGTCGGACTTTCGCCCATCGGTTTGATGACCTGCTCATCAACGGCAGCCCCGCCCTTCGCGCTGCGACGGACGCAGAAAACATCACCATTGTCCCATGCGTAGGCGTGTCCTTCGGCGCCGTGTACATCAATGTTGAATGGCCCAGATAGGGGTAGGAAAATTCCCTCTGTGTTGTTTTCATAGCCAATCCGGAAGAATCCAACCATTGGGTCAGCAATCTCTTCCCCAGCGGGTGGCACAAAACAATGTCCATCCGAGTCATATTCCGGGTACGCACGGGGGCGCTGATCCGCGTTCGCAGCTAGGGGTTCCCCTCGCTGCACCAAGCGCCCCTCCACCCAAATTGGCATCGGGTCGCCAAGCAACATGGATACCAGATCTAACGTATGTGGGTGGTGCTTAATGATGTCAGTATAGCTTGACATCACCGCATAGCGAGGTTCACCAATGTCTCCTTGGGCAATGGCGTCGCGCATCCGAATGTAACCATCATGGTGTCGACGCATCGCACCCCAGTTGAAGGCAACGTTATTTGCCTTACACGCGGCGGTAATGTGATCGGCTTCCTCCAATGAGGCACACAATCCCTTTTCGGAATATATCCCTCGCACACCGTTCTCTGCCGCAAAGATAATCGGTTCAGCGCGTGCGAATGACGGTGTTGTCACGCTCACGATGTCCGGCTTTTCCTGCTCAATCATCTTGCGATAATCGAGGTAAGTGTTGGTAATGCCGAACCGATCCGTGAACCGTTTCAGACGCTCCTCGCCACGATTAGCAACAGCGACCACCTCGGTCTGCTCAATGGCGGCATAGGCACTGAAGTGTCCATATGGGCTCGAAAATTGATTAACCGTGAGTTCATCTTCAATTAAGCCGCCCATACGGCCTGTGCCGATAATAGCGACACGGTATAAATCCTTCATGTTCTCTCCTTTTTGGCGAGCATTAAAATTCTGAATCGAGATGCGAACAATGAAAAAGATACCAAAAGCAATACAATATAGGCTATAAAAGCACCAATCTCAGACGTAAGACCTCTTTTCTAATGGAGGTATTATATCATACTTGCAGGCGGATAATTCAAAAATAGGTTGGCACTTTCGCTGAATTTTAGGTTGCACAGAAACCTCCAAATCCAGTGTAGTTAGATTATCCCTCAAAACAATTCTGACTTCCATAGAGTTGGTCATAGCCAATTATCATTCACAACTGATTTATTTGTCAACTCATATCACACTTGCTAATGCTGTTGAGATGTGGTATTCTCATCATGTCATTATAGTATTTTTCAGAAATGGAGGCATCCATCACTATGAAACCTGTTCGTTTGGGATTTATTGGTCTCGGCCATATCACCACTCGGTCACACCTGCCAGCCCTTGCGCCGTTGGTCGAAGCCGATGAGATCACTTTGCAGGCATTCTGCGATATCAATGAAGAGACTGCGAAGACACAAGCCACAACCTTCGGTGCACAGGCAGTCTACACCGACCACCATGAAATGTTGGACAAAGAAAACCTCGACGCAATCTATCTCTGTATTCCGCCAACACTTCACACAGACGAAATCCTCATTGCCGCGGACAAAGGGTTGGCTATCTTTGTCGAGAAGCCGCAAACGCTGGATATGGCACAAGCCATTCGGTTCAATACCGCTATCCAAGAAGCAGGCATTATCTCGCAAGTCGGCTTTATGAGCCGTTACTATCCATCAGCGGAAGAGGTCTGTCGGAGACTACAAGGGCGTACATTGCGCCACGCTTTGGTGCAACGTCTCTACAGCGGCAACCCGATCCGCTACTGGACAAGTCGCTTTGAGTTGTGCGGTGGCTCATTCGTCGAAAACACCATCCACACGGTAGATCTTTTGCGCTACTTCTTAGGAGATATTGAAGCCGTATCTGCTTTCTACGTTGACCGGAAGCCCGGTGAAGGACCCGAACCGATGAACATGCCGCATGTATACAACGTCAATTACCGCTTCGCTAGCGGCATAACTGCGAATGTGAGCGTTTCGCGGGTGCTGACAAATGTGAGCATTTCACGAGGGCAGGTTATGCTGGTCAGCGATGATTCATTGATTGAGTGGTCAGCGCAACAGGTTGTGGAGAATGGTGATACTGTCTGGGAAACGACGGAAAGCGACAACGCTTTTGCGCTGCAAGCACAGGCTTTTGTTAAGGCGGTGCGGTCTGGCGATGCTAGTATGATGCGGAGTTCCTATGCCACTAGCATGAATAGTCTGGCAGCAGTTCTCGGTGCGAATGCGTCGGCTGCACAAGGCGGTGCAGTAATCCGACTAGAAGACTTTACCTAATCTTACGGGCAATGCCCCACCCTTTTAGGGTGGGGTTGTAGCCCGCTAATCTCCGTTTGTTGTGTAAAGAATGGTTGAATTTGTATGTAACATAAGGTGTACTTATCTTGTCTTTCGTGGGAGAGGTTCACGCCACCGCCCGGTGGTGTCTCCCACACCCCTTGAACCGGATATGATAGATAGAAAGACACTTCCAATGAAAACCTACAAGTTCAAGTTGTATAGCAATCACGGTAATCGTGAATTGCAGAAAACGATTGATAGCCATGCCCAAGTATGGAATCACTTTGTGGCGTTGTGTCGCCGGTACTATGCTATCTATGGCAAATATCCGGGCAAAAAAGCCCTTATGCGGCACCTGACAAAGTTGAAAAGGTTATCCCGATTTGCTCATTGGAGTTTGCTACCCAGTCAATCTTTGCAAGATGTAATAGACCGACTGGATAAAGCGTATACCAAAATGTTCGCTGACCGTAAAAGCGGCAAGCGTTCAGGGATCCCACGCTTTAAGAAACGGTTCAGATACAAGTCTTATACACTCAAGCAAGCGGGTTGGAAACTGCTACAAAACAACTATATTCGTATCGGTAAGCGGATATATCGCTATTTCAAGAGTCGAGACATACTTGGCACCCCCAAACGGTGTACGATTAAGCGGGACAGCGTTGGAGACGTATGGCTCATCATTTTGACAGATTATGTAGAGAGACCCTTGAATCGACCGACGACGGGTAACAGCGCGGGGTTCGATTTTGGACTCAAGCGGTATCTCACCGGGTCTGACTATAATGACTACGACTCCCCACAATTTTTCAAACGCAGCCTTAATGTTATCAAACGCGCCAACCGCAAACACTCCCGAAAGGTTAAAGGTTCAAACAACCGTGAATCCCGATAAATCGGGAGAAACATCGGCGTATTGCAAACCAAAGAGCTAATTTCCATTGGCAGCTAGCACATGAGTTGACAGATAGATATGATTGGATTTCACTGGAGACGCTCAACATGAAGGGCATGAAAAGTCTTTGGGGGCGCAAGGTCTCTGATTTGGGATTCTATGACTTCGTGCAGAAACTGAAGTACATTGATTCTAAGAAACCGAATCGTGAAGTCCGATTCATAGATAAGTGGTATCCATCAAGCCGAACCTGTCACGCCTGTGGTGCCGTTAATCAAGGGTTGAACTTTCGTGACAGAACATGGCAAGGTCCAAATTGCCACACAGAGTTGGATAGAGACCGCAATGCGGCAATCAATATCCATAGGGTAGGGGCATCTACCCTCTCAGAAGAGGTCGTAAGTCCCAGTTCACCGGGCTAACTTCGTTGATAGAGCAATTCGACATCCTATTGGGAACGGAGGAGAATCCCTACCCTTTAGGGTGTGGGAGTATGTCAATGCCGGGCGTATCTGATAAAGCAACGATTAGATGGCGATCTGCACTAGCTACATCTCCTGTTTCTTCTGTGAACCGGCGGGGTGGTAGTACGGTTCTAACAACAGATGCGACTTCGCAGGCTTATCGGCAGTACGCGCTAGTAGATCCGTTGACGGTTCGCAGTGAGGCCAGTTGACCATGTACGAAGGACCGTATTGGTAAGACAACCACAGATCCCCTTTGCGAGTGGTCGGTTGAAATGCGTGGGAAAGATTTTCGGTAAACAGAACGCCTGATCCAGCTCGCAACGGGATATTCTGCAGCGGCGCAATTGCGCTCAGATCCATATTCTCATAGGGGTGTGGAAGGCTAGCTTTGTGGCTGGCAGGAATTGCACAGAACGTTCCCTCGCCACCTGAAGTGTCAGTCAACGCAATCAGGCAGGTAATCATCAGACAACGGAATTGACCGTCTCCAAAGCAACGGTAGCGGGCATAACGTCTCGGATCCGCATCGCCGCCTTGCGTGAGTTGGCTGCCCTTTTCCTGTGTTCTTAGTATTGCCCGTGAGCCGACGAGGCGGTATTGACGGCCCCAGATAAATTCCTGCACATAATCGAGGACACGAGGCAGCGCCATGGCATCCTCAACGGTGTCCTCTCCTTCAATGACGTTGACTAGCTCGCAGCCGTAGGGAGCATCTGGTAAGAGCGTTATATTTTCCTGCGTTGCCACCCTAATCCTTGACAGGGTGTCCTGCGCCTGCACGATCTGATCCGGGTTCAGGAGCCCCTCCAGCACTAGGTAGCCAGCCGTATCGAAGAAGTGCTTATCTTCAACGGAGGTTTCGGACTCACCAAGACCAATCTGCAAGTCAAAAACATCTTCTTCCGTAGCTGATTTCATGGAACTTACCTACTGATTTCTCAGAAATTATGTCCCCTTGCAATTCATTGGGACTCATGCTAATGGACATCGGATTCGGCTGCCGAGGCAAACGGGGGAGGTCCTTGGATAAGTTCGAGCCGGCGCGGGGTTGCACGCTGTTCAAAACCTTCGGCGGTCATTGCCAAGCCGTGCCAAGTGCAGTGAAACGCTGGTGCATAGGAATAAAATAGTGTCCGCCGCACCTTTGAGCCGTGGTTTTCTACAGCCCCGTGGGAAAGGTCTTCGGAGAAGATGATTGCATCACCGGCTTTACACGGCAACGGCTGCACAAGTGGATGGGCGGGATCCGGAATCTGCCCCACGAGCGGATTGGTAAAGTTGCTCTTGTGGCTTCCGGGGATAACAGCAAAACAGCCATCTTCGACATCAACGTCCGTCAACGCATAGCCAATTTTCACACTCACGCACTTGAACGCGCCGTCCCGGAAGGCGTACTCGCTATAGGGCAGCAACTCTGCATAACCGTGATGGAACCGAAACGCTCCTCCACTGTTCCGCGACATAAAGCTGGCTGCATCGAGCCGGCTTGGCTCACCAATCATCTCCTCAATATAGTGAAGTGTCTGAGGCAGGTCAATGAGCTCCTCGAAGGGGCCACCATAACGGAGCACCTCACAGTCGTAATCTCCCAAGCCGCTTTCTGACGGGATACCCGTCTGAGCGTAAACATTGTCCGATGCACGATATTTCCGTTCAGCACCTAGGGCTGCTGTCTGATTATCATCAAGTGTTTCAAGGTCGTCTATCGTTTCGTTGAGTCGTTGACGCAGATCCGGGGACAGCACCCCGCGCAGTACCAAGTACCCGTGTAGGTCAAAGAGGTATCTCTCTTCCGGTGTCATCTCATACGCTCCTAATTTGCATTGACTCTGTCGGCATGCGACGCCGTTGGAGACATTTTAGTCTGTCTCATCGAAGCCGCTCTCAACCAATTTTGATAGGGCTTGAACAGCTTCTTCCTCGTCAGGTCCTTCTGCCCGAATCGTAAGTTCAGTGCCACGGCTTGCTGCTAACATCATGATCCCCATGATGCTTTTTGCATTTACTTTCATGAGCCCTTTTTGGATGTAGACGTTGGAAGAAAATTGATTCGCCGCTTGAGACAGTACGCCGGCGGGACGGGCATGCAAACCGAGCGCATTGCGGATTGTCACCAATTGTTCAATCATTATTTTCTTCCTTATTGGCTGATAGGCTTGTTAAATTACCTTTGATTTTGTTGGTTCCAAAATTTCGCGATGAAGTGTTGTATGCTGCCATTCATCGAGTGCCGATTCATCGCTCTGCTCTGCCATTTCCGCAATGAGGGTTTCATTGAGTTCTTTTGCTGCATGGAATCCCAACTTTTGTCCCCAGAGGTTCATAGATGCAGCTTCAATCAGGTTTGAGATATTTCGGCCGGGTGCCACAGGAATGACAAGGTATGGTATCCGTTCATTGTGAAAACTATAAACTTCCTCATCCAGTCCCGTTCGGTTGTACACTTTGTTTTCGTCCCAATGTTCCAGTGTGACGACCAACTCAACCTGTGTGCGATCGCCGACTGCGGTGACCCCAAAGAGTCCAATCACATCGACAATCCCCAACCCTCGGACCTCCATATAATGCTTCACCGGTTGGGTACGCATCCCGAAAACACGGTGGCCCGATACACGCTTCAAAAGAACCGTATCGTCTGCAATGAGGCGATGTCCTCGCTGCAAGAGTTCCAAAGCACATTCGCTTTTGCCAATTCCACTCTCGCCGAGGATTAAAACGCCAACCCCAAACACATCAACCAAGTTCCCGTGGGCGTATTCTGATGGGCCAAATTCATCTTCGAGAAACAGCAGCAACCGGGTTGTGAGGATGGCAGAGGATAGCCGGGTAGTCAGAATTGGTATATTGGTCTGATTGCCAATAGCGACGAGTTCTGACGGGACTGGTAAGCCACCTGTAACAACCACGCACGGAAGAGCATAGGAGAAGAATTTCTGTAAAACTTCCGTTCGTTCCGAAGAAGAGAGGCTCTCTATATATGAAATTTCACCCTGTCCCAAAATTTGAACCCGTTCATGTCCAAAGTGGCCGTAATGCCCACACAACGCAAGTCCTGGGCGGTTCGACTCCGCTGTTTTGAGCGCACGATCTAGTCCATCATGTCCAGCCGTGACCTCAAATTGTAGTTCGTAACCGGCATATTTGATTAGCTGACGCACCGTCATTATATGGTCTAGCATTCGACTATTCCTTTGGTGGATTAATCTAATCTAATCAGTGTGGTGATTTAAGAGGGAGTAGTGAGGAACCGCCCAATAGATTGGGACAGGCTACGTTCAGCGGGAAATCGGACCGAACATATGTGAATTGGCGGGACTTGAACTGTCGTTCTGTGAAGCACCTCCCGCGAACACCTCTAGGCAAATTGAGGCTCGACCCAGCCATATTCACCGTTATCATCTTCATATACAACGTTGACTTGATCTGTCTGTGCATTTAAGAAAAGCAGCAAAGTATCTCCAGAGATCCGAAGCTGCATCACTGCTTCCCCTACGCTCATCGGCTTGGCAGCGAATTTTTCGGGAGCCCTGAAGTGGGGTGTCAGCATATCTGATGGATCACTCGTCGCCGGTGTGTCCTCCTCATTGCCGCTTAATTGCACGGCAACCTCACGTCGAGACAGGCGATGTCGCCGATCTTTAATCCTCTCTTTATGACGACGGATTTGTGTCTCGATCTTGTCTATTACGTCGTCGAGCGATGAGAAAACATCGTGCGTTTCACCTTGGGCATGGAAGGTTGCTTTTCGTGTCGCAAGTGTAATTTCCGTTCGGTAACGGTTTTTCTCCACCTCCACAACCACCTGAAAATCGATAACGGGATTAAAAATCGCTTCGATTTTCTTAGCACGCTTCTCAATGTAAGTCCGAATATCGTCTGTAATTTCAAGGTGACGGCTAACAAGATGGATTTGCATGACTTGGACTCCCTTTGTTAGATTAATGCTTTATTGGCTACTGCCGATTCATCAGAAATCGGTCAGTCGTTAATTATCTACCATTTCCGTTTCCTTTTAGGAGATGGTAAGATATTAAGCTCCTCACGGTATTTGGCAACAGTTCGTCTTGCCGTATGAATCCCTTGCGCTTCCAATGCATCAGAGATTGCCTTATCACTCAACGGTTTCGCTGCATCCTCGTTTTCAATCATATCCTTAATTTTTTCTTTGACTGTGGTTGCAGCAACATTTGATCCAGAATCGGTCGGGAGTTCACCGCTGAAAAAGTACTTCAGCCGGTAGATACCTTGAGGGGTTTCGACGTACTTATTCGATGTGACCCGGCTGACCGTTGATTCATGGACCCCTGCCATATCTGCTATCTGCTTTAATACCAACGGTTTAAGCCCCTCAATGCCTTTCTCTAAGAAATCCGCCTGTACCTCGAAAATCGCTTCCGTTACCCTTGCAATCGTTTGGCGACGCTGCACAATACTTTGTAACAGATCTCTTGCCTGAGTTCTGCGGACCTCTAGCCACTCCTTTGTTTTGGGATCTAAGTTTTTATTTCCATTCATCATCCAATCGATGTAGATGGGATTCAGACGGAGTCGAGGCATACCATCGTCATTGGTGATAACTTGGTATTCTCCGTCAATTTGTTCAATTGTAACGTCAGGGATGATCGTTTCAGGTGCCCTTGGATCTCTTGGATCAGAGAAGTGACGCCCCGGATAGGGATCTAGAGTGCCGATTAGTTCTCGTACTTCTACAACTTCGCTAATTTGTACCCCAAGTCCTTGGGCGATACGCTGGAGATGATTATCCGTTAAATCCTCCCAGTGGTGCTTGATAACCATTTCTGCGAGTGGGTTCTCAATTTGTGCTGCTCTCATCTGTGTAAGAAGGGTTTCCGGGATGGTTCGATAAGCGATTCCGATGGGCTCAAAATTGTTGTGAATAAAGTGCAAAACAGCCTCTACCTTGTCCACGTCGCAGCTGACGGCAGCTGCGATATCTTCAAGGGTGATGTTGTAGACATTGAGTTGACCATCTTCCTTGTTGACTGTATAGGTCTGTTTACCCATCGCATCGGTTATCAGCCAGCACCTATCTTCCGATTTCACAGTAACGGTCGCATCTTGAGAAAGCGAAATTTCGTCGTTTTCAAATTCCTTGCGTAACCCTTTTTCAATTACTTTTCGTAGGAATTCTGAGAGTACCTCATTATCTAAGTGACTTTGGAACAATGGGTTTATATTGAACAGAGGACCGGTCCGTAACTGACCATTATCATCAAGATTACCGATAATCTGTTCGCCAATTCTCCGCTCGATCTCCGAAAAAGGTGCGACGCTGAGTTGTTCCATCAGAAAATCGTGTAGTGACTGGAAACTAGCAATATCGGAGGGACGTTGGTCATCGTTGTTTTCCCAATGCTCAAACTCTCCGCTTTCACCCCGATGGAAGGAGTCATCCAAAAAGTCCTTCCAGTCAAAATCCGGTTCTTTATCCTCGCGATCGATGATCTCGGCAGGGTCATTCCATTGGGTATCTGGATCGAGTCCTTCTAAATTGAGAATCCCCTCAAGCTCATCCTCGTTCAATATCTCCTCTAAGAGCGGGTTTTGCTCCAATTGCTGACTTAGATGCTGCGTCAGATCCAGTCGTGACATCAGAAGTACCTGAATCGCTTGCTGTAGCTTGGGCGTCATGACCAGCCGGTGCTGTAAGCCCGCGGTTTGTCTCATTCCAACGTTCATGACCTGATCTCCTCAAATGATTGCGCTATATCTGCTGAGATCGACGCAGTTCAAAATTATGCCCTAAGTACTGCTCCCTAGCGATCTCACTCTCGACAAGTGCCTCCGGGGTGCCGCTTAACGTGATTTTGCCGTCGGTGATTAAATAAGCGCGGTCAACGATGCCTAACATTTCCGAGGCATTGTGGTCTGTGATTAAGATGCCAAGATCTCTATCGCGTAAGTGTAAGATGAGTTGTTTAATATCTTGAACCGCAATTGGATCTATCCCTGAAAATGGCTCATCCAACAAAATAAAAGACGGAGATGCTGCCAAGGCTCTTGCAATTTCAGCACGGCGACATTCACCACCTGAAAGGGTATATGCCTTCCGATCTGCTAGCTCAGAAATGCCAAGTTCTTCCATCAGTTGTTCACTGTGTTCCCCACGTTCCTTTTTGGGAATATCGCGCACCTCTAAAATGGCTTCGATGTTCTGTCTGACCGTCAGCTTCCGAAAGATAGAGGTCTCCTGAGCGAGATAACCAATCCCCTGTCGTGCACGCTTATACATCGGCAGAAATGTGATGTCCTCGTCATCGTAGATAATCTGCCCTGCATTAGGACGGATCAGTCCAACAACCATATAAAATGTCGTTGACTTGCCTGCACCGTTCGGTCCCAGCAAACCGACAATTTCACCTGTCTTAACTTCAAGGCTGACCCGATTAACAACAATGGGTCCACGTCTTGTATAACTTTTAACAAGTTCACGGGTTTGAAGGACCGCCACTGCTTTCTGCCTCCTCTTCCTCTTGTGAAACCACCTCTTCTGCTTGTGAATCTACTTCTTTTTCTTGCGACGTTGCCTTTTTGTCTTGTGACTCAGCCTCAGGTTCCTTTTGAGACTTCACACGTTTCCGAACCCTTATATTGCCCTGTCCGGATCGTTCACCTGTGCGACGGTTATATGTGAACGTATCTGCTTCCAACCGATCTTCATTCTGAAGGACAATGACGTTTTCGCTAAAGTCTATAATATCCGTGAGGTGGTGAAAGATTGCGTGGGCACAAGTGACAAATGTATCCCCATCCCGAAGTTCGACGTTTCCTTCCGCCACGGTTTTGACAGTTTCATTCGTTTCGACGTTTTCATAAATGGTCACTTTGTCGGCGTTCAAGAAGCCGTCAGGTCTTTCAATTTGAACGTTACCCGTAAAAATTGTCAATCCTTCTTTTTCACGTTGCTCAAAGCGATCTGCGTGTTTTACATCAATCACATCCCCTTCTGAAGCCGTTTCATCGCTTATTTCTTCCTGTTCTGATGGAGCTACCTCTTGTTCATCGGCTGGGTACGCGTGGTTACTTAACAAAAAAACAGTAAGGAGCAAGCCAACCGCCCAAAGTAAAGCGACGGTAGATTTTGAAACTGTTACAGAATTAATTCTCAGTTGCATCAAATTTCTCATCCTTTGGATAAAATTTAGATTGAACATTCTTCATTATAACTACTTCAAGTGTCGGATCGCCTTCTAGTTCTTGACCGACCATGGTCGAATCACCCCGTACAATTGTGGATATATTCGGTGCAAATAACTTGCCATCACTATTTCGCCAGTGAAGTTCATCGGTGTAAAGCCGCCCATCTGGGCTCTTTCCAACAACGTTCTCAAAAAAGTGAATATCATTGCTTGACTCGATAAGCTCGCCACGATCACCTGTTATTGTGATTGCCCACTTGCCCTCCTCAAAGATCTGTACTTTTGGCTTTTCCATCTCCACAATCTCTTTCAGGTATGTTGCCTTCTCAGCAACAAGCGTCCACCGTGTGATGCCCCCATCTGCGTGTTGGGTTGAAAAGGCAGACAGTACCTGTTGAGGCATTTCTTGGACCGGCTCTGTCGGTTCTTCGTCTGCTTTATCACAGCCAAAAGTGAATAGGCTGAAAGCTACCAAAAGGAAGGATACTTGAAATATGATATATAAGTGTCGGTTATTCAGGTTGTGTTTTCCAGCGTTCATGCATCCAAATCCACTGTTCCGGGTAGCGTCGAATATAAGATTCAATGACTTTGGTGAACTGCTGCGTGTTGACCAAGAGATCTTCCTCTTTCTCTCCGCTCTGTTGTAGAGGTAACGGTGCTTCGATAATGGCGCGATGCGAATTGTCCGGTTGACGGACAATAAAAGTTGGCAAAATCGCAGCACCGGTCTTGAACGCGAAGGCTACTGGACTATAAGGTGTATAAGCAGGCTTACCGAAAAAGTCAACGAAGATTCCTCGAGTACGGGTGTCCACGTCTGCAAGAATCGCGATCAGTTCATTCCGATTGAGACAGCGTAATACTTCGCGAACTGATCGATCTCGGTCTATGCCTTGCCAGCCAACCTTTTCTCGATAGCTGCTAACAAGGGCATCTAAACGTTTGGATCGCAGCTCACGGGTAATCCCACGGATTGTATAGCCATGTGCGAGGATACTGGCACCAAGAAGTTCCCAATTGCCAAAGTGAGCCGTCAGGATGATCGCGCCTCTGCCTTGAGCTAGTGCTTCATCAATATGTTCTCTGCCCTCAAGGGTAACAAGTTGATGGAGCGTTTCAGGAGACATGCGAGGCAGCTGCATAAATTCCATCAAATTCTTACCGATGTTCTGGAAGGAGCGTCGAACCATCCTGCCTACCATCGGCTGACCAATACCAAGACTCTGCGCTAGATGCTTGTACGCCTTAGCCTTTTCGCGATGGGAGAACAGAAAAACAACTGTAGCAAGATAAACGCCTATGAATAAAGCGAGTTTACGAGGCAGCCGAGCAATGCACTGACCTATACATTTTGCCGTAAATACGTAACAATAATCTTTAAGAGTGCGCCACATACCTGTTCCTATTATAGCAAATTTGACCTGTAATGACAAGGGAATTCATGGCTGCAAAGGGGTATTGAGACTAGTTGGCATAAAAATTGATAGTCAGTGTCAATCTCTGTTGTTAATAGATCTAAAAATGTAAAAATTAACTGAAGTTTTGCTTGAGTGTAGGGTTTAAGTATGCTAAAATAAACGGAGTTGCAACCTCTATTAGAAATAGGCGTTAGGTATAGATAGCGACCTAATTAAATTATATTGAAAGGTGGTGTAAAGTCATGCAAGAAATGCTTAAACGAATTAACTGTGATAGAAATAATACATTGGATAATCAAGGAACTTGTCTTGACTCTGCCCATCTACATTTTGGATTGGTGGGAACGGCTACTTAAATCTCGTTTGGTTTAATGTCGAAAAGCCCGTAAGGACGAGTTTCCTTGCGGGCTTTTTTTATTTTACCTTGTGAGGTTCTATTTTATGGATGAAGGAATCGTCATTAAAGCACACGGCGGGGTTTATGATGTCCAAATCGGAGAACAACTCTGCCACTGCTCATTGCGACATCATATTATTGAAGCGGATAGACGGGAGCGTGCAGAAACGAAAGAACTACCCTACGTGGATCTTGTTTCTGTTGGCGATCGAGTGCAAATTTCTCGGTCAGAGTCGAAAGCGGATACAGGTTATATTGAGGAAATTCTTCCGCGTGGAACCCAATTTGGCCGTACGCGTGTAAACAAATTACCGCAGGTCATTGTAGCCAACCTCGATCTTCTGCTAGTCATCTTTGCGGCGCGAAACCCGCAACTCAAACTACGCATGCTCGATCGATTTCTCGTGACGGCAGAAGCATCGGGGATGTTGCCCGTGATTTGTATTAACAAAATTGACTTGGTCCGACTAGAAAGGCTAAAAGCACAGATGGCACTGTACGAGGGAATCGGTTACGATGTGATCTACACCAGTACCGTAACGGGGGATGGAATTGACGAAATGCGTACAGTGATGAAAGGTCGGATTTCTGCTATCGTCGGATCGTCTGGCGTTGGCAAATCGTCACTACTTAACGAAATTCAACCGGGCTTGCAGCTACGCGTTGGCGATGTTGATGAACGGATGTACAAAGGACAGCACACCACAACGGAGGTTTCCCTTCTGCCACTCCATTTTGGTGGGTTCGTGGCAGACACACCCGGCATCCGTACACTCGGCTTGTTTGACATTGATGATGAGCAGGGCTTAGACATCTATTTCCCCGAAATGCGTCCCTACATTCCCGAATGCAAATTTGCAGCGTGCACCCATCAACATGAACCGGGCTGTGCGGTTAAAATCGCTGTCGAAGGTGGAGAGGTTAGCGAGTGGCGATACGATAGCTACTTACGCATATCGGGATTTAGTGCAGGAAGATTTGAGCGGGAAGGACCGAAGAAAGAGAAAAAACGGTATGAGAGGAGGCATAAACGTGCGAAACGATAGCGGACGCCAAGTAATTGACAAATTGAGACGAATTATAGAGAAAAATGAGCAAAAACTGACCTATTTTCAGAATCGACTGAAGCAGTCCGAATTCATTGATCAACCGAACCAGCGCCTGATTGGCACCGCAGCAGGACAGGCGGATTCATATGCAGATCAGTTGGCGATCTTACAAACTCAACTGCGCGAGCTAGAAAAGCTGTACGGCGGCAGCGTAAAATTGAGGACAACTGAGGAGCAAGATTTGCGACGCATCTGGGGATGGACAACTGAGCCTGCTATTCGCAATCGCTTGCATACTGAATTCATGCCTTTCCAAGCTTACGTGGACAACTGGCATCATTGGCTTGCTGATGAAGATACACATCCCTTTTCCATCGATTTGCCAACCGGTGAACTCATTGGCTTTATGCTAATCAAACGCACCGGTGACGCTGAGAAAGTCGCAAAACTGGAGTTTATTGTTATTCGATCTGACTGCCGTTATCAGGGATACGGCACAGAGGCAATACAGCAGGCAATTGACCTGATATTTGAACATCTCGGCGCGGATGCTTTTGAGGTTCAAGTCGGTGTTGACAATTATGCTGCTTTTCTCTGTTTTGAGAAGTGTGGATTGGAGTTCATCGACCAAGGGCGCTACGAGAGTTTGGAGTGCTATCGCATGGAGATACGCCGTGAAGTCTGGGAAGGTGTTAGATCTGCCGGGTCGATTTCAGAGCACGGTGACCGTGAGGCATTGTCTGTTCGGACTGATGCAATTGGGGAAGGGGCAAGTCCCTATCTTACGGCGAAACTGTTGGCGCCCTTAAAAGAACTGGTTTCAAATCGCTGAATGCGAGGCTTATTTCCCTGCTAGTTCAAAGGACTCTAGTTCAAACTCAACCTCAACGACAACATCATCGCGGGTTTGGGATTGAGTGAATTTGACGATGCCAACGTTGGGAGCTAGCCATTTCTGTGCCACCGTTATGTCGAGGGGATGGTCGAAGATACTCCACTTAAACGATTCTTGCACCTGAAATACGTTCTCAAACGTACCCGCCGGAACCGTCAAGGTTTCCTCTGACAGTACTTCAAACTCATCTACACCGCCACCGATCGGGAACAGTTCAGGGGTCAACTTTGCCTGAAAGTTTGTTTGCCATGTATTCCCAGGGATTAGTGGAAAATTGTAAAGTGGTAAAAAGGGTGAGAAAAGGATTGTGTCTTCCGTGCCGGAGGTAATATTCTGTGCATGCTGGAGAATTCCTTTGACAACGCCATTTTCAATTTTATGACCCAAGTAGGAAAAATTGAGAACACCTTCTAACCCTTCGTCGGGACTCGATTTCTGCAAGACATAGCTTTTTACTGTCCGATCGCTGGTAACTTGAATGTCGATTGTGTCAACGATTTCAAAGATAACCCGATTTTCCTGATCATCGCGATAGTGCCACTTATTGCCAATAGCGAGTGGGTAGTAGTCCCCCGGACGGGTTCGCCACACGCGGATGTCGATGGTGCTTGTGGTCGATTTCCTTCCATCGCTCACGGTGACTTCAATCAAGTATTTCTGTTCTTCTTCAGGGGCAGTCCAAGTCGCACCGAGATGATCGCCCTGAATCGTACCACCGGTTGCATACCATTCAATAGACAGCTCGTCGCCATCAATGTCAACAGCTTTGAATTTGATGTCTACAGGGGTGCCGGGTTCAATGATATCGGAATCCACCTCAAAAACAGAAATCCTTGGTGCGAAATTTTCGTTACGCTCGCTCTCGCCGCACCCCAGAAGTAAGAAAAGAGGGATTGCGATAAACAGAGGAAACAGGTGCTGTCCCCTGACTGAAAACATGGTAGGGTCTCCTTCACGGATATGGAATAGTCGCCGCTCCAATAAAATTGGGACTCAACACTAGCATAAAACGCTGGAGGAATTAAAAAGATGACAGTGGGAAAGATTTTACAAAATTTAACCCAACTCCCAACCGTATTCCCTCGCGGGGATGTATGGCAGTTGTCCGCTCTGGAGCATCAGTTCAAGCGGAGATTCTTTTTGAGCCAATGGAAAGGTGACTTTAACTCTGCCGAGCCGTTCCGATTCGTAGGCGGCGAGGCACATCTCCAACGCGACTCGACCGTCGTCTCCGCTGGAGATACTCTCTCTATCCTCGTCGAGGCAAGCGACCATTTCCCATGCGCCCTCGCTCGGTACATCTCCTGTTGACTCCCCGATAATCTCGCTGCCTATCGCTTCAATCTGTTCACCTTCACGGAAGTCACCCAACCCATCGTCTTGCTTCCACAGCCGAATCAACGGTTGCCAACCACGGTGGGGACGAATCTCTATCTTCCCTTCGCTTCCCTCAAGGATAAAACAGCCGTCTAGCCGGTAATCCCAGTGACCGCCGGTCATGAACAGCGCGGTAACTCCATCGTTGAGACCGAAGAAACTCGTGACCCGTTCGCGTTCATCACGACGGTCAACTGTCGCAATGACCCATTCCGGATCTCCACCAAACCATCGAATGGAGTCGCAACTGTGTGTCCCATTATGCAGCAACGTACTGGTATCGCCGTAATTCTGAACTTCAATGTGTCGCAGGTCGCCAATGGCACCGTCATCTACCATCTGTTTGACGCGATGCCAGTTGGGTTCGAATCGCATGGTGTGGTCGATTGCTAGCTTCGTTCCAGAACGTTCGCACGTTTCGATCACCCGGTCGGCGTCCCTCATGTTCAACGCCATCGGCTTTTCGCAGAGGATTGCTTTAACTCCTGCTTCTGCTGCTGCAATTGTCGGTTCAACATGCTCTCGATTATGCGTTGTCACACCGACGATATCAAGCCTTTCTTTGGCTAACATCTGTTGCATATCCGTGTACGCCGACGGAATCTCAAATTGTTCGGCGAGGGTGTTCACCTTCTCTTCAAAGATATCACAGACGGCAACAACCTCTGCGCGGTCACCCAATTGCTGAAACGCTGTTGCATAACGCGTCCCAATACTGCCGCAACCAATAATTCCGACGCGGTACTTCGTTTTGGACATACTTCATTCCCCTGTCTGTGATGTCGATTGGCTTATCTGCACCAGTGCCTTCAGTACCTCGAACTTGATGTGCATGTTCTGATTATCATCTCCAATAATTTCGCTTAGTCCAGGAATCGCACTTTTATCCCCCAACTCACCCAACGCTGTTGCAGGACTCCATAATACCAAAATCTCGTCTATGGGATTCCATCGCGGCCAGCCTGCGTCATGATTGAGAGCGTTTATCAAAACAGGGATGCCACGTTTATCCCCCAACTTTCCTAATGCTTCTGCGGCAACCCATTGTACTGTGATATTGTCATCGTTGAGAGCATTTATCAAAGCGGGCACCGCACGCTTATCTCCCAATTTTCCCAAGGCTTCTGCGGCAAGGATATTTTTATCGTTAAGAGCGTCTATCAAAGGGTCAACGGCACTGTTATCTCCTAACTTTCCCAACGCCTCTGTGGCAACCAATCGTAGGGTGATATAGTCATCGTTAAGAGCATTTATCAAAACGGGCACCGCACGCTTATCTCCCAATTCTCCCAAAACGCCTGCGGCATTCGCTCGTACGGTGCCATTATCATGGTTTAAAGCGTTAATCAAAACGGGTACACCACGTCCATCCCCTAATTTTCCCAACACTTTTGCAGCAGTCCGTCGTACGGTACTATCATCATGGTTGAGGGAGTCAATCAAAACGGGCTCACCGCGCTTATCTCCCAACTTTACCAACGCTCCCGCGGGAGCTAAGCGTACCCAGCGAATATCGTTAAGAGCGTTTATTAAAGCCGGGATCGCACTTTTATCCCCCAACTTTCCTAATGCTTCTGCTGCCTTCCATCGTACCCAATTATCATCATCATTGAGAATCTTTATCAAATGGGGTGCCGCACTTTTATCTCCTAATCTTCCCAACGCTTTTGCCGCCGCTTTCTGTACCTCGTCATCGTCATGGTTGAGAACGTTTATCAAATGGGACACCGCACTTTTATCCCCCAATTTTCCCAATGCTACTGCGGCATACAGTACGACTTCGCTATTGTTGTCGTTGAGGAGATTTGTCAGCACAGGAACAGCACGGTTATCTACTAATTCCCCCAACACAAAGGCAGCACCCGCTCGTACCTCCGAGCTATCATCATTGAGAGCACCAAGCACTACTTCAAGAAGCAACTCTTCAGAGGGCGTTTCACCCAGCTTATAAAACCGATAATATGCTTTGAGTGCTTCATCGGTCTGTCCATTTGCAGCAAGGACTCTCACCAACATGGCGCGTCCAATCGGTTTCTCTTGGTTCTCTAAAATAAAACCCTCAACCAATTTCAACGCACTCTCATGATCACCCACTTTGAGAAAGGCATCTGTTTGCTCTTCCATGTCTGATTCTTCAGAATCACCGGCTGAAGGCGTCGTTATGAGACAGGCTAAGAGTGCTAACAGTCCGACAGCTGTCTTAGCCGCATTCAATCGCCTCATCGTTAGTGCCTCCGAGTTGTAAAAAGAAATAACCGCTTCCTAATCAGCGAATCGCAATCGGGTTGCCCGGAGATCCGGTGCCGCCTTTCAGTCTCAGAGGGGAGAAGATAAAAGCGAACTCATAGACCTTATCTGCTGCCAGTTCTGCGGTGATAAGATTCTCGATATTATAGATGCCATTTTTGGCAATGAACAGTTGATGGACAGGGGCAAAAACCGAGTCGTCAGGGTTCGGGACCACTTCGATCGCCCAGTTATCCGCACCCGCCATAACAATCTGTTTTTCAACCAGATACTTGCCTGCTTCCATGCCGATGCCGGGCTCTGAGCCATTATAGCGTTCGTTATCCGTCATCCAAAATTTACCCCAACCGGTATGAGTGACGACCACATCGCCCGGACGTATCTCCACACCTTGCTTTTTTAACGCGCCCTCTATATCTTCGACCGTGATTTCGTAGCCGCCTTCTAGATGCTCAACGCCCTTATACCCGGCAACGTCGATGAGCACCCCGCGGGTAACGAAAACGCCGACGTTTTCCACACCTAGTTTCTGTAGTCCATCGGGCTTGGCAAAGTCGAGGCGATTGTTTCCGTTGTAGTAAAGATTGCCGATACCGATGTGTCCCAATCCATCAAATTGAGTGCCAATCTGTCCAATTTCGCCGCTGACAATCTCATCATGCCACGTGACCTTATTTGCGTGATCTGTGCTACCGGTTTGGGGGATCAACAGGCTATAGTGGCGTGTTCCAAACATCGGCATTCCTGCTTCGTAAACCCGACCGAGTTGGTAGACTTTTCCTTCCTTAATCAGGCTGGCAGCTTCTAAGACCTTTGTGGCTGTCAATAGGTTTGCTGCACCACGCTGATCATCTTTTCCCCATTTGGAGGGATACCAGTTAGATTCTTCCGTCAGTGTCCAAGTTGCGGTCAGTGCGACTAGTAACGCGGCTGAACCCAAAATTGCGAAAAATTTGACGACGTTTTTGCGTTTGTGAGACATTGTTTTTCTCCTTTTGTTTGAAAGGGTTCTTGGCCCATTAAGATTAGGGGCATTTATAGCTTTCTTGTAGGAGGGATCTCCGAATCCCAACACCTCACCAAATGACCCTACGTTAGGATGACATTCGTCATAGCAGAAGTTAATTTATTTGATACCGTTTATGCCTTTCAGTCCTCCTTTAATCGGTTGAAAGACGCCCCCTTTTTACGGGAGGTTCAGTATAGTAAAATTCGTGGGTAAAGTCAAACAAATTTCTAGGAGGGAGGGTTTTGGATTGTTGGTTGGTGATTGAAAAACAGAAGATTTTCAACCTTGCTTTTAAAAATCAATCCAGATGTCTTTGTTTAAACTTATTTGGAAGATTCGCTTCGCAGGGCGGCCATTTCCGCACGAAGCTGCTCTAATTCGGATTCAAGTTGTTGTCGGCGTTGCTTTTCACTTTCAGCCATTGCTTTCAATTCGCCGGAGGTAGGAATAGGTGTGCCATCCGGTAGATAGGGGCGTAACAATCTGACCTCACTTACCGGTTGATACTCCCAGCGGAGCCACATATTCAAAGTGTGGCTGAACAATCCTCCTTGTGCATCGGGTTCAATCTCTTCAATTGCACCGGACGGACTTCGACGCCACCCTCGAAACTCCGGGGACTTGGCGCCTTCGGGTTGATGAATAAAGTACTCATCAACTTCAATCTCAACTAAGTATTGTCTGATTTTGTTGCCCCGGTCGTGGACCGCTGTGGATTCGGAAAGAAATTCAAACACCACCACAGGTGCCGCCCCTTCCGCCCAGGTGTAAAAACTGCGCCTTTCTGGAAACGACTCGGCACCATAGACGACGTAAATATCGGGTGCCACAAATTTCCGGCGATCCCCCTCTTGATAATAGACAAAACTGTCAATACCGATGTAAACGCGATTATCACTCCCAAAGTAACGCTTGAGTTGGTCACTGAGGGTCGTAATCTGTACGCCCTGAAATCCCGTTGCGGACATGGGTTGGTCGTCCTCCGAGGGGTAGCCTTCAATATTAACCGTCGGTTTGCCGCTGGCTTTTGGAAAAACCGGCATGTATTTTCTCCGCTTAAAATCAAAGTCGGTTCGTGTGTCCATGATATTCCTCTCTCGATCAGAACCTAAAACTTAATTGTTAATTCCCCCACGAACTGCCTTGCCCGATTGCGGCTGGCAAAGACTTCGTAGAGATTGCCGGAAGCATCGAAATAACGACGCTCAAAATTACGACTCGTGTCCGCTGGATTCAAATCTGTGTATTCTAACCACAGATTCACATCCGTGAATACATCCCAATTTACCCCAAAAGCTGTAGAGCTTGCGTCACCCTCTCCCTCCTGAGCTTGACGGTTCAGATGTGGAAAGAGTGCCTGTTGATAGAGGTCTGTTGTCCCATCAATCCGTTCCGCGTAAAGATTGAATTCCTTGTAGTGGTAGGCATTGGGGTTTGTAATAAATTTCAGATTTGCAACAACGGTGTTTGTCAACGCTTGGGTTTCATAGTCGTAGCTATCTTCCTCTTTCGGGGGTGTTATATAGCGTTCATCCTGCTCCCCATAGGTGAGGACATCGGCAAGGGTCAGATTCCAGCTTTCCGAGAGGTTATACGTCCAAAAGAAGGAGTTGTTCAATTGTAACAGATTCAACTGGTCGTCAACGTCTGCAGCCTTATCAATATCCTCGTAATCTTCGAGGAAGGCGTGATCACGGTTCACTGCCCGCGTATTATAAATTGCGTTCATATGCGATGGCTTAATCGTAAAACCTTCAATGGAATATTGACGAATAATTAAATCACTCCCGTCGCGAAGGTAGATATGACCGAGGGGATCTAGAGTAAGGAAAGCGAGGTCGTGATCTTCTGCGCTCTGTCTATCTACTTCATAAACCACGCGTCCTCTATATCTCCCGTTCCTATCAAATCGCTGTACGCGCGCAATCACGTTGTGATAGATTGTCTCGCGAATCTCTTTAATCTTTAGATCTTCCGCTTCCTCTTTTTTGTTTTCGTCTTTCTCATCGTCTTCATTGAGATAGTCGTTGAGGTAACGACGATATTCCGCTTCTTCAAGCAGACGAATTCGCCGATGTAGGATAGCCAGATCTGATGACTGCAAATTTGGGTTAAGAGACGCGGAGCGTGGACGGGTGGTGTCAATCACCGAATTGGCAAGTCCTGTGCCCGTTGAATAAACATCAGCGAGCCCCTGCCCTGACGGTGAAACGACATCCAAGAAATTTGCAAGTGGGCTCCCCAAAAACCGTTTGAACTGGCTCTTATCTTTAACCAAAATCTCACCTGTTGTCAAAGCGACGACGGCGATAGGTTTGATAAATTCTCCCTCATTACGTCCCCTTACCCCAAAGTTCAGTATAAACTCCCCTTTCGCGTTAAACTTAACGACACGGTGATTGCCGGTGTCCGCGATAAGTATATTCCCTTCAACATCAATTTCAATGTCCGAGGCATCGGTGTCAAACTCACCGTCGCTTGCACCGTATCTGCCAAACGCGACTAATTTTTCACCGTCCGCACCAAACTTATGAACCTTTGCGTTTTTCGCATCCAGCACATACAGTTGGTTTTGACTATTCACATCAATGCGAACCGACCGATCATAATTCCTTGGTTGATATGCGAATGCCGTTTTGCCTTCCTCGTCAATCATCAAGCGCGTGGGCAGAACTACTTTGGGGCGGACATCAATCACATCGACAATGTAGGTGTGCATTAGTTCGCCATCTCGATTGAACTTGTAAACACAGGGACCAAACCAGTAAAGCTTCGGATCTGCTGTTTCCGGCATATGGTGGGGTACAGCCTGATCAACGACGTAGATATTTCCAGCACCATCAACGGCAATATCACCCGGCTTTCTGAGTATGTTGTCCACGGTCTTCTCTTTCGGGACTTGCATGATGAAATCACCTTTTGGTGACAGTTTCTGGACCAGCCGGTTATCTGCATCACTGACATAAATGTTGCCTGTGTCGTCAAACCCGATATGAATATTCTTGCTAAAAAATCCGTCCGCTGAACCCTTCCCACTGAACTCCCGTTCAAACTTCAAAAAACTCACAGCAAATATTTCTCCTGCCTGCCACACACACAGTACAGCAACAAGGAGCAAAAGAACAATCGATTTTTTCATTGAATCAGGTCCCTTCAAATGATTTGGTCGTATATATTGCGTTTAATATCGCTTGTATTTGGTGTTTATGCTGGTTAATCCATATATCACACATGCTCAGTATAGCACGAACCTTCCAAAAATTCAAGCCCCTAGAATTTTTGGATGAATGGGTGTGTGTGTTTAGAGACACCCCCATCTGCTGTAATCTCAAGTGTCACTAAACTGAGACACTTTTCCCTCTCCTCTTAATTTGATTGGCTCATCTCAAGGAATAGTGCAACAGCAGCCGTAAGAGCAGCTCTTGTAGATGCTCTGACAAAAACTCGGTTTCTCTTAACGTTTTGCACTGTCTTTTTGTATGAGCTTCATTAGATAGACACCAATGAACTAATGAATCAGTAAAAAAATAGTTTTCACGTTTCACGCATCACGTTTTACGCCCCTATTGATGGTTTTGGCACGCGTCTTGCTCAACAAAATATGACACAGTCTTGAAACCGTTGAAAAAAGATAAGCTGAAACACAATCTGAGGTAAGGAGGAATAAGACCATGTTATTTCGCATGTCATTCACAATTACGATGTCTATTTTCTGGGCAGGTTGGATCTGTTGCGTCATGTTTGGTTGTTATAATCAATCAGAGGCATCATCGGTAGAATCTGAAATCCAACTCTTGCAGGTGGGTGCGTTTCACGGCAACGAGGTTTCCGCCGAATCAGGTGAAGTCTGGCTGGGATTGTATTCAACGCCGGATGGGCACGCACTAATCCCTTCAAGAATCACGGTGGAAACCGTTTACGATCCATTCGTCGATAGTGCCGGAGAACAGACCGGAAAAGTGGTGTCAGTGGAGGAGCAGACACATCCGCTCTTTCTAATTAAAGGTTTGAATATATCCGAAGGAGAATCCATCAAGACACTATCCGCTGAACAGACAATTTTGAGCCCCGGTAAATCCCTCAACCTCAGATTGGACGACGAAAACGAAAGCTATGTGACAGCTTATGGCGAAGGGGAGGTAGGACCGAATGGGTTTACTTCACTCGAAAACTACAGCCTTGAACTATCCGACGGACAGTTATCCCAAGAACTGCTCGCATACAGTTCTACGAATGGTGCTATACCCACCCTGCTCTGGGCAGGGGATCTGGATGGCGATAATAAACTAGATTTAGTCATTAACGCAACTCCACATTACACGATATCTTCTGCACCGATTCTGTTCCTTTCGTCAATGGCGAAGGACAGTAATTTGGTCCAGAAAGTTGCGATATTTATCGCCACCGGCTGCTAGTGCAACTATACACCTCCGGACATACCTCGTTATTTATAGTGAATTCTAAAAATAAGTGGACATTTACCAATAACTCTGACTCGTACGAAGTTTCCAAAGTCCCCCTGATAAGGGGGATTTAGGGGGTTGGCTGGTTCATTGGGAGTGTCCAATCAATTCTCAAATCTACTATATTTGTAAAAACTCGGTTTCTTCCCCTTCTCTGAATCGTTTCTAATTTTACTCGTTGCTGCGTATCACCCCGCCCCAATTTCTCCTCAACATTTTCTATGTTCCGTCGTCCAAAAAGAACCGTACCAGACTTGCCGGTACGCTTTTCGTTTTTGTGCTTCAACAAGGAGGCTTTCCTATGCACAGCGGGGGATTTTCTAGAAGAGACATGCATCGAATGGCTCGCTCTGCCGGTAGAAGGAGCAACGCTAGACGACCCGATGTCGAGATGACAACTTTAGAGGAAGTTCCAGCAGAACTCCAAGAGCAGCTTGAAGATTTACTAGATCGAGAAGAAGAGATTAAAATTGCTATTTCCACAGATTTACAGTTTGACGGCACTTACGGGAAAGATTGGGTGTTAGCAACGGAGAAACGCCTGCTCGCTTTTAACCAAAACGGTGCGCCCGGACCGGAGATCCAAAACATAGCGCTCGAAGCCATTGACAAAATCGAAATACGAGAGTTATACGGCAATAACTTCATGAAAGTGCGGACCGCAGAAAGCGCGTTTGAAATTGCTCGCTACTCCAAGCGATTTGTTCCCAAATTTGCCGAAGCAACACCAGAAATTGAATCTTTAATTGACAAGGTTAAGCCGGAGGAGGAAGATACATCTAAGCGGCGTCGGAAGTATGTCGATCCCGGAAAAAAGAAGATTCGATGTGAAACCTGTGGACGCGCGATTCCACGGTGGTCTGATGTTTGCCCAAACTGCGTCGAAAAAGGGAAATTGCTCTTCCGCCTGCTAAAATACGCGATCCCATATTGGCGTGTTTCTGTGCCGGCACTGCTAATCATGTTGGTCATCCGATTGGTAGACCTTTGGCCCGCTATTCTGGGGCAGCAGCTTATTGATGACATCCTCACTCCGGCGATGCTGGCAATAACGGGAGGACAACCGACCGACCCGGGCGCATTTGGACAACTGGTGACGATTGTGTTCTTGATGGTCGGAGCGCATGTTTTCACAGCAGTTTTCTCAGCAATTCGAGGGTATATGATGACGTGGGTCGGTCAACGTATCACCCTAAGATTGCGGAATGATGCCTATCGGCACATGAGCATCCTGTCGCTCGATTTCTACCAGCAGCGGGAGACGGGGAATCTGATGTCACGCATTACTCAGGATGTCGGACGGCTGCGGGACTTTATCGCCGAGGGGTTACAGGATATTATCGGCGATTCAATGACGCTGGTCTATATGTGCATTATCATGTTCCTCTATGACTGGCAGCTGGCACTCTGGGTGTTGCTTCCGATTCCCTTTATTATCCTTTTCTCATTTTATTTTGGACATAAGATGCACAAGGTTTTTCACGTCTTGTGGAGACGCTACGCTGGGATTAGCACAATTTTGGCAAGCACCATTCCGGGGATCAGGGTTGTCAAGGCGTTTACCCGTGAGAAATACGAAGTAGATCGTTTTCAAGAACAGACCCATCAGGTTTTTGAAGGGGAAATGAGTGCCGCCAAAATCTGGACACTTTATCAGCCAATTATGACCTTCATGACCTACTGCGGAACTATTTTTATTTGGTTAATTGGAGGGAGACAGATCATCAACGGAGACTTAACGCTTGGTGAGTTGATGTTATTTATGACCTATATGACGCGGTTTTTACAACCCGTGCGAACGCTTGCTCAAATGAACCGTCGATTCCTGAGAGCCGCGACTTCTGCTGAACGGGTTTTTGAAGTCCTTGATACACCTCCTAGTGTTGCGAGTCGTAAAGATGCCGTTGAACTTCCAAATATGCGAGGACAGGTCGAATTTCGTGACGTTTTCTTTTCTTACGATGATGAGAAAAATGCCATCAATGGCATCAGCTTTACTACCGAACCGGGAGAGATGATTGGGCTCGTCGGACATAGTGGTGCCGGCAAGAGCACTCTCATCAATTTAGTTACCCGATTCTATGATCCCAACGAGGGTGAAATTCTTATTGACGGACACGATAGCCGTGATGTTGATCTCAAATCCTTGCGGGGTCAAATCGGGGTGGTGCTGCAGGAACCATTCCTGTTTGAAGGTTCTGTCACCGATAATATCGGGTACGGAAAACCGGGGGCAACTCGCCAAGAGATTATCGCCGCGGCTAAAGCCGCAAATGCTCACGATTTCATCGTTAAATTTCCTGACGGTTACGATACAATGGTCGGTGAAAGAGGGGTGCGCGTCTCTGGCGGAGAACGTCAACGAATCTCCATCGCTCGCGCTATCCTTAAAAATCCGCGCATTCTTATCCTTGATGAAGCAACTTCGTCTGTCGATACGGAGACCGAGTCAAGAATCCAAGAGGCTTTGGGGCGATTGATTCAGGGACGAACTGTCTTCGCTATCGCACACCGTCTATCGACACTCAAACATGCCAACCGTTTGGTCGTCCTCAAAGAAGGGCAGGTTGATGAAATTGGCACACACGAAGAACTTATCACCAAAGGTGGTACTTACGCCAACTTATGCGAAAAGCAGACAGAACTATCGAAGATTCGGGCGTGGTAGCAACGAGATATGAAAGGAGTAGACCCGGTGGAACAACCTATTCGGATTGAAGATGAAGTCCAATTTCTTGACCCCAAACTCTTAAAAGTTAGCCGTAACCAGTTTGCAGAGTTGGAAGCGGAACTGCCAGACGGCTCAGTGCACGCACCTGTAGAGCCGGTACGCACGTTTCCACTGACCCAACCGAATCAATATATCAGTTTACTTGATGCCCATAAGAACGAGCTTGGCTTAATTGAGGACATAAGTCAGTTAAGAGAGGCGGATCAGGCAGTCCTTATGGAAGAGTTGGAAAAATGCTATTTTATGCCGAAGATTACGAGAATTCATTTCATTGAAGGACGGTTCGGCGTCACCCAGTGGGAAGCTGAAACCGACAGTGGTGCTGTCTTTTTTGATTTGCGTTCTCGGCATGACATTACTTCGCTCAACGGCGGACGGGTGCTGATTAAAGATATTGATGGGAATCGATACGAAATTGTCAACTATCATCGGCTAGATCCGAAAAGCATAGCTCTTCTTGAAACACAGATATAACGTGTAAAACACGAAATGGAAACGCGGCTCACGTTTTATGTAAGGATAACTTTGAATCATCAATGGACCATGCGACAATTGCCCTTATTCTCAGTATCATCGCCGTTATACTTGCTGCCTCTAAATGGATCTATGACCTCCATGCAGACCGCGCTAGCAGACCAACCCACATTCGAAGGCGACGCGGAAGCCATCTCAGAGTTGAGCTACTAACAAAACAGGCAAACTGCTTTATCACACGCGGGGGACATCTGCTGTTTCTTGTTTCGTGTCGCATTTATAACGAGGGCGATCAGGTCCCTATTACAATTCAAGATTGCCAGTTCCAAGCGAAGATTGGCCACAGGTGGCAAGATACGGAGTTATACCACGTACCGCACGCGGTGCTCTTTCCAAGTTTACTCCGCAACAGTCTCCCTATTAGTCTCAAACCGGAAGAGCGACAAGACTTTTATGAGGTTTTTGCCCTTGATGCGTTAATTCCGAGTACCACAATTAAAATTCGCCTCAAGTTCCAAAGTGGGCGTGGAAAGATAACACTGTGTCGGGATAAATTCAACCATCGCGTTGATGATCATCCAGTTTTTGATATTCTGTTCCGCGTCTTTGAATAAGGGGAAGGTCACTGCATATCTGTGGAGAGAGCTATCTACTTGGACAAGAACTCGTAATGAAGTTATTTTTTAGGGGAACTTTATGAACCGAAGCAAGTGGGTCGCCATTTGGATTGGAATCTTATCATTGGGCTTTGTCTTGGCATCTTATGGTCAAAATGAAATTGCAGGTGAAAAAGCACTATCATATGGGGGACCACCAAATCCGGAAGAAATGGCTTTGAGTGGGGGAGAACTTTCGGGACTTGGATTCACCTTCATCAATGGGGAACCGTTCTTGCGGTTTCAGTTGCAGCCAGAGATAGATCTCGGTAAAGTTGGATTTGGACTCGGTCTGGTGCTACTTTACAACTCCTCTGAGGATGGTGAACACACAATCCTCGCTGAAGATGGCGAGACATGGGACGATATCAGTACTATCTTGCGAGTTATTCGCTATGTGCGTTATGGCCATCTCAGTGAATCGTTTTACACCCGTTTCGGTGCATTGGACTTCGCTACTATCGGGCACGGATTCATTATGTCAGGGTATTCAAACTATGACCGCCGGGGCTTGCGTCTCAACCTTAGTTCAGAGACAAAAAAAATTGGGGTTGAAACAATTATTAATAACGTCGTTGATCCAACTGTTTTCGGTGGACGGTTATTTGTGCGTCCTTTGCAACAGGAGGAAGGTGGTTTGCCACTCCTTAACAGTCTTGAATTTGGCGGAACCTATCTAACAGACATTGAACCTGATCCCAGTCTGATTCCGAGCGGGGATCCGCTTATCGCATTGGGGGTTGATGTTGGTTTCCCACTTATTCACAACAAGTCGCTGCGATTGGATATATATGATGATGTAGCTTTCTTAAACACGAAATCAGAAACGAAAGCGGAGGAGATTGATGAGGTAACTGATATTGCAATAGGAAATGCTATCGGAATCGGCGTATCGCTTTCTCAAGCCCTTTTCAAAGTGGAGTACCGCACCTTTGGCGCACAATTCTATCCGACCATTTTTGACTATACTTATGACGCTGCCAAAGGCGTTGCTCCTGACTTTTTGGGTATGGATGAAGAAGAGGCAGCTCAAGCAAGACAAGGCTACTTCTCAATGATCGCCGTGAGGCCGATCCCGCAGGTCAATTTTATAGCATCATTTGAGGACTATACCAACACGGAGCCAAAACTATACCTTGGCATCACGGAATCTGGTATCGCTGAACGGACATCGTTCCGAGCATTTTATCTCAAACGCAACATCGGTGAGCCAGATCCCGGTTTTCCAGAAAAAGATGGGACTATAGATCCAAACTTTTTCGAGGATCTCTTTCGTCTTGATAGTAAATCCGCATTCATCGTGCGAATCGGCTATGAGATTTTTCCGAGGTTTGAGGTCGCAGTTCTCCGCGAATATCGTTTCCGTCGGGTAGAAGATGCGGCGGGTAAGACACACTTTGAGCCAATTCAGAAAACCTCAGTTGAAGCCGGTTTCAAGCTCAATTTCTGAGGAGAGAAATGGTGCAACAAAAACCGTAGGGACGGGATTTTCCCACCCCTACTTGCCGAAAACTTGTTTTTTTTGCGTTTTGCACTTTTGTTTTTTTTACGCAGGTCAGGTTTCCTAACCCGCTTGTCCCAATGAACCAATGGTTTTCACGTTTCGCGCATCACGCATCAGATTAATCAATCTCTCGAAAATCAGGGATTTCAACGGGCTTTCCGCCATTCGCGATCGATTCCTCAGAAACCAATCCCGGCACTGTTAAATCCATGGCGTCATAGACATCAATTGGTGGCTTGGTGTCGTTAATGATGCTATCGACAAAACCGCGCATCTCAAAATACTCCTCACTCACATCTCCCGCCTTCACCGCTTCCTCCGGCGGATTTTTCCAACTCTCTGGCAGAAATTCCTCCTCAAAGTTTGCAAGTGGCTGCCATTCACCGGGTTGATGGTAATCCGCCAACCAGACCTTTTCCACATCTCCCGGCCCACGCGTGCCTTCATAACAACCCTTCGTTCCTTGTAAACTCAAGTATGAATTCGCTGGACGGTTGGAGAGCATATCAATCCGAATTTTAATCAGGGCACCACTTCCAGTCTTACACAACATCATCACTGTATCTTCCATAGCATGTTCCGGATCGGTGTGCACACCAGTACCAAGACAACACACCGAAACAACCCGTTCGTCGAACCAGTCCATCACTGGACCGAGGCTATGCGTTGCATAGTTACACCGGTTTATACCGACCTGCCAGTAGTATCGCCAAGTCGGATTACCACTGCTATCGTGATGCAGCACTTTGATGTCATGGAGATATTCGCCCTCGCCAAAGTAGATGTCTCCGAACAAGCCTTGACGTACCATGTTTCCGATTAACATGCTTGATCGTGTATAGCACTTATTCTCCGCCATCATATACTTCGTTTTGCTCTTTCTCACCGCTCTAACCAACTCGTAGCACTGTTCGAGGGAGGTCGCCGCCGTTACCTCGCTGATCACATGCTTCCCTGCCTCCATCGCCGAAATAGATTGTGGCACATGCAGATTTTCAGGCGTACCTAGCACGACGATATCAATATCATCTGCGAGCATCTCTTCGTAGTCCGTGAACCGTTTTGGAACACCATGTTGCTCTCCGACCTCATGAAGCGTATCTTCGTTCAGATCACAGATTGCAGTTACTTCTGTTTCTGTAATGGTTGTGAAGGGGCGGATATGCCCGGCTCCTCTACGCGCGCCAACAATGCCAACTTTTAATAGATCCTTCATCTGCAGCTCCCTTTTTGCTTTGAAAGTATTTATCGAAAAAACCTTTAGGTCTAAAACCCCAACATTTATGTTTGGAGCAGTTGGGGCGAAGCCTATACAGACGGCTTTAGCATTAAAGTTGCCAAAAAGTAAAAAAGTGTAATCTACCTTACACTTTTTGTGTTCGTTTCTGGTATAATACGCATCAGAAATCGAAGCAGTGCCTCACGGTGAGTCGGGGTCAAATCCACAACCGAGTGTCAGCCTCCCGACGGCGACGGTGCGGTGCTTTCCATTTCGCCAAAGTTCCCCAATGCCTGTTAGGCAAAGCCTAACAGGCGGGGGAGTGGGCGGGGCATCGTCCATTGCAGGAGACGAAGTAAGACGTGGTTTGATCACACGCATCGTTGTTGATCGCACAATTAGCTCTCCTATCGGAAGCGGGCTTTTAAGAATCCCAAGCCTTTAGGTTTGCGGAGTATGTCAAGATTAAGTACCTAAGTACATCACGCAGAGATTTTACTCCATCTTTGGTAATTGTGCAATCGTATAGTTTTGGAGCTGGACTGTTTAATTCTCTAATTGGATCTGCCTCCCAATGTAACACCGGGAGGCAGATCTTTTAGGTCCCACGAAACAAGACCTTACAAGTTTGAGCAAGAATTACTGTGTTCTTGCTAGCTTAATCACCGTAGGTTGCTTTGCATCTCGATGAAATCGGGGTCGAGAGATGCCATCCATTGCAGCTAACGCTCGCGCTGCATACAAACGAACCCCAGCCATTTTACAATGCAACACCTCCGTCAAGACGCCGATAGCCATATCATGTTTGGAGTTGTCAACCTGAACCAGCGCATAAGCGGCATTGGCACGCACCCACGGCGACGCATCGTTTAATGCGTTCATCAACGCAGCAATAGCCGTTTGCGTCGGTACGCCGATCTGCCCCAATGCCTGTGCTGCGGTACCACGAAGGGTCACTTGTTGGTGATTAAGTACGTGTGCTAACCCAGGAATAGCTGCTTCAGCCGGTGCACCAATCTGCCCCAACATCGAAGCCGCCCAGATGCGTACATTGGTATGCTTGTCGCTCAGTGCTTGAATTAAGGCGAACACTACTGTTTGAGACGACTGGTCAATCTTGCCCAACGCCGCAGCAGCGTTTTGACGAACTTCCCATCGCTGATCGTTTAATGCTTGCACCAATGCAGGGATGGCATTGGGTTCACCAATCTGACCCAAGGCATAAGCCGCGGTAGAACGAACAACGGCATCTTTGCTATTCAGTGATCGTATCAGTTCAGGCACAGTGGGGGAACCTATTCGTACTAAAGCGGAGGCAGCCGCAGCTCGAACCTCACCACGCTCATCCTGTAATGACTTGACCAACACTGTGATAGAAGCCGGATCACCAATCTGCCCTAACGCGTAAGCGGCTTTACGACGAATCTCAATTATCTCTTCTCTGTTTTGAAGTTGCTCAATAAAAGAACCTATCTCCTGTCCTTCAGCTGCGATTCCAATAGCTATCGCGCTGATAATCCCTAAAAAAATCAAACTAACTTTATAACATTTCATGATCTATCCTCCTGTTCCAGTAGACGTTAAAATCATCTGGTGATTTACCGTCAAGAAATAAGCATTTAATCGTTCACACATCTCCCCTCTTCACAACTTGCCCTTTTACGATAGAGCGTCCCTGTTTCGAAAAAAAACAGGAAGAGTTAGAGGGATGGAATGACTGATTGAATTACCAATCCCTACATAACTCCCTATGTCTGTTTTTCTTCAAAATATCTTCGCTCATATAAAAAGAAAGTGCAAAATACTAAGAGAAACCGAGTTTTTTCTTGAAAACTCGGTTTCTGTTGTGCCATTTCTTAACGTGAACTAATATCTTCATCTTCTGAAGATGTGCATGTCGAAATGTTCACAAAAAGGTAAAACATATTTTTCTTATCGTGAATTATACCACACAAATATAAAGTAGTCAAGTTGAAATTACAAATCTGTGAGAAAACAAATCTTCCCATCAAGATCAATGATTGTGATATAATATATAAGTGTGCGGTGTCGTCGAAATAGTGGGAAGGGCGGCTGGACGAAGAGAAGAACGAACTATCCTTCTCTCCTTCCGGATGGTTCTTGCTCGGAGGGATTTTTGTCAAATATGTGCGTTGTAGGGGACCAATAAAACCTTATTGATAAATGGTTGTTTCAGGATGGTAACGCGCCCAAGCAAACCAGTAGATATTCATCGCCGGCAATCGCTCTAGGGTGTGTCCTTTAAGTTTGCCTTCTGTTGCCATTCCTGTGATAAGGTTCCATGTTGTTCCCGTTGTGGTGTCTTTAACAGAGTAGCCTTGTGCTGGCTTAAACTTCAATGTTTGTTCTCCCACAGTGCGGAGAAAAACGGCAGTCGCATTCGACTCTAAATCATGGAAAGCTAACACCGGTACGGTACCCACTTCATCGTTGATAATTGATTGCCTCTTAAAAGCTGTGAAGGGATAAGCGCGATAGCTTTCATTGATAAGAACGCCAACAACTAGCTCCTTATTCATCAAGCGGTTGTCGGTATACTGGGTGCCGCTTATGCCTGCGTCGGGACTGGCATGATACATAGCGTAGTTATCAGTTCTTATCTCTTGGATCTGTTTCCCCGGACGACGAAAATCGTTTGCCACAGAGAGCACTTCTGTCAATGGATGATTGCGTTTCCAATCCTTCCAAGTGATTCGTGGTGTACCAGCTAACATCGTTAACTGTTTCCCCTTGAGTTCGCCTTCCACCGCTTCTCCGGTGATGTGCGACCAAAGCGTCCGGGTTTGGTGATCGTACATAAGCAGCGCATCGCGTAACAGCTTGCCGGACACACCAAACGTGTAGGTTTCTCCATCAAGTTCGCGACTATACACGATAGCCGTCTTGCAGAGCGGTCACCACGTCGTCGCAATCTTGACGCCGCCGACCTCATCGTTGACAATTTCGTGTCCGTTAAGCAGATGGATCGAATAAGCGCGGCTTTCGCCATTGAAATCAACACCAATGACCGGCGAATCAGCTGCTAGTTTCGCTTCTCTAGCAGAGACGAATTCAGGATTGAGGATTGCCGGAATCGCATCATACGGTAAGACTGTGTGGATGCGGTCATCTGAGTAATCTTTTGCTGATGCTATCGCATTAACCTCCTCCGAATATGGGGCACAGCCAAATATTATGAAAGTTGTTGTGGTCAACAGAAGGATTAGATTCGTTTTCATTCTTTTTCCCTTTTTACTTTAACTATAGGTAGACTTTCTGAGTGCATTCTCAAAAGAGATAGGAAAGATTTCAAATTGATTGTACTTAGCAAAGTATACCATACCGTCAGGTAGTATTCGTAATTTAACTCACGGATTGTTCAAATTTTAGGTCTTGGAGGGACAGTATTATGATATATGGTTCAGGTAGTCATACCTATGAGGTGCAAGAAGGTTGGGGACAACTCCCCGAAGGTTGGAAATTTGGTTGGATCCCCGCAGTCGCGGTCGATTCACAAGACAGGATTTATGTTTACAGCCGAAGCGAACGTCCGATGGTTGTATTTGATCGCGAAGGTAACTTCCTCGCATCGTGGGGTGAAGATATCCTCAAGGACTCGCACGGTATTTTCATTGATGCCGAAGATCACATCTATTGTGTAGAGCGAGAGGTGCATGTCATGCGCAAATTCACCGCTGACGGCGAACTACTGATGACGGTGGGGACCCCCGATCAGCCCGGTGCAGCGGGTGAACCTTTCAATTTGCCGACAGACCTCGCCCTCGGTCCTGACGGTGAGATGTTCATCAGCGATGGGTACGGCAACGCACGGATGCACAAATATTCTCCAGATGGTGAGTACATCATGTCTTGGGGATCACCGGGGACGGGTCCCGGTGAATTCGATCTGCCGCATTGCGTCCGAGTAGACCGTCATAACCGTGTAATGGTTGCGGACAGGAACAACAACCGCATCCAGCTCTTCACGCTTGATGGTGAATATATTGAGGAGTGGGGCGGATTCCTAGCGCCAGATACGATATTCATTGATGACGATGACATTGTTTACATTGCTGAGCTACAGCAGCGCCTCACAATCCTGACACTTGATGGTGAGATCATCACCCAATGGGGCAGTGAGCGCGGCAGCACTGTTCCCGGCGAGTTCTTTGCCTGTCCACACGGTATCTGGTTGGATTCGCACGGTGATATCTATGTCAGCGAAGTGCAGGCGGATCATCGCTTACAGAAGTTTATTCGACAAAAATAACTTCACTTTATTCGCTCATGTAAAGGATTAGTGCAACAACGCCTGCTTCCCTCAAAAACCGTAGGCGGGGCATCTTGCCCCGCCCTTAGTGCCTTTACTGTAATTGCACTCTGTTTTTACATGGCCACTTCGTTTAGTTGTAGATAGTGCATACAAGGAGTTCAGAAAATGTCGGAGGCGCAAGATACCCGGCGCCGCGTACTCATCACTGGAGGAGCTAGCGGTTTCGGATTGGCTATCGCCGAAGCGCTGCTCGCCCAGAGAGCACGCGTAGCGATTGGCGACATTGATCCCGAACGGTTGCAAGAAGCTGCGCGAAGTTTAAATAATGGCGACGATGTGTTGCCCTTGAAACTCGACGTTACCTCACCCGTATCAGTAAATTCAGCGATTGCGGCTTGTCAGGAAACCTTTGGTGGACTGGATACGCTGATCAATTCGGCCGGCGTCATCCACTTTGCACCATTGGCAGAAATTCGTGAGGAAGATTGGGACCGTGTGGTGGACGTGGATCTGAAGGGGCCATTTTTGTGCAGCCAAGCGGCTGCGCCGTTGCTATGCGAAAGTGGACGGCGTGGGCGTATCGTCAACATCGGTTCCGATGCTGCAAAAATCGGTTGTCCGATGCTCCTTTCGTACTGCGCAGCCAAGTTCGGCGTCGTCGGATTGACCAAGGCGTTGGCTGCCGAATTGGCACCTTACGAGGTAACCGTCAACTGTGTCTGTCCGGTAGGTGTTTCGACAACCGGCATGGGGCAAGCCGTTCTCGACTGGAAAATTGGCGCGACAGGTCAAGAGACCGATGAAATCCTCGAAGAAACCGCCGCGGGCATTCCGCTCAAGCGCAATGCGACTGTGGCGGATGTGGTCAATGCAGTTATGTTCTTTTTATCTGATGAATCATCGTTTCTAACAGGTGTTGCCCTAGATGTTGATGGAGGGCTGCTCAGTACCATGCCGATACCGGGTACCGAAGAATAATGATCCCAAAGAAGGAATCCCGATGCAGCGTATCGCTTTTGTCATGCGTGTGAAAGAGGGGCAGCAAGAGGAGTATATCCGACGGCACCAGCAGGTCTGGCAAGAGGTACTATCAGATTTACAACGGGCAGGCGTTTACAAAATGAGCATCTTCATGTCCGGGCTTCGGCTTTTTCTTTATATGGAGGTGGAGGACTACGCGGAAGCCGCTCGTGTTCTGGCAGAGAGCGATGATTCCATACGTTGGGAAGAATACATGGCACCGATCATGGAAAGTGCGACCGGCGAAGACTACGATCCTGCTAACGCTTATCCTGAAGGTTTACCTGAGGTCTTTTACTGGCATGCCGATTGAGCAAGCGATTGGTCCGATAAACTAGTCGCTAGGAAAGCATTTGTGGTTTGATCTACAGTTATCACACAGAAGCTAAACCGCGTGCGCAACCGGACAATCATACCAACTTCTTGAACACAAAAGCGCCCAGCTCATAGCTTACCACGCAATCCTCATCGTCAAACTTAAATATTGCGACCTCTCCGGCTGCACGTCCGCCACAAACGAGCCATTCCACCTCATTATCAGTTGGTTTGAGAACTGCCGGGGCGTGTAGGGAATATGCAGCCCCACCGTGAGCTACAAGCTGCAATCTGCCATCACGCATTTCAATGTTCATATCAATGCCTGGTTCGGCGCGATAATAGCCGATGAAACGCTGCAATGCCTCTGGCGTTGGTTCAAGTGCTGGCTGCGCTGGTACAAACTGCGCTGCTTCGTCAGCATTCAGCACCATCTCAAGCACATCCTGCGCTATCTCAAGACCGCCGTGCGGAGGCCACATATTGATAAGAACAACTACGCCCGTTTTACTCGGAACATTAAACCATACCTGTGTTCCAAAGCCATGGATCCCACCACCGTGATTATGGTAGATATGGTCCCCAATGCGGGTTGCCCGCCAACCTAGGCATTGTCCCGACGACCAATCCGGCTCGACATATTGCGGCTGTTGAATCTCCACAAGTGTTTGTCCCTTGATTACCTGTGCGCCACAGCGATCTCCGCCATCGGTTTGGAATTGGAACGATACCCACTTTGCTAAGTCACTGACGGTAGAATGCAGTTGACCCGCCGATGAAATACCGTTCAGGTGGGCGTAGGGGGCACGTTCAGGACAGTCTTGGTACGGCGTCGGGTTATAGCCCACGAAGAAGTGAGGGCGTAATTCGTCCGTAAGGTCGAAGACTGTGGATGTTAAACCGAGTGGCTCAATAATATTGGTGTGGACGTATTCAGTGTATGGCGTATCGGTGAGCCGGTATACCACCTCACCGAGTAATCCAAATGCGAGATTTGAGTATTTGAAGGCGGAGTCCTGCGGGATGACAATTCCTGTCTCCGGCAGTTTGGCGAGCATCTCCTCACGGCTTGGGAAGTCGAGATCATTCCAACCGTGCGTCGGTGACTCGGTGACCAATCCAGATCTGTGCGTCAGTAATCGTCGGAGCGTCACGCCTTCAACCTCGCCACAGAGGGCGCGAGTCGAAGCAAATTCGGGGATATGCTGCGCCAATGGGTCTTCCAGCGTGAGTTGCCCTGCATCCCGCAGCTGCATAATTGCCGTTGTTGTAAATGTCTTGGTCACCGAAGCGATACGGGCAATCGTGTTTTCAGTAGGTTTTTTGCCCATATCAAGATCCGCTGCGCCGAACCCACCGAACCAAGCGAGTTCTTGATCGCGGACGATGCCGAGTGCCATGCCGGGAAGTCTATACTTCGCAACCTTTGTTTCTGCCAAGTGCTCAATGTCTGGTATCAAATTTTGGAGAATACAATCTGCCATTTGTAATCTTTCTATTCCGTTGGTTGAGGTTTGGGTCCCGCCAAAACCCTTTCCGGGCTTCCACCTACAATGTTCCGATAAACCTCCGGATCCGTCGCTCCCTCGGTTGCAATAATAACAACCCGGCTTTTACCATCGAGCCCGAGCTGCTGACGCAGATTTTCATCACGGGTCGCTGCCAGAAACCCTGCCCATCCTGCAATCCCTGTTTCACCGATGACCACAGGAGGATCTCCACCACCTTCTGCCGCTGCTTGTCGTATCGCATCAATCGCCGCTTCATCAGGGATAGTGAGAAAAGCAAAAGCACCGCCCTTGAGAATCTCCCACGCTTGAGACGAAGCCGATTCAACAACCAGGCCGTCCATAACTGACCGACCATCACCGCTGACGGTTGCCGCCCTGTTTTCGACCATGCTTTGGTATAGGCAGGCGGACGTGATCGGTTCAACGACAACTATCCGCGGATGGTTGTTTCCATATCGATCCCACAAATGCCCACAGGTCGCGCCGGCAAATCGCCCGCCTCCACCGGGTACAAAGACATGGGTAGGCGGCTGAACATCGCTGAACTGTTGAACGATTTCGTCCGCGACCATTGCGTAACCTTGCATAATCTCACGGGAGATATCAGGATACTCAGCAGACTTGTCGTCCGAGACGACAAAATAACCTAATTTCTCAGCATCCGCAAAGGAGCGTTGCACCGCTCGATCATAGTTCCCCGGCACCCGTACCACCTCTGCGCCGTAGCCGGCAATCGCTTCCTCCCTGCCGGCACTGACACCATCGTTCATGTAAATGGCGCACCGACAACCGAACATACGAGCACCCCACGCCAACGCTCGCCCGTGGTTGCCCGACGTCGCCGCCGAGACGACAATCTCTTGTGTCACCGATTCATATTTCCGATCTATCAAATCCTGCGTCGTAACCGTTTCCACGCCAGTGGCTTTTCTGATCTCACCTTTCAACACAGATAGCATTGCGTAGACGGGACCCGTCGGTTTGAAACTCCCCACCTCAAATCGATATCCCTCGTGCTTGCACCACAGAGCGTCGACACCACTTGCCGAAGCAAGACCGTTCAATGCAATCAGCGGCGTCGGTTGATAACCGGGCAACTTTGTAACCTCTGCTTTCACATCGGCAAAGGCATCCTGATTCAGTAATGCCTTCTGTGCCGGGCCGTACTCCGGGGGAGGGTGGGCTTCTGGATTGATAAAAAGATTGGTTGCGTAGGTATTCATACTTTTACGTTTTGATTGGTTAAGTGTTGTTATAAGGACGCGACCCTACCCTCACCACGCGGGTCGGTGCCCCCGGATTGGACAGCCGGATCGTCCGAAAGCACGATGGCGTGACCGGGGCCGCCTATGCCTCCCTGCGACTCAACCTGATGCCCCCGTTCTTGCAGTCCTTCAAGCACATCCGCACCGGCGCGCTCTTCGACGCCAATCGGTTCTGCTCCTTCATTGTGGACGCGAGGTGCATCTAAGGCTTCTTGAGCGGTCATTTGTAGGTCAATGAGGTTCACCGAGATCGTGAGTTGATTGTTCGGGATGGTGCGACCGCCGGGAATGCCGTAAGTCGCGAAAGGAGCATTGGCCCGTAGTGCGAGCATCGGTGCCATATTATGCAACGGACGTTTGCCGGGTGCAATGGAGTTAGCAAAACCCGGTCGCGGATCGAAACGGCCCACTCCGTGACCAAACAGCAGTCCTGTCCCCGGTACAGTGAACATTGAGCCAAATCCACCGCCATGCGTTTGTGTGAGACTCACCATGTTCCCATTGCTATCTGCTGTGGAGATGTGGCTGGTACAGTTGAGTGGTTCATGATATACAACTTTTCCCGGTTTCGGTGATTCCAGCCCATCTTCCAACTCTGATGCGAATTTAGCGACGAATGAATCGGAAAGTTCCGCTGAAATATCGATCTCCACAAAATCAGGATCCCCAAATCGACTAAGTCGTTCTTGCCAACCGATTTTCATCGCTTCAGCGAGGAGATGGATTCGTTCAACGAGGGAGGTGTTTCCGACGTCATACGCCTCGATTAGCCGGAGCATCTGCAAAGTGGTCAATCCTCCTGCACCAAGTGGGGCTGTATAGATCCGGTATCCTCGATAACTAATTTCGTACGGCTCAAGTACCCGCGGTGTGTAACACTGCAAATCTTCAACACTCAAGCACCCACCACTTTCTTGGATGTAATCGACAATCTGTTGTGCGACACTCCCCTGATAGAAGGCGGGGGCTCCGCCTTCAGCGACAGTCTCTAACGTTCGAGCGAGATCGGGGTTTGTGAGTCGTTCACCCGGCTTCGGCGCCCGACCATCTTTTAGAAAAACACGCGCTGTCTCTGGGAAATCCTGCAGCCATCGTTCCGCGTTGCCAGCCATGGCGCCTCGATTGGCGGTGTTGGGAGCATAACCGTAGCGGGCAGATTTAATAGCCGGTTGAATTATCTCGGCGAGCGGCATAGATCCAAACTGCTCAAGCGCCAAACATAATCCTGCCACCACACCGGGAACACCAACGGCCAAAGGTCCGTGCAAATTGACTCTCCCCGGCACTCTGTAGCCTGCTGGGGTATCGGTCTTTTCGATGGTAAACATTTGATCCGATGCAGCAGCGGGGGCCGCTGTATTGTAGTCAATAGCGACAACCTTTCGTTGATCAGCTAAATAGATGACCATACAGCCACCATACCCCGCTATGCCGTTGTGGCACGGTTCAACGACCCCTTCGGTGAAAGCAGCCGCAACAGCAGCATCCACCGCGTTACCCCCTGATTGCAGGATATTCATGCCAGCTTTGGCGGTCCTAGGATGAGGTCCAACTACAGTACCGTACTTTCGTTGACGTGGCTTCATTCAGGATTTCCTTTCATCTTATTCAAAATCGCTTTGGGTGAGCAAGTTGCGCTGGCTGATTAACCTCGCTCATGTAAAGAATTGGTGCTACAGACACCGATTGAGTTCATTGGTTCATTAATTTACTGGTTCATTTTTCACGCATTACGTTTCACGCTTTGTCCCGGACGGAGGAGCGCATCAACAATCGAAACCTGTCACCATTAGTTACTGATCTCTATCCAACTCAGACATCTGAACCGGTGCATTCCGTTCTGCACTCAGTTTAGCCGCTTCAATCACCGCCATCGAATGACGCACAGAGTGTCCGCTTGCATCGGGTTCGCGGTTTTCAAGGCAGCAGGTTGCAAACTCCCGAATCTGGTTAGGCATACCTTCTCGGCTCGACCCATCCACCGATACTTCCTCTCCATTGACGGTCAACTTATCACCTGACAGCATCATCGAGCCTTCGCTGCCAACGATGTACTGATCGTGAGCCCCGGTGTGAGAAACAACCGTTTGCGACAGCACACTCACCGCCCCATTTTCATGTGTCATCATAGCGGTATAAGAGTCCTTTTGTCCTCGGTACAAATCGGTACTCTCTGATCCTTGGGCGTAGACCTGTGTTACAGGTGAATCAAGATACCAGTGCAGAATGTCATATTCATGCGGTCCAAAGCAGTAGAGTACGCAAATGCCGCCCATCTCCAGATCGAGATACCAATGTCGAGAATCACTCCCCGCTGGGGTGGGGTTGAAATAGCTATACCGTCGTCGTATCAGGTGTCCTGCTTGCCCGATTTCTCCGTCAGCAATCATTTTCCGTATTGCACGGTTTACGGGATAGTACCGCATCACTTGGCCCACCATCAAAATCTTTCCGACTTGATCACAAGCATCAATCATCCGGTCGCAATCTGCAAGCGTCAACGCCATCGGCTTTTCCACTAATACATGTTTTCCCGCTGCCGCCGCTGCAACTGCCTGATCAGCGTGTAAAGAATGAGGCGTACAGACATGAACCGCCTCCACCCGCGCATCGTCTAAGAGTGGTTCTAGGTCTGTGTAGGCGCTCGCACCAAAGTCCTCCGCTGCTGCACCCACTCGATCAGCGTCTACATCCATAACCGCAACTAGCCGGATGTTATCATTTGCTTCAATTGCATTCATATGCGATCGGGCAATGCCTCCTGCCCCGATGACTCCTACCGACAGTACGTCGCTCATACACTATCTCCTCAACTGAAATCTCTCTATTGGCACGAACCTGCGTCCAAAGGTTGGAATAGGATTCATTATACAGATATATAAACCCGCGTCAATTAAAAAAGGGCGCCAATATTTTGCCAAATCACTTTCCACTGGATCTCGCCCACCAAATCGTCTATAATGTTGTTAACTGACGCAAATCTCAAGGCTCATTGACTACGAAAAATAGGAGGAATCACGATGGTAAACGGATACTTGACAGAGGAACAACGCAAACACTGGGATGAGCAAGGCTATCTCATCGTGAAACGGGTACTTTCCCCCGATGAGGTCCGAACATTGTTGGAGGCTGTCGATTCGGTTATTGAAGGCTATGTCCGAGAAACGGATGGTCCAGATGCCCCCCGGTTCGGTCGAGGTGCTTTCACCATCATCCGAGCGATTGAAAGAACAGATGCGCTAGATGTTTTAACAGATCACCCCAACATCTTTGGGACAATTCTGGCATTGATGGGTCCCTACCTCCAGATTATGGGAACGCAGATCTACACGCGACATCCCAGCGATAACCATTTACTAAGTTTCCATACGGACGCGGGTCCCTCACTGCAGCAGATCCATCCGCACCCCCAAAGCCTCCCGTTACAATTCAAGGTTCAGTTCTTCCTGACCGATGTGTCAAAGCCGGACAGTGCCAATTTCATGCTAGTGCCGGGCAGTCAGCTAGAACCTTTTCCCGAACACCCTGAACCCGGATTTATCCCAGAGGGAGCGATTCAAGTGCTTGCCGATCCGGGCGATGCTGTCATCTTTCCGTGGGCGCAATGGCACGCGGTTGGACCAAATAAAACCGACCGGATTCGGAAAAGTGTAACCTTCCGTTACGGTCAGATGTGGAGCCGTCCTTATGACTACGAAACACTGCCACCACCTGTGCTAGAGCGAATGACACCTCGCAGGAAACGCTTATTCGGGTATATGGGTGAGGACTATCACCCAACCGATTACTTCAAACCGCATGACCAACTGGAAGTCATCCTTGGTGATGAGTGGAAACTGTAGGTGTGAAACTTGAATAGATATAAGGATAGAGAAACCGAGTTTTTGTCAAAAACTCGGTTTCTGGTGCCTTTGTAGGCGGTGCATGGTTCGTTTTGGAAATCTTTCCCCGATCGTCTTTGAGAAAGGATAAAAATGGTTGATTTACAGGGCAAAGTTGCTTTGATCACCGGCTCCTCACGCGGGATTGGGCGCGGGTGTGCAATTGAGATGGCGACGTGCGGTGCCGATATTGTCATTAACTACCGAACCCATCCCGATGAAGCGGAAGAGGTCGCTGAAATCGTCCGAGGGCTTGGACGCAATGCCATCACTGTTGGGGCTGACATTGCGGATCGAGATGCCGTTGAGGCGATGGTGCAGCAGGGAATAGATCGGTTTGGACAGATAGACATCCTTGTAAATAATGCCGCGATGAGCATTCGCAAGCCGTTTCTTGAAATTCCCGTCGCTGATGTGTCACGGACGATTGATGTCTGTATGTGGGGGGTGTTTCATTGCAGTCAGGTCGCTGCGCGCCACATGGTTAAGCGCGGCGACGGTGGAAAGATCTTAATTATCAGCTCTGTTCACGCCTTTATCCCGTTTGGAAATTCCGTTGCTTACAATACCGCAAAAGCAGGCATCAACCACATGGGATACACGATGGCGACAGAACTCACCGAGCATCGTATTAATGTCAATGTCATCGAACCGGGGTGGACTGACACGCCGGGAGAAAGGAACTTTGCAACGGAGGAGGAACTGAGAGAGGGCGGCAAAAAACTGCCGTGGGGTAGATTGGGAACGATTGAGGATATAGGAAAAACGGCAGCGTTTCTCTGCTCCGATGCGGCGGACTATATTACCGGTGCCTGTCTGCGGGTGGATGGTGGCTTCTGGTTGCCGAGGTAACACGATATGCACAACTACTCCTGATGTCTGAGGGAAAAATTACTTGCGTTTATATTGGTCGGATGCTATATTTGCTTATGAGGAGGCATTTCAATGGAAGAAAAGCGAATCCGAACAACAATTGATATTCCAATTGAGCTCTCGGAAAGAGTCAATAAAGCACTTCACAAAAAGTGTGCACCAAGTCGAAATGCCCTGTTAATTCAAGCATTACAGCGATATTTGGAATACTTGGAACAGGAAGAAATTGATGCACAGATTATCCAGATGGCAGCAGATTCAGAATATCAGGAACTCCATGACCAATTGGCTAAAGAATATGAACCAGCTGGTTGGGAAGCTCTACGGTTAGGTGAGGAGGATTCATGAACCGTGGTGATGTGTATCAAGTTCGTTTTGATCCGATAGAAGGTTCCGAGCAAAGCGGCACGCGGCCTGCCGTGATTGTAACACGTAACGCTATCAATCAATCTAGTCCAGTGCTCATGGTTACACCGTTTACTAATACGAGGAATGTAACACGAAACTATCCAACTGATGTGCTCGTCCGTGCACCAGAAGGAGGATTAACCATTGATTCCGTAGCTCTTGGTGTTCAAACACGTGTGGTTTCCAAGTCTCGGCTGCTAGACTATAGAGGTGCACTTTCCGATGCTACAATGGCGCAGATTGATCGCGCGCTACGCATCTGTCTCAATCTATAAAGAGTATATTGAAAAATCTTGGTGACTACTAGCTTATCGGAAGAAAGCATCCTAATCAAATTTTTCTCTTGACTTTCTCGTATAATCGTTGTAACATTGAATTGGAAATCCCATAGTAATCCTAAAGAGAGAATAAGCGCTATTTGAGAGTTGAATCAAAAACGATGAAGCCAAGTCTGCGTCATCTATAATTTTTGTTGGGGTGCGCTCCGATTTGACCCGGGGCACTGAGAATATACCCTTTGGACCTGATCTGGATAATACCAGCGTAGGGAAATATGAGTTTCAGAGTAGAGAGCAGCGTTCGTTGTTCCTGACTTGTATTGCCGAGCCGTTTTCCTTATGCAGGAAAGCGGTTTTTTTTCGATCGACGTTTGCTTACCGCATAGGAGGTTGAGACCATGGCTACTGAAAAATCAAGCGAATTTTTTCCGAATAGTAAAAGAGTGTACATTTCCAGCAAACAGAACGAAGATCTGCGTGTGCCTTTTCGCGAAATCGCACTTCATCCTACACAGGCATTTAACGGTGAGATGGAAACCAACGAGCCGCTGCGTGTTTATGACACAAGCGGACCGTGGGGCGATGATGCGCAATCGTGTGATAGCGAGCAAGGGCTAACCCCAGTGCGAGCGGATTGGATTCAAGCGCGCGGCGATACCGAGGAATATGCGGGGCGCGAAGTCCAACCACAGGATAACGGTTATCTGACCCGTGGTCACGAACAGTATGCCAGCCGGCGCGAAAAACAGAAAGGTCGTTTGGAATACTTTCCGGGTCTAGGCAAAAAACCGCTTCGCGCAAAAGCGGGTGGATGTGTTACCCAGATGCACTATGCCAGACGGGGAATTGTTACACCAGAGATGGAGTATATCGCTATCCGGGAGAATTTAGGAAGGGCTGAGGCTTATGAGGCACTCATGAGCGAATCTGCCCCCCGGAATCACTTGAACCACCAACACCCCGGCGAATCGTTTGGCGCCTTTATTCCCGATTTCATTACGCCTGAATTTGTTCGGGATGAGGTCGCACGCGGACGTGCAATCATCCCAGCGAATATCAATCACCCTGAAACCGAACCGATGATTATCGGACGCAACTTCCTTGTGAAGATCAATGCGAATATTGGCAATTCCGCAGTCGCTTCCTCCATTGAAGAAGAGGTGGAAAAGATGCGATGGGCGACGAAATGGGGTGCCGATACCGTTATGGATTTGTCAACCGGGAAAAATATCCATGAGACCCGTGAGTGGATCCTCCGCAATTCTCCTGTCCCGATTGGCACAGTCCCAATCTACCAAGCCCTTGAAAAAGTGAGCGGCAAGGCAGAAGAATTGACATGGGATATCTATCGAGATACCCTGATTGAGCAAGCCGAGCAAGGCGTTGATTACTTTACCATTCACGCCGGTGTGCGTCTGCCATACATTCCGCTCACAGCAAACCGATCCTGCGGGATTGTCTCGCGTGGCGGAAGCATCATGGCGAAATGGTGCCTCTCGCATCATCAAGAAAGCTTCCTCTACACCAATTTCCGCGAAATCTGCGACATCATGAAGACCTACGATGTCTCCTTCTCACTTGGCGACGGGTTACGCCCCGGTGCCCTCGCGGACGCAAACGATGCTGCCCAAATTGCCGAATTGGAAACGTTGGGCGAACTCACAAAGATTGCTTGGGAGTCGGACTGTCAGGTGATGATTGAAGGTCCCGGACACGTACCGATGCAGCTGATTAAAGAGAACATGGATCTGGAGCTCAAGCACTGTTACGATGCCCCATTCTACACCCTCGGTCCATTGACAACCGATATTGCCCCCGGCTATGACCACATCACCAGCGCAATCGGGGCGGCGATGATTGGGTGGTTCGGTTGCGCAATGCTCTGTTACGTTACACCGAAAGAGCATCTGGGGCTGCCGAATAAAAAGGATGTCAAAGATGGCGTCATCGCCTACAAGATTGCGGCACACGCTGCAGATCTCGCTAAAGGGCATCCCGGTGCCCAAGAACGCGATAATGTCGTCTCAAAGGCGCGTTTTGAGTTCCGGTGGGAGGATCAGTTCAATCTGAGTCTCGATCCGGAAACCGCTCGTGAATTCCACGACGAAACCCTGCCGCAAGAGGGCGCGAAACAAGCGCACTTCTGCTCGATGTGTGGTCCGCATTTCTGCTCGATGAAGATCACGGAAGATGTCCGTCAGTATGCGCGGGAAAAGGGTGTTACCGAGGAGGATGCACTCCGATTGGGCATGGCAGAAAAAAGCGATGAATTCAAAGAAGCGGGTTCAGAAGTATACTCATCCGCTGCGGACTAAAAAACCAGAAGGGACAAACACTTGTTTGCCCGTACTTGTCAAAAAGCCGTTTTCCTCCGCGCAACATAGGAAAACGGCTTTTTTCATTCCTTGAACCGAGAACCTAGGGCGCAGATTGAGATTTATGACAAACCGATCAGATTACGCATTACGTTTCGCGTTTCACACAAGGAGACACAATCATGTCCAAAACCTATCGTGTAGGGCTCGTTGGATGCGGCGGCATGGGCCGTCACCATCTTCAAGTCCTCAATGAGTTACCCGAATTTGAACTCGTCGCGCTCTGCGATATTTTCCCTGATGCTGTCAATAAATCGGGCGACGAATATGGTGTCGAAGCACGTTACCACGACTTTAATAAGATGTACGACGAAGCGAATTTAGACCTCGTTACCGTCGCCACACAGACACGGGGTCATCATGAGCCAACAGTTGCGGCATTACGGCGCGGAATCTCTGTTATGTGTGAGAAGCCGATCTCCATTGACCTCGTTGAAGCAGATGATATGGTCGCTGCTGCGGAAAGGTCCGGCGCAAAGTTCGCCATCCATCAACAGAACCATGTCAACCCCGGCATCCGTAAAGCACAAGCGATGGTACAGGAAGGGGTTATCGGCGACGTTATTTTGGTGAGGGGCAGAAACAAAGCCGGACGCAAAAGTGGGAACGAGTTCATGGAGATGGGAACCCATGTCGCGGACATGATGCTCTGCTTCGGTGGGGTTCCGGAGTGGTGTTCGGGAACGGTTTACAATGAGAACTTGCCCGCCGGACCGACGGACATTATGGAGGCGAAGAAGATGTCTCCGCGAGATCGGGACTCTGGATTGGTGATGGGGACCCGCGCGATAGCGCACTACGGATTCCAAGGCGGTATCTGGGGTGAGACACACTTTATCAATTACGCCAAGACAATGAGCGAGAATTACGGTGTAGATGTCCTCGGAACAGAGGGACAGTTGGCGGTGCGTGCGTCAGCAAACGTGACCGACAATCTATGGCATCTACCACGTCCGATGGAGGGTGCGCCAGCGCAGTTCTCAGATTGGCAGCAAGTGGATTTATCAGATGTCGGTCTTGAGGAGCCAGTCGTCACCATGTACAGACGGCTGATTCATGCCATCGAAACGGACACGCAGCCGCCAAGTAGCGGTGAGGAGGGACGTTGGGCGTTTGAGATGATGATGGCAATCTATCAATCTCACCGTGAAGGCGGGCGCCGCGTTGAATTGCCGCTTGCCGATCGCCGGCATCCACTGGAACAGTGGCGTGATGCATGATGGATAAAAGTTGAAATTGGAAAATTGAGGGATTTTGATGAAAATTGACCGATTATCACAGACTGACAGTGTTTGGAAGATTGTGCTTTCGACCGAAGACGAAGAAGATGTGAGTCGCCTTTGGATCCACGAATACCAGATGCGATTCGGGACATCACAACTCAAGCTGGCCGGCATCGCCGGAGTTGGCACAAAAGAGGAGCATCGGAACAAAGGATATTCTCGGCGCGTCATGGAGGACTCCACAGCATTCATGACAGAGACCGGATTTGATGTCGCCATGCTCTTTGGTATCCCGAACTTCTATCCCAAATTCGGCTATGCGACAGCGCTACCGGAGACATGGATGGAACTTGACACGATGGACGCGCAAGCAGCTGTTCCTACATATCAGATTCGCAGATTTGAGGTGGAAGACGTGCCGAAAATACTGGACCTCTACGCAGCGAACAACGCCGAACGCACGGGCACACCTTTGAGGGACGAGACCCATTGGAAAGAATTCAAGATGGGGAGTGACTTTGGGGTTGTCGCTGACCCGTTTGTTGTCCTGAACGAAGCGAATGAGGTGATCGGCTATTTCGTCTGTGATGATACTGAAGAAAAATGTATCCTTTGCGATATTGGGTTTCAGAATAGAACAATTTTTGAGACAATCGTCCACTTTCTCGGCGACCGTGCCAAGCGCATTGGGGCAGCGCAAATCGAATGCTCAATGCCCGCAGACCACCCATTCGCTATCTTCTGCCGACGCTACGGCTGCCGGACAAATACCCAGAATCCGAAGAACCGCGGGGGAATGATGCGGATTATCAACCAATCCAGCACCTTAAAAGCGATTACCGGTGAGTTGGAAAAACGCCTACGCCGCTCTGCCCATCTCTCTCAGTGGAGTGGCAAAATTCTAATCTCGACAGACCTGGGACAGGACTGCTTGGGGATTGATCGGGGACGTGTTACATACACCAGCAGTAAGGCGAACGCCTTCCATCTTGAGATACCGCAGGACAAGCTGATCCAACTGATGGTGGGGAGGCGAAGCATCGAGGATCTTTCTATTGAATCTGATGTATCGGTAACCGGCGGAATTATTCCTATTCTGGAAACTCTCTTTCCACTCGACTATCCGCACGTCTGGTGGCCCGACCGATTTTGAGGGATAGACAGTTCAACTGTCCAGTTCGGCTATCACTTCAACACTCACGCTAACATACGAAAGGAATTCCACTTTGCCAACGAAAAAATACAGGGTTGCTGTCGTAGGAGGTGCAGGGACATGGGGACGTTTCTATCTGCGCGCCTACGCCAACCATCCGGATTGCGAAATTGTCGCGCTGGTAGACCGCGCCCGAGACCGGCGAGGTGCCTTCGCCGAGCGTTATGGTGTCGAGACTGTCTTTGATACAGTCGACGAGCTTTTTTCCAGAGAAGTGCCCGATATTGTCTCAATTATTCTTCCCGTTGGACACAATCCTGAGACGGTAATCGCTTGTGCGGAAGCCGGTGTCAAGGCGGTGTCATGTGAAAAGCCGATAGCCGTGGAACTATCGCAGGCGGATGAGATGGTGCGTGTCTGCCGGGAACGTGGAACTGCCTTCGGCTGTGGGACGGGTTATTGGGATGCGCCTTATTTACAGGAGATTGCGGATTGGATCCGTGCGGGTAATATCGGTCAACTGACCGGTGCTGCGATTCCCGGTGGGCTGCCGACAGAGGTATCGGGTGGTGGGTGTGTTCAACTGACCATCATGCGGCTGCTTACTGGTATGGAAGTCGAATGGGCAGAAGGATGGGCGTTACCACCGCAAGCCGGCTGGATGCCTCCAGTCGAATTTGAAGCAGTGAAGACAGATTCTCCTGCTTACGGTCGTCTAGGGTTATCCGGTGGTATCGTCTGCGAAATCGTCAAGCCCCCAACAGAGCAGAAAGGGTTCTGCCCCGCTTCGGTTACCGGCGAAAATGGGCGGGTATGGACTAGCTCTCCCAAACCTATCCTTATCCAAGGACAGGGGGCCGCGTCAACGCCAGTGCAGCCTGAGTTTCTGGATAACCCCCGCAAGGATGGATTTACATCAGCCATTGAACGGCTCATGCGAGCGGTGGATACCGGCGAAGATGCCGTTTGCAGTGGACACGATTATCGTCAAGCACTGGAAATCGCGATCGCCCTGAAACAGTCCGCCCACCATGAACATCAGCGCATTTCTCTGCCGTTGGAAGATCGTTCCCTCAAAATCTACCCCCATCCCTACCGCTTGAAAGGCGGCGATGTGGCGGGTTGGAAAAGTATCGGTTACACAGGACCACCATCGGTTGCGTAGGAGATTCAAAAAATTAAGCATAATAGGATTTTGCTATACTTTAAGGTTATTGCACCAGACTCCCAAACACTGATAACCTAAGCAAACAGTTCCTTAATGACGTAACCGTCGTTCACCACCCGGATCGGTCGTCCACCTCTGGAGTAATTCTGGTCCTCCGAATCAATGCCGAGAGAATAGCAGAGTGACGCAAAAAGGTCCGGGACGGAAACAGGCCGATCCACAACCTCCAACCCATCTTCACTGGTGGCGCCAATCACCTGTCCACCGCGAATCCCGCCTCCCCCAAGGACAACCGACCAACCGTTGGGAAAATGGTCGCGTCCATCATTATCGTTAATTTTAGGAGTGCGCCCAAACTCACCGATCCATAAGACAATGGTTTCATCGAGCAGGTCCCGATCGGCAAGATCCTTCACAAGCATTGAAAAGGCAGGGTCAAGCGTTTCGAGCAGGCTTTTGTGTTGCTCAAAGTTATTTTCATGGGTATCCCAACCGTCGAGCGAAACTTCGACAAATTTTACACCAGTTTCAACCAGCCGCCGTGCCATCAAGCAGCCATCCCCAAATTGATTCATGCCATAGGCTTCTCTCACGGCTATCGGCTCTTCTGAGAGATCGAATGCTTTTACATGTGGGGAATTAATCAACTTGTCCGCTTTTTTGTAGATCGCTTGATGCGCTTCTGTACTCTGGTTCGCATGTTTCTTGAGAAAATCCTTTTCCAAATCCGCCAGCATCCGGAGGCGCTGCTCAAATCGACGGGCGTCCATCTGCGGCGGATATTTGAGATCCTCAATCGGTTTCATCGGATCGCTGACAACAAAGGGATCGTGTTCGGCATTGAGAAATCCACTCGTAAAAGCGGGGGCATTGATGTTGACGCAGTTAGGCAGTTCAAAATCTTCATCATTCAAATAGTGAGATGCGATCGAACCCAAGGTCGGATGCCTTACAGAGCCAGTTGGCACGTAGCCGGTGTGGAGTAGATAGCGTGCCCGTTCGTGATTTCCCTCACGCGAAACCATTGACCGAATGATCGACAGATGGTGCGCCTGTTCCGCGAGTTGGGGGAGATGTTCGGAAAACTGGATACCTTCCGTGCTTGTCGGAATCGCTGCGAAGGGGCCTGCGTTAAGCGTATCCGGCTTCGGGTCAAAGGTATCCAATTGACTTGCGCCGCTGTTCATGAATAGGACGATGCAATGTTTGGCACGAGCGGCGATTCCCTCTAGCGGTGTCCACGCCGATGATTGCAGATACTGCATTGCAATGAGACCTAAAAAGCTGCTTACCCCAACTTTGAGAAAATTACGCCTTGAAACACCTTGCTGCCGGGAATCGAGGATTTCACTTTCATGTATTCTAACTTGTGCCTTCATCGCAATCCTTCTCCTTTTTCTATCCCTTGATAAACTGAGTAATAATGAGGACAATGATACTAATCCAGACCGGCACCATCATGCCGACCATCCACTTGAAAACATCCGTGATGCGTCTTTCGAGTCGTGTTTCCAGCGCACTCATTCGCTGTTCGAGTCGTGTTTCCAGCGCACTCATTCGTTGTTCGACTCGTGTTTCGAGCGCACTCATCCGTGTTTCCAGCGCGCTCATCCGTCCCTCTAATGAACCGAGACGCTCGTTAATTTGGTTCAACTCACCACGCATTTGATTAACATCTTTGGAGACTTGTACCACCAGATTGCTGAGATTTTGAACCATATTTTTCAGTTCAGTAGTTTCGGGGTTGTTTTCCATGATAGTTGATTCTCCTTTTACCTTCGCTCCATTAATTAAGCTGCGTGTCGCATTACCCCCTAATGGTTCAGCGCAAATTCAGCGGAGTTGAGCAATGCCCAGTAGAGGTCTTCATACGCCAGCGCATCGTTGCGATACAGACTTGACCGCAGGTATCGATCAAAATAGGTCCTTTCTGAAGTCCGTGGATAGCGCGAGAGGGTCGTGAGATAGATCTGATCCAGTCGATCTCGCTTGGTGCGCTTCGTTTTGAGGATATAGTGGAGGAGACCACCTCGCTCTTTGTGAGATCCACTGTCATTGACTAGCGATCCATTAATCATCATCAAGGCTTGCGGAACAGTGCCATTGAATGCCTCAACCTCCTCCATTTCACCGTTATCAATGAGGAAGAGAAACCGTTCCAAATAGCGGCGTTTCATATTTTCCAATTGACCGCGATCTCTCCGTTTTTGAAGCCGCTCAAAACCGGTTGATTCCAACATCGAATAGAAGAACTGTTCCGCCGTCAACGGCTTAACGTAGGCATGTGAATAATAAAGATCGTCATACTGATTGCTTTTGTTTGTCTCGGACGTGCGTTGATAGGCTTTGGTGTTAAGGAGGGTTCGCATCAAGTATCGGAGATCATATCCATGAATCATAAAATCTTTCGCCAGCCAGTCAAGCAATTTGGGATTGGACGGTGGATATTCTTCCCCGAATCCGTCTAACGGTTCTACAAATCCTCTCCCCATAAAGTGCGCCCAGATCCGGTTGACAATGGCGTGGCAGAAATATGGATTATCCTTAGCGGTCATCCATTTACTCAAGGCTTGTCTTTGCTTAACCGTTGGCGTCTTGGGCTGTTTGCCGTCGAGAAAACTTGGTGGGGTAGGTTCATGGGTGTCCGGCATATAGATGGAGCCTTTTGGGATATTTTTCAAGTGACGTTCTGCAACGCGTTCGCCGCTATCTTTGTCCATTTTGAAGTTCTCTTCAATGCGGATGTTGGCAAAAAACGCCGCCAATCCGTAGAAGTCCTCCTGATACCATGCTTCAGTTTTGTGGTCGTGACATTGGGCGCACTGCATCGGTAATCCAAGGAACAGCCGGGAGGTGTGAGCGGCGAGGTCAACCGGCGAGAGGTCGTAGCGTAGTAGATAGTTCGCCGCACCGTTTTCCTCGATATTGCCTTCTGCTGCGATCAAGGCTGTGACAAATTGGTTATAGGGCATGTTTTGCGCGAGGCTCTGGCGTATCCACCGTTCCAATCCCGCGCGCTGCTCCCTATCATTATCATCTCGACCGATGAGCCAATTGGTCCATAGTTGTGTCCAGTAGTCGAGATAAAGTTCGCTGCCAATCAATTCGTCGATCTTCTTTTCACGTTTATTCCTAGAACCATCTTCGAGGAAACTGACAACCGCTTCTACGGTGGGAATTTGTCCAGTCAAATCGAGATGCAGGCGTCGCAAAAATTCAGCATCACTAGAGTTTTTCGATGGTTTAATCCCTTCCTCTTTCAACCGCGCATTAATAAGTCCATCTATATACCTCGTGCCAGACCAAATACGCCCCTCAACGCCAGTGCTGATTGCCCACAGCATGATACTGAGACAAATGAAGCTGAGTAGGCCTGTTAATACACTGCTCCATGTCTGAGATAAGGCTTTCATTATTTTCACTCAATCCCTTCCAATACTGGTTTTCATGCAGTGCTGCATCGGTGCGACTCGTTTATTCTAGGCAAGACAAATTTTGACATATTACCGCGATATAATTTAACGATAACTCCGATGTGTAATCCTATCTGAACCAATCGTAATGAAGGCCAAGTGAGCGGTCTTTAAGCGGTAGGTCGACACGCACCCCTCCCTGTGCGGAGGACTGCTTTAATCCGAGTTCAACTTCAAGTGCCACAGCGACCCTCCTGCCTGAGTTCTTTGGTTCATCGAGTCTACCTTCGAGGCAATCGATGATGTCTGCCAGTCCGTAAACAGCGTTGTATCCACCGACAAATTGGGGCGAGTGCCACGGCATCTCTACGCGCTGCTGCCCTTGGGGGGTATCAATATCCTGCCATAATCTCCAACCGCCCGGAGGTCCTGAGTGAAATTGTATTTCACCATCGGTGCCGGTCAGGCGAATCACGCCTGCTCCCTTTCTAAAGTGGATAGATTTACCATCTACAGTAACCAGCATCCCTTGTCCGGTGAACTCATCGCTCCCCGATTCACGTCGGGGTTGGTCTCCAACGCCGATTACCCATGCGGGGGGACTATCAACGAAATAGGACCAATATTGCTTCTGTGAATTTAATGCTTCTGTCTCAATGGAGAGAATCTCACCGATGGTGTCGCTATTGACTAATTCCTTCGCTTTGGCGTAAGAGGGATGGTTCACAGGGATAGCACCACAGCAAAGCGGCACACCGGCATCCGCACATGCTTCGACCATCCGGTCGGCTTCCTCCAGTGTATGCGCCATCGGTTTTTCCGTTGCAATTCCCTTCACACCGCATGCGACTGCCAAGCAGGTCAAGTCAGCACGGCCTTTCGTATTAGTTGCAATGGCGATAAGATCGAGTGCCTCCGCGCGTAACATCTCAGCTGCGTCGGTATAAAGTGCCACCTCGCCGTAGCGTTTGCCAAATGCTTTCAACCGCTTCCGATCACGATCTGCGCCGGCGACTAAATCAATCTCCGGTCGGTCCGACATGACTTCTGCCCAGCTATGAGGCACATTTCCTGTGCTATGATACTCATGGAGGTGAAATCTGCGGTGAAGATCGAGTTCAGGTGTGGGGCGATCTACATCATCGACGTTATACGGATCCCAAATCCGCCCGGCGAGATCGGAGAGCATTCCCATCCAGCCCAACCCGATGACTCCAGCCCGATACTTCGCCATGTTGTCCTCCCTCTCAGACGCATTTGCAACTCGCGCCACCATCAACGACGAGTTCTGTCCCGGTTATATATTTTGCTTCATCCGAGGCGAGAAACAAGGCGGCATACGCCACATCCCAAGCATCGCCCATCTTCCCGGTGGGGCAAAGGGCATTCCGTACCTCAATCAGCTTCTCTACATCTCCATCCCCATAACTATCGACGAGCGACTTAATGACCATCGGTGTGTTCATAAAACCGGGCAAAATGCTGTTGGCTCGGATGTTCTTTTGGGCGTATTGAATGGCGATGCTCTGAGTGAATTGCCGGATTGCCCCTTTGGTCGTGCTGTAGGAGATGTAGGGCACCCCTAGCCAGCGGATGCCTGCGATGGAGGAGATGTTCACGATGGCACCGCCCCCCTGCTGCTCCATTTGGGGAAGTACATATTTGCAGGTCAAAAAGATGCTCTTGAGATTGACGTTGTTGACGAAATCCCAGCTCTCTTCGCTCGCTTCGACCGGACCGCCGATTTCAAGAATACCGACATTGTTATGAAGAATGTCGATGCGACCATAGGTTTCAAGGCAGCGTTCCACCATAGCGTGAACCGCCTCAGAGTTGGAAACATCTGTTTGATGGGTGGTACAATCACCACCCTCTTGATCGATGATTCCCTTTGTCTCCTCAGCAGCGGCAAGATTAATATCGATGGCGAAGACCTTCGCGCCCTCACGTGCGAAGAGAACAGCGGTCGCCTTGCCGTTGCCCCAACCCGATCCAACAGATCCCGCACCGGTCACAATTGCCACCTTATCTTTTAGGCGATTTCCCATAGCTTGCTCTCCTCATGGTTTCAATTCATACCTTTGAGAGATATGTTTCGCGTTCGATGACCTGTTCTAGATGATACATTCGTTCAGGCGAAGCGGTCTGACGCATAACCGCTGAGTGGACGCTTTCTGACCTTGGAGAATACCGTGGCTTACCATCCCGCTGGAGATAATTATCGAGTTCAGTAATCTCAGCGTTCGTTTTTGCTCTACTCGCTACATTGAGGTCAAAGTGGCGGCGACTACGTCCTCCACCAAAAGAGGCGTGATAAATATTATGGTTGAAAACGACAACATCACCCGGTTCGGTTTCAACGGCAACGCACGGAACATCGCTTCCATCGATCCCCAACACTTCGTTTGAATCGCGTACCTGCTCAATACGCGCTCGCCACTCCCCAAATAGATGGCTTCCCGGTATCACGCGGATGCACCCCGTATCGGCTGTGAGTGGATCAAGATAGAGATGGAACTTGGCGTAAAGCCCGACCTTGTGTGCTCCATCGGAATGCCAGCCGGTATCCCCACTATAGTAATTCCCATCTCCACCCACGTAATTGAAGTCTTCGCCTAACAGTGCCCCAATCACTTCAAGCACTTTTGGATGGTCTAGAAGGGTGCAAAGACGCTCGCTTTGATCGATGAAGGGAACGATCTGAGAGCGCTTTGTCCCATCATGCACCATTCCCTTCTTTTTAAAGACTGCACGATGTTCCTCAGTCATCCAGTCAATCTCTTCCGTGAGTAGGTTGGGAAGATAGAGATACCCGAACAGTTTAAAAAAATCACATTGCGCTGGTGTCAATACCACGGCACCCAACTCCTTTTCCTACAATTTGCCAATATCAAGCTATATCACACCGGACCGTTCTTCACGGTTCAAACTTTTTTTACATCCTATCAAAGATTCAGCCGTAGAACTCCTGACGATTGGGGTTTGTCCTTCACTATGAGGGACGATTTAGCGTTTAGATGCCATAAGACCGGTTAGCGGAGGGTTGGACAGGAACTCATCCCAAAATGAGTCGCCCTGCTGAACGGGTGCTAGATAAAGGTCTACCCACTTAAAATCGGCAAACCCTGCTTTTTGGAAAGCCCACTCATAGGTCTCTGGTGCGAGGAAAAAATTTTGGAACTCAAACTGCTGCCCATCTTCATTGACAAGTTTATATAAGATTACACCTCCCTCCTTGGGAGGACTGGCGCACTCCTTTTCAAATCCATATTTGGCAAAAGAGACAGTGCCTTTAGGCGGATTCCGAACGTTGTCGTTGACTCCAACAAACCGTCCTCCCGAGCGCAATACATTATAGCTGATTTGGCAAAAGCGAAGGAGTTCTTTTTTTGTTTTAGCGTAATTCAAAAGGTACATCGCTACAACGACATCAACCGATTCAGCTATCTCAAGTTCTGCCACATCTCGATTTAAGTATGTACAGCCTAAAGGCCGATTCCTTTCCGCCTCTTCCGCCAATCGAATCATTTCAGCGGAAATATCGACGCCTGTAACTTCGCTAGCCCCTGCCTGCTTAATCTTCCGGGTGTAAAAACCCTCACCACAAGCCAGATCTAGAATCCTCTTCCCTTGAACAGCCCCCAACATCTCAAAAAGAGAATATTCTTCAAGATATTTCCGAAATGATAGCTGTTTGGAATCCCTATAGGCTTCAGCGATATCATCATATTCATTTTTCGCTTGGGTCATGAATCATATTCCTCCTAGTCGAGCCCAATGAAAAAAATAGCATTTTTGTGTCAACAAAAAAGGGACTGATGATTCAGTCCCTTGATCTTTCCTAAAATCCGAGTGTTTTCCTGACTACATTCTTTAGTGGTTCGCCTGCCTTATACCGCCGGATGTTGTCACAGAAAAACTCGATAGTACGGCGTGGGCGATGCTGTGACCCGCCAGCGGCGTGCGGCGTGAGGATCACGTTGTCCATATCCCACAAAGGGCTGTCTTGCGGAAGTGGCTCAATTTCGGTGACATCCAACCCCGCTGCGGCAATTTTTCTCTGTTTAAGGACTTCAATGAGGGCAGGCTCGTCAACAATGGGACCGCGGGCAACATTGATGAAATAGGCATCCGGCTTCATCAATGCGAGATTTTCGGCGTTAATCAGTCCCCGTGTTTCATCTGTGAGTGGACACGCAATCATTACCACATCTGCACGACTCATAAGATCAGGGAGTTGATCAATCGGCATCAATTCGTCAACAACCTCCGGCTTATCTGTGCGGTAGGCATCGACAGAGATGACATACATCTCAAAACCTTTGGCGCGTCTTGCCATGTGCTGACCAATCCCACCCATGCCAACGATACCAATTGTGAAGCCCCCAAGTTCAATCATGGGTCTCCCACCGCCCCATTTACGCTGATCCTGATTGCGGGTGAATTGGTCAATTCCTCTTGCGAGAGCAAGCAGTAGCGCAAAACCTTGATCCGCGACGTGAGAACCGTATAACCCCGCCGCATTTGTCAAGATAACATCGCTATTTATGAGGGCAGGATGCAACGTACTATCCATCCCTGCGCTAGAGGACTGAATCCACTTCAGGTTCGGCATCTGTTTGAACAGTTCCTCACTACAGCTGCCAAAGAGGATTTCTGCATCCGCAGCTTCCCTGACATACTCTTCTTGCGAGTTTGCAAATACGATGCTGTTTTCATCACCCGCAGCATCCCGGATGATTTGATTCAATTCTTCATCTGAATTTGGTCTTTGTACCAAAATTTTCATCAGAATTCTTCGGGATGGAGACCCCACCCTTTAGTATGTGAGGACATCCCGCCTTCCTTTTTGCTTGAAAAATATTGTGGGTATGTTAAAATTGCCCTGTCCTTCGTGGGAGAGTTTCAGCCCTAACACCTGTTAGGGACTGCCACACATCCACTGAAACCGGTATGAAGGGCAAGGACAATACCATGAAAAAGACGTATGAATATCGCGCCTATCCTACAACGAAACAACGAAAGATCTTTACCGTCTGGTTAGCATTACTGCGCACTCTTTACAACCAAGCCCTTGCGTGGCGTATCGAAGCATACCAAGCCACCGGGCTAACAGTGAAATGGACGACACAAGCCAACGCTTTGCCAGATCTCAAGCAAGAATCTGAGGCATTTGCCGGCCTTCACAGCGACGTACTCCAAGATGCCATGCGCCGCTTGGATAAAGCCTACAAAGCATTCTTCCGTCGTGTCAAAACGGGTGATGAACCGGGCTTCCCGCGCTTCAAAGGCGAGGGGCGATATCGGTCAATGACTTTCAGCCACTTGGCAAAGCGACTGATTCGCAATGTTCATAGGAAATACGCCCGTGTGGTTGTCCCCAAAGTTGGACACCTGAAGATTCGATACCACCGATCATTGCCCGATGGCAAAATTAAGACGTTGACCATCTCTAAGAAGGCGTCCGGTTGGTATGCCACAATTGTTGTTGAAGTCCCAGACCCAGTTGAAGTCCCTGTTGAAACGACGCTGGGTGTGGATGTTGGATTGAACTCGTTTGTCGTTGATTCTGATGGCCAACGGATTCCTAATCCACGCCATTTTCGCAAGTCTGAAAAGAAACTCGGCAAACATCAGCGCATACTGTCTCGGCGCAAAAAAGGAAGCAAACGTCGAGCGAAACAGCGCGAGATTGTCGCCCGTACCCATGAACGGATAGCGAATCAGCGCAAGGACCTCCAGTGTAAGGCGGCGCATCGCCTCCTTGAACGTTGCGGTGAAGTGGCTATAGAAGACCTGAAAATCAAGAACATGCTCAAGAACCATTACCTCGCCAAGAGCATATCCGACGCGGGGTGGGGCAGTTTTCGGTTGAAACTGCAAAGCAAGGCTGCAAGTGCCGGCAAGCAGTTCACGAAAGTGAAGCCTCACCATACAAGTCAGAAATGCTCCGATTGTAATGAAGTTGTACCAAAGCAGTTGTCGGTTCGGACTCACGATTGCCCCCATTGCGGGTTGGTCTTGGACAGAGACCATAACGCTGCAATCAACATCAAAAAGGCTGCTGTAGCCTTGCGTGGAGGTGTGGTGGTAACGAACACCCCCGAAATCCCTGTTCAGACGGGGACAGAAGCGCGTAACCCAATAAATCCCGGGGAACGGGTAACAAGCCCTATCCCTTCAGGGTGGGGTAACTGACTTCCACGGTGGTGATTCGGGCAATAACGCTTCAAACTCCTCAATTAGCTCGTTTTCATACGCTCCGGCATACTCGTTGTTGAAGAATTTATCCATTCCTACATCCACAAGGCGTTCCCACGATTCCTCCTCGTATCCAGGATTGACGGGGAAAAACAGCGCACCAACGTCCCGAGCAGCTTTCAGATCGCCGGGGGCGTCGCCAATCATCAGGATGTGATCCGATGGATACCTCCCTTTTGCCGTCAATGTGAGATGCTCCGTTTTTGATCCCATCTCCTGTCCTGCAATCACCGCGACATATTGGTCAATGTTGTGTTCAGCCCATTCCCGTCTGAGTGCCTCATTCGGAGTTGCTGAAACCACAATTGCATCAGCGTTGCCCTGTAGACGTTGCAGCGTCTCACGGACGCCGGGGAAAGGCGGCAGATTGTGGACAATCTCAGCGATGGACTCATTGACAGCGAGGCTCCACTCAAGCACTTGGCTCAACTCTTCACGCTGTGCGCCCGTCGCGCTTTTAATCACTGCCTCAAGCGTGGGATTACCGAGTTTGGTTTCTATTTCTGACCATTCCCTAAGATACGGAAAATCTGGAATCGAAACACCACCCTTTTGAACCTTTGGCATCTCGTGGAGAAGGTCACAGACAAGGAGGATCGCTTTGAAACGATTGCAGCCGCGCGTTGTGGAATAGAGATTCACAAAATCCCACGCTTGATGGACTTGCCGTGAAACGGCAGGAAGGGCGAAGTACTTAATCAGGTTGACGCTAAAGCAGTCGTTGTGCTTAACTTCCATCGAATTGAACGCACAACCGTCCGAATCAATTCCGACAAAATAGTTATGTTTCGGTTGGAAGTTTTTTAACGGTGCTGCTGCATCTTGATCCATTCAATTCTCTCCTTTCAATTCGGACTATCAGACAGGCATCAGGTCAAACGTTCATAAGTTGGTCGCGTCATTGTACTCGTGAATCTGTGAATCGCGTTTTAATCAACAATAATTTCTGGCCTACCTTCCACCATCCATTCTGTGTGGAAAACGGTCGGTTGTCCATCCGTCCCCACAACTGTCTTACCCTCGGCATCAATCCGGTTATACGTGTGTGCACCGAAGTAATCGCGTTGTGCTTGGATGAGGTTGGCAGATACCCGAGCGCTGCGGTAGCTATCGAAGTAAGCCAACGCCGAGCTACACGCCGGTATCGGAACACCGAGTTGCATAGCAGTTGCAACCACATGCCGCCAGTTGTCCTGAGTCTTTTCAATAACTTCAAGGAAATAGGGATCAAGTAGTAGATTTGGCAAGTTGGGGTCGTTCTCGTAAGCATCGGTGATTCGATGCAGAAAACGGGCGCGAATAATGCACCCGCCGCGCCACCCGAGAGCGATTGTCCCCAGATTGAGATCCCAGTTATACTCGCTGCTCGCTTCACGCATCAACGCAAATCCTTGAGCGTAGGAGCAAATCTTGGAAGCGTACATGGCATCATGAATAGCTTCTAGCAACTCTGACTTGTCACCTTCATATTTGCCATTGGGGCCACGGATAATTTTCGAGGCTGTGACCCGTTCCTCCTTCACCGCCGAAATACATCGTGCGAAGACCGCTTCAGCGATAGTAGGAGCGGCGATGCCGGTATCTAGGGCAGAGATGCTTGTCCATTTTCCCGTGCCTTTTTGTCCCGCAGCGTCGAGGATAACTTCCACAAGAGGCAAACCCGATTTGTCTGTCTGTGAAAAGATATCAGCTGTAATCTCAATCAGGTACGAATCTAGCTCACCTTCGTTCCATTCTTTGAAGGTCTGGTGCATTTCCTCAGCAGTCATACCGAGGGCATCTTTCATCAGGGCATACGCCTCACAGATGATTTGCATGTCTCCGTATTCAATGCCGTTATGTACCATTTTGACATAGTGTCCGGCACCATCGGGACCAATGTGAGATACACACGGAGTACCATCTACTTGGGCTGCAATCTTCGTGAAGATAGGTTCGACAAGCGCGTAAGATTCAGGAGTGCCGCCGGGCATCATCGCAGGTCCATATCGGGCACCTTCCTCACCGCCCGATATTCCGGTTCCAATAAACCGTATTCCCTTTGCTACGAGATCTTTGGTACGGCGGATGGTGTCTTGGAAATTCGAGTTTCCGCCATCAATGATCAGATCGCCTTCTGAGAGATGTGGTGTCAATTCGTTGATACATGCGTCAACCGCAGCACCAGCCTGCACCATCAGGATCATTTTCCTCGGTGTACTCAGCGAATTAATAAACTCTTCGATTGAGTGTGTTCCAACAATATTCTTACCTTTTGCCTGTCCCGCGACGAAATTATCAACCTTTGAAACGGTACGATTGAATACCGAGATCCGGAACCCTTGGCTCTCAATATTAAGAGCCAAATTCTCGCCCATCACGGCTAATCCGATGAGCCCAATGTCAGCTTTTGCCATCTTTGGCGCCTCCTGTAAATAGATAACATGAAGTGATTCAAATATGATACATCACTCCGAAAATACGGTCAACCGAAAAAAATTGTGCGCGAAGTATACAGGATAAAACAGATTTTTCACCTTGACACATACTCTCCTTTCTGATATGCTTGCGTCACCCCTGCAAAGGTCGGTTCCAATACATACTGAATGATTCTCAAACTACTTGATTAGCACCTGATCAATCAACACAATAAGATCGCTTGCAAGGTCCTGTTTGATTATATTGGGGATACATCAAGGGGGTTAGAAATCGTTAAGACGAAACAAAAATTCTATGGGGTGACGATCATTACTCTAAGGGCAGGATAGCTTAAAAAGGAGAATAATACAGGTAAGACAATCGAGCGAGACAAAGAAGTATTTTAGCCTAACGCAGAACGTAAGTTAGGTTAGAGAGTAGCTCGCAAATGGAGGCTGACAAGCGGTTCTTACCAACTACGTTTGATATGTCATCCACTGTTGGATGGTTACGCCTGCAGATAATGGCGAAGCAGTTTTCTCAAGTTCCGGTGTGCATGGAAGAGATGCGCTTTTACGGTGCCGCTTGAACGTCCCAATGTGCTGGCAATCTCTTTGAGCGAAAGGCCCTCCCAGTGGCGAAGGATGAAAATCTCACGCTGTTTGGGAGCCAGTTGTCCTATTGCCCGCCGGAGATAGACCAATAGCTCTTTGTCTTCAACGGCTTGCGTCGGGGGTCTCAGATTGATATCTGCGATGTTCATCATCGGGAGGTCATCTGATTCCAACGCATAATGCACCGTTTCGCGCCGTGCGCTCTTACGCAAAAAATCGATGCAAAGATTGACAGTAATGCGATAAAGCCAGCTATAAAATTGGGACTTTCTCTTGAAATCCGGAAGTCCCTGATAGGCTCTGATAAAAGCATCCTGGGTAATATCAAGGGCATCTTCGGAATTCAGGACAAAACGTTGCGCGAGTCGGTAGGTACGGTCATGGTAACGTACTACCAATTTATCGAAAACCGATTTATCTCCCTGTTGAAACTGCTCAATCAACTTTGCGTCATCAGGAAATGCTTGTACGCACCGTGGTAATATTTTTGGATAATTTTCTTCTTGCATTTTACTTATCACAAAAAATGCCTTAATAGAGACATTCTCCTTCGGGGATTGTGACAAAGTCGGCGGATTTAGTCATCCATCCTAAAAGACTAACTGATGACTAAATTTTAATGATCGACAGACTGAAAGGACAGTAAAACACCGGATTAACCTATCTGTTTGAACATATTGGAAAACCAACGTTTGTATCTTTTATTGTCTTGAACGATTTGCTGCAGCAGTTCTATACTTTCTTTGTGGTCTGCGATTTGTGCGGTATCTAGGAGATCTAGTACTTCTTCAAGCACAACCCGGTCTTGACGAATCAAATCAGATAACACTGCCTTGAGGCTCTGTTCATGCTCAAGTAGTTCAAAGATTTGATTCGCATGGCGAATCTCCTCCGAAGCCACCTGCTTTAGGTAGGCTGCGAGTTCATGCTGATTTTGTTGCTCCGCCATCTGTGCTAAGATGAACCGCGTACCAATTGAAGTCAACTTTGCATGTGCCAATTCGTCCAACTCGGCTTCCAGACGTTTTTTTACATGTCCCGGATCGCGAGGGTGAAGCTGATCATAGCTTGGCCAAACCGGTTTGTCCATTACCTGCTTCAAGCGCATCAAACTTTTGATCAGTTCTTCCTGTTCTTCAGCAGTCAACTGTCCAATCGTCTGATGCCAGAAATCAGTCGCACTCTCTGCTCTGTCTTGAAAAAGCTGTTGTGACTTTGCCGTCAGTTGTATACGATTCTGCCGCCGATCTGTATCGCATTTACGTCGAACAGTCCAGCTATCGCGCTCTAGGCGATCTACAAGCCCAGAAACGGTGCTGTGAGCGAGCCCGAGATGTTCTCCGAGTTCACTGATGGTCATACCGGATTCACCACCATACCAATGGAGGTGCAATAAAGCGTTAAACTGCACGATCGTGAGTTTTTTCGGTACAACCTGTTGCACAAATCGCGACTTCACTGCAGCCTGTGCATGTCGCATCACGCGCATGATCAGCATCGCATTTTCAGCGTACTTCGACATTTCTTTCGTGTCTCTTTCAGATGTTCATAATTACGTCGTATAACGGATATAATTCTATTGTATACGATATAATACGACATTATTCTATTAGAGTCAACCCCAAACTGATTAAAATATACACTCATCTAAGATTAAATAGTTACAGCACACCGAGGAAAACTACCCATGAAATATTTGACCTACTCTGGCAATCATCTGATTAACGCAAAATTGCCTGATAACTCGGAAATCTACTATGCACAGCCGGCAAAACCGGGAGTGAGTCGCGCCGAAATTCCAGAGCATCTAAAAAAGGCTGTGGAAAATCCGATTGGGATGCCTCCGTTGAAAGAGCTTGTCAACGGAAACAGTAAGATCCTGATTGCTTTTGATAATAACTGTCAGCCCTTTCCAATGACAAAAAAACCTGATATGCGTCAGATTATGCTCGAAACATTGCTGCCTTTGCTTGACTCCTACGGAGTTGCGAAGAACAATATACAGCTAATTTGTGCTGGCGGGCTTCATCGCAAAATGAAGACACACGAATTGGCTTACATGTTAGGCCGCAAAATTATGAACGAGTTCTATCCATATCAGTTGAGAAACTTTGATGCGGAAGATCGTGATAATATCGTTGATTTAGGCAAGACAGGCCACGACGAAATCGTTGAGGTCGAACGTGCCGTTGTGGAAAGTGATCTAGTGATCTATGTTGACACGATCCAAATTCCCCTCAACGGTGGACACAAGTCGGTTGCTGTTGGGATGGGGACATATAACTCAATTGCCCCACATCACTCTCCAAAGATGACTGCGGAGAGTCCACATGTTATGCAGCCTGGGGGCTCAAACATGCACGATTGCATCGAGCGGATGAGCCGAGTCATTCAGAATCATAGTAAAATCATGGTTATCGAAGCCGCCATGAATAACCAAATCTATCCCACAGGTTTTCGCCAGTTGGGTAAGCCAAATGCACAATGCAACGGCTTTGAAAAAATACTAAAAACACTGACACCACCTTCGCTGTCACTGCTGCCGGAAGCGTTACGATACAAAATCTTCAAGAGCATCCGAACTGATTATGAGCCGATTGAAATTAACGCCGGTGCCATTGATGGCGTTCATGCTAAAACCCTCGAAGCGATGAAAAATCAGTTGATGATAGACGTTCCGAAACAGTTCAGCACTATGGTTTTTGGATTGCCCGATATGAGTCCGTATGCGATCGGTGCCCGGATTAACCCTGTTTTGGTTGTCAGTGATATATTGGGGTACGTTTTCAACTGGTTTTATAATAAGCCGTTAATTAAAGAGGGTGGCGTCGTGATTATCTTGAATCCAACCTTTGAAGTCTTCCACGAAGAATATCATGTTCCCTACAAGAAATTCTTCGATGAAGTCCTTACCGAAACCACCGACCCCTTTGAAATGCAAAATCAGTTTCAAGAGCAGTATGCCCATGACCCCCATTTAATAGATTGCTATCGCAACAATTTCGCATATCATGGATTTCATCCCTTCACCGTCTGGTATTGGGCGACCTATGCGCTGAAATACCTGTCCAAAGTCATTCTGGTTGGTCCCAAAGATGACCGTGTTGCCAAGAGGTTAGGCGTAGATTGGGCAAAAAATCTAGAGGACGCACTGCGGGTAGCGAAGGAAATTTCTGGCGAAGATGATGTTGTCGCTTTGACTATGCCGCCATTTCTCTATGTTAACGTTCAATAAAATTGGCGAGTTAGCTATATGTCGTGAGAGCATCGTAAAATCACATACAGAGGTGAAATATGTCTAGCCAAAGACTGAATAAGAAAATACCCACCATTGAGGAAATTCAGAAAGAGTTTGAGGATTTCGTTAAACGCAAGTACGGCGGTACGGTCAACTTTACAATGTCGCAGGCGAGCCCCGAAACGAGTACAACTGATGATGCAAGCCCGGCGGCACCCGAAGAAAAAGAGTTCGATCTGAAATTTGACCTCAAGCCGAAGGAAGTTAAGCAGTATCTTGACCGTTACGTCATCAAACAGGATGATGCGAAGAAAGCCTTAGCAATCGCTGTGTGTGATCACTACAATCATGTACGCGAAGTCCACGAAAATCCAAAAGTTGCCGATACCGATTACTCAAAGCAGAATGTCGTCATGCTCGGACCAACAGGTGTTGGTAAAACCTACCTAATTCGCCATATCGCCCAGTTGATTGGTGTGCCGTTCGTCAAAGCGGACGCCACTCGATTTAGCGAAACCGGCTACGTCGGTGCAAATGTCGATGACATGATCCGCGACCTAGTAACACAGGCAGACGATGATATTGAACTTGCACAATACGGTATTATTTACCTCGACGAAGTAGATAAGATTGCAACGCCACCGAACATCATCGGACGTGATGTCAGCGGACGGGGGGTGCAGATTGGTCTCCTCAAGCTGATGGAGGAAACAGAGGTCGATCTCCGTGCTGGTTACGATGCGGCTTCTCAGATGCAAGCCATGATGGAGTTCCAACAGAAAGGCAAGGTTGAAAAGCGCATCATCAATACGCGCCATATACTGTTCATTATTAGTGGGGCATTTAACGGCTTGAGAGAGATTATCAACAAACGGATGAATCAGAGCAATATTGGCTTTAACGCGACGGTGAAAAGTCAAACAGAGTTGGAAGATCCCTTTCAGTCTGTTACACCGCAAGATTTCATTGAGTTCGGATTTGAGCCCGAATTAATCGGCCGTCTTCCTGTCCACGTTATATGCCAAAACCTTTCTGCGGCGGATCTCTACCATATTCTGAAACATTCCGAGGGGTCAATCGTCCGTCAGTACGAAAGGGCGTTTGGGGCGTATGGGATTGAGGTGCTGTTTTCGGATGCAGGACTCCATCAGATTGCTGAGCAAGCGTATGCCCAAGAAACGGGAGCGCGTGCGTTAATGACGGTCTGTGAAAAAACGCTGCGCGAATATAAGTTTGAGCTGCCGTCCTCTAGTATCCGAGAGTTCGTTGTGACAGAAACAGTCGTCAAGAATCCAGGAGGCGAGCTCCAACGGATTCTGGAAGATGCTGACTACAACCGCCAGATCGTGATGCGTGAGTGGGTTCGCCGGTACGAAGAGGATTTCCAAACCGAGCATCAGATGCAAATCCAGTTTGATGATGAAGCAACAGAACTTTTATGCCAAAAGGCGATTGACCAAGGTCGAGCACCAAAGGAGATCTGTGAAGAACTGTTACAAAGCTACCAACATGGTCTGAACCTCATCAAGCAAAATACTGGGCAGTCTGTGTTCATCTTTACCAAAGCGGTCGTGGACAATCCAGATGTTATGCTTGAGCGTTGGATCCGTGACTCATACACCGCAAAGTCGAAAGAAGAAAGAAAAGCGTCGGAAGCGGCTCTTTGAGGTTGTGGAAAGTGAAATAAACTTGACGCACCCAGATAAAGTGTGCTAAAGTTATGAGGTTGCCTAAAAGTGGCTACTATTACCAATCCCTAAGTTATGGAGGTAGATTTTCCGCTCTGTTCTTTTTTGAACTGTGAGCGAAGAGAAACATGAAGATTGCTGAAAACCTCATCGGCCTCATCGGCAATACCCCACTGGTTCATCTGAACTACCTACCCGATCCAGACGACGCAACAATCTTAGCGAAACTGGAATCGTATAACCCCGGCGGCAGTATCAAAGATCGGATTGGCTATGCCATGATCGCCGACGCCGAAGAAAGAGGATTGCTCAAGCCGGGATGCACCATTGTTGAACCGACTGCCGGCAATACGGGAATTGGGCTTTCGATTGTTGCTATTGCAAAAGGATACCGCGTTACCTTGACTATGCCAGAGAACGTCAGCCGGGAAAAATATACCCTGCTTGCCTCTTTTGGTGCAGAAATTATACTAACACCTGAAGACGCTGGGATGGGTGGGGCAATCTGGGAAGCCGAGGAGATCATCTCACGGAATCCACATAACTTTATGCCCAATCAGTTTGAAAATCCGGTGAATCCTGAAATTCATCGACAAACAACGGCACGTGAGATTCTGGACGACATTGATCGTGAGATTGACTTTTTTGTCGTTGGCGTAGGTACGGGCGGAACCCTAACAGGTGTCGGAGAAGTCCTCAAAACCCATCGATCCAAGACTCAGGTGGTTGCGGTGGAACCCAGTATCTCGCCAGTTTTATCTGGCGGTCAGCCGGGCCCGACCCGTATTGATGGTATTGGAGCGGGCAGGATTCCAGAGGTGTTGAACGTAGATGTCATTGATCGGGTGGTTACTGTGTCTGACGGAGAGGCTTATCGAATGATGCGGGAAATCTCAAAAGCCGAGGGTTTGCTCGTTGGGATGTCGTCAGGAGCAAATGTCCATGCCGCATTAGAAGTCGCACGAGGACTTGGTAAGGATAAAACGGTCGTCACAATTTTACCGGATACGGGAGACCGTTATTTTAGCCTCGCCCAGTATTTTGAATCAGCAATCGGTGCGGAAGCCGGTTTTGAGTAAAATAGGGTAATGAACTTGAAAATCCAAAAGTTCCTCAACGCGCCAGTTCACTCATCCCTCATTTGACATGTTTTATGTATATAGGAAGGATTGGGTATCCCTTGAAAAAACTGGAAACAATCCCAATGCTTTAGCGTTGGGTCAGATGGCGTAATTTTATGGTAGATTTTAGAATTAATGGAACACTATGAACGAGCCCTGATAGATCGGGGGTCGCAGAGTTACGGCACACGGCGTGTGCCTACTACTATTAATGTCTACTTATTTATCTAATTTACCATAGTTGGTTTTCTTGGCAAACAATGTTACAAACACACAAAATAGCATTAGATCCGAACAACGTCCAAGCCACTCAATTTGCACAGCATTGTGGCTATGCTCGTGTTGCTTATAACCACGCCCTTGCTGATTTTAAGGATGGTTTAGCCAATGGCGAGTGGTATAGCCATATAGAGTTAAACAAACGTTTTAATTCTGTCAAGCGTGAGCAATATGCGTGGTGTGACGAGTTAAATCAACGAGCTGCTCATAATGCGATTTACTTCAACTTTCAGGATGCCGTCAAACGTTGGAAGGCAGGTGAGAGTCGGTTTCCTAAGTTCAAGAAGCGTTCTAAGGGGCAGAGTTTCCAAGCGGATGCGGGTCGAGGCACAACTATTATCGAAGGACAGCGTATAAAATTACCCAAGATAGGTTGGGTTCGCATGTTCCAAACACTTCGACACCTCGGCACTATCGTCAAAGTTGTCATCTCAAAGACAGCTAACCGTTGGTTCGCCTCTATCACTGTAGATACTTTCGATAACGATACGATTCCTGCCACTCGCCATCTGCCTGTTGTTGGTGTTGACGTAGGTATCCAGCACTTAGCTGTTACGTCCGAAGGTGTATATCACGAAAACCCCAAAGCCTTAAAGCGTTACGAGCGGAAGCTAAAACGGCTGCAACGTCAGTTAAGCCGTCAGCAAAAAGGGAGTCGGAATTGGCATAAGACGAAAGCGAAACTTGCCAAGCTGCACTACCGAATCACCTGTATCCGACAAGATGCTCAACACCAAGCAACAACGGCTATCGTCACTGGTGCGAGTCGTATCGGTATCGAGTCGCTCAACGTCGCTGGCATGTTAAAGAATCATAGACTTGCTAAAGTTCTATCGGACGCTTCATTATCAAGTTTTTTGTCTATGCTCAAATACAAGGCAGAACGGTTAGGGGTTAAAATTGTAGAGGCAGACACCTTCTACCCAAGCAGTAAGACGTGCTCGGCTTGTGAGGCAAAAGACAAAGACCTGTCACTATCGGATAGGACGTACCATTGCAGCGATTGTGGGCATACACAAGACAGAGACCTTAACGCTGCGATAAACCTCAGAACCGTCGCCGTGGGACACACGGAGACGTAAAACGTCCCGATTTATCGGGAGATCCCGATTTATCGGGGTGGAGATTTTGTAAGTCCTCACCTGCAACACGAGGCAAGAATCGTTGAAGCAAGAAAATAGCATGGAGATTAAAATGTCTACCAATCAGTCTATTAAGAATCCCAACGTTTCAACATTGGGAGCAGTCAATGAATTAACAAATCAGGATCTCATAAACGAAGAGCTTTGCTACGAAATTCGTCTACTCGAAGAGCCGCAGGAGATCTTATTCAACCTCGTTAAACGTTTTAAGGAACGCGCTGCGATTGTTACCAGTGGACAGTTGTCCGGAATGGTTCTACTCCACATGGCTTGCGAAAACAAGCTGCCATTTCGAGCCTGTACAATTGACACGCTGCGTCTATTCCCTGAAACTTATGAATTCTTCGATCAGGTCGAAGCGCGTTACAACATTCGTATTGAGAGGATTACCCCAGAACTAGAAGCAGTGAATCGAATGGTCACAAATCATGGGGAATTCTTATTCTTCGACAGCAAACAGAAACAGGAATATTGCTGTAATATCAGGAAAGTGCAGCCGATGCAGCGATTATTGGACACACTAGATGTCTGGTTTTCCGGGCTTCGACGAGATCAATCCAGTAATCGGAAAAGTACCCCCAAAGCGGAAATTATCGAGCACAACGGCCGTCCTATACTGAAAATCAACCCACTGGCCGATTGGCCCGAAGCACAGATTTGGGAGTACATTCACAAACACGATGTCCCCGTGAATCCACTGATGGAGCCACAGAGGTATGGGCAATACTATGAATCACTCGGATGCGTCATCTGCACAACGCCAATCTTGCCCGGTGAACCCAAAAGAGCGGGACGGTGGCGGTGGCAAAACGCGCCATCATCCGATAAAGATAATAAGAAAGAATGCGGAATTCACTACGCGATATGAAACCTGAAACACAAATCATATAAGTTTTACCTCGTAAATATAGTCCCTGTCAGAATTAAGACCGAATATTTTTGGTCCCGTTTTACTTAACCTTACAAAGAAGGGAGTTTTGCAATGGCTGTTACCGTACGTATTCCGACCCCTCTCAGAAGACTCACGCAAAATCAGCCGGAGGTTGAAGCAGAGGGAGACACTATTGAGAGCCTTATTGAAAACCTTGAGGCAAACTATCCGGGAATCAAAGAACGCATCTGTGATGAATCTGGTAATATTCGCCGTTTTGTTAATATTTATCTCAACGACGAAGATATTCGATTTTTAGATGGCAATGCAACGGCAGTTAAGGATGGCGACGAAATCTCAGTCATCCCTGCAATCGCAGGCGGTTCGTCAGATAATGGAAGAGACTGAAGTATTAGAATTACAAAACGAGACGCTAGATCAAATCTACGCGCACGCAAAGGTCGAATTTCCCGATGAGTGCTGTGGCATCATTTTGAGCGACGGGACCCGGGAATTCGTCCGGGAATGCCGGAATATACAAAATGAACGACACGCCGAAGATCCGGATACCTATCCCCGCGATGCACGCACCGCATATCTAATAGATCCGAACGACCTAATCCGCGTGCATAAAGAAGCTGAAACCAAAGATCGACCGATCAAGGCATTTTATCATTCACACCCAAATCACGATGCCTATTTTTCGGAGAAAGATAAAGCGGATGCAACGGCTTGGGACGAACCGGTATATCCCGATGCAGCTTACGTCGTGGTCTCCGTCTATGACCGGAAGGTTAAAACCATAAAGGCTTTCGCTTGGAATGAGGCTGATACGGATTTTGTAGAAGTGCCGATACACGCGAAGCGTGATGCGTAATAGGATTCGTTAATTCAGAAAGGAGTGCTAGATATGGCATCATTAAGACTTCGTTTGACCTTTCCGTCGAATCTAATCACTGAGCCCATCATCCACAACATCGGTCAACAGTACAATGTGATTACGAGCATTCGACGCGCCGACGTTACGGCTGACCGCGGGTGGGTTATCTTGGAGATTAGAGGTGATCCTGACGAGCTTGAACGAGTTGTTGAGCATCTCAAGAACGTGAAGGTGGAAGTTGAGCCGATTGAAGGAGATGTAGTTCAGTAAGGAAAAATCAGCAAGCACAGCACGGGGAGAACAGATAACGACTCAAGCGATCGCCTACGGTCAATCTGCAACCATACACTCCCCGTCAACAAAATAGGGACACAACGGACAATGTCCTAGATTCTTTTCAAACCCTCCCGCCCCGATTGCATCGGAATTTAAAGCAGCCTGTGTTGCCTTAATCCATTCCAGCCATGTTCTTTCAATATCTATTAACTCTTCTCCCATTATCTCCGTCGAATACGCTGTGGCGAGATTTGTGACGTAGACTGCCACCGGTATGACTTGCTGTTCAGGATAGAGCCGGTGGACAAGAAGAGCGTATAATTCGATTTGTGACCGGTAGTAATCCGCTGGATCGCCAATTTCTTCCCAATTAATGCTATCTTTTTCGTAGTTGATAATCTGCCACAATCCCCTCGAATCTTTGAAAAGCCGGTCTGCAGTTCCTTCGACTATATGAGAATCAATTTCGGCGTGAATGTGACGTTCACGATAGACCGCATCTTCGTTTAACGCCATCTCCCTAATTCTTGAATCTAGGAAGCGATTCGCATCTTCACGAGTTGTCTCAGCAGCTCCCTCGGACTGAGTTTCCGATGGCGGCACCTGAATCCGATGTTGTAGGTAGAACCGCGTTGGGCAGCGAGCATATGTTGTAAGTTCCGTTACCGAGAAGGTTTTGTTGAGAGAGGAATGAACCAACGGCTTAATATGGTACGCCGGAAATTCGGTTAACAGTGCTGGGGAGGGTATCTTTTTTTGAGCAGTATGAAGTTCATCGGAGGATTTAATGATTCGGATTGGTAGATCGAAGGGGATTGTCGTCTCTGCCTCTCCTGACAGAGTTTGAATCGTTATTGGATATAGAAGTTCACTGTCCGACGGCAGCCCTGAAATCTCTAGAGCATCGAAAAGCCAACCCAACCAACCTCTCGCTTCTCCCTTCTCATTGAGTGTTCCTGATAGAATTAGCCGATCGCGAGCGCGGGTTGTTGCTACATAAAAGAGACGCTGCTCCTCTGCTGTCCTCTTATTGTTTACGCGTTCCCTCATCAACTGTGTTACCCCCGGATCACTCTGTTCGTAGTTTTTGTGGGGGTTCGCGGGGCTAAAACCGATGCCCAAGAGGTCATCAATGAGCGGTTCTTGATCATACCTTGTTGCCCTTCGATCCAAGTTCGGAAGAATGACGACCGGAAACTCAAGCCCTTTCGCTGCATGGATGGTCATTATCTCGACAGCGTCCGTTGTCAATTGTGTTGTCGCTTGTCCCTCGCGTTCTTCCTCCTCAATAAGTAAATCCAACCGATCCAGGAAATCGTGGAGATCCGTGAACCCCAATGTTTCAAATTCCCTTGCAATTCCTAATAGCTTTTCGTAATTTGCCCACCGCTGCTCGCCAGTCTGCCCAACAGGCAGCACCCCAACCATCCCCGTATCGTTGACGATTTTCCGGATGAGTTCGCTCGGTAGGATACGGTGACAGATTTCAAGATGATCCTGTAATATCTGGACTGCATAACCTATTGGGGAGGTCGGGGATTGGTCTGTTTGTTTGACGTAATCTTGGAGTTTCTCCCAAAATAGTTTTTGGGAAGATTGCTGTACTATTTCATACAATTCTACATCTGACACACCGAAAAAAGGTGCACGCAGAATTCCTACGAGTGCCACGTCGTTTTTGAAATCATTAAGGAATTGTAGATAGTTACCGATGTCGTAAATTTCTTGACGCTGATAAAAGCCGATACCGCCTGTAATCTTGTATGGAATCTCCGCTTGGAGCAAGGCAGACTCAATCTCCGGCAGGCGCGTCCGGCTGCGAATGAGGATAGCGATGTCACCGTATCGGACCGGCTGTTTTTTTTCGCCGTCACCTTCGTGCTTCCAAACCGTTTGATCTGTCCCAACCAACTGTTGGATGCGTTTTACAATCAGTTTGTTTTCATCGGCAGATCGTTCTGATTCACCCGCTGCCTCTTCCCTTGAACTGATGAGCAGCTCCACATCACCGAGCGAATCAGCAGTTCTCCCTTGGACTAGCGGATCATACTTGACTTCAAACTCATTTCGCCCTTTCATGAGTGACTCAAAAACCAAATTGACAAAGCCCACAATCTTTCGTAACAGTCGGAAATTTTCAGGAAGGCGAAGGTCGCCCCGCTTCTCTGAGTCATCTGCCTCAAGTATCTCTCCCTCCCAAGTAAAGCCTTCGGTTAATGCGGATTGATATTTTATTATCTCCTGCCGTGTTTTATCATAGACCCGCACATCTGCCCCACGAAATCTATAAATACTCTGGTTCTGATCGCCAACGATGAACAGATTGCCCGATTTGTAATTCGAGATCAGCGGCTTAAGAATCTCGTATTGTAACTGGTCGGTATCCTGATACTCATCAACCATGATATAGGGGTATCTTTGGACGAGTTGATTGTGGATTGATTCCTCCTTATGTAGTAGGTCCCTAATCCTGATCTGCAGGTCATCAAAATCGAGTTGTCCCCCTTGGCGCTTGCGATCTTCGTAGGCGCGTTGAACTTCGTCATAGACATCTATCAACAGGCGAGTCACGTCAATGAGTAGCTTATCGTCATCGGTAAAAGTTGGGAAGGATAGAAGATGGTTCGCTGCACGAACAAGAAAATCAATCTCCTCCTCGATTGTATTCGTCTCAACACGGAGCCCCAGAAAATCGCGTTTGCTAATTGTTCCACTTTGGGTTACGATGAGGGGGGCAATGCTTCTCAAGGGTGAAACTGCCTCTTGGGGGTCCATATTCAGCCGAATGTCCGCTACTGATTCTCGAACTGTCGCAGCATTTCTTCCTCTAGCAATTGCTAGGACATTGTTCAGACAACGTAACCAATCCTCAACGGGGAACTGATCCGTTAAACTCTGCACCAATTGCGATTGTACGAAGTCATGCCAACCTTCCAACACCTCTGAATCCGTGTAGCAATATAAATTGCGCTTCAGCCGTTCTACCACCTCACGTTGATTCACCAGTTCAGATAAATGCGCCTCAAGCCGAGTTTTACCAAAGATACGCAGCAGATCTGCCAATTTTTTACGGGTTGCGTCGTCATTGGGACGGTCAGCAATCTCCCTAAGCGTGGAATCAACGGTTTCACGGAGAGTCAACCGCTGATGTATCCCTTGTAACACATTGAAGTTTGCATCAACACCCGCTTCAACCGGATACTCTCGCAAAATCCGCCTACAAAACGCGTGAATTGTTGAAATCTGCGCGGAGAACATTCCCGTCTTGATTTCTTCTAATCGTGCGTTGTGAGGTTCTGCCTGTAACCTCGCATTGACCTCGTTAACGATGCGTTGCTTAAGTTCTGCTGCAGCTTTCTCCGTAAACGTGATTGCGACAACCCGATCGGGAGGCAGATTTTTTTCAAGCAAAATTTTGAGGTATCGATGAACCAATACCGCCGTTTTCCCAGATCCAGCGCCAGCGGTCACGCTGATATGACGATTGAGGTCATGCGCTTTTTTTTGGTTCCGTGTAAATTTCACAATGTGATAACTCCCCAAAAAAAAGAGCGATAGCACAAACAGAAGACCGTGATACGGGTTTCAAGCTCTTCTTGTCCCGGATTGCAGAGGTACCTTAGTTAGCCTCTGCCGATTATGGGTCGGTTCGTTTGTAAGCTATCGCTCGATTTGTCTAATATGTCTTTTTCGCTCGTTTTTCTTGTTTAGCGAGTTTTTTCTCTTTACGTCCTTTTTTGGTTGCCGTTTTTTTGACAACGCCTTTATTTGCGCTATCTAATGATTTACTACCTTTTCCCCTATTACCTCTCATTTTTCATCCTCCTATTCTATTGTTCGGTAACAGTCGACAAATTGGAATGCGAGGCAACCGGTCCTCACCTCACAAGCCTATTCCAGAACAACTGTCTCTGAGATTCTACAAATATTTTAAACATGATGGATTCAAACACAATCTGAGTCCAACGATAACTTGGTGTTTTGAATTGTCTTCTCTAGGTGGACCGGTATGCGGTATGTCTGTAATGTGTGAGCTAATTCTGTGAAATCTACTTTTGATAAAAAAGTTCGATCTGTTTTCAAGACACAATTGGGAGTATAGCATAAAATCGGATAGATTGAAAGTGAAAATTCTTCCTATAGTTTTTCAGTAAATGCTTCTTCCGTTAAGATTGGGATATTGAGTTCGACTGCACGGTCATATTTAGCCCCCGCCGATTCTCCGGCGATTAGGTAATCTGTTTTTTGACTAACGCTAGAGCTGACCTTGCCACCACGTTCCTTAATTTTGTCAGAAGCTTCAGAGCGTGTCATTGTCGAAAGCGACCCGGTTAAAACAAAAGTTTTGCCGGCGAAGATACTATCGGCAACTTCTATAGACTCGTTTGATTCGATTGCCCATTGAAGACCTGTATCTTTCAGTCGTTTCAGGAATTCTTGAACCCTTGATTGTGAGAAGAAATGGAGAATACTTTCCGCAATTTGTGGTCCGATGCCGTGAATGTTCTCAATATCTTCTAGACTTGCCTCGGCAAGCGCATCAATTGAGGAGAAATGGTCAATCAACAATTCGGCGACATTCGCGCCAACGTGGTGAATACCCAATCCAAACAGCACCTTTGCAACCGGAATACTGCGACTTCCTCCAATAGCGTTCATGAGATTTTCTGCGGATTTCTCCCCCATCCTCTCAAGACTGACTAGATCTTCCTGCTTTAAGATGTAGAGATCCGCTACATTATGAATTAGCCCAATCCCAACCAGTTGCTCAATGATCGCGGGTCCAAGTCCGTCAATGTTTAGTGCATTCCGCGAGGCAAAATGTTCAATTCGCCGTTTCAGTTGTGCCGAGCAAGCCACATTTACACAACGGACCGCTGCTTCATCCTCTGACCGCTGCACCAGCGTTTCGCACACGGGGCAATGATCCGGCAAACGAAAAACCTTTTCAGTGCCCTTCCGTTGACCTGTCAATACGGCAGTAATTTTCGGAATAACATCTCCCGACCGTTCGAGAAATACCGTATCCCCAACACGAACATCCTTGCGGATGAGTTCCTGCTCGTTATGCAGTGTGGCATGGGTTATCGTTGCACCTGTCAACTGTACCGGGGACAGAATTGCGACGGGTGTCAAAACACCGGTTCGCCCAACTTGTACCTCAATTGCTTCAATCTGTGTTGTTACTTGACGTGCGGGAAATTTACAGGCAATCGCCCAACGCGGGCTTTTCGCTGTGGTGCCAAGTGACTCCTGCTGTTGGAGTGAGTCAACTTTTACGACGATTCCATCGGTATCGTAAGGGATTGTTTCTCGATCGGCAGTCCACTGATGGCAATACGCAATGACGGCTTCGATTGATGGGTGTGCTTCGGTATAAGGGTTCATCTTGAACCCCAGATCTGCAAGTAGGGCGAGCGCTTCTGTGTGCTCCGTAATTTCGATCCCTTCCGCATAACCGAGGGTGTAGATAAAGATATCCAACGGACGCGATGCTGTGATGGTGGAATCCAACAGACGCACGGAACCTGCCGCAGCATTCCGCGCATTTGCGAAAGGTGCTTGGTCCTCCGCAACCCGCTGTCGGTTCACCTCATCCAATCGATCCCTTGGAATAAATACCTCGCCCCGGACTTCCAAAACAGTTGGCATCGTTTTGATTGGTGTCAATCTCAACGGAATCGTGCGAAGGGTACGTAGATTCGCTGTCACATCTTCCCCATACTCTCCATCCCCTCGTGTGGCACCGCGTACCAATCTACCATCCTCATAGAGCAAGGCAACTCCTAAGCCATCAATTTTTAACTCGGTTACATACGCAACTGACTGGTCAGGTAGCACTTTCCGTACACGCTGATCGAAAGCATATAGTTCTTCAGGGCTGTACGTATTATCAAGGCTCAACATCTGCCCACGATGGGGGACGCTAGTGCCAAGCGCAGTTTCACCGCCGACCCGCTGTGTTGGTGAGTCAGACGTGACAAGTTCAGGATGTATCGCTTCAAGATGTTCCAGTTCTTTCATCAACTGATCATATTCCTCATCTGAAATCTCCGGACGATCGTCGATGAAATACTTACGCTCATGGTAACAGATCTGTTCCCGCAGTGCCTCAACCTGATTTTGGATAGAGTCGTTTGTCATATCCCTACGCAAAATTTACAGTTGCCAATTTCATTAGACCGAATACCTTTGTGCTCCTATCCAAGTGGAGAACTTACGTCTTGCCTGATGTCAACTTGGATCCCATCAAGTCATAGAAGGAATTCTACGTTGAAAAGTTGCCAGAAAACTGCTTTCCAGACCAAGTCTTCTTTTCGGAAATCTATTTTGCAATCAACAAGAATCTCTCTTTTGTTGGGACGTGGGCCCTCCTCGCTGATAATGTGTAGGGTAAAACGCGCCGATGCCTGCCGTGAATTAGTCACATCCACTTGAATCTTATTAAACTGAAATTGGAGCGCATCATACTTCTCAAACACTACGATAATTGTTTGACTAACGTCATCGAACTTTGCGGGAATAACGCCTGTTGCTAAACCAAGGAGCGTGGTGGGATCATCTGATGCAACGTACGATTCTGAAAAGAGTTCTTGGATTGTTCCCAATTTTCTTATATCCAACGATTCAATTAGTGCTGAGAAGCGCTCCAAGAACTGAGTAATCTCCATTTTTGGATCCGTCGAGGGCATAAGTCGAATATTCAATCCAACGCGGGCCTCCCTAAGTTGAAAGGTTTCTGCTTTGGGTTGATAATCAGTTGCGATAATCATCAGACTAAGATTCTCCGAATAGGGAATCCCTATAAAATTGTATCTACCGTCTGCTTCGGTTGTTATTGTCTTATCTAACAGCGTTACCGTTGCGCCCTGAATTGGGTTGTGTGTTGAGCCATCGGAAATAACACCTGAAACCGCTCCAAACTTTGGATCGAGGGAGATATTTAATTGTACCTCTTCCGCCTTAAGCTGAAATGGTCTCATTTTGGGTTGGTGATTAATGCCCATGACCATTAACTTGTGGTTATCCGAATAACGGATCGCTGTAAAAACATATCTACCGTCGACTCCAGTTTCCACGTTGTGATCCAACAAGCTCACGGTTACGCCCTGAATCGGGCTTCCCGTCTTGGCGTCAGTGATAATTCCTGATACCATTCCAAATTGCGGATCCTTCTCCGCTTCTATATGAGATTCTGTTTCACTCTCGATAGAAGGAGAAGACGAATCTTCGCCGCACCCAAGACCGGTAACCACCCAAATCAGAATAAAAAAATAGCATAGGTTGATCTGAATTTTCATTAGATTAATCCTCCGTTTAATTCACATCATAGAGGAATCGTGCCGAAATGGCATACAGAATTAACGCATGTTTTACGATTCACCTATCACGGAATTACTTTGTTCAAAGGGTATTCAATAATACCTTCTGCGCCCACGCTCCTAAGCTCTGGAATAAACTCTCGGACAATATGCTCATTGACTATCGTTTCAACGGCATACCACCCATCTTGGCTAAGTTGGGAGATCGTTGGATTTCTCATCGCTGGCAGAATAGCGAGCAAAGACTGTAAGTTTTCTTCGGCAATGTTCATCTTGAGTCCGACTTTGTTTTGTGCCGCCAATGCTCCAGAGAGGAGGAGGTATAAACTTTCTGCCTTGTTGCGCTTCCATTCATCCGCCCAACTCTCCTTATTTGCGATCAACATCGTTACCGATTCGATGACAACATCAACAATTCTTAATTGGTTGGCACGCAAGGTGCTGCCAGTCTCCGTAATGTCTACAATTGCATCGCAGAGATGAGGAATCTTCACCTCCGTTGCGCCGTGTGAAAACTTGACAGTTGCATTGATGCCGTTATCTTTGAGATAAGATTTTGTCGCTTCAACTAGTTCACTGAAGATGACTTTCCCTTCAAGGTCTGCGACAGACTGGATGGGAGAATCTTCTGCGACTGCTAGCACCCACTGTGCCGGTTGAGTGGTCATCTTGCCGTAGGTCAGCGAAGCGACTTCCAGTACATCAACGTTGCATTCGCGGACCCAATCTCGTCCTGCTAACCCCACATCAATCACACCGCGTTCTACGTAGAGTGCCATCTCCTGTGGGCGCAGCAGCATCGCCTCAATCTCATTGTCATCGATGTGCGGATAATACGACCTGCCGCTGATTGTAATTGTGTAACCTGCTTGTTTGAAAAGATCAATCGTAGATGCTTGTAGTGATCCTTTGGGAACACCTAATTTGAGTTTGTTCATCAGTTTCTATTTCTGCCTCCGAGCTTGTTCGATTGTTTCGTTCTAACGCTAAATCCAATTCTCATTGCTACAGAAATTACTTTGTGATGGAATCTTTTTGGTTGTATTTTCTTCACTTTATTCGAGGACGAGCTTTGGGCGAGTGCCAGCTGTGCTGTCTCTGCAATCTGTAACACAGTGATCTAGAATTCTATAAAACAAAATATGATACCATACTCCATCTGTATTGTCAAAAGTGAAGGGAAAGATGGGGCTATCTAGTTTCCCGCTTATTGACCAATTCTGGCGGGTAGACAGCAAATTGCCTCTTATATCGTAGGCGGGGCATCCCCGATAAATCGGGATTAAAAAACTTGTAGTTGCCTGATTCATGAGGCATCAGGTGCTGACCTCGTTGGCACGATATGCCATCGGGACTGACCAAACCGAGCACCTGCCCTCCTGTATGGAATGCAGATCTGCGTTCCATACGAAACCGTGAATCCACTAGTTGTAAGGGTTGGAACAATCCAGCAACATCGGGCGATTGTTCCAACGCAACGGAATCGGAAGTTGTGTTTTCTAGAACTATAAGGTTTCAAACGTTCAACTGCGTAAGCCCTACAAGTTTTTCAATTTTCGCTCATGTCAAGCAAGTGTGCAATAGAAACCGTAGAAAATAACGAGCGTTGTTCCCTCCGGCTTGAATCTGGGGTGCTAAGCTGGGCGGGGAGAGACTACTTATAGTTTGTATCAAATGACCCCATGAGTTAAACTACAAGGAGATGGCATTGCCATCAACTGCACTCGACTGATGGAGGTCTATATGAAGCCACAAACCGATAGAGCCTACGGTGTCAACCGCCTACAATCCAAGACTGCCCGTGCAGCGATTATTCAGAAAATATCATCAGACTTTAATCTAATGCCTATCATTGCCGAAGCCTACTACAAACAGATTGCTTCCTACTTTGCCCAACACGCCGAAATTGAACTGACATCGGGTCAAATCTGCTACGAGGTAGTCGCAGCCGACGAACCAGCCGGTAAACACATCGCCTTAGCGAAAAAGGTATCCTGCCGACTCACTCTCAATGATATGCAAGCCGACGTTGAGGTGTTAGCCAATTACGGACTTTCAGGTCTGAGACGGCATCGGATCCTCCGCTTAACCAAACAAGCCTATGACCAAGATGCCCTACTCAGCTATGAAGATTTAGCGGTACTCTTAACGACCAGTCCAGCCACGGTCAAACGCGATATTCGCCAGTTGAAACAGGACGGTTATTTTGTGATGACCCGGGGTGCCAAACACGACATGGGCCCTGGCGTTTCTCATAAGACTCAGATTCTCGAACTCTACTTCAAAGGGTATCAGTTCACCAAAATAGAGCAAAAGACTAACCACACCGAGCGAGCGATCTGGCGATACCTGAGTGACTTTACACAGGTAGCCAGCCTCCATAGTCAAGGCTTTGCCAAGGGACAGATACGGCTGATAAGCCATCTATCGGACCGGCTGATTCGGGAGTATCTGTTGCTATACAATGAGTATCAACAAACCGAGCGAATGACTCAACTGCTTCACCCGGAACCAGTTGATGCGAAAAAGGGGGACAATTGATGGGCAAAACATTGACCCGAACCGAAGTCAACGAGAAGAAATTCAGACGCATCAATGACAAGTCACTGCGCCAGTTGCTGATTCATCGCTTTATCAATTCTTACGGGTACGACAAAGGCGAAGTCACTGCCGCTGCGATTGTCGATGACATTGTCAAAACCGTTGAGGACTATTTTGTGATTACCTTACCCCTTGAGAAACTTGCCACAGGGGAGCAGATACCTAATGAGCGAATGCTCAGTTATGGACAACTCGTCTGGATGGCTGTGCCTATTGATGAATATCCACAAAAGGGAAAGTCCATCGCTAAAACCCGTATGAAGCCGGTTATTCTGACCTACCTCGCTGATGAGGATATTGAATCCTTTCGCAATGGATTGACCGCTCGTCAACTACGAATTAATCGATTGGTCCGTTGGTGTTATCAAGCCTATGACCAAGGCGCATTATTGACACAACTCGACTTGGCTGTATTGCTCAATGTCTGTGATGCTGTGGTCAGCGATTATGTCAATGAATGGCAAAAAACGAGTGGTAAACTCTTGCCTACACGCGGCAATATCCATGACTTATCGGGTGCCATTACCCATAAGAAAGAGATTGTTACCCTCTATCTACAAGGACATCTCACCCCCACTATTGCTGCAAAGACCAAACACTCCAAAGAAGCCGTTGACCGATACATTCGCGATTATGAAATTGTCAAGACCGTTCGCACCGCCACTGACGATATTGACAAAATCTCGCAGATTACCCGGCTCTCCAAACGCGTCATCTCTCAATATCTTGACCTGATACCCCAACATCTACTCAAGGACATCAACGCTAACTTAGCAACCGAATCACAACGCTGCAAAGATACCACCACCCTAGCCAGTTCCAAACCGACAGGAGGCAAACAATGATAAAATCGCACCAACGGTGACTTGAAGAGGGATTTGACACCCGATAGCCTTTTTGCTATACTGGGTTATGCGTATATCCAAACGCATCAATTTCTCGAAGAATATGCTCACCAAGCCAAGCCAACCCGCTCATGCGTGATGGCTGGAAGCCAATGAACATCGGCATTCCAACCATCATCAGGTCATTTGATACTATTTCAAAATAACCATTCTCCGGGTTGCTTGGAATGTGTCTGCTTTAAGTGTGTAGAAATACACGCCGCTCGAAACCGTCTCTCCGAATTGATCTTTGCCATCCCAATACGCTGCGGTTTCGCGGTTAAGATAGCTTCCCGCTGGCTGCTGCCCGAATCCTATCTGACGGACAAGTTGGCCTCGGATATCGTAAATACCAATAGTCACTGGCGTATCGTGAGCTAAAGTATACGGTATCCATGTTTCTGGATTAAATGGATTGGGAAAGTTTTGAAGCAGGGCGCTCCGTTTGACCTGGCCAAACAGAGTTGCTCTTAAGATAGACGGTTCGACCGATAGGGCGGTGGATGGGGTGAGCGCCCACAGGAGGACCGTGCCGTCGGAACTCCCACTTGCGATGGTATTTCCATCGGGACTGAACGCTATGCTATAGACCCCACCCGTATGCCCGGTGAGGGTGTGAGTGTTCGCACCTGTGTCCACCGCCCACAATCGCACCGTGTAGTCCCAACTGCCACTTGCGATTGTTTTCCCATCGGGACTGAATGCTACGCTAAAGACCTCCCGCGACCCGGTGAGGGTGCGGGTATTTGCGCCTGTGTCCACGTCCCACAGCCGCACCGTATTGTCTGGAAAATTTCCCCCACTCCCACTTGCGATGGTATTTCCATCGGGGCTAAACGCTACGCTTGAGACCCCACCCGTATGCCCGGTGAGGGTGTGGGTGTTCGCCCCCGTGTCTACGTCCCACAGTCTCACCGTCCAGTCATCACTCCCAGTTGCGATAGTTTTTCCATCGGGACTGAATGCTACGCTAGTGGCCCCATCCGGATGCTTGGTAAGGGTGTGGGTATGTGTCCCCGTGTCCACGTCCCACAGCCGCATGATGACGCTATCTCCGCTTGCGATAGTTTTTCCATCGGGGCTGAACGCTACGCTAGTGAACCCACTCGTTTGCCAGGTGAAGGTGAGGGTGTGGGTGTGTGTCCCCGTGTCCACGTCCCACAGTCTCACCGTCCAGTCATCACTCCCGGTTGCAAGTGTGTTTCCATCCGGACTGAATGCCACGCTCAAGACCGCTCGCCTATGTCCGGTGAGGGTGCGGGTGTGTGCTCCCGTGTCCACGTCCCACAGTCGCACGGTACTGTCGCTATGTCCACTTGCAAGTGTGTTTCCATCGGAACTGAACGCCACGCTTAAGACCCCACCCGTATGCCCGGTCAACAGGGCAACCTCCTCATAGGTCGCCGTATCATACAACCAAATACCGATGCTACTCACCACCGCAAGACGAGTACCGTCCGGTGAATACGCAATATTACCAGATATGAGCCCTTTACCGAGCCTCGCTGTGGCCCCTTCGGGTAAACCCCATTGCGTGTAGTCTTGGGCGAAGGTGTTGAGTGCAAACAGGTTCAAAAGAATCAGTAAGGTCACCGTTGTTTTCATCTAAAGGATTTCTTTCTAGATAGTTGTAGGGGTTACGCAGTTGGATTTAACATGTAAATGGGTTTAGCGAGATAAGCACGCACGGCATCTCTGATAATAGAGACTTTTGCTTCAAACCAACCGATACCTGTAAAAAAACGGTGTTGCTCAATGTGCAAAAATGCTCTCAATGCGAGACCGATATGATTCCGCTGTGCCACAGCCTTGCGAGCAAAACACCCTGCAACTCCAACAAATTGCTTGATACCGCGATGATATTCTTCAATTGCCCAAGACAACTCGGCATATTTGAGTCGAAATGGTTCGTTCATTGATAGGTCGCTCGTTGCCCACTATTCAATGTTGCCGTTTTTGGAAACAATTTCTGCTTTGCGAGAATCCACGACAAGCTGGGACTTGAAAACTTTAATCAATACGTATCCCTTCAGATGAACGATAGTCCCTTTGTTGCTAATCGGTAGTTTGCTGACCGGTTGATTGCCTTGTCGATTCAACTTCAATTGGGTCAACTAGTCCCATTGATACTGTCAAATCGTCTTTAGATTCTTCAAACTGCTGTACTAACTGTCAAATACGACACACTCTGGTTGAACCCCTCTGTCGTCAGCGGTGGCAATCAGTGCTTGGAAATGGTCATTTTTGCTCAAACCATCATGTTGTTTATTATACAAGCGATAGTCGCTAGGAATGTGGCTGTTACCATCAGTCCACATTAGCGTAATGAGGTTAATTCCTGGGACTACTTGTTTGTGTTTGCCTGACCAATGATGGGTAATAAGTTCTATCTTTTGGCCATACGGTTTATCAAGCGTTGAGTCGTCCATGGCTAAAATGCCTTGGGCTTTGTTGACAGAAGATTCTGCCTCGCTCCACAACGCTTCTGAACCAGCAGGCGGTCGATACAGTAAGCGATTCAAAGAGTCATGGGTAGGCAGGGCATCGGCTGGTGGTTGGACGCATAGCCTCACTACAACTATAGCTGCTCGGTGTCGCTATCAGAAAGTTGATAAAGTCGTATTCTGTACATTTAGGTGAATTCATAACCTATATTATAACGCAAGTTGCTAGACAAGCTGCAGGTCGAGTTTTCATGACCAACACCTATCAGAAATAACCTAATTTACGACACACCTATCGTGCCGTTGGGGCGTGGCTCAATAGGTTTACCGATGTTCTATATATACCTATCACCCCGTTGGGGCTTTATAGTTCCAGCAAATTGAATTTCCCGATTCCATCGGGCTCATTTCTACGATCTACCTGTCCCAATCTATCGGAACCTACGGGTATAGGAGGTCAATTTTCTCGCGCTGTCCATAACTAGCAGCTTGCATTATTATAACTTATTGGATATTCTAGGGCAATCGCATATAAAAAATTTGCTTGACGGTAGCGTGAATTCGGGGCATCGCATCTGTTTATTTGACGCCCGGGGGCACCGGAACCGTTCATTTGTACATGATTTCACGCCTTCATTGGAACAACAGCCACTGAATTGTTAGGCAAATCATACGAAACAAAGGACTGCCTACGCTATAACTATTTCCATCGCTTTCACATGCGATTGCCCTATTGGATATTCAAGTGGGTAACGCCTATTATGGTGAATTAGAAAAATAAGTAGACAGTACCAATAACTCCGACTTTCGCGAAGTTGCCACAGTCCCCCTGATAAGGGGGATTTAGGGGGTTGGCTGTGAATTGGGAGTGTCTAAGTAATTCTAAAATCTACCATAAATGGCCCTAGGGGAAAGGCGGGTTACGTGATATGTTCATTGGGTTTGACAACACGTCTTACTCTCTTTTTTAGACTTTCAGATTGGTGCTTCATGGCTTGCAGAAATTAACATAAAGTGTAACAAAGACACCCTTTGGAAAGTTAGTATCTTGACAGGCTGAGACAGATCGGGTTAAAATAGGAATCAGATACACAATTATTCAGAAATTGACCTTTTCAAAGGCATAAAATGTGGAGGCATATGAAGGAATGGCAAACAGAATTAAAGTTGGTCAACTCAAAATTGACGAGAGATTGTATCGTTTGGTACGAGATGAGATTGCACCCGGCACAGGTGTGGATGCGGATGCTTTTTGGGCATCGCTAGGTGAAATTGTGGCTGACCTTGCACCCAAAAACCGCACACTTCTAGACAAACGAGACGCACTGCAGCAGCGGATCGACGAATGGTATTTGTCTACAAAAGGCGAGCCAGTTGAACCAAATGAATATGAGGAATTTCTTGCAGAGATTGGCTACCTCCTCCCTGAAGGTGGAGATTTCCAAGCAACTACGGCGAATGTAGACCCCGAAATTGCCACAGTCTCAGGTCCCCAACTAGTGGTGCCAGTGGATAACGCCCGTTATGCGCTGAATGCCGCCAATGCGCGCTGGGGCAGTCTGTATGATGCGTTGTACGGCACGTATCTGCTCTCAGAAGAAGGGCATGAGGAAAAGGATGCGGAATACAACCCTATGCGTGGTGCGGCCGTCATCGCCCAAGTGGAAGCGTTTCTTGATGAAGCGATCGGTCTTGAGCGGGGACAGTTCTCAGAGATTACGCAATTCTCACTCAAGGATGTTGATGGAAGCAACCAATTGGTTGTAAGGCTTAACGATGGCAGCGAAGTGGGTTTAGCTGACCCCAGTAAATTTGCCGGGTTTAATGAAAAAGATGGTGAACTGTCCGGTGTTTTGCTAAAAAATAATGAATTACACATTGAGATTCAAATTGACCGTGATCATCCTGTTGGAAAAGACCATCGTGCAGGCGTAAAAGACGTGCTGTTAGAGTCTGCTGTCACGACAATTCAGGACTGCGAAGATTCCGTTTCTGCTGTTGATGCTGAGGACAAGACAAAGGTCTACAGCAACTGGAACGGTATCATGCGGGGCACACTGGAAGTGACCTTTGAGAAAGATGGACAGCAGATGACGCGCAGGCTAAATGCAGACAGAACCTTTACGGCACCAGATGGATCAACATTGACACTCCCCGGTCGAAGTCTGTTGTTGATTCGGAACGTTGGGATTCACATGTACACAGATGCGGTTACCACGGCAGATGATCAGGAAATTCCCGAGGGCTTTCTTGATGCGATGGTCACATCGCTGGCAGCAATACACGACCTCAAAAGAAATGGAGAGTACGTCAATAGCCAGACGGGAAGCGTTTACATCGTCAAACCCAAACTCCACGGTCCCGAAGAAGCTACAGCAACCGTCGAACTCTTTGAACGGATAGAACACGCCCTTGGGCTTGAACGAAATACGTTGAAGATTGGGATTATGGATGAGGAGCGTCGAACCACCATTAACTTGAAAGAGGCCATCCGCGCAGCGAGAGAACGGGTCGTGTTTATCAATACCGGATTTCTAGATCGAACAGGCGATGAAATCCACACAAGCATGGAAGCGGGACCGATGATACCTAAGCCTGACATCAAAAGTCAACCTTGGATGCTCGCCTATGAAGACTGGAATGTAGATATCGGTATTGAGACCGGACTCCCCGGTAAGGCACAGATTGGTAAAGGGATGTGGGCGATGCCGGATGAGATGGCAGAAATGATGGAGACAAAGATAGCTCATCCGCAAGCCGGTGCAACGACTGCTTGGGTGCCATCGCCAAGAGCTGCCACGCTCCACGCCCTGCATTACCATGAGGTGAACGTCAAAAACAGACACGTGGAACTTGCAAGTAGGGGACGTGCCAGTTTATCGGATATCCTGACACCGCCGTTATCGGATGGAAAATTCAGTGAGACAGAAATCCAGCAGGAACTGGATAATAATGCCCAAGGAATCTTAGGTTATGTGGTACGCTGGGTCAATCAAGGGATTGGGTGTTCAAAGGTGCCAGACATCCACGACGTTGGGCTGATGGAAGACCGAGCAACGCTACGTATATCGAGTCAACATATCGCGAACTGGCTGCATCACGGCGTTGTGACACGGGAACAGATCATAGAAACCTTTGAGCGGATGGCTGCGATTGTTGATAGGCAGAATGAGGGAGATGCCAGTTATCGAAACATGGCACCCGACTTTGATAAGAGCATCGCCTTTCAGGCGGCACTGGATCTGGTGTTTAAGGGGGGAACGGTCCCCAACGGCTACACTGAACCTGTGCTGCACGCTCGTCGGAGAGAGGTCAAAGCGACGCTATAATGCGTCGCCTTGACTTCCTAAATTAAACCCGAACAAACTTCTGGAACCGTTTATCCGCGATGACTTCGCTGATATAGACATCGCCGTGGGAGTCAATCCATATACCGTGTGGTGAATTGCTGAACTGTCCAGGTTTCTCACCTTTTTCGCCCCACTGTGTGATAATCTCACCGTCAAGTGTCATGACAGTGATACGCTGGCCACCTTCTGCGATATGGATGACGTCATCGGAATCTATGAATAGATCGTTGGGTGAACGAAGGTCTCCCCACTCCGTGAGATATTGCCCATTTGAGTCGAAAATCTGACACCGTAGGTTTCCGCGATCTAAGATGTAGACCCGGTCATTTTTGTCCACCGTGACATCATGCGGCAGATTAAACTCGCTCGGTCCCGACCCCGGTGCGCCCCACGAAACGATAATTTCGCCTTCAAGTGTCATGCGATGAACCCGCGATTGTCCGTAGCCGTCCGAAACGTACATCTCGCCGGATTCAGATAAGACAGCACGGGTCGGTCGATTAAATGGCTGCCCTGCTGGTCCCGGTTCATCCACAGTTCCCCACGTTTGTAAGAGTTCGCCAGAGAGCGTAAACCTCCGAACGGTGTGGTCATCGGTGTCTGTGGTGTAGATTTCATCATCGGGGCTTATCCAAATCCCGTGTGGTGCTTTGAAGATATCTTCTCCCCACGAGCCGATGAACTGACCATCTCGCTCAAAAACAAGCATGGCGGGATTAGGACTCCGATTGAACACATAGACACGGTCTTGCGAGTCGCAAGCAACAGCCGAGGCTAGACCCAACTGTGGTATTTGCCCCCAACCTTCTACAACCTCATATCGATAATCACCACTGCCATAAACCATACTGATTGTCCTCCTTATAATGGACTAATGAACCTCTTATCTTTTACACCTAACTTCGCCAGCATTGACTCCCAATCCTCGGCGATACGCCTCCAATGATACTAGGTCAGCGGGTGCGACATTGCCTAGGTTGACCTCTGGACCATATCGACCAATCAATTGGCGACGAAGGTTATGGATGCTATGTGCAGTCACACCAGCAATCCACGGACCGGGCAACTCAAACATGACTTTCTCCAGCCCGACCAGTTCCACAACCGCCTCCACAGCCTGCGCGGTATCAACATCTTCACCGACTAACTCGGCAGCCTCTAAGAGTACAAGTGCTGCGCCAGCGTCTATACATCCCTGTGCATCGTCCGGAAAAGGAATTTCGCTTGCGAGTCCTTCCTTCTTGCCGACTTCACCCATAACCTGTAGACCGTGCGCTTCGGTCGCTTGACGTATCATCTTCCGCTTCCACTCAACCGAAACAGTTCCCAAATTATCCGATACCTCAACCCAACGATAACCCGCCTCAATAATCGCAGGAAAGTAGAGATCCGCCTTCCCGGACACCTCTGCGTATTCGAGAAACATACCGCCCGCAAATGGCTCAATCTGATGCTCCCGATACGTTTTCAACTTCCCTGCCAGTAGGTCATTTGACAACAAGCGCGAGATACCGACAGCGATCTTTGCAAAGTCGAAGTGGTCTGCCCCAGTCTCGATCAGGTCCTCCTGTTCATGCATCCCAATACCCCAATCAATAACCATCGTCAGACCACAATCTCTCGGTTTCCCTTGTCGCTGAATTCCATCGATTCCTTCAAAGAAATGTGGGTTCATTTGGTTTGTATCTCCATTATACATAAACGCTTGGGACTAAGACCTGTGGGTAGATGACACAATATTCACAGGCTTATCTCCCCTCCGCAAACTCAGGTCTTCCTAGCGCATCGGTCTTCTCCTGCCGTTCATACCGCTGCAACTCACCACCAGCATCCGCCAAAACCCGTTCATGCGCGAGGGCAATCCTGTCTGCTGCGTCTGCCACAATATTGTGCTGACACGTCGGATCTGATTCTAGGTCAAAGAGACGCGAATTCTGGAAATCCACACCGCTAAAAAACCAGTTCTTTGAATCTTTGTACCAAACAGAGTTACCGTAACGACAGGTCAGATATTCCCGATCCTGAAATCCGCTGCCTCCCTCTGCTAGCGGCAGCAAACTCTGCCCTTCTATCTTGCCGATCGGTTCAACACCGGCGGCAGCAATGACGGTTGCCGGTACATCCAAACTGTAGACAAATTCCTCGCACGTACTTCCAGCACCTATTCCTGTTGGGTGGCGTAGTAGCATGGGGATGTCCATTGTTCCGGGATACATGAAATCCGCCGGCTTTCCGGTAACACGATCGGGATTTTCACCGAAGTTGGTCCCGTGATCGGCTAGAAATATCACAAGTGTGTTCTTTTTCAGTCCTAGTTTGTCGATGGTATTAATCAGTTTCCCAAACCACGTATCGACCATCGTTACCAAACCGGCATAATTTGCCCGAATGCTCGGCAGGCGCGCTTCGACTTCGGGATTGCGATCAAGTGGTCCATAGGGTGCAGAGAGATAGATCGGCTCCCGGTCTTCTCGACTTCCATAGAGGTCGTAGTAGTGAAGCGGTGCTTCCCAAGTTTCGTGTGGTGTGAAGCTATCAACGTACAGATAAAATGGGCGGTTGTTATAGTTCTGTTCGACAAATTTTATCGCAGCACGGAACGTGCGGGCTGTGGGCCATGTCTCTTCTGCCCGTTCCGGCTGCACGTTGACTAAATGCGCCCGAATCCGATCCGGACCCCCACGGTAGCGAGATAACAGTGTCTCATCCGCATGTGCTATAGCGTTGTATCGATCTTCCGCCTGACCACGGATAAACTCCCACTGTCGAAATCCACGCGTAAAATTCATCCCCGGCACGAAGTAGTGAGGGACGTCCGCGAAGAAACCGGTATGATAGTCCTGACGAACAAGCGCTTCCGCTATCGTACTTTCGTCCGACGATAACGGTTGCCAGCCCGGAATATAGACATTGTCCCAAGGTACGGGACGATAATCCCGAAACGGGAATGCACGCCGACCACTATGCAAGGTGCGACGCGTCGGAATCGTTGGCAGGCATTCTGGATGCGCATTTGTAAATCGTACACTACCTTGGGCGAACCGATCCAGATTAGGGGTATGAATCCATTTATTCCCATAGGCACCTAGATACGCTGTCCTCAACGTGTCCGAAACCACAACCACGATATTCCACGATTGACTTGCACCCGATGCTACTTTTTCAGCCATAACCTCTCCTCGTTTATGCACCAATTATTCGCCTAAGAATGAGCACCTATATGTTGATAGCTAGAACAGATGGACGGAGTTTCCAGAAATCGAAAAGTACGATCCATTAACCGATAGTTACACCAATTTCCCGTCCAACATGCCGAATATACTGCTGACCCGCAATCGTTTCTAGCTCAGGGAAATGCTCTACATGCACTGGAACATCGTTGTCGAGTGCATCTAACCGCCGGAGTATGGTCGCATAGTCCATCATACCGGTGCCCGGTACAGCTTCGTCGACACGGCTAATGATGCTAATCGGTTGCGCCGACCACATTGTAGCATCTTTTGCGTGCATTGTGACAATTTTATCCCCAATACCATCAAAAATCTCATTGATAAAGTCCGTCATTCTAAGGAACATATGGGGACCTGTCATATTCACAGGATCGAAAAGTGCCTTCAGTCGTGGGGAGGGAACGGCATCAAAGAGTTCTTGATATCGCTCGACAGAATAGACCGGTGTAATGATGTGAGGATGTATCGCTACATCCATCTCAAATTCCTCGGCATAGGGCATGAGTTCCTCGACCGCACCGATGCACCGTTTCCACGTCTCTTCAGACCACATTGGGGGAACGGTTCCGCCCCGTTCCGCGAAAGTTTTCGGCATTTCATCAATCCAAATTCTACCGATGAGTATCGCGCAGGCGATGCAGTGTGCACCTATGATATGGGCATGGCGCAATTGACGGCGATGGCCTTCAATTGCGGATCTGTACTCATCCGGATCCGCCGAGCCAAATCCTCCTTGATGCCCACTAAACTCGCCGACTCGGATACCGTGGTCATCGAGGAACCGCTTGGCTTCCTCAACATCTGCATCGCTCCAATCGGCAGGCGTGTTCGTGGTCACAGTCTTAACTTCCATTAAATTGACTTTTTGGAGGAACGCAGCTCGTTCCTCCGATGTCTTTCCCAAGCGCACAGACGGACTCATTAAGATCATTGGACACCTCTTAACATTAGCGAAATATAATTGCCTATCAATCCTGCTTTAACCAAAAAAGAAAAGCCTCCTGATACCGATAGAAAATATGCTGATTCAATCGGAAGTCAGGAGGCAAATAATCAGGAAATCCTGTGCTGCAAAGTTGATTCAACCCGAATCGAGTTTAGTAATTACGTTTGAGTTGACCCCATGTCGTTGATAGCTTGCCTACGCCCGGCTCAACCGCTAACGCTTTGAAGGGGGCGTCAGCTACCTCTTCCCATGTTGCACCGTCTATTAAGCCGTGATGCTCAAAAGCGGAGGCATCCTTCGCTTCCCCACCATTTCCTTCATTAAAGTGCATCAGGAGAACCGTATTGCGATCCCGCTCTTCAAACTCAGTCGTCGGTCGCGGAAAATTAGCGGCTGGATATCTCGGAATATTAGAAATCCGGACCTCGTCGATTAGTCCAGTAAACGCTTCACCCCACTGAGGAAGCCAACCGATATAAACATCGGATAAAGATGTGTTAATCTTCCCCGGATCTTCGATTTCATCTTTCAATTTACCATCGACGTGAAGCAGGTAGGCACGACCGTCAAAGGTCAATGCAACATGGGTCCATCTCTCTAAACTGACCCTGCCTGTACCTTCCCAACCCCACTGAGCAGCGTTAACAGCACCTTGGTAGACTGACCCTTCCTGCTTAATGGCGTGCATCCAGGTATCTGCCTTCCCGGTAATCATATTTAGGCTTTTATCTAAGGCGGTGGCGTAAATCCATGCTTCAATCGTTAGCTTTTCTGCAAGGTTCAATTCCTCGCTATGATCAACAATAATCCGTGTTCCTGTCTCTCCATTATCCTTTTTACCGTCAAACTTGAGTGCAAAGTTCTTTGGCGCAGCAAAACTAATTTGCACAAACAAAAACGCAAATGCAAGCACCAAGGCTATGGAGATTAATCGCCCTTTTCTCATCGTAATATCCTTCCTTTTGTATAGTTTTGGATTTTGATGGAATACTACCATAAACTCCACGACTGTAGCCCCAAATCCTATCTTTTTTGCTTCAATCGCCACGGATTGTAACAGTTTATAAAATTGAGTGACAACAGATCCAATTTTGACGTAGCATTGCAGAATTAGAAAAACTCGTGGAAAGATAGTCTTTCGGTAACATAAACATATTAACATTTTTCCGCAGAGCAAGTCAAGCGCAAAGAAGGCACTTTTGCGTTGACATTCAACTCTTTTGCCGATACACTCTAAAGGGCAGTAGGGCATGTATTAATATTTCGGTGGATACTTTGTGGAGTAACAGAAAGATAGCAAAACAGGAGATGGTCAGAATGAACATTTTTATCAGTAAGTTGTGCGGGGTTAGGCTTGTCTTAATCATCATGAGTTTAATTTTGACGACCGCGAGCGATGCCAGATTGACGGGCCCTGAACTTCTAGAGGCAGCTGTTGCGATATGGACCTTTGAGGGGACGGAAAGAAATAAGGATAATGACCCTTTTGTCAAGGACGTATCTGGTAACGGTCATGATGCGGTGATGGTGAATAAGCCCTCACTGGTTGATGGACAATTCGGCAAAGCAGTAGAGTTTAATGCCGGCAGAAAAAATTACTTGGAAGTGCCACACCATGAGGATTTCGATCTGGATGAAGCCATCTCGATTTCGGTTTGGGTGAAACGACCACCGCGCTTACAAGCACTCGATGTCGCACCCTATTTTATTGTTGAGAAGGGCGGAGAATGGCAGCATGGTCGTCCAACTTTTGGAATTGCCCTGCATAAGGTTTTTAACAACATGTTCTATTTCTGGTATAAAGGTGGGTTCCAAGCAGTACACGGGATAAAGGATGATCAGTGGCACCATTACGTTGTTGTTGCCAAAGATGGGGAAAGAGACCCCGCCATGTATATTGATGGGGAATTAAAAGAGGTTGAAACTCGAGATGGTCAGCGGGTAATCGCGTTGGAACCTTCACCGGGACGCGCACTACACATCGGAGCAGCGTTGCCCGAACGATTCGATTCATGGACCAATAACACCATAGATGACCTTGCCATCTTCAACGTTGCATTGAGTCAAGCTGATGTTGAACGGCTTGGGAAAGGGGTTGATAACTCAATCTTCGCAGTTTCTCCATTGGGCAAACTTGCCACAACATGGGCAGTACTTAAACAGAGTCGATGAGTTAGGAAAAAAGGGATTACGCAAATTATGAGATTTTCTACAGCAAAGTTAAGTGCCATCGGTATCGGCTTGATCGTCTTGAATATAGTGTTTACAGCAGTCAGCGACGCTCGGTTGACAGGACGTGAATTTCTGGAGAAAGCCGTTGCAATATGGACCTTTGAAGAGTCCGGTAATGAGGGCATCCCAGATATTACCGGCAACGGTCATGATGCTAAACTGATAAATAAACCTGCGTTGGTTGATGGGAAATTCGGTAGAGCAATAGAGTTTAGTGACGCCAGAAAAAACTATTTGGAAGTGTCAGATAAGGTGGGCTTAAACCTTGAGAAAGTCATCTCGATTTCGGTGTGGGTGAAACGGCCGCCACGGCTACAAGCGACCGATGTTGCGCCTTATGTCATTCTGCACAAGGGCGCAGAATGGCAATGGCAAGGGGCAGGATACGGCATTGCGCTCCACAAAGTTTTTAACAATATGTTCTACTTCTGGTATCAAAATGGATTTCAGGGGGTCAGCGGGATAAAGGATGATCAGTGGCACCACTATGTTGCTGTTGCCAAAGATGGAGAAAGGGCACCAACGCTCTATATTGATGGCGAGGCGAAACCCATTGAACACGGCGATGGGGTGAAGAAGATGGGATTGGCACCCCCACACGGACAGCCGATGTACATTGGTGCGTTGTTGCCAGCCCGCTTTGACTCGTTCAGTAAGAGCCTCCTTGATGAGTTGGCTATATTTAATGTTGCATTGAGCGATGCTGATGTAAGGCAGCTTGGGAAAGGACTTGATATAGCAATCTTCGCGGTTTCTCCGTCGGGGAAGCTCGCTACGTCGTGGGCTGCAATGAAAAATAGTGATTGACCGCTAATTTTTATCCCAAGGGATATTTTCAAATGACACCTGTAAACAAAATCGCAGTTTTCATCGTGGTTTTCACAGTGGGGCTAACTGGCTTTGCAGTAGCGGTGCAAAAGGTGGTTCCCGGTGCAATAATCCACCTCGATGCCAGAGAGCAGAATAGGCGGGAAATAGTTTGGAGAAATCTCGGTTTAGCTGGCGGAAAAATGCCCGCTAACAATGAGGTGCCCGAATTTGAGGAGGGAAAAATCAGAATCCCTGCACTCGGTATCAATGAGGATGCGAAGTGGTATACCGCCACACGAAAGTCGGAGACTTTTGGCGGACCTCCAGATCTGCTACCTAAGATGCAGCTTGAAGATTGGACGATGGAGGTCCTCATCAGACGCAACGGTCCCAAATGGCCCGATCTCGTTGTTGCCTCTCAAGTCCTCGGATTTAGAGCGCGTGACAGGGAATTGCAACAGTTTCAGGTTTCTCTCTTCGGACCGGATACCGGCGAACTCATCGCGAGGTTTAAGGGTAGCGCTAATAAAAAAGGGAAGTGGCTAATCCCGGAAGATCTCGGCATTGACATTCAGAAAAAGGAATGGCACTGGATTGCGTTTGTCTTCACCGATCAGAAAATGGTTGAAACCTACCAGGATGGTGAAAAGGTTGGGATGGTTGATCTTGATCAGGATTTCGATCCTGAAGAGCCTATGTGGCTTTCAATATTCACCTCGCATGACAGGGATCGAAACTTCAACGGCTCAATCGCGATCCTTCGTATTTACGACAGACCGTTGAGTAGAGACGAACTGCTCCAAAACATCACAGGTAAACTATCAGTTGAACCAACCGGCAAACTGACAACGACGTGGGCACGAGTAAAAGCGCACTGACGATAACCGTCAACGTTTATGTTAAAAGATAGCACAAAGAAACCGATTTTTGTAGGGGCAGGTCCCCGATAAATCGGGATTAAGAAACTTGTGCCTGCCCAAAACATCTCATGCCTACCAGTTCGTAAACGCTCCATCAGGTCGACGCAACTGCGGTGCCTCAACCTCACGGTACGGATTAGCTAGTGCCGCTTCCTCATCAAACTCAATCCCTAACCCCGGACTCGTCGGTGGTAGTAGATATCCATCTTCCCACTCTAGCTGCACTGGGAAGACATCAGGCAACGTTGTCCCCGGCTTGCTTGGAAGTTCTTGGACACCGAAGTTCGTTGAGGCGAGGTCAAGATGCAGACACGCTGCTGTCGAAACCGGACCGAGCGGATTGTGTGGTGCCAGATCGATGTAGTGCGCTTCACACCAACCCGCAATCTTCTTCGCTTCGGTAATCCCGCCAACAATACAAAGATCAATCCGTGCGTACTGCATCAGTTCCTGTTCAACCAATTCTCTGAATTCCCACTTTGTGGCGTACTGCTCTCCCACCGCCAGCGGTACGGCAACATGACGCGCTAGTTGATGGTACGTAGACATATTTTCAGACCGCAGCGGATCCTCAATAAAATAAGGACGATACTGCTCCAAAGCGCGGCAGAGCGGAATCACATGGGGCGGATCTAGCCGCGTGTGAACATCAATCAGAATCTCAATCTCCTCCCCGATAGTATCTCGAACCACCTCGCACTGCTTGATAGTTTCTCGGACCGCCCACGATGGATCGAGGACATCCCCCTGCTGAGGGACACCCCAACGCACAAATTTCCAGCCCTCTTCCACGAGTGACTGCGCATGTTCAGCAAGTTGTTCGGCGGAGTTACCGACGGCATGGGGATAGCACACAGCCTTCTGACGGACCAACCCACCGAGCAAATCGTAGACAGGAACACCCAAAACTTTTCCACGAATATCCCACAGCGCAATATCGATGGCACTAATCGCGGAGCAAGCAATCCGTCCGGCAGGGAAAAAACCGCCCCGGAACATCACCTGCCACAGATGTTCGATGCGCCGTGGATCTTCACCAACTAAAACAGACTTAAGATGGTTGACGCATTCCGTCGCCGCCAGTTCCCGCCAAGTGATTCCACCTTCACCGATCCCATAGATACCTTCATCGGTTTCGACCTTGACAAAGAAAAAATTCCGAGCACCTCCCCATACCGGCAAAGGCTTTATATCTGTAATTTTCATGTTTATCCTTTCTTGTATACTTTGTGTAATTTGTAAGTGATGAGCCAATCAACTAATGAACTATGGTGAATTCTAAAAACAGATAGACACTTTCGCCCTTTGGTAGGTGCGATTTTCAACCGCACCAAATAGGCACAGTTAGAAACAGCGCCTACCAAACGGTAGAACGGTAGTTTCGTTTTCCTAACCCGCGCGGTTTGGAGTGTTTGATTAATTCTAAGATCCACTATAATTACGTTTCACTCTCCGTCTATGTCTTTACCTGCGGATCCAACACATCCCGCAACGCATCCCCTAACAGATTGAACCCTAAAACAATTAGGAAAATTGCGATCCCTGGCGTCATGACAGTCCACGGTGCACGACGAATCAGTGCCCGATTCTCGTTGAGCATCGCCCCCCACTCCGGTTCGCCAATTTCAGCCCCAAGCCCAAGAAAACTGAGACCAGCTGCATCTAGAATCGCTGCACCCATACCCAGCGTTGCCTGTACAATCAAAGGCGCAAGACAATTCGGCAAAATCGCACGTGTCAGAATACGAAAATCGCTTGCCCCAATGGCGTGAGCGGCAGTTACATAATCCTGCTCACGGATGGTGAGGACAGAAGCACGTAGGATTCTAGCATACTGCGGGATATAAACGATCGAAACAGCAATAATCGCGTTGGTTAGACTCTGCCCCAAGATGGTAACAATGACCATTGCTAGCAGGATACTGGGCATGGCTAGCATCATATCCATCATCCGCATGATGGTGTTGTCAAGCCAACCTCCATAATACCCAGCGATAATGCCCAACAGGGCGCCAATCGAGATTGAAAACGTCATTGCAACCAACCCGACTTTAATCGAAATCCGTGAACCGTAGACAATGCGACTGAAGATATCTCTCCCAACCTTATCGGTCCCAAAGTAATGATCTGGAGACCAACCTTCGAGTCGTGCTGCCACATCTGCGTTGCGGGGGTCATGGGTTGCAATCAGTGGGGCAAAGATTGCGATAATAATGAAAAAACTCAAGATTGATGCGCCAATCACTGCCGATTTCTGACGCAGTAGTTCTTGATAAAATTGACGGCGATGTTCCCTCATGTCGTCTCCCCTCCGATCCGGATGCGCGGATCAAAATATGCGTAAAGCAGATCGACAATCAGGTTCACCGTCATGAAAACTGTAGCCACAAAGAGAACACCACCTTGTACTGGACGAATATCACGCGCTTCAACAGCAGCCCGCAGCCATGAACCCAGTCCGGGCCAAGAAAAAATATGTTCTGTTAAGATCGCACCACCCATCAGGTAGCCAAATTGGAGACCGATGACTGTCAAGACAGGAATGATACTGTTTTTTAAGGCGTGTTTGAGGATCACGACCCATTTGGATAACCCCTTTGCGTAGGCGGTCACAATGTACTGTTGGTTCAGTACTTCTAGGAGGCTAGACCGCGTCATACGAGCGATTATCGCTAACGGCACCGTGCCGAGTGTTATCGCAGGGAGGATGAGGTGCGCAATAGCATCTCGAAACGCAGCGAAGTTGCCAGCGATCAGCGTATCGATCAGATAAAAGTGGGTACGGTGCTGAACGTCAAGATCTAATACTGCGTCGAGCCGTTGTGAGCTGGGAAAAATTGGGAAAGTATAGGCAAGCAGCAGGATGAGCATCAAACCGAGCCAAAAGATTGGCATTGAGATTCCTGTCAATGATCCGAACATCGTTGTGTAATCCCAAAACTTCCCACGATTGACAGCAGCGATAATCCCTGCAGCTATGCCGAAAACAATTGAGAAGCTCATCGCTGCAAACGTCAGTTCTACTGTCGCAGGAAATTTGCGGAGAATTTCGTCAATGACCGGTTGGTTTGTCTTAAACGAGCGCCCCAGATCAAAGTGCACCAAATCCCACAGGAACACCCCGTACTGCTTATACAGTGGCTGATCTAGCCCCATCTGGCGACGAAGTTCAGTCAACGCTTCCTCTGTCGCACGCTCACCAAGAATTGTGAGGGCGGCATCACCGGGAATAAGGTGCACCATGAAAAAGACGAGCAGCGAAACACCAAAGAGCGATAATCCCACTGAAAGGAGTCGATGCAGGATGTAGACAATCATGCGTTATATCAATTTTCAAGCCAGATCTGTCGAAAATACTTCCATGTCGTTGGATGAAGTTTGAGGTTCTTAATCTGTTTATTGATGATTAAGATCTGTTTGGAATGTGCCAATGGAACCCAAGGGACATCGCGGTGAAAAAGTGCTTGGGCTTTTTTATAAAGTTCGATTCGCTTGGCTTGATCCATAGTCGATTGTGCTTCGACTAGGAGTTCCTGCATCTCATCGCTGCGATAGAATGCAATATTTCCCGCCGGTTTTTTTGCTGCCTCCTTGCTCAAAAGGTAGTAGAAGAAGTTATCCGGATCGCCGAGGTCAGCAGACCAACCGAGCATTGCTGTATCGTGCTCACCATGTTTGGTCTTTTCCAAGTACGTTCCCCAATCGAAGGTCACAATCTTCGCCTTGATTCCAACGTGACGCAAATCTGATTGAATCGCTGCGGCAAGGGCACTCCCATCGGGGATGTAAGGACGTGGTACCGGCAATGCCCATAACGTTGTCTCAAAGCCTTCTGAGTAACCTGCCTCTGCGAGTAACGCTTTCGCCTTTGTCGGATCATAGGTGTATTCCTCAATCGAGTCATCATAACTCCACATTGTCGGAGGGATGGGGTTTTTGGCGGGAATGCCCATACCTTGATAAAGCTCTGTCACAATCTCGTGCTTATTAATTGCATGGTTGACAGCGACGCGAACCTTGAGATTGTCGAAAGGCTTTTTATCGAAATTCATTGCAAGGTAACCGACATTCATACCGGGTTGTTCGATAATCCTGAGTTGGGAGTCCGCACGGATCTGGGGTAGGTCATCCGGATTCGGAAATTCCATTGCATGAATACTTCCGTTTTGTAATTCGATAAGACGAACTGAGTTGTCAGGAATAGATCGGAAGATAATGCGGTCAAGCGGTGGGCGTCCTTCCCAATAGTCTGTGTTCACTTCCAAGACAACTTTATCCTCACGATCCCAACGTACAAACTTGAACGGTCCCGTGCCCACAGGGTGATTCTTAAAATCCTCCTTCCATTTCTGAAGGGCAGTTGGACTCACGATCGAAAAGGGTGGCATCGCGATAGTGTAGATGAAAGGGGCGTAGGGACGTTTGAGAATTATTTCGACTGTATATGCATCTGGTGCCCTGATTTCCTCTACAATTTCAGCCAATCCGGTGTACAACCAATAGGTGTAGGAACCACCAACATTATGAAAGGGGTGGTTTGGATCGTGTTGACGGTTGAGCGAAAAGAGCACCGCATCCGCATTGAAAGGCGTACCATCGTGGAACTTTACCCCTTTGCGGAGGTTAAATCGCCACGTCAACCCATCCTCTGATGCCTCCCACGATTCCGCCAACGCCGGCTCAATTTCCGTGCTCTCGTTTTTGTACTGTACGAGCCTGTCGTAGATATTCTCACATACCTTGAAGGACTCGCCATCCTCTTCTTGGGCAGGATCGAGTCCAACAGAATCACCACCACGCCCAAAAATCAGTGTGCCACCAATCACTTGGGCATCCACTGCATAGTTAACTGATATTAAAAACAGAAAAATTGCCAAGATGTATCGATACGATTGTCTCATGTAGAACCGCTCCTAGATTGATATAATTAAGGTCTAAAGGTATCAACAATTCAGCGAACCTTCAAGATACAGGTTACTCTCAAATTATTGTCGCAGAAATAAAGAGAGTGTGTCAAGAGAAAACAGTGTATTTGAATGTGCAAGGATGCGGATGATATGATACAATAGATAACATCGTTTCTTTATATACGAAAAAGGGGAGGACTTGCCGATGTTTGATTTTGTACAACACATACTTGTAGGCATTAGTATGATTCTAACGCTAGCATTCGTAGTTTTGCTAGTATTGCTATGTATTCGTATACGCTCAAGGGGTTTGATTATTATCACAGCGGTGCTTATTTTGGGTGCGACCTTTGACTTCATTTCACGCGAGGTTATGATATCATTCCCAGACCCATGGAGGCCAGGTGAAGGCTGGGTGACTCCGACCGGGATAGCCGTACAGTTTATGATGTTGTATAACTATGTTACGACGATATTGTACAACGGACTATTGGCGTTGGGGGCTTTCCTAATATATCGAGAATGGAGTCGTGGGAAGATTCGTTGGAACCAGCAGAAATCGCCAGAGGTAGTTAATCATGCCTGATACTAGTTCTGAATCTAAGATTATCCGTCACGCGTCAAACACACAAATTCTCGATCGAATTGCGGTTACTATATCCGTGCTCTTCAATCCATTCCTACTGCCGCTTGCGTCAATCCTACTAATCGTCCGTATGTCCGTCGCGACGACGCAGCAGGAATTGTTGTGGATGGTGATTGTCATACTGTTTGCCAGTGTGCTGCCGATGCTCTTTATCCTGTTACTTTTTCGTCTGGGACAACTGAGCGATTTCCGATTAACTGTCAGAGAACAGCGCGCTAAACCGCTGATATTTGCGCTTGTAAGTGCCCTTGTCGGCAGCGGGATTTTACACCTCCTTGATGTGCCGCGAGAGATTGTCTGGCTCTGTATTGCCTGCGTCATCAACGGGGTTGTGCTTACGCTAATTACACAAGTGTGGAAAATCAGTTTCCACAGTGGGGTTGCTGCAGGGTGTATGACAGGGCTTGCGACACTAATCAGCAGCCAGTTTGTCTATCTGTTCATCCTGCTGCCGTTCATTGCGTGGGCAAGAGTGCACCGGAAAAGGCACACCTATCTTCAAACTATCATCGCCGCACCGATTGCTGTTGCAAGTACTGCGGTAGTACTTCAGTTGGCGTTATAATAGGGCTATATCGGGGATTGCCGAAACCTCCAAAGCCGTATAATAAGGCAAATCGCTTGTTACTTGGCTTGACCTCAATGGATCATTATTTATTACACAGTACATAGGAAAAACGTAGGTAAGAAACAATGGGAAAACAGAACGACACGAAACAGTTGCTAATCATTGACGGCACAGCGTTTGTTTATCGCGCATTTTATGGAATGCAGCAGCAACTGACCAACTCGCAGGGGCAGCCAACAGCTGCAATCCTTAGCTTCACGCGGACGCTGCTGAAGTTGCTCGAAGAAGGTAATGAGTATATAGCGATATGTTTTGATCGCGGTGGCAAAAGCAAAAGAGATGAACTTTATGCTGCATATAAAGCAGATCGTCCTCCAACTCCGGACGCGCTCGTTTCCCAATTCCCGTATGTGCGGAAAATTGTCGAGGCACTTGGCGTCCCGACCGTAGAAATGGTTGATTACGAAGCAGATGATGTCGCCGGAACCCTAGCGAAGCAAGCCGAGGCAGCAGGGTTCGATGTGCTGATTATGACCAACGACAAGGATATGCTCCAGCTGATTTCCCCAAAGATCAAGGTGCATCGTGTTAACCCACGTGGTGGATTTGAAATCTACGACGCAGCAGTGTGCAAAAGGCGTTACGGGATAGAGCCGTATCAAATCCCCGATTACCTGGCACTTGCAGGTGATAGCGTTGATCAGATCCCCGGGGTCAGTGGCATTGGAGAGAAGACTAGCCCGAAACTGCTTTCTGAATTTGGCACGATCGAAAACCTCTTTCAGCGCCTTGATGAAGTGCCGCAACGGTTCCGCACCAAATTGGAGGCGGGGGAAGACGATGCGCTACTAAGCAAAAAACTGGCAACACTCGAAACCGCCCTTGAACTGCCCATTACACTTGAAGGATGCAAAGTTGGAGATAGAGACAACGAAGTGCTGTTAACTCTTTTCCGTGAACTTGAGTTTCGCAGCCTACTCGATCAGATTGCAGCTGATACGGAAATGCCGAAACCGGACACAGACTATCAGATGATTACGGATGAAGCTGACTTGAAGCGTCTCATTGAGAAACTCAAAGAGAACGGAGAATTTTCCGTAGATTTGGAGACAACCTCAACCAACCCAATTAATGCTCAGATTGTCGGTATTGCCATCACCACCGCACCGTATGAGGGATATTACATTCCGATTATGGGTTCCCTCCTTGATACACCATCTTTGCTCTCCCAAGATCAAGTTTTGGCAGCTCTCCGTCCCGTTCTTGAAGCTGTGTCTTATCAAAAAGTGGGACAGAATATCAAATATGACCTCAAGGTGTTCAAACGTCACGGCACAGACTTGAACGGTATCTCGTTCGACACAATGCTCGCGTCCACACTGTTGCATCCGGCGTCCTCCAGCCACGGTTTGGACGACCTCGCCTTTACCCATCTGAACCACAAAATGATTCCGATTAAAGATCTAATCGGCACGGGCTCGAAACAGATTACGATGGATCTTGTACCGCTCCCGCAGATCACCGAGTACGCCTGCGAAGATGTGGACATCACGCTGCAACTCAAGAACAAATTTGAGTCGGAGCTTGCAGCAGAAGGATTGACCGATATTTTCCGCGATATTGAGATGCCATTGATCCCTGTGCTTGCCGATATGGAGTTAGCAGGGATTCAGGTCGATGGCAATTATCTCAGACAGTTATCGGGGGAATTCCAAGAGCGTCTCGATCAGAAGATGGATCAGATCTACGCCGAAGCAGGACAAGAATTTAATATCAATTCCCCAAAACAGCTTGGGCAGCTCTTATTTGAAGAACTCGATCTGCCGAAGAATCTGACACGTAGAACGAAAACGGGTTACTCAACCGATATCCGGGTGCTGCAACGGTTGGCACCACACCACCCGCTACCGGAGTTGATTTTGGAGTATCGTTCTTTTTCTAAACTCAAATCCACGTACACCGACGCACTAGTTGGACTAATTAATCCGGATACGGGGCGCATCCACACATCGTTCCACCAAGCCGGTGTCCGGACAGGGCGTCTCAGCAGCAGCGATCCAAACCTACAGAACATCCCCGTACGAACTGCTGAAGGACGAGAGATTCGCCGAGCATTCGTCGCCAGCGATGATGACCATACGTTGATTGTTGCGGATTACTCGCAGATTGAACTACGTATTCTCGCCCACCTCTCTGGAGACAACCGCCTTCGGGAAGCCTTTGAGCAAGATCTGGATATCCATACACAATCCGCTTCTCTTATCTTTGGGCTGCCGCCGAAGGAGATTGACGATAATATGCGTCGTCAGGCAAAAACGATGAATTATGGCATCGTCTATGGTGTAGGTGCGTTCCGTCTTTCCAACGAACTTCAGATTGAGTTTGACGAAGCCCAACAATTAATCAACAATTACTTTCAGACCTATGACGGTGTCAGGGACTATTTTGACCGGATTGTTGCAAAGGCGCAGGAACAAGAATATGTCACCACGCTCCTCGGACGACGCTGCTATGTGCCGGAGATCCAAGCTGCTGATCGAAACACGCAAGAATTTGGCAAGCGTGTCGCTATCAACGCCCCAATGCAAGGCACCGCTGCAGAACTTATCAAACTTGCTATGCTTGGGATTCATGACTATCTGACGAAGAATGGTAAGGGGACGAAACTACTGCTACAGGTCCATGACGAGTTAGTTTTTGAGTCACCAAAATCCGAGCAGGAAGAGGTCTTGACAGAGATCAAACACCTGATGGAGAATGCCTGTCAGGTTGATGTGCCCATCAAGGTGGATATCCATGCGGGGGCGAGTTGGCTGGAAGCAAAGTAGCTACAGTTCGTTTTCCGTCTGAGGTAGGTTCTATCCTTCCGTTGAGAACGGGGATTTTCAACTTGATTTTTGCTCGTTTTTGGAGTACATTCTATTATCTGCAAAGGAAATCAATCAGATTAAAATTATCAAATTGGAGGGCAATAGATATTTTCATTGTTGGTAAATCTATCGAATAACTGCTGCTCGGTAGTAAATACAACCACGCATTCAAGTGATATGGGGCAGGGGACGAAGCAGTGGTGCATTTGGGCAAACGATGTGCGCCATATTGACAAGTATTTCCGAATGTAACGTTGCCATTCTGGCATTTCTAGGAAACCTCTGACTGTCGTGTACGTTGCTGCCTATGGTTCTTGGGTTGGCACGTATATTGCCCGATAATCTGCTATGTGAACTCCGGTTTAGTCCGCGAGGGTATGTGTATCATTAGGAATAAGAGGAGAGGTGTCCTGAAAGATGATCCGGCACAGTTATCGAATTCTACTAGTTGATGATGATATGGCTTCTTTGGAGGTGTTAGACGAGGTCTTAACTCGTGCCGGCTACGATGCTGTGTCCGCAGAGACTGGTTATGAAGCCTTAGAAATTGTTCGGAAAATCTCGATAGATCTCGCTCTCCTAGATTTTAACCTTCCAGATACAACGGGCGCGGAATTGCTTCAACAGATTAAGCGATTTCAGCCAAGCGTGCCTGCCATCATTATGAGTGCAAACACATCGCAGGGGGTAAAATTTGACGTTTTTGAAGCAGGTGCCTACACGTTCATATCGAAACCGATAGATTTACGCCAGCTTCTGGGATGCGTCTCCCGCGCATTAGATCTTGGACAACAAACGCTATCGCGCCATCAAGACAGTAGACAGGCTGTTTCGACAGGTCGGAACACCCAGACACTTCAGGTCAAGAGATTAGGCATTTTCCGATGGATTCGGATTATTAAAAATAAGTAGTGAGGGAATACCTGTATCAATAATCAATCAACAATTATCGTTAATTTATGGAGGGATTTCGGATGAGTAAGGTCATTGGAATTGACTTGGGAACCACAAATTCGTGTGTCGCTGTTTTAGAAGGCGGTGAGCCAAAAGTGCTCGAAAACGCTGAAGGCACTCGAACAACGCCGTCTGTTGTGGCTATTACGAAAGAGGGTGAACGGTTGGTTGGGCAAGTTGCCAAAAGGCAAGCAGTTACCAACCCCAAAAATACCATCTTCTCTGTCAAGCGGTTTATGGGACGTAAGTATAACGAGGTTAGTGAGGAGATAAACCGTGTCCCCTATGAAGCTGAGAGCGATAAAGATGGTGCCGTGTCTATAACAATTGAAGATAAACAACATGCACCACCTGAGATTTCTGCGATGATTCTTCAAAAAATGAAAGAGACCGCAGAGTCCTACCTTGGTGAGTCAGTGGAACAAGCTGTCATTACGGTTCCTGCCTATTTTAACGACTCACAACGTCAAGCAACGAAAGACGCGGGTAGAATCGCTGGATTGGAAGTCCTGCGTATCATCAACGAGCCAACGGCTGCATCATTGGCTTACGGACTCGATAATCAGAAAGATAAGAATATTGCGATCTACGATCTGGGCGGGGGAACCTTTGACATCTCGATCCTTGAAATCGGTGACGGTGTATTCGAGGTCAAGAGTACCAACGGCGATACTCACCTCGGTGGTGACGATTTCGACCAGAAGATTATTGATTGGCTCGCTGAAGAGTTTCAGCGCGAGCAGGGAATCGATCTCCGCAAGGACAACATGGCACTGCAAAGGTTGAAAGAGGAGGCGGAAAAAGCGAAATGTGAACTCTCGACCGCCATGCAAACCGACATTAATCTGCCTTTCATCACCGCAGACGCAAGCGGACCGAAACACCTCAATGTCAACCTTACCCGAGCAAAACTTGAGCAGATTACCGATGATCTCGTTGAACGATCACTTGAACCGTGTCGAAAAGCCATTGCCGATGCGGGATTATCTGCGAGTGACATTGAAGAGGTCATATTGGTTGGTGGTCAAACCCGGATGCCGAAGGTCCAGGAGGCGGTACAGCGACTGTTTGGTAGGGAACCGCATAAAGGGGTGAATCCCGACGAGGTCGTTGCGATTGGTGCCGCAATTCAAGGCGGTGTCCTATCTGGTGACGAAGGTGTAAAAGACATCTTGCTGCTTGACGTAACTCCCTTGTCTTTGGGCGTCGAAACGTTGGGCGGAATCTTCACTCGCCTCATCGAACGGAATACAACGATTCCAGCCAAGAAATCACAAATCTTTACAACATCGCAAGACAATCAGACCACTGTTGATGTACATGTGCTGCAGGGCGAGCGTGAGCAGGCTGTCTACAACAAAACGATTGGTCGCTTTCAACTTGATGGTATCCCGCCGGCACCGCGCAGTATGCCGCAGATTGAGGTGGCGTTTGATATTGACGCAAACGGTATTCTCAATGTGTCTGCAAAGGATCAGGCGACCGGCAAGGAACAACAAATTACCATTACCGCTTCGTCAGGACTGTCCGAAGCAGAGATTGATCAGATGGTCAAAGATGCTGAAACCCATGCCGCCGAAGACCAGCAGAAGCGCGAAGAGGTAGAGGTACATAATCAGGCGGATTCGCTGATCTACGAAACAGAGAAGAATCTCGGCGAGTTTGGCGATCAGGTTGATGCGGCAATCAAGAGTAATGTTGAGAATGCCGTCGCGGAACTTAAGCAAGCCCTAGAAAGTCAGAATACTGAAGATATTAAAGCGAAAACTGAAACTCTGATGCAAGTCTGGCATCAGGCTTCGGAAGAGCTCTATAAGCAAACCGCTAAGGCTGGTGGCGACCCATCTGCAGGACCAGAGTATCAGAGTGCACCAACAGATGAACCACAGTCCACATCTTCATCGGCTGACGATGAAGTCATCGACGCCGATTATGAAGTTGTTGATGACGACAAGAAAACTGATGAGGACAAGAAATAGGGTGCTGGGCTCAACTGTTTTGATAGGCGTGTTTTCGCTGTAGAGAAATGGTGCAACGGACACCGAGTTTTTTCTTGAAAACTCGGTGTCTCTCATGCTTTGCACCTTCTTTTTATCGAAAAAACCTTTAGGTCTAACACCCCAACATTTATGTTTGGAGCAGTTGGGGCGAAGCCTATACAGACGGCTTTAGTGGTTTTTCTTGAGACTCTGTGCAAAATATGGTACAGTTGTCTTGTCTTTTGTGGGAGAATGCTCCCCCTATCGCACGATAGGGTCTCCCACCCTCCCGTAGCATAGGCATGAAAGCCCTCTGGGGAGGTAAGGTTAATGATTTAGGTTTTGGCGATTTCGTCAAAACACTGATGTATATTGCCGACAAAAAAGGGGTCAAAATCGTGTTCATAGACAAGTGGTATCCAACGAGTAAAACTTGTTCGGTCTGCGGTGCAGTCAATGAAGCGTTGAATCTGCGGGATAGAACTTGGCAGTGTAATGATTGTGGCACGGTGCATGACCGAGACCGCAACGCTGCAATTAACATTTTTCGGGTTGGGGCGTCAACCCATGAAGGAGAGGACGTAAGCCCCGATTCATCGGGCAATCCTTGTGGATAGCACAATTCCACTCCTATTGGCAAGGGACTCGTCAGAAGCCCAAGCCTTTAGGTTTGGGAGTACGTCAAAAAAGCATTCAATCCAACTCGGTAGGTGCGGTTAGATGAAGTTTAATTTATTAATTCGGTAATCCCGATTTTCCTCGAAACATAGGGTAGGCGCGGTTTTCAACCGCGCTGGTGTCGATATCAAATTACCGAAGTATTTTTTTTATCTTCATGAAACCGCACCGGTTTGGAGTGTCTCATTAATTCTAAGATCCACTATAAGTTGAAAATCCCAACCTTGCGGGGGTTTCGAGCCTTCGCAAGGTTTTTTTGTTCTATTGGAGGTATCTGATATGGAGACTTCTGGCAATAAGCCCATCCGCGTGGGGGTTGTCGGTGCGGGGCGTGGGCAGAGCTTTATGCGATCCGCAATAGCCGTCGGGCTTGAATTGGTGGCAATCTGCGACACATGGGAGGAGAAACTGCAACAGGTTGGTGCCCAACTCGGTGTGGCTACTTACACGGACTATGACAAATTCCTTGAGCACGACATGGATGCAGTTGTACTCGCTAACTATTTTCACGAACACGCGCCCTTCGCAATCAAGGCGTTTGCCGCAGACAAACATGTAATGAGTGAGTGCGCTGCCTGTCACACAATGGCGGAAGCAGTGGCGTTAGCGCGTGCCTTTGAAAAAAGCGGGAAGATTTATCTGTTCGCTGAAAACTATCCGTATATGGTCTATAATCAAGAGATGCATCGCTTGTACAGAGCGGGGCAAATTGGCGAATTCAAGTACGGTGAGGGAGAGTATGTGCACCCAGATCCTGCCGAAGTCAAACTCGCTCGCAGCTGCGGGACCGACCACTGGCGGAACTGGATTCCGTCTACCTACTACTGCACCCACTCCATTGCCCCTGTGATGTACATCACGGACACCCGTCCTGTGAAGGTGAATGGGTTCGTAGTACCCTACGACTTCAATGATCCAACCCAAACGATGCACATGAAACGCAGCGACACCTGCGCTGTCATTATTTGTCGGATGGATAACGACGCAGTGATGAAATCACTTCACGGTTCACTACGCGGACATGGAAACTACGTCCGCATCCACGGCAATAAGGGACTGATGGAAAATAGCCGTCATGGCGACAAGCATCGCCTACGTGTTTGGCGTGAGCCGTGGGAGAAGGCTGAAGGGGAGCCAACCGAAATCGTGTACAAGCCCGATTTTCCAACCCATCATAAAGAAGCGACAACCGCAGGGCATGGTGGCGGCGATTTCTTTACCACGTATCACTTTGCGGAGGCAATTCGGACAGGCGAACAACCATATTTGAACGTTTATCGAGGGATCGACATGAGTATTGTTGGGATTCTTGCTTGGCGGTCTGCTCTCAATGATTCTAGTCCAATCGAAGTCCCCAATTTTCGGGTAGAATCGGAGCGTAAACTGTATGAAAATGACAACTGGTCCCCAGATCCAAAACGTAAGAAAGAGGGGCAACCGTCAAGTAGCATCCTCGGTGATATTCAACCTTCCGAGGCGACAATCGCATATGCGAAAGAGGTCTGGGCAAAGCAGGGATATCAGGAGTAGGTGCACAAACCTCAAGATCCGAATCAATTCGGATTTGTCCACCCCTCTCAATCCATCTAATACCTGCAGCTAACTGGTAGGTCGAGATTCATATCTCGACCCCCAAATGTCAACAGCACCTAAACAACGACGCTCATATAAAAAGAGAGTGCAAAGCATGAAGAGAAACCGAGTTTTTTCTTGAAAACTCGGTTTCTTTTGCACCATTTCTTTACATGAGCCAACAACGAATCATCGAATGTGGCGATATAGCTTTGCGAGGTGATTTGGGGGAACTCGTAGCAGGTATAGCAGGGTGATGAGCCAGTTTGTTAAGGTCGTGCGAAGGATGCCGTTCTTTTGCCAGCGGCGGGCGGAGATGTGAATCCCCGGTTCAACAAGCGTTACCTCGCCATGTTGACGGAGTTTTCGAGAAAACCGAACCTCTTCCATAATTGGAATATCGGGGAAGCCGCCAATTTGATCAAAGTAGGTACGACCTACAAAAATCCCGCCGTCGCCGTAGAAAATCCCCAGTCGTTTTGCCCTGAAGTTGGCGGCACGTTCGATCAACCGATACAGGGGATGATCCCCTTCAATCCGCTGTTTGAACGCTCCGCCGACATAACCCACTGAAATTGCGGTTTCAACGCCTTTAATAGCTCCGATATCAAGCCGCACATCCGCGTGCAAAAAAAGCAGGATGTCTCCCCTTGTCGCCGCCGCACCTGCATTTGACTGACGAGCCCTTCCACGTTCAGCAGAAATTACCTGTCCATACCTTTTCGCAATCAACGGGGTTTCGTCCGTACTGCCCCCATCAACGATAATCAACTCATGGCCTTGTAATTGAGGGGAGAGTTGAGATAGCGATTGGTCTAAAATCTTCGCTTCATTGAGAACTGGAATAATAACAGAAATCATCTGAGATAAACTGTGGATAAAATCCCTGATAGATCAGGGGCACTGAACTCATAAACGCATCTGTGCATCACTTCACTTGGCGTCCTTCAGGTACTGATTCAGTGCAAGCAGCGGGAAGACTACAGCATAGATTGGATCTGCGTAACCACCGATAATCTCCCAATAGATACCAACACAACTGGCATCCCATGAACCCTCCGGACGTTGACGACTGAGCAGAAATTCCAATCCCTTTCGGGCAGCGACACTCTCACGATCAGCGAGCAATAGAGCGTAGGTGCACCAACCCGTCTGTTCCACCGTGCTAGCCGTAAGATTACCAAACATATCCTCACCCCAACCGCCATCACTGTTTTGCACCGACTCAAGCCAACGAACACCGCGCTCAATCGCCGGAGAGGTCGCTTTCCCTGCTTTGATTAAACCGATAATAGCACAAGCTGTTCCATACGTCCGTTTGGCAAGCCAAAGATCTGACCAATACCCCTCTTTGGAAATCTGATCTTCCAGCCACTGACAGGCTCGATTTATCTCTACTTCCATCCCCGTTGTTTCGCACCATGCCTCGATTGCGTGAGCGGTAAGACTCACACACCCAACATCGCCTTGACCGGGCAGATATGTACTACAGCTTCCGTCAGGGCTTTGGTGTGCCTTCAACCAATCAATCCCTCGCTGAATCGCTTCAGTGCTGTTGGGCATCTTCGACCGCAGCAGCGCGAGTGTGGCTAACGCCGTGTCATCGGCGTCGCTCAGAAGGCTGCCATCGCTTCCCATCGCCGAAAACGCCCAGCCACCATCTGGATTCTGGTTGTCAGTAAACCACCTACCAGCGCGCTGAATGGCGCGATTCTTGTCTACATCGCCAATATCAATGAGCGTAAGCACGCTTAATGCCGTATCCCAAATATTGAGATTTAACGCCTCTCGACAACCACCGTCTGGATTCCGTGTCGATTGCAGCCATGCGATTCCGCCATCAATCAACGTCTGAATCTCCTCTGATCGAGCAGGCTCCCCTGACTCAGGATTTAGAGTGTCTTGGTGACCTGTTATATGCTTTTGAAGTTCGATGAGTGCTAACACCGACAACGCCGTGATGTAATTCACGCGAAACCAGCTATTATCAGAAAGTTTATGTTCTATGAGCCAACTGACCAATGAAGCAATCATTTCCGGGCGTCGGGTGGTATTCAGTTCGACTAGGATGAAAACAGGGACAAGCGTGTGCTGCTCTGCGATGAACAGTGTGTCAAAGGTCCGGGTGTTGAACAGGTCAACCGGTGGAAGGATATTGGTTGGCGGCTTGAGAAACAATTGTAGGAAGGGGAACTTTGCCAACAGCTTTTTCGTCAGGGACACCAGAGGCAGCAGATGTTTTGGCATAGTTAGCTTGTTCCAATCGAATTCGCCGAAGGCTGCGTAGGATAGTTTAATCAAGGCAAGATTCAGCGGATATGGAGGAATACGGGCGAGTACGCCAGCAAGTTGCGGATTGGGTTGCCGTTGCCAAACCTGTTCTAAGATGAGTTGTGCAAACAGTGTCGCCTCTCGGTTTGGCTGATTGGCTGCGTCAAGTCCCCATGTGCCGTCTGGATTCTGATGTTTAATCAACCAGTCGATTAATGCTTCATCCGGCAACTGATCTTGGGCAAAAAGTACCCAAGCATAGGCGCAAGTAGGGAAAGTACTTGAAGAAAGTTGTCCTTCAAAATTACCCACCGAGCTTTGCTGCTGCATTAAATAAGTTGTTCCACGATGCAGCGCGGATTTTACTTCTTCGTTCGTCATGTGAATAGCCGTCCATCAGATCTGAATTAGTGAGCCTAGAGCGGGTTGCCGTGATGGGCCCGGCATTGTCGTTTTTAGAAAATAGGATGGGGGATTCGAAGTCAGTGTCCCACAAGAATCGACCGTGAATATCCCCTAAATTCCGTCCACACTTCCTCGATGATTAACTTACACATTGCCGCAATCGGAACTGCCATTAGCAAACCCATTAAACCGAGTAACTGCTCGCCAAGCAATACCACAACAATTGTTGTTACGGGCCCCAACTCAACACTCTTACCTATTATCAGTGGTGTAATAATCGCGTTGTCTATGATCTGTATGACAAGCGTCAGGGTGATAACAGCCAATAGACTCCAACCAAGTCCGAATCGGGATTCTAGAAAGACAACAATGATTGCAGGAATCGCCCCGAGAAATGGACCGATATACGGAATCAGATTCGCCAGTCCAGCGATAATCCCAATAAGAAGTGCAAACCGCAATCCCAAAATCCAATACCCAATCGCGGCAATTATTGAGATTATTACTGTCTGAATCAAGCGACTACGAAGGTAATCGCCTAGTTGCCGATCGAGTCCCTGAATCAGTACCAAAGCGACTTCAAAGAAGCGATTTGGCACAATCTGAATAAAAGCTTTCTTCATCTGGCGTCCACTGTTAAGAAGAAAAAAAGTCAGAAATAGGATAATAACACCGGTTGTAAACACTGAAAACGCCCCTCTCGCAGAACTGCCAATTGCATTGAAAATCGACTGAGAATGTCCAAGCACAAATCCCGAAATTCTGGCTTCCATCCGCTCAACAAGGGCATCTACTTGTTCATAGCCTAGCGGTTGAACAGACGCCTGTTCGGAAACTTTCGTCGAGGCTGCTGTATCGTCCGTTCCCTCAAGATAGTTGAGCAAGGGTGTGCGCAGGAACTTTGGGGTTTGGTTCAATATTATTGTAGCTAGATCGACAAGATGTTCATGAAGATTTTCGAGATCTGCGAGATGTCCAAGTGTTTCGTAAACCTTGAGCTGGTTTTCTTCTTTTCTCACATCGTATGTCCGGTGATTCCCTGTATCGGTCAGCTTCCATCTGTTGCCTGTCTCTTCAACGGCAATCGTTGCATTTTGAGAAAGTGTGACACCGCCTTCCACAAACTTCTGTCGTAGAGACTCCGGGATTTCACCTCGGTCTAAATCATCTTCAAAATCCGATTCCACAGTCAACGGTAATAACTTCCAAATCTGTCCGGTGATACTATTGACTGTTACTGTTGAAAGGAAAGCAAGACCGCTGAGCATTAATAGCGTTATAATAATGACCAAGAGTGTGCGATTAATCCCCTTTCGCTCGATTAGATCTACAAGCGGGCTAAAAATGTAAGCGATTAGGAACGAAATCACTACCAGTGCGAGAATATCCTTGAGCAGATAGATAACGCCGATGAGAATTGCAAGCGAAATCAATGTTGTACCAAAGGCGATGATTTTGAGAGAGGCATTCGCGATCCGGGCTTGGCGGGTCTGTTCGCGGCTTTCACGAACAACCAACCGGATATCCGACGTCATTGTCCCAACATTTTGTGTCAACGGAATGATCGTCTCTCGTGCGAGCGTAGCTGTTTGTGCGTGTAGTTGTTCCGTATTGATTTGACTGGCGGGATCTACCGTATTGGAAGAGGTTTCTTCAGCAGGTGGGTGGGGTGTCGAATCCTGGTTGACAGAGCCGTTCATTGGTTTTCTTCCTCTTTGGAGGCATCTGAGTTGATAGAATTTGGTGCTTCAATCTCCAACCCAGATCCACTGATGGCGGTTTCATTGGAAATTGCATTTCCATCTTCCCCGCTTGTGCTTGATGTCGTTGTAAGTTGTGCCTTCAAACGACCAATTTCCGCCTGCGCCTTCTCAAATTCGTCGTGGACAAACCGGAAACGTGCCGTGAGGATTTGACCGAGTTTGAAGATGACTTTGGAGGCCAATCTTGGATTTGAGTTCATCAGCTCAAGTAGTTCCGGACGAAAAAAACCGATAACGCTTGAGTCGCGAGTAGCCTTAACTGTCGCCGTCCGTGGGGAACTATCTAGCAGCCCAACATCGCCAAATAACCCACTATTTTCTAAGGTTGTTAAGTGAAGAATCGTACCGTCTTCTAGGGCTTTAGTGACCTCTGCTTGGCCGTCTACCATGACATACATTCCTGCCGCATTCTGTCCTTCGTGGATAATGACTTCCCCTGCATTATAATGTCGTTGGTAAGCAATTCGTGCAATGTTTTGAATTTCGCGACGGCTCAATTCCTCAAAAATAGGTACCCCCTTGAGGACATCAATAATACTTCGTTCAACCTTTTCTTTATTTTTTCTATCAAAGACCGCACCCCATGTTGCGTCAGTCTGTTTCATCTTTGCCATAATGTTTCCCCTTCTGCTAGCTATTTCCCCATGCTGTAGATTCTATTATACCTAACAATCTCTTGTCAAGTGGAATACTTATTTGAGATGACTGGTATATTGTTGAAGCCGAATGAGACGGCGTTATTCCTGATGTTGAGACCAAATCTGGAAAAGTTTCCCTAGAATTCGAGAAGCACACCAAAGGTAAAGTAAAAAGAGAGCATTGAATTGAGAAAATTAAAGACTTGACAAAAAATTATATCTCCTTTAGAATATGAGATGCTTAGTGGAACAAAAAACTATACTCCGCGTCGGGTAAAATTGCGCTTTTCGAGACGATGCTCATTGCTTTGACAGGCGTCATTTGAGGGCAGATTTTGCGAGGTATCTCTGACGCTGAGAATCTTGGTTTTGTTCTATGAGGGGTTTCAAGCCTCAAGATAACAGGCGAAAAGCACAATTTCTGGCAGTAGACAATAATACGATGATAATATTTCAGATTGAAATATAGGAGGAAAGCTAATGGCTGTCGATATTCGTCAAAGAGATGATGTAGTCATCTTAAAACCCAAGGGCAAGGTTATTGGAAGATCTGTTCGCGATCTCAGCAATGCGATTAATGAGGAAAGCGCAAAGGTTTCCGATGCGCCGAAATTCTTGTTTGATTTTGCTGATGTTTCGATGATGGACAGTTCCGGGCTCGGAACCCTGCTAGGAGCACACGTAGGCATTGTACAAAAGGGCGGCCGAGTTGCAGTCATTAACGTCAGTGAGAAGAACGTCAAGAGTCTCATTATCAGGAGCCGATTAATCTCCACATTTGAACATTTTGAGAGTGAAGATGAGGCGGTTGCCGCACTTACCGGCTAATAGCATTTAGTCTTCTTGTTGAGACCAAATATCTATATTTCTTGTCTTCCAATGTCTTGATCTATTGAACAGTTGGGGGACAGGCTGCCAACATCACAGTAGCGCAGAAAATGTATTGTCCAGCGTTATAGTAGGCACTTGGAAGCCGAGATTTAGCAGCCTTCGTTAGAGCTGTGGCTTGCTATTGAGCACAGTCTACTATCTTGTTGGGCAGATCCGGTTTCCGAGAGGCTGGGTATCTTTCTGTGTGAAAAACTCGGCGGCTTTCCCTTAGACGAGTGGCTACATCAGAACAAAGGTCTTTAAATGCAGACTGGTTTAGCTGAACAAACTACACAGCGACTAATTCTGGGTCTGTCTAAGATTGAAGAGGTTGGTAAAGCCATCGTTTCCGGGCAGAGCAGCTTTAATGCATCAAGCCAGACCTATCTGCAAATAGTTCTCAAGACGTTGCAAGCAGCCAAGGGTGCCCTTTTGCGCTTCAATCCTGTAGAAAGCCTGCTTGCCGTTGAATCATCAATTAATCTCGCGGATGAGTCTGCGGATGAAGCGTTGGTCATCCCGATTACGCCCGATGAAATCGGGATCTTGCTTCAATGCGCCCCCCTCGATTTTTCCCAACCTCCTTCCCTACTGAAACCGTTCTTGGATGAAATTAAGCCACAGTTGCGGCATCTAAAGGCAACCCTTTGGGCTCCACTAAAGATTCACGAGGAATTTCTAGGTGTTATCAGTCTAGGTGAATTTGTCGACGATTCTGAAGAGGCAAGATGGATTCGAGAGCTGTTAAATGTCCTGGCTGACCGTATCTCAGTTGCGATTGCACATTCACGTTCGCAAGAAGATATGCGCGCTGCTAAATTTCGTCTCTTCATGCTTTCCGATACAACCGCCCAGATTGCTAAGCTGTTAGATACAGAGCAACTGGAGGAGGAGATCGTCAATCATGCTATCAGTCTTCTAGATGCCAGCGCGGGTTGTTTGATGCTTATTAATCCGGTTACACAACAACTTGAAATCAAAAATCCTTTTGCACTTGATTTACAATTTCCCTCCGATCTAAAGAGTTTTTCGATCTCTTTAGAAGTTGACGAGAGGATTCATCCCACGCTTTCTATGCTTCGTGAAGTAGCAACGGAGGGGAAAACACAGATTCGCAACGACCAAGAGGCGGCTGCACTATTCGGCGCGAAGAATCTGATAGCAGTTCCAGTCTTTGGACGTGAAATTCTGGGGATACTCATTGTTTTCAGTAAGGAAGGCAGAGCCGGTATCACACTTGAGTTTACCGATGAAGATGGAATTCTACTTGAAGCCTTCGCGACGCAGGTTGGCGTGGCAATCGAAAATGCGAGGCTTTATCAGGAAGCAATTGAGAGGCGTCGATTACAGGCGGAAATGGAGGAAGCTGCACAAATCCAAGAAAATCTTTTGCCAAAAACGCCTCCAGAGATTCCAGGCTATGAAATTGCCGGAATGAGTATACCGCATCACGATGGTGTGGGTGGAGACTACTACGGATACATTCAGGAGCCAGACGGCTCGTGGGGCTTGGTGATTGCTGATGTTGCCGGCAAAGGCATGCAAGCAGCACTGTTGATGGCAACGCTTCGTGCAGCCTTACTCTCAGAGGTTGCAAAGCAAGCAGATCTGCCAGCGAGAGCAATGGCACTGAATGCTCTTATCCGTGAGAGCAGTCCGTTGGACAAATACGCGACACTCGTTTATGCGCGGTTGCATCCAGAGACAGGTAAACTCACTTCGCTGAATGCGGGACATACTTTCCCCCTCGTTATCCGGCAGGATGGTAGTCTACAACGGCTAGAAGCCGGGGGTCTAATGATAGGTATGTATCCTGACAATATGATCTGCCAGATGTCGGAATTTAAAGATGAAACAATTCAGCTTTACAGCGGAGATACGGTTATATTTTTTACTGATGGTGTTACTGAAACGCAAAATATCGACGATGAAATGTACGACGAAGAGCGGTTAGAGGAACTTGTGAAACAGATTCGTGGCGCAGATGCTAGTGAAATCTGTGCGGAAATTTATAGCTCAACGGTAGAGTTCCAAGGCGAAGCCCAACGCTTTGATGATTTGACGTTGATGGTGTTAAAAAAGAAATAAAGCTACCTGAATTGGCACCTGTTTCGGTGTAAGAAGAGTTGAGAATCTACGACATTAAAAAATGCTCAGGGAGTGTGTAGAGTAATTTTTGCCAAACCAATTTTCGGAGAGCCTCGTTATTCCTGTCAAAAAAGGTCTAAAAGTTCGGACTTTCGTTTCCCGGATTAGCAAACTTCGAGACTGAAAAATGAAGGAGATAAACCACCATGACTAGTCCTGCCGATACCGCTGAGCGCGACCGATTTTTTACCCTATCGCTGGATATGCTGTGTATTGCCGGTTTCGATGGTCACTTCAAGGAACTGAACCCAATGTGGGAAAAAACGCTCGGCTTTACAGTGGAGGAACTTAAAACCAAACCATTCATCGAGTTTGTTCACCCTGAAGACCAAGAATCGACAATCGCTGTAGCCCAGAAAATCATGACAACCGGCGAAGATGTCGTTTCCTTTGAAAATCGCTACTTGTGTAAAGACGGTTCGTATAAGTGGCTCCTATGGAGTGCGACAGTATCCCTCGAAGAGCAGTTGTATTATGCTGTTGCACGAGACATCACCGAACGTAAACAAGCAGAAGTCCACTACCGTGACCTATACGAGAACGCACCCGATATGATGGCAGTCGTTGATCTAGTTAGCACAAACATCCTAGAGTGTAACCAAACCCTTGCAGACGTTATCGGTCGCAGCAAAGAGGAGATTGTAGGCAATTCCTTCTTGGAACTATATGCTTCTGAATCAATAGATGCTGCACAGCAAACGTCCCAAGCATTCGTTGAAACAGGTGAGGTTATCAGGCAGGAACGGACCCTTCTCCGAGCAGATGGCGGCACGATTGACGTGCTGCTGCAGGCGACACCAATGCGTGACGAAACCGGTAAAATCGTTGCAAGTCGGTCAACATGGCGAGATGTGACTAAGCAGAAAGAAGCCGAAAGGGCGCTGGCTTCCCAAGAAGCACTCTATCGGACACTCATTCAAGCAGCACCACAGGTCATTTGGGTCGCAGACGCTGACGGTCAGGTTGCACTTCTGAACAAAGCTTGGCATGAATTTTCTGGGCGCTCCGATGAGGAATCACTAGGCACCCGATGGGCAGAAGCATTGCATCCCGAAGATCTCCCGGACGTACTCGCAAAATGGGAGCGTGCATACACGCGCGGCGAGACATATAGCGGTGAGTGTCGGTTTCAGGCAAAAGATGGTTCCTATGAAACTTTTATTTTTATTGGTACCCCTGTGCGGGACGATTCGGGGAAAATTATCAATTGGGTCGGTATTAACACGAACATCGCGGATCGAGTGCAAGCTGAGATCGCACTGCAGGAAGCCAAAGATGCTGCTGAGTATGCAAACCGCGCCAAGAGTGAATTTCTTGCCACGATGAGCCACGAACTCCGCACGCCGTTAAACGCGATTATCGGATTTTCTGAAATTTTGCGAGATGAAATCCTAGGGACTGTTAATGATGACCAAAAAGAACTGGTTGCTGACATCCACACCAGTGGAAATCATCTCCTCACCATGATTAACGACATCCTCGATCTGTCAAAAATCGAGGCTGGCAAGATGGATTTACAGCTAGAGAATTTCTCTATTAAGGAAGCGGTGACAGAGGTCAACACGATAGTTAATGCCCTTGCAAATCAGAAACAGATTCAACTCTCCCTCGAATTGAATCAAGATATTTCGATAGAAGCAGACAAGATCAAATTTAAGCAAATTCTCTACAATCTGCTATCCAATGCCGTCAAGTTCACTGATGAAGGAGGGGAGGTTACTACGAAGTTTGAAGTTTCCGGTGCCGCGCTGCTGGGGAGTGTAACTGATACGGGTGTGGGAATCTCACCACAGGATCGAGCAAAACTGTTTCAACCCTTCACACAGATCGACGCTTCAAGTACCCGTGCACATAGCGGCACTGGACTGGGGCTAGCGTTGACCAATCGCCTAATTCAATTGCATGGAGGAAAGATCTGGGTTGACAGCGATATAGACGAAGGGAGCACCTTCTCCTTTACGTTCCCGCTACACCAACAGGAACAAAAGGTTGAAGTCACTACGCCAGATACTTCTAATTCTGAAACTGTTGTCTCCGGTAATAACCGCACCATATTAGTGGCTGAAGACAATGAACAAGCCGCTCAGCTTTTGGGTATCTACCTGACAGAGGCAGGCTATCAGGTAGAATATGCCGCAGATGGTGAAGAAGCTATCGCAAAAGCTGCCGAAATACAACCATTTGCAATCACGCTTGACATTCTGCTGCCGAAAAAGGATGGTTGGCAAGTGCTAAGAGAAATGAAGACGAAACCAAACTTGCAATCAATTCCGGTCATCATTGTTTCGGTAACGGAAGAACGGCAACTAGCGTTTGGATTAGGAGCGGTGGACCATCTAGTCAAACCGATCGATAAAGAAACACTCCTTGCGTCGCTCCAATCTGTGAAACTGCCTAGCCGGGACGGTTCACCTCGTATCCTTGTCGTTGACGATGATCCACAGACGGTGCGTCTATTGTCCACTGTACTGACTAACAATGGGTATGAAGTCCTGAAGGTGTATGGGGGAAACGAAGCGATCGAAACAACAATTTCTCAATCGCCAGATCTAATTATTCTTGATATGATGATGCCTCAAGTAGATGGATTCCAAGTCGTTCGGCATTTAACCGGTGATCCGCGGACCTGTGACATTCCTATTATTATCTGCACAGCGTTGGATCTTACTGACGAAGATCGAGACCGGCTCAACGGTCAGATTCAGTCAGTTATCCAAAAGACGGGCAACGTCAAAGAAGAACTGTTAGCCACAATCAAACGGATCGAACGTTTGCGAACGCCAACTCAGGAGGCGGAGACACACTCATGAGCACCAAACGGATTCTAGTGGTTGAAGATGTCGAAATGAACCGAAAGATTGTACGGATTGTGTTAAACGCCAAAGGTTATGAAGTAGTTGAGGCTGTTGATGCAGACGAGGCCCTAGTGATATTGCAAGCTGGACTGCCGGATCTGATCCTGATGGATATTGCGCTTCCCGGTATCAGTGGGGAAGACTTGACCCGACAGATTAAAGCCAATTCCGATTGGTGTCATGTGCCAGTTATTGCCTTTACTGCGGCAGCAATGAAAGGAGAACCAGAGAAGTTTCGCGACGCGGGATGTGATGACTATATCAGCAAACCAGTTGATACGCATGCACTGGTGGATTTGGTAGAACATTATCTCAATGTGTAAATATGCGGATAGACTGTGGTTTCTGAGGACTCAACTGGAGCAGAGAACAAGACAGTCTATAGAAAAAAACAATTGACGCTCAATACGGCGCTATGATAAACTGAAAAATGTGCTTAATTATGGGAGGGATAAATCGGGGCGCAAATTTCTAACTTGCGATTTTGGTGGTCACCGATAATGCATACCTCTCGATAAATTTTATCTGGACCCCTTAGTTATATCTTCCAAATAGGAGTAGATCATCATGGATATTACAGTCAAATATCAAAGTGAGAATGTTATTCTCCGTGTTTCAGGCAGCATCCTCGGCGAAGATCGAATCCAACTGAGTGATAAAATTCAGGAATTGGTTGACAATGGTGGAAAAAATGTCGTCCTGAATCTCCAAGATGTTGACTTAATGGACAGTGTTGGATTGGGCATGTTGGTTGCTCTGCGCACTTCATTGGAGCGACGCGAGGTAAAATTGTTGCTCTCAAATGTTGATAGGTCTGTTAGATCGTTGCTGCTTATTACTAAGCTTAATAATGTCTTTGATCTGTACAATAATGAAGATGAGGCACTAGCGGCACTAGGTAGTGTAGATAAGGATAGATCTATGGTATAGTTTTCCCCAATATTCTCCAAATCGGTAAACCGTAATCAGTCCATGTCTCCTCTTGAAGGGCGCGAGAGTAATGAATAATCACCCCAATGCCAGAATCCTTGTTGTTGATGATGAACCACAAAACATCCGATTGCTTCAAATTCGGCTTCAAGCGGATGGATACACAGTTCTCGCAGCAAACAGTGGTCAGGAAGCATTGAAACTGGTGCAAGTTGAGCCCCCCGATCTTATTCTGCTCGATATTATGATGCCGGGAATGAATGGATTTGAAGTTTGTCAGCAGATTCGTGCAGAAGAGACCACACAGTTTATTCCGGTGGTGATGGTAACCGCGCTCTCAGAGAAGGAAGATCGAATCAGAGCAATTGAGGCAGGTGCGGACGACTTTATATCCAAACCGTTTGATAGTCACGAGGTCCTTGCGCGTGTCCGTTCATTGGTGCGTATCAAACGATACCATGATGCACTTGAACAAGCCAACCGTGAACTCAAGATGCACAATGAGCGTTTGGACAAAGAGTTACAGATGGCAAGTGAAATTCAGGATAGCCTGATGCCTCAAGGAATCACCGATTTATTGGGATTCCGCATTGTGTCACACTATACACCTGCAGTTGTGGTGGGCGGAGATTTTTTCGATTTGTGGGAGGTTGAACGGGGGCGATTAGGCGTTTTCATCTCCGATGTGATGGGGCATGGGGTTTCCGCAGCCTTCATCACTGTGTTCATTAAAACAGTTGTCGAGGAGATGAGCGTTCAAACAGACGACCCCGGACGCTTGCTCAAGGAGTTAAATACCCGTTTCAACAAGATGATCAGTTCACAACAATATATGTTCGCCACAGCGTTTTGCGCCGTTATCGACCTCTCCAACGAAACACTACACTACGCAAACGCCGGGCACCCCTTTCCATTCTTGGTCCAGCGTCAGCGCAATGTCTGTAAGCCTATCGGAGATCAGTCAACGGGAAAAGGGTTGGGATTACTTCCAGACTCGACATATCAAACACACCACTACCCTTTCACCTCTTCGGATGGATTATTTCTTTATACCGATGGTGCTTATGAAATCCAAAATTCACAGGGAGAGGAGTTCACCCCTCAAGGTATTCAAGAGGTCATCACGCAACAAATCGCTCAACCAGCACCTGTCCTTGTGGAAACCGTCCTCAATACAACACACCGATTTAGCAATGGCAGACCGAAAGACGACGATATTACGATTGTTGCTATTGATGGGTGTGAATCGATGCGGTAACAAGCCGAAAAGAATTGACGGGCAGTTTTCGACGTACCCTAGAACGTGGAAAGGGCGCTATCTTCTGAATCGTGAATTTCAACAATGTCAGAGGCTCCGATTAAATCAAATGTCCGCCTGATATTGTCTGCCAAGCCGTAAATCTTGATATCTCCATCTTTAAGGCGAAGCTGCTTTGCGGTGCCAACAAGTGCTCCAATAGCGGCACTATTGATATGCTCAACCTGACTCAAATTCACAATAATTTTCTGAACATCTTGGTTGACAAGGTCTGCAAGTGTTTCGCGTAATTCAGCAGCCGCGTAGCTTCCCAAATAATTGTTGACATCAATGATTTTGACATCTCCGGTTTCGCGGATACGCGATGATTCGTCTGACATAAGATTATTACCTCTTCAGGATGATGTTCCCGCAATTATGTGAAAATGATTCAGTCAACTAACAATAACAATGGGTATGCTTAACTATATGCGCCTTCGGTGTCGTACGCTTTTCACTTCCTGACCCGGTAATGGCTAACCAAATGATAGGGGAGAAAAGACCAAGTGGAACAAACAGTTGCACAAGTGATTCGCCTAGATGTTCCCAGCTCACTACGGTGGGTTCACACCTTGCATGCTATCATTACGGAAATTCTTAACCAGATGGCGTTGGATGAGGAGTCAAGCGACCAAATCAATCTGGCAGTGGTCGAAGCGGGTACCAATGCGATAAAACATGGGAATCAAGAAGATCCGGAGAAACGCGCATATTTTGAATTCATTATTCAGCCAGATCTGTTTACAGTTGTCATCCAAGACGAAGGACCGGGTTTCAACCGTGACGAGGTTCCAGATCCAATGCAGCCCGAAAATCTCTTTAAAAGTAGTGGTAGAGGGCTTTTTCTGATCGAATCATGTATGGATGATGTCACTTACGAGAAGTCTGGCACACTCGTCAGAATGGTCAAAAGGCTGACATAGAAGTATCACTACATAAACCACATACGACACTTCCATCCAACCCCCTCTATGCCAGTTCAGCCGGATGTCAGCGCGGTTATCGCTTCCTCCTCGTTTGAATACTCTTCAAACATCGTGGTTAATTTCGATGCAGCTATAAGCGTTTTAATTTTCGAGCTAGGATTGATAAGGGCAACCTGCCCACCTGTAGGCATAATGGTCAAACGTGCTCCGATTAACACTCCCAGTCCAGTACTATCCATCATTGGGGCGGCGGCGAAATCAAACACAAATTTGGGTGCCTCAGCAGTTGAAGCAAGTTGCTCGGCAACTACTTCCCGAAACTCACGACTGGCATCTCCAATGATTTCACCACTTGGACTGAATATGATAACCCCAGCCCTGTGACGAACGTTAAATTCCATTAGTTTGTCCCTTTACGTGTTAAGAAGCGTTGCTTGTGGAAAAGTAGAAAACAACTTGAACATCAGTTCCCCCGACGGAATTGGTCAGTATTTTGAGGGAATCTGATAGCTTTTCCGCGAGAAAGATGCCGTGTCCACGTTCACTGTCAGGAGTCATTTTTTGAGAAACTTCATCTAGCCTCCCTGTTGCCAGCCAATTCTTCCGTACAGATTTACCTTTGTCTCGAACATGAATCTCTAACTTGCTTGAATCGAACATGAGCGTCAAATCAATTCCTGAATCAGGGGTCTCTGAGCCGTGTTCGATCGCGTTACTACAAACTTCATCAATAATAAGCTCGATATCATAGATACGGGTCCGGCAAAAACCAAGCTGCTGCGCCAATTGTCCGATAAACATCTGGATTGGACGGATATACTTTAAGCAGCTAGGAACTGTGAGTTTGAGAAGTTCCTGTTCCGTTTTGTGTGCTTGAGTCATACCAGAACACCAAGTAGAAAAGCCAAGGGCTTGGCGCACTCATTATACGTACAGACCAAGCCTTAGCGTTTGCCCCCTTTTTTTACACCAAGATCTAGATCGCAGCCTAAAACGCAGCGAGTGCGCTGCTCTCTGAATCATAGATTTCAAGAACGCTAGAAGCGCCTACCAGATCAAATGTCCGTTTGAGATTCTCCGCTAGGCCGTAAACCTTGAGATCTCCACTATTTATACGGAGTCGCTTGGCAGACCCAACCATCGCACCGATAGCGGTACTGTTAATATGTTGGACCTCGCTTAGATTCACGATAATCTGTTGCGAGGCTCCGTCAATCAGTCCATCGATTGTTTTTCGCAAATCGGCAGCTGCATAACTGCCAAGGTCTTCATTCACATCAATAATTTTTGCATCCGCGCTGTCGCGGACACTCATTGATTCACTTGCCATAAAATTTTCACTCCCAATAATCATTAGAATATGGTATTGACTCTAACCCAGATGCTTACTTGTTGCGCTTCAAATTCGCAAAATCTGAGCCTCATCTGAAATCCATGGTATTAGTAAAATAGTATACCAAGATTCTACTCCTTTATTATATAGGAAGTGTAGATAAAACACAAGAAGAATTAGATTAATCTGTTGTAAGAAAACGTGCAGTGCTTCATTTGGCTTGGTGCATGGCCAAAGCTTGTGTTCAAAAGTCCAAAACTTTGAGTACTTGGAGAGATCGCCGTGGAAATAAGGGTTTTAACCGAAGAACAGAAATGTCAATGGAAAGAAGATGGCTATCTTGTTCTAAAAGGTGTCCTTTCTGACGAAGAAATCAAGAACGTGACAACCATTGTCGATCAGATGGATGAAGAACATCGAGAACAGTTACACTCCGAAGGTGTACAAAATGAATCTGACGTGAAGCCGTATACTGGACTCAATAAACTAAACATCGTTGAGAATAGCGATATTTTCGTTGAACTGATGGACCATCCCGTGACATTCCCGGTTGTGCTCGAACTCCTCGGTCCCTTTATCCAGTTGAGTATGTCTCAAGCCATGGTTCGCCCGCCAAACCCGGAGAATAAAGGGCTTGCACACGCGCTGCACCCGGATGGTGGTCAAGCAATGCAACGCATACGGGTCGATAACAATAGTCTCCCACTACAGATTAAGATTCAATATTTTCTAACACCGCTTGCTGCACCTGAGCATGGGAACTTCACAATTGTTCCCGGCAGCCATCACCGCCCTTTCCCAGCAGCACAACTTGGGAACGCAGAAAGTCCTCACAACGCCGAAGCGGTGCAACTCTGTGTGGAGGCTGGTGACGCGGCTGTGTTCCCACATGCGTTATGGCACGGTGCGTCAAGCAACAGATCGAACTATGTCCGAAAAACACTCATCTATTGTTACAACCACCACTGCTTCCGGGCGTACGATTATAAAGAGGTGTCGCCAGAACTTTTGGAACGATGTACACCACGGCAGCGAAGGTTACTCGGCGATATCGGGGAATGGCAACCCGGATCTTATTTCTATTCCCCTGCAGATCAGGAAGAAGTGATGAAAGGACATACAGAGTACGAAACATAACATACACCCACCGCCACACTACAAAATGGTACATTATTTGACTAACATCGGAGACTGCAATGACTCCCAAACAACGCTACCTATTAGATGTAACCGGCTATCTTCACTTGGAAAATGTGCTCGATCCTGAAGAACTAAAACAAGCCCAAGGTGCAGCCGATCGCTACATCCGCACCCCACCCGAAAAATGGGAACCCGGATTTGGAGCAAATCTAGAACGTCCAGACTTTACCCCCTATTCCCACGGTTTTGCATTTGACAAAGCACTGGAATCTCTCTGCTTCCATCCAGTGACATGGCCCATCGTTAAGGAGTTGACCGGCAACAAACCCCGGTTTACTAGTGGTAGCTTGGGGCGAAATACTCATGGACAGTGGTTTCACCCGTTGCACTGTGCGCGGGAAGGAGGCGGTGGGCCGGAAATGCCCCGATATTTCTGCCAAGACGGACAGATCTACTGTGATTTCTTCGTTGTTTTTTTCTATTTGACCGATGTGAGGCCCGGCGATGGAGGGCTTGTCGTAATTCCGGGATCCCACAAAAGCGAGTTTTTACGCCCACCCGATCTGTTTGTCCCGGACACCGATGAAATCGACCCAGAGCCACATCCAGCCGTGACCAATATCACGCCACGTGCTGGCGATGTCGTTATTATTTCGGAATTACTCACCCACGGTGTCCTCGTCTGGAAACCGAAAGATCGAGACCGCCGCTTCCTCATACTGCGCTATATGCCGCAGTACACCACCTACGGGACCTTTGACCCGTTCCCAGACGAAATTCAGGCAAGATTGTCGCCGGAGACGCTAGAACTAATCGAGGTCGCCCCCTACAAGCATGTCAAGGAAATTGTCAAACAGGAAACAGTTACCTTAACATGTTGAGGAGGAGTGTCGATCATGAATGAAAAAAATCACGCAAATTGCCGAGTCTCTCAAGTTACTTCGACGGTATGGAAGAGTCGCTTCTTTTTTACGACTAATTGGGCAACTGCTACTGCGAAGCTATATCTTTTCCTACTCATTTTGTTATCCAGTATATTCACCGGCTGCTTTGATATCCCTGTGCAGTCGTTAAACCCCTTCTACACAAAAGATGCCATTGTTGAGCTTCCACAGCTTGAAGGAGAATGGCTCTCTTTTTTGGTTCATGACGATGATGTTTCGCAAATGAATATAAAGCCGTGGATTTTTGAAGACAGCACGGTAAAAATCTTCGATGAAAATAGGAAAATCTCTGTCGCTCGGACCAAGTTTTTTCAGATAGAAGATTCATACTTTGCTGACATCGTCATGGCAAATTTTAATTCGGATCTTTATGATTTTGAAAATGAAGATAGCCTATCTGAAGATAGCCTACCTAGCGATATGAATTCTGTTTCTAATGCCACGTTCACGTTCTGGTCAATGTGGCATTGGAGACCGGTTCACGTTGTGTATAAAGTTCAAACTAATCAGGACAATACCTCGTTGCTTTTAACCCCATTAAGTCTCGATTGGCTGGAAAAGATTGTGGAAGAAAATCCAGATTTAATTCCTTTAATTGAGCCGGATCCCGATTCACCTTTACCATTACCTTTAGCAAATACGACTCCAGAAACATGGATGTTCCTCTTGGAAAAGTATCATAACGAGGAAAAGGCTTTCCCCTCCGATCAAATGTTTAAGGTCTTATTAAAAAAGTTTGGGAAACCTCATGTCTTGCTATCTTATAAAAATGGCAATCCGCAGGTAGCCGTATTTCCCGAAGACCGAGAATTGCCTGATGGGAGCCAAGCGAAAGCGAATACGCCGATTTGGCACACTAAAAATGGGCAGGTTATCAACTTTATACTCAATCGAGATTGGCAATCACCGGCTGGTCTTTGGTTGAAGGCAGGTACTTGGGTGGAATACTTTGAAAGTGGTCATCTCAAGTACGCAACTTTAGCACAGGATTGGAAATCTCCTAAAGGTAAGCTAATCATAGCGGGGACGACCCTTGAATTTTCTAAAAATGGCAAAATTAAAAAAGCCACTTCTGAGTAATTGGAAGTAGGTTGAAGGTACACAAATTCGATTTGTCAAGATAGGGTGGGAAGGAAAAATCAGATGCAGACGGATTATGTAAGCACAGACGATAATACGCGAATTGCAGTGATCGTCAGTGAGAACGCCCCTGAGTTAGAGCGCTTCGCTGCGGAACAACTCTGTGACTATCTTGAGAAACTGTTTGGCCTCCACACCCGTCCAGCATCGAGTTTATTTGCGGAAACGGAGACGCTGTTCCTCGTCGGTGACCTTGATACCGATGTCGGTGTTGAGGGTATAATGCAAGACGATGTATGTCCACCGATCAGCGAACAGGGATTCATCTTACGCCGTGTGGAATGTCAAGGGCGACCATCGCTAGTGGTTCGGGGTGGCAGTCCGCGTGCGACGTTGTGGGCGGTGTATGAATTGATAGAACACTGGGGTGTACGCTATCTGTTGCATGGTGACGTGTTACCGAGACCATGCGCCTTCCACCTCCCTGATCTGGCTGTTGTGATGGAGCCAACGTTGCCTGTTCGTCAGTGGCGTGTTATCAATGATTTTGCGTGTGGTCCTGAAGCGTGGGGTATGGAGGATTATCGCTCTGTGCTCAACCAATTGGCGAAGCTCAAATTCAATCGCATTTTGCTGTCGGTTTGGCCTTGGCAACCATTTCTACACTACGAGGTCAAAGGAGTCAAGCGAGAATCGGCGACGCTCTGGTTCGACTTCCACTATCCCATTACTGACGATATGGTGGGACGGCATCTGTTTGGGGACGTGGACGAATTTTGGAATCCCGACCTACCACGCGGTGCGAGTTATGAGGAATTTACGGAGGCCGGCGAGCAATTAGTACGTAACCTAGTAGACTACGCTCATCAGCGCGGAATGGAGTGCGTGATCGTCGCGACACTGACCGAATTTCCGCCTGAGTTTGCGCCGCTACTCAAAGATGCCCAAGAAGTCCATCAGTTAGCGGAGTTGACCGTTGTGCCAAGCGCGGAGACTGATATTGATGATCCCGCGCTCACCGAACTTGCAACCACTGTGCTGCGAGCGACGGTGGATACCTATCCTGAAGTAGATTATGTGGCGTTGGGGATGCCAGAGTTTCGGCAGTGGTCGGGGTTGTATGAACGGGCATGGCGGGCACTTGATACAAAGTATAATATCTCATTGCAACGCCCGCTTGATGATATACTAACTGCTGCGATGCAACGCTCCACATATCCCGGCGGAGAGGAGCGTGCTTTACAGGAGATCAAAGGTGACATCGTTGCCCTCTACTTTTACGACCGACTTCTGAACGAGATACATGCTCTCAAGGATTCCCGTCGTCCCGACATGAAATTTATCTACAACAGCGTAGCGGAGGAACTCTTTCCACTGCTTGGAAATCTTGTGCCTCACGATTGGGAAACGTTGAACTTCGTGGACTACACTGCGTCACGCATTGTAAAACGGCGAGAAGTCCTCGAAAACGTTCCGAGTCAAGAACACGCCTGCAGCCTGATTTACACACTCCACGACGACAACGTGGGACTATTACCACAACTGGCAACTGGTTCCCTACACGAGTTGACGAAAGACTTGATTCAGCACGGCTGGGCAGGGTTCTCCACACGTTACTGGCTCATTGCTGATCATGATCCATGCGTTGCCTATCTATCGAAAGCAGCGTGGGAAGAAGGAGTAAGGCATGAGGACGTTTACCGCGATCAGATTCGTGCGGTTTGTGGGGAGGAGTGCATTGAGGATATGTTGACGATGTTTCGTGAAGTAGAGGAAACGACGATTGCACTCGAAGATCATGGACTAGGATTGACCTTTCCTGTCCCCGGTATGCTGACCAAGCATTGGACGCCTCAACCAATATCCGATAAACTAGTGAAGGACCGGCAGGGATATCAACGGGCGTTAGATGCTGCCTACCGAGCGTGGGAAAAGGCACAACCGTCGAGACAAAATTACGTGGATTATTGGATAGGGCGTCTACGGTTCGGCATCGGTTATCTGGATATGATCGCTTCGGTCCGTCGTGCTGCGATCGCAGACGCTAACGGACAATCTGCTGAAGCGATCCAACATGCAGAAACTGCATTAGCAACTGCCCGTCAAGCGTTGGAGGCGTATGCGGGGGTCGCCCGTGACCAGTCCGATTGTGGTGCAATTGCGGTGATGAATGAATACGTCTATCGTCCTCTGAAGGAGAAGATAGCAGCATTGCAGAAAACTCAATCAACATAGGATCCAATGATCCTTGGTGTGTCCTCTCACCCTCGCTCAATCTACACTTCTTACCAAGCGGTCCACCCGCCATCAACTAACAGATTCTGACCGGTAATATAGCTGCCGGCATCACTAGCTAACAGCACAACAGCCCCTTTTAACTCCTCTGGTCTCCCCATGCGTCCTAGAGGCACTTTTTCCTCCAAACGAGGGATGAAACCTTCGACGCCGTCACGTACCTCTGGCTTGGGAAACGGTCCGGGGGCAATAGCGTTGACCCGTATATTATATTCTGCCCAGTATGCTGCAAGATGACGGGTTAAGTGCACCACACCACCCTTGAGGGCATGGTAACTGGGGGGACTGTTGGCTGACAGCCCTTCGTAGGCACTCGGATAGCTTGCCACAACGCCGTACATGCTAGCGATGTTGATAATTGATCCGGAACGCTGCTGCTCCCGTAGATGAAGCATCACATCTCGCGCCAACAAAAAATACGTGGTTACACCCACATGATACGACTGATTAAAATCCTCCGCTGTAGCGTTGTCGATGTCCGGTGCTGTCCCACCGTAGGCATTATTGACCAACACATCGATCTTGCCCATTCGTTCCACCACGTCCGTAACGAAGCCGGGAATTGTATCAGCATCACCTTGACTGAATCCCAAACCCAAATGGCCATCGCCGGGCAGCGTGGCAGCGAACTCGGCAGCCTGTCCCCCATCACGGCTGGTAACTACGACCTGCGCACCCGCTTCAGCGAGAGCCCGGCTCATCGCGGACCCTAACCAGCCACATGCTCCAGTCACGACCGCAACTCTGCCCTGTAAGCTGAATAGATCTATAACACTGCGTTCATCAGCGCTCATAATTTCCCTCCGTTTATTGCAATCTGTGTTAATTGCTCCATGCTTGGCGTAGTAGACGCAGCCAGTTTCCGTGCATGATAGCGGCAATATCGTCATCATTGTAACCACGATCCGCCAGCAAGCCTGCAAGTTTCTGGAGATCAGCGATGGTATCTAAGTCACAAGGGGATTGCTCACGTCCATAGCCGCCGTCAAGGTCTGTGCCGATACCAGCGTGACGGCTGTTACCCGCCAATTGACATACATGGTCCATGTGATCAACGACTGTGTCCAGTGTGACCCTCTCATTTGTGGTTTGTCCAGAAACCCAACCCGGCTGTAGCATCCACGCATCAAAAGCTGCACCAATCACACCATCTCGCTCAAAAATTGCTTGCAACTGTTCATCGCTGAACTGACGTTGATGCGGGACTAGCGCCCGGCAGTTGTTATGGCTTGCCAATACCAATCCCTCGTAGTGTTCTAACGCCTCCCAAAACGCTTGATCTGAGCAGTGGGTGAGATCGAGGGTAACACCTAATCGCTGCATTTCGGCAAGCAGCGGCGGTCCCAATTCGGTTAAGCCGAGTTCGGTACCTGTCCCGCCGGCGTAGCGTCCGGGACCGTAATGCGTAAGCCCAAGCAGACGCAGTCCACCTCCGACCCATTCCTCCAATTGATCCGGCTTCAGGATCGGATCTGCCCCTTCCATGCTAATTACAAACCCAAGTGGTGGGGTATCATCTGATCCCGTCTCTTCCCAAGCCTCCCAATTGGCGATATGACTATCCAAAGTCGCCCGATCTGCAATCATGCGAATGTGACCCTCATGGTCTAAGGCGCGATAATAAGCCAACTGTCCTTGGGCAACGCCATAGGACTGGGTCGGTGAAGCATAATCCGAATGGGGAGAAGGTTGCCCGGTACAACGAGCAAACAAGGTGACAACGGATACCGCGAGTCGCCCTTGACGCATATTCGGAAATGCGACGGTGCCTTGGGCGCGTCCCTTGCCCGGGGTGCTGACTTCTTGTGTACGGATGGTATAAGCGGAACGCAACAGGTCCCTATTTCCTTGAAGTGCGTTCCAAGAAAGATCAAGGTGGGCGTCAATGATTAGCATAAGCAGAAATCTCCCATTCATCCACGAATCCACACGAATCTTTTTGGGCTCATATAAAGAGAAGATGCAAAATACTCAAAGAAACCGTAGGCAGGGCATCTTGCCCCGCCTACCCGTGCCAAAAACTCGGTTTCTGTTGCACGATTTCTTAACATGAGCGTTTTTTTAATTGGCGAAGATTGGTGAAGATTAGTGGATGCTTTACAGAGTTTAAGGGTAACTACCGGACCAAGCGACGGAACGGATCCTGCTTCAGATCAGACTCTAATAAACTATCCACATCGCCTGCGTCTACACCGGATTTAATCACACCCAATGCCCCCGCTACCGCATCAGCGGTCACACGGATATCTTCTTCGGTGTGGGCAAGCGTCCCCTTAAATCCCATATAACAGTGGATACCACGCTTTGCCATCTCTTGGATGAATAGCGTTTTAACTTGGGGTGCCAATGTCTCATCCGGTAAGTCAAGGGAAATGCCGGGGCTTGCATGGAGACCGGTACACGCACCCGATAGTCCGCTAGCATCAATTACTTCGTTGATAACGGAACGCAAATTCTCACCAAGTTCCTTAAAGCGAACTTCCGAGTTCCGACGTTTCAGTTCACGGATTGTTGTCAGTGCAGCAACAGTCCCAATGTTATCGCTCCAGTAGGAGCTAGAGATGAACATCCGACTGGCTGGTTCCATCACCTCCCGTGAACCAACGACCGCGCCCATCGGGTAGCCATTCGACATCGCCTTTGCAACAACAGTCATATCTGGGATAACTCCTAGGGGCTTTTGCATACCACCAACCGAATAGCGCCAACCGCAAGATACCTCGTCAAAGATAAAAATGGCATCGTGCTTATGGGCGAGGGCTTTGACCCCTTCTAGGTATCCCGGCTCAGGCAACTCAGAGCGGGCAGGCTCCATCATAATCGCCGCAACCTCACCTTGATTCTCCTCTAGCAGTCCTTCCAACATGGCAAGGTCACCGTAAACAAAGGGAATAGCCGTTCCAGCAAGTGCTTGAGGCACACCAATCGGTTCAATCCCTGCAAACGGGTATTCCCCGCTTTCAGGATCAACACCGTAATTTGCCGCTTGATACCAGTCGTGCCAACCGTGGTAGCCGCAGAATATAATTTTATCTTTACCGGTTGTACCCCGTGCGATACGCGCTGCGACGGCACAGGCTTCGCCGCCGCCTTTGGTATATCGCACCATCTCCGCACTCGGAATGGTGTCTATCAGTTCTTCCGCCAATTCAATTTCGACCGGGCCATTCAGCGTGTATAGGCTACCACGATCGATTTGCTCCTTGACCGCCGTATCCACTACCGGATCCGCATGACCGAGGATAATCGCACCGACCGCGTTGACCCAATCGATGTATTCATTCCCATCCACATCGATGAAACGAGAACCTTTAGCACGTTGGGCATAGGTAGGACTAACGCCGTTGGCAAACTGACTGGCACGTCGGCTGATTAGTTGCGTCCAGCCGGGAATAATTTCGCCAGCCCGTTGATAGAGTTCATTAGAACGGGTAACATCATAGGTGCATTGAGACATTTCTAACTCCTTTCTGTGTAACAAGCGTAAGAAAAACTTCCTTTTTTGAAAGTACTAGGTATTGAAAATTCGCCTTTTTCCCTGTAGGGGCGCGGTTTCCCCGCCCTCACGATTACGTAATATTTCAATAAATGAGTTTCTAATCTTTTACGCATCACGTTTCACGTTTTACGTTCCATACATATCGATTCGGGTAGACACTAGAGCAATTGGTAGCAATTTACACTATGCTATTCAACTACAGCCGGTCTCTGTTTCCAAAAACCTGTTGCCTGTTCAAAGGCATGAGCCAATTGAAGCACACCAAAATCATCTTGGTGTCGCCCGACAATTTGGACGCCCACCGGTAAACCGTCGGGTGTGAAGCCACAAGGCACCGAAATCGCAGGCAGACCGAGAACACTAATGTAATAGCAGGAGCGCATCCAGTCGATATATGTCTCCATTTTCACGCCGTTGATTTCAGTAATATACCGCTGCTGCACATCAAAGGGAAGTGCCTGATTCACAGGAAGAATCAGAAATTCGTAAGTCTCCATGAACTCCCGCACACGCTGATAAAGTGCTGTCCGCTTAATCTCTGCTTCCCCAATCTGTGGTCCGCTTAACTCCATACCCGCTTTGATGTTCCAAACCACAGTATCCTTTATCTGGTCCGGATGAGTTTCTAGCAGCTTGGAATAAGCAAGTTCAAAACGCCATGCACGCCATACCTTAAATGCCTCGTCCGCGTCCGTGAAATCCGGAGCGTCGTCTACAGCTACACAGCCCAATGATTCAAAGATGCCTCGTTGTGCGTCAATGGTGGCAGTTACCTGCGGATCTACCGGTAGCCCGCCCAAATCCCGATCCCAAGCGATATGCACGCCACTGAAATCACGCTCAAGGGGCTGAGAGAACCTCCTCCCCGGCTCACTGATAGAGATGGGTGCACGCCGATCAGGACCGGCAATCGCACTCAACATCAAGGCAGCATCCTGCACCGTTCGCGCCATCGGACCCTCCACCGATATTGGAAACCAGCCCAACACGGCGGGCCACACAGGCACTCTGCCGGGAGAAGTGCGGAAACCCACAACGTTGCAGAAGTTGGCAGGGTTCCGCAGTGAACCGCCCATATCACTCCCATCTGCGATTGGTATCATGCCACAGGCTAATGCAACCGCAGCACCGCCACTGCTACCACCACAGGTCTTGGTTAAATCATACGGATTGAGCGTCTCTCCAAACACCTCGTTGTAAGTTTGCGACCCAGCACCAAATTCCGGCGTGTTGGTCTTGCCAATCGTGATAGCTCCTGCTTTTTTCAGACGTTCCACAATCAGAGCGTCGTGTTCAGGCACAAAGTCCTTAAAAATTGGAGAGCCGTAGGTGGTGCGCATCCCTTTGGTTTCAACGAGATCTTTATGCGCTACAGGCAGTCCGTGCAGCGGACCTACATCTTCATCTCGCGCCAACGCTGCATCGGCGGCATCTGCTTGGTCTATCACTTCGGTGCGATCCAAGTGTGTAACGATGGCGTTTACCTTCGGGTTGATGCTCTCGATTTGAGCCAAATGTGCTTCCATTACCTCTCTGACGGAGAGTTCTTTCGCACGGATATGACGCACCAACTCTGTGGCGGTTAGGAAGCATATCTCTGTGTTAGACATAAATTCTTCTAATCCTTCCAATCAAAAATGACGCCCAACATCGATTTTTCCCGATGGTATGCCATCTCATAAGCCTTGACTATCTCCGTGTAGTGGTAGCGATGGGTGATTAACCGCTTCGGTTCAACGAGACCGTCTGCCATTAAGGAAACGATATAATCCCCTTGCCGATCATTGTTGAATCGGGTTTCGGGCGTAGGATACAGATAGCCCGGAGCTCCCGACACCGCGAGGATTGAGATCCCTTTGTTATAGAACAATTCCATCGGCAACGGATTAAAATCGAGAGACGGTTCGCCACGACCGAGCAGACTGACCACAGATACGCGACCATTATCCCGAACAATCTCTAGAGATGTGCGAAAAGCGGGCCAAGGATTTGCTGTGAGGATAACCAAATCAATGCCAATACCCTTGGTAAATTCGTCTAACTTTGCGTCGAGATCGGGATCGTCATACAGGAATGCGGCGTGCGCGCCCATTCGCTCCGCCATCTCCAAACGGATGGGACTGTTGCCAATGCCAACAACCCGCGCCCCAAAGGGCTGTCCCAATCCAACCGCTCCCAAGCCGAGGACGCCTAGCCCAACAACCGCCACGGTTTCACCGGGCTGGAATTGCGCTTTGCGATAACAGTGGCCACTGAGAGCATAGAGATGGGTATAGACGGCATCCTCTGGATGAACACCATCGGGAACTTTGACGATGCTCGCTGATTCATCTGTGATATATTCGGATTGATGAGGTTGACGGGTTACCACCCGGTCGCCAACCTGCACACGGGTCACTTCACTACCGATACCACGAACAACTCCCAAATTGCTGTCCCCGACCCATCGGGGATAGCCCGGTGCACCCGGAACCTGTTCCGCACCTTCATAATTGCCACGATCCGTTCCGATTTTCAGGGCGGAAATCTCGGTCTCAATCCAAATGTCTTTCGGCTTCAAGCTGTTCGTATCAAGGGGGTGTTCCTCCATGCGAAGATCTCGTGCTCCGTATAGAATGGGAATTTTCATAGTTTCTCCTCAGGAATTGTGTGTTAGATATCATCAAAGGGATATAATTTGCGACCAAGTCGTTTGAAGGTCAGATCGCTCAGTGTATGGACGCTGGGCTCATACACAACATGGATCGCCCCTGCCCACGACTCAAACCCTGCGCGAAAGTGGGCAGAAGATTTGACCCCGATATAGCGCATCTGGCGCGGGTCCAATCCAAGTGTTCGTGAAAAAGCGGTGTCGAAGGGTTGCTCCCGTTGTGTGACTAGCAGGACGTGAACGCCATCCTGTTTAATATGCGCGGATGGCCCCATGGTGCTACTTAAACCGGCAAGCATCGGTCCATCGTAACGGAAATCGCCCTCCGACAGCGCAATCACTTCCGCTGTCATGCGGATGGGCTGCCCCTGTGCAGAGGTTGATTTAGCACCGACATCTAGGGTCAGCGTTGCACCCACACCAGCGCGATGGCACTGGGCAATTGCCTCCGGATCAACGATATAAAGTATGCAAGCGTCCTGAAGTCCTGCTTCTATGAAGCACTGCAACATACCAGTGCTATCGCCCGGAGAACCGCCGCCGGTATTATCATTTCGATCCGCAAAAATCACCGGGAAGTTCGCTTCTGCTTCGGCGATTTTCAGGGCTTCACGGGTTGTCAGTGAAGGTCCGTGCCACGTTTCGCGTCGTTCAAAGAGCCATTCCCCCAACTGGTCAGCGTAGGTCTGGGCTAAGGCTTGGTCATTATCGGTCACAATGTAAACTGATGCTCCCATATTTGGCACATCAGCCAAATAGTAGCAGGTTGCAATCGAACCACAGATGACGCCGGGCTGTGCTTCGATGCGATGCAGTTCCTCAATCGCTTCCCGCATCGGTGGGTGTGCTGTAACTTGGTGTATCCCCCAGATCATCGGAATTTGATGCAATGCCATCGTCGGGCGTCTGCCATCATTCACGATCGACATCAGCACATCGGCACATTCGCGACTGCGTTCCGCCATATCAATCTCCGGATAGGTCTCCCGCCCAATCAACACATCTGCAGCGTCAACCATCTCTGGAGAGACGTTGGAATGAATATCCAGTTGTGCAAGGATCGGAATCTCTGGGCCAACCACCTGACGAATCGCTGCCAGTATATGACCCTCTGGGTCGTCAATGCTATCAGGCTCCTCAAGGTCTCCAACCACCATCGAGCCGTGCAACCCAAACAGCACTCCGTCTATTGAACCGGCTTCAGTGATGCCGTTTAATATCTCTTCTAAAATGGCATCAAAGATGTTTCGAGGGGTTGGTCCGCTGGGGTGTGCCTCAGCGAAAACGGTCGGAATTAGTTCAAAACCGTGAGTTTCCGCACCATCGATAAATCCGCCAATTGGGGTGTTGGTGCGCCGGAATATATTTAATATCTCTTCGCCCCGCAGGTAGAACCGTTCCTTGTAGCTCTCCCAATCTGTTTCGACTGGGGTGAAAGTGCTGGTCTCGTGGGCGATCCCACCGGTAACAACTCTCATTGATGTTTCTCCTTTAACTCTCCCGTTCTATGATTCGGGTGCACCATCGGAAAACGCTGGATATCATAGATAAACGCGCAGCTATCTTACCAATTTATCAGCCACTGGTCAACAAAAATCACTGAGCGAAACTTCTAGCAGGGCAACGGTGTTTATAAAATCATTGATCCGCTGCTATTCTGATGTTATAATCTTAGGTTAACGTTTCAAGATCTCTACTCCTCAAAAGAAGGAGAATGCGTTTTGCGTACCTCCGACGAAGAATTGATGATGAAGTGTCGAAACGGTGACATGAGTGCTTTCGAGCTAATCGTGATGCGCTATAAAGACCTCATCACAAATTTCATCTATCGATCTATAGGCGACTATCACCGAGCGGAAGACTTGGCGCAGGAGACGTTTCTGCGCGTTTTCAGGAGTGCGAACCGTTATGAGCCGAAGTGTCGATTCAAAAATTGGCTGTATCTCATCGCAACCAATTTATGTCGTAACGAAATTCGGGATCGGAAGCGGCGGAATACCACTTATCTCGACGATCTTGTCCCTGACAATGAGGATGTCAGCTATTTTGAGCTAATGCAGGATATCAGCCAACTTCCCGACGAGGTCTATGAAAAAAAGGAACGCCAAATCATCATTCAACAAACAATTGATCGCTTACCCGAAAACCAGCGGTTGGCACTGCTTCTAGTGAGTTATCAAAATCTGAGGTACGATGAAATCGCAGAAGTTCTTGAGTGTTCCGTCAGCGCCGTGAAATCGCTCATCCATCGCGCCCGCCAGAATATGAAAACACTCCTGATAGAGGTTGGAATTGGAGAGAGTTCCCATGCTAAAGTGTGAAAATGTTCAACCACAGTTATCCGCCTATGTAGACCGCGAGATGCCCTTGTGGACAATTCAACTGATTCAGTGGCACCTCAAGCGGTGTCCAAGTTGTGCACATGAAGCGATGCGCCTCCGGCAAACAAATAAGATCCTTCACCAGCTTGAGTCGGTGAAAACCTCTGAGAATTTCCTGCCGGACCTAATGCGTCAAGCCGCAGCAATCACCGTAATTGAAAAGGAGCGAATCTCTGTTGTTCGTCGTATTTTACGGCGGTTGGAATCGTCGTTTGCATGGATGCTTTACAGTTTTCGGACGCGGGTGCGTCCCTATGCTGTTGTAACTTCATTGGCTGTGATTGCAACAGTCGTGAGTCTCACACTGTATCAACCACAGTTCGCACCTCTATCGAACGATACGGTACCACTGGCTCAGGTGCCAACGGATAAACACGCCGTGCTCGTAAAATTTGAGATTGTCCCGATTAATCAATTCCCTAAACCACACCTATCTTCTAATCGGCGAACGGTGCCTTTCACGCTAGTTGATCAGCATCAGGAAAGATAACACAAGCGTTATTTCTAAGTATGAAGGCGGGAATATGCCCAAAGCGCTTTGTATCGGTGAGTTGCTCATCGATTTTGTTTCCACATCGGTTGACGTCACACTTGCGGAAGCACCGGAATTCGCTAAAGCAGCGGGCGGTGCTACTGCGAACGTTGCCGTTGGTTTGGCAAAACTTGGTGTGGATTCAGGATTTATCGGTAAAATCGGCGATGAACCGTTCGGCGATTTTCTGCGACAGACGCTTGAACAGAGCAGCGTTGACACGGCTCATCTCATCTCGGAGGCGGATCGTCGGACTACATTAGCGTTTGTTGCGACCCGATCCGATGGTGCAAAGGATATTCTTTTTTATCGCAATCCGGGGGCAGATATACTGCTCAGACCCGACGAAATTGATGCGGCGTATGTTCAATCCGCAGAGGTGTTTCACTACGGTTCATGCAGTTTAAGTCACCAACCTGTCCGCGATGCCACGGTGAGGGCGATTCAGTATGCGCAGGATGCCGGCGCATTCATATCCTACGATCCAAATCTGCGGCTGATGATGTGGGACACACCAGAGGAGGCTAAACACTGGATTTGGGAGGTCATGTCGTATGCGAATGTCGTGAAAGCGGCAGACGAGGAGTGGGAGTTTATCACCGACACCCCCGAACTGGAAGAAGGAAGTGAGCGTATCCTAGAGACCGGCGTAGAACTAGTCATCGTGACGCTAGGCGAGCACGGCTGTTACTACAATAACGGCTCGCATCAAGGGTATGTGGACGGATTCAAGGTTGAAGTGGTCGATCCGCTCGGTGCGGGCGACGGATTTGTCGCAGCGATGCTGAAACAAATAATGGATTCCAGTGGAGGTGTGGGGAAGCTGCTTGAACTCGACGATAACCAACTCCAAGGAGTGATGAGATACGCCAACGCAGCGGGAGCGTTGACAACACAGAATATCGGTGTCATCCCCGCTTTACCAACAGCGTCGGAAATTGAGGCGTTTCTCAAGGCTTAAACCCTTGACTCAAGGAGAACACTCCCATAAAGCCAGCATCAGAACTGTTTTCACGTTTCACGTCATCAATAGTTCCAAACTATGGTAGATTTTAGAATTACTTAGACACTGCCAATCGGCGAGGTTAGGAAACATCGACTACCGGGGATAAAAAAATCCGGGCTATGACCCCCGGTAGGTGCGGTTTCTAACCGCACCTACCGGCGCAGTTGGAAACAGCGCCTACCAAACACCGGGAGCGAAAGTGTCTATTTATTTTTAGGATTCACTATAGTACCATTGAAAGGTATTCAACATTATCATCTCATACAAAAAGGAGTTACAACATGAGTGAAAAAACGACCGGAGCGTTTGCTGCGCACATAAAGGATGCTAACTGGGAAGAAGGTTTACGCCCCTACTTCCTCTACCGAGATCTGGGGATCAACACCGCCACCGACGGCAAGGTATTGGCACACGTCATCCGCGTCAATCAATCCTGTGACGGACCCATGGGGTATCACTCCCACGCCCTCGACTTTCAGATGAATTACCTGCTCAAGGGTTGGGCACGACTTGACTTTGAAGACATCGGTGAGATCCGCGTTGAGGCTGGCGATGCTTGGTATCAACCCCCCGGAATCAAGCATGAGGTGTTAGAGTATTCCGATGACTTTGAGGTCATTGAAATTACCATGCCCGCCGAGTTCCCTACACAGGACGAATCACGTTAAACATCATTAACCCATAAGACTTACCCAGCCAACTGTAGGTGGGGCATCCCCGGTCGCGGGATCCTCTCGGACTTGCCCCGCGCCAGCGCGTAAGTCCTAACGCATTCAAAATAGGCTCATGTAAAGAACTTGTGCAACAGTGTAGGGGCGGGGTTTCCCCGCCGGTCGAACGCTTTTCGCTCCAGCGGAGCGATATGTCTATAGAATGATGATACCTCCAATCTCTGCGCTCCAGCGGAGCGCAATGTATAAAGAACGCTAGTTCAATGAACCAATGAACTAGTGAACCAAATGCCTTGGAAGGATTGATATGAAAGTTGGTTTCATCGGTTTGGGTAATATGGGCAATCCGATGGCAGCAAATCTCCTCAAAGCCCAATACAACTTGACAGTCCACGATCTCCGGCGCGAAATGGGCAACTCCCTTGAAGCTGCTGGCGCAAAGTGGGGGACAAGCCCGCAGAACGTAGCAGCCCAATCGGACGTGGTGCTTACATCGCTGCCGGGGCCCAAAGAGGTCGAAGCCGTTGTTCTGGGTGAAGACGGTATTTTCGCAGGTCTAAACAGCGGATGCGCTTACATTGATCTGAGCACCAATTCCCCCACAACCCTACAGAAAATCGCTGAAATTGGTGCATCAAGAGGATTCCACGTCCTCGACGCGCCGATTAGCGGCGGTGTATTTGGCGCGAGGGACGGGACACTCACTATATTTGTGGGCGGCGAACAGACAGATTTTGAACGGTTTCAACCGCTGTTCCAGAGCATCGGTGACCATGTTGCTTACATGGGACCGGTAGGCAGCGGGCACGTGACCAAATTGGTAAACAACTTCATCATGTTCATCAATTTTGCTGGTGTATGCGAAGGGATGGCGATGGGCGTTAAGGCGGGGCTTCATCCACAAGCACTGCTCGATGTGATTAAGACCAGTACAGGCGATAGTATGTACCTGCGCCGAACAATCGATTTACTCTTGGCTGGCGAGGATGTCAATTCTGCTGCGGACTTGGCTGTTAAAGACGTACACTTGGCGGTTGAACTTGGCAGGGAACTTGATATTCCGATAGAACTCGGTCCGCTTGTCGAAGATATTTTTAGGGCGTTCTGCGATCGAGGACGTGGGCAGGAGGACCAGCTAGAAATCATGCGAGATTTTATGCTGAGATCGGGAGTAGATATACCGGAAAGAAAGTCATCATAGTTTCCCTCTCAGATATACATACCTTTTCTTTTATTAACGCAAGTTGCTAGTTGATAAACCAAGCACTATAAACCGAGTTTTTTTTTCAAAACTCGGTTTCTCTCTGACTCTAACAACTTGGGTTATGTCATAAAATAGTAGTTGTAGTGCAAATATTGCTAATCGTGGCGCAGATTGCCCAATCTGCGATCCATTCCCCGCTACAAAATCAACGAAACTTGTGCGTCAGGCGTACAAACTTTATGTGACAACTCAACCTAGGAGCTGACTAGCAACTTAGGTTTTATTAGCTCATGGAAAAAGAAAGTGCACAGCACGAAAATAATTCGTAGGGGCGAGGTTTCCCCGCCCGTGCTTGCTTAACATGAGCCTCACTTTTTAGCGTGTATGACGTGCGCTTTTAATTGCCCCCCACGATGTCGATAGCTTCCCCACAGGCTCCACCGCAAGCGCAGCATCGTGCCAGAAGACAAACCTGCTTTGACCATCGTCGGTCAAACGCTGAACTTCTTGGGTGTCAACATTCGCCACGACGACATTGCGGCCGCTCGTACCGACAATATGCGTGTTGTCCGGTAACCATTGCCCCCACGCTGGCATCACCTCATCATTAAGACGAACCAGATTTCTGGCTGGCGCATCACCGAGAAATAGTCCCTGCATTCCGTCTTCCTCTATCGACCCGCGGACAATTGTCCGTTTCCCGTTTGGGGACCAACGAATCCGATAGGCAAAGAATCGGTGATTCATCTCTTTTGCCTGTGCGTTGGGGTCCGCGTCAACCCAATGCAGTTTTACACCGCGTTTAAGGACGGTAAAGCCGATGCGCTTGCTATCTGGAAACCAAAACGGAAGGTACATGTTTGCTTCTATATCTGCGGCAATTTGAAAGGAATTAAGTCCTTGAGCATCCGTCACATACACTTGCATGGAGGGACGCAAGTCCGGATCAAAGACTTCATAAACAATCCATTTCCCATCTGGCGACCACTCCCCAGACATATTGGCCGGACGTGGCGGGCCAGCGAGGAGTTTCCGCAAGCCACTGCCGTCCAAATTTATCACCATCAATTCACCTTTACGCCAAGGTGGCAGTGTAAACAGAATTTGCTTTCCATCCGGGGAGAGTCTAGGATCGTCCATCGGAACGGGTGACTCAAGGAACAGTTCCTTGTTTGCCCCATTGATATCCATCCGCCAAAGATTTCGTTCCCATTTTCCGCTCGGCATGTAGTAAATCTTCAATTTTGCATGCGCTATTTGGCTCACGGCGAACATCAATAGACATAACCAACCGATGAAGAGGGATTTGCAATACGTCCCGATTCTGCGTTTCATACCTATCATCCTTGTTGAAGGCATTTATAGTGGATCTTAGAATTAATGAGACACTCCAAACCGGTGCGGTTTTCTAACCGAACTGCATAGGCACCGTAGTGTGGGGTGAAACGGCGCAGTTGGAAACAGCGCCTACCAAATACGGGGGCAAAAGTGTCTATTTATTTTTTGAATTCACTATAATTCTCTGTAGGAGGGATCTCTGAATCCCGATATCTCACTGATTAACCCGCTTGAGCCACCCCCACATTGTGAGTTTCTTGCCTGTGGGAGCAACCGCAGCGGGAGCAATCGCAAGATTCGGGTGAAACCACGCAGGAGCGGAGTCCTCCCCAAAACGCAAGTTTGTGAGGTTTTGAAGATTCCTGCCATCGGCATCTATCACGTAGATGTCGAAACTCCTACCCCTATCAGATACAAAGGCAATCCGTTCCCCATCGGGGGACCAAGAAGGCAAAAAATCTACCTCCGGATGGTTTGTGAGTCTTCGCGGATTCCCCCCATCGGCGTCCATCACGTAAATTTCACGAGGGCCATCCCTATCAGACGAGAAAGCAATGCGTTCATCGTCAGGAGACCATGAGGGACTCCAGTCCTCTGCCGGATGGTTTGTGAGGTTTTGAGGATTTCCTCCATCGGCGTCCATCGCGTAAATTTCACTGTTTCCGTCTCTATAGGACATGAAAGTGATGTGCTCACCATCAGGAGACCATGAGGGTGAATAATCACTTCCTGCGTTAGTGAGCTTCTGAGGATTCCTGCCATTGGTATCCATCACGTAAATGTCATTGTTTCTATCCCTTTTGGAAGAGTAGGCAATGCGTTTGCCATCAGGAGACCATACGGGATAATTATCATCTCCGGGATTTTTGGTCAGTTTTCGAGGGTTCCCTCCATCGGCGTCCATCACGTAGATATCTGCCGGCTTATCCCACGTTTCAGACGAAAAGACAATGCGTTTGCCGTCAGGGGACCATGAGGGATGCCATTCTTCCTCCGGGCTATTCGTGAGTCTTCGCGGATTCCCGCCATCGTCGTCCATGACATAAATCTCCCAACTGTGCCCATCCCTATCAGACACGAAGGTAATCTTTGCCTGTGCCTCAACACTTACCATCAGGGTCGTCAAACCTAAAGCGAAAACGAAATATGCGAGATCGTATCTCCGTTGCATCGGCGTGCCTCCTTTGTTCGGAAATTTGCTACCAAACAAAAATCATCTGCGTAGCAACACAAGCAATTAAAATGCCACAATTATCTCGAATGATCTGAAGAGTAACACAAAAAACCGAGTTTGCTGACAAACCCGTTCTCCGGGCAACTTTACATCTGTTTTTGATATAAGTTATTATTTCAAAGGGAGGAATGTTCTCACAAGATGGCTGTCGAAACTGTGCTACACCGTCGTTGCAAAAATGTCACACTAGTAACGGTAGGAGCGATTTCCAAATCGTGACTTGCGTTAGTTTCAGTTACCGCTTAATTCCGCCGATGATCTGTAAACCGCCGCGCCTTTAGTTCAAAGGTAGGCAATGTACCGTGAGGTACAGGCTTCACCACCGCGCGCAGCCCCAGAGATTCACGCACTGCCTTAGCGACAGCTTGGGCAGTCACCTCCGGATCCGCGCCGTTGGTCTGAATCCGAATCTCCATCTCATCAAGCGCACCACGCCGATAGACATCCACCGCAAACTCACCCACTTCAGCGAAACGACGGATGATGTTTTCGATGGTACTCGGATAGACATTCACACCGCGTATAATCAGCGCGTCATCAATTCGTCCGATGACACCACCTTCGAGCCGCCAAAATGTCCGGCCACATTCGCAAGGTTCCGTTTCTAACTTAACCTGATCGCCGGTTCGGTAACGGATGACCGGCATCCCAACCCTACCGAGGTTGGTGATAACCAATTCTCCCTCTTTAGCGGGCTCTTCGGTCGCGGGATCAATAACTTCGCAGATAAACTCCCCTTCATTCAAGTGTACACCGGCTTGTGCCTGACACCCAAACCCCCAAGCCCCTACCTCCGTTGCGCCGGGGTGATCGTAACAGCGAGCGTTCCAAGCATTTTCGATGCGACGCTTCGTCCACGGCAGGCTCGCCCCCGGCTCACCGGCATGAATAGTCACGCGGACATTGGCGTTGGCGATATCAACCCCCTCTGCTTCGGCAACTTCGGCGAGATGCAAGGCATACGTGGGGGTGCAGATTAGTGTGGAAATATCGTTGGAACAGATGACTCGCAGCCGTTGAAGCGAAGTCATTCCGCCACCCGGAACCGACAATGCACCAATCCGCCGCGCGCCTTCGTAAGCACTCCAGAAGCCGATAAACGGACCGAAAGAGAACGCAAAGAAGATTCGATCGCTTGAGGTCACACCAGCGGCATTATATACCGTCTCCCAACACCGCGCCCACCAATCCCAACTCTCTTCGGTGTCCAAGCAGCGCAGCGGTTCACCGGTCGTGCCAGAGGTTTGATGGATACGGATATATCGTTCGCGGGGAAATGTAAGGTTTGTGCCGTAGGGTGGGTGAGCCTTTCCGTCAGCGGAGAGCTGATCCTTCGTGGTAAAGGGCAGCCGCCGGTAATCTTCGAGCGTCCGTATATCCTCCGGCTGCCTCACTCCCGCCTCACCCAATTTTCGTCGATAGAAAGGGTTGGTTGCCAGTACGGGGACAAGCATCGCCTGCAGCTTCTTTAATTGGATCTGCGTCAACGCTTCTCGTCCGAGCGTTTCGATGAAAGAATTTAAATCGCTTGTCATATTCTTTAGGATATGTGGGTGTGAAGTATCAAAAACCTGTAGGTCGAGATTCACATCTTGACACAAAAATTCGGTGTCGTAGGGAACAACAATCATTGTTCCCTACTGAGGCTATGGATCGCAGATTAGGCAATCTGCGCCACGTACAATTGCCATTTTATAACATAACCCCAGTTATTAGAATCGGAGAAAAACCGAGTTTTTTTTTCAAAACTCGGTTTATAGTGCTTGGTTTATCAACTAGCAACTTGCGTTATTATAACAGCCAATTCATAGTCGTGGCAAGCCGATACTGTATTGACACGCAGATGCTTTGATGCTACAATGAATCAATACACTTACATCAATGCCGATAAGGTGGCACCCACATGAGATCACCCCCTGAACCGAAGATCATCCAGAAACTGGTGGATGTTTATCCATCCTTCGCCTTGTTGGCAGGGATGCAACTCGATCTTTTCACGCCACTCAAAGCCGGTCCCATGCGCCCGGAGCAGATTGCCGATGCCATCGGCGTGGAAGGAACCAAACTCAAACCGCTACTCTACGCGCTTGTTGCCGCCGAGCTGTTGACCGTAGAAGGGGATCGTTTCGCCAACACCGCCGAAGCGAACCACTTCCTTGTCCGTGGCAGTCCAGCCTACATGGGTGGGGTACATCCATTATATGCAGATTTGTGGGATGCGGCACTTCAAACAGCAGAATCCGTCCGCACCGGGCAGCCACAAGCCAAGCACGACTACACGCAGATGGCCCGCGAAGCGTTAGAAACGTTCTACCAAGGTTTGCATCCGGGTGCCCTCACAACAGGACGCACACTGGTAAAAGACTACGGACTTTCGTCCTGTCAGAGGTTGTTAGACGTTGGCGGGGGCTCCGGTGGCGTAGCCATCGCGGCGGCAAAAGCCTGCCCCCATATTGAGGCAGCGGTTGTAGATGTGTCGAATGTAACACCCATCACGCAACGTTTCGTGGCGGAGGCAGGCGTGTCTGACCGAGTCAAGGTCATTACAGGGAATGTTGTGGAAGCCCCACTTGACGAGTCGTTTGATGCCATCATTCTGAAGTCATTCATTCAAGTACTTTCGCCGAGTGATGCACAACGTGCCCTCAAAAACATCAATGCAACTATGACGCCGGGCGGTGTGATCTATATCTTGGGGATCGGTATCCTCGATAACTCTCGCATTTCTCCACGGGGGGCTGCGATAACCAACACTATCTTTATCAATATCTATGACGAAGGACAGGCTTATACCGAAGCTGAATATCACGATTGGATAACAGCAGCTGGATTTGTGAACTTTAAGCGGGATACATTGCCGGACGGGTTGGGTATCATAACGGCGCAGAAACCAATATAAAACGTGAGATAACGGTGTTAATGTCGTGACTCCCGTTAAAAGAAAATGCAAAGCATAAAGATAAACCGAGTTTTTTCTTGAAAACTCGGTTTCTATTGCACAATTTCTTAACATGAGCCACGTGAAAACAATTTGTTCATTAATGAACTAGTAAACTAATGAACTGATGAACTAAAACGGAGAACCATTATGGCGTTATTCAAAGCAGGTATTATCGGTTGTGGTGGACGCGGACGTGGTCATGCGGAAGGGTATCAAGCATCGCCGGATGTAGAGATCGTCGCATGTGCAGATCCCTTTGAAGAGGCGCGCGGGAATTTCGCGGAGCAGTTCGGAGTTGCGAGAACCTATGAGGATTACCGCGAGATGCTGGATAAAGAATCGCTCGACTTTGTCAGCGTCTGCACATGGATCGCCCTGCATAAAGAGATGGTGATCGCAGCGGCGAATAGTGGGATCAAAGCCATCCACGCCGAGAAACCGATGGCACCGACATGGGGCGACGCCAAAGCACTCTATCAAGCGTGTGTGGACAACGGCGTGATGATTAGCTTCTGTCATCAACGCCGTTTCGGTGCGAGTTTTATCAAAGCGAAGGAGTTAGCAAACGACGGCACAATCGGTCAAGTCTACCGCTTTGAAGGCGCATGTCCCAACATGATTGACTGGGGAACACACTGGTTCGATATGTTCTTCTTCTACAACAACGATGAACCGGCAGAGTGGGTGATGGGTCAAATTGATGTAGATGAAGAAACTCTCGTTTTTGGTGTGCCGGTAGAGACAAGTGGAGTCTCATGGATTCGCTATAAAAATGGGGTGGAAGGTTTACTCGCGACAGGTGCAGCTTCGCTAGGCGGAGTGCAAAATCGCATCATCGGCACAGACGGCATCATTGAAGTTAGCGGACGAGATAAGCCGCCGGTGCGCGTCCTCCGACACGGGGCAGCCGATTGGGAAGCACCGAACCTTGACGGCATTGTGCCGCCCGGCGGGGATACCGTCCTTGCCGTACTTGACCTGATCGATTGTGTCAAAACAGGGCGTGAGCCAGAGCTCAGCGGACGAAAGGCAATACAAACCACAGAACTCATCTTTTCGACCTACGAGTCAAGCCGCCGTCGTGCGAAGATTAACCTGCCGCTTGATGTAGACGACTCCGCACTGCTGACTATGTTGGATGAGGGCGTAATCAAATACACAAACTCATGAAACCAATGGTGGATTTTACAATTAACTTGACATATTTGAGTTGTAGGAGGGAACTCCGATTCCCGACTACCAACGCACTCAGTCGCGATTTGGAGGGTACGCCCCCTACAGAATATGTGTCAATATATTTTTATAATCCACTATAATGATGCTAGGTTGTGTTGACATTTCATCGCAACCAGACCATCAAGAGGGAGCACAAACGCATAATCCTTCGTAGGGGTTGGGTCTCCCAACCCTTTGTGTGCACGTCAGAGACCATTTCGGACTTTTGTACCACGATCTGTTAGATTGTGATCCTAGCTTGCAAACTAACAGTTCGCGCTACTTATGGCAGATTGCCTGATGATTACAGCATTTGCCGAATGAGCAGTATCAAAATGTCAACACGCCCTAGTACTCTGTCAGGCAAATTATGCTTGTGTATATTGAGTGAAAGCAAACAATCACATATTAGGACTTGCCCAGCCAAACGGTCAAAGCCCTTTCTCCCCCTTTAGCTGGCACTGAGGGGTGTGTGGGAGGGGCATCCTTGCCCCGATACGCCCGATGAATCGGGCAACTACAATCTGGAATGCGTAAGTCCTATAATTCCAAAACTTACCTGACTGAGTACTAGTTCACATTGGCTCATGAATGAACAAGTGAACCAATGAACTAATCAACCAATGAACACCCAATCCCACGCCATCATTAACGTCGCGCTCCTGAGTCGAAAAGCAACCCCACATCTACATCGCTACGCCCTCATTGGTGCCGCATTGCCGGACCTGCCGATGTTTATCTTTTTTGCGGTTGAGGCGTTCATTCTCAGACATCCACAACGCCTAATCTGGGGCGAGCGGTATTTCCTATCGGGGTGGCAAAACCTTTTTGATATCTTCAACTCCATCCCTCTGTTTCTCATCCTTCTTGGGATTGGCTACTGGCGCAAATCCAACCCTCTCATCATCTGTTCCTTGAGTCTGCTGTTACATGCTGCCGGCGATTTCTTCCTCCACCAAGACGACGGGCATCGACACTTCTTCCCACTCCTCCAATACCGTTTCCATAGCCCGGTCTCCTACTGGGACCCTAGCTATCATGGCGGGATTGTGTCTGCTATCGAGATATTGGTCACAATTGGAGCGTCAGTCTACCTCTTTCCCCGTCTACAATCCCGATTCATAAAGGGTGCCTTGGTTTTTATAAACCTCGTTTCAATGCTCATGTATATCGGGTTTATTTTCTTCGATTGAGCAGTTCAATACTCCACAACCTCTGCTGTTTCCAACAAAGCCTCCCAGTCCGACCCTTTTTTGCCCTCAAGTTGACTCCGTTTGAAAGTGAGAATCAGCGTTGTTGCCGGTTTGCCACGGAATCTGTGAGGAGGACCTGGTGGACTCGGCGGAACCGGAATACGAAGCCGAAACCGTTTGCCCTTTTTTGGCTGTGAATCTTCTATTTTGTGATCGTCTTGACTTTCCTCCTCTGTGGTTCCTTCCAGTCTTCGTTTGTTTTCTAGGATTTGTTCTGCTTTTTCAATGAGCATCTGACGTTTGTCGTGAAGCTCTTTGATTTTCTCTCTTGTCTCTTCGATAGTTTTCCGCGTGTGAGACACCGCATCTGCCCCATGGGATTCGACGACATGAAATTCATACTCCAAAATATCTGTTTCAAGGTCAATGGTGTAATCAGGATAACCGAAGACCACAAACGAGATCGTATCATCAAGCGCCAATTGACCGATGTGGGATCCATACTCACCGACTAAATAAGCGAGCTGCTCCTTGAGTTTATCAACTTTCTCTTTTCTATATGATTCGTTTTTATCAACAACCCATGCTGCTTCTTCTGGGTGACTTTGATGTCGAACTTCTCGTTCGTGTTTTTCCCAGAGATCCGTTTTCTTCTCTGTTTTAACAATCCTCATCTTTTTTTTTGCTACAGGAAACCGTACATCAAGCAGAAACATAGGGCCATGGCCTTTGAGATATAGGTGTTGACAGCCACCTCTACGGAAAAATCCGCCCTTGACATAATCGTTCTCAAATGCCTCGTCCATTTTTTCGTCAATGATTCGACACATCACCTTGAGGTCCTCGACCATCTCGGTGTAGTCAATCTCATCTTGTGTAGATACAGTGCTAGTAACCAAACCGACGCCAAGCACAGCTATGATAAGGGACATATAGAGTTTCATAATTGTATCCTCCTTTAATTACCTTTGGTGCGAATTGGTGAGGCTGTCGTTTGCACATCGTTCAATAGTTCAAGAGTTCATTGGTTCCAGAGTTCGTTGATGCACCCATGAATCCATTGTTTTTACGTTTCACGCCTCACGTTTCACGATAATGTCATTCCATATTCTTTTGTATTCCAGACACATGAGAAGCGAGGATGAACTCAAAAGCGCGCTGAGTCTCAAGAAATTCAGCCTCCGTTGCACCGGCAAGGTGCTGAAGCTCTTGACGGATGAGTTCCAGATCCTGTCCCCGTTGTGATTGCAACCCCTGATAGATCAACGCTAATTGTGCATCTGCCTGTTTCTGCCGTTCATCCAGATGGACTTGGAGTTGTTCGCTGAATTCATCCAACGCTCCTTGAAGTTGTTTTACGATTTCCACTTGGGTGGCGTGACGTTCCACCTGAAGCAATCGTACCATTTCCTGTTCTGTAATCTCCGGGACCACCTCTTGCCCAATCCTAAGCGTCAAACCCCGGTCTTCCCACTTAAGGTCAATGCCAATCCATGCCAGCACAGAAAGACTGAAGACTATAATCAAACAGGTTGCCACTCCCCAAGAGAGCCATCGCCATGCAGGCAATTGGTACCACCATGGCAAAGGTTTAGACTGTATCGCTTCATGCAACGCCTCAATATCGGTTGGGCGATTCACCTCCGTCGATTGATCCAGGACTTGTTGCGTCTTGTTTAGATTTGCTTGGAATTGTTCACATTCACGACAAGTCTGTAAGTGTGCTTTTAGCGATTTTTTCGCCTCCGCGTCTAATTCATCGTAGCTTTCAACCACAATCTGCTCTCTAAAAAATCTGCAATCCAATGTAAACACCTCCTTTATGCGTGAATTAGCAGTAAACGCTGACGATTTACTCTTGTTTCGATAACATTCGACTAAGCCGTTCCATTCCAGCTGCCATCCGCGACTTTACCGTACTGATAGGGCGCTCCACAATTTCGGCAATCTCGTGAAATTTCATGTCGTGGTAATGTCGCATAATAACTACGACTCGCTGATCTTCCGGCAAACTCGCCAACGCCGAGCGTACACGATTTTCGATTTCCTTCTTCACCAAAGCCGCATCCGGTGCGTCCGATGGATCAACAGGTCCTTCGTCAAAACCTTCAGATTCTGACTCCAAATAAGTGTCCATCGGTATTTCCTTTCGGCGTCGTCGTTTGGCAAGCGTATCCAGACAAAGGTTTGTAGCAATTCGATACATCCATGTAGAAAATTGCGCCGTTGCACGAAACGTCTTGGCAGAACAATAGATACGAAGAAAAACCTCCTGCCGCAGATCCTCCGCTAACGTGATGTCGTTGACCATTCGATAGCAGTAATTCAGCAGCTGCTTCTCCCACCGTTTGACCAATGTATCAAACGAACGTAAATCGCCTGCTTGGAGTTGGAGCATCAAAGCCTTATCCGATTTTGCCATGTTTATCCTCAGTCTGGCTGGTTTCAATAGATATAAACGGCTGAGACGTGAAAAAGACGAGATTTTTTGAGAAAAGTAGTAGGTATATGGCTTTGCCTCCCGATTTTATCGGGGTGCCGTATGCCGTAACCATAGGAGTACAGTGTTTTACGTTTTACGTTTCACGTTTCACGCACAATATGGTATTATACTCAAACGCTTGAGTTGGGTAGGTGATCGCGTTCCGAGAGATCGGGATGAGGAAAGTCCGGACTCCGCAGGGCGGGATGCTGGGTAACTCCCAGGAGCGGCGACGCTATGGACAGTGCAACAGAAAGCAGACTACAACGCCTCTGCGTTGTACAGGTGAAACGGTGCGGTAAAAGCGCACCAGTTCCGATGGTGACATCGGAAGCTCGGTAAACCCCGTTCGGAGCAAGGCAAAATAGGAGGATGTATTGGGTGCGCCCGCCTAGTCCTCGGGTATAGCTGCTTGAGGTTGATGGTAACATCAATCCTAGATGAATGATCGCTACCCTGATGCGCGAGAGCAATTCAGGGAACAGAAACCGGCTTATTCCCAACTCAAGCCTCTTTATCAGGAGGAGGATCCTCAATGGAACTGACAGAAGGGGAACGGTTTAATTTAGAACGCAAGAAGTACGACTGCCCCCCAACATTGACAGACAATCAGGTGCTGGAGTTCTGCCAGCAGGGTTTTCTCGTTTTGGAAGGAGTTGTGCCAGACGAAATTAACCGCAGAACGTTTGCTTATCTTGAAGGTAATACTTATTACGAACCTGCCGAAATCCTCAAAGAAGACTGGTTCGTTGATAATGTGATACTCAATCCGCAGGCAGCCGGTGCCGTCCGGTCATTACTCGGTAAAAACTTCGGACTGCCGATTATGATGAGTCAGCACCGGGTCAAATGTCCGATGTCGGGTCAGGGGTGGCATCGAGATGCTGGCTCCAAATGGGGACCTGAACTAAATTATCTGCAAGTGTTCTACTATCCGCAGGATACGCCGGAAGCGTTTGGTCCTACCGAGGTCCTACCCGGCTCACACCTCTTCAACGCGTCTGCGCGTTATATGAGTCACTACGGAAACATTCGGGGAGCGGTGAAAACGACCGCGCCAGCAGGTTCAATCTTCATTACCGTTTACTCAATCTGGCACCGCCGCTCCGCCTCGACAGCGGAAGGAATGCGTCACATGTTGAAGTACAACTACTGGCGAACCGTACCACCAGAACGGGATTGGATAATTGAACCCGACTTCAACTTTGAAGCTGCGGACTACGGTCCCAACCGTTTCCAAAGTGCGCACATGTTCTACTGGCTCTGCGGGAAGAAGGAGAAATTTCGCTGGATCGGAGGCCAAGGGTGGCCCCTGCGTTACGGTCGGGGACCCAACTACAAGCCCTACGGCGCACCAGACGCACCGCCGGGGGATTGGTAAAGATACAAATTGTAGGCGTTTTCGTAGGGGCGGGGTTGCCCCGCCTGTCTTCTGTTCTAAAAGTGCTGTAGGTTGGGTTGAACAGGAACTGTGAAACCCAACACCAATGAACAAATGAACCAAATCAGATATGGAAATCGCAATGCCAACTGATATTGACGAGTGTGTAGCAGAAATTCTGGACATCGGACACTGCATCCTACCGGGCCATTTTCCGCGGAGGGAACTTGAAGAATGCCGTCAAGCGTTTGAGCCGCTACTGCAAGGTGTCGCCGCCCGTATTCCTGAAGGCAACCGCGGATCCAATCGATGGGCGATTGGATTGCCCTTTGCACCGCCATTCTATCACTCCGCTTTCTTCAACGACGATACTGTAATCGAGATTGTCAGCCGTATCTTGGGCGAGGACATGCACATCTCCTATTACGGCACAGACACACCGATACAGGGATCAGAATATCAGCACGTCCACGCAGATTTGCCTTTTCTGTTCAAAGAGGAGCCGGCACATCGCCACCCGCCCGCACTGCTATCTGTGCGATTTACGTTCGTTGATATGACGCCGGAGAATGGACCCTTTGAAGTCGCAGAGCGCACCCAACATCTGCCCCGAACCGAGACACTGGAAAGAGCCAATGCAGGCAAAATCGCTCTTAAACCTTTGCTGCTTAAAGCCGGTGATGTACTAATCTCCGACCCACGTACTATTCACCGTGGCACACCCAACCGCACCAATACCTCCCGTCCCTTTGCTGTTATCGTTCATAACCGCCACTGGTACAACATCAGTCGTGAGAGACTTGAGGCAAATGAAGACATGCCAATGCTGACCGAAGCGTTCTATGGTACATTGTCGCAGCGGGAACAAGATCTACTACGAAAAGTCCCCCGGATACCTTCTGACAGTTCTCTACCTTCGTAGGCGGGGCATCCCCGATAAATCGGGATCCAAAGCGACTTGCTCCACCAAATATGACCCTAGGCCCTCACCACGATATATCATATTGGCGGGTTCAAAAAGACGGCACAATCTACAATTTTTTCTGTGTCTGCTCGGATAACGCTTTGAAATACTGCTGAATCAACTCTCGATACTGCGGTGGCAAACTTTCCTGATCCCTAGATCTGAGATTCGATTCGATTTGCTGGATGGTTTCTAGCAGCTTGGGGTCGAGCGGGCGCGCATCATCTCCGGCGGCTGTTGGTGTCTTAGCAACTTCGCTTTTTCTTCTTTTGCTGACCTCCCGCTTCTGTAACGATTTGGAACTTTCGAGCATCCGCGTCAAGATCTCCCGCTGTTTATCTAACACCTGCTGATTTAGATTGCCTTGCTGAAGTTCACCTTCTACCTCTTTCATCTCTTCAGCGATACCGTTGAGATCGCCAAGCACTTCCGACAGTCTTTCCATCATATCTGCCACCCGTTCTGTAGCTTCCCGAATCATCTGCTGCTCATACGCCATCCGACTGAGCATCTGCTCGTTGCTTGGTGTGCGTCCTTGCCTCCGCATCTGCTGGTTCAACTGCTGCGCCATTTCGTTCAGTTGCCCTTGACTTTGTGCCAGTTGCTCAAGTTGTTCCAGTAGATTTTGCATCCCAGCTTGCCCCATCTGTTGGTTCATCTGGTCCATTGCTTCAAGTAGATCTGCAACTGATTGGTTGAGATCCGCCAATCCCTGTTTCTGGATCGGGACAGCGAGATTCGGTTTCCGGTCTTCCAACGCACGCGCAGAACGTTCAAACGCATCGGCAGCAGCGTTGAGCCGCCAGACAGTTTTAGGATCTATCTGCATCTGATTTGTGCCTAATTCCCAAAGTCGATCTGCCAGCAGATTGAGCCCCACTGCGAGGCCTAATTCACTTGCCGCGAGCGCTTGCAACTGCTTAACTTCACCCGGCAAATACTGTCCATGCCCAGATCGCAAAATATCGTCGGTTCCCTCGATGGTTTCTTCATGCGTTCTTGAGAGATAGAGACCACTCCGCACTGCCTCGCGTATTGCGGTCAACGTCTCCTCTGCATTTCCACCTTCCATAAACTCTAGTGCATTATCCAATCCTTGATGCAGTTCGGTCAATCCTTGCTGCGCCGCCGCCCCTGACTCCGTTGCGCGCTGCATTTGATTGCTACGCATCTGTTGGGTTGCAGATCGGAGGTCTTGCGCGATCCGTACGTCTCGTGCAAATTGATTGAGCCGCTTGATTTCATCAGCAACCCGTTTGAGATTCTCTAATTCTGACATCTCCTCACCGAGTTCATCGAGCGTTTCGTGTAGATTGTCCATCTCATCTGCAATACGTTTTTCCTGCTTGGCGAGTCCGTTCAGACTCTGATCTCTATCTTGTGGATTGTTCTGACTAGCTTGGTCCGCAAGATCTCCCAACTGTTCCATTAGACGTTCTTGGCGTTCAGCGAGTTCCTTCGTCTGATTTACCGCCGCTTCTAGCTTCTGCTGAATGATCATCTGTTTATAGAGATCTTTCAATCGATCAAGCTGCTGAAGAAACCGTTCTTGATTAAACTTTGCTTCCATCAACTTCTGCTCCTGTTCGGAGAGCTCCTGCATCTCTAACGCTTCCGCTAACTTGCGTAACAACTCCTTATGTTCCGCCGAGAGAGCCTGATCCATCAGCTCTTGCAACTCCTGAAACTTCTCAACTGTCTGTATATCGTACAGTTGTTGCTTCTGCATCTGCTCGGCAGTTTGCTTCATCTCCTCGCGCAGATCTTTTGCTGCTTTCTCAATCTCTTGCTGGTTTTTGAAAACCTGTTCCATTAGTTTCTCATCTTTCAGAGTCAGCTCTTGGCTCTTCCGTATTTTATCTAGCAGTTCATCGACTATCGTGTTTTGCTCCGCCTGAGCGTCGTGTAACGCTTCAAGTCCTTGTATTTCTGCTTCCTGCTCAGATTCGACCGCATCGTAGAGTTCTGCTAGCGTGGGAAAACGGATCGAATAGATGTTAGATTTGCCGACGTTGGGCCCAGAAACATTATCCGCATCGATTGCCTCGGCGTAGTAGGAGATGATGTCCCCCGGATACAGCCCAATCGGATCGATGTCCCAAGGAAATTCGATAAAGACTGGCGTATCCGTTGGATTCCATGTTTTCAAAGGCATCACTACGTCATCGTCCGTACCCTCAACTCGATAAACAAGCTGAATTTTCTCTACGCCGTAATCATCTTTCGTGTCGAGTTGCAGAGCAACAATCATCGAGTCGTCAAGCACAACATCTTTCCCCGGCGCAACAATCTCGATTTGAGGTTCAGCGTCCTCAATCGCGTGAATCGTGTATGCAATCGGTTGTGAGTTTGAAATGCTATCGATATCAATGAGTTCAATATGATACTTTTCGCTACGCTGGACAATAAAGCTGCCGGATAACCGAGTGCCTTCTGATACTGTAAGTTTGACTGGATCCGATTCTTCAAAGACCAGCCTCGCTGAAGCGATTGGTTGATTGCCATCTCCCCCAAAATGAACCATTGTACCAATAAGGGTAGTGACATCACCAAGATTTTCCTCGAGGACTTGCGGAGAAAGTTGCGTGTATTTCGGGTAGTTGAGTTTTAGTTGGAAACGGCTCACGATCGGCGCGCGGACAACAGTAATTTGGAAGGATTCTGACTCTGTCTTTTTGACTGCAATGTAGTATTCCATTGATTGCGTGACGTTTTTGAACGTGAAACGGTAAGCGATTTCGGTCTCATTTCTTGCCATTAATAGGTTACGCCATGCGCTCGCTGATGCTCTCGCTTCATTTCCGCCGCCCACACGATAATAGAGGTGCACGGGTGCCCCAAAGTGCCCCGTCACTTTTGCGGCGATAGTGACATCTGTTCCAGATTGTATTCGCACATTCCCCGGCTGAACCTCATCAATCTGGACGATGAGAACATCCTGAGGCGTTTTAGGTAGTTGGTCAAATGCTTGTGCAAAATCCTTCGCTGCAGACGGGAAGATGAAGAGGGTAATAAACAGCAGTACAAAGGCGATAAGGGCAAAGCCACCATACCGCTTGAGTTTCATAAACTCCCGCGAGAAGACTTTTCTGCTTTTGATAGCATCCATCAATTGATGTGTACCTTCAATCAACTTTGCTATGAATCCTAGGGCATACCCGAAGCGGTTGTTCTCCATCTCTGGCATGAGTTGGACGGTACTCAAAATACGGTTTTCAAGACCGGGATATTGATCTTCAACATAGGCAGCCATACGAGCGTCTGTTAGCCTTTGGAATACAGGTTGAATCAGGTATCGAAACGCTGTGTACACACCGGTCCCTAACCACAGCAACACCAGTCCCATACGGAAAAGGCGCGGTAAGGGCAGAACCTGATCAATGATAAAAGCAAGAGCAAGAGCGAGGGCAATCGTACCCAACCATCGGAGCAGACTATGGGAGAAAAGCAGCAATCGCCACTGTTTTCGCAATGAACGAAGCCGATTAGCAATTTCTTGATAGCTTTGTACTGTGTTTAAGTTTGACATGGTGTAATCTCCATTGTCCTCTTCCCATTTAGTGCGTTAATACATAAACCGCAATATTGACTGCCATCTTCGTAGCCAACTCGCGAACCTGTGGCGTATCTTTGGGATGGACTTTCGGATCTTCTAAACCATCCCCAATATCTGAACTGTAAGCGTAATAAACGACCATTCGACCTTCGTGGAATAACCCTAATCCTTGCGCGGGTTCTCCATCATGTTCATGGATCTTCGGAAGCCCATTAGGAAAGTCGTAGAAGCAGTGGTAAATGAGGTGTGAATTCGGTATAGGTTGCAATGATTGATCAGGAAACACGCGACGTATTTCACGACGAAAACTTTCATCCAACCCGTAATCATCATTCACAAAGAGGAAGCCGCCGTGCGTCAAATAGAAACGCAATGCCTCGACCTCTTCCTTGCTGAAGCGAATGTTGCCGTGCCCCACAATGTAGAGCATTGGGTATTGGTACAGATTCCGATCTGTCAATTTCACAATCACACGTTCTGTCGCTGCCTCAATGTCCGTTCTAGTGCGAAGAATCTTCAGCCAGTTGGAAATAGTGGTCTGATCGCCGTACCAATCGCCACCTCCATCGTACTGGACTTGAGCGATAACAAACTTCTCACCAGCACTTTGGGCGGATCCGATCACTATAAGCAAGCTCAATAAGACGCAAAACGCAAAACGTGATATGTGATTGATCTGATACCCGGCTATTTTTTCGATCATATTCCTCAAACTACACCAACCCTCTCCGCATACGCAAAAACCATTCCGTCCCCAAGAACCCAACCGCAAGGATTAGGACTATTGGGTGATCCCACAACTCACGTTCTTGAACTGCAAAGACAGATTCTTGAACCGGTTTGATCCTCTCCGGTAATGACGTAATATTGGCAATTGGGGTGTAATGCCCTCCGGTTTTGGATGCGAGTTGTTTAAGCAAATCTTCGTTGAGTTGTGGATTTTCAAACTCTGCCAACGGAGATTCAACAAAGATCTCTGTTGAATCCTCTCCGAGCGAGACAGAGCGAGCCACACCTGAAGCACGAATGCGGTACGCCCCTTTCTGGTTCGCGCGAAATTGGGCGCGATAGGTGCCGATGTTCTGTGAATCTACACTGGCGCGGACTTGAAAACGCGTTCCGTCCGGCGGTGTCACTTCGATTTTAAGATCTGCGGTAACCAATGGCTGATAGCTCTCATTGTAGGCATACGCGATGATCTGGACTTCGTCGCCAACTGAATAGGTTGTCAAATCTGTCGTGACATTGATCTGTTTGGTATCTGTCCTCGTTGCCAGCCAGCGAATCGCCTGCCCCCAGAAGCGAGGGTAAGTATCATCCTCGTCTTTGAAGTTCCATACACCAAATCCCCAATTCCATAGCCCTTCAGCCGCGATTAGGAGGCTTTTTCCCAATCCTGAACGTTGAAAAATGATAATCGGCAACGGTGTCTGATTTCTATCCGAGTGATACTCAGCGAGCGTTGTTGCCCCGCCCTTGAGTTCAAATCCCCCCAACCGACGCGACAGCGGCGGCAAATCACGCCATAGAGCTGCCACTTTTGCTTGCGTATCTCCCAAACGGGTGATTGGATGATACATACCCTGTTGCGTCAATTGAAGGCTAAAATCCTCATCCTGCACGTAGCAACCGTTGGCAGGAATAACAATTGGCAGAAGGACGGCGAGCTTGTTCTTCCTAAAACCGTTGCGACCGAGTGAGTTGCGGCCACCGAGAAATATAACCGCTTTCCCCTTTTTTTCGACAAAATCGACGATTGCCGTGTGCTGTTGTGGAGTTAGCGTACTTGAGCGAAGATCCCCGATGATAAGTACATCGTAAAATAGTAAGTCATCAAGCGTTCTCGGGAATTGGGCGATACGGGATCGCTGCGTAGTCTGCGGATAGTACCGATTGTAACGGGCTAACAGTGTTCCACGAAGTTGGTTCGGTGATTTACTCGATAGGATAACACAGGTCGAATCAATGTTTGGATCGCGTTCAAGTGCACGCTTGAGAAAAGCATATTCCCAGCCCGGCTGCCCTTCAATGTAAAGCAGGTGTAACTTTGTTTTAACCACCTTCAGTGGAAACGCTCGCGTATTGTTTTCGGGGGTTAGTTCACCTTCAAGCACGGGAACGGAAACCACGTATTGGAAAATACCCTCCTCTTGAGGATTTAGAGCGAATTCAATTATTTGCTTCGAGTCATCCGTTAGTGTAATAGGTACCGCAGCCACAACCTGATTATCTATCATGAGCGAAACACGTGTCTGACTCCCTGAATAGCCAGTGTGATCCACAGTAACGCGAATCGGCACATCGTGCTCTGTGTAGGCGATAGGACTGACTTCGACTCTGGAGAGTTTGAGATCTTTTGGTGGTTCAGGATTGCCAACGCCGACCGCATAGATGGGGATCTGCGTTTCAGTCACTTGGTCAACCACAGATGTTGAGGCGTTGTGTGCCCCATCGGTGAGCAGGACCACGCCCGCGAGCAGTTGCCCCCGCCATTCCTTAGAGGCATCATCAATTGAGGTCGCAATATCGGTTAAGCCTCCTACTGCATCAAGTGAGCTAGTCTCACCGGGAATCTGGTGAGACTGTTTGTCAAAGCGGTATAGGTGAACATCAAATCGGTCGGTTAGGGTTGGGAGAAATTGACTGGCTGGATTAAATAAGATACGGTTCACGAGGTCTAATCGCGTTGAAGACTGCCCCGCCAATTCTACATCTTTAAGGCGCATGCTCTGAGAAGTATCCGCAAGGACCAGCAGATTTGTTGGTGGGGTGATATCTTTCCGCTCAATTAGCACCGGCTCAAGCAAACAAATCAACAATACGAACGCTGCTAAAATTCGTAGACCGATCAGAAGCACCCTAAACCTTTGACTCATTGGGCGATTCAAGCGGAGATACCCATACGCTGTAATACCAGCCATGATGACTAGTGCAAGCGCAACCGCCCACCATGGCCACAGGTAAGTAAATCGCATCAAATTTCCTTCTTCGTTTCCAATTGTTTGATGAATTATACCCCATACCCAAAACACCGTCAACTGAAATACTGGAGCGGCTTACAGTACAACAGGTTTCAAGCCTGTCTATACTTCCACTAAACAAAACCCCAAAATGTCATTACAGCCAGTGGTATAGACGGCGGTGAGCTGACTGATGTTGTTACTGTTTCGGAGCATCTACCATCTGACGACACTTTTCACGAGCATCGAGATGATGCTTTGCGTGATTTTATTAATGATATCCCTTTGGAATCTCGTGTGGATCGTGTCGCCGGCGCGTTGTTCTACACCTATATGTGGGGGTGGTATACCGGCTTTGTTCAGATGCCGTTTTTCTCAATTCAGGATCTGCTGTCTGCTTTGCCGTACCCTGTCCCCGGAGATGAGGCGAGGTCGGTGTTGCGGTCTATAGACAATCAGGAAAACTTGCGTCGGTACCGGTTGTTGGCATCGTTTTTTGTGGATGAGAGTGATCAGCGGTTTGACACTGAACATTTCGGCTTTCTCACTCCGGAAGAGGCATTGTTGAAATATAGAGATACTTACAGTGATCGGTTTAACGGGTATTTCGGCAATACACTCGGTGCGTTTCTTCAAAAAGTTCCTTCGCGGTATCGGCAACAGTGATGTTGAGGTTTCTTTGAGTGTGTTGTATTGTGTGAAAAACGCGCGGCATCAGCCGCGCGTTATCCGGTTGCAGTATTAGAGGTCATTCTTTGACGACCGCGAAACACATTGCCGTTCGGTGTGGTGGTAAGGGATTAATCTGAGCTGCCCTATGTCTTTCAGTACTCTGAGTTTTCAATCCCATAGTTAGGCGCTCTATTCCGTTTTCATTTGTACTTCCCATACTGTAGAACCCTGTCCATCCCCCTCTCATGAAAGAGCTCATCACCTCTATGTCCATCAGCACATAGAAGTATCCCATCCGCGAGTTGTCTTCCACTGGCGGTTGGTCAAGGAACTGGATTCGGAATTCCACCGCCTCTTCGGGTGTTAGGGGTCGGTATCCCCGCTCTCGGTACCGAGCGTAGATATCCGCATATGTGGCGGGCTCCGTGATCCCCACTTCCACCATAGAGATGATTTCCACCTCAATGGTGTATCGTTTGCCCGACATCGGAATGTTATCTATGTCATAGGGCCGTGGCATGTTCAGTTGAACCAGTTCGTTTTTCAGATCTCTCCCTGTCTCAAACCTCCCGACCTCAACGGTAATCTTCCCGTCTGCCCAGTGGGGTTCCGGCTCGGGTGGTGGCGCGGGTTCCGCTACCATCTCCTCTGCCACTATCCCTTCTTCCTCTTCATCTTGTGAGCAGGATGAGAGTGTAAGGCAGAGACAGAGAATTGCAGCAAGTGTTGTTACTGTGTGGATATATTTCATTTCTTTCTCCTCCTTATTGGTTTTGTGGTTTGGTCATATATCCGCTTGACAGTATACCACATTTGTTGTTTTTGCGCTATGTGCTTGACAGGGGGTGTGTTTGGTTGTCGGTTCGAGGGTGATTAGAGGGGATATACTATGTGTATATGCTGTTTTCGTGTATACGGTGGCGTCGGGTTGTGTTCGGCGCGGCGTTCCTGCTGCCGGTGTGTCTGATTTTTGTGCCGCAGTTCGCGCTTGCTATTGTTGATGTCGCTCAGGGGATCACCACGGTTGTTAATGCCGTGGTCGGGGGTTTAATGAAGGGACTTGAGTGGTTGGTCGGGTTGTTTCAGTTTTTGTTTTTGGAGATTGTTCAGTTTACTATTCTTGATTTCGCGAAGCAGTGGCAGGATAACGGGTTGTACTCTGACTTTCGGGTGGTGTGGCAGATCTTGCGGGATTTTGTGAACTTGGTTATTGTTGTGTTTTTTGTTCTCACCGCCATGATGACCGTTCTTGACGCGAAAGGGCAGTTCGGCTTTCATCGGAAAGGGCTGCTGTTTTTGATTGCCGCCGCTGTTTTTGTGAACTTCAGCGCTTTCTTCACGCTGCTTGTTCTTGATATTTCGCACATTCTCTTTATGCTGTTCTTCAACGCGCTTGACGCGTCAACACTGGGATCGTTTTCGCCGTTTTCCGGGTATAGTGAGGTGTTGGGTGACACTGCCGGCGGCTTGTTTAATATTATTCTCGGTGTTATCGCCATTGTGGTGAATTGGTTTATCATACTCGGCATTCTCTATTTCTGTATTATTCTGATTTTAGGGTTGACAAGGAAATCCATCTTCTGTAGAATTAGCGTTGCCTTGTTCAGTTGATGACATTTCCACTTATTATTCTAAGGTCAAACCGCTGCCTCGATCCACACGAGTAAGGGGGTGGAGCCAATTCAATCGTCACCCATATTAGATAGAATTTACGCGATAGCACTCAGTTTCAGAGGAGAAATGATTCCAGCAGAGATTGTCCTGAGTCCCGAAACGTATCAAAAGATTGTGGAAGAATCAAATTTCCAGCACGGACTCGAGGCAAAAAAAGATCCGGTATCCGCGCTTAAAGGAGCTTTCTCAATTCCAATCACGATTCGAGAAGAAGACACAGACATTATCGTTGTAAAAGGATTATACCCAAACCCTTGCCCGGTTTGCGGACGGCGCATTCCGTTCCTGCGAGAGATGATTGAGCGTATTGAATCCCGTTCCATCAAACGTATCCGTTGTCCGTTGGGACACCGCTACGAGGGAGAAATCAAAGTATACTATCTGAACATCTTTCAGGAAAATCAATCGGAAGCTAAAGCAATCCAAGTATGCCCACAATGTGGGAGTGAAAATATACAGAATCTAAGTCAAACAGATATTTTCTGCCTCGATTGCGAATGGGATAACCTGAAATATATTCGCGATTCTTAGCGTGTGTGTTAATGGGAGAGGACGACAGAACAGTAGTGGGAAAAGATGTGTCGATCTATACGGAAATAAAAAAAGCCATGCTACCATTATATGACAGCATGGCTTTTTCGTGCCCCAATAACGGATTTCGGGGACAGGTTTGCGTAGTTACCTTGTGGTGATTAATGGTGGTGGTGATGGTGTCCATGTCCATGGTGGTGATGTCCATGGTCATCTGGCTCTTCCTCCACCTCTGTAATTAACGTTTCGGTGGTCAACAGCAATCCTGCCACACTCGCACCATTTTGGATTGCAGATCGTACCACCTTCGTTGGATCAACGATTCCTGCATCAAGCAGATCGCCATACTCTCCGGTCGCGGCATTCAAGCCGTAACTTCCCTCGCCATCTTTGACCGTCGCAGCAACGACAGATCCTTCCAAGCCCGCGTTTTCAGCAATGGTTCGGATAGGCGATTCCAAAACTCTACGGACAATGTTTACGCCGGTTTCTTGATCGCCTTCAAGATGAAAATCTTCAAGTGCGGACCCTGCTCTTAGCAGTGCGATGCCACCGCCTGTGACGATTCCCTCTTCAACAGCTGCGCGGGTTGCGGACAGGGCATCTTCAAATCGTGCTTTTCTCTCCTTCATTTCGACTTCTGTTGCGGCACCGACATTGACAACGGCAACTCCGCCAGCGAGTTTTGCAAGGCGCTCCTCTAACTTCTCCCGATCATAATCAGAGGTCGTTTCCTCAATCTGTTGTCGAATCTGTCCTATCCGTGCCTGAACATCCTCTGTAGCACCGGTTCCGCCAACGATCGTTGTGTTATCTTTGTCAACGATAACACGTCTTGCGCTTCCGAGCATGCCGGCCACCACATTTTCCAAACGGATGCCAACATCTTCTGAAATCACCTGACCGCCAGTGAGGATACCGATATCTTCAAGCATCTCCTTGCGACGGTCGCCGAAGCCGGGGGCTTTCACTGCAACTACCCTAAGCCCACCACGCAGTTTGTTCACAACCAATACCGCCAAAGCCTCTCCCTCAATATCTTCAGCAATGATCAGCAGCGGACGTCCAAGTTGACCGACCTTTTCTAAAACTGGAACTAGATCCGTAACTGTACTGATTTTTTCCGTGTTAATTAGGACAAGCGGATCCTCCAATTCGGCGACCATCGATTCGGGATCTGTCGCGAAATGGGGGGAGAGGTAGCCACGGTCAAATTGCATACCTTCAACAATATCGACCTCTGTTTCAGCACTCTTGCCATCTTCAATTGTGATTACGCCATCTTTCCCAACTTTGTCCATCGCGTCAGCAACGGTCTGTCCAATATCGCTGCGATTTGCATTATCGTTAGCAGCAATTGATGCCACCTGTGCAATCTCATCGCTTGTGCTGACCGAGTTGCTCTGCTTTTGAAGTTCTCCCACGACGACTTCAGCGGCCTTGTCAATCCCAATTTTCAGCTGCATCGGATCGGCACCAGCGGCTACGTTTTTGAGCCCTTCGTGAACGATTTCTTGTGCCAATACGGTTGCCGTGGTTGTGCCATCTCCCACTGCATCATTGGTCTTGGTTGCGACGGATTTCAGTAACTGGGCACCCATATTCTCATAGTGATCCGGGAGATCGATTTCTTTAGCCACCGTTACACCGTCACTGGTAATCACGGGTGCGCCAAAGGATTTCTGGAGAACGACGTTTCTCCCACGGGGACCCAGTGTAACTTTCACCGCGTTTGCTAGCGCATCTGCCCCCTCCTTAAGGGCATTCCGTGCTTCTACATCAAAGATCAGCTGCTTTGCTGCCATAGTGTTCCTCCTTAAAGTAATGTACTGTAATCAATTTTAAGAGATGAGCATGTGTTGTGCTTCATCTTGAGACTGGATTTGTGCACTTTGTTGGCAAGAATCCAACCGTAGAGCGGATTCTCGGCAAATCCTACTAAAGATAGGTCCATAGGATAACAAATTCAAAAAGCCGGAACTTTTAGCACTCTCGCAGAGTGAGTGCTAAAAGCAGACGGAATTATATCATTACTATATCTCAAAGTCAACCTGAATCACAGTCAGATTCAGGTTTATCGCTTGCCTCGACTAGTAATCCATGATAAAATAGCTCCGTTAAATTGCACATCACGGTGCATCAAGGCTTGCGTGTGCCACAGATTGGGCAATTTTTACTTAAAAGAATTCACGAGATAGATCCAGAATCCTCCGATACTACCTCAATAATGACTGATATATTACTCCGATGGTCTCAGAATTGGGGTGTTCATTCAATGTGGAGCAACGGGAAAAACATAAGGCACCGAAAAAGTCATCTGCCTAATCATTTCTTTAGTTAATGGTATAATCTTTGCTCTCCTGATTACGGTGATGCTCCTAATAGCCGGATTATAGTAAATGCTAAAAATAAATAAACACTTTCGTTCCCCAGTAGGTGCGGTTTCATGAAGATCAAAAAATTAATTGGGTAATTTGCTATTGACACCAGCGCGGTTTTCAACCGCGCCTACCGTATGTTTCGAGGTGTTTCGAGGAAAATCACGATTACCGATTCAAATACTTAAACTTCATCTAACCGCACCGTATAGGCGCAGTTAGAAACAGCACCTACCAAACAGGAGAACGGTAGTTTCGGTTTCCTGACCGCACCGGTTTGAAGTGTCTCATTAATTCTAAGATCCACTATAATAAAAATAACGGATAGTTGATTCAAGTGGATAACGCTTCATTTTATCGTACTGTTTCATCCGTTTCATATCATTGCAAGATCTCATGATGAGTTCCTCTACGCGCAGGCAAGCGTGGAAAGGAGAATAAAAATTGAACAACGTATTCCTGAAAGACATGGCTTATCGCAAGGCGAGGGTTATCTTGACCACGATTGGCATCACTGTGCTCATCGCCCTGATTTTGATGTTGGGAGGAATCATGAATGGTATGCGCATCCAAGCGCAACAATACCCTAAATTCACAGGAGCGAATATTTGGATCTCCGCAGAAGGCTCCGGCAGTGCATTCGTCGGTTTTTCACTGCTTGTTCCAGAACACCTTGCCTATCTCGATGGCGCCCAGCCTCTGAAACCAAAATCGGTGTCACCGCTCGTTTTCGCACATGCGCGACCTGTAATTCGTGGAAAACTTGGCAAAGCGGTTGTTGTGGGATATAAGACAGACAAATTGGGAGGACCGACGCAGTTTGAGTTGACCGAGGGGCGACTGGTGACTGCAAGTCAATATGAGGGCTGGGCGGAAGCAGATATTCCGCCACGTGAGGTGGTCGTTGATGAGAAGATGAACCTCGAAATCGGGGAACGGATTTTGATTGGGAACAGAGAACTCAAAGTGGTTGGAAAGGCAAAGAGCCTGATGTTTGTTCTCGATACGCCGCTGCTGTTTATGGATCTTCGGACTGCACAGGAAGTGCTACTTAAAAATTCGCTTCACGTCAATATGATGATAGCCCAAGCAGCGGAGGGATATACGCCTGAAAAAGCCGCGAAGGAGCTCGAAAACTTTGATGAACAACTCAAAACAATTGATGTGCGCACCCTTAAACAGACACTTCGTGATATTATTGCCACCTATGTAGATGAACCGATGAAGGCTGTGCAATTTCTGCGAGTGATGCTCTGGATTGCCGCAGGCCTTATTGTCGGAATGATCACATACGTCACAACACTCGAAAAGACCCAAGAGATTGGTGTGCTTAAAGCGATCGGTGCGTCCAATTTTTACATTTCGTCGCTGATAATTAAGCAGGTTGTTCTGATGTCGGTTGTAGGTGTGATTTGTGGTTTGATTTTGTCGTACATCTTTGCTGTTGCTGCGCCGATCTTCGTATCAATTCACCCGGTTGAATCAGGTATTGTTGCGCTGATAAGCTTTGTTGTGTGTTGTACCGGTGGTTACCTCGCTGCGCGAAAAGCGATCGGTGTTGACCCAATGGTCGCATTTAGGGGAGAGGTCTAATCGGCAAAGATGAAGCGCGAAAGGTAAATAAACCTCTGATACAGATTTTTGATTTGGATTTAGCATGAGTTGTTACTTTTTGCTGTCCTTTCTCCAAGAGAGGCAGCACGCGAATTGCTAAGAGAGTAGGGAGGAACCTGATGGGAATCGTTGTCGAAGGAAAAGGATTAACAAAACATTTTGGTGAAGGAGATGCGAGGGTTGTGGCTGTTGATCAAGTTGATATCGCCATCGAAGAGAGCGAATTGGTGATGTTCATGGGCGACAGTGGTTGTGGTAAGACGACGCTGATCAGCCTACTCGGTTGTATCCTCACACCGAGCGGAGGTGATGTTTGGATTGATGGAGAACAGATCGACTACGAAAATCACGATCTATCCCAACTTCGTAGCGAGAAAATTGGCTTTGTGTTTCAACTATTTAACCTTATCCCGTACCTAACAGCGTTAGAAAATGTGATGGTCGCCATGAATATTGCTGGCATGAAGGGTAACGATGCAGAAAAGCGTGCGGCGGAACTTCTCACTCAGGTTGGGTTGGAACAACGCTTGCACCATCGACCCGCACAGCTTTCAGGCGGTGAAAAGCAGCGCGTCTCCTTTGCACGCGCCCTTGCCAACAATCCCAAAATCATCTTTGCCGATGAACCCACCGCGAATCTTGACAGTCGACAGGGTGCGAATCTGATGCACCTTGTTCGAGAGCTGCGCCAAGAACACCAAACCACGATCGCAATCGTAACCCATCACGAAGGCTTAAAAAAGGATGCGGATCGAGTGATTCAGATGAAGGATGGTCAGATTGTGTCGGTGTAGAGCGATCTCCGAATCGCGACTTCTTTGAACAGATTCACTAGTTTGGTGAGCATGGAAATAAGAGGAGATAACCTGTGTCCACATCAAAATTTGTGCCATTTAAGGAAGTAAATCCTTACATTGCCAGTGCTCAAACCTTGAGTTCAAAATTTGCTGATAACGGCTATCTGTTCTTCAGAGATCTGCTTGATAAGGAACGGGTAGAGACGGTCAGAGATAATATCGTTGATGTGCTCAAGGCACATGGATTTGTCAAGAAAGGCACTAGCTCCGATCCGATCTGGTCGGGAAAATGGCCCGAATCGAATGAGTTCTCACCCGACGGAGTGGTTACAAAAGCTGTCGTTGATTTGGGTGTTCTTGAAGCACTGTCTGTCGCACCTGAACTCATCGAAGTGCTGCAACGAGTGCTGGGTGGAGAGGTCTTCTGTTGGGCGGATAACAAGGGCAGACTCCGACTGATGCTCAGTGGTGAAAAGAGTATGCAGGTCGCAGATGGCCCTAAGTTCTCTTTTACAACACCGCCCCATCAAGATTACTATTTCTTTCGTCCTGTGGAATTCTGCACCGTCTGGATCCCCCTAATGGATATTGATGCTTCCATTGGTGGGCTGGCAATTGAGCGTGATTCGCACAAAGAGGGTTTACATGAGGTGTGGTGGAAAGGCAAAGATTATCTTGGGGTCGCTGAAAATCCAGAGCAAGCCAGAGTTTGGCGGGAAGAAGGCGGTGTTGTTGTTGCCGGTAGGACAAAGTCCAAGGATACAGATCGCGTCTGGCTGCGATCCGATTACCAACTCGGAGATGTCCTGATTTTCCATCCATTGATGATGCATACCGGCGTGGCAAATGCCTCTGACAAAGTGAGGATTTCTAGCGATTTCAGGTATCAACGCAAAGGCACCCAAACGAATTGGGAATCCCACACCCCTATGGTTGAATCCTCCAAATACTTTGGCGAAATTTTTAAATCCTTAGACGAGCTAGGTGTAAAAACAGGGGTATATGAGAAAGTATGGGAAACCATGCGTCTAGAAGGTCCGAGTGGGAAAGTGGGTTACGATGTATCTCAGCGGGTGAAAGAACTGGTTAAACAGATGACCGCATCAGATCAACCGCTATGATTGGTAAAGTGTGTTTTTTTGAATGCCATCATTAAAGGGGCGGGATCATGGTATATCAAAGCCGTCGCCGCAGATCAATCCATGCCTTACTTATTTCATTGATTATCTATCTCTGCATCGCTATCGCGTGGACGTTCATATATTATCAGCAAGATGGAGAAGGATTTGAAGATTTGATAGAGATTCAACTGCTTGATGAGAAAGAGCTCCTCAAATCACGCAGAGAAACGCTTAAACCGCCGCCACCGAAACGAATCAAGGTCCCACGACAGGTTCAATCATCAATTGCCCATGCCCACCAACCCGAAACGATCAAACTGACAACCTCCGCAAATCGGATTAGTGAGACTTTCCAACCATCGGCACAGCCCTTGCTTCACAGTGCGACCCCCGATCAACACAATCCCGAAGACCAACTTCCTGACATCACAACAGCTACAGAGCGGCTCAATAGCCGTGAAACACGGATTAACGAGACCGTTTCAACCCGCTACCAGACAAGTAACGGGAGAGGTGTGAAAAGTAATCGACAGCGAGCTAAAGGGAGCGGTAAGGACGGTGTCCATGCGCTGGAATCTACTGGCGCATCGGATATCGGAGTTGTTGGCGATAGCCCCGGGAAGCGCGGATCGAGCCAAGGGGATGGCTCAACCCCGAGCGATACTGCCTCCGATAGTCCATTTGCTGAGGCTTTGCGTCGCATCGCCGACCATATCATTGCTACGCGTACGAAAGATCACGTTGATGTCGTTTTTGTGCTTGATACGAGTGCGAGTATGCGGGATAATATTCAGCAGGTTGCAGATAATCTATTCAGTATGACCAATGCGTTTGATGAGATTAATATCGAATATTTCTTAGGTATGACTGAATTTAGTGTTAGACATCAGGGACAGATACTGAAGCGTCGTCCGCTTGTGCCAGATGTCGGGATGCTTCGGCATCAGATGAGAAACATCCGATTGAGTGGAGATGAGCACGCACTCGATGCAATAATGGACACCTTCAATTCCCTGGAATTTCGTTCAGATGCCGATAAATTTCTTGTGCTGGTAACGGATGAGCCCGCCACGACTCAATTTGGAATGGATTCCGATCCGGATGAGATGCGTCAGAAGGTTATCGACACCTGTCAGTTATATGAATTACATGTCAATGTGCTGGGGCACACGGAGAAATATCAGATGCGTCTTGCGGAAGAAACCGGTGGGCTATGGCAAGAGATTCCCGGCGGAGTCAGACAGAGAACTAGTTTGCAGACTTCACCTATCAGCAGGGGCGGTCTCGTTCAACTCTTCCGTACGGTTGCCACCGATATCCGTCGAAATGCAGGTGCACTGCTATTCAGCGTTGGGCTCGAGTTCCAAGTTGCTCTGGACGATCACGGCGACATTCTCACCAAAAAACTACGTCGGGAATTTCAAAGGCACAACGTTATCCTTTCTGATACCTGGCGACTTACTGAAAGCGCTACCACCCTCGTAAGATCCCCGGGCGAGCTTTGGGTAATAACAGATCATGACTACGGACGAATATACACCGTACGGAAAGAGGGGGACAAACTCAATATCTACCTCGGTGGTCATCCAGAAGCTACTGCGCTGCCAATAGTAGACATCGTCATCATGCTCGATTACAGTCGTAGTATGGGAGGTAAATCTGAAGCGATAATGCTCGGTATCAGCGCCTTAATTGGGAGATTAAATCTTCTACCAATTGACTATCAAATCGGACTCATCCGCTTTGCGGAGGCAAAGGATGCAATCAAATCAGTTGATGGTACAGATGTCATCCAGATGCCGATTAGGGAGACCGGGATCCGAAACCTGCTAGCAGAGCCCTTCGGTGGGGACGAACACCTTACGGATGCCGTTGCGAAAGGGCTGCGACAATTTCACTTTCGTCGTGATTCCCGTCGCTTTATCCTTGTTTTAACTGATGAACCAACCACCGGCACTATCCCACCGGAACGTGCGATAATGCTTTGTCAATCATTGGGGGTGCGGGCATATGTCATTGGAGTGCCGGGAAAAGGTGACTTTCAATGGAAGTTGACCAAGCAAACCGGCGGTCGGTTTTTCCCAATGCCGAAACACCATTCTCAAACATATCCGTACCAATAGATTTTACTTTATTCCATTGATTCCATAGTGCCGAACATTGCTACAACACGCAATCGGGCGATATATGTCGAAGCAATTTAGTGCTTGCATTTCCGAATGAGGTGTGCTAAAATCAGGTCAATGCTTTTAAACAATTTTAGTGAAAATGGTTAAGGATAAATTCTACTTTGGGCTTGTGCGTAAACGCGATGAACACTTAATTCCAAAACTATGCTATAAGGAAAAAGACGATGGTAGATATTCTAATTATTGGTGATGGTCCCGGCGGTTTAAGCGCTGCACTCTTCCTAGCCAAAAATGATATGGACGTAACCGTTTTTGGTCAGAATAAAACTTTCATGCACGACGCTATGCTCTACAATTACTTGGGCATTCCTGAAATGACCGGAACTGAGTTCCAAGAAATTTCTCGTAAACAGGTCGAAGGATTCGGCGGCAAAATCCTTGATGTCGAAATAACCGAGATTGACACTAGTGGCGCTGAATTTTCCGTGAGTACTGCGACGGGTGATAAGCATCAGGGAAAATACCTGATTGTTGCGACCGGTTTTGAGGAGGCATTGGTCGAAAAACTCGGGCTTGGCACGGATAGCGATAATGATGACGCAATCGTTGCCGACCGAGAAGGCAAGACAGCCATTGCCAACCTCTATGTTATCGGTTGGCTGACTCGTGGTCAGCGGACACAAGCGATTATTTCCGCCGGCGAGGGTGCCGCAGCAGCGTTAAGCATTCTCTCAACCGAAGCCGGCAGAGATGTTCACGACTTTGATGTTGTTAAAGAAAACGGAGATGACGGGTAAGATACAGAAACTCGTCGGTAGCTAAGAGGCTCAGAGACATTGTCTTTGGGCTTTTTTTAGAGCGGGCAAGTTTTTACAATACCTAAGGAGAACTGGAATGCAATGGTCCAGAGTGACTACAATTAAGGCTCAAAGAAGGTTGTGCTGCCTCGTTTGTTTGCTATTTACTTTGTGTGCAGCAACCTTATATGCAGCCGGATTTGAAGAGGTTGAGCAAAAAATCAGAGAGCATGTTTTGTCCAACGGCATGAAGTTCATCATCCTTGAGCGGCATGAGGCACCGGTGTTTTCCGGATATATTTATGTCAATGTTGGCAGCACTGACGAAATATATGGAAACACTGGAATTGCCCATGTCTTTGAACACATGGCGTTCAAGGGAACAACGACCCTTGGGACAAAAGGATATAATAAAGAAAAAGTTCTTATGGACAAAATGGATGACGTGTTTGATCAACTCAGAGCCCAATGGGCAAAAGGAGATCATGGGGATGCAGAAAAACTCGGCGAACTGGAAGCGGAATTTAAGCAACTGCAAGAGGAAGCCTCTGAATACTCTGATGGCGAAGAATATACGAAGATCCTAGAACAGGAAGGAGCTGTCGGTGTGAATGCTGGGACTTCCGCTGATTGGACTGCATATTTCTATAGCCTTCCCTCAAATAGGATTGAGTTGTGGATGGCGCTTGAATCTGAGCGATTTATTGATCCCGTGATGCGAGAGTTTTTTAAGGAGAAAGACGTCATCAAAGAAGAACGGCGGATGAGAACCGAAAGCAGTCCGATCGGTAGGCTGATTGAAGAACTCCAAGCACTGGCATATCTAGCGCATCCCTATGGTCATCCAATCATCGGTCACATGTCAGATATTAATACAACAACGCGAGCAGAAGCTCTTCAGTTTTTTAAGGAATACTATACTCCTGATAATATGGTTGCTGCGCTTGTTGGTGACGTAAATGCCGATGAAGTCATCCAGATGGCGGAAAAATATTTTGGGAGAATGCCTGCTCGCCCAAATCCACCCCGCGTTGAGACTGCCGAACCGAAACAGCTAGGGGAACGGCGCATAAAAATAATAGAACAGACGCAGCCATTCATCGCTATTGCTTATCATAAACCGGAAGTCAGACATCCAGACAACGCTGTATTTGGCGCAATAACGGATATCTTGGCTTCGGGGCGAACATCACGTCTTTATAAAAAGTTAATTCGGGATGAAAAGGTCTCCATCTCTGCCGGTGCGTTCCCAGGTTTTCCGGGCGATAAATACTCCAATCTCTTCCTCTTTTATTCATTCCCCGCACAAGGGCATACCAACGCGAAAAACGAAGAGATGATTCTGGCTGAAATTGAGCTTCTTAAAACGGAGTTGGTTTCGGAGGCGGAACTGAAGAAAGTCAAAACGCTTGCAAAGGCTGGATTGATTCGTTCGCTTCGTTCTAACAATGGGTTAGCTGGAATGTTATGCAGGGCTGAATTCCTGCTGGGTGACTGGCGGGAATTGTTTAAGTCGCTCGAACGGATTGAAAAAGTCACGAATGAAGACATTAAACGGGTTGCAAACGAATATTTTGTGGATTCCAACAGATCCGTGGGAGAGATTGTAACGTCGACAGACGATGAAGAAAAGGAGGAAAGTCAGTGAAAAAGTATCCCCTATATTGGCTAATATGGAGTTTTGCCCTGATTCTTTTGATCGCTGCTACTGGAGAGGCACAAAATAAGCCCCATGAAGGACTCGTTTATCCGCCCCTAAATCAACCGCAGCCGCCCGTGCCTGATCGGTTTGAGTTGGATAATGGGATGATTGTTTATCTCCTCGAAGACCATGAACTGCCAATTATCGATATTTCCGTGCGGATCCGCACCGGTTCGCTCTACGAACCTGCGGACAAAGTTGGATTGGCATCGATCACTGGGGCGGTCATGCGAACAGGTGGCACTACAAGCAAAACTGGAGATGAGCTTGATGAAATTCTGGAAAATCTAGCGGCGTCTGTTGAAACAGGCATCGGTGATGATGCAGGTTCGGCGTCGGTGTCGGTGTTGAAAGAAGACCTTGATACAGGGCTATCCATCCTCGCTGATATTCTCATGAATCCTGCATTCCGAGAGGATAAAATCGAGTTAGAAAAGGTGCAACATCGCAGTGGTATTGCGCGGCGAAATGATAATCCGGGAGGGATCACAAGACGAGAATTCAGTAAACTCATCTACGGGGCAGACAGTCCTTACGCACGCACAACTGAATATGATACGATCAACAGTATCACCCGCGATGATCTCGTCGCTTTCTATCAGAAATTTTTCCACCCGAACAACATCATTCTCGGTGTGCTCGGAGACTTCGATTCCGAAACGATGCTGACAAAGATTCAGGAGGCTTTCAAGGGATGGGAACCGGCGGAAATCGAGATTCCTGAAAAACCAAAAACCCCTGAAATGTATGGTCAGAGAATTGCGCTAGTAAACAAGGAGGACGTGAACCAAACCAATATCCGCATGGGACATATTGGCTGGTTGCGTAAGAACGAGGACTACCCTGCTCTGGTCGTGATGTCCCAAATTCTAGGGATTGGGTTTTCCAGCCGGTTGATAAACAGCATCCGAGTTGAAAAAGGGCTGGCATATTCTGTTGGTAACAATTACGGTGCGGGTTACGATGTACCCGGTGTCTTTTTGATCGCATGTGGCACCAAATCGGAAGCTACCGTAACAGCAATCGAAGCGATTCTAATTGAGGTCAAAAAGATGCGCGCCGAAGAAGTTACCGACCAAGAGCTAAAACAAGCAATTGACGGTTTCATGAATTCTTCTGTGTTTGACTACGATACCAAGGGAGAAATTCTGTCTCGAGCGCTCCGGTATGAATACCACGACTATCCACAGGATTTCGTTGAGCAACTCATGGCGGGGATTCGGGAAGTCACAAAAGCAGATGTCAAACGCGTTGCTGCTGAATACCTGCATCCCGATAAATTCACACTCATCGCTGTCGGCAAAGCCAGTGATTTTGATAAACCGTTGAGTACGCTCGGAGATGTCACAGAAGTTGATATTACCATTCCACCGCCCTCTCCTGAACCTGTCCCCGAAGCGGGTGAAGCAGACGTCGCAAAAGCCAAAGCAATTCTCACCGACGTTACCGAAGCACACGGTGGGCTTGAGAAATTACAGTCTGTGAGAAGTCTCGTCACCCAGGGACAATATACCCTCAACACCCCTGGGGGAATGATGCAGGCAAATATAAAACGCTCTCGCGTGTTGCCGTACAAAATCCGGCTCGACATCACGCTTCAACCCATGGGGATGCAGATGAGCCAAGTCTTTGACGGTGAATCTGCGTGGATGGCGATGCCTCAAGGGGTGCAAGATATGCCGGGATCTCAAGTGGAAGAGTTCAAAAAAGAGGCTCTTCGGAATACTATCAACCTGCTAATCCATGTTTCCAACAATGACATATCTGCTCAATACCTCGGGACAGAAGATATAAACGGTAAATCTGCAGACGTGATACGAATCGCCATATCTGATGCAGATGCCTTGAAACTCTTTGTTGATCAGGAAACGAAGTATATTGTTAAGAAATCGTATCAGAGTTTGGGGCAAGAGGGGCCGGTGGAAACGGAGGAATTTATTGACGACTATCGGGATATCTCCGGAGTTAAAATTGGTTTTCATACTATAGTTCACCAAAACGGTGAACCTTTCCTTGAGGGTACACTCAGCGAAGCCATGATTAATGCCGAAGTCGATGAATCATTATTTGAGAAGTAGTTCAGCAATATCCGTACTGGGTCAGTTTCGATAGTGCGTTACAATAACGCAAGTTGCTAGTACTCAATCAGATAAGTTTTGCAATTATTATATTGTGTTATCGTTTGCTTTCAATCAATATACACACGCATAATTTGCCTGACAGTGTACTAGTGCTCAGTCATATAAGTTTTACAATTATAGGACTTACGCATTCCAGATTGTAGTTGCCCGATTCATCGGGCGTATCGGGGCAGGTCCCGATTTATCGGGATCCTCGCTTCGCGGGAGATGCCCCTCCCACACACCGCTCAGTGCCCGCTAAAGGGGGAGAAACGGCTTTGACTGTTCGGCTGGGCAAGTCCTGATATGTTATTGTTTGCTTTCAATCAATGTACACACGCATAATTTGCCTGACAGTGTACTAGGTTCTGTTGACATTTGAGAAAGTAATTTATCTCTGCTCCGAGAATCTTTGATGGGCAGGGTGAGCCCCGATGAATCGGGGTAAACTACGCGAAATCCCGATCCATCGGGGCACAAGCCGCTTTGGATCCCGATCTTATCGGGGACCTGCCCCTACATTAGGCGGATTCTTTGTAGGGGCAACCCTCGTGGTTGCCCTATTGTCGGTCGATTTTCCAAAATCGACAGGGCGGAGTCGAATGGTAGAATCTAACGATGGAAGATCCCACGGTAGACGTGCATTCTTTCAGGAAGCATTTGCAAAGCTCGTTCAGCCGGTTGCAGAGTACTTAGACACACAGATTGGGCCACATCTCCCCGCCGAGAAAGTCCTGTTGCGACCACCGGGTGCACTCCCGGAATCAGTGTTTTTGGAAACCTGTTTGCGCTGTGGAAACTGTGTCGATAGTTGTCCCGCAGATGCCATTCAGCCTTTGCAGAGTAACCAACCCCATCTAGCAGAGACACCCTACATCGATCCAAGCAATCAACCGTGTGTTATCTGTGATTCACTCGAATGTATGCAGGTCTGTCCAAGCGGTGCTTTGCAGAAGCTATCGGTCCATGAGATCCAGATTGGCTTAGCTGAAGTCAACTATGGCATCTGTCTGCGCTCCAACGGAGTCGATTGTCTCGACTGTGTTGATAGCTGCCCAATTGGCGAAGAAGCAATTCGACTCGATTCTGAAAAACGCATTGAAGTTCTTTCTGTTGGCTGTGTTGGCTGCGGCGTGTGCCAGTATGAATGCCCGACAACTCCAAAATCGATTGTTGTTCGACCTATTCAGGAATATCTGGAAGCGCGAAAAGATTGATGGCGAGTGCGAGATTTTTAGAATGCAGAATTGGTGCAACTTGAACTTGACACAAATTATCATGTCATAAAATCCTAAGTTAAAAATGTATTTACGGTTCTTCCCGTTGTTGCCTCATTCCAGCTCCCCAATTTCCCCCCTTTTTTCTTCATGTCTTCTCTGCTGCATCGTTACTTTCGCCTTATTGCTTTCGTCCTCGCGTGAACTCTCCGCTCAGGAGATCGTTCGTATCCTGTCACACGACTTTGACCCGAACGACATTACAATCGGAGATCCAGTTCAGTTGAGGCTGCGAATCGAAGCTGATGAAAAACTGCATATCCACTTAAATCCCATAGACCTTAGCGAGCACGAGCATCTAGAAGCAGATAAGCCTCAAGTGAAACGAATCGAATCTGAAAGCCCACTGACAGGTAAAACATACTATGAAGTAACCTACCCACTACGCGCCTTCGCTATCGGTAAACACACCCTTCCTCCTATCACAATTAAATATACCAATGCGGATGGAGACAGCGGAAGTATCCAGACACCTGCCTACCTGTTTGAGGTTCTGCCTGTCAAACCTGCCGGTGCTACAGAGATGAAAGGGATCAAGGGACCTTGGTCCGTGTCCCCGAATTGGTTGCTTTACATTTTAGCGGCGTTGTTGGTGATTATAACTATCGGCGCGATTATCTTTCTTTACCTCCGCAGGCGGGCTAAACCTATCAATTTGCAACCTGAGACAGTGCTGCAACGTCAACCTCACGAAATCGCTTATGAGCAACTTAATCGGATAGAAGGGATGAACTGGATTGCACAAGGCGAAATGAAGGTATACCACACCGAAATCTCTCACGTTATCCGTCAGTATATCGCTGCACGATATCAGATCCCTGCGCTTGAACTGACTACCCAAGAGCTACTCGACCGTTTGCAGCCCGAAGATATGCCGCAAGAATTAGTGCGAGGGTTCTTCACTAACTCCGATTTGGTCAAATTTGCCCGATATAATCCCACCAAGCCGGAAGCCCATGAGCGGATGGAGGAAGCACGTCGAATTGTCGATGAGATAAAGCAGTTTTGGGTAAGGGTGGGTGAGGAGCAGGAAAGCGAAATTCGTGAGGATTTATAATTGCTGCATTTGGACTGTGATGAGGAAAGAAAAGAAAGGAAAGAAAAAGTCCTTTTTCCTTCCTTCCAATCTTCGTTCCTGTCCATCTCATTGAAGGTGAAGTCAACCGTCTTTGACATATTCCGCAAACCTAAAGGATTGGGATTCTTACAAGTTCCTTTCCGATAGGAGAGCTAATTGTGGTATCAACAATACTTGCAGCCCGAAGGGCGTCTTACAGTATCTCCTCCAATGGACAATGCCCTGCCCACTGCCCCATGGAATCGGGTGCTGTAAAGTTTGACAACTCCCGATTCTTTGAAGGGCAACTTTGGCGAGGTTTATTAGGGGATTTTAATACCCGTCGACATATCCTAACTATTGCGGATTTTACCCCTGCTAATAGTTAGCAGAATCCCACAACCTCTGAAAACAAGTATATCATATTTTACAGAAAATTCAAGAAAAATGGCTAAAGCATGGGTGTATCCCAACCGTAAACGCTTGGGTTCTACCCCTAAAGGATGTTTCGATAAGAAATGGCGGGACGGTTGAAAGGTGACGAATCGTGTTGTTATACCGGAACCATCTTTCGTACACCGTTTTCGTACCGAACCTCATAATCTCCTTCAGGGACGGGTATAGCACGGATAGCCAGCTCTTCTTGGGTAATCAGGGGTTCAGAAAGCGTAAGCAGGTCATCCAAGGATTCTTGAGGTGTTTTCCCTGTGGTGTCAACCACAATCTTACGTCCATTCTGGGTAAAGAGCGACTTTTCGATCTCCTCCTCAAAACGCTGTTTGACCTCCGCAATATCTCCCTCTTTGATAATTTGGTACTCGTGCGGATCAGCCTGCATCCGTTCCCGAATCGCTTCATCACTGGCGGTTACATGAATCATAACCACATTAGGCAAACGGGCTTCAAACACTTGCGCCTCGTAAATCCGTTGTGCCCTGTACGAGTAATTCTTATAGTAGGGACTATCCGGATCATCCCCGTACATATCTGAATAGACCGCTTCTTCGATATGCCAACCCGCAATTAAGGTATTCGGATAATTTTTAATCACCTCAACATGGTACTGAATCTGCATCCGCTGTGAGCGTTCTTTAACGTCGTCGGGAAAATTAACCATCAACGCTCGTGATTCTGCGCTCAAAGAGGCATCCGGAAGGGTGAAATGGTCGTCTCCGTGGACAGGTAGCCTGCGCTGCCGATAATAGGCATCTAGCAGCTTGATTATGGTCGATTTTCCAGCATATTCAATACCGACAAAGACACATCGCATAATAAAAACTCCTCTCTTACTCCAATTTGTATGAAAACCTAAATTTCATAGAGGCACGCCAATGAATCGCCCGCGAAGCCCTACAAAATCTACGGTTCTATGACAAATGATTATAGCACAATTCTATCGCAATATCTATCACTATTTTACTGGTCGTGGGAGCATCCGGTTTTTCTGTAGGAGGGATTTCCAAATCCCGACACCTGACTCCAGCCTTCGCCTTTAGATCCCCTTTCAATATCCCTTCTGTTTATCCACAAGGTTAACCAGCGGTTCACCTTTGACGTAGCGATGCAGATTATCCACAAACAGTCGCATCGCACGAGAACGCATATGCTGCGATGCACCTGCACTATGGGAGGTCAAAATCACATTCGGTTCTGTCCATAGCGGGCTATCCGGCGGACACGGTTCAGTGTAAGTAACATCTAACCCCGCTCCAGCGAGTTTGCCGCTGCGGAGTGCCGCAATCATCGCATCTTCATCAATGACTTTGCCGCGGCTAACGTTGACCAGATAGCTCCCAGCCGGCAGCAGACCAAACTGCTCGTGCGACAGAAGTTTGTGAGTTTCAGGGGTACTTGGACAACAGACCATCACGACATTGGACTGTCTCATAAATTCCGACAGCCAATCCAGTCCGTCGAGTTCATCGACGCAATCCGGTTTCTCCATCGGCTCCGAATCAACTGCGATGACCTTAAACTCAAACGCCTTTGCCCGCGTTGCAATTGCTCGACCGATACCACCAAGCCCCAAAATTCCCATAGTCATCCCCGCCAATTCGATGCACGGGACGCGCTCCCAGTGTTTCTCTTTCATAAATTCCAGTTGTGCCGGAATACTACGGGTCAGGGAGAGCAGGAGCGCGAAGGCGTGCTCAGAAATCTGAAGACCGTACAGTTTCTGACAGTTGGTCAAAATTACATCGCTTGCTTTGAAGGCAGGATACATCGTCCCTTCGACACCTGCTGAAGGTTGCTGTACCCAGCGTAACGCTTTGGCTTTGGGGAGATCTGCTTCACGGATCCCACCGTAGATGATCTCGGTATCTGCGAGGTGATCGTCCAACGACTCACCCGGTGCTGGGAAGTGAATATCCACCTCTGCTGGCGCATCTTTAAGGATCGCTTCAACTTCTGGATCTTCACGTCTTCCCATTAACACTTTACGTTTAGACATAATAGCCTCCTTACATGGTTTGCTCTCTTCAAGAGATTGACAACTTCTGGATTTATGTGTTACAATTTTTCCCAAGATATAAAGGAGCTAGCTCAATCAGCAAGCTGACATCAGCCAATCCCGGGAACTTTCACATAGGTAAATAGTCGATAATATCACAGAAACCTCCTTATGGAAGACGAAAACTTAGATGCCTATCAACGCGATCAACTCTGGAGGGTTTCAGTTGAGACATTTTATAGAGTCTATTACGCTGAAAGTCTGACAAATTCCCTTATCAAGTCGTGGCAGCGTTGGGATGAGATAGCAAAATTTGTTATTGCTATAACGGCTACAACTTCAGCGGTCTCAGGTTGGACTTTATGGAACTTGCCACAATTCAAAATCATTTGGTCAATTATTGCTGGGTCAGGTGCTGTTTTTGCTATCTTACACACCAACCTAAAAATTCCTGACCGATTGAAGGATTTGATTAGCGACGTTCAATACCTGAAAGGCTTGCGCATCAATTTGGAAACCTTCATATATAAGATGGAAGTCGATCCTAACTTTGAAATTGAAGAATTTAAGGCGGAGTTTCTCGGATACCGAGATCAATATTCAGACGGTTCTAAACGACTGAAGAACGACATACTCCTAACCAAAAGACGCAAAACGAAAGTTCAAGAGGAGTTAAACGCAGAACTACAAGATCTTTTTGAAGATTGAAGGAGCTAAAAATGAATTCAAAAAAAGGTACTTCCCAGAAAAACGCAACTCAGCCAGAAGTAAAGTCGATACCATCCCAAAAAAAGAGCATAGACGAAAGATACAATCCTCCCAACCCAATGCCGACCCTCAAGCCTCGACCAAAACCTACTTCACAACCGCCAAAACAGAAGCCAGCACCTTCTCCACCTCCATCGAAAAAGGATTAACAACGCGGTACCAAGTTCGGAAGGTTTCGTTTATCCAATCGTAACCTTCCGTTGTTCTTTAGCGCTATCGTAAAGGGCGTCAAGGATTTTCATGAACGTATAGGCGTCTGCCGCAGAGACATCCGGCTCTACCTCGCCAGCGATCGCCATCGCAAAATGCTCAATCTCATAAAAGAAAACGGGTCGAGGTTCAGGAGGTTCACTGTGCTTTATATCTAACGGTTCATCAATCTCCTCCCGGATAAACTCCCCATCTTTGTGTCTTGAAATCCCGCCGCCTGTGATTGCCCCCGTACTGCCGTAAAGTTCAATGATGGTTGGCGTGGGCGTATGCACCATCCGTGAACAATCGATCTGAATCGTTTTCCCTCCCTCCAAACCGACCAGTCCTGTGAAGTAGTCGTCAGCGGGACCTTCGGGACCATCGTATGCCGGATAGACCACATGCTTGGCACCAAACGCCCACTCTGGCTTCGGACACCCCATCCACCACCATGCCAAATCCAACTCATGGGAATAGTGCTGTCCTAGCGATCCCCCTTTCTGACCGTAGACGTGCAACCAACGATAGTTGTCGTCCGGTGGCGGGATATGATTGTATTTCCCGAAGATCCGCGCGTGGTACGGGTCTCCAATCTTACCGTTAAGCACCGTTCGACGTATCTGACGATTGTTAGGGAAGTGCCGCATAAAATAGCAGAACTGCAGCGTCCTATCTGCCGCTGCTGCCGCCTCCGCCATTTCCGTGATCTCATCTGCCCGAATCGCATGGGGCTTCTGCACTAGCGCATGCTTGCCCGCAGCGAGTGTCTCTAGCACCATTGGCAAACGGACATCGGGGGCAGTACCGAGATACACCGCGTCGATGTCACCATCTTCAAGGATTTCTCGGTAATCGGTGTAGGCACGCGGTACACCGTATTCTCCGGTAACTTCCTCGCGCCGAGCGGGGTCGAGATCTGCTAGCGCAACAGTGGTCATGCGAGACATTACAGTGGTGGCGAAAATCGTTTGTCTGCCTGTAAAGCCACAGCCAACGACACCAAGTTTGATCGGTTGACTTGTCATGAAGTTTCCTCCTTTTATAGTGAATTCAAAAAATAAACAGACACTTGCGCCCTCCACCTGGTAGGTGCTGTTTCCAACTGCGCCGATTTGGAGTGTCTCATTAATTCTAAGATCTACTATAGTATAAGGTATTATGAAGGATAACGGTTCTGTAGGGAACAACGATCGTTGTTCCCTACACCGTTCCTACCAGTGGGGCGGAAGTGGCAAACATCAAGGAATAATAGGCATTACGCAGCGAAAACCGAGGTAGTAATCTGCTAGTTGCGGATAGGTATGCGAACGATCGGAGACTCGCACGTACCCGGGATACCACGAACCATGGCGGCGGCATACACGGTGTCCTGTAGGGTTTATCCAACTGTCTTTGGATTGAACATTGTTCTTCTTCGCAATCGGATTCTCACGCGGAGAATTTTCATAAAAATACCGATCATACTCATCAAGACACCACTCCCACACCTGATCCATCATACCGTAAAGTCCATACGGATTAGGCTCGTATATCCCCACAGGAGTCCCTATCCCGCGGTTACTCTGACTGATGCCTCGCAGAAATTTCTGACCTACCAAGCCTCCCCGTGCCGCTTTCTCCCACTCTGCCTCTGTTGGCAAACGCTTGCCTGCCCATTCCGCATAAGCCATCGCAGCATACCAACTCACGTACACAACAGGGTAGTTATCGTGACCGTTCGGGTAGTTGTTTCCATGCCAGTGCTTTAAATAATGGTTATCACTATGTTTACTATATCTGTATATTTTTTCCCACTCCGGATTGGCATCAACAAACTTCTTATACTGTGCATTCGTCACCTCATGTATATCCATATAAAACGCATCAAGGTAGACTATATGTATAGGCCTCTCATCTGGATGGGCGTCTCTGTCGTCGCTGCCCATCTTAAACTCACCCGCAAGGATAGGCACCATTTTCGCCCCATCTTTTCCAACAATCTGTTTCAGCCAGCCTTTTTCGTTACCCGTTGGGATCTTTCCACCTTGAAACACAAAGACAAAATCCCCTCGGTTGAACTTGGGATCGTCGATTTTACCGTATTGTGGCGTTTGGGCGTGCTGGTACTCTGGGACATGGTGGTTCAGATACAGCCCCAATTCTTCGCCGGTAATGTAACCATCAGGGATTGGCTCGGCAACCCGCCCTTCCAGCAAATCCAGAAATGCTGCGTTAAATTGACTAAAACTGAGCATCGGTTGATTGGGACGACCTGCGATGATAAACTGTCTTGCAGGATATTTAACGCTTTCCTGAACGGTGCACGGTTGCGGACGAGCCTGGGTGTTAAGAACACTATCTGAAAAGCTGCTATCGAACAGATATAACACATGGAGCGCTTCAGTCCGTTTTGCCCCTTCTGCCACGGATCGTACGCTTACGTTTCGGCTCCCATCCATTTTGCCGGCTGTCATCGGCATTGGAGAGTCTACCATGACGAGATAGCCAGATTCTTCGCCTGTCTGCTTATTGATTTCTGCATGACCATGGCCTGCGTAGTAAAACAAGAGGCGGTTATCTTTACCTGCTCCCTTCCTGATGAACGCCTCAAACGCAGCGTCAAAATCAACCTTCTTGAGATCTGTTTCCAGTGTGACGATGAAGCCATGTTTTTCGAGAACAGTGGCTACCTCTTTTACATCTCTGACAGCTCTATCAAGTGGATCCCAGCCGTTTGTATAGTTTCCGTTTCCGACGACGAGGGCATAAGATTCGTTGTAGAGGGGAATTTCTCCGGTTTCAGTGTAGACACTAATCTGCTTGTCATGTTGCCAAAACAACTCATCGAAAACGCTTAGAACAAGGGCAGCACAGAGAATACCAAAAATTAGAAATAGGGCGATCTTTGTCACTCGATTGTTTCCTCTGTATAGCCTCGGTTGTTGGTTGTGTCATGATAGTCCGAAAATAACACAGAACATCACTTAAAGAGACAAATTTATCTACGGGGATTTCAGGAAGTCACACAAAGGCAATCCTGATAAACCGCTTCCAACTGCTGGATAGATCTATCGCTATCAAACATCTCCTCAATTTTTCGCTTTGCACTTCGTCCTAGACCTATTGCCAATTCCCGATTGGTTAAAAGGTCATTGATTGTTTCCGCCAATGCCCCACTCGCTCGTGGCGGAATAAGTAGTCCATTTTCTTGATGGTCGATGAGGTCGAGAACGCCGCCAACACTTGACGCGATACATGGTAGCCCAACGCCCATCGCTTCGATGAGCGCATTTGGTGAGCTTTCATGTAGCGATGGCAGGACGAAAATGTGTGCGGTTGATAGCATCGAAAAAATATCGTCACAGAAGCCGGGCATCTTTACTCGATCCGATAGGTGATAGCGATTGACAAGTTGTTCTAGATCCGACTTCAATACGCCATCTCCGAAGATTGTTGCCGTGAAGTTTTGCCGGTTGAATTTTGTGTTGAGCAGGTGCAACGCTTCGATGAGATGTTGATGCCCCTTTTCCGTAGTCAATCGACCAACGCTCACAATGTGCCAGACTGGTGGACTGTCAGAAGGCGATTGTGGTGATAAGTTGGGCAAATCTAGCAGATTCCGAATTGCTATGATACGCTTGTCGGGATAACGGTGTTGAAGATTGTCTCGAATACGGTCGGAATTGGTTAAGAGGGCATCGGCGTGCTGGTAGATGAGTTTTTCTGTCAACCACAACCTTGTGCGACCATATCTCGCATAATAATCACCGCGCTGTGAGACAATCAGAGGACAGGACGACGCCACCCCTGAAGTGGTTAGAGAGAATTGGCGGATAAGGCCACAGAGAAGATTAGAATACCAAAGCCAACTATGGATAATTGCCGGCTTCACTGATTTTATAATACTTGCTAATCTGAAAGCCTTCTGTACCAAGGATAGTATAGGAAATCTGCTCTGATGGGATTGAGATTCAGAGCCACTTGCATCATGTAGGACGATAATTTCTCGGACGATAGGAAGTGCCGCAAGCTGCTCATAGGAAGCACCGGGTTCACGACTTAACACGATAAAGGCTTCAAGTTTATCTGCCGGTAATCGTGCTAACGTCTTGAGCAACTGCGTCTCAGCCCCGCCTCTGCCCATAGAATCGATAACGTAGAGAATTCGAATTTGACTCAAAGCATACACCACCCGTTTAGCAATTTACAACCAATTGTGCGTGAAGTAGTATTATAGCTGCATACATCATGCTGACCACTGTGGACCTCATCACATCTCCGTGTCCCATTCGATAGACCAACCGAAGCCGGGGAACTGATCCCACTGCCAAGCAAAACTTCCCTCGATTTTTTCTCGCCGCAGCCCCTTCTTACGAATTAATGTCTGCAAATAGGTTAGTCTTTCCTGCATATAACGGTGGGGATCATAGAGCACAATCCCATCTAGGGCAATATCCAAGTAAAAAGCTGGCAGTGAGGCTTCAAATTCTTCTGGCGTTTTTGCTATGAGGGAAATAGCAGCACGCCACCGCGGCGGCAATTGCGCTTTCAGGAAGGTATGACGGCGGAATGGACGATCTGGGAGATCATGAGCAATGATGAGGACATCCCAATCGCTTTCCTTGTGGGCATCGCCTCGTGCACGTGAGCCGAAAAGCACGACTGCCACCAAACAGTCCGTTAGTTTTTCCTTCAATTCTTCAACGACTTCACTGAGAGTTAATATTTGTGTTGACGGCGATCTGTTCATTGTCTCCCAACTTATGACAGTTTATCCTGTCAAAGTTGCCCCTCCCTTAGCTTCTGCCCATGAACCTTCCATCTGATTCAAGAATCTGTAGTCTTCAAAAGGTTATTTTTCAGATTCACCTACATTCAATCGCTCAAGACATGCTGCCATATAACCGATAGTAAAGGCGCGTGCACGGTGCCCCTGCGGCGTATCGTTTATCATATTCGGAACATGGTCCGTAATCATCCACCCATTGAATCCACTTTCCTTTAATGCGCGCATCACCTCAAACATATCGCAGTTCCCTTCATTTACGAAAGATTCAGCAAACTTGGGAACATACCCCTGCACATCCCGAAAATGGACATAGAAGATCCGATCATGCTCCCCAAAGTAGCGAACAGCATCAATAACCCCAGGTCCCATCTCCGACCAAGAACCCACACAAAAATCCAGACCGTGCATAGGACTGTCAACGAGCGATATGCCGTGCTTGAAACCTTCAAAGCTACGAAACAGACGAGGTATTCCTCCAAGAGATTCGACCGGCGGGTCATCGGGATGAAGCGCGAGCCTCACACCTGCCTCCTCCGCGACGGGAAGAATCGCCTTCATGTAGTATTCATAGTATTCCCACATCTCCTCTTCGGTGAAGACCCGCCCGTGGGATAGGGGGGCGTCTTTGACAAGTTCCATATCGAAGCTGGTAACCGTTGCACCGCCCCGGGTCGGGGTTGTGTTAGAAGTCCGCCACACGCTGTTGGGCATCCAATGATAGCCAAAAGTATCAATACCCGCTGCGCCCATATTGCGGATGGTAGCTGCCATATTCTCAATCTGCTCATCCCGTCCGGGCAAGCCGAGCATAATCTTGTCATAAAAAGAGGGCGGAACATTCTCAATGGCGGCGAGCCGGGGGCCCACATTTTCGATCGCGGTTCGCATCTGTAGTAGGTCCATAAATTCCCAACGACCGTCCCCCGGCAGTTGAGGGTTAGCCATAACGACAGCCTCTACGCCTAGTTGATTGACAAAGGTTAGCCATTCCTCGTCCACTTCACCGAATAGGTACAAACCAAGTTCCATTTTACGTTCCATAATATCTTCCTTCCCTAAAATGAAAGCATTTACGCATCAAAATAGTTTATTGCTATCTAGCATCATCGTGACGGGACCATCGTTAATCAGTTCGACATCCATCATCGCCTGAAATATGCCAGCCTTGACAGGGACACCCAACCGCGAAATTTCGTCCATAAACGCTTGGTAGAGCGGATCTGCTTTTTCAGGTCGGGCAGCGTGAATGAAGCTAGGGCGTCTTCCCTTGCGGCAATCCCCGTAGAGCGTGAATTGAGAGACGACAAGTGCTTCGCCGCCGATGTCTAAAATCGACAAATTCATTCGTCCTTCGTCATCTTCAAAGATTCGGAGATTGGCGATCTTGCTCGCCATATAATCGACATCGGTGGGGGTATCCTCTTGAGCGACGCCGAGAAAAACAAGCAGTCCCTTACGAATCTCCGAGACAACCTTCCCTTCGACGGTTACACTAGCAGATTTAACACGTTGGATAACAGCTCTCATATCTCACCGTAATTTTCTCATCATACATCAATTTTCAAATCATATCTGGTAGGAGGTCTATATTCTAACACAGACAATTTTCAACGGACAAGATTCTTCTTCCTATCCGCTATTAATTGCGTTTAGAGAGAGGATCTAAGATACTAAAAATCTTTCTGGAATTTCAGCTTCATATACTTGACTGTGTCCAGTGCGATCCGAGGTGTAAACTACGAGTCTCCCATCAGGACTGAAAGAAGGGTGCGGGTGGGTATGTTGCTCGGAGTGGACCTTAACTGGTCCCTTCGCATACGGGAACGGGCCATTCCAGTGTTCACCGATAGATGATGCCTCTGGGTAGCATAGGGTTACAGGTTCTCCAACCCCGTCACGCGGATCAAAAAGCTGAAGACCAACGTCGGGAAAGTTTGTGTCAGCGACCATGAGCGTACCTTGGCGGTTACAGATTGCATGCCAAGCGTTACAAGACGTGACACGCCGTTCAACGCCTGTATCCACATGGACACAACGGATACCGTGAGGCCAATCAACGAATGCCAACTCGCGTGTGCCGGGAATCCATGACTCGTGAGTGATCCATTCGTTTTTCTCAGCGTTACGGGCGTACAGTCGACGGTTACAGCTGCCATCCCGCCGAATCACCCAGACGCGATCCGTGAGTGGACCTGCGTAGAAAAGCAGGTTTGAATCGTCCGGACAGAATTGCAAGTGACCCACGCTATCACGCTGAAGAATGGTTTCGTGTTCACCTGTTTCAGTGTTAATAATTGCTAACGCTGAACTCCTGCCAACGTTGAAGGATACAGCCCACCACCGATCATCGTAACTCAGCCCTGTTGTTCCCGCTACGGCAGAAACTGCACTTTCTTCTCCTCTCTGTGTTACGGCAAAGTTGACCAACTCCCGTTCTTCAAGTGTTTCGAGGTCTAACCGCCACGCGCTCGTGCCCGCCGTGAAGAAAACGGCACTACCATCGTGTGAGGGGTAGATCGACCAATCGCTGAGATCCGGGCGATCCGTCAGTTGGAGAAGCGAGCCAGTAGAACGCTCTTCGGCAAAGATCTGGGGCGAACCTGTACGACATGAGGTGAAAATCAACCACCTCATAGCGTCGTCATAAGCAGGAATGAAGAAGAAGGGGTGGTGATGAATTGAAGGGTGCTCGGTTACCTGCCGAATCTTCGCGCCGGTGTGTGCATCCTGAAATGTCTTGGCTTCCGATGGATAGATTCTACTTTTAGACATCTGATCCCCATTCATCAAACTTTCTATTCCTCTAACACAGGACGGTCTAGTCGCGTATGGTACGGGGGTTCCATTACCGCCCGCTGTCTCTCATTTGCCCATTCAGGAACGGGATAGGCCGGGACATACGCTAAGTTGCCCGCCGTGTAACGAGTCAATATCGAACGACGTGGTTCGTCTGATGTCCAGGGCAGCGTCCCATGCGTCACCGCTTCTGTGAAGATGATGATCCCACCTGCTTTGCACACAACCTGTCGAACATGTTCCTGATGGCTCTCATAACGCCGTATCTCTTGCGGACATGGAAAATTGCTCTTGTGGCTGCCGGGAATGACTATCAATCCACCGTCACCCGGATTTACATCCGTAAGTTGGAACGCCACAACCGTCAATCCACAATGCATCTGACCATTGCGGAAGATGTAATATTGATTTGGATCGAAGCCCGGCCCCGAAGATCCATGAAAAATAAACCCCTCTGCCCCTTTTTCCATTGACAGCAGGAACATGTGGTGATCCATCCGAAAACCTTTGCCGAGGATTTGGTTGAGGTAGGGAACAAGCCGTGGATGCGCCAACATTTCTCGGAAAGGATCGCACCAAGGCTCTTCCCAATTTAGCATATTGCCCATTTCCCCACGTCCTTTATCACCCCTGAGCGCAGGGGAACCGCCATCCAATGCCTGATCGCGCGGGCGAGTGCGCCCCTGATCCCCATGGCGATCAATGGCTTCGTTGGCGAAGGCAACCTCATCGGGCGTGAGTACATCGTCAATAACGAGGTAACCGTTGAGATCAAACAGATATTTTTCGGCATCGTTCATAGGTTAATATCCTCCTCATTTTACAAAATCATCTTTGAGTAGCGCTACAATCCTACGGGGACTGAGACATCCTCTTACACGCATCACCGTGCCTTAAAATTAACTGCTAACGCCTTTTCCAAATCTTCACGAGGATGCACACCAAACCGCTGCTCGAAATTCCGGTCAAACGCAGCCTCTTCAGATGGATTCGCCGGCAAGGGCAACGCCACGGGCTGTCTATTTGTTTGAACCGATCTGCTGGCAGCCAAAACCATCTCCTGATCGGCTCGTCCCATCTCGCCCGTCCAGAGTGGATCAGTATCCTCCCGCACAGCGTGCGCGATCCCATCAAGCATTGTTGCTAACGAGATGTTGCGTTCTTGGAGTCCCACCTCCACATACGGATTCTCCCACTCAATTGTTCCACCCAATTCGTCCGGTAGTTCGACAAAGATCCGCTTAATGACGTTTGATTCAGTATATTCGCGCTGAAATTCATAAGTTCTTGCTTGACCTGCACGTTCGATGATATCTTCGGCAGTGCACACGTTAACCGTTTCCCCACCCGACGCACTCTGATTACCGTTGGTCACAATCGTACCGCGCTCGCCACAAGTCTCGAAACCGACCAATGTGTTCCGACCGAGACGGCTGTTTTTATTGCCGACCATCGCGATTCCGATGCCCCCATTATCGAAATCGACTGCGTAAAATTCAAGGCTTTCGGTATCGAAGTTACGTTTGGCGTGGTCGACGTACGGAACAACCGGCATCGTGTGGTTGATGCTGCTGACAGCGACAGGTGTGGCATCCAGCCGGCACCGTATCGCAGCCAGACCGTGATACCCTGTTGTTGAAAAGAGACGGTAACATTTGTGGACAGGTCCGATGACATTTTCACGGATGAGCTTGCAGACAAACTGTTCAACTGGGACAAACGGAAAGTTTTCGGAGGTTTGCAGTTTGGCGCCGTGTTTAGCTGCGGCTTCGATCATCAGATCCATCAATCCAAGTGTCGGAGCGAGCGGGGTTTCAACATTATGGTGAATACCGCAACGCGATAAATAGCAAGAGACCACATGATGAAGTTCCGCGGGTACGACAACATCGCAGACCTCCGGTTGCTCACGCTCAACCATCTCACGAACATTGGTGTAAGCGTTCACCTTGAATTGTGTCGCCCCTTCCTCTGCTGACGCCGGATGGGCATCACAAACCGCCACAATTTCAAAGGCCTCTTTCAACGCTGCGGCGGTTTCGATATGTGATCGACCTCGACGACCATAACCGATGAGGGCATACTTCAGGCGTGACATAAATTACCTCTCAAAATAGTGATAATGCTCTATAGCACTAGAGATCAAAGTCACGGTTCGGAGGGTACGCCCCCTAGTGCCTATATTGTATTGTAGGAGGGAATTCCAATTCCCGCCCCTCCCAATTTCCAACGATTGCGGCGGTTTTTGATGCCGATAAATCGGGATTTTGCTGGTGCTCACCGTTTATCAACTAGCCAGGATTTACGCAGCCAACCGTAGGCGGGGCATCTTGTCCCGTCCTGAAATGCGTAAGTCCTACTACCTTTAAGCTAATTGCTTGAGAATTGCCGTTGTGGCATTTATTGGGCATTTTGGCGAGCGATGATAGGAAGATACTCACCCGTATCCTACTTCAGAATGACCATCTTCCGCGTGGCGGAATAATCCCCGGCAGACAGGTGATAGAAATACACACCGCTTGACACCGCCTCACCGAACTCGTTTGTGCCATCCCAGTAGATGGCTTTTGACTGACTCTCGTAGAAGGCAGCGATCCGATGCCCCACGTCAAGGGTACGGACGAACTGACCACTCTCATCATAGATAGTCAGCGTCACAAACGCATCTTCGGCTAACTGATACGGAATCCACGTTTCTGGGTTAAACGGGTTCGGATAGTTGGACAATAGTACGGTTTTCCTTGGTGTTAGGGATACCAACAATTGTTCAAGTATCACAAGTCCCCGGTTCATAATCGGATCGCTAATCTCAAGTGACCTTGCGCTGTTCAGCCAACCCCGAACCTCTGCCGCTGTGAGTGTCGTTTGTGAGTGCGCTGAAGGTGCGGCTGTCGTAGCCTCAAACATGCCCGCAACCGAGACCAAATCCAGAATAGTGACGGCCCCATCGCCATTCACATCCGTCGCCAGATTGGTCCCCACACTCCCCAATTGAGACGCTACTGAGATCAAATCCAAGATATTCACGATACCGTCTCTGTTGATATCCGCTGTGCTTCTTTCCGGTTCCGAGATCGTGATGGGGTCGAGGTACGGTGTCATATCCCACAATAGAATCGCACCAGATGATCCAGAAGCGAGAACTCTCCCATCAGCGGAAAATGATAGCGCATAAATCCCATGGGTATGTCCCTCAAGGGTCGCAATATTTTCCCCCGTTGTTACATCCCATAGCTTAATTATCGGTTCACGGTCATGCCCACCCGAGGCAAGAATAGTCCCATCAGGGGAAATTGCCATAGAACGGAAAGATATATGTGTAAAAGTTGCAAGATTCGCCTCCGCCGTCACATCCAACAATTTTATCCCCTGCCAGTCCGACATGTAGGCGAGGATTGTGTCATCGGGCAAAAATACAACAGCATTGGCCCGCTGCTGCTCAAAATCGAATGTCTTGATATTTTGACCGGTCGCTACATTCCACAATTTGATATTAGAAGAACTGAAGGGATAAGCAGAACCGGAGGCGAGGATTGAACCATCAGGGGAAAATGATATAAGCCCCCCGCCATCTTTATGTGCGTTAAGAGTTCTTATATTCGTGTTTGTCGTTACATCCCATAATCGAATCATGCCATCCCTAAACCCCGCAGCAAGGATTGTTCCATCGGGTGAAAATGATACGCGCATTACCCAAGACGGAGTCCCCTGAAATATGGTGATATTCTGACCCGTCGTTACATCCCACAGTCGGACTCTATCTGACAATGAAGCGAGGGTTTTTCCATCGGGCGAAAACGATATAAAACGGACAAGATTCGGGTGTCTAAGAGTATCAATATTGATACCTGTCGTTATATCCCATAATTTTATCGCATCATCCAATCCACCAGAACCGAGGATTGTGCTATCAGCGGAAAACGATAGAGATCTAACAATATCTGTATGTCTCAAGTCAACAGCATTGCCCGTCCTTATATCCCATAACTTTACTGCACCACTCTGCGCTGAAGCAGAAACGAGGGTTGTTCCATCAGGGGAAAACGATAATGAATCAACGCTATACAAGTGACCAGAGTCTGTAGCTATATCTGTTCTGCCAGAGTATGTAGCTATCTCTGTTCTATTGATCACATCCCACAACGCAATGGTGCCATCCCATGCTCCGGAAGCAAGAGTTTTCCCATCGGGTGAAAATGATACAGAATTGACTTGCCTCTTATGCCTAAGAGTGGTGATATGTTCAGCTGTCACAACGTTCCATAACTTAACAGTATGATCATAAGAGCCAGAGGCGAGGGTTTTCCCATCGGGCGAGAATGATACAGAATAGACAAAAGACTTATGTCCTTCAAGGGTGGTGATATTTTCGCCGGTTGTCACATCCCATAGCTTAACAGTGTTATCCCGAGAGCCAGAGGCGAGGGTTTTCCCATCGGGTGAAAATGATACAGAATAGACAAAAGACTTATGTCCTTCAAGGGTAGCGATATTTTCGCCGGTTGTCACATCCCATAGCTTAACAGTGCGATCACTAGAGCCAGAGGCGAGGATTGTGCCATCAGGTGAAAATGATACGGAATAAACACTTGTCAGGGGGTCTCCTTCAAGGGTAGTGATATTTTCGCCGGTTGTCACATCCCATAGTTGAATCGTTCCAGTCTCCCTTAAACTGGAAGCGAGTAGTCTGCCATCAGGAGAAAAGTCAACCGACCATGTCTCCAGTGTAGAGGGTAACAGCGTGAGCGCACGCGCTGTCGTTGCATCGTAAATCCAAATACCGATTGCACTTGCCACAGCAAAGTGTGAGCCATCTGATGAAAATGCGACTGCTCTACCTATGCCTTTCCCCAGACGGCGTATCGCGCCATCGGGTAGCTGCCAAGTACTATAATCGCCCTCCGCATGCGATATAGTGGAGGGTTGAATACCGGTAGCATGAAACGTTACAGGTTCACCGCCGCTGACAGATACCTCTACAGCATTAGGCCCGATGCTGGGCGTAAGGATACTTTGAGCGCGTCCGGAGGCATCGGTCACTATATTCTCACTCGTGAATTTTGTGTTTAATTTTCCTTTGCCCGACGTGATAGTAAACCTCACCTGAACACCGGGTAAGAGATTTTTACTTTGCTTGTCTCTCACTTCAACGATTAATGGATGGGGCAATGCTGCGCCGGGCGTGCCCGTCTGGTTATCACCTGATAGCTTTACAAGTATTTTAGGAGTAGGAGCGGGTGGTTCAGTCGAAATCGCCGAAAGGGAAAAAGATATAGCATTTACATTTCCATCTACATCAGCCGCCTCAATATGCATTGAATGCTTAACCGGGGAATAAAGGTCACTAAAGACACTAGATGGAATATCACCATCATACTCAAATTCAATAACAGCCTCTCTTTCACCTCCCAAACTGCGACATACCTTTACTTCAGGAAGTCCACGTCCAGGGGAGAAATCATCTATTGTTGTAGCAAATAGGATTATCTGATAAAGCCCATCTAAATCACTGACTTTGAGTTGAATATCAACACTTTCTAAACCTACTGGATAGGTATTGGGTGAGATGAGTTCTATTGTTGGACTCTGCTCCCATCTCGTGGAGATATTGGGATTGAAATAAGGATGCACCCACAACCTTTCGGCGTGGCACGCAGATAATTGACTCCATGCCTGCTCTGGCGACGCTCCTGAGCCATACGACATCAGATACGCACCATCGCGAAAATCGTGCTGCAAACCGAAGGCGTGTCCTAGTTCATGGGCTGCTAATGACCAATCAAATTCACGAGCGACCCACGCTATCCCACCTTGTTTTCCGAGCCACTCTCCCGCGCCTCTATTCGCTCTATTAACGCGGTCCGTGCTATTGTCAATGACTATTAAGTAAATGTTCGCCGAGTAGTCAAACAGTTTTTCAATCTCGTCACGCGCAAACGACGTGCTGGTAAGGTAGTGGCTATCAGGGAATTGGCCAACTACGCTATGTACCTTGGGCTCGCCTTGGCCATCGGTTTCAACGCGGAAGGTTACCTCCCCGTAGCCGTGCGCCTGCATCTGTTCAGCGTAGAAGGTCTGAACCTTGAGAATATTATCCTTCATTCGTTGCACCACCTCAGCGCGATGCGGACGGTCGTTGGGCAAAAAGTAGATCATCCGTACCGTGCGGGGTTCACCGACGTTCAGATCAGCAACTGCTGAGTTGAGTGTGCCACCGGTGAGATACACGATTATTGTAGACAAGATGAAACGATGGGTGTGTTTTTTCATGGATCTTCCTACCTATCGGTTGAGGTTAAGGCATCGCGCAATCAAGGATTGTTCTAATGGACGATGAATCGTCCAACTGCGTCTGTATCATCAAAATATCAAGGCTCATGTTATAGTAGATCTTAGAATTAATGAGACACCCAAAGTCGGCGCAGTTGCAAACAGCGCCTACCAAACATGGGGAGCGCAAGTGTTCATTTATTTTTTTGAATTCACTATAAATCAGCTTTACTCGTAGTGATCTGCGCCATGTAAGACACCCACCCCATTCTCCATCCGTAGCAGTTGTTTTTGGCGATCTGTGAGTAAATCTAGCCACTCTTCTGGGAATCGATGGTGTGGGTCAAGTTGAAACCGCATCATAGGACCGATCCGGTAGTGTCCAAAAATCGCATGACGATCCCGATCACCGGTATTCGCACCGCCACCATGCCAACATTGACCGTTAAAAACAAGAACACTTCCCGCCGGTGCGGTTGCTGTCAGCACATGTTGAATTGCCATGTCTTCAGGTGGCGGGTTTATTCCACTTTTGTGTGTACCGGGAACGATCCGCGTCGCCCCAATCTCCGGTGTAAAATCGTCCAGCATCCAGACCGTATTCATCATGACGGGATTCTTCCCATCTTTCTTCATTAAATCCTCAAGGATATCACCATGCAGACGTTGCACCGGATCGCCGGGACGGACGATGCGAGCGTTAAGACTGCCGAGAATCAGAGGCACACGATTGGTCATTGTCCCTTCAAGTAGTGGTAAGACTCTCGGATGGTCAATCGTCTTGAAAAAGACCGGATCCATTGTCGGCAAGTTCGAGATGTGTATACAGTCGCCTCGATCGACACCCTTTTCCTCCACCAATCGAATCAGGACCTCTCTCATCTCTACCACTTCATCAGGAGTGAGAACGTCCTCAAGGATTGTGAAACCGTATACATCAATTTCAAATAATTCTTGTTTCAGATTGGACATATTTCTTCCTCAATTGCACCGAACCTTCTAGATAGTTACTAGTACTCTGTCAGGCAAATTATGGTTGTGTATATTGATTGAAAGCAAACAATAACATATCAGGACTTGCCCAGCCGAACAGTCAAAGCCCTTTCGCCTCCTTTAGCGGGCACGGAGCGGTGTGTGGGAGGGGCATCTCCCGCGAAGCGAGGATCCCGATAAATCGGGACCTGCCCCGATACGCCCGATGAATCGGGCAACTACAATCTGGAATGCGTAAGTCCTATAATTGTAAAACTTATATGACTGAGCACTAGGGCGTGTTGATATTTGACGTAGGTTGGGTTGAACGATTAAAAGCAAATCCCTATCAACTACAATAGCCGTTCCATGTTTCAACAACCGCCTCTTATAAATAAACGCAGTGAAACCCAACGAGATAAGGATTGCTGTAGGTCGATTTTCCAAAATCGACAATACCTAGAATTGCAGCATCACAGGCCTGGTATTTTGTCAAGATATGAATCTCGACCTACAATCTACTTTTGTAGCACGATCTGTTAGATTGTGATCCCCGTCCGCAAACTAACAGTTCACGCTACTTTAATCTATTAATGTACACATTCATAACCAATCGTCTCAAGACTCCGACGGATTTTGGCAATTTCCGTGTCAGGCAATGGACGGAGTGGGCGACGCATCGTCATAGAGGGGAACTTGCCCATCAACCAGCGCGCACACTTCATCCGTTGGTGTGCATCGCCGCTCGGTTCACCGAAATTGTACACAATTCGAGATAGTGGATCCACTAGCCTTCGCGCTTTGCGGGCACCTATCAGGTCGCCATTAAGGGCGGAGTGTACAACCTCTACCATCAACTCTGGAACAAATCCGGCAAAACCAATTAGTGCGCCATCACAGCCTTCCAATAGCGAAGCAAGCAGATACTCATCGTGACAGGTTAAGATAGGAACATCAGGTGCCGCTGCTTTCAGTTGCTCATAGTCCCAGCGCCAGCGTGCCATGTCGCGAGTCCCCATCTTGATACACACCACCTGTGGGATTTTCACAAGTTCCAACATTTCTGCGAGGCTGTAGCTTGCCTTTGTCCAGGCAGGATATTGGTGGACGATGATGGGGATGTCTGCTCCTTCGGCAACATCCTGAAAAAAGCCGATTGCCGTTTCACTCGTGCGACCGAAGCGTAACCAGTGATGTGGCGGCATCAGTAAAATTGCATCGCCACCCGCCTCCTTTACGGCGATAGCATAGTCGATCGCCTCTAGGCTGCCTTCAGCACTTACGCCGGAGACAACCTTTACCTGACCTTTAGCTTCCTCGGCAACGATCGTCGTTACATATGCACGCTCACTCGGACGCAATGATGTAATCTCACCTGTGTGCCCATTACAGACAAGCCCTTTGACACCATCGACAGCTGCAAGTTCGCGCATATATGCCCGCAACCCCTCTTCATCAATTGATTCATCTTCATGAAATGGACAGAGCGTTGCGGGAAACACCCCTGCCCAGGGTTGATGTTCTTGCCAGTTCATAGTTGCGGTTCCCTTTCAATTCTTAAACTCAATTCAAAAAAAGCACGTCAAATCCTAAGACCAAACAATTCTGCAGCGTTGCTACCAAAGATTTGCGTTTTTTCGTCATCAGGGATATCCATTTCCTCAATGAGTGTCACAAAAAGCTGCGGATCAACCCAAGGGTGGTCGGTGCCAAACACCAGATGCTGGGGTCCAGAAAAGTCGTAGGCGTATCGGAGTGCTTGTGCGGATGGAGAAACGGTGTCCAAATAAATGCGGCGCATGTAGGCACTCGGAGGCTGTTTAATGTGTTCTCGCCCACGTCCCATCACTTCCGTTTGATGTTCAATGCGCCCCATCATGTACGGCAAAACACCGCCGACATGGGGCATGACAACCTTCAACCGAGGATACCGCTCAAGTACGCCGCCGAGTATAAGTCGTAAAAGTGCAAAGCTGGTGTCTACTTGCAGCCCCATCATGGGAATCATTGAGTAGTCCTTGACCGCCTCACCCCATGCGGGGACGGTGGGATGCAAGACAATCGGCAACTCCTTCGCTTGGGCATGTTTGTAGATCGGGTCGAAAGCCGGGTCATCCACCGGGCGTCCACCGATGTGTGAATACAGCATTACGCCACAGAACCCCAGGTTGTGTACTCGGTTCATCTCATCAATAGTAGCATCCACATCCTGCCAAGGGAGGCTGGCGAGTCCTGCAAATCGGTCGGGGTGTTGCTGGATCATCTCCGCAATCGCATCGTTGATTGCCTGTGCGCCTTTGATAGCCAATTCGGGAGAGAGCATACAGGGACCTGGGATATTGGTACTGATAAGTGCTATGTCAATGCCTGCCCTATCCATGTCCTGAAGTTTTCGTTTGGGGCGGTACATCTCCTCCCGTAGCCGAAACTGTTGTATATCACCGTAAGTGATAACAAATTCGTCGCCGTGCTGCATACCCAAGATGCTCGGAATTTCGTGCCGACTGCCTTGTTTGCCAATTAAAGTATCCGAACAACCCGATTCATCGGGGTTATCCCGCACCGTGCGTCGAAGTTCAATTTGCGGTGGCTGGGGATTTTGAGCAACCACATCAATATACGCCCGAGGAAATATGTGGCTTTGACAGTCAATCCGCATTAGAATTTCTCCCTCTTAGCAGCATTGTTTTTACAGCGAATCTGATCCAATCAAATCATTGATGGAGGCATGAAACTTTTTAATGCAAGATTCCTCAAATAGTCTCCATTATACAAATTCAGATTACGAAGTCAATAGGAAAATCTCACGCTCTCGTGTCATAGTGTTGGAAAGATGTCGCAGCTCCGCTCATGGTGTAACTAAGATGTTCCTAAATACGTTTTGATATTTTATTTGAAGAAAATTGTAAAATATCTTCACCAATGCTATAATGGTACTGACTCAAACGTTCAAGTGGGCAGACCGATGATTCCCGACGAAATCTACGTTCAGAAAACAATTGAAGGAGATGTCGAAGCATTCAATGAATTGGTCCAGCGCCACCATGCTAGAATTTATGGGCTTGCATATCGGATGCTTGGCACCCCTGATGATGCCTCGGACGCGACGCAGGAAGCGTTTCTTGAAGCTTACAAATCTATCGAATCCTTCCAATTCCAGTCGAAGTTTTTGACGTGGTTGTACCGAGTTGGAATCAACGTTTGTCAACAGTACAAACGTCGGTCAGATTCCCGTGAGCGCACATTAACCTCCTATACGAGGGATGTTCAAGAAAGAGAAGGGCAATATGCGAACGATTCTCCGGATCGAGTCCTTCTGAAAACAGAGCGTGACCAGCTGGTACAACAGGCGATTGATCAATTACCCTCGAAACAACGGATAGTCGTTACTCTGTTCTATATGCAGCAGATGAAATATCGCGAAATTGCCGAATTGCTTGATTGCTCAGAAGGTACAGTCGCCTCACGACTGAATACAGCCGTGAGGAACCTTAAGTCAAAACTTGACGGCTTAAACCTCCACTAAGCCGATGCTACAAATAGCCTTATAGGGCCGAACCCAGTTGCGTACGGATTCGGATTAAGCAAATGCTATACGGACGCTTATTCCGATCGAAAAATATAGAAAAAGGACAGATATGAGTCTCGACTGTAAGCAAGTTATCGAACATTTTAGTCTACATCGACAGCCGGATCTAACAGATCAAAAAAGGATTGAGTACAGACGACATCTCCTCAAATGCGAGGTTTGCCAAAAAGAATATGAGGAGATGTTACACACAGCCGCTGTGCTCGAAAGTATTCCGGATCCCGTACCTCCACCGGGGCTTGTCGAGCGTATTCAGACCCAAATTCGCCAAACTCGCCGACGTTCGATCTGGGATTTTCTAGTAAATCCTATTGCACGTATCCTTGTGGCGATGAAATTGGGCCCCCATCCTACCTTTGTCAACTACACCGCGATGCTCTTTTACTTGATGTTAACAGTTTTTATGGTCAAGTTGACGTTTTTTAATTCATCAGAACCGCCACCTGCGGAATTGACGCGCCCGATATCACCACAAGTTCGTATTGTCCGGTTAGGTGATATGAAACACGCCTCGCTCAAGGCTGCCAGCATAGAAAAAGAAAAGCCCAAGGAAATTCCGATTCAGCCCACTCCAAATAATTTTTAATAGCGTTGTATAGCTTTCCAAACTTAGCAGTTAATAAAACGCCGCGTGCTTCAGAGATTCAAACTTGGCACACGGCGTTTTTTTATTAATCGAGGGGGAGGCATTGGCAAATTTCCATTTTTACTTGCATAATTCCTTCCCTTATGATACTATTTAATCTGCCGCGAGAAATCCTTCTCAAGAGGAAAGCCAATCGCGGTTTTTTTATGTATCAGCCAGATAATTAGGATGCTGGAGATTCAACACTAAGATATTGCATCTAGTGTTGTTGCTTGATTACCTATGGAGTAGATACCGTAAGACACCCTTCGTGGTGCAAGTATCGTTGATACCACAATTCGACTCCTTGATGGGTGGGAATCCCCACCCTTTAGGGTGTGGGAGTACGTCAATCTTCGATCTTTTTAAGAGTGGGAGGCGGTTTCCCGCTCTTTATTATTTTTTACGACTTACGCACTTCAGAGTTTGGACCTAACAGTGCCCTGACAAATCGCCGAATCGCCGGTGGGGCACTGCTTTGCAACCAATCTTATCAGAGGCATATTGGTGCCTTTTTGCACTGCGCACAATATGACATCTTCATTAGCATCTTCAGTTTCCGATCTATTATCACCTGTTTTGGCTGATGAAGGAATTGAGCTAGTTGATGTCGAATATCAAGTTGATAGTCAGACGTTAAAACTTTTGATTTATAAGCCCGGTGGTATAAGCATCGAAGATTGCCAACAGGTGAGTCGAATTGCGAACCCGATTCTCAATGTGCATGACATGATGCTAGGCACATACAATCTTGAAGTCGCTTCGCCGGGACTGAATCGACCGCTTATTACAGAAGCCGATTTCCGCAGGAATTTAGGACAAAAGGTCCAAGTAGAGGTGTCCACCACGACCGAAGATTGTTCACAATTCAACGGCACCTTAAACCAAGTCAGCGATGGAAAAATCTTCCTGACCCTGTTTTCTGGAAAGACGGTTCAAATTGTAATTTCCGATATTGTTCAAGCCCAAATCCAACTGATGTGGTAAAGTTTTGGATGGATGGGGGAGTTAACGCAATGAATAATGATCTAGTCATGACCGTTCGTCAGATTATGGATCAGACGGAGCTGCCGCAGACAATCTTTATTGAAGCAATCGAAGCAGCACTATACTCAGCAGCCAAGCGGCGCTACGGTTCGACACGAGGTGTGTCGATTAAAATTGATCCCGAGTTGGGGGATATTCGATGTTTTGTCCCGAAAAAAGTGGTTGAGATTATGCACCACTTTGCTACGGAAATCCCCATTGAGGAAGCATTAAAGATAAAACCCGATGCCCAGCTAGATGAGGTTATTGAGGTTGAAATCGATCCAAGCGAATTTGGGAGAATTGAAGCCCAGACAGCCCGTCAGATTCTTGTCCAAAAAATAAAAGAAGCAGAACGAGAACAGATCTATCAGGAGTATAAAGAACAAGAAGGCGAAGTCATCACCGGTTACTTCCAACGAACTGAACGGGGTAACCTGATCCTCGACTTGGAGCGGACAGAAGGTCTTCTTCCTTATAGTGAAGTGCCTCGCCCTCACAATTATCGACGGGGTGATGCGCTGAAGTGCTTAATTATGGAGGTAAATTTAGACCAAAAGGGGCCACAAATTGTCCTTTCACGTACCCATAATGGACTAATCGCCCGCTTGTTTGAAATAGAAGTTCCCGAGGTTTATGATGGCTTAGTCCAGATTAGAGCAATTGCCCGCGATCCTGGGGATCGTGCAAAGGTCGCTGTCATTGCGACAGATGAGAGTATCGACGCGGTTGGCACTTGTGTGGGTGTTAAAGGGTCACGTGTTCAAACCGTTGTAAGGGAGTTAGAGGGTGAGAAGATAGATCTCCTTCCATGGAATCAGGATCCTGCGGTCTTTATTGCGAATGCCTTGCAACCTGCTACCGTTGTGCGTGTGAAAGTTGATGACGAAGATACAAGTGCAGAGGTGATAGTGCCGGATGATCAACTATCCTTAGCGATTGGTCGGCGTGGACAAAATGCGCGGCTTGCTGCGAAGCTAACTGGTTGGAAAATCGATATAAAAAGCGAATCTGAAGCAGATGTGCAATTTAAGGAAGAAATTGCAGAAGAATTGTTCAAACCCGTTGAGACCGATTCTTCCCCACCAGCAGGACTTGATTTAACCGAGTTGGACGGTGTCGGTACTAAAACGGCTGAACTTCTTAGAGATTCTGGTTTTTCGACAGTTGAATCCATCGCTCAAGCAACGTTGGAAGAACTCTCATCATTGCCGGGAATTGGTTCCAAAACGGCAGAGAAGATTCATCATGCTGCATCGGAGATGCTTTTGGGTTAAAACTAATCGAGAGGATTGTGGCTGCTCAGCGTTTAAGGAGGGACATATGGCTGCGATGCCTATCCGCACCTGTATCGGCTGCCGGGATAAATTGC